>NZ_STGF01000012.1 GCF_005222705.1 Paenibacillus sp. SY21-1 | reverse complement strand
AAACTCGTTACAAATCTGCAGTTAGCTTCGTTTACAGAGTAGCATAATTCGGTTCCTATGAACATTTTTTTAAGCGGATTTTCCATCCGCTTGTTTGCTTTACCCGTTTTTATTCATTGCACAAAAAAACAAACGGCATAGGAGTTTTTCCCATGCCGTTTCGGATTCATTTTCTATACATGATCTAGTCTCTGAGTCTAACTTAATGACATTGCACTTAGAGGACGGCTTTTCTTATTGGTACGCCCGTAATAGTGAAGGCGATTGAACCGCCATACACGGAATAGTACGGTGGTGTGAGAGGTAGGGGGCTAGCCCCCCTCTCTACACGCTTGTGAGGATGGAACCATAACATAGCTTATATTTTATTTGCGCCATACGAAGGACAGATGATCATTGCAGTCCATCTTTGCCTGTATGACATGCACAGCCTGGTATAGCCTCATTGCAAAGGTATAGATTCTCAGGCAGCGGCTGGCGCAGCACGACTGTTGCGTACATCATCCGGATTGCCGCCCAGATCGCTATGATAGTTTTTCATAGCGATGTTGTAAGCAATTATGGAGGCGTACTTGATAAATGTCTTGATTGCGCTAAAGCTGCCGTTGACTTGCGCAATAGTAGATATAATATCGACGGCTGTTTCCAGTATGTCATAGAAATAGCGGTCATAGAGCGCCGAGGCGATATCGCCCGAGCTGTAGCCTGCCTGCACGAGGAACATAATGGCGGGCTGCCATTGAATGCCCAGATCCCTCATGATATGTGCGGCTGCGTGCGAGCCTAGGCCGGCTTCCTTCAGAACCATGAACGGTATGCCGTCGCTGCGCCCAAACAAGAAATTCCAGGCGTCTGACGGAAGGTCATCCTTCATGAAATCAAGCGCAATATGTCGAACCGCTCGCATGCCCCAGTAAAGATCGGTGCGATTATATATGCCTTTCTCATAGGATTTAATAAAGCTTCTAGCCATATCGTCCAGAGACATATCGGTTACGGAAAGACGCGAGCCCATATAGGTTGAGGTCCATTGTGGGATGGGAACTATAACCACCTCGAGCATAACCATGTCAATCAAATGCTCGGTTACCATCAGCTTAATGACGGTAACAATATCTTCCGGATCGCAGCCTACGGCCAATAGGGCGTTTGCAAGCTGTGCGGGATCAAACCAGCCGGCTGCGTACAGGTACAGCGCAAGCATCTCATAGCTGGGGCTCATTTGGTAGATGATTCGCCCAACCTCGACCATGCCGTATTGCTGCAGCTGCCCAAGCATTCGGGCTATCTGGAGCGGAGTCTCGCCGCTTTTGGCCAATGCTTCTCCCAGCTCATCGAAGGAATAGCCCAGGTTTCGCGCTTCCAGAAATCTGTCCTTCAGCGAGTAGCCCCAGAATTGCAGAATGTCCATTGTGTCCTTGGCATCAATACCAAGAATGCTGCGCAATATGCCGATTGTCGATGCATCCTTGGCATCCTTGCTTGCATGTCTAATGACGGTTCGATAAATATGGTAGCCGTCGAGTCCGCCTTGATGGAGACCCGTAATGATATCGCCGCGGCTTGCATTCGGGAAGACGCTTCGCAGCCCCTCGTAAATGCTATAGGTCGTTTCGCCGAGATTGCGAAGCGCGGTGGTGATCGCCGCAAAGTCGGTTTCGCCGTAAACCTGCTTCATTACCTCCGGCACAAGCTGATGCCGATCGCCGGTCTGATTGAACATCGCGGCCAGCACTTGCTCCTTCGAGTAGCCGCCCTGCGAGAGCGCCTGCGCAATGACGATCTCATCCGTGTAGCCATATTGGCTTTTGAATAAGGATCGTGTCATATAGGCATCCTTGCCTTTAGCCTTTTCTTGTGCGGCAACGAAGGAGAGGGCTTCCACATTGTAGACGGCCGATACAGTGTTCAGAATGTCGATTGGCTTGCCGAAGCCTTGCCCGATCAGCAAATTGAGCGCAGCCCCGCCATCAAGAGTGTATTGCTCCTTCAGCGCGGCAACGATCTGATTGAGCGTGTAGTCGAGTGTCTTCAGAATATTGGCGCCCTTGAGCGCATTGTCCCCGCCTGTAACTCGCAGGCTTACCCCCATGGCATCGGATACATCAGGATAATGCTGGGCAATGACCGCCTTGAGCGTCGTATAGGTCCCTGCGACAAAAGCGTTGCCTGAGCTGTACACATTGAAGATTCCCGTCAGCGTTTCATCGCGCGAATATCCGACATCCTTCAGCAGTCCGGCAGCCTCAATCGGATCGTTGACCTGGTAAACGTCTCTAAGCACGCCGGTCGTAGCCGAGGCCGAGCTGTTCTGGCTGTTTTTCATCAGCGAGGCCATCGCCTGTTTGGGACTCTGGCCGTACACCTCTTCGGCGACGCTTGCCACATCCAGGGCAGGGAACAGATTATTCTCCTGCAAGGCTTGCATGACCAGCGCCTGCGTGTTGAAATGCTGCTGCGCAGCCAGCATAATCTCGTGCAGGCTGTAGCCTGCCGATTTCAAATTGCTCAGCCGCGCTCTGGAGTCTTGCCCGTCCAGAATGAGATAAACCTCGGCAGCCGTATAGCCGTTGCTTTTCCAGAACGAAACGGAGCGGTTTCTGTACGAATTAAGGCTTACGATCTGACTCAGCTTCATGCCAAGCTCTCTGAACGTCGGCACGAGATTTGAACTCGCGCCATAGCGCACCTCAATACCGGAAACCAGCGTGTTCAGATTCTGGTAGGCCGCTATGCCGGACGCGTACAGCACCTTGGCCGCCTGGTCAAAGGTTAAATCGCTGTACAAGCTTTTGATGATTGACGTAGTCTCATTAATCGGGCATGTGCCCGTACAGTAACCGCCGTCTGAGTTAGCGATGACATACATCAGCTCGGCGGGCGTGAGGGAGAACGCCTCCTTCAGCATTCCTGCGATTTGAGCGTTCGTAAAGCGCTGCTTCAAGTGCGTGTGCATCTCTTTCACCGTTACGCCATTGGCGGCGATTACACGGACAATGTCCGCCGGACTTAGCTTTGTCAGCGTTCGTCCGTCATTTGTTGTAAGATCCTGCATTTCGAACATGAAATTAACGATTCCGCGGTTGCCCTGGCCTCGCACGGTTGAAAGCTCCACCATTTTCCATGAAACATCGCCCAATTGCTCCGGCGTATAGCCAGCGTCCTTCAATTGAAGGATGACGCTGTTCATTTCACTGATCGTGATTAGATCTCTGCTGCTGAGCGGACGCAAATACTGGGTAATTCCGACTGGCTCGAAGCCCGCCTTCACCAGCATATCCACAACGGTGTCCTCGCCTGCAGGAGTTTCAAACACTTTCTTGTAGCCCTTGGACTCCAGCAGCGCTCCGACCTTGCGCGAGCTGTCGCCGGATCGCCTCATGCCTGCTGCTACCTCGGCAAGCGAGAAGTTGTCCCATAGCAGGTCGGGAATCGATTTGTCCAGAAACATGCTGATGGTTTCTCCATAGGAAAGCGCAATGGCATCCTCTACCTCCTCTACAGGGAAGCCGGCAGCTGCCAATTGCCCAACCAGATCGGAAGCCTTCCATTGCCATGTGCGGTACTGCTGTACAATTTCCTTGATTGTGAAAGCCGAACGAAGGCCGTTCCAGCGCTCCGCTTGCGTAAAGCCGAGCGTGCCCTTGCCGAGGGCTCCGATGATATCGGCTATGCTCAACTGCTGCTGCTTTAATGCCGAAGCGATTTCCCCTGCGCTGGCATGGTAGTAGCTTTTCATAATGTTGGCGGCCGCATCCATGTCGAAGCCGGCATTAAACAGCAGTGTGGTCGCGCGGAAGGCATTGACATTGAACAAATCGGCTGCCTTCAATATTTCTGCGATCTGATCTTCCGTGTACTTGGCCCTGTAAAGAGCCCCTATGATCGAGTTGGTTGTACTCGCCTTGCTGCTCATCAGCGCCGCAGCCGCTGCCCGGGAGGATACCTCCTTCTCCTTGAGGAAGGTGGCGAGCTCCTCCTCTGACAAGCCGAATACCGCGCGCAGAGCACCGTATCTTTCGGTTGTGTCAAAATAATAGTCAGAGGCGCTATAAGCCGCCTCCAGATCATATCCGCTAAACTTCATCGCTGTGAACAAATCCTTGGCGCTAATGCCAATTGATCGCATTGCTTTGCCGATGGATTTCAGTTCCATAATGCCCGCTTCCTGAAGCGTAATGAGCACATTGGTGACGCCAAAGCCTTGTTCGATCAGAAAGAAGGCGATTCCGTCCTCATACATCTGAAATTCGGCATGCAGCAGACCAGCCACCTCGACTCCGCTGTAGCCGCCATCCAGCAAGGAGGCGCCGATCTGCTTCGCGCCTTCTTGAGAGTCGCCCAGCTCAGGGAAGCGATCTATAAGCGCCGCCGCCGCTTCCGACACGGTTTTCTCTTCCATCTTGCTGTAGTTGACGCCGCCGACCTGCGAGGTGCCATCGAGCACATCGTTCGTCTTGAACGCTATGAGCGGCTTGCTGTCGACTGAGGTTACCGTTCCCGGCGTATAAGACAATTGCAGGGAGTCCACCGTCACTTCCTTCTCCAATGTGAGAGTGGCGCGAGTAGCGCTAACCTTCTCGGCAGAAACGATTCTGACCGGTGCGCCGCCGGAGGTGACGGAGAAGCCCGCTGGCGCTATCGGCAAGCTTGCCAGCTCCTTCGTGAAGAGCAGCGTGAGCTTCTTGCCGTCCGGCGTTAATATGGCGCCAATAAATGCAGTCAAATCGGGGATGGCAACCGATTTGCTTGCTCCGAAGCCGTAGCCTGATTTGGCAACCGACAGCGTATAGGTGTCGCCGCCCCGGAAAATACCCGAGTATTGGTAGGTTGATCCATTATCGCTCGTCTGCAGATTCGCATTGAATACGGGCGTTCCGCCCGAGCTTGTCAGAACGATATTGTCCTCCGTGAGCCCCGGCAGCGCGGGAACGAGCGAAATCGTCAATCCGGCTGTGGAAGGGCTGGATACCGATACCGAAACGCTCGTAACGGTTGGTCCGGGATTGGAAGTGCCTGGAGCCGGCGTTGCCGTGCCGCCTTGCACGCTTTTGCCCCCGACTTCGGCGGTTACGCCCTGCAATATGGCGACCTTGTCCGGTGTCTGTGCAATGGAAACGCCCGCCGCCGTAACGGTCGCATTTACGATTTGCCCTGTCCCGCTGATTGTGGCTGCGGAGCCGGCGTTCAGGTTCGATACCTTGGAGTCCCCTGCTACTTCCACCTTGGCTCCCGCGGCCAAATCGGTCAACGTCAGATTGTCCAGACTGCCGCCGGTTACTTTGAGGTCCGCAGGGGCCACCAGCACCACATTCGGAAAGTTGCCGTTCAGCGTGACCTCTCCCGTGGTGGATACTTCGACTGTACCGAAGCTTGCGCCGCTGCCTCCAGCTACCTGTAGCGTAGCGCCGGAGGATACGGTCACCTGGTCGACAGCGGTCGAGCCTTCGACAATGACGCGCACCTGCCCGTCAACCTTGGTAATGACAACTCTCGTCAGCTTTGAATCCAGAAGATGAACGCTGTTCTCCCCGCCTCCCTTGACGGTGGTCGTACCAAGAACAGTGACGCGGTCAAGCGTTGCATCGCCTTCTCCGATTGCTTCGCCCAGCACAAGGTTGCCCGTTATGACCACATTGCGCAGCGTCACGTCAGCGGCGTCGATGGTCAGATCGCCGGCATGCGTCGCTGTACCGTGCTCAGGCCCATATGTACCAGCCTTGTCCAGCGAAGCGGGCAGGTTGGCTGTATCCGTGCCGCCGTTGGCCTGCTTGTGGGCGCGGTCCAGCAGCACTACCGTCTCGGCGCGGGTAAGCGCCTGCGCTGGTTTAAAGGTATTGTCTGTGTAGCCTTTAACCAAGCCGGCACTAACGCTTGCGCTAATGGAGCCAAGACTCCAGGCGGCTATGCTGCCCGAGTCCGCGAATTTTCCCGCCTCTGCGGAGCTGCTTGTGTCCAGCTTCAGCAGCTTGGCCAGCACAACCGCCGCCTCCTGGCGGGTGACGCTTGCATCGGGACGGAACGTTCCATCTCCGCCGCCCTTCATGTAGCCTGCCGCTTGGGCCCGCGCTACATCCGCTGCGTACCACTTCGCCGCCGGTACGTCCTTAAAGGATGCCGACGCTTGCTCGGTGAAGCCGAATGCGCGGTTGATAATGGCTGCCAGCTCTGCGCGGCTTACCTTGCTGCCAGGCTTGAACGTGCCGTCCGGGAAACCGGAGACAAAGCCCTTGTCGATCCAGCTTTCAATTTGCTTTTGCGCCCATGTGCCCTTGATGTCGACAGGCAGGGCTGTTCCCGTCGCAGCTGCTGCGGTCGGGACGGGTTCATTTTCTCCAAGCGCCTCTGCCAGGGCCACAGCAAGCCCGGCTTCCTGCACGGCTGCAGAGCTCGCGCTGACATTAGCCGGATAGAGCGATACAAGCAAAGAGACGACAAGCCATCCGCATACCCATCTTTTTAATCGGTAGAGCCTTTCCGAGTGCATTCCAACCTCTCTCCTTCACCTCTGCCTCAATTTTGTTGTCTTCCGCAACCTGTCCTTTTAAGCCTTGCTGCACGGCTTAACAGCAGCGCATAAATCCATGTTTTTCGCCATGAATCGACAAGTCTATCGCTACCCTATCAAAGCACGGTAAAATTGCAGTAAAATAAAAATGAAATGGCTGTAAAAAGTGAGGTGATCCAAATGCCAATCTCCTATGCTCCGTTAGGGGACCATACGCTTAGCATTCAATTTGAACCCGTTATTTCGGTGGAGGCGAACCGGCACATTCACGCTTTTGCGGACTTGATCCGAAAGCATTGCGTGCCCGGTGTGCTGCAGACCATCGTGACCTTCCATACGCTTGCGCTGAAATATGACCCGGCGATTCTGCTATACGAGGAGCTTGTGGAGCGCTTACGCCTACTGGAGCCGCTTATTGATCGTACAGGCGAAAGCCATGGACGTCTTATTCATATCCCGGTAGCCTTTGGAGGAGAGCGTGGACCGGATCTGGAGGACGTTGCCGCCGCATCGCGGTTATCTCCCGAGCGGGCCGTCGAGCTCTTGACCGGGCGGAGCTACCATGTGCACATGGTTGGATTTATTGCCGGCCTTCCCTATTGCGGAGAGATTGACAGCAGGCTGGCGCTTCCCAGGCGCAGCAGTCCGCGCGTGCATGTTCCGCGCGGGACGGTCGCCATTGCGGACCGCTTGGCTACGGTATACACAATAGATTCTCCGGGGGGCTGGCATTTGCTCGGCTGGACGCCTATGCTTCTTTTTGATCCTTACCGCGATCCGCCGGGGCTGCTCGCTGCCGGTGATTCAGCGCATTTTGTGTCGATCGGTGAAGAAGCGGCGCAGAGCTGGGATGAAGACCGGCAGAAGGAGTGGGATGAACGATGGCAGCATATATCGAGGTAACGAGGCCCGGACTATTGACCACCGTCCAAGATCTCGGGCGAGGAGCGCAAGCGCCGCTTGGCGTTTCTCCATCCGGAGCGATGGACAGCCTTGCTCTGCGGCTGGCAAATGTGCTTGTAAGCAACGACGAGCAGGCTGCCGGCCTGGAAATAACATTAAGCGGACCCGAGCTATTATTCCCATCGGACGCCGTAGTCGCTGTGACAGGAGCTCTTGCTTCTATTGAAATAGATGGCATACGGCATGAACCATGGACCTCTTTTCTAGTGGAGGCGGGCAGCAGGCTGAGCATTGGAGGCTGCCTTAGCGGCTGCCGGGCTTATCTGGCTGTTCAAGGCGGAATTGATGTGCCTATCGTGATGGGCAGCCGCTCGACTTTTATTCGCGGAGGATACGGAGGCATGGAAGGCCGCGCCTTGCGCGCAGGAGACAGGCTCCCGATCGGGCGGGCGCATAAGCTGGGGAGAGGCATCGTTCGGCGCCGGATACCCCCGCGCTACATACCGGATTACGCCGTCTCGCGTCCGATTCGTTTTATCCCCGGTCCGCAGGCTGAATATTTCCTCGGAGAGGCGGTGGACATGCTGGCTTCAAGCGTCTTCAAGGTAACGCCGCAATCCGATCGAATGGGCTATCGGTTAATGGGGCGGCCGCTTGAGCGGCGGGAAAAAGGGGAGATGCTGTCCGATTTCATCGTCCCTGGAGCCATTCAGGTTCCTCCTGACGGACAGCCGATTATATTGATGGCAGACTGTCAGGTGACAGGAGGGTATCCGAAAATTGGCGTGGCGGCCAGCGTCGATCTGTCCTATGCGGCACAGAAGAAGCCTGGGGATACGATCAGCTTTTGCGCAATCGGAGTGAAGGAGGCGCAGGCGTTGTGGAGGCAGCGGGAACAGCTGATGAAACGGTTTCGGCTGGCCAACCGGCTGCTGAGCGGAGATGCCTTCAAGAGATAAGTCCTGTCACAGGTGCGAGGGCTTCTCTTGAAGGCTTAGTGCTGCGGCATATGCCGATTAGTGGGAGAGCTGCAAGGAGATATGGTCAAAATACAAGGTGGTCAAGCCTTCATACCCCGAGTCGCTGCCAATGAGCACAAACAGCTCGCCGTTCGCGTTCGTTGTCGCTTTTACGGAATAGGTGAGAGGAACGCGCTGAAAGCCTTCTTTATCGCTGTCGGGCTTGACGATGTTGCCGACGATTTTGGCGTCCTTGCCCTCGGTCAGCTGGTTGCCTTTATCGAGGTTGAGGCGATAGTAGGAGTCTTCTCCTTCTTTGACCTGCTCCACAATCGGCTCCTTGCCGACAACGCCGGCCTTGATGACAACGGATTCGCCCGGCGAGCCCCCGATGCCTATCATCTGCCCCGATTCTTCCGTAAACATATCGAAGCTGAGCTTTGCTTCATAGGTTGTATTCGGCAGCAGTCCTTCTATTTTTCGTTGAATGAACATAAATAAATCGTCGCTGCGGTTCATGCCTTTCAGCTTAAGCGCGTAATTAGGCGCGCTCCCCGCATCCCCAGGCACGATGCCTCTTGCAAATTCAAGCTCGTAAATACTTTCCTCGTACCCGACAGGCAAATCTGCAAAATGACCCGTCCACCCTTGCAAATCCTGCTCGAAATCATAATGGTAGGCTGCTCCCTCTTCTGCCTGGGCATCGCCTGTAATCGTCAGCGATTGCGTAGGGTTATGCCAGGCGACGCTTGCTTTCATAGCCGTCGAAATTCCTCGGGCGGGTACGAAAATGGTGCCGCCTTTGTTCGTTATTTTTTCAGGCAGCGCCTGCTTGTATCCTTTGTTGCTCAGAATGGTAGAGCTGTTGACGGAAAGGGTCAGCGTCCCGAATGCCGCGCCAGTCACCGTGACCGCACCTTGCGTGCCGTCCCAAGCGACGGTTGCCCCCATCGATTCCGCCAACGCTCTGACAGGCACCATCGTCGTACGGTTCAACAGATAGGGAGCCGCCGCAAGCTTATGGTTGCCCGACTCGTCGGAGTAGGCAGTGGAATTGATTTGGAATGTGACCGCATTCTTGCCGTCCGCCGCTTCCGCAGGGAGGGAATGAATAATGGAGGAAAGCCCCAGCGTTGCGGCTATTCCCGTATATGCTAATGTTTTGGCGATAAGCTTCATGGGTATCGTTCCTTCCTTTGCTTGTGGGATACGTACTAAACGCAGCGTTATCCGGTTTTGTTGCGAGCGCTCGTCTTTTTGCCACAAGAAGGAATATTAGGCATTGAAACGGTGCAAAATATCCGCTAGAATAGAAAGGAGGTTAAGCGCTTACCCTAATATTGGGAAGCGTTTTCACATAAGGGGGTACAACGTTGAAAAATAATTGGTATCGCCGCATGCTTTTCTCCTATTTCCCCATCTTTTTGTTTACGGTCACCATACTCATTTTTATTTCATTCATCATGCTTAATGATGTTTCCCATAAAGAAACGGTTAAAGCGGATCGGATTACGACCGACTATACAGTGGACCGACTGACTCGTTCGCTTAAATCGATCGAGATGGAGCTGCTGGAGGAGATTCAAAACAACTCCCGATACCGTCAATTTCTTGACGTCGGGAAGAGCGATAACAGTCAGATTGTCTTCGATGTCGTGGATAGCATGCGCGGAATTGTCGCAAGCGACAGCCTGATTGATTCCATGTACGTATATCGCATCGAGGACCAAAAGGTGTTGAGCCGCAGCGGTTTGGTAAGCTTGGAATCATTCGGCGATAAGGCATTTATTCAGTATGCATTAGCTAACCTTGAATATGACGGTTGGTCAACGATACGTACCTATCGGGAATTTATGGTCGATAAGGAGCAGCGTATTATTTCCATGTACAAGCGCGAGCCCTTGCCGTTCGGAACGGAAGGGCTTGTAGTAATCAACGTAAATATGCATGCCGTCGAGCAAATGCTGAGGTCGATGAACAACAATGAGCTGTCTTTTTTAATTGTAAGCGACCGTTCGGGCGAATTGCTTTTCTCCACCGAGGGGCTTCATAAGGAAAATCATGAAGAGCTGGATACACGGGTGCTGAATCGGATTGAAATGGACTTGTTGGGATGGACCTTTGAAAGCGGCGTTGCACGGGAGCGGCTGTTCATGTGGGTTTCGGTCATTTCGTACGTGTGGATCGCGGCCGTTGTACTGATCGTAGCCCTTGGCGCCCTCTATATTCTTTATATTACGCGAAAGAACTACAAGCCGATCCGGCATATGATGAACCGGGTGGAGTCAATCTCGCTCCGCAACAACGAGTTTGGCAAGAAAGTGGACGAGCTGACGCTTATCGACCATACGCTGGAGAACCTGATTCAGAAAACGGAGGATTACGACAAGCAGCGGCATGAGAATTTGCTCGTCAACCGCAGGCAGCTGTTCCATGACATTGTACACGGCGAACGCCTCGACAAGGTCGAAGGACGGTTGTGGAAGCTTGGCCTGGTGCCTGATGGCGTAAGCTTTGCCAAAATGTCGTTTATCGTTGCAGAGATTAGCCATTATGGCGATTTCCGCAGCGATTTTTCGTCGGGAGACCAGCATGCGTTGAAGTTTGCTCTCATGAATGTCATGCAGGAGCTTGCTCAGGCGGACGGGATGTACGGTTTGGTCGAATGGGTATCGGAGAACCGAATGGGCATTATTATAGGCTTTAGCGATGACGACGTGCCGGCCAAGGAGCAAATACGCGGATTCATTCAAAAAGGCGGGGACTGGGTCAAGGATCATTTGCGGATGCAGCTGCTGTTCGGAGTCGGACCGGTGAAACGAAACTGGACGGAAATCGGACAATCCTATGCTTCGGCACTGCAGGCGCTGCAGCACAAAATGTCGCTGGGCAGTCAAACGGTCATTATGAGCGAGGACATGCCTGAGTCGGGGCATCGGAATTGGTACAAATATGTTCAGACCGGCGCGGAGCTGATTCGGGAATTCAGGCTGGTCAGCAGCCAGTGGCGCGATAATGCGGAGCGCTTGTTCGAGCAAATGCATGAGAACCGGCTGAGCGATACGGAAATTAGAATGCTGATTTACACGACGCTAGAGATGCTTGCGGGCGAGGTAGGCTGTATGTCCGAGGAGCTGAGCGCTCATTTTGAAGGCGAGGAATCGGAGGGCTGGCGAGCGGCGATCGAGTCCGCATCGACGCTTGAGGGCTTGAAGTCGCTCTATATGGAGCGTCTAACGGAAATTTATCGGACCTATGTCGCCCATAGCGAGACCAAAAACCATCGCGCCATGATCAATGAGATGCGTGCTTATATTGAGGAGAACTTTGAAAATCCTGATCTTTCGTTAAAGCATTTGAGCGATCGATTCCATGTTTCCGGCAAATATGCAAGCTATTTGTTCAAGGAAGAATTTAATATGAAGTTTGTCGATTTCATCGTGCAATTGAGAATGGAGCGCGCCGAGCATCTGCTTGCCGATACGGCGGAGACGATCCAACAGATCGCCTTGCAGGTCGGCTACGCCAATTCGATTACATTCGGCAGGGTGTTCAAGCGCATCGTCGGCGTAACGCCCGGAGATTACCGGAAGCTGCAGATGAAGCCTGAAAAACCGCGTAACGGCGCGGATTTTTGAAAAATGTTTAGTCTACGAATTCAGTTTCTTTGACCAAATTATTCCAATTTACAGCTCGGGTTTATCGTTTGGAAACTAGTTTATTGCCGTGTTTGAAACTCCTGTGACATACTTTGGTCATCCCGGCGGCGATTGAAAATGACCTCGCTGCACATGCTAACTGAGAATCGGTTGCCCGCCCGGATAACCATTATTACACAAGAAAAGGGGCCATGAACAATGAACGGAAACAAACGCAAAACCGGAATTCTTGGCAAAAAAAGAATGGTGCTTACAATGGCGCTTGCCTCGGCAGTGATTTTCACCGCGTGTTCTTCGAACTCCGGCAGCAGCAATGAGCCAGGTTCCTCCAACAGCGGCGGAGAGAAGCCGGCCAAACGCGTAACCTTGAAGGTTGAAGTGTTCGACCGCGGCAACGCGCCTGCAGGACAAACCATTACAGACAATTACCTTACGAAATATGTTCAGGAAAACTTCGGCGATCCAAATAATATTGATGTTGAGTTTGTACCGGTTCCCCGTTCTGAGGAAGTGGCCAAGCTAAACGTATTGATGGCAAGCGGAACAAACGTGCCGGATATCGTATTTAGTTATGATCCAAACGTATTCAACCGTTATGCGGAACAGGGCGGCTTGACCGATGTAGGACCGCTTCTGGATGAGCATGGCGCTAATCTTAAAGCATTTATCGGAGATGAAGTATTGAACTACGGCAAGTTTGACGGTGTTCAATTCGCGATACCGGCCAAACGCTCCAATATTGGTAAATACGCATCCTTTATTCGTCAGGATTGGCTGGATGCGCTGGGCTTGCCGGTTCCGCAAACGACAGATGAGCTTTACAACGTATTGAAAGCGTTTAAGGAAAAAGATCCTGGCAAAACCGGCGGTCAAGTGATTCCGCTCGGCATGACGATTGCGTCTGCGCAATACGAGCCGCTGCTCTGGTCGTTCATCAAGTCGACTACAGACGAAGAGAAATACACGCTGATTCAGCAATTGGGCTCGAATGACTACCCTATTCTTTTGCCGGGCTTCAAGGACGGCCTTCAATTTATGAACAAGCTGTACAATGAAGGGCTCATGAGCAAGGATTTTGGTCTCGACAAGGACAAAAAGAAGCTTGGCGAGGACGTATCCAATGGCAAAGTCGGATTCTACTCGGAAGACGATATCAACCCGTTTTATGAAGACGGCTCTTATGACCTTTTGCAAAAAAGCAATCCGGACGCAAAACTGGCGTCGGTTGACGTGTACACGAACGAAGAAGGCAAGCACCCGAAACCGCTGTATGCGGAAAACGGTTTGTACATTATGATTCCAAAATCCAGCGAGCGTTCTGTGGAAGCGGTTAAATATCTGGAGTGGATGGCGTCCGACGACAATCTGTTCAACATGCAAAATGGCGTGGAAGGCGAAAACTTCACGCTGGTAGACGGTATTGCGGTAGCGAAGGAAGATCAAACGCAAGAGGCGCTGGACCGTATGTTCAACTCCGGCGATATGGCTATTATCTCTAACGGCAAGCAGCTGGGCAGCATGGAGAAAAACCTGAAAGCAAGAGCTTTGCAAATGCCGGGCAAATTCCTGGCCGAAGTTGAAGAGGCTCAAAGAATTGCTAACACAGACGGATTTACGCCGCTTCTGATGCCTAAGCCAATTGAGGCCCAAACGAAATATGCGACTACGCTGCAAGACAAATTTAACGAAATCATCGTGAAAACGACAATGGCTAAACCGGATCAGTTCGACAGCACATTTGATACCATGATGAAGGATTACATGGCAAGCGGAGGCCAAGCCATCTTGGATGAGCGTACAGAGGTCTACAAAGAGATGCAGTCAAAATAACGCGATATGCCTGCCGGAACAGCCGGGGTCAGTGACCCCGGCTCTCCAGAAGGCCGCATCAGGGAGGAAACCGCTGTGCGTACGACAACTTATTTAAAGAGATATTGGCAGCTATATGCACTGCTTACGCTGCCGCTGGCTTATTTCTTAATTTTTAAATACGGCCCGATGTATGGCATTCAAATCGCATTTAAAGATTTTAACTTCTTCCGGGGAATCGGAGGAAGCGAATGGATCGGCTTTGAAGCGTTCCGAGAAGTATTCGGAATGAAAGATTTTTATACAACGCTGCGCAATACGCTGATGTTGAACTTCCTGGATTTGCTGGTTTCTTTCCCGGCGCCGCTTATCCTGGCCATACTGCTTTACGAGATGAAGATTGTGTGGTTTAAAAAGCTGTCCCAGACGATTCTTTACATTCCGCATTTTATCTCATGGGTTATTATCGGCGGTATCGTCTACCAGGTGTTCGGTACGCAATCCGGCATGATCAACAACGTAATTACAGGTATGGGCTTTGATTCAATCCCGTTTTTGACAGAGAAGAATTCATGGCTTCTCACTTACTTGTCGGTGGGAGTATGGCAAAGCGCTGGTTGGGGCACGATTATTTATTTGGCTGCGCTTACCGGCATCAATAAAGAGCTGTTCGAGGCTGCAGGCATCGACGGCGCAGGTCGTCTGAAAAAGATTTGGCACATTACACTGCCGGGTCTGCGTTCAACGATCGTTGTACTATTGATCATTAACCTAGGCAATATGATCAGCATCGGCTTTGACCGTCCGTTTGTTATCGGGAATCTCGCGGTAAGGGAATATTCGGATGTGTTAAGTACGTTCGTCTACCGTGTGGGCATTCAGTCCGGGCAGTACACGCTGGCTACGGTAGTTGGCCTGTTCCAGGCAGTCGTAGGTCTGATATTTGTACTGGGCGCCAATTATACGTCCAAGAAGCTTACCGGCGACGGCATCATGTAACTTTGAAAATGAACAGGAAGACTTCCTGATTAAGCTAGATTAGAGAGGAGCGGACGAAAAGTGAAATCACAAACCGCTGATCGTACGTTTGATGTAGTAAACCTTATTGTTCTTTTGCTGACCACTCTGCTTTGTTTAGCTCCTTTCCTGCATATTTTGGCAATATCGTTCAGCTCCCCCGGCGCCATTTCTTCTGGGAAAGTCAGCTTGCTGCCGGTGGAGTGGAGTATAGAAGCCTACAAAAAGGTATTTACCGATGCCGCAATGATCAAGTCTCTGGGCTTTACGATTATGCTTACCGGCATCACTACCGTTCTATGCATGCTGATGACCATTGCAATCGGCTATCCGTTGTCGCGAAGCAAGCTGAAGGGCCGCAAATGGATTATGCTGGTCGTCGTAATCACGATGTTTTTCAGCGGCGGCATCATCCCTGAATATATCCTTGTGCGAAATCTCCATCTGCTGGATACGATATGGGCGCTCATTTTGCCAGGATTAATCAATCCCTTCTATCTGATTATTCTTGTTTCTTTCTTTATTAATATTCCTGAAAGCCTGGAGGAATCGGCAGAGATTGACGGGAGCAGCCACTTCCGTACGCTTTTAAGCATCATGCTGCCATTGTCGATGCCGGTTATCGCGACGCTAAGCTTGTTTTATGCAGTAGGTCGTTGGAACGGCTTCCAGGATACGCTGATGTATATTACGAAACCGGAGCTATACCCTTTGCAGTTAAAGCTATACCAAATGATTCAGAACAATATGATCACCGACCTGCTCAGAAATGAAGGCACGCAGTTAACGACAATGGTACCTGAAGCCCTCAAGGCGGCAAGCGTTATCTTTGCAACTGTTCCTATTCTGATTGTATATCCGTGGCTGCAGCGCTATTTTGTAAGCGGCGTTATGCTCGGAGCAGTGAAAGGGTGATAGGCGTGACGAAGCGTGCGGGTCGTGCGCAATCCCAGACGTTTAACGGGGCTGCCGATGCGGCAGCGTCCCGGGAGACGGCGGACCGGAAGCATGTCGATGCGGCGAGAGCGGCGGCAGAGCCGCCCTTCGACGGTACACAAGGCACCGAAGGAATTGCCCTTGCCGGACAACGCCAGAAGGCTTCGGATGGAAGCGATAAAGGCGAGTATTCATTCTCCACCTGCTGGAATATTCGGAGGCATACGACAGGCAGCGGCATGATAGACGAGATTCGCAGCCTGGGCTTTCGCCGAGTAGAGCTAAACTATAATGTGACGCCGGAGCTGCTCTCCACGATCGAACCGATGATCGACAAAGGAGAGATTGGAGTATCGAGCGTCCATAATACGTTTCCGTTTATTGCCGATTCCGACTATGGCACAGATTCCGTGCTGCTTGGCTTCGATGATGAGGAGAAACGGCAAAGGGCGGTTGAACTGCTCGTGCAATCCGCCGATTATGCCCATCGCTATGGAGCTGCGGCGGTCGTTGTCCATCCGGGCGAAATTCCGTTTGAATACAATATCGATCATGAGCTGAAAAAAATTCATGCGGAATATGGTCGGCATTCGGCGGAGTATCAAGCGCTGTGGAGTGAAATGCTGGAGAGGCGCGAGCGGCTTGCTCCGCACTATATACAGCGGATCGAGCGGAGTCTTGAAGAAGCATGCGAGCAGATTGCCGCCAAGGGCTGGAAGGTCAGCCTCGGGATCGAGACGCGTTCCCGTTGCTACCAGCTTCCCACGCTCCGCGAGGCGAGCTCGATTATCGAGCGGCTGAAGGGAGCTTCAGTCGGTTTGTGGTACGATTTCGGACATGCGACGATGATGGAGAGAATGGGCTTGTACGACACGCTGGAGGATATGGATGCGGTTCGCGGCAAAATCGCCGGGGTGCATATTCATGAAACGGTCGGCTTGTCCGATCACTATTGTCCGTATATTCATAGCGGAGATCTATCTTATTTTGACAGGTTTCTTCCGATTATTGCAGAAGCGCCGGTCAAGGTGTACGAGCTCAAGGCGGTATGCAAGCCCGAGGAAATAGAGCTCAGTCACACGATGCTGCTGGAGAAGCTGTCCGCAGCAAGGCTGTAGCGGTAGAAGCTGCCTGCATTAACGACTGGAATGAAAGCAAAGAACATAGATAAAGCGTTTGACGGGCGGCGCTGCCGGAGGTCGAGCGCGGGTAACATTGAGGGGAGCTGAAGCGGCTGTGGGCATTTATCAGAAGCTAGTGATTGCGAACGATAGCTGGACAAAGGAAAGTATGGAGCGGCAGATTCTGGATGAAAATAACCGGTTTTATGGAGGCGTCATCGAGCCGTCAACCGGCATCCCCTCGCCAAGCCATTGGGGAACATCGATGCAGGTTGCGATATGGGCCTCTGCCCTGATTAATCCGGATTCATCCTTGTATCGGGATGAGACGCTGCTGACCCGAATCGAGCTGGCGATTCGTTATTTGCTTGGAGCGCAGCATGAGGACGGCACGATATCGCCTCCTTGGACGAACATGCACTCGCCGCCCGACACCGCTTTTGTAGTAGGCGGCCTGGCGCAAGTGCATGAGCTGCTCGCGGCGGAAGCGCAGCAATGGCCGCCGCTGCAAGTGGCAACCAGGCTGCTGCGGCAATTTCTTGAGCGGACGATTCCGGCGATGCTTAGCGGAGGCTGCCATACGCCGAATCATCGCTGGATTATCACCTCGGCTTTAGGCTTTCTCTACAGGCTGACTGGCAGAGAGGAGCTTAAGGCGCGCGCCATGCACTGGCTTGCGGAGGGTATGGACTGCACAGAGGATGGAGAGTGGACGGAACGAAGCAACGGCATCTACAACGCAGTTAGCGATATCGCGCTTATCTACGCGGCGGAGCAGCTCGATATGCCCGAACTATTGGAGCCGGTGCGCCGCAACCTGAGGATGATGGCTTATCTGGTACATCCTGATGGAGAGGTCGTAACGGATTATTCCGGTAGACAGGATTTTGGCGTCAAGCACACGCTTGCGGGCTATTTCCTCGCAACCCGTTGGATGGCCAATCTGGATCAGGACCCGCTATTTGCTGCGATGTCCGAATTGGCGGCAGATTTGCTGAATCACCCGGAAGGACTGCCTAGCAATACGCTGCTGGGGCTGCTGCGTTCGCCGCAGCTCAGAGAGCTGACGGTTGAGCCATCGCCGCTTCCCGCTACTTATCGGGTTACGATTAACGGCAGCTTTCCGCGCGAGCGTTATTTGAGCGGCATGGAGCAGGCCGGACATGGCGGGCGTATTTTCCATAGCAGGCTGCATCCCGAGTTTGGGGCGCCTGTTGCGAGAATCCGCGACGGCGCGACAAGCGCAACGGTCATGACGGAGGTATCCTCGTTTTTTGCCCTGCGGCATGGCGCGGCGCGGCTTCTCGCCGTTCAAGTCGCTTCCTCCTTCGAGCCCGGCTTCGTCAAAATGCAGCGGCTGGAGGATCTGGGGCAAGGCTATACATTGGAGGCAACCGAGAAGAAGGGCTATTACGGACCTGTCGCGCAGGAGAGCTTGCCTGCTTCATCCAGTGACACGGTAAGCCCGTGGTATCTTTTTCCACATCAGCTGCGGGAAACGACGCACGAGCAGAGCCATCAGGTGAAGGTCTCGCTGACAGAGACGGAGACGGGCTGGCGAGTACGCGTGAGCTGCGACAAGGCGGATGTACTGCTGACACAGCTGTCTTTCGTATTCGCAAGCGAGGGAACTCTCAGCGGCGATCATTTGGAGGCTGCCGGGCAGGCTACGACGTTCTGGACAGGGGGAACGGCTCGATACACTGCGGGAGAGGACTGGATTGAGCTTGAGGGCGGCGCGCGCCAGCATCTGGCGCAAGCGTTAAACAACGTGTCCTACCCGCCGAGCTGTCAAACGCTGCTGGTCAATTTGCTTACGCCTTACGACCACACATTTGAAATCAGATTATCCGGCAAATAGAATCAGGCGGCAGTCGCAGCAAATACCGCTACAGGATAACAAGAAAGGTAGGAAACCGGACATGACCGTCTATCTGGAGCCGCGTCAAAGCTCCTATTACTGGTTCGGAGACGAGGAGCAGCAAGTATTGGAGGTGCTGGCTAACCGCTATGCAGGGGCCAATCCTCCGATTCCCTTTGCTATGAGGGCTTTCTCTAAAGCAGGCATCTTGCAGGATGCGAACGGACTGTACGATATGGACTTATCGTCCCGCATGCCAGATGCCGAGGACGGAGACTACGGATACGCGTACGGACTCGTATGGAGCGATGACGAACGATCGCTGGATGGGCTGCTGGAGCCCTTCGGGCCCGTCCGTCTGTATGTGAACGATGAACGGGCATACCGTTCAACGGCCGTGGATGAACTGAAGGCGGATGGGCAAGCCGTTATTCCGCTTCTGCTACGCAAAGGCTGGAACACGCTGCTGGTGGAAGCGAGAAGGACGCAGGCCGGGTTCGGCTGCCGCTTTGGAGCCGACGAGGCGAAGGTGCGCATCATGCAGGTGCTCGCTCCGTTTGCCAATCGTTCGGGGGCCGCAGGCTGGGTATATGCGGGGCCGTTCCGCGAGCCGAGGTTTGGCGGCGAGCTTGCCGCTCTGGATTATACAGCCAACGAACGGAACAGCGGTGAAGCTTGGCTGCCGCGTACGAATTGGACCTCGGAGGAGAAGGCGCAGCCAAACTTTGAGCGGGTGTTTGGTTTAGCCGCAAGCGGAAGCGGGCATACGGCAGGCTACGGCTGGAGCGCGCTTGCGATTCCTTATGGAACCCGTCAAATTGTAGTGGCAGGCAAAGCTTTTGGTCCAACCAAGATTTGGCTGAGCGGTAAGCTGGTTGTAGAGCTTGAAGAAGCCGGCGACTACACGGCTGCTATAGTAGCCGAACCGGGTACGGCGCAGCTTGTTGTGAGAAGCGAGGCCGGCCGGCAGGGCTGGGGCTTCGAGCTTCGCGCCGCAGCGGGCGGAGCGGAGGGAGAAGCTTTGAATCTCAAGCTGCCGCTGCCCGTTCATGGCCATGACGGAAAATGGCTGTTGGTCGGTCCGCTGGACGCATCCGAGACGCTTGCTCCGGAGGAGCTGTGCACGACGGCGAAGCTGTTTGCCGCCGCAGGCTCCGGCCAGCCGTTGTACTGGTCGCTTGATGCGCCGGAAGCGCGAGTAAGGCCTTATTATGAGAATGCAATGCTCAGCAATAAATGGACAACGGGCACGGCCACCAATTTTGGGCGCTGGGACTACCCGCTTGGCGTTACGATGTACGGCTTGCTGCGCATGGGCAAAGAGCTGGGCCGGCGGGATTTGCAAAGCTATGCTCTGCACCATATTAGAACCTGCACGGAAATGTATGAATATTCGCTGTGGGATCGCGATGAATACGGCTTTCCGTCCATTAACCATCAGCTGGTGCTGATTCGGATGCTGGACAATTGCGGTTCCTTCGGCTCCGCGATGCTGGAGGCCCATTTGCAGACAGGAGACCGAAGCTTTCTGCGCATCGCCGATGTCATTGCAGAATTCATGCTGACTCAGCTGGAGCGCCGCGAGGATGGCGCATTCTACCGCTTATGTCCAGGCGAATATTCGGCGGATACGATGTGGGCGGACGATTTGTACATGAGCGCGCCGTTTCTTATTCGTTATGCCGAAGCGACAGGGCGCACAGAGGCGCTGGACGAGGCTGCAAGGCAATTCCTGCTATTCAAAAGCTATCTCTTTATGCAGCCAGAGCGCTTAATGTCGCATGTGTTCGATTTCAAATACGGCAAGGCTACCCGCATGCCGTGGGGCCGCGGCAACGGATGGTGCCTGTTCTCGCTGACCGAGCTGCTTGAGAAGCTGCCAGCGGAGCATAAGGATCGCGCTGCGCTGCTGGAGATGCTGCGCGAGCTATGCGCGGGTATTGCGGCTGTGCAAGCGGAATCCGGCTTATGGCATCAGGTGCTTAATCGATCGGATGCTTATGAAGAGGCTTCCTGCACGGCGATGTTCGCATACGCCTTCGCGCGCGGCGTTCGCTTCGGTTGGCTCGATGAGCCAGAGCGCTACGCTTCGGCCGCGCACAAAGCCTGGCGCGGTTTGGCAAGCCAGGCAATCGACCGTCAGGGCAATGTTCACGGCGTTTGCAGCGGCTCCAGATACTCTTATTCACCGGATTATTACATGTACGATTTGCGTACCGTCGTTAATGACAATCACGGTATCGGCATCATGATGCTGGCGGGCGTCGAAATCAACAGATTGAAGCAGGCGGAACAGACGAAAGGCTCTGGCGGCAAGGACGATAGCCGGAATACTGGCGCTATCGCCGATGAAGCAAGCAGTCTGGTTTAAAAAAAGGACAGAGCGGGCTATTTACTGGGCAGGCCCATTCGGTTAAGCGCCGAAGGTCTGCCGCATAGCTCATGTTGCATGCAGCGGTTTGCTGCATGCCTTATCTTTAACAGGTTAAGCGCTTAACCTATCGATTGGCCCTCTAACGGCAGACAAGGGCGGCGGGCGTTCAGTCGGCGATTTGGGGTCCGATGCGCAGGCGTTGTGCCTAATTGCTATAGAAGCGAGCAGTAATGACATTGTGCTTTGACATTTCGGGAGGAGGCAAAGAATGAAAACGATCAGATTAACGATGGCACAGGCCCTATTAAAGTTTCTGGACAATCAGTATGTGTCGGTGGACGGGCAGGAAACGAAGTTTGTTAAGGGCGTTATGGGGATCTTCGGGCACGGCAATGTAACGGGAATCGGCGAGGCGCTGGAGCGCAGCGCAGGCGAGCTGACCTATATTCAAGGCAAAAACGAGCAAGGCATGGTGCATGCGGCGGCGGCGTTCGCCAAGCAGTCGAGAAGGCTGCAAATTTATGCCTGCACCTCTTCCATCGGGCCGGGAGCGCTCAATATGGTAACAGCCGCGGCAACGGCTACGGTCAACCGCATTCCGGTGCTGCTGCTTCCCGGCGACAACTTCGCTTGCCGGCAGCCTGATCCGGTGCTGCAGCAGCTTGAGGTGCAGAGCGACTACACCATTTCGGCAACTGACGCATTTCGTTCCGTCAGCCGCTATTGGGACAGAATCGTCCGTCCGGAGCAGTTGATCAGCGCGGCGCTGCAAGCGATGCGTGTGCTGACCGACCCCGCCGAGACAGGCGCGGTTACGCTGGCGCTCCCGCAGGACGTGCAGGCGGAGGCGTACGATTATCCGGAGTCGTTCTTCGCGAAGCGCGTTCATCTCCTTGACCGCCGTCCTGCTGCCGGCGCTCAAGTCGAGCGGGCCGCACGGCTTATCGCAGACAAGCGCAAGCCGCTTATTATTGCGGGCGGAGGCGTGCATTATTCGGATGCTTCGCAGCAATTGGCCACCTTCGCGGAAGCCTTTGGCATTCCGGTGGCCGAAACGCAGGCAGGCAAGAGCATTCTGGCTTGGAACCATCCGCTGAATGTGGGCGGCGTCGGGGTGACAGGCACGTTGGCGGCCAACCGCCTCGCGAAGGAAGCGGATGTCATCATTGGCATCGGCACGCGTTATTCGGACTTTACGACGGCATCTAAATCGGCGTTCGGCCGTGAGGACGCGCAGTTCGTCAATATCAACGTGAGCGGCTTCGATTCCGTCAAGCTGGACGGCTTGTCGATTACGGCGGATGCCCGTGAAGGACTGGAGGCGTTAGGAGCGGCGTTGCGGGAATTGGGCTACAGCAGCGGTTACGCTTCCGGCGAGGTGTCCGGACTGAAGGCGGAGTGGGATCGCGAGGTTGACCGTTTGTATAGGACGGAAGCAGCGGAGGGATTGGCGCAGACAAGGGCGCTGGGCGTCATCAACGAGACGCTTCAGCCTGCGGATGTTATCGTATGCGCGGCCGGCAGCCTGCCCGGCGATCTGCACAGGCTATGGCGCCCTGCAGAGCCTCAAACCTACCATATGGAGTATGGTTTTTCATGTATGGGCTATGAGGTCAGCGGCGCATTCGGCGCGGCTCTGGCAGCGCCCGAGCGCGATGTATACGCAATGGTCGGCGACGGAAGCTACCTGATGCTGCATTCCGAGCTGGTGACCAGCTTGCAGGAAGGCGTTAAAATGACGGTCCTTTTGTTCGACAACCATGGCTTCCAATGCATTCACAATCTGCAGCGCGAGCACGGCAGCGACGGCTTCGGCAACGAATTCCGCTACCGCGACAAGCAGGGCAAAGGGACGTTGAGCGGCAGCTACATGCCGATGGATTTCGCAGCGCATGCCCGGAGCATGGGACTGTCCGCTTATACCGTACACACGGCGGAGGAGCTCCGCGCAGCCCTTCTGCAGGCGAGAGAAGAAACGATCAGCACCTTGATTGAAATTAAAGTGCTGCCTGGCACGAACTCCGGCGGCTACGAGTCGTGGTGGCGGGTCAGCGTACCGGAGGTTTCGACCAGCGACAAGGTTGTCGCCGCTCATGAACGGATGGCCCAAAAAAGCGCTGAAGCCAGAGATCTGTAAGTCAAAGGAGGAGAGATAGCATGCGGCAGGAAAAGGCATTTACTTTTCAAATCGGAGCGCATCCCATCAACTGGGTAGGCGAGGATGTGCGCGAACATGGGGCGGATACCGAATGCGGGACGATTCTGGACGATATTCGCAGACTTGGGCTTGGCGGTACGGAAATGGGGCGCAAATACCCTCAGGACCCCGCAGTATTGAGACAAGAGCTGTCATCGCGAGGCATACAGCTGGTATCGCAATGGAAATCGGTGCTGTTCTCCGATCCCGCTTACCGTGAGCGGGAGCTTGCCGAATACCGTCGCCACGTTGAGTTCTTGCACGGCATGGGCAGCAAGGTAATCAGCACGGCGGAGGTTGGCGGCTCGCTGCATTTCGACCCGCGCCGGACGCCGAACGAAAAGGAAGTGCTGCGTCTGGATGAAGCGGGCTGGCAAGCGCTGGCCGAGGGGCTGAATGCGGCTGGTGCAATTGCCCGCGAGTACGGATTAAAGCTGACGTATCACCATCATGGCGGTACAGTGGTCGAGCAGCCGGAGGAAATCGACAAGCTTATGGAGCTTACGGACCCTGCCCTTGTCTGGCTGCTGTATGACACAGGCCATGCGTATTACGGAGGAGCGGACCCGCTGGAGGTGCTGAAGAAGCATTACGACCGGATCGGCTATATCCATCTGAAGGATGTGCGGCAGCAAGTGCTGGATGTGGCGCGCGCAGAGAGCAGCGATTTCGTATCCTGCATCCGCAGAGGCGTGTTTACCGTACCAGGCGACGGCTGTCTCGATTTTGCTCCTATTATTGCCGAGCTGCAGGCCAGGGGCTATGACGGCTGGGCGATGCTCGAAGGCGAGCAGGACCCTGCGGAGCATCCTCCTTATGAATATGCCGAAAGAGCGCTCAAGTATTTGCGCTCCTTGCTTTAAGGCATTTCAGCTATTTGCGGCACAGCAACTTATATAGAAAGGTCAGGTGTTGTCATGATTGCTTTTCCTAGTGGAAAAACGACGGATTTTGTCGCTGTCGGGCGTCTCTGCATCGATTTGAACGCGAACGAGATTAACCGTCCGATGGAAGATACAGTCACTTTCACCAAATACGTCGGGGGTTCGCCCGCCAACATTTGTATCGGAATGGCCCGTTTGGGACTCTCAACCGGGTTTGTCGGCAAGGTCGCCGATGACCAGATGGGACGCTTTATTGTACGTTATTTGGAGCAAAACAGGATCAATACAAGCAATGTCGTGACGGACCGGACGGGAGCCGTAACGGGGCTTGCTTTTACAGAAATCAAGAGTCCGACCGATTGCAGCATTCTGATGTACCGGGACAATGTGGCCGATCTGCTGCTGGAGGCCAACGAGGTGAGCGAGGAGCTGATCGCCGGCGCGAAGATGCTTCTGATCTCCGGCACGGCACTTGCGCAAAGTCCGTCACGGGAAGCCGTGTTCCAGTCCATCGAATATGCGCGCAGGCATGGAGCGGTTATCGCCTTCGATCTGGATTATCGTCCATATACCTGGAAGTCGGATGAGGAAACGGCGGCTTACTATAACTTGGCGGCGGAAAAATGCGACATCATTATCGGCACGCGCGAGGAATTCGACATGATGGAGCGGTTCGAGTCGAATCCGGAGCGAAGCGACCGGATTACAGCGTCCAAATGGTTTAACTACAGCGCTCAAATTGTCATTATCAAGCACGGCAAGGAGGGCTCGATCGCATATGCAAAGGATGGTTCGAGCCATCGTGCGGACAGCTTCAAGGCGCAGGTTGTCAAAACGTTCGGAGCGGGCGATTCCTATGCGGCCGGCTTTCTGTACGGCTTGATGCAAGGATGGCCGATTTCGGACAGCATGCGTTACGGCAGCGCGGCGGCGGCGATCGTCGTCTCCAGCCACAGCTGCTCGGATGCGATGCCTACAGCTCAGCAGGTGAATGATTTTATCGCTCGCAGCACGGCGGAAGTGTAAAAAAAGCGTAACGGCAATTCCTGGTATTACTTTGGAATACCTACATTTTGAGGGGAGAGAACGGCTATGACAACGAACAACGTACAGACGATCAACAACTTCATCGGAGGACAATGGGTGCCTTCGAAGGCGGAACGCACAGAGCCCGTATACAACCCGGCAAATGGAGAGGTGATTGCGAATGTTCCGCTTTCCTCGACGGCAGAGGTAGACGCAGCGGTGCAAGCGGCGAAAAAAGCGTTCCCGGGCTGGAGCGGGACGGCTGTTCCCCGGCGCGCGCGTATTCTTTTTAAATATCAGCAGCTTCTGGTGGATCACTGGGAGGAGCTGGCGAAAATTATTACGCTTGAGAACGGCAAAAGCTACGCCGAGGCGTATGGCGAGGTTCAGCGGGGCATTGAATGCGTAGAGTTCGCCGCGGGTGCGCCGTCGCTGATGATGGGCAAGGTGCTGCCGGACATTGCGACGAATCTGGAGTCGGCGATGTACCGTTATCCTGTAGGCATTGTCGGCGGCATTACTCCTTTCAACTTCCCGATGATGGTGCCTTGCTGGATGTTCCCGCTCGCTATCGCCTGCGGCAACGTATTCGTGCTGAAGCCGTCGGAGCGGACGCCGCTGCTCGCTAACCGTCTGGCCGAGCTATTCGCAGAGGCGGGGTTGCCGTCTGGCGTGCTGAATGTGGTGCATGGGGCGCATGATGTGGTGAACGGCTTGCTGGAGCACCAGGACATTAAAGCCATTTCCTTCGTCGGCTCGCAGCCGGTTGCCGAATACGTGTACAAAACAGGATCGGCCCACGGCAAAAGAGTTCAAGCGCTGGCAGGCGCCAAAAACCACTCCATCGTTATGCCTGACGCCGATCTGGACGCAGCGGTGACGCAAATTGTAAGCGCGGCTTTCGGCTCTGCCGGAGAACGCTGCATGGCGTGCGCGGTCGTCGTAGCGGTCGGCGACATTGGCGATGCGCTCGTCGGCAAGCTGAAGGAAGCGGCCGACAATATTACGATCGGGGACGGCTCGCAGGAAGGCGTATTCCTCGGTCCGGTTATTCGCGGACCTCATAAAGAGCGTACGCTTAAATATATTGAAATCGGCGAGCAAGAGGGCGCGCTGCTTATCCGCGACGGACGCAAGGATGCGGCTACCGAAGACAAAGGTTATTTTGTCGGCCCGACTATTTTCGACCAAGTGGATAGCGGGATGAAAATTTGGGAGGATGAAATTTTTGCTCCGGTGCTGTCCATCGTACGCGCAGCGACGCTGGAAGAAGCGGTCGAGCTTGCCAACCGTTCGGAATTCGCCAACGGAGCGTGCCTCTTCACGCAAAACGGCAGCTATGTGCGCCAGTTCCGCGAAACGATCGACGCAGGCATGCTTGGCATCAACCTTGGCGTACCGGCGCCGATGGCCTTCTTCCCGTTCTCCGGCTGGAAAAAATCGTTCTACGGCGATCTGCACGCCAACGGCACAGACGGCGTCGAGTTCTATACGCGCAAAAAAATGGTTACTGCCCGCTGGTAATTGCGCAAGCCGGGACAAACCGCGAGGGACAGCCGGCAGCGGCTTGTTCTTCGCCAGCCCCGGGCATTCATGCAAGGAACAGATTATTTTAAACTGAAATGGAGTAGGGGCGCTATGACAAAAGTTAAAATCGGGATTATCGGCGCTGGCCGAATCGGCAAAATTCATGCCGAAAACTTGCTGCGCCAGCCGCATGCGGAAGTGTGCGCTATTAGTGATCCATTCGCGAACGAAGCGTTGCGGTCATGGGCAGCGGAGCGCGGAATTGCTACCGTCTCGGAGAATAGCGACGACTTGCTTGCCGATCCGGCGCTGGACGCGATTTTTATCTGCTCGCCAACGGATACGCACGTACCGCTTATTAAGCAGGCTGCTGCTGCAGGCAAGCATATTTTCTGTGAAAAGCCGGTCAGCATGGACATCGCGCAGACCAAGGAGGCGCTCGATGCGGCGACTAAAGCGGGCGTTCGGCTTCAGGTTGGCTTTAATCGGCGCTTTGACCATAATTTCCGCAAGGTGCGGGAGCTGGTGCAAGCAGGCGATATCGGAGATCCGCATCTCATTAAAATTACTTCGCGCGACCCTGCGCCGCCTAGCCCGGAATACATTCGTTCGTCCGGCGGCATGTTTATGGATATGACCATTCATGATTTCGATATGGCCCGTTTCCTGTCAGGCAGCGAGGCGGTTGAAGTGTTCGCTTACGGCAGCGTGCTGGTTGATCCGGCCTTTGCCCAATACGACGATGTGGACACGGCCATCATTACGATCCGTTTCGCGAGCGGCGCTCTTGGCGTCATCGACAACAGCCGCAAGGCGGTATACGGCTACGATCAACGCGTCGAGGTGTTTGGCTCGGGCGGCAGCGTAGCGGTGAACAACGATTATCCGAATACGGCCGAGGTGCATACGGCTGAAGGCGTCCGTCGCGATAAGCCGCTGCATTTCTTCCTGGAGCGCTATAACGAAGCTTATATTGACGAGGCTGTTCAATTTATTGCAAGCATTGCGGAAGGACGCGACGTGCCGGTAAGCGGAGCGGATGCTTATCAGGCCGAGCTGATGGCGCTTGCCGCCAAGCGCTCGTTGCAGCTAGGGCGTCCGGTCAAGCTGGAGGAAGCTCTTGCATGAACGCCGCAGGCGTAATTCGAGAAGCCGGCGTATAAATTCGCTGGCGATAACAAACGTGAAGGAGCGTGCGAGAATGACTTCAAAGCTGATAGTTCCAGCCGCGCAGCAGCCTGCTGCGGACGGCAGTGTGCTTGTCATAACGCCTGAGTCGGCAGGCTGGCAATATGTTGGATTTCAGGCGGTAAGGCTGTCCGCCGGACAAGTGTTTCGCGCGGAGACGGGCGATCGCGAGGTATGTCTGGTGCTGCTTGGCGGCATGGCAAGCGTGCGCACCGCACAGGCGGAATGGCCGGAGATCGGCGCGCGCATGAGCGTTTTTGATAAAATTCCGCCTTACTCGGTCTACGTGCCGGGCGGGGATCATTACGAGGTGACCGCGTTGACGGAGCTCGAGCTTGCGGTATGCTCGGCGCCGGCGGGCGGCGATTATCCGGCCCGCTTGATCGGCCCCGAGCAGGTTGGTGTCGAGGTGCGCGGCAGCGGCAGCATGGAGCGGCTGGTACAAAATATTTTGCCGGAAGGCGAGCCTGCGCATAGCCTGCTGGTAGTGGAGGTATTCACGCCGGAAGGCAATTGGTCCAGCTATCCGCCGCATAAGCATGACAGGGATGCGCTGCCGGATGAATCGCTGCTCGAGGAGACTTATTATTTCCACGTTCAGCCGGAGCAGGGGTTTGCCATTCAGCGCGTCTATACGGACGACCGGTCGCTCGACGAGACGCTGGCGGTCAAGGACGGGCAAGCGGTGCTTGTTCCGGAGGGCTACCATCCGGTAGCGGCCCCGGCAGGCTACGAGGTGTATTATTTGAACGTTATGGCAGGGCCGACACGGACGTGGAAATTCCACAATGACCCCGATCACGAATGGATGCTGCGCAAGTAAGAGAGGGCGCTTGTCCGTGCTGATCGATCGGCATGGCAGGCCGGCCCTCCGGCAAGCGCGCGCAAGGTGGGGATTGCCAAGCGATCCCCGCTCTGAGCATAATAGAGTTAACAGAAAAGGGAACGGCGTGTACCGGGCATCATGAGTGGAAGTTGAGAGTGACGCATGCTGTGCCTGGCTGTTATCGGACTATTAGAGCGAGCGAGGAATTCAGAATGAAAGCTACCATTTATGATATTGCCAGAGAAGCAGGCGTATCTATTGCAACCGTCTCAAAGGTGATAAACGCGAAGGGCAAAATAAGCCAGGAAAAGCGCAATGAAATTATGGCGATTATGGACCGGCTCAATTATCAGCCAAGCGTTATTGCCTCTGCTTTGACCGGCAAGCATACGTATACGATCGGTTTGCTCATACCTGATATTGCCAACCCGTTTTTTGCCGAGGTGGCCAGAGCGGTTGAGGAGCGCGGTCATCAGCTTGGCTATAGCGTCATTATTTGCGGAACGGACAATCGGGACGAGCGAATCGAGCAGTATATTACGGTGCTGAGGCAAAAGCGCGTAGACGGCATTATTATCGGAACCGGGGTAGGCGATTCCGTTATGCTGCAGGAGCTAAGCGCATCGATGCCAACCGTCGTTATCGGCAGGGAAGCGCTTCCTGCGTCCGAGCTGTTCCGTCAGCGCAAAGAGGGAATGGACGTCCGGAGCTCTCGGGGGGGGCTTGCGCGAGAGCCTGAAGGGAAACGTATGGCTGCGGCGTATGGCCGACAGCCCCATCAACTGCCGGTCCATAGCGAGACGGAGCTTAACCGTTATGCAGAACCGGCTCCCGTTAATGTTCACACGGTTGTAGCCGATGACTGGCAGGGAGGTCGCGTGGCCGCCGATCATCTGCTGCAGCTTCGCCACAACAAGGTGGCGGTGCTGTCCGAGAGCCTCTCCATTAGCAGCAGCCGTGAACGATTGCGCGGTTTCCGCGAGCGGCTGGCCGAGCAGGGCGTCGTGCTTGCCGACGAGCACGTACGGCAGTGCAAATATCGTGTCGAAGACGGCAAGCGGCAAGCGGTTGCTCTGTTGGCTGCAGATGATCGGCCGACAGCCTTGTTCTGCTGCAACGATCTGTTGGCGGTGGGCGCGCTGCAGGCGGCCAAGGAGGCAGGCATTCGGGTGCCGGAGCAGTTGTCGGTCATCAGCTTCGATAACACGATACTGGCCTCCGTCACCGATCCGCCGCTAACCTCTATTGCCCAGCCGATGGAGCAGCTTGGAGCTTCGGCTGTCGATTTGCTGCTTCAGGAGTTCGACGGGCCGCAGCCTGTCAAACGCCGCATTGCGCTGCAAACGGAGCTGATCGTCCGCTCCTCGACGGCAGCTGCCGTCGTTCAATAACAGTGCTATATTGAATTTGTCCCCTAGAACAAGCTTCTTTACACAGTGAACCTGTGTGGAGAAGCTTGTTTTTTGTTGCACAAAATTGCGGCAAATAAAATAAAAGTATTTGATTTTGGCGCAACATATTGTACAATGAAATCGCATACAAAACGAAGAAACAGCGCTTTTTAGATCCAAAAACCAGATAAACCACGCCTTTTCATGGTATTTGCCGCAAATATAAGAAGTATTTTAGCCAAAAACTATTGACATGATTGCAAATTTGCATTACGATCATATCACGAAAAGCATTTGTTAGTTTTCATAACATTTCATGTTATATATCAATTTAAATTTCAACAGCAACGGAGTGTATGGACATGGGGAAAATGAAAATGGCATTTATCGGCGTTGGAGACATGGGCTCGCATCACTGCATCGGATTTGATCTGCTGGAGGAGACGGATGTTCGCTACATTTGCGATATGAATAATCAGAATGTCGCTCGCACACTGGCCGAGCTGAAGAACAGCAGTCCCGAGGTTGTCGGCGATTATCGCGAGCTGCTGGGCAAAACGGATATTGATGCGGTCGTCATCAGCGTCCCGAATTACAAGCATCGTGAAGTAGCCGTAGCTTTCCTTGAAGCGGGCAAGCACGTATTTCTGGAAAAGCCGGTAGCCCATACGCTGGAGGATTGCGACGCCATTATCGCCGCGGCGGAGGCCAGCAATCGGATTTTGCAAATAGGACTTGTCTATCGTTATTCCAATCTGTACCGGCGAATGGAGAAGGAGTTGAGAAACGGCAGGCTGGGCGATGTCAAGCTGATGTGGTGCAAAGAGTTCCGCGATCCGTTTCCGCCTACCGAATGGTTTTACGACAAATCGAAATCGGGCGGCGCCATTGTGGAGAAAGACTGCCATCACTTCGATATTTTCAACTGGATGATCGGAGCTAACCCTGTGCGCGTATTCGCTTCCGGCGGCCAGCATGTCATGAAGCAAGGACAGCCTAATAAAATTACAAATTCGTACAGCCATTATCCGGCGAAGGAAATTGCGGACGTGTCTATCGTGGACCATGCGTTCATTACCATCGATTACGATAACGGAAGCAAAGCCAATCTGGGCTTGTGCATGTATTTAAAACCGAAAAACTTGATGGGTGAAGGGCTTGAAATCGGCATGATCGGCGAGAATGGAGGACAGATGGTCGCCCGCAACGATAAGACGATCGATATTGTAGGGGGCAACGATTTAACGAAGGATCATCTGGACATTGATGTCACCTCCGATTCCATTATGGGCGGCCACACGGGGGGGCAAACGCAGCGCGCCGAGTTTATCCGTTGCTTGCTGGAGGGCGAACAGCCTTTTGCCAGCGCGCAGGTTGGGCGAAATGCATTGCTTATTGCGCTTGCGGCCGAGAAGTCGATTTTGGAAGAGCGGTATGTATACCTGAACGAGTTGGCCAACTAAGGGGTGTCGGCATGAAGGGTCTTAGAAAATATGACACATTGCTGTTTTTCTTGTTTATACTGCCGTGGCTGATCGGCTTTAGCATCTTCTTTCTCGCTCCGTTCGGAACAGCCGGCTTTTATGCTTTTACCGATTCGCGGCTGCCGGGCGCGGCGGATTACAGCTTTGTCGGCTTTGATAACTTTGTGACGATGATGAGCGATCCCATTTTCGGCAAAAGTCTCGGCAATACGATGTTTTTTGTGCTCATTGGCGTCCCGGTCGTAACGACCGGCATGCTGCTTCTCGCCATGCTTCTGAATTTGGATGTGAAGGGCATTGCGCTGTTCCGGACGTTCTATTACTTGCCCACGCTGGTGCCGATTGTAGCAACGGTCATTATCTGGCGGCTCGTATTTAACTCCGAATTCGGCATACTGAACGGTTTTCTCGGGCTGCTGGGCATGGGCAAGGTGGATTGGCTGGGCGGAGAGCATACCATCAAGCCTATTATTATTTTGCTGCAGGTTTGGATATCGGGCAGCGGGGTGCTGATTTTTCTGGCCGCGCTCAAAAACGTTCCAAGACATCTGCATGAAGCGGCCGGAATCGACGGGGCTGGCCGCGTACGGAGATTTTTTACGATTACGCTGCCGATGATTAGTCCCTCGATTCTGTTTGTCGTCATTATTCAGACTATGTACAATTTCCAAATGTTCACAGAGGCGCTGCTGCTCTCCAAAGGCGGTCCCAACTATGCTTCTTACACGTTCGTCTACAATATTTATAAATCAGCCTTTACGGATTTGAAGTTCAGTATGGCGATGTCGCAGTCCCTGTTCTTGTTCGCGCTCATTGCTCTCTTCACCCTCGTGCTGATGAGGCTGTCCAAAAAATTTGTCTACTACGAAGGCGAGAGCTAGGAGGTGCAGCTATGAATAGCGGAAAAAAAAGCGGAGCCGCGTCCGCCGCGATGAAATACGTCCTGCTTATCGTTACGCTTGTCATGTTCGTGGGTCCGCTCGTCTGGATGCTTTCGACAATGCTCAAGACGAAGGCGGAAACCTACAAGGTGCCGCCATCGATTTTTCCGGAGCAGCCGACGCTGGATGCGTTCGACCGGCTGTTTTCCTTGCAGCCGCTGATGTGGCAATGGATTCAGAACTCCTTCATGATTGCCTTTCTGGTTGCGGCGGGAGCCGTCATATCCAGCTCAATCGTGGCCTACGGCTTTTCGAGATTCGACAACCGTTATCGCGCTCTGCTGTTCCCGATTGTCCTGATGACGTTAATGATTCCGCCGTCGATCATGATGATTCCGTCCTATGTGCTGTTCAATAAGCTGGGCTGGATTGATACGTGGCTGCCGCTTGTTGTACCGGCCTGGCTGGGCGGGGCGTATTATATTTTCTTGTTCCGGCAATTTTTTATGACTATCCCGCGCGAGCTGGATGAGGCGACCTACCTGGACGGCGGCACGCGTTGGACGGTGTATGCCAAGGTTATTTTGCCGCTGTCCAAGCCGATTATTGTAACGACGATTATTTTTGCCTTTGTCAACTCGTGGCTCGATTTCCTCGGCCCGTTCCTGTATATCAAGAACAACGAGCTGTTTACGCTCAGTGTAGGTCTTCAATTTCTGATCGGTCAGACAAGCCAGGATTTCCCGGCGCTTGCCGCCGGCGCATTCATCAGCATTATTCCGATTGGCCTGCTCTACTTCTTCGCACAGCGTTATATTGTCGAGGGGGTGGTCCTGACGGGCTCCAAAAACTAGCTCTGCCGGTCACAGGCGGCGTAAGCCGCTCGCTTTTAATACTTAAAGCTAAAGGGGAACTGCACATGGGAACGAATAAGAAACGTTTTTTCGCGGTATGGATGATGGCTTTGGCACTAATTATGGTATTCACGGCATGTGGAAAAAGCAATAACGGCAATGCAGCCGATCCGGCTGCTACCGGCAAGACGGACGAGCCCGTTACGATCACGTATTCCCAGTGGGGGACGGCCGAGGAGCTTACGCGGACGCAGGAATTGCTCGATTTGTTTATGGCCGACAATCCGGGCATTAAAGTAAAGCTCGAAGGCAAGGATTGGGGGAGCTATTGGGACGGCTTGACTGCCAATGCGGCAGGAGGCACTCTTCCGGACGTTATGAAGACCAGCTTCGCTTTCATTGATAAATATGCGCAGCTTGGCATTTTCAAAGAGCTCGACGGTTTGCTTGCAGACAGCAAGTTTGATCTGAACAACATCGATGCCAGCTTGCTGGGCTTGCACCAGTACCAGGATAAGCAGGTTTCGCTGCCGATCGATGCCAATGTCATCGTATGGTATTACAATAAAGGCATGTTCGCCGACCCGGCAACGAATCCGAAGGGTGCCAAAGAGCCGTCCCTGGAGCCGACTTGGGCTGAAATTGAAGAGATTGCGGCAAAAATGACGCTCGATAAAAACGGGAAATCTGCCGATGAAGAGGGCTTCGACGGCAATAACGTGGTGCAATGGGGCTTGTCGGTTTCACCGGGGGCCACGATGGACTGGTTCCTTGAGCCGGAGCTGTGGTCAAACGATGCCAAGCTGATCAACGAGGACGGCACGCTGGCGCTGAACACGCCCGAGGCTCAGGAAGTGCTCAGCTATTTTATCGATCTTACGAAAAACAAAAAAATCAACACGACGCCTGCGCAAATCGAGGGCTTGGGCGGCCAAGTCAACCTTGCGATTACGACGAACAAAGTAGCGATGAATCCAGGGGGAAGCTGGAACACGGCGCATTATAAAGAAGCAAAAACCGAATACGGCATTACGTATCTGCCTAAGTTCAAAACGACCCAAACGGTTGTGCAGCCTGCGGGCATCGCGATATCGGACAAAACAAAGCATGAGGCAGAGGCTCTGAAGCTGCTTGCCTGGCTGGCCGGTCCCGAGGGACAAACTGCGCTGGCGAAGCAAGGGAATGCGATTCCCGCTAACCAAGCGGCTTCCGACGCCTATATTGCAACAACGGGCGAGGAAAATAAAATTTTTCTCGACGCTCAGAAATTCGGCATTATCTCGCCGTTCACGGCGAAAAAGACAGATCTGGTCTACACATACGGCGAGCAGGCGCTCAAGCTTCCATTGGCAGGCGAGGGCAATTTGCAGCCGGCGTTGGACGCACTGGCGAACCAGCTCAAGTAAGGCAGGAAGAGGCGGACAAGCGCGCGTTATGCGCTTGCTCCGCTTTTTTTGTGCGAGATGAACACCAAGGGCGGGGTATGCTGGCTGTTACATGATGCTTCTTGACTTCGGCAAGGGCCGCCTATACAATGAAATTTGCCGCAATATTTGCGCAAGCTTTGCGATGATTTGTTTGGTACAAAGATCCGTTCAGGCTTTTGATAAACATAAGGCTTTATAAGCTTCACACTTATATTCGGCTTATAATGCAACGCGAAACGTTAGCTTTGCCGCCAGAGGACGGCGTTAGCCGTTTACGCTTGAGAGAGAGGAAGAACTCATGGCTAAATTAAAGGATATTGCCGATCAGGTAGGCGTTTCGATTTCGACGGTTTCCCGCGTGCTCAAAAACGACGCCAACCGTTCCGTCAGCGACGAAACAAGGCGCAAAATTTGGGAAATGGCGGAGAAGCTCGGCTACCGCACGGCTCGTCCGGCGAAAGCGCGCAAGACCGAAGTAAAGCAAACCTACGCGATTGGCTGCGTTGTCGCCATGCCGCAAAATAAATATAACAGTCCGTATTTCTCCGTCATTCTGGAGGGCATTGAGAAAGCGCTCGCCGCGGCTGGAATGCGGCTGGAATTTGTGTTCAGCATTGAAAAGCCTTCGGATGTCGAGCAGTTGCACTTGCTGGTGAAGGAGCATGGCATCGACGGCATGCTGGTCGTAGAGCGAATTGACGGCGACGCCTACCAGTGGATTAAGGCGAATGTGCGTCAAGTGGTAGGCGTGGATTTGTCGGATCATGAGGTTCCGGTGGTGAGTTATGACCGGGCTGCCGCCGCCAAGGAAGCAGTCAACTCCCTCATCGCGCAGGGCCATCGTCATATCGCCTACATCGGCGGTCCCGAGCTGAATGACGATTTTCGTGAAGAAAGGCGTTATCTCGGCTATGCGGCCGCTATGAAAGAGGCCGGATTGTCCATCGTGCCGGAATGGGTGATCGATGTGAAGTGGGACGTATCGCTCAGCTATGAGCTGACGAAGCAGGCGTTTGAAGCGGCTGTTCCGGTTCCAACGGCGATTTTCGCGGCAAGCGATATGATGGCGATTGCGGCTATGCGGGCGGCGACGGAGCGCAACATGAAAGTGCCGGACGATATCGCCTTTTTTGGAGTCGACAATATCCCGATTTCCGAGTTCACCTCGCCGCCGTTATCGACCATCCATGTGCCCAAGCTGGAAATGGGCATGTACGCGGTCAAACTGCTGCTGGATTATTTGGAGGAGCATTACACAGTTCCTGTCAAAATGATTATCCCCTACAAATGCCTGTTTCGGCATTCCAGCAGCATGAAGCTGGAAGAAACGGCTGCGCGACCATGATGCGCGGCTTCAGCACAATCCCTTTCGTCCTCGCGACGGAAGGGATTGTGCTGTTTCAGACCGGATAGCTTACAGGATCCGCGCCAGCTTGCGGTATTCGCGCGGAGAAATGCCCTCAAGCTTACGAAAAAGGCGGCTGAAATAATGAATGTCCGGATAGCCGACCGCTTCGCCGATCCGCTCAACGGGCAGCTCGGATTCCCGAAGGAGCCTGCGCGCTTCCCGGTGGCGGATCGATTGGACAAATTCGCTGGGCGGCATGCCTGCCGCCTGCTTGAACAGCTTGGCGGTATGATCAAGACTCAGCTCCATACCCTCCGCAATTATGGCGTTAGTCCATTCGAGAGCCGGATTTGCTTCCATTCGCGCCATCAGCTCCATCAGCTTGCCGCTATGCTGAGAGGCTTGCGACAGCGATTCCGCAATCGCCATGCGGAGCAAATGCACCAGAATTTGCTGCATCAAAGCCTTGCAAGCAAGCTCGTAGCCTGGCGAACGCATCGTAAATTCTTGCACAAGCTGCTCCATAAGCTGAATGCACGGCATGGACGGGGTATACACCGGATGCATCGACAGCAAGGGCATTCCCTCCGCGCAGCCTTCCCTCGCAAATTTCTCCTGCTGCACATTTTGTTCATTTACAACCATGTCAGCTTCCGTCTGAATATCCAATTCGTCAAAAAAATCGAAATGGATGCCCAAAAACCGCGCATCCGGACGCGATACCACCTCATTCTGATGGAAAACGCCGGCAGGCAGCACGATAAGCTGGCCCGCCTCCAGCCTGTACCGTTCGCCTCGCATCGTTGTTGCGGCCTCCCCTTGGCTGACAAAAAGCAGCTCGAAATCATAGAGTCTGCGGCGCGCCAATGCGCCGGCAGGCATGCGCTGGAATTGAGCGTAATGAATGCTCGGCGACCAGTCGCGCAGCAATGCATTACGCTTGAGCGGATATACTTCGTCCACGGCTGCTTCCATAATAATCCCTCGCCTTCTGACTTGTCGCTATCGTATTGCGCAGTCCTGAAGGAGCGCTGACGCCCCTTGAACGAATCCCTGATTTGTGCAAATAATCGCTTATTCCGCTAAATCTTTATTCCTGATAAATGAATATAATATAGGTAATATAACGGTTATAGGCGTTTTTTTCAACACAACGGATTCGGTCAAATAGGAATAGTTCACATGATTATGGGAGGCTATGCATATGAAAAAAGGAATTAACATCTGGTCGTTTCAAGAGGGCACAACGATCTCCGAAGCGATCGCACTCGCCAAAAAAGCGGGTTTTGAGGGCATTGAGCTTTCGTTGAACGAGAGTGGCGAGCTAAGCCTTTCCTCCTCCGATCAGGAGCTGGCGGCCATCAAGGCCCAGCTTCATGAGGCCGATCTTGAAATCGCGGGACTAGCGACAGGCTTGTATTGGAGCTACGCCATGACGAGCGCCGACCAGGCGAATCGGGATAAGGCGATCGATATAGGCAAGAAGCAGCTGGAAGCTGCGCAAGCGCTGGGCGTGGATGCGATTCTGGTTATACCGGGCGCGGTCGGGGTCGATTTTATTCCGGGCAGCGAGGTTGTTGACTACGAATATGCGTATGATCGCGCTTCGGAGGCGATTGCCAAGCTGGTTCCTTACGCCAAAAGCGCCGGCGTATCCATCGCGATCGAAAATGTCTGGAACAAGTTTTTGCTGTCGCCGCTTGAAATGCGCTCCTTCATCGACGCGCAAGGCTCGGAATATGTCGGCTCTTATTTTGATGTGGGCAATACTGTGCATAATGGCTATCCGGAGCAATGGATTCGGATTCTTGGGGCCCGTATTAAGAAGGTTCATTTTAAGGATTACCGCCGTCAAGCTGGCGGCCTGCACGGATTTGTCGACCTGCTTGCAGGCGATGTGAACTATCCGGCCGTAATGGAGGCTTTGCGCGGAATCGGCTACAACAACTATGTGTCTGCCGAGATGATTCCTCCCTATGCGTTCCATTCCGAGCAGATTATTTATAACACCTCGGCCGCTATGGACGCGATTTTGGGACGCAGCCGCGCCTAACCATATACGAACCAATACGTTTGGAGGGAATTACGATGTTGAAAGTGGGCCTGATCGGATTTGGCTTTATGGGACGCATGCATTTCGACAATTATGTGCGTTTAATGAAAGAAGGGGCTCCGGTGCAACTGGTGGCAATTTGCGACCAATTAATTGAGGAGCTGAAGGAAGGCAAGGCTTCCGGGAATATCGCGACGGAGCAAGAGGTTTACGATCTGAGCCCGTTCAGGCTCTATGATGATATCGACAACATGCTGGAAGCCGAGGAGCTTGATATTGTCGATATTACGCTGCCGACCTACCTGCATGCGGATCTGACCTGCTCTCTGCTGGATAAGGGCATGCATGTGCTGTGCGAAAAGCCGGTAGCGGGCCATTCTACCGACGGCTGGCGTATGGTGGAAGCGGCCAAGCGAAGCGGGAAAACATTGATGATTGGGCAATGCCTGCGTTTTTGGCCTGCGTACGAGCTTCTCAAGGAGGTTATGCAGGACGGCCGATTCGGCGCTGCGACTGGCGGTTACTTTTTCCGCGGCTCGGCTGCTCCGAAGGGCTGGTTCCTCGATGGCGCCAAAAGCGGCGGCTGCATGCTGGATATGCACATTCATGACGCGGATATGATTCATTGGCTTTTCGGCAAGCCGCAGAAGGTGTCCTCCATCGCCCGCAACGTTATTCCGGGAAGCGCCTACGACAACGTGTCAACCAACTATATTTATGCCGACGGCAAGGCCATTAACGCTCAGGCGGACTGGACGCTGGAGGGCGATTACGGCTTTTCGATGACGTACCGGGTCAACTTTGAAGGCGGCAATCTCGTTTTCGAGAATGGCGAGGTGAAAGTGAATCCGAACGATGCGCCGGGCTATGTGGCCGAGCTGTCGCCGGACATGGGCTACTACCGTCAGATTAAATATTTTATTGATGCGGTTTATGCCGGAGCGCCGGTTGAAGTTTGCACGCCGGAGAGCGCTGTCGGCACGCTGGAGTTGATTGAAGCCGAAATTCGTTCCGCCGATCAAGGCGGAGAGACGGTGGCCCTGTAGATTGAAATTTCTCAACGGCAGCTCATGCTTAGGCTAGCAACGGTTAAAATCTATCTGCGATAGCTTGAATAAAAGGCCTCTTATTTTGCTCCCGATTGTGACGGGGCAGGGTAAGGGGCTTTTCGTATGATCAGGTTAGCCGGTTATGCGGTGCACCCCCTGGAACTTTCGGAATAACCAGGTCCATCGCGAGCTTATATAGGGGTTTTCACTTTATTTTAACGAACGGTTTCCACCACTCCTTCCAAGGGGTACCAGATAAGGACGGTACTAGACGCAACGCTGGCTGGCGGCCATCATTAAGGTAACCTAGAAGCAGGGGGATATGGACAATGAAAAGCGTTTATGTGACAAGCATCGGCAAGTTTCTGCCGGGGGAGCCGATTGGCAATGAATAGATGGAGGATTACCTGGGTCTGATAGGGGGCAAGGGTTCGAAATCCAAGCGGCGTATTCTGGAGCAGAATAAAATTCAATTTCGGCATTACGCCATAGATAAGGAGCAGCATACGCTCTATTCCAATGCGGAAATGGCCGCAAGGGCAATACGCGATGCGCTAGGAAGAGACGGGGGCTATCCATTAGACGACAATAAACCAGCCTGTATTCCATGATGGAATGCAGGCTCGTGAACCTCGCTTTGAAATATTGCTGCCGACTGCCGAGGTCAGCCTCTGGGCAATTGCGCTGCCAATCGCTTTAATGTCGAGCATATATCGTACATGTTGCCATTGTGCGGATAGCTGCTGCTAGGAAGGTATAGCTTGTCCTTATAGAGTAGTTCGTTATATTGTACAGGCAGGAGTATAGCCTGGATTCATATAATCAAATACTTGTATGGGACTAACGGCAGTCAAATAATGACCAACAAAAAGAGCGACGCCAAACGGGCAGTCGAGATATAAATCGATATGCTCAATACTGTTTTGCTTTAACTCATCTATAGCGGCTTTAACTGCATAAGCATATGAAACGGCTTGTTCAGCGTTCTCAATACTGTCCTGACCTGATCCGGACATAGGCAGCAAATTTAGCAGAACGTGATACTGAGCTTCCGTTTCTGCAAGGTAAGACTTAACGGCGCTCTCAATGTTTCTTGAGACACTAAGTATAACGATTGCCTTTTTGCTGCTTGTGCTGTTCCCTGTTGATCGTTTTGGCGTGACGACATAGGATCGATCGCGTTTCGCTGAAGTCCATATTTGTTTCCCTTGTACAACTTCAATGACAGCCCCTTTTGTTCGGGCAAAGCGTTGGCCGATAAGAACGCCTCCAGGCAAACTCAGTCTCGCATAAAATTTCAAGCAGCTATAGCTAGCTGCGCCATTCTGAGCCCAGTAATCCGCAGCTAACTTTAATTGCTGATCCATTTCATTCCAGTTGGCTGGCGATGGAAGTCTTCTTGGCGTTGTATTTGCGTCGTAATAGGAGGTCCAGTCTAATTCAATATGCGGCTGTTCTTCATACTGCTGCTTCGTATATCCATGAGCATGGATAATCATCGGATTGGATTGACCGGCATGAGTTTGCAACTGTTTATAAAGAAATTGTTGTATAGCTTTATAAACGCTGCTGTGTTTATCAACTTTGCATATACTCGAGTGGTCCTCATCAACCGGCGTTATTTCACCGCTTAAATACAGAGGAGTAGAAGAAGCTTTGACGACTACTCTGTCTCGTTCCCCTCTCAGCGCCAGCTGTTGAATTTCGTGCTTGAGTGTTTCGGGTAATGATGCGGCCCCGCCTCTATATGCATATTTGTTCCAGCCTTCTTCCAGCTTAGCCAGCTGAGGGTTTTTTCGGCGCAGAGACTTAATCTGCTTGTTAACGAGCCATTTCGGGAACAACTCAGCTAAACCTGATCCGTGAAAGGGAACGGATAAGTAGACAACTCCTTGAATTGCTTTTAGCTGAGCCTGATCGAATGCCTCGTACCGATTAATAATATACTGCTGAACGACGAGTCCCCCCATGCTATGGGCTACAAATACAATATTCCTATCCGGCAAATTTAACTGAATATCCGTGAACAACAGTTCTGCGACTGTTTGGAAATCATATTGCCAGGGCTTTAAGCCTGTTCGGTAGCCATAGCTGTAGAATTCGGCCTCGCATAAAGTTGAATCTCCATCCAACAGCTCCATCATTGATGGGGCTTGCGGATGCACTCGCCAAGTGTCGAGAGGATGGCCGCCAATGCCATGAACAAAAATGACTGCTAAACGAGCAGCAGAGATTGAACGCGTAGTAATTGGAAAGAGCTCTGCTTTATTTATTGGCGTTGTCTTTCCCATTGCTACTCTCCTTCAGTTATTGTCGGATTTATTGTTTGTTTCTCAATCGCAGCAGCCACTTCTGGATAATCCACAGCTAGCTTTTTCCCATACTCGTCTAACAGGCTTTTTAATTTCTTGCTGTCTTTCTTTTTGTTTTCCCTCTCAGAGTAAAATGTAAAAGCATGTTTGAAATAAAGGTGGTCTTTATCAAACAGTCGCTTTAAGTCGTTAAGTGACCTATCGTTCGATTTCTCCAACTCTGACGATATATAATCTTCAATTGCTAGATACCAATTTTTCATACTTATATGTAAGTCAGCACGATTGAAATACAGAATGTACTTGTTTCCCTTTTGCATTGTCATAGCTGTTGAATAGTCCCTTAAAGCATTATCAAAATAACCAGCTTGTATATTATTCATTAAAATTCCAACTTGATGAGAAGCTAGTGCACGACAATTGTAGTCATCATGAATTAAATCATCGCCACCGTTGCGTATAATATTTTCAAATTGCTCAAGTGTTTCTTTTGCAAATTCTAGTTGATTGTCTTTTTTATTTTTCCAAAGTTGTTTGAGCATAGATATACCTAATTCGCGATTATATTTATAAATAAATCCACCGTATACCTGCAGGCCCTTCTTATAGTACTCTTCTGCTAGATCGTATAACGACTTAGATTGGAATGCCTCTGCTATTACAAAAAAATGATGATGATCAATGATGGTATCTTCCTCTGCTTCTGTAAAACGCTGCTTATAATTAATCAGAGTTTTATTATCTGGTGTATCGTTTGCCATAATATAATCTCTCATATCCCTCACAAGCTGACGCACGGCAGCTCCATTAGTCTGGCTAGGAATAATATTTACCATTCCATCCTCCGAGATTATGGCGATAACGCATCTGCTATGATTGGATTTTAACTTCTCGAGATAACGATGAGCCGAATGAAATCTTGCTCCCCGACTTGCGTTGCCCGAATGGGCTTGAGCCAGTCCATCCAGAATGACGCCAATTGCATGGCAATTACCATCTGTATCAAAATATATCGCTCCATCTATGGAGGTGAGGTGTTTGATAAACGCCGGGTTAATTTCAGTTCGCGTAATTCGGGTTGATTGTTTTTCCAGCTTGTCTAATTCGTCCTTGGCCGTTTCAGGGTCTGTAATAACTACCATTGTGCCATGTTGTTGTTCGGTTGCCTTCTGAATAATGAGGCGAAGCTTCTCGATATTGTCTTCTGTAATGCCAGGTAGACCCTTATCGTTTTCCTCCACAGCCGTAAGCTCTTTAAAGTGCTTTTTCATGGTAAGTCTGAATAGTTCAGAAACAAAGCCGCCCGATCCGATTGCAGGACTCTTAAATGAAATGCTCAACAGGTTGCTGGATACTATTTTTCTATCTACAGTCATTTTAAATATTTTCGATTCGGTTTCTTCGACTACACGGTAATCTGAATGTTCTTCATCGCCTGTTGTGACAAGAAGCAGATCATATCGGGATAGCCCCTTAAACTCTACTTTAAACAGCAATATATCCCCGAGCTTGTTCCAGTGAATTTCCCCTACACCATAAATAGCTTTATTATCAGCAATTAGGTATAAATCCTTCTCGTTATTGGTTAACTCTATTAATTTGCGAATTCTGCGGGCATCCTCTAACTGGATCGGTGAACCTTCTTGAAATTTAATGGAATAGCGAATGAGGCTGTCATCCTTCAACAGGTCGGTATTTAGAATCAGCATGCAACCAAATGGGCTTTCGCCCTCATAGGTTCTTGTCGAAATGCCGTCAATTTTCTCAAGCAGGTTATTAATGTAATATTGATTTCTTTCCGTTTCCTTAATGTCAATAATGGGTTGTGAAGCGGAAGTGAGAGTGTCTGCGTTCATAACGAGGTGCTGCACTTTTCCGAAAAATAAACGAGTCATCCGCTGCAAATATTGACTGTCTTCTTCTCTGTATTTGGAGGTTATTTCAAGCCCATGATCTAGCTGCAAAACATGATCGTTACTTGAAGCTTTATAGTAATCTATAAAATAGTAATCGAGAATCATTCTAAGAAAAGAAAGCTGCGGCCGGTTTATAAATATATCTCTGGTAGTGAAATCCTCATATTCAAGAGATGCCACATATTTGAGGGTATACTGCAGATTATTCTTCTCGAATAGGAATTTATTTGTGTAGAACAAGGCATTCTCATTAACCTTTGGTTGACCGGCAGGGTTCTGCTTGCTACCATTGTCAACTGAGCTTGCTTGCTCAGCTGTTTCCTGAATTTGATTTTTTTCACGTAATTCAGTTAACTGAGTCATGTCCAGATTAAACAGAAATTGCTCATCTTTAGCTTTTTTATTAAGTGTCAGTCCAAGCTTCATGAAAATATCAGCGGGATGCTCGAGCACTTCTTGAATGATTTCTGTTTCCGTGCCTTCCTTGTTGCTAAGGACACTTTTTACGCGAACGATTTCCGTACATTTTTCATCCGCATCAAAAACAGCCGCATACATCTTTAAATCGATTCTTTCATCAAGCTTTTGTAATATGAGCTCCAAATTCCCGTAGACTTTTTTATTTATGCTTTCAAACTCTTTCAAAGTAAGCTTCTCCTTTATTGGGCATAATTATTAAGGCCTAAAATCCATTAACGCTTATAGTAATATTTTCCTAATAGTTTAACATAATATATTGGAAATTAGCTACTTTTTAGTATAGGTCAGATTAGCTTGCTTAAAGGTGCTTATTCTACTTGGGGGCCAATAAGGAAAAACGTCAGTTATTTGGGAATGAGTTGTAAATCGCTAAGCCACTTCTAAAGGCCTTAACCTCTTCCGGCATGAATTTTCATATTGCTAGGCAACAAGCGTCCTGCTACACTCAAACTAGAAATCATAACCAGTCAGCTATTCCAGCTAAGGCGGTGTTTTATTTGCAATTTGACGAACGGTCAAGGAAGAGCTCTGCTTCCGCATCCAAAAATAATGAAACCGCGCAGCTGGCTGCCCGAAACGGGCAGCAGCAGGCGCTGCAATTGCAAGCCGGCGCGCTTGCCGAAGTAACGCCGCTCACTCCCGTTCAGCTTATGCACATGCAGAAAACAGGGGGAAATCGAGCTGCCGCTCAGCTCATGAAAGCCAGAATGCAGCCGCAGAAATCGAATGCGCCCGTTCAGCGCAAGGAAAATAAGACGGGCATGCCCGATGGGCTGAAGAGCGGAATCGAGTCGTTGTCAGGACATGATATGTCCGACGTTCGCGTTCATTATAATTCGGATAAGCCTTCACAGCTTAATGCGCTGGCTTATGCGCAAAGCAGCGACATATATGTCGCACCAGGGCAGGAGAAGCATCTGCCGCATGAGAGCTGGCACGTAGCCCAGCAGAAGAGCGGAAGGGTTAAGGCGACGTCGCAAGTAGGCGGAGTAGCCATTAACGACAACCCTTCCCTCGAGCGCGAGGCTGATGTCATGGGAGCACGGGCGCTGCAAATGAAGGCAGCGCCTTCCCCGGCGGATGTGCCGGCCAAAACCGATACTGCATCCGTCTCTCATATGAAGGAAGATTAGTATCCCATCAAAAACAGGAGCCCCGTATCTACATGCATCCCCAGACGGCAACACGTATACCGGAGTCGGCCATGCCCGCAAGCCGCTGCAAAGCGGGGTCCAGTCCGGCCGAACGTTATTTTGCAAGCTAATTAGGATCTGCAAGAGCTGGAAACGGACTCGGCCTGACAGATTATAGCTTGGATCGAGGAACGTTTGGTAGTTCTCTTCCAGTTGCGCCGGAGGAGAAGGTGACTACCGGAGATAAGTACTTGCCTGATGGTCGGATGGAAAGCGAAACCGAAAATCATGATCCGGAAGGCACGCCTCCGGTCGGCTCATGCTACGGGGCACACACGTCAAAACAAAAGTAAAGTCGACATAGGAGTGCACATATGCTGGATTTGGCAGGATACGACTTAGTGGATACGCTGGGAGGCAACGAGGAATATATCGCCTACCGCTTGCGCCGGAGCGAGGATGGCGCAACGTTTATCGTCAAAACGACCCGTGACGTCTACCCGGCTCCCGAGCTGATCGCTGGCTTTCAACAGGAATACGAGTTTATGCTGGGCTGGGAAGGGGCGGGGATAATTCGGCCCTGGCAGTTCATAATGGCGGCAGATCGCCCCGTGCTGTTCGCAACTGATAACGGCGGGGATACGATGGCCCAACTGCTCCTTCAACGCTCCGAAGGCGAATCACTGCTCCGAATGCTGGCCATCGCCTCATCCTTGGTCGGCAGCGTACTGGCGCTGCATCGTCAAGGAGTGCCTCTTGATACGATAACCCCGCATAGCCTGCTGATCCACCCCCATGATCTTGAGGTTCGGCTTCTTGATGTACGCGGGTGGCTCGGCGCCAAAGAAGGCCAGCCGTTACTGCCCGCGCGGAAGCATTTACCGTCCGTCTTGCCCTATATTTCCCCAGAGCATACAGGAAGAACGGGAATGACCCCCGATGTAAGATCTTCCATCTATTCGGTGGGCGTCCTCCTGTATGAATGGCTGACTGGGCGTTTGCCTTTTCAGGCGGCTGATCCGCTTGACATGCTGCACCTCCATCTTGCGGTTCGCCCGGAGCCTGCAAGCAAGGCTGCTCCGCGCCTGCCTGCGATTGTATCGGATATTATCGCCAAATGCATGGACAAGACGCCAGATGCCCGCTATTCCAGTCTGTTCGGACTGAAAGCCGATCTTGACGAATGCCTCGCGCGTCTGCAGCAGGCGGAGCCGCTTGGCGACTTTCCGCTTGGCGAGCAGGACATGGCCGAGCAATGGCAATTCCCTACTCGGCTATACGGCCGAGAGAACGAGCAGGAGCAAATGCTGCAACTATTCGGACAAGTTGCGAATGGCGGCGTAGAGGCAATTTGGATTACAGGCGCTCAGGGAAGCGGCAAAACTTCCTTTATTAAGGAGTTTACCCGCCTTCTTCGCGATGCGCCCTATTGCATCGCTTCGGGCAGTGCGGCCTTCCAGTCCCCCTCTATTCCGTATGGCGCGTGGCGAAGCATTTTGGATGAGCTGGTACGCGGCCTGCTTATTGAAAGCGATCAACGCATGGAAATGTGGAGGTTGCGTATTCTGGATGCGGCGGAAGGTTTTGCCGCGCTGCTTATCGAGCTTGTTCCATCGCTTGAGCTGCTAATAGGACAGCAGCAGCCTGTCCCCCCTTTGCCCCCTGCAGAAGCGGAACAGCGGTTCCGTATGCTTTTGCGCCGATTTATAAGTTTATTTTCCTGGCAGGAGCAAACGCTTATTTTCATGTTTGACAATATGCATGAGGCCGATGAAGCGTCGCTTGCCTTTCTGAATGATCTGCTTTCCGAGCGTCAAATGGAACGGCTGCTGGTCATTGGCGCTTATGAAGAAGCGAAGCTGCCGGGCGCATATGCTTTTGAACGCATGCAGAAGCAGCTTGCTCAGGGAGGGCTGCCTGTACACGCGTTAAAGCTGGGCCCGCTGGTTTTCCGCGACATGCTGCAGCTGCTTCAAGACGCCATGCGCGCAGAAGGGGAAGATATTTACGAGCTGACGGCTATCCTGCTGCATAAAACGGGCGGAAATCCTTTGTATGTCAAGCAGTTTTTGGAGGAAATGACGGACAAGAGCTGGATTTCGTTCGATCATGAAGCTCGGCGCTGGAGATGGGATATACGGAAAATTGCCGAGAGAAGCGTTCCTGAGCACGCAGCGACATATTTATCAGATAAAGTGCGCTTTCTGGCGAAGGAGGCTTTGCAGGCGCTTGGCAGAGCCGCGTGCATGGGCAACAGCTTTGAGCTCGAGGAGCTGGCTGCCGTGACTGGAACCGCGCTGCCGGAGCTTCAGGCGTCATTGGGCCCTGCCGTCCATGATCGATTGCTCCAGCAGGTGAGCGGAGGGAGCAGCCGCTTCACCTTTCAGCATGAGCGGATTCGCGAGCTGGCCTACCATTCTCTGCCCGAGGCCGAGCGCCATGAGCTCCATTCGAGAATTGGCAAATGGCTGGCGGGGCGGATGCAGGCAGGCGAGGCCATTAACGTTTTTGAAATCGCCAACCAATTAAACCTCGCCAGGAAGCTTCTGCAGGCCGAGGAGCGGAGAGAGCTCGCTTACTGGAATATGCAGGCCTGTTATGAAGCCAAGCGTTCAACTTCCTATGAAACAGCGCTGTCGTATGGACGAATAGCGACTGATATTCTGGGAGCGGACTGGGACGGACATGACACATTGGCTTTTAACGCGTATCAAGCGCGGGCGGAGCTGGAATTTCTCTGCACAAATATGGAGCAAGCGGAGTTTTATTTCCATGTACTGCTGCAAAAATCGCGGAGCGATCTGGACAAGGCTTCAATCCTTGCGCTTAAAATCCAACTGGAGTCGAGCAAGGACAATTACCGGGAAGTGCTGAAGCTTGGCGTAGAGGCGCTGGAATTGCTGGGCTTTCGCCATTCGTTTCAACCCAGCTCGGCCAAGCTGCTCGGGCAGCTGCTGCGGGTACAGTGGAAGCTGCGCAAGCATACTCCCGCTTCACTGAGCGCCTCTCCGCCCATGACGGATGAGCGCCAGCGCAAAGCGATGTCCGTGCTTATGTATGCCACCAACGCTTGTTTTTTTGTGGAGAGAAAAGGGTGGCTAACTACGGTCTTGACAATGATGGAGCTTACGCTGGCAGGCGGGTTGGCTCCTGAATCTTCGCTTGCGTTTATCGGGTACGCGGTATATGAAAGTTTTCGATCGCGTCAGTCCAGAGCGGCGTACGATTGGGGCAAGGCTGGTTGTACGCTGTCCGAATCCGATCCGGTCATTTATGTAAAGGCCCTCACCTCCTTTTCGTTCTGCTACGATAGCTGGCGGTTGTATGAGCCGGAATTTCTGGAGCTGCTGTCCAAAAAAGCCGGCAAGATTGCGCTTGAATCAGGCGACCTATGGCATAGCAATCGGAGCATACTGATGAGCTGCGCGCTTGGACTGCAATGCGGGGAGCCGCTTGGGCAAATTTATGATCGACTGCAACGTAATGCGTCCGATTTCATGCGTCATCAAAACGAGCTGCAGCTTATGGAGGGACGGGTTTTGACGTCTCTGATCGTCCGCTTAACCGGGCATAGCGAGCCGGATGACCCCTTCAAAATAGAGGAAAGCTTGTTATTGCAGGAGACTCTTCCGGTACATGGAGATAACACGAAAATTGTAAGGGAATTTGTATGCATAGTTCAATACATTGGTGGTTACTTGTTCGGACAGTTTCGCGAAGCCGAAAAATATTTGGCTGAGGCCAGAGTGCTATTTACTTCCCGGAAGGATCACGGTGAGTATACCACGCAGTATATGTATGAATCGCTGGTGTGGGCGCAGTTGTACGAGGAAGCGAACGAGAGCGAACGGGCGGCTTATTTGCAAGGCATTAAACAAAACGTCAAACGATTAAAACCTCATGCGGTTGGTGTTCCCGTTAATTATCTGCATAAATACTTGTTCATTCGGGCGGAGCTGGCGCGAATTACAGGCAAAGACCTCGAAGCTGAGGATTTGTACGCAAAAACAATCGAGGACGCCAGGCGAAACGGCTTTGTGCACAATGCAGCGATTGCGTCAGAATGCTTTGCCCATTACGGCTTGCGGCGGGGCAAGCTGGCGCTAGCCAAAATCTATATGACGGAAGCATATCAGGATTATTTAAAATGGGGGGCTACGGTCAAAGCGTCCCAGCTTGCATCGAAGTATGGAAATTTGCTCGCGCTCGGCGCAGTATCGGAATGGGACCGCATCGACTATTTTTCTGTCGTCAAATCAGCGCAAGCGTTGTCGGAGGAAATGGAAATGCCGCGGCTGCTGAAGGCGCTGCTGCGAATTATGCTGCGCAATGCAGGCGCCGATTTTGGCGCTATCCTTTTTGCCCGCGAGGAGGGCTGGTCGGTGGAGGCGCATGGAACAGCGGAAGAAATGTCGGTAGGCGCGCTTCCGCTTGCGGACGCTACGGAGCTGCTGCCCTCGGCGTTTATCGAATATGCATCGCGGACGAAGCAGGAGGTTGTGCTGCACGACGCCGTAAATGAGGGCATGTTTGCCCGCAACGCGCATGTGCGCGATAAGAGGCTGCGTTCCGTGCTTTGTCTGCCGATCAGCCATCAGGATAAGCTCGTTTGTTTGCTCTATATGGAGAACAAGCTGGCGGCGGGCGTCTTTACCAAAGAGAAGCTGGACGTGCTCAAGCTGCTCGCCTCGCAATGCGCGATATCGATTGATAATGCCAGATTGTATTCAGGCATCCAGTCGCTCCGGGTAAGCCTGGAGCGGCAGGTGGAGGAGCGAACCCGCAGCTTGAAGCAATCGATGAGCGAGACGGCAGCCGCGCTTGCCGAAAACTCCGTTTATGAGGAGCGGAACCGAATCGCTCAGGAAATCCATGACGTGGTCGGACATACGCTAACCTCGACGGTGCTGCAGATTGAAGCGGGCAAAAGGCTCCTGCACAAGGACAAGGATGGAGCGGTTGCCAGACTGGAAGGGGCGCAGGAGTTGGTGCGGCACGGCTTGAACGAAATCCGCCGCTCGGTGCATATGCTGAAGGAAGGACAAGCCTTTAATTTGGGTCTTCAATTGAGACAGCTTATTCAGGAAACGGAGCATCATACCGGCGTTGTCATTAGATCAAGCTGGGGAGAACTGCCCGATTTGACTATGGCGCACAAAAAGCTGATTTATCATGCGCTGCAAGAAGGGCTGACCAATGGCATTCGTCATGGCGGGGCCAGCTCCTTTCGTTTTTTGCTGGCTCAGGAAAACCGGAGGCTCATCTTTCAACTGGAGGACAACGGGAGGGGAGCGAAAGAATTGGTGTCGGGCTTTGGGCTAAGCGCCATGCGCGAACGGGCGGAGCAACTGGGGGGTATTCTCGCCATTACAACGCCAAAGTACGGAGGCTGCTCGTTGAGGATCGAGATCCCGCTTGCTCAGTCGGCCGAAAAAGGGAGCGAGGTGGACTGATATGCGAATTGTCATTGCGGATGATCAGATGCTGACGCGAGAAGGACTTAGAACCATATTGGATTTGGAAGAGGATATGGAGGTTGTCGGAGTTGCGAAGGATGGCATCGAGGCCTGCGAGCTGGCGGAGCGGCTGATGCCGGACTTGCTGCTCATGGACGTGCAAATGCCGAATATGGATGGCATAACGGCGCTGAAGCGAATCAAGCGGCAGCAGCCTCATCTCCCCATCCTCATTCTGACGACGTTTATGGAAGAGGAATATATCGTCGAAGGCATGTCCAACGGCGCTAACGGGTATTTGCTCAAGGATATGGAAGGCGATCGGATGATCGCTGCCGTTCGGGACGCGTTTAGCGGCCAGCTGATTCTGCCGACGGCTGTTGCGGCCAAGCTGGTAGGCCGTATATCCAGCCTCACGGCGGAGAATGAGCATTGGCGGAATGTTGCCCAGTCGAAGCTGGAAAAAGTGAAGCTGACCGAGCGCGAGCAGGAAATTGCCAGGCTCATTATCCGTGGGCTGAACAATAGGGAAATTTCCGAAGCGCTGCAAGTTGCGGAGGGAACGGCCCGCAATTACATCAGCAGCCTTTACAGCAAGCTGGAAGTAAATGACCGTGCCCAAGCGATTGTACATTTGCAGGCGCTTATCTAGGGCGTGTCTGAAAACCCGTTCAGTGGCACCATTCACCGCCTTTTCGCCCTCTGCTTCGTTCCATTTGCTTGATGTACCCTGGTACACCTTCATAAACGCGCCTTGCATGGCACGAAAATTCGGCTACATTTGCTGTCCTCAGCGTTCTCAGACACGCTCTAGTTAAGGAGCTATCTCAAAAGCAGATTTGTCATATCCTAAGCCCACGTTAAGCCGGATTTCCAACGCAAAAGGACCTTGATTTTCACTATTCAGTGAAAATCGGGGTCCTTTTGCGTTGGGAATTGGAACAATTCCTAGCCAGTGTGAGGGAATACTGCTAGAACGGGCCCTTTTTGATGTAAAAAGCGAGCGGAGCAAACATTTTATGTTGTCATATGACAAAATTAATGACAATGCACACTATTTGTCAAGGGATTATTGATCTATATTAGGGATAAAGGAGGAGGGGCTAATGCCGCATTTTTATTTTCGTGAAATTTGGACTCCCTTAAAGTTCATTGGCATCAAATTGTTTGCGGACGATGAGGGCAAACTCTGGTACAAAGTTTTCTCCAATCCAAGAAAGCGTCTTCGTTAAGGACCGGCAGCTTCGATAGAATAACCTTCCGTTAATATTTCGCCATATAGGTTGGAACGCAAGATTGGCATGTACGATTGAAACAGATGAAGCTCAGAGCAGCCGGCCGAGGGAAGGCAGACGAGTCTGAGCGGCGCCGTAAGCATATTAAATGGACGGAGAGCCGTCAGGAGAAGCTTATCCGGCTTTATTATCTTGGGGCACGGGGCAAGGTGTCTTTGCGCTGAAAAACGGGGAAAACACGTAATAACCGACGATTTTGGACCTGTCTTTTGGGTGCCCTCTGGAGTAAAGTCGATTAGAAATGTGAATGTAGCGCGTGTTTTGTGGCCCTCTGGAGTAAAGTCGATTAGAAATATGAATGTAGCGCGTGTTTTGGGTGCCCTCTGGAGCAAAGTCGATTAGAAATATGAATGTAGCGCGTGTTTTGGGGGCTCTCTGGAGCAAAGTCGATTAGAAATGTGAATGTAGCGCGTGTTTTGGGGGCTCTCTGGAGCAAAGTCGATTAGAAATGTGAACGTAGCGCGTGTTTTGTGGCTCTCTGGAGCAAAGTCGATTAGAAATGTGAATGTAGCGCGTGTTTTGTGGCCCTCTGGAGCAAAGTCGATTAGAAATGTGAACGTAGCGCATGTTTTTGGATGCAACCCAAAGATAGCTATAAATAAGACGATAACTCACTTTTGCGAGCCGGGAAGCAAGGGAATATCCATGAGTTGGATTACTTACATGTTTGCCTTCACTAGAATCGCAAGTTCTCGTTGTATCGTTTCTTCCCTACATCTACCCGGCGGTCTCTTCGCCAGCGCCGCCAGTGTTGGGGATGCTGTTTTTTCAGCGCCCTGCAGTCCTGTTATAATGATAATTGCAGGACAAAACCTGGCAGAAAGAGGTGTCGAGCTTGAAATACAGGAAACTGGGGAGCACCGGGCTGAACGTATCGGTTATCGGAATCGGAACTTGGCAATTCGGAGGCGAATGGGGACGCGAATATGTACAGGAGGAAGCTGACGCCATTCTGGACAAAGGTCAGGAGCTCGGCATTAACCTGATCGACACGGCCGAATGTTATGGCGATCATCTGTCCGAATCGCTCATCGGCGATTACCTTGGCCGCCGCAGACGCGAGGATTGGATTGTGGCGACCAAATTCGGCCATCATTTTCATGAACGGTTTACACGTACGGACGCATTTCATGCGGAAGATGTCGTCAAGCAGCTGGATGCGTCGCTGAAGGCGCTGAGAACCGATTACATCGATTTATATCAATTCCATTCGGGCCCGGACGCCTCGTTTGATAACGATGCGCTCTGGACGACGCTGGACAAACAAGTGCAAGCGGGGAAAATCAGATTTCTTGGCACATCAATCGGCAGCAACGATAATCTCCACCAGACGGATGCTTCTGGCAAGGTAAACTCACGTGTCATACAGGTTGTCTACAACAGGCTCGATCGCAAGCCCGAGGAGCGGGTTTTTCCGTCCTGCGAGCGGCAGGATCTGGGCGTATTGGCGCGGGTACCGCTGGCAAGCGGTTATCTGAGCGGTAAATACAAGCCTGGGGCGGTATTCGACAGCACGGATGTCCGTCATCGCCACGATGCGGAAAACACAAGAATGAAGCTGGAGGAAGTGGAGCGGATCGCGCGGGAAGAGGTTACGCAAGGCGTCGATATGGCAAGCTGGGCGCTGGCGTGGTGTTTAAGGCATCCGGCGGTCACCTCAGTTATTCCCGGCTGCAAGGACCCGGCTCAAGTGGAAGCCAATGCGCGCGCTGCAGAGCTTGTCGTCGATGCACATCCGCAGGATGTGGCCAGCGCGTAGCGCGTAGGCGAGCGGGAACAGCGGTAAATCAAGAGGCTGCCCTTCGTCCTGATCAATCGGGACAGGAAGCAACAAGGGGCGTTTGCCGCTGCACGGGAAAATCTCTATTTATCGCAGCTTTTAAAGCAAGACAAACAAGAAGCGCCGGAACGGCCCATTAGTCTGCGTGATGCGCAAATGGTCGTTCCGGCGCTCTTTGGGCAAGACTAGTCCAGTTCAGCCCGGGAGAATAAGTCCTGAATGAGTGCATCATTGTCGCAAGCCGTCTTGAAGCCGGCAGCAAAGGCTTCTAGCGCTTCCTTGTTGCCGGAGTAAGCGCAGAACATGTCAGCTTCAGGATCAAAGCGGACGATGCCTGCAAGCTCCGGCATCTGTTCCTCCAGAAATACTGAGGCAAGAGAGGCCCAATCATAGCCGTTTCCTTCAAAGCCTTCATCCTCGCGCAGGGCGAATAGCTCGGCTTTATAAATCCCCGCGTTCAGTATAACGGACCAGCTTTTCCCTTGGTGATCGACGAGCATAAACGGCTTCAAGCGTTCCTCCAATATTGATTCCGTAGCAGTCGTATCGGCTGACACGGAAACAAGCGGAATGCCGGTCTCCGTCCCGCCGGATGGTGGTTCATCCTCATTTATGCTTTCGAAAAATTCTTCATTCTTTAATCCGCGCACAAACGTTTCAAAATCGGGGGCCAAGTACGTAATCTCGTAATCGTCCTCCTGATCGACATGAACGACAGAAGGCTCGCCCTCCGGACCGCAAAGCCGATAATCCAGCATAATGACATCGTGCCCGGCTGATGGGCAATCGCATAGGACGATGCCCAGATCGGGATAACCCCACTCTGTAATCATAAATGCGCTGCCCAAGGCTCCGCCGAGCGAATAAGTTTTGTCTCGCCCGATGCCCATAATGCCGGTAATGGCAATATGATTCTCCGCCCAGGAGGTCGGCTCTTCGGTAGGGTAGGCGGTTTTGAGCGGAATGCCGCCGTTCTGTGTACGCATAAGCGCAATGTAGGAAGCGGGCAGCTTATAGCCCAGCTCCTGTTCAATCGAAGCAATCAGCTCTTCCGTTGGGGGAGCGGAGACATAATTGTCCATAGCGTAGCTGCTCTCCTCCCAGAAATCGGACCAGTCGAACGATGCCAGCTGCGCCCGGTCAGAATCGGCTGACTGGCGGCGTTGTGCGGCTTCGACTATGGCTAAGTGGCGTTGCCGGTCTTTGAGCATTTTCTCGGCTTTGGGGCGGGTCCAGTCGATAAAATTGTTGGTGTCCTCGTCTCCGGGCTCCAGTCTGTCCGCTTTTTCGAAAGCAGTCAAGGCTTGGTCATAACGGGCCAAATAATAGCAGGCGTAGCCTACCCGATATTGCCATAAGTGCTCGTCCTCGCCTCTGGCGGCTACGAGCTGCAGCTGCTGAAGGGCTTCCCGGTAACGCTCCGCGTTGTTTAAGGCTCTGGCCAAGTGATTAACCGTATCATAATCCCGTTCCGCAGCGGGAATTTGTTCAATGCGCCGAATGATTAGCTCGTATTCATCCTCCTCGTGCCACTGGTTTAGCTGCTTCAGAAGCTCTTGCTCCATTAATATCCCTCGTTTCAATTTAAGATAACTACTGCTATATTATAGCGTGAATATCACTCAAATGGCTAATTTTGGGACTGTGCGAGGTTGTCTGGCGCAGCGCTTTGCATCTGTGCTACGATGTTGGAAAGAAGGAATATGCAGATAGAAGGGGCGATAATCTTTGGCAGGTCAAAAATATTACGTGGTATGGGTAGGCAAGCAGCCGGGCGTGTATGCAAGCTGGGCGGATTGCCAAAAGCAAGTGAACAAATATACCGATGCCAAATATAAATCCTATCCGACCAAGTCGGAGGCGGAGCGCGCGTACGCGGAAGGCTGGCAGCGGAATTGGGGAAGCGGGGCGACAGCAGGCAAAAGCGGCACGCGCCAGGCATCAGGCGGCCAGACGGGAGGAAACGGCAGGCTCACAGCCGGAGCTGCCCCGGCATCTGCAGAGATTGATTACGACAGCATCTCGGTTGACGTGGGGACAAGCGGCAATCCCGGTCCCGTTGAATATAAAGGCGTGGATACAAGAACCGGTGCTGTGCTGTTCGAGCGCGGGCCGATTCCGAAGGGGACCAACAATCTGGGAGAGTTCCTTGCCATCGTGCACGGTCTCCAGTATTTGCAGGAGCAAGGCAGCAATAAGACGGTATATAGCGATTCGGCGAATGCCTTGAAATGGATAGGTCAACAAGCGGTGTCGTCGACCTTGGTACGCGACAGCTCTACGGCGCAAATCTGGAAGCTTGTAGATGAGGCGGTGCAGTGGCTGAAAGCCAATCGCTACGAGAACAGGGTGCTGAAATGGGAGACGAAGCTATGGGGCGAGATCAAAGCCGACTACGGCCGGAAATAAGCGGAGAGACCTGGCTTATGCCGTACGGCGGGCGTTTGCTTACATTAAGAAAAGAAATGAAGGTGCTTTAGTTGGCGTTACAACAAATTGCGGAGTCGGACTGGTTGCGGCTAAGGCGAATCGGGGGAGGCAGGGACGCATTGTTCTTCTCATCCCCGTTCTGCGGAACGTGCAAGGTAGCCGAGCGCATGCTGGACGTTGTACAAGCGATCGGCGTACCCTTTACGATCTATAAGCTGAACATTAACGAAGCGATCAAGCTGCGCAGCGACTGGCGCATTTCCAGCGTGCCCTGTCTCGTGCTGATTAGAAACGGCGAACCGGAACGAATGGAGTATGCGATGCGCTCAGTCGAGCATTTGCTGCAGTTGTTAAAAGAAGAGGGGTCCTCCTAACAGCAACCCCTATGCCAGTCTAAGTCCTATCGTGGCGCTCAAGCGTATAAAAGATGGCCAGCATGCCCCAAAAGCCGAACGAAATGAGCCCTGCATGAAGCGCAAAGCCGAGCGCATTGCTCCAGGAAAAGGCGGTTATGCTGAATAGAAACCAGTAGAACAGCGGTGGCAGCTGGCCAACAATCAGAACGGTAATGCCAATCAAGGCAATGCTAAGCATAATTCGCCGCGTCAAAGGAGACTGCGACAGCTGAATGAGGTAGCTCCCGGCTAGCAACGCTACTCCGCCGATTAAGGCATAAGTGGCCCATGTATGGGCGGCGACTTTTCCTTCTTCCATCTCTGGTCCGAGATTAATCTGCAAAGAGAGCTGAAAGGCGGAAAGCAGATAGAGCAGGCCGGCGAGGACGGATAGGAGCGCCGAAGCCCGTATGAGCGTCGTTGCGCGAAACCTGGTCAGTATATTCATAGACACTCCTCCAAAGGTCGTTTCCCCTCTGACGCCGCCTCTCCCTATTAAGTTGCAAGGCGAATGCCATCATTTGTTCCCTGCTATGGACAATGCTGGAGGGAGCCAACTCCGATCGGGCTTAGAGTACAACGAAATCGTTCCGGTACTTTTCGAAATCGGACGTTTTGCATTCCAGCTTCAGACGGGTTCCCTCGGCTTCATAGTTCGTTTCGTGCACGTGGGCATGCTCATTGAAATAGGCGACAAGCCGCCCTTCGCTGAACGGAATCAATATTTCGCACTCCATATAATCTTTGAAAATATGGCTGCGAACAAGCTCGACCAGCTCATCCAGCCCTGCCTTCTCCTGTACGGACATATAGACCCGGTCGCGCTCGACTTGCGGGTAGCGATGCTCGGTCAAATCGCATTTGTTAAACGCAAATATCGTTGGAATGTGATCGGCGCCAAGATCCTCCAGCGTCGATTCGGTTACGGAAATCAGCTTCTCGTAGTCCTCATGCGCGTAGTCGACAACGTGAATCAGCAGCTCGGCTTCCGTTACCTCCTCCAATGTGGAGCGGAAGGCTTTGACGAGATGGTGCGGAAGCTGGCTGACAAAGCCAACCGTATCCGTCAGCAAAAATGATTTGTTATTCGGCATATCGATGCTCCGAACCGACGTCTCCAGCGTTGCGAACAGCATATTTTTAACAAAAACATGCTTATCGGTTTGCGGGTTGAACTTATCCAGGAGCGCATTCATCAGACTGGACTTGCCCGTATTCGTGTAGCCGACGAGACAGACGACAGGAACCTCGTTTTTCTTGCGTTGCTTGCGCTGAACCTGACGGCGGGCGACCAGCTTCTCCAGCTCTGCCTGAAGCGCAGTAATGCGTTCCTCGATCCGGCGGCGATCCAGCTCCAGCTTCGTTTCGCCAGCGCCTCTGTTTTTTAATCCGGAGCCTCCGCCTTGACGGCCGAGCGATGCGCGCAGCCCGACCAGCCTTGGCAGCATGTATTGCAATCGGGCGACTTCTACTTGCAGCTGCGCTTCTCTTGTTTTGGCGCGTTCGGCGAAAATATCGAGAATCAGAATGGTCCGGTCGATGACCGTGCGTTCCAAGCCGGCTTCCAGGTTGCGGATTTGCGAAGGCGACAGCTCGTCGTTAAAAATAATGACCTCGGTCCCCAGACCTTCCGCCAGCGCGCGCAGCTCCTCCAGCTTGCCTGTGCCGATGTAATGGGACGGATTAATGCGCTCCGCCTTCTGGCTAAGCTCGCCGACGACCTCAATGGCGTTCGCGTCCGCAAGGCTGCGCAGCTCCTCCATTGAATAAGCGAAGTCCTTCTGGTTCTGCAGCTCGACTCCGACGATTATGGCGGTTTGTTTCAATTGTTCTGTCATATAGGAATCATCCTTTGTTATTGAATTTAATGGAGCAATGGCTGCTGAAAAGGCAGCTTCCGCCGTCTCTCCAACAATATTTCCTAATTTGTACGCAAAAAAACACAGGCATCTCTGCCCGTGTCTACGGTAATTCGCGCGAGGATATTCAGAAAAAGCCGCAGGAATGTACTTCCGGCGGGGCCGCAGCCAATCTAAAGGGAGCAGAAAGGGGAATGTATGACATCCCGAGCATCCCTTTCCGCTATACCAATATGGGTTACCTTTAAAATGGACAGACCTATCCTGAGTCCTCTGCGCGAAGGCAGAGCTTTGGCGCTATGCAATTAGCCGCGCAAAGACCTAACTCGGATAAAGTCTATCACACGTAACCCTCCGTTCATCATAAAGTAGATACAGTGTAGCACAGGTGGCTTGTCCGGTTCAAGGGTCGATCCATTTTTTTGAAATAAACCGGCTTCCACGGAAGCAAGCGCCATAACGACAGCGGAGCGTGCTGCGGCGGGGGATTTATCGTGTCTTACGCTGCTTCCAGTCCAGTTACAGCGTCTGCCGCAGCGTGAACAGCTCCTTCAATTCATCAGTGGAAAGCTCGGTAATCCAGCCTTCGGAGCTGGTAATGACGTTATCGCTGAGCTGCTGCTTGCTTTCGAGCATCTCGTCAATGCGCTCCTCCAACGTTCCAAGCGCGATAAATTTGTGTACCTGCACATCGCGGGTCTGTCCCATACGGTAAGCACGGTCAGTCGCCTGATTCTCGACCGCCGGATTCCACCATCTGTCGAAGTGAAAAACATGGTTGGCTGCCGTCAGGTTAAGTCCGACGCCGCCCGCTTTAATCGAGAGAATAAAGGTGGCGGGCTGCTGCTCCGGCGGCAAATCGCTTGCTTGAAATTGTGCGATCATCCGGTCGCGGGCGGTTTTGGATGTGCTTCCGTTCAAATACAGCACAGGCTCTCGAAGCTCGTGTGCGAGCACTTGCTGCAGCATTTCGCCCATGCCGACGTATTGGGTGAAAATAAGGCAGCGTTCCCCTTCCTCGCGAAGCTCCTTGACCATTGCCACGAGCCGTTCCAGTTTGGAGGAGCGCTGGATGAGCGCTTCGCTCAGGGAGGCTCCCTCGTCCCCCGCGCTGCCAAGCTGCTCGGGCAGAGGCTCCTTCATGAACAGACCGGGATGATCGCATAGCTGTTTAAGCTGAGTAAGGGCGCCGAGAATGGCTCCCTTGCGCTCGATTCCCTCCAGCTTCTGCATGCGCTCCAGCAGCCCGTTTACGGTCTGGTTGTACAACGAGCCTTGCTCTGCGGTTAAGTGGAGATACGTTTTCATCTCGTTTTTGTCCGGCAGGTCGAGTTGAATGGCAGGGTCCTTTTTTTTGCGGCGGAGCAAAAAGGGCTTCACAAGCCGCTGCAGCTCTGACGTGCGCTCCGGGTTGCCTTCCTTCTCAATCGGTCCGGCAAAGCGCGCCGAGAAACCGCTCGCCGTTCCCAGGTAGCCGGGGTTTATAAAATCGTAGATGGACCATAGCTCGGATAGCCTGTTCTCGATCGGCGTGCCTGTCAGGGCAATCCGGTGACTCGCATGCAGGCTGCGCACGGCTGCGGATTGCTTCGTTTGCGCATTTTTAATGTTTTGCGCTTCATCCAGACAAAGGGATGCCCAGCTCGTTTTCTGCAGCAGCTCCTGATCGAGCGCGGCAGTCGCATAGGAGGTTAAAAGCACGTCGGTATGCTCCAGAGCGCGATGGAATTCCTCGCCGGCCAGCCTTTTGCCGCCATAGTGCAGCGTTACAGAGAGCTCGGGAGCAAACCTTTGCAGCTCCTTTTGCCAGTTGCCCAGCACGGAAGTAGGGCAAATAATAAGCGAGACGCCGCTCCGGCATACGGCCGCTTCATCCCCATCCGGCGCAGCGCTTGTCCGGGCTGCGCGGCCCGAAGAAGCTGCGGGAGCTTCTTTCACGGATTGCTTCAAGTTCAGCAGATAGGAAATAAGCTGGACGGTTTTGCCGAGGCCCATATCGTCCGCAAGGCAAGCGCCGAGCCCAAGGCGCCTCAAAAACGTCAGCCAGCCATAGCCCTCAAGCTGGTAGCCGCGCAGCTCGGCCAGCAATCCTGGCGGCTGCTCCGGCTTAGGCAGCGAATCGGGTTGCCCAAGCTGCCGGATGAGCTGCTTCAAATGGCTGTTCAGCTCAACCTCCATACGGAAGCGGTTTTCGTCGTCCGCGGAATCCTCGGAGGCATCCGCTTCAGTCGTCTCGAGCAGGTGCAGCTGGAGCACATCCTGAAACGACAAGCCTTGCGAGCTGTCCATCGCCGCCATCGCTTGTCTGATTTTGGAGAGAAGGGCGGGGTCAAGCGTCACCCATTGTCCGCGAAAGCGGACAAGCCGTTCGTTGCGGGCCGCCAGCTCGGCGAACTCCTCCTCTGTCAGCTCCAGGTTGCCGATGGCTACGCGCCAATCAAAATCGATGATCGACTCCAGCCCGAACAAGGAGCTGCCGCCTTTGCCGCTGCGCTCGCTCACCTTGGCGCGGAGGCGAGGCTTTTTGCGGCTGGCCGCTTCCCACCAAGCGGGCAGCAGCACTTGCCAGCCCGCTTCCAGCAACCGCTGGCTGTCCGCGTGCAAAAACCTCCAAGCGGCGTCGTTGTCCAGCGCGCCGCCAAGCACATCGTCGTCGCGTCCCAGCGTACAGACGGCCGGCAGCAGCGCCCGCAGCCGTTCGGCCCAGCTGCTGCTGCGACTTCTTACCGCGTCCGACCACGCGTCCGGCCACGCTCCAACGGCTGACCCTGTCCGGCTTAGGCGGACGGGTACAAGCTGCGCTGCATGGCTTTTATCCTGCAGCGCAAGCTGGAGACGCCAATCCTCGCGCAGCTCGTCCGGCTCTAGCAGCTGGAGCAGCGGTCGGAAGGGGGCGGTATCGGCAGTCCAGCCGATTGCGACCAGCCACGACTGCTCGTCCATGCCGGCTATCGCCGGCCCTCCGGCCCTCCCGGCGAACAGCAGCGGATGCTCGCGCCGCAAATCGGCGTCGAGCGTTTCCGTGCCGTAATACCGGTCGAATACGGCAGCGGAATAGGCGGCCGCAAGCCCGGCTACCAGCTCCTCCCTGGCCTCTGCGAGGAGAGCTGCCGCTTCGGCGTCGATAGAAGCTTGCGTCCATCGGAATTGCGCCTTGCCGGTCCGTTTAAACGCCTCGAAGCTGGGCGCAAAGCCGCGTGCTTCTACGCTGGCCATCAGCGGCTGCGCCAGCTCGCGGACAAGGCTCGCTTCTTCGCTCCAGCTCCAATCCATATGCAGCAGCAGCGGGCATTCCGCGAGAAAAGGCAAAACCTGCTCAGCCGGCAGCGGCACCGCTTCAAGGCTGCCTAATTGCTGGATTTCCAGCGCCGTTCCGTAGAAGGAAGGAGCGTGCCATGCGAACAGCCGCTGCTTCAGCTGCAGCCCGTTGATAGGCCAATCCCGGCTGCTGTATCCGTAGAACAGGGCATCTCCAAAGGCCGTCAGATTCATATGAATCGTATAGTTTATTTGCGACAGAATCATGGAATCAGTTTTCCTTTCCGCAGCTCCTCCATAAAGGCCCGGAAGCGGCTGTAGCGCGAGACGAGCAGCTCCATAAACCGATCCCACTCCTCCGCTTTTTTCATTTTTTTATACAGCTTGGAGAGCCTTTTGAGGAGCTTCACCGCTTTTTTATAGCTATCCCTATTTTTCAGGAGCAGATAACGCTCTGCGGCTTGATGGTACAGGGGGAGCAGAAGGGCAGGCGCTTCCCGTTCGATGGGCTTGAACGTATCTACCCGGTAGGCCAGCGGATCGGTATCCGCGCCGCTTAGCTGGAGGTCTATCCATTCCTGCCATTTGCCCCATTCGTAGAGCTGGGTCGCATATACGCTGACGGCTCCGGGCAGCAGACTCCGCAGCGCCTCCCACATTCTGGGCTCCGCATCCGCATGATGCTCGGCTGCGACATGCCACAGCTCCCATAGCTGCGGCAAAGGCTGATACTGGATCCCTTTAATCAAAGGGGTTGCGTTGTACAGCCACTCGATCAGTCTGGGCCAGTCACGGATGCGGAGCAGACTCTCCAGAAGCGGCTGCAAATGCGCCGCATTCAGCCCATTTCGTTGGCTTGCGGTCGCCAAACATCTCCAAGCCGCCTCATCGTTTCGCATATGGAAATATAGCCATCCTTGGGCCAGTTCAGACCAATACAAATGGTTGGGGTGCTCTTGCTCCATCTGACGCAAACGTCCGATCTCTTCAGCAGCCAGCGTTTCGAAGCCGGGTAACGATATTATCCACTTGTCCCAAAGCCCGAAGTAGGGAGCCCAATAAAAGCTGTTGGACGGGCTTTTCTCCTCGAACATGCTGTCGCGTAGCAGGCGCAGCGTGTCTTGAAGCAGGTCTGCAAATTCGGGCAGCGCTCTATCGAAGGCAGGCGCAGAGGTGAGCAGTTCTTCAATATCACGGAGGGCCAGATGGATGGCTGTCTCGGTATGCATTCCTATGAAACGGCCATGTCCCAGCCGATGGTGCGTAGAGTTCTCCCCTTGATTGCTCAGCTTCCTCATCACAAAAATCAGCGCATTTAACTTGTATAGCGGATACCCGCCCTCGAACACATCCGGTTTATGCTCTTGAATCGCCCGAGTAACAGTGTAATAGTAGTGTTCATTTCGCTGAAGCGAATGGAACGGCTGAGCGATTTGTTCAAACTGGCTGTGCCAGTGCTTAAAGCTCATCATTATGCCTCCTGACAGCGTTGCTCGGTGCATTTTCATCAATCTGAATCTATAGGTCGTTTCGAATATTTATAATAGTTCGTCCATCCTTTTGGCTTTTCCATTATAGCATGCCGAATGAGTAAAGATGCTGCACAATCCGAACGTGCGTGCTCAATTTTGTGAGGAAACGGCGAGCTTGGCTGGCGGTATTCCTTTTCTGCTCGTCAAGGCGGCTTCAACGAACGATTGGCATAAAATCGAAGCTAATGGACGCATACATACGAACAGGCGGTGCTGTCTGGAGGAAGCCGGGTCACAGAACTTGTGAGGAGGGAGGAGGGGATGACAGGACGTTTTTGCAGCGCGACGATATTCGTTATACTTAAACGGACAGCACATAACATTACTGGAGGGTGATTGGACTTGACACATGCAGACATGCTGGAGCGCCGCGGCACGATGCTCAAACACCGGATGAACGCATTAATGATGAAGGAAAACAGACAGGGCTTGAATCATCTGGAAAACCATCTTTACCAGCAATTTATCAAACAGTGGCATCAAGTGGAAGGCCAGTTAAACCGTACTCGACGTACGTAGAGGAGATTCGCGCGCGGGCGTTACAGCCGTTTCCAACCGTCCGAATAATTCGGATGCAGAAGATCGATTCATAAAGTTTCTTATCAAAACGATTTTTCCTTATTGGATGAATTCATCCTGTATATATGACGGGCCACCGCTGCCAGAAGCAGCGGTGGCCCGTTTCCATTGCGGCTGTGCTACAGAAACCCGGCCGAAAAGGAATCCGAAAAACTGCGAGTTGTCGTCCAGCCCTGTAAAATTGTACAATAGCCTAAAGGCATGCTTTTGGAAGGGCGGGAGTCCTTCTTTTACGCTCAAGTGCTTCCGCTTAGTTATTTCAGACAGAGGAGAATACGCCCATGAACAAGAGAATGGAACAACTGGAGATCAGACTGACCGAGCAGCATCATAAGGATTTGTTTTTGCAGACGAAGCATACGCTTGCGGCTATCGACGAGCTGGCTGACCATCATCGCCGGTTTCAGTCCATCCAGGCCATCAGCGGCGTAAAAATCGTCGGCTCCGAAGAAGCGCTATTCTATGAAACGCTGGCACAGGTCAAGGAACAGATTGTGGAGACGCTTGAGAAGACGCTTAACGATCTGGAGCATAAAGGCGACAAGCATTACGACAAAAATTACAAAGACGGCGTAGAGTAGTACCGTACGCCTGGAGATTATCCTGTCATGCAGGGTAGTCTCTTTTTACGTATAAAGGGAAGTCGGAAACATTGTAAGCGCTCTATGCGTCTAAAAGGAAAAGCGGGTTCGTATGGAGAGGGGAATGGGGATGAACTGGATTCCTGTCGCAAGAAGCGCCAAATGGTGGATGTGCGCCGGCATATCGTCGCTTGCTGCAACGGTGGCGCTTTGGATCGTGAGATTTGTACTGCTAGATAAACCGTTTGTTGGCGTGTACGCCTTTCGATTTATGCTGCTTGCTGTGCTGCTTTCGTTTCTATTCGCTTTTCTCGGATGGCTTGGGGCCCGCAGGCTATGGTTGTGCTCAACGGCAGGGCTGGCCACGGGTCTTGTCATGATGGCGCTGTACTCCAAGGACATGACGGGCTGGGAGGATCTGGCGAGCTTGATGTCGTTTATGCTCGCGACGGCATCGGGGCTCGCGCTAGGCATCCTAGTAGAGATCATCGTCCTGGTTACGAGAATGGCCCGCAAAGGATAAACAGCTTTAGGGACAGGGCTGTGCCGCGGACCTGTTCCTAAAGCTGCAAGCTTCTAAAAAACGGGAACGCCGTCTATCGCTACCTTCAGCTTGCCGTCCTCCTCCAGCACCATAACCTTTACTTTGCGGCCGGGCTGGTACTGATGTATGTTAACCATATAAATGACGGTTTTAATAATCGTACGGTAGGGCTCTGCCTCTTCGCGAGGTATGGTCAAGCCGATATAAACCTCCGGATGGCCATTGATTTCACTGTTGGTTTGCCGAATGGAGTTGACGACGGCTTCAGCGGGCTCGCCATTTTTGCGGATGCGCTTGATTTCGCGATTGGATTGAAAGGACTGACGAATGACGATAACGGCCAAAAACATCAGCGGCAAGGAAATGAGCAGCGAAACCACGATAACCAGCAGGTCGATTGTATTCATAAGCCACCAACTTTCTTGTCAGTTTACCCGGCAGCAGGCTTGGTGATTTATACCCACATTATCGTACCACAATCAACGCCTCGTTGAAAATATTTCCAAAGTCTTAAAACTCTGGCTAAAAAGTTGGTTGTTTGGATTTGTCGCAATTAGGATGCACAAAAAGCCCGATAACCCCTCCAAGGGGCCATGACCGGGCTTTTATGCGTTATTATGCTGATTAATCAACTAGAGGCTTGTCAACCACGCAGCCAATTCTTCCGTCTGGCTCAGAATAGCGATGGGGTCCCAGTAGTTGGAGCGCTCGCTTTTCCATATAAAGACATGATTGTTCTTAATGGCTGGAAGGGAGCTCCAGACAGGGTCCGCTTTGAGCTCGTCCAGTGTTGTCTTATTGGAGGTCAAGATAATGTAGTCTCCCGCATAAGTGGGCAATGCTTCGGCAGAAATGGCCGCCCAGCCCGGATCGACCATCTCTGCGGCGATTTCAGCCGGAGGCTTGAAGCCAAACCCGTTATAGACCGGCTGACCGCCTTTCCCGTAATCTGTGCCAACCGTCATTATGTTCTTGTCCTCCAGCTCCATAACAGAGAAGGTGCTGTCAGCAGGTATGTTCTTCAATACGGTTTCTTTTGCGATGGCAATACGGTTGTCATAATCAGCCAGCCATGTCTCTGCTTCTTGTTCCCTGCCAAGCAGTCCGCCGAAATAAGCAACTTCCTCATGCACCGTTTTTAAGGAAGCATAAGGAACAACAATTGTAGGGGCAATTTTGGACATTTGCTCATTAAGCTCAGGATAGAAATCGTCCATAATAATCAAATCGGGCTCCATCGCCAGAATTTTCTCAACATTGCCGTTGCCGTCGCCGATATTTTCGACACCCTTCAAATATTCCTGAAAGTAAGGATTTTTAATATGATGGTCTGACGTGGCGACCGGCGTAATGCCAAGGGCAATCAGACTGCCCAAATATTCGCCCGCAACAATACGCTGAGGATGAAGGGGCACTTCTATCTCTCCCGTGGCTGTTTGAATCATTTTGGTTTGCGGCTGTTCCTTAACAGGAGTTGTACCGGCACTAGGGCTCGGCTCTGTAGTGGCTGTGATTACAGCGTTGTTCGTGCCGCATGCGCTTAGTATAAGCATAAAGCTTAGCATCAATACCGATGCCAGGGCAGGCCCTGAATGTTTAAACATGAATAGATCTTCCTCTCCATCTTGGCTCTCATTATGCTGATAATCATTATCACTTGTATCAGTATAGTCAAGAGGTGAGAAGGCGACAATGGAGGATCTCATGGTTGTGTCAGGACTATCTTCTAGTATCGCTCGTGCCGCATGCTCTTCTCGATAACGTGTGGGGGATACGCCTTTATGCTTTTTGAACAGTCGCCCCAAGTAATACGGGTCCTGATAACCGACGCCAAGGGCTATTTCTTTCAATGTTGCATCCGTTTCCAGCAGTAGAGCGGCCGCTTTGTCGATACGCACCTTAATCAAGTAGTCGATGGGGCTGAGCCCCGTTCTGATTTTGAAATAGGAAGAGAGGTGGGGGACGCTATAGTTAAGGCTTTCCGACAGCGACTCCAGCGTAAGAGGTTGCGCATATTGCGCATGAATAATAGACGCGACCTGGGCGGCCAGATCGCGCTTGTATGAGCGTGCGCCTTGCTGCTGCATTTGATTCAACAGTTCGTGCACGAATTGCAGCAACAAAGCTTTGGCGCGCAGGCGCGCAAGCGGCTGCTGCTTCTTCCAATCCTGGTACATGTCGGTCAGACAAAGGTACAGTGCTGCCGGATGCTCGGGGACAAAGCTGTAACTATGATCGATGGAGCGTGCTCTCCCGTCCGGGGGGAGAGCTTGCTTATGCAGGGCGGAGGGTAGCTCTGCTTTATAATAAATGCTGTAATAGTCACAACCTGCGTTACCCGCAAGGATGTCGAGACGGTCTCCTTTATGGGTATGAAGCACAGTAAATCTATTGAGCGGGTGGGGAGAACCGTTGAGTCGAGCCATTGCATGGCCTCTAATAGACATAAGAAACAGACCGGAGGGAACAAGGTAGGAGCTTGTTTGCTCGGCAGCCTTCATCGTAATACGACGAATATCTATTATTTTACACTGCGCGTTGCTCCATAAAAGGATCTGTTCATTTATATCCATGTAGGTGCTGCCCGCCTTTTTGATATTTCCTTAGAGTGTACCACAAAAAAAGACATCCCCTCCAAAGGAAGAGATGCCCCTGCTTGTGCAGCACAGAAATGGTTGGCATTATAGAAACGTAGTAGGCTTGATAAAGCTGCGGGCCAGATTGTCGGAGTCCAGATCCTTCGTGTTCGGTTTGTAATCCTCCAGTACGTCGATCAGATAATCTTCGCCAGGGTCGTTGGAGCGAAAAATAAAATGCTTCTCGTCCTCAATATGAACGTCGTGGCCGCACTGCTTCAGACAATCGGCAAAATCCTCAAGAGTAGGCTCCGCACCTTCCTCCAGATAGATCAGCCCTGTTAGCTTTTTGGATTCGCCGCCGCGAATGATTTTGAAATGAACGATATGTTCCTTTTTCATACACGTTCCCTCCTTGGTCCTAGCCTCGCGTTAGTTTTAAAGATTAGGTTGCGTTTACCCTATTATATTATACTTGAGCGACTTTTATCAGGTTTGTAGCTCCTGCCTGACCAATTGGCACGCCGGCGGACAACACAATGGTATCGCCTGCAGCGATCATGCCCGTAGCAACCGCATTGCGCGTGGCCGATTCGAACATTTCGTCCGTCGTCTTAACCGCATCGCCTTTGACCGGGAATACGCCGGACAGCAGACAAATTTTCGGAATAACCTGGTCATGCTGCGTGACCGCAATAATCGGCGCTTCAGGGCGATATTTGGAAATCATGCGCGCCGTAAAGCCGCTTTCCGTATGCGTCAGCACGGCTTGCGCTTTCAGCTCGAGCGAAGAGCTTACGACTCCCTGGCTAATGATTTCGGTAATGTTGGTGCTGTGCTGCGCCTGCTTTTTGGCGAATTGCGCCTTGTAGTCGATCATGGATTCAGCCTTGCGCGAGATGGAAGCCATCGTCTGCACCGACTGCACCGGATATTTGCCGGCAGCCGTTTCGCCGGACAGCATCACGACGTCTGCTCCTTGCAGCACGGCGTTGGCCACGTCGCTTACTTCCGCGCGTGTCGGACGAGGGTTAACCTGCATCGACTCCAGCATATGCGTCGCTACGATAACCGGCTTGCCGACCAGATTGCATTTGTTGATCATTTCACGCTGCATCATCGGCACATCCTCGATCGGAACCTCTACGCCGAGATCGCCGCGCGCGACCATAATGCCGTCGGATGCTTCAATAATGGCGTCAAGATTGGTCATGCCTTCTTCATTCTCGATTTTGGAAATAATCTGAACATGTCCTTGTCCTGCTTCTTCAAGAATTCTGCGAATTTCCAGAATGTCCTCTGCTTTGCGGACGAAGGAAGCGGCAATAATCTCAATATTGTGCTCGATGCCAAAATGAATATGCTGAACGTCGCGCTCCGTTACGCCGGGCAGCGTCGTTTTGATGCCAGGCAGGTTAACGCCCTTGCGAGGCTTCAGGACGCCGCCGCTGACGATCAGGCAGACGATATCGTTGCCGCGTACTTCCTTGACTGTCAAATCGACAAGTCCGTCGTCAATCAGAATGCGGTCGCCAGGCTTGACGACAAGCGGCAGCTCCGCGTAGTTGACGGGCAGGCGCGCTGCGTCGCCAAGCACATCCTCCGTCGTCAGGACAAGCTCATTGCCGATAACGAGCTCGCAGGAAGCTTCCTTCAGCTTGCCGATCCGTACCTCGGGACCTTTAATATCCATCATAATCGGAACGACCGTATTCAGCTCGCTGGCGGCTTGTCGAATATTCTGCATCCGTTTGACATGGTCCTCAAGCTCGCCGTGAGCCATATTCAATCTGCCGACAGTCATGCCGGCCTTAATCATTTCTTTTAGAGTAGGAACGGAATCGCAAGCGGGTCCCATTGTACATACAATTTTAGTCTTCAACATGATGTGCATGCCTCCTTAATTTCCTATATTGTAGCGCGGAAGGAGGAAGTGGATAGAGAACTATAGTATAATGGGTATATTATAGTACAGCTCTGGAGGCGGTCATATGCTGTCGATCATAGACGCTCATCAGGATAATGGGGCCGAGTGGTATGAAGAAGGAACGGGGGACGGGCGCAGTATGCATCTGGCACTGGTCACCTACGGCAAATGTGTCTATTGGGTGAATCAGGAGAAGCTGATTCTTGAGAAGGGGGACCTGCTGCTCATTCCGGGTACGGTGCCCTATTACGGCAAAAGCATTCCGACCATGCTTCACACTAAATATGTCGTCAATTTTCGATTATTGTCTCCGGGTGCTGCATTATCCATGCTGCGATCGAAAGAGGAGGTCAAACGCAGGCTGGGCTGCTATGAACTGGTACAGGAGCGTTTGAAAGCGGTGCTGCATCAATGGGAGGAGCGGCCTGCGTATTTCGAGCTGATGGCGCAGGCGCTGCTCACGGAAGCGCTGGTGCTGTTAAGTCGGGAGCTGGATAGAGGAGAGATAGCCGAGGGCAAGCACCGCCGAGTGGACAGCATGAAGCAGTACATTGCGACGCATTACCGCGGTCGGGTGACGAAGGAGGAGCTCGGCGACGCGATTCAGACGACTCCGAACTATGCCGCTACGCTGTTTCGCAGCGTAACGGGGCAGACGATCAGCGAGTACGTGCACAATCAGCGCATGAAAACCGCCCTTTATATGCTGACGGAATCCGAGCTGACGGTAAGCGAAATCGCCGATTATTTGGGTTACAACGATGTCTCTTATTTCCACCGCATTTTTAAGCGCAGCACAGGCAAGTCGCCATCCGAGCTTAGATAGCGACCCGCCTAAGCAGGAGCGTCGACTGTTATTTGTTAAGCAGCATGGCCAGCGCAGTCTGCATTTTGTCCATATAGGCAGGCTCATTGCCGGTGCACATAAAGCGGACGCGACCGTTGCCGCCCGTAAGCCCGTAACGGCTGACGAGGGCGGAGAGTCTTTTGACCGTCCCTACATTCCCGTCGACAATCTCAATATGCGGCGGCAGGATGGAGCGCAGAATATCCTTATAGAACGGATAATGCGTGCATCCCAGCACCACAATGCCGTATTGCTCCAGATCAAACCCCGCGAGCTTGCCGTAAAAATAGTCGGCCATCACCGCCTGGTCGAATTGAAGCGCTTCACAGTAATGCACAAGCTCGGGCAGAGGCAACGAATCGACAATGCCTTTCTCGTCCACACGCGAGACAAGCGCATAATATTTAGGCAACTGCAGGGTTAGCGGCGTTGCGAACACCAGCACCCTTTTCCCGGTTGCCATATTCATCTCGACAGCCGGTTTAACGGCGGGCTCCATGCCGACGATAGGCAGGGAATAACGTTCCCGCAAATCCGCAATAGCGATGCTGGTCGCCGTATTGCAGGCGATGACCAGCGCGTCGATGCCGAGATCCATCATGGAAGCGACGCTTTCAAAAATATATGCTCTAACATCTTCCTGCGCTTTGGTGCCGTAAGGCACATGCAGCGTATCCGCCATATATATAAAATCCTTGTCAGGCATTCTTCGAATCGCTTCCGCCAGTACGGTCAAACCGCCGATACCCGAATCAAAAAAACCGATCTGCATAATCTATCCCCTGTACGTTTCTATAATCTTGGTACTTGCGTAACTGTGATCATTTCACTTGATGTGCCATAATGCTATCATACCTGTTTTTGGCCTGTCTATCATCTGTTATCTTGCGAGAAAGGCAGGTATACGGGTCTCCTGCCTTCGTCCTGCCGCTATGGCTTGGCGAAATGGCAGCTTTTACCGCATCGGACGCCGTCAGCCGTGTACGCTTGAGAAGCTTGAATTTGCGAGCCGCATAAGCGAAAATGAAAACATACTAATAAATAATTTTTATAAAAATGGTAAGGATTGAGAACAGCTATGGTACAATTATATAGAAGAATAATTGGACAGGTAGCTGCATAGAAAGGTTAGTTGGTAATCATCTATGATAGATCAAACAATACTGATAGAATCTCACAATCGCTGCCGCAGCTTGGGAATCGAGCCGGATTCGCTACCGGTTGTACGCAACCGGTATACGACGGACGAGCTTAACGCGCAGCTAGATCGATACAAGGAAGTTTTGGAAATTGCTTACTATGTTGTCGACAAGTTTTTTGCCATGGTGACGGACATTCCCTTTAACATCCTGATCACGGATAACGAAGGCTTCATACTGGCCTGCGAGGGTGACGAAATAGCGGTCAACCGCATGCGCCAGCTTGGCGTCACGGAGGGTGTGCAGATGAGCGAGGAGATGGGGACAAGCTCCGTTCATTTGAGCCTCAAGCACAGGATGCCGATTCACCTGGAAGGCAAGGACCATTACCACTCGGTGCTGCACGGTCTCGCCTGCGGAACCGCTCCTTTCTACTCTCAGGAGACGGGTTTGCTGCTAGGTACAATCTCGTTTATGACAGAGGTGGAATACTCTTATTCTTATTTGCTTGCCATGCTCTGTACAGTCGCCGACTCCGTTGAACGGGAGCTGCTCTTGCGCAAGCACAATACGCAATTGCAGATATTGAATCAGGTGCTGCTCGATACGAACGGATTTGGTGTCATTGTTACCGACGACAAAGGCATCATTATGGAAATGAACGAGCGCAGCTTGATTATTTTATCCTTTGTGCGGAAGCAGAAGTCGTTCCGCGCAGGCTCAAGCGTGATGGAGCTGGAGGGCATCGGCCCTTTTTTTGAACGGGCGCTGAAGCATGGGCAGTCGTATATAGGCGAAGAGTGGAGCTTGCGCAGCCAGCACGCGACGCATACCTATATGCTTGATGTCGTGCCGGTTTTTGATCCTGAGGGCCGAATCATACGGGTTGTCGGCTCCCTGCGCGATATTAGCGAGATGAAGCGTCATGAGGAGCAGCTGCGCAACGCCGAGAAGCTGGGGGTAGCCGGGCAGCTGGCGGTGAATATCGCTCACGAAATACGCAATCCGATGACGACGCTGAAGGGGATGCTGCAATTGTCGCGCAGTTCCATCCAGCCTGGCCATTACAAGCTGATGATGACAGAGGTGGATCGCATTAATGCGATTGTGAGCGAGTTTATGATTTTGGGCAGGCCGCAGGCCGACAAATTCGCTGTTGAAAGCTGTGGAGCGCTGCTGCAGGAGGTGCTTGGCGTACTGGAATTGCAGTTCGCCATGAACGGCATTCGCATCCATGCCGATCTGGCTGCAGAGCTGCCGGTGCTTGGCGATCGGAATCAACTGAAGCAGGTATTTTTCAACGTACTAAAGAATGCATTGGAAGCTTTGCCGTTTGGCGGCACGATTGATATTACGGCCGAAATTCGCGAGGATGTCCTGCGGCTAAGGTTCAGAGACAACGGAATCGGCATGCCGGCCGAGGTGCTTGGTCAGCTTGGTCAGCCGTTCTATTCGACAAGGAAGGATGCGAACGGATTGGGTCTGATGATGGTGCACAAAATTATGAAGTCTCACGGCGGCAGTGTCGATATTCACAGCGAAGTGAATGAGGGCACGACAGTTGTGCTGACGCTGCCGCTGGTCCAGGCATAAGCTGTATGCGATAACGACGGGTGCTGCTGCTCCAGAGAGCGGCTGCACCCGTCGTTTTTTGTTGTAGGGGCCAGCACGCCATAGCGGGCATAGGAAGAATGCAGCCCTTCGCCAGCACGGGCGAGGCTTGCGTATCAGGAACGTTAGCCCATGACAGGCTGTGCGTTTACTTTGGCGATTATGCCCGCTATTTGCTGCTCCAAGCTGTAGATGGAGGCTCTGTGCGCATTTATTTGCTTCACATATGCGTTCATGCGTATCAGGGAGCTTAGCGAGGCTGTCGCCTCGCCTTTCCTTACGTTCAGATTCAACACCGCAGCCTCAGCCGAAAACTGCTTGTTCAAGCTGCCGACGGCGCTTTTGGCGGCTTTGATCTTGATGCTGACCGGCTGGGCCGCGGCAAGCATGCTTCTAAGCTCTTTGATTGTTTTGGCATTATGGGCTTTGGCGGCCCGCAATGCCTCCTCCTTCGCGCGAATGTCGAGCTTGGCCAGCTTTACGGCCGCCTTGGCCGTCTCCACCTGCGGAGCCAGCGTACCGGCCAGCCATTTGTTTTTGGCTGCTTTGGCCAAGCTATGCTGTTGCTTTAACGAATCGTAGAGGGCGAAGAGGGGCTCGTATTTTTTCTTCGTGTGCAGAGCCTCGGCTTCCAGCTTCGCAAGCTTGGCGGCGCCGACTTGCTTTATCCGCTCCTTCGCCGCAAGCTCCGCTTCTTCATTCCGATAATGAAGCTTATCGGCTTTCGCTTCCCATTCGATGGTCAGCTTCTGCGCGCGCTGCAGCTCGCCGTACTGCTCCGTCAGCTTGGCGGCCAGCGCTTTGTCGGCGGCGGCCGTCATTTTGTCGAAGGCGGTTTTGACGGTAACGGAGAACTGGAACGAAGCGGCGGCCGCAAGCCCCGGTCCGGCGGCAAGCAGCAGGAGAACGGCGACTAGCAGAATCGGGACGGTTCGCCTGGACGGCGGCGGCGCGTAATGAAGCGCCTTGTGACGATGGGTCTGGTTCGGCATAATGATCAGGCCTCCTTGGGTAATCGGCACGGACAACGCAAAAAAAGCACCCGCAAGAAAGGCGTTCATCGCCTTCTCTTACAGGTGCTTCCTACGTAAGCCGTACCGTTATATTGAACCTAAATATACTCTTCGCACGGCCTGTTCGTCAAGTCGTCCGATTCGTATATTCCTCCGGCGTGACGCCGATAATGGATTTGAAGTCTTTGATGAAATGGGATTGGTCGTAATAGCCAAGCGCGAGCGCGAGGGAGGTCCATTCCGCGTAACGTCCGCTGTCCAGCCATTCGGCCGCATTCTGAAGCCTGTAGAGCTGGATGACCCATTTTGGGCTGACTCCGACATATTGGTTGAACAGACGCTGCAGCTTGCGTATATTGACGTCGTACAGGCCGCAAACCTGCTCCACCTGCGACAGCTCGCGATCATCGCGAATGCGGTCAATCATCGCATTGATCCATGAGACGTTCGGGTCCGCCCCTGGCAGTCTGCCGAGCAGCATGGCGTCCGTCAGGCGGATGCGCTCAGCCGTATCGGTTGTGGCGGCCATCGCCTGCTCATATGCATAGGAATCGGGTCCGAATACATCGCTCAGCGCCAGGTGCGTCCATTCCGACAGCGGCGAACGGTGAAACGGATAAAATCCTCCGGGTAGAAACTTGATGCCGAATACGAGCCCGCTCCCTTGCAGGCATTTGGTGTACATTTGGCCGGCTGGAGCGTAAATGCCGCTTGTGTCTGGCTCCAGCACCAGATTGACGCACGGATTCGGAAGCACATCTTGATCAAAGGATTCCTCTTCCTCCAGGCACCAGCTGACGATCCAGTAATGCTTCACGAACGCTTGAAGCGGCTTGGACGGCTCATGGCGGGTAAGGCGAAATTTCTGCGCTCCGGCATTAGGCTGAAGCACGCCCATGCTGGGCGTCGGCAATTGCGCTGACATATTGGACTCACTCCTTGCATGACCGCTGTCGCGTTTTTACAATACGTCATCTCTTGCACCTACTATACTTGATTCATGAATAAAATTGAAGGAGTGATCGAGATGGAATTGAAATTCGAAATTTATATTGGCGGTACGCCCGAGCAGGTATGGCAGGCGCTCGTGTCTCCCGAGGGCACGCAGCTCATCTTTTTTGGCAGCTCGCTGGAATCGACTTTCGAGACGGGCGCTCCCTTCGCCTACGTAGGTCCCGGCAACGAAGGCGATCGAACGGTACATGTATACGGCACCATTCTTGCTTATGAAGAAAACAAAACGCTGCAGCTGCTGGAGCATCCGGGCCCTTCCTATTATTCCAATCACGCGGAGCTTGAATCTACCATCACGTTTACGCTGGATGTGGTGGGCGGGACGACGAAGCTGACGCTTGTGAACGATCAGTTCACGGATAACCACCCAAGCATCAGCAAGGCGAGAGACAGCTGGTGGTTTGTGGTCAGCAATCTGAAAACCTATGTCGAAACAGGCAAGACGCTAGATTTTGGTTGGTAGAACTCATGGTTCCCTTTCTTTCTCTTTGTCTTTATACTATTATCAAGCATAAACGGCTTGAAGTATAAAAAGGCCGGGCAGATTACCGCCAAGAGGCCAATAGGACAGGAGAGCGGGAGCATGAGCTATAAAATTGTTTTTTTCGACATTGACGGGACACTGGTGAATGAGCAAAAGGTTATTCCCGAGGACACGGTACGCGCAATCGCCGAGCTCAAGGCGCGCGGAGTAGAGCCGGTTATCGCAACCGGAAGAGCGCCGTACTTTATCAAACCGCTGGCCGAGCAGCTGGGCATTGAGTCTTTTGTATGCATGAACGGCGCTTACGTCATTTATAAAGGCAAACCGCTGTATAAGCGTGAAATTGAAAAATCCAGCCTGGAGAAGCTGGTTGCGGTGGCGGGCACGCATGGCCACAGTCTCGTATTCGAAGGCGAGCACGCCTTTTTCTCCAATACCGAGAATAATCCGTTCATTACCGAGTCGGTTAATTCGCTGAAGGTTGAGCAGCCGGGCTTTAATCCCGACTTCTGGCAGACGGATGGCGTCTATCAGGTGTTTCTGCATTGCGAAAGCCAGCAGGAAGAGCTTTATGCAGAGCTGCTTAGCGAGCTTACGCTTATCCGCTGGCATCCGCAAGCTATGGACGTGCTGCCGGCAGGAGGCTCGAAGGCGCAAGGCATCAAGGCTTTGCTGGACGAGCTGGGCTTGACGGTCGAGGATGCGGCGGCATTCGGCGACGGACTTAACGATAAAGAAATGCTGGAAGCGGTAGGCTTTGGCGTGGCCATGGGCAATTCCCATCCTGAGCTGCTGCCTTTCGCCAACTATGTGACGACGCATGTAGATGACCGCGGTATCCGCAACGGCTTGATCAAGGCCGGGTTGTTAGAGGCCGAGCAGGCTGAGGTTGTGTAGCAAAAGGGCAGAATGAAGTCAGGCTATCCACGCAGGGCCTTTTGCCGTAGAATGATAGTCGTACAAGCACCTCTTTGCTCCCGGGCAAGGCTAAAGCCTTCAGTCCTGTGGACAGGAGGTGTTTTTGCGTATGCACGCAGGGAGGATCGTTAAGCTGCCGTTAAAGGTTCGTTTTCCCTTTGTTCAATTGTACATGCTACCATGAAGAGGGGCGGAAGAACAAAAAGGAGAGGTTGACAAGCAAAATGGGGGAAATGGAGTTGCAGAGTCCGGTATTAAATGCCGAAATCAAACAGGCAGGTTATGAAGAAGGCAAGCCGGCGATAAGAGGAATTCGTATTACGGTTAAGCCGGGAGAATTGGTAGGGCTAATCGGACCGAATGGAGCGGGCAAAAGCACGACCATAAAAACGATATTAGGGTTAATGGAGCATGTGGAAGGCACAATCGAGCTCGGCGGCCGCAACCGGCGATATGCCTACGTGCCGGAGCAGCCGGTATTCTATGAGTATTTCACCTTGTGGGAGCATCTGCGATTGGCTGCATCCGTATTCGAAATGAAGGAGGCGCTGTTCGAGGAGAAAGCGGCAGCGCTGCTGGAGCGGTTTCGTTTGAGCGGGCAGAGAGATCATTACCCGACGAGCTTCTCCAAGGGCATGCAGCAGAAGCTGATGCTGATTATCGCTTTTTTGCTGGAGCCGGATTTATATATTGTGGATGAGCCATTTGTTGGTCTGGACCCGCGCGCGACAGGGGATTTTCTAAGCCTGCTGGATCAGGAACGCGAACGGGGCGCGGGGGTGCTCATGTCGACCCATGTGCTGGATACCGCAGAGCGAATAAGTAAGCGTTTTGTGCTAATCAACAACGGCGAGGCCGTAGCTCAAGGCAGCTTGCAGCAAATAAGAGAGACGGCGGGTTGTGGCGAAGGCGCATCGTTATTCGACTGCTTCCATGCGTTAACCTAGGGGGCTTGGCATATGTATACTCCCGATCAGTTGTTTCGCTTCCGCAGGAAGCAGGAAACGAGAAGGATGTTAAAGGCGTGGGGCAGCATTCTGGACTGGAGCGTTTGGATCTATTTGCTTATTCCGGGTGTAGTTGTTCTAGGGGGCCTGTATCGTGAATGGTGGCTCAATATGCCGGATTGGGCTTACAACGTCCCGTGGACGGCAGTCTATCCTGTCGGACTGTTTCTCATGCTAATGCTGACAGGACAGGTAACGGTTCCGGTGGAGGCGGCGGATAAGCTGTTCTTGCTTCAGCGCCCGCAGTGGCTTGAACGGCTGAAGCTGCGCGCCATGCTCTACACGGCCGTCAGGAGCTTCATATTGTTTCTCTTGCCTTATGCGCTGCTGCTGCCTTTTTTGCTGAAGGTTGAGGAGCTTTCCTTATGGCAAATCGGACAGTCCTATGTCTATACCGCCGTGATGTGCCTCCTTGTAGCCTATGCCGGGCTGACTAGCTATAAACGCAGCGGCTGGAGGAAGTGGCTGTTGGAAGCGGCGTTGCTCGTGGCTGTCGTTCTTGTCTATCTAGGGCCGATGATGGCAGCCGTCTCCCATCCGGCGCTGCTTCCATGGTGCGTCATCATAATGGTTCCGGTCATGCTCGTAATTATGCTTATCGGCGTCCGCATGCCGCTGCGCTTTGAAGCGGCGGTGAAGGATGCGGAGACGGCGCGCCACAAAAGCACCGAGCTGCTGATGAGCCAAGTGATGGAACCTCAGCCGCTTATACGCTGGAAGCGCCCGTATGTGTTTCGCCGCTCTCAGCGTATTTTCCGCAAACGCGACGATGCCGCCGCGCTCTTGGCCGAGCTGCGTATAAAAGCGTTTCTACGCGCCATGACTCACGTCCGGGTGTGGGTGGGGTTTATCTCCATCGCTTCCTATGCAGTGAACCTTGTGCCCGTCCCCGTTGCGCTGGTGCTGCTCGTCTCCTTGCCGATGATTGGCAACTCATGGCTGCAGCTGCAATGGAGGCAGTGGTTCACCGAGGCGTTTATTGCGCAATACCGCTGGTCGGAGGCTGATGTGAAGCAGGCAATCTGGCTGTCCCGCTTTTGGCTGCTGCTTCCGCCGATTTTGCTCTGGACGGCCATTGCGGGCTATAAGCTTGAAGGCGTTTGGACAGCGCTGCTTGCGGCCATTGCGGCAGGCTTTGTATGGCGGTCCATTCGATGGTAGCCGAGAGGGCTAAGCTTATCCGTCTGCGAGCCGGCTGTCTGCGTGCGCAGACGGACTAGCTTCATTCCAAGCCAGAACGGGTAAGGAATAGGAGCGGGGCCTACCGCAAAACCTCCAGGAGGTGTATGGACGATGGAAAAGGAATCAGATCAGGACCTGTATGGAAAAGCAAAGGAAGAGCTGCTGGCGTACAAGCAGGGCAATGGCTACGTGCTATCGGGCTCCAATGGCAAGGTAGGCGAAATCACGTATCAGCTGGTGGATGTCGATACATGGGTAGTCGATCATATTTTTGTAGCGCCCGAATATAGAGGAGGCCAGCTGGGCAGGCAGCTGCTTGACTTTGTCGTTGAGGATGCCCGGAGCAAAGGACGAAAGATCGTGCCGTCCTGCTCATACGCGCTGGCGGAGTTCAAGCGTAACCAGCAGGCGTACGCCGACGTATGGGAGAAATCCAATACCGCGTATGCCGATCCGTACAGCACCCGCAGCATTACCGGAAGCGGAAAAACACCATGAAGCGGACCAAGGCAACTGTTCGTCCTTTGACGGCGGTTGTCTTTTTTTTGCGCGCTAAAAAAAGGAACAGGCATCCGCGCCGCGCCTTCTGGACCTCAGCACAGCGAGTTGGCAAGGCGTCGGGGCAGGAGAGGGCTATTGCTATAGGGCAAAACAGTGGAATTTCGGAATAGTCAGGAAGGCATGCCCATGGACATGCTCCCTCCTGCATAACGGCTTTTATTCAAGCCCTGTCCTGTGCAGCATGTCGCTCAACGCATCCGCTCCTTGAGCGTTTGCCTCACGCGCGCGTTGATCTCCGGGTGCTTGGAGAGCACGTAATGCAGACCCTTGCGCTGCAAGGTCAAAAAGATGCAAGGGGTGAGCGTAGTAACGTCCGCGTTGCGCGGCACATTGTTCAGAAGCGCGATTTCGCCAAAATGGTCGCCGTCCTCAAGCACGGCCAGCCGTTTGCGCGCCTCGTCGGCTCCGCGCGTAATTTCGACGCGGCCCCTTACAATTAAATAAAACTTCTCGCCTTGCTCGCCCTCGTGAATAAGGGTCTGACCGGCAATAAACGTCTCCGTGTTGAATAAGCTGCGAATTTCCTCCAGCACCGGGACGTCCACCCCATGAAAAAAAGGCAGTCGGGCAAGTCGCTGCTCGTCGATATCGGCTTCTTGTCCGTTGAAGGAAATCGCCATGCCGTTCTGCTTTTCCCATAGCTGCTTGTAGTAGCCTCCGCGTTCAAGCATCGTTTCATGATTGCCGCTGTCGACCAGCTTGCCTTGATCAAATACAAAAATGCAGTCCGCACCCGTAATCGAGGCCAGTCGATGCGTAACCGTAAGAACCGTTCGTCCCTTAGCCAGCTCCTTGAACGTGCGGTTAATGGAAGCCTCGGCAATCGGATCGAGCGCCGAAGTAGCTTCATCCAGCAGCAGCATGGTGGGGTTGCGCAGAAGGGCTCTGGCAATGGCGAGCCTCTGGCGCTGGCCGCCGGAGAAGTTGGAGCCGTCGTCCAGCACCTGCGTCTCGTAGCCGCCTGGCAGCGTCATGATATAGACGTGAATTTCCGCTTGCTTCGCTGCGGCAATGATGTCCTCCCGGGAGGCGTCAGGCTTGCTTACGCGTATGTTGTCGAGTATGGTGCCGCGGAACAAAAAGTTGTCCTGAAAAACGATGCCGAGCCGTTCGCGGAACAGGCCGCGGTCCAGCTCTTGGAGTGGGACGCCGTTCACGCTGATGTGGCCGGAGGAAGGCTCATAGAAGCCAAGCGCAAGCTGGAGCATGGTGCTTTTGCCGGAGCCGCTGGACCCGACAAAGGCGGCCGTTGCTCCGGCCGGAACATGCAGATCGATGGAGCTGAGCGCGTTGCGTTCGCCATCCTCGTACGTAAACGTAACGTCAGAGAAGCTTAGCGAAGGAAGACGCTCGTCCAGCGATCCGGTTTCCCGGCCCCCCGCGCTTTCCCGCGGAGCCTCCAGCAGCCGTTTGATTCGGTCCATACTGACCGCTGCATCCGTAAAGACGGGGAGGATGGAGGTCAAGTTGAACACGGAATTCCCCATGGACGTATACATCGTAAAAAAGGCGACCAGCGCGCCTAACGTAATATGACCGCGCAAGGCCAAATACGAGCCGAGTCCGATAATCGTCAGATTGACAAGCAGCAGGCTGACCATCGGAAAACGCCCCAGCTGGGCGGATATGACATTCAGGCGATAATGAATCGCCATCATCGGCGCGAGGCGGTCTACAAATTTAGCGACCATCGCCTGCTGAAGATTGAAGCCCTTAATAACCTTCTGCGCTTTGATATTCTCCTGCACATCGCCAATAAGCATGTCGAATTGCTCTTTGTATTGCACATTGGCTTCATGGAACCGTCTGCCGAGCAGATAGGGACCGGCAAAAATGACGGCCGCCCCAAGCAGGATGGCCAGCGCCATCGACCATTGCAAATAAAATAGTACGGCGGTTGTGATGGTCACGACGGTGACCGATTGAATGCCGATGGTGAGAATGGCAGACATTGCGCGTTCTATGGCCGGGAGATCGGAGGAAAAGTAGGCGAGCAGCTCGCTGGAACGGGTTTGCTGAAAAAAGCCGATATTTGCTCCCTGAAGCCGACTGAACAGCTTCTCGCGCAGGTCGCGCTGGATGTACGCAAGCAATCGGGACAGCAGGTAATCGCTGAAGACGCCTGCGCCGACGCAGATCACTCCGCTTATGCCAAGCACCAGCATGATGAGCGTAAAGGCATGAACATCCCGGGGGATAATCGATTGATCGATGAGAAATTGAAAGCTGAGCGGGGCCAAGGATATAAAGATCAAATCAAGAAGCATCGTGATCAGAAATAAAGCGGCGAGCGGCTTGTAGGCGCGCATATAGCCGAAAATTTGTTTGATAACGGAAACAATCAACGCTTGATCCCCTTTCTGGAAATACAATCCGGTACAAGCTGCACGCTTGCCAGCGGCTTCTATTTCATTGCGAAACGTTTGCTGTTGCCGCCAGAGGACGGCGACGGCAGTTCACGCCGGGCCAGCGCCCGAAGCATGATCCGCTACTTTGGATGTGGACAAATTATACCATGACAAGTCGACAATGTATGCCATAAAATGCGCGGCGCCGCTTATTTAAATCCCGATCACCATTCACCAATAAAAAGGCTGATACGTACAATAACCCATTAGATGGTGGAGTAGTGGGAGGGAAACAAAAGGTGATTGTCATTGCGGGAAGTCCGTCCATAACGTTAAATCCGCTGACTACAACGGAGCTTGAGCGCAGAATTGTACGCGCCAAGCAGAGCAGTCCGGTCGTGTATCGTTATCCGTCGGTCGAGGCGCTGGAATTTGAGCTGAAAACGAGGCTAAACATTGTCGAAGCGGCGAAGGCGCTGTATGCGAGCGGGGTAAGCTTTGCCACCTTTGACACATCGAGATGCAATGAGCGGTACTGGAACCGCACGCCTGACGGCGGGTTCCGGCTTAAACCGAATGTGCCTCCGTCGGTGGGCATAAACGATATTTTTGAAAATGGCGAGCTGTACGCGTTTGAGTGCGCGGGGGCGATTGTCATTGTGCTGTACAAAGCCATCCTGGAGACTGTGGGAGAGGCGGTATTCAACCGGCATTTCCAGAATCTTTTTCTAAGAGACTGGCAATATGACAGCGATTTGAATCTGGTTACCTCCAACAACAAGAATGAGGCATACCCCGGCGATGTGCTGTACTTTAAAAACCCGGATCACGATCCGTCAACCCCCGAGTGGCAGGGGGAAAATGTAGTCATGCTGGACCGTGACCTGTATTTCGGCCATGGAATCGGCATTGAAAGCGGGGAGGACATCATTGCCGCGCTTAACCGGATGAGAAGGCCGGGGAGCAGGGAATCGGCGTATTTGCAGGATTTGGTCGTCTATCCGGATTTCGAGGCTTTGCGGAGATTGCGATGACGTTAGGAGGGCGGTCCGCTTACACGGATTGCCCTTTGGCTTTTTATTTTATGCTTGCCATTCCCATGCTACTGCTCCGACCAGGTGGCGCGCACATAGCCAAGCTTCATGCCGGCGCGTTCCATATTCCGGTGGCTTTGCGACAGGAAGGCGCATTGTCCGACAACGAGGCGACAGCCGCTAAGAGCGGCATGCTCCATTCTTTTTTGCAGCAGCGCTTTCTGGAGCCCCTGCTTGCGATACTCCGGCAGCGTAGCCGCAAAGGTTAATGAAGCTCTGCCGTGCTTAATGTAGCAGACACCAGCCGCTGCGGGAGCGCCGTTTACGTACGCCATATAGAATGTCCAGCCCGGACGGTTATGGAGCGCCTTGTTGTTTTGGGCCACATGGGGAATACCGCTGTCGGGCAGGCCTGTCGCTCTGCAATGAATAGTCGCATAGAGGTCAAACTTGTCCTCTTGAACCTCTCTAATGTTAAGCACGCCTGAAGGCTGCTCCGGCAGGGCGGAAGGCGCCGCGACAAGGGAGGAATGAAAGCCGGACTGGTAAAAGCCGAATTTGGACAATTGCATCAGAAGCTTCTGATCGGAACGGGCGGGAATAATCTCGAATTGCGCCTTGCGGTTTCGAGCCCGATAGAACTCGATAATCTGCTCCAAATAAGGCAGGCTTTCGCTTGTTATCCCTTTTACCGTATTAAAAGCGGGCCAAGCCATCGTTCTGCTGTAGTAGCAAGCGGCGGAACCGAATCTGGCTATTTCAATGCCTTCCGGATTGCCTGGTCTCTCTTGTATGGCGTTCATCCGATCCGACATAAAATCGATTTCGGCCGTTTCTATTTCTGTTATCAGCTCGGGGGAGGGAAGCAGGTTGATCATCGTCTGTTTCATTCCTTTTCTCAATTATTGTCCACTGGATAGAGACTGGAGTAAACCGACCACCACCAAAAAAATAAAGATGAATAGAAATATAGGCATGATTGCAGACCAAGCAGTTTTGCGCAATCGTACATTGGTTTGAATCAGGCGGTCAATGCTCTCCTTATTCTCGGCTGTTGCCGACAATAGGGGAATGACATGTACAGCCCGGTTGCTCATAAACAGATAGGCCGCTTCCTTGGTTAGTATATATTTCGTCAGATCATTCCAGCCGATGGTCTGCTGAGTGGACTCGGATTCCATCCGTAAACGCTCCTCGGAAAAGTAGTAGGTCTTAGGTTCGTTAACAAATTTGTTTTTAATCATTTTTTTAGAGCCGAACAAAGTGGCGACGGTTAACGCAATGACAATCAAACTAAATGAGGGAGCAATCTTGGGAGCTTGATCCAATGTACCTGTTGGTAGAGGCTTTTTACTATGACAATGTTGGAAAGGATAAATAAGACAGCAAGTATCCAGACGGGCTTTTGCCTTACTAGAAAAGACATTTTTTGAAACGACAACCTATTATATCGTCGTTTTGGTAAAAAGTAAGAGTGTGACTGCCGAGGCGGGCATGCAATGGCTCAGCGGTGCGAGAAGGCGCGGCAGTCGGATTTTTCATTCGCAGGATAGCCGTCAGACTACGGGAAATATTTTTCTTTTGCGATCTTTCGACAACTTTCTTTTTGGTTCTTTTGTCATATAATAGAATCGTAATAGGAGTACATAGCTATTCATAGGACGTATGATAGTCAGAATTGGCAATTGCCGGTCAGTCGGACGAACGAAAGGGGCTTTTCTTTGAAAATCAAGCTTATACATATCATCGTCTTGTTAACCGCGCTTTCGGTCATTTTTATGTACAGGGGGACGCTGGACCGACTGGACTATTTTTTTGAAGACCGCTTTATGCAGCGGGAGGGCGAAATCGATACGAGGATTGCGATTATCGCCATTGACGATGAAAGCGTCGGGGACTTTGGCAGCTGGCCGTGGAACCGCAGCGTTCACGCGCAGCTTGTCGACACGCTTGCGGCAGGCGACCCCGCTGTTATTGCCTTCGACGTAACATTTCCCGCTCCCTCGGCGGATGATCCCGAATCCGATCAGGCGTTGGTCGACGCGGTGGCCGCTGCCGGCAATGTCGTTATGCCCGCTTTTGGCACATTCCCGGCTTCATCCGGTCAAGGAACGCTGGAGGCGGAGGCGCTCAATGAGCCATTCCTCGAGCTGAAGGATGCCGCCGCAGCAATCGGACATATCAATACCATCCCGGACCGCGACCGCGTCGTGCGCAATTCGCTGTACTCCTTTGAATATAAGGGGGACATGCTGGAGAGCTTCTCTTGGGTCGTATACCGAATGTTTATGGAGCGAGCCGGTCAAACGGCGGATTCGTCCATGCTGCCGCTTGATGCGTTCGGACGGTTTCATATCGCCTACACCGGCAAGCCGTTCGAGTATGAGGCCATTCCGTATTCGGCGGTGTTGGCGGGCGATGTGCCTGCGGAATATTTTAAGGATCGAATGGTCCTGATAGGCCCTTATGCAACAGGCTTCAAGGACGATTACCTGACTCCGCTGCAGGTCAAAAATCCGATGTACGGCGTAGAAATACACGCTAACATCCTTCAGGCTTTATTGGAGCAAACGTTCAAGCATACGCTGGACTGGAAATGGAACGCGCTTGTGCTTGTGCTTGCCGCTGCCATTGCATACTGGCTGTTCAGAAGATTTTCCATGCTGATTTCTTTTCTTGGCGTTGGCGCTTTGGCTGCTGTCCTTGTTTTTGCCGCCGGATATTTATACGGTCAAGGCACGCTTATATCAGTCGGCTACACGCTCCCGTTGCTGGTGCTGAGCTGTATAATCGTCGTTGGTTATCATTATGCGGACGAGCTGCTGGAACGAAGGCGCGTAACCGATATATTTGGTAGGTATGTTGCGCCGCAGGTTGTGGATCAGATTTTGCAAAAAGGTGACGAAGGGCTGAAGCTAGGCGGCACGCGCCGCGAGCTGACGGTGCTGTTCGTCGATATTCGCGGCTTTACCCCCCTGTCGGAGCGCGCGGAGCCGGAGGAAATTGTCGAAATTCTGAATGAATACCTTGATTTGGCGGCTAACTGCATCTTTAAATTTGACGGCACGCTGGATAAATTTATCGGAGATGCGGCGATGGCGATTTTTAACGCTCCATTGCTGCTGGACGATCATCCGATGCGGGCGGTCGAGGCGGCATGGGCGATGAAGGAAGGCTCGGCGGCACTGGAGAAGAAGCTGGTCGAGCGCTTTGGCTTCGGCGTGAAATTCGGACTCGGCATCCACGTAGGTCCTGCGGTTTTTGGCAATATTGGCTCCAAAACCAGAATGGACTATACGGCGATCGGCGATACGGTCAATACCGCGGCCAGGCTGGAGAGCAATGCAAAGCCGGGCCAAATCGTGCTGAGCGAGGCGGTCTACGCCAGGGTGCAGGACAGAATTTTAGCGGCGGATTTAGGCGAGATCAAGGTAAAGGGCAAAGAACAGGGAATACGGATCTATGAATTGGAGGGATTAAGGTGAAGACGCTGAAAATGCTGCTGGCATGCTTGCTCGTTATGATGCTTGCATGGCCAACGGCTGCAATGGCAAAGGACACGGCCAAGGCCGGCAAGGTAACGGCTGTATCGGGGACGACCGAGGTCAAAAAAAGCGGCGGCTCCAAGAAGTTTAAAGCTTTTAAAGGAATGGCCATTACGCAAGGCGATACGATTGTCACCGGATCTGGGGGCAAGCTCGTCATGGATTTGGACAGCGATAAGGAAGTGACGATAGGCTCGGGCACGACGCTGGTCGTAAGCGAGCTGGTGCAAAGCGCAAAGGCGCTAAACGGAAAAACAAGCCTCAGTCTGCTTAAAGGCAAGGTTGTTATTAAAATCAAAAAAAAGCTCGATGGCGACTCCCGTTTTGAAATCGAGACCCCTACTGCCATTATGGGCGTTATGGGCACCGAATTTGTCGTCTTATATGAAGAAGAGGAAAGCTATGTCGGCGTATTCGAGGGCAAGGTCAGAACCTCCTTCGGAGGCAAGCGCGAGGAGGTCGACCCCGATCAGCAGCTCTGGATAGACAAGCGGAAGCAAGGGGAAACAGAACCGCTGGATTATCGCGATTTGCCGGTGATCGGATTGGAGCATTATGCGGATAAGCTGAAGCAGGACCCGAATGCCAATCAGGCGCTGCTTGACCAGGTCATGGAGCTGCTAAGCAAGAAGAAGGCCGAGGAAGCGGCTGCGGCAGCTGCGAACAACGGCGTGGGGACACCTGCTAACCGGGCCATCGTATATGAAGATACAGTGGCGTCAGGCTCCGGGTCCACTCCAATTATGCCAACGGCATCGCCGAACCCGACGCCAACGACCCCGACAGGCCCGACGCCGACAGTGCCTGTGGAGCCGACGCCAACGGTATCGCCGGACCCGACGCCGACAGTGCCTGTAGAGCCAACGCCAACGACCCCGACAGGCCCAACGCCGACAGTGCCTGTAGAGCCGACGCCAACGGTATCGCCGGACCCGACGCCGACAGTGCCTGTAGAGCCGACGCCAACGACCCCGACGGGCCCGACGCCGACAGTGCCTGTAGAGCCGACGCCAACGGTATCGCCGGACCCGACGCCAACCGTAGCTCCGAAGCCGCCGCTGTTGGACAACAGCGCTTTTTATGAGCATAAGGCCGACTATATGATTAGCGACAGTGAATTTATTTTGCCTTTTTCACATGACTTGGCCTGGGCGCCGTCAGTAGATGGGCCATCCGGAAAGCTCGACGCCGCGTATGTCGAATTGTACAACGTCGAAACCCATCAATTTGAAAAATTAGATTGGGTTGAGGACTTATCCATTGATCCCAACCAGCCTGATAGGCTGCGGATCAAGCTCTCAGAGGGTGTAAGCTATGGTTCGCGCATCAGCTTTACCGTACGCGAAGGTTATTTGGCCAATGCGAACACCGGAGACGTTCTGGAGGAAAATCAGACGACCGTCAGCCCGCAGGAGCAGAAAGGCTTCCACTTCCTGCTGAATTTTGAGAATAGAGAGTTCAGCTTCACTCAATACGGGGAGCAGGAGAATCAATCCTTTTCCTTCCATAATCTTGGTTACCATGTATCCGTCTCTTCCGTAAGCAAGGCGTGCCCGGAGGATGAAGAGGACGAAGGCAATGAACAGGGCAATGAAGAAGAGTGGTACGATGAAAGCTATTGCAACCAGGAAGAACCGGTTGAGGAAGATATCGAGCAGATGCTGTCTTTGGCTGATGAACGCAATCAAAGCGTTCTGACGTTTAACGCTTCATATTTTAATCATGAAAATCGGGATGCAGCAACGTATGAATTTATTATTCGATTTGAAAAACTTGAGCAGACGGTAACGGAGGAGTCCGTATATGTGACCATTCTCCCGGCCAACCCGCCGGAGCTTGTGCAGGACAACTCGTATATGCTGACGTTGGACAGCTATGTGCTTGAATTTACGGAGCCGCTGAAGCTTGCGGTCGAGCAAGAGCAGGCATCCGATTACTTCATGCTGCAGCGATGCGGCGATGGGCAAGAGGGATGTTTTCTGTTTCCGGGATTCTACGCCTTTATACCTTTCCCGCAGCCAGATAGCGTTGAGATTGAGAGTGTCCAGATTGATCCGGCTAACGAGCGACGGCTTATTGTCCAATTAAAAGACGAGCTCGATTACTATGACACGCTTTTAGTTGGAATTTCGGGAGGACTGTTGAAAAATAAAGCGTCCGGAGTCGTACAGCAGGATTATCATACTGTCAGACTTCAAGTCAGAGGCACTGCTATGCCAGACCCTGCGGAGTTTACCAAAGGCATGGTTAGTCCTGCTGATGATGTGACGGTGAAGTTGAACACGCTCGGTTTGCCGTACGTCAAAATTGAAATTTATAAAGACTTCAGCACACTTGTCCCTGAAACGGCCTATGAGCTGGCGCGGGAAGAGGACGTCTGGACGATTAAGCTATTCTCCTCGTATTTCGCCGCCGAAGCGCGCGAGATTGGAACTTATACAATCGTTGTAAGATTTTACGACAGCGAAGAAGCTTATGAGTCTGAATGGGAATACAGCTATAAAGATTTGAGGAACTTCCATATTGAGGTGAAAACGCAAGAAACGCGGGACTAACGATGCTAGGAATGGCAGCAGCCCGATCGCGCTTGTTCTACACCGAAAGGAGATTAATCGATGAAACGTACAATACGCGTGCTTGCATTAGGGGTGGTGCTTAGCTCGGCACTGTCCGCCCATGGCGCTTACGCTTCTGTTCAGCCAGCTGTACCTGCTGCGGATAGCGCTCCGGCCGATAAGGCTTCTAGCGAGGCGCTCGATAAAAAGGGTCAGGTCATTCAGGTTTTGGACACCGTTAACCAGCCATGGGGGCTAGCTATGCTGCCGGATGGCGGATTAATCGCAGCCGTTTCCGGTGGCAATCAGATTGTGAAGTGGAAGGATGGAAAGCTGGAGGCGATAACCGCACTAGGCACAACGGGTTATTTTGATGGAACGACTGCAAATTCTCTGTTTAATCAGCCTACTTATGCGGCAGTCAACAGCAAAGGCGTTATCTATATCAGCGATACTGAAAATCATGTCGTGCGCCGCATTGTCGGAACTCGCGTGTATACGGCAGCAGGGGATGGCACGCCGGGCAGCAAAAACGGCAAATTCGGAGAGGCGCGTTTCAACGCGCCGGCAGGCCTTGCGATCGACGCACAGGATAATGTGTATGTTGCCGATGCGCTTAATAACGTTATCCGCAAAATAACCCCGGATGGCGTTACCTCGACTGTAGCCGGAGCGGCCGCTGATATTGGAGGCTATCGGGACGGAGCAGCGGGCGACGCGGCGTTTAATGAGCCGAGCGGTCTCGCGTTTGATGAAAAAGGCGGATTATTTGTTGCTGACAGCGGCAATCATCTGATTCGTTATATTTTTGAGGGCAAGGTTACAACGGTTGCCGGCCTGCCTACTGAAGCTGACGAATTTACGGGCTATATGGACGGAGGCTATCGGAATGGCTCGAGCGAAGAGGCGCGGTTTAATCGTCCCAGGGGATTAGCCTATGCGGACGGCGTGCTGTTCATAGCCGATAGCTTGAACAACCGTATCCGCGCTTTGCGGCCGGATGGCTCAGTTGTGACCTTGACGGGTCAAAGCGTACCCGGCAATGAAGTTGGAGCGGCTGCGGAGGCACGGTTTAATCAGCCGTCTGCATTGCTGTATCAAAGCGGCAACCTGTATATAGCGGATACGCTGAATAATAGTGTCAAAGCGCTGGCCGTAAAGCCGGACGCGCTTCAGCCGTTAGTTACGGAAGAGGACCTGGTGGCCCAGGTGGACTTGCAGCCGGCGGCTGACATAGCGCAAGTATGGCTTGATGGGAAGCGGCTTGACCTGAGCAACAACAACCAGCCGTTTATCCAAAGGGAGCAGCTATATGTGCCGGCGCGGGCGATTTTTGAGGCATGGGGAGCCGTCGTAAAATGGAACCCTGCCCAGAAGGAAGCAGGGGTGACGAAGGCTGCGGTAAGCTTTAAGCTAAAGGTTGGAGCGGACGGCCCGGTTATTTTGCGCAAGGGCGGCATGTTCGTTAGCGCGGCCTATCTCGAGCAGGTGGCTCCGCTCCTGATTGTTCAAGATGAGGAATATAATGCTATAATTATTGGCGGGACGTACTAAATCTGCCGACTCGGCTGAAGTGGAGGTAACGCACATGTCATCGGGGAGCCATTTGCAGAGCAATATTGACCGTTTTTCCGGTTTTGAAGAGGATTACGATCGTTATCGGCCAAAAGCGCCAAAAGCCGTCGTTGAAATGTTGACGCGTTATTTGGACGGCACACCCGAGCAGGTGGCCGATGTGGGCTGCGGAACGGGGTTATCCTCATTCGTCTGGCTTGGACATGCAGGCCAGATTACAGGCGTGGAGCCTAATGACGATATGCGGGGCAAAGCGCTGGAGCATGCAGCCGGTTTGCCTGCGGAAACGCCAATCTCGTTTGTCAAGGGGTATTCGGATAAACTTCCATTTGAAAGCGGCAGTGTGGACCTGATAACCTGCTCCCAATCCTTCCATTGGATGGAGCCGGTCAGTACGCTTCGCGAATTCGCGCGTGTGCTGCGGCCGGAAGGCGTATTCGCCGCTTACGATTGCGACTGGCCGCTTCCGCTTCACGGCACGGTCGAAATGGCGTATGAACGTCTAATCGAGCAAGCCGAGCAAATTATAGCTGATCGTGTTCCCGTTCAGAATCATGCGGTAAAGCGCGACAAAGAGAAACATTTAACACAAATCCGAGCAAGCGGACACTTCCGTTTTTCCAGAGAAATCGTATTTTCCAATACGGAGCTTTGCGATGCCGAGCGATATATCGGTTTAGCCATAAGCCAAGGCGGGGTGCAGACGGTATTCCGGTTGGGCGGCACCATTCAGCTTAATGAGCAGCTGACGGAATTCAGGCGACTCACCGAGGAATATTTCGCGGGCAGGACGCTGGAAGTTACGTTTAGCTACCGTATGCGACTGGGCATAAAATAACCAACTCCCCCTGTAGCGCAGCGGCTGTTTCTTGCAGCCCTCTGTTACAGGGGGATTGTTTGTTTCATGGCATTGCTTGTTGCTGAGGCTGCGGGTACGCTGTTCCGCATGGATGCAGGTTAATCTATTTCATGTGCAACTTGTCACGTTTTTTCAGTATTCTCCGAAGTAGGGTCTACAGTAAGAAAATTAACTCATTCACCCCGTTCGTCTTCAAAGTTTGGGCTCTACAATAAGAAAACTAACGGATTGATCCCATTCCCCCACTAAAATCGGTACTATAGTTAAAAAAATGAACGAATTGGCCCCTGTGGAGCTGTGGAAGGGTGGCTACAGTAAGAAAATGAACGGAATCATGCCATTGTCCCTCTAAAATCGGTTCTATAGTTAAAAAAATGAACGAACCGGCCTCCGTTGAGCTGCAGAAGGGTGGCTACAGTAAGAAAATGAACTGATTTATCCCATTCCTCCGCTAAAATCGGTTCTATAGTTAAAAAAATGAACGAACTGGCCTCCGTGGAGCTGCAGAAGGGTGGCTACAGTAAGAAAATGAACTGAATCATGCCATTCCCCCACTAAAATCGGTTCTATAGTTGAAAAAATGAACGAACCGGCCTCCGCAGAGCTGTGCAGGGTTGGCTACAGTAAGAAAACTAACGGAATCATCCTATTCCTCCCCTGAACTCGGTTTTATAGTTAAAAAAATGAACGAACCGGCCTCCGCAGAGCTGCGGAAGGGTGGCTACAGTAAGAAAATGAACTGAATCATGCCATTCCTCCGCTAAAATCGGTTCTATAGTTAAAAAAATGAACGAACCGGCCTCCGCAGAGCTGCGGAAGGGTGGCTACAGTAAGAAAATGAACGGAATCATCCTATTTCTCCCCTGAACTCGGTTTTATAGTTAAAAAAATGAACGAACCGGCCTCCGTTGAGCTGCAGAAGGGTGGCTACAGTAAGAAAATGAACGGAATCATGCCATTCCTCCGCTAAAATCAGTTCTATAGTTAAAAAAATGAACGAATTGGCCTCCGCAGAGCTGCAGAAGGGTGGCTACAGTAAGAAAATGAACGGATTCCTCCCATTTCCCCACTAAAATCTCCGTTAATCTACCAGTCCAGCACCCTACGCATGCCCGATAGATTCCCTCGTCTTCCCCCACCGCGCGCGATTCCCGGCAAGAGGTTTCATCGCAGCACGCGGTGCTTGATCACGCATCGGCGATCAAAGATTTGTCTGTTTCTCTGTGTAGACCTAACCAATTCGACGGAGAAACTACCCATCCACAAATGTGACATTATACCTGACATAAACATCTTCAAACGCCACAAAAATGGGAACCAATTCCTCATGAGTATAATGTATACAATATACAAAATAGCGAGTAAATAAACGAAATTTACAGTAAAAACTAGATAACAAAAAATGAATACGCTTAATTCAAGGAAAATAGATTTGTTAGAATATATAACATAAAGTATGCTGTTTCAAAAGATAAATCTACTATTTGGTTGACGGGAGGAGTATTATGTTTACGTTAAATGTTAGGGGTATGTTGACTAGAAAGGTATTAATTCCGGTGTTGGCGTTATCTCTTGTAGCGGCTTCGGTGGGAGTGCTTGCCAAACGGAGCATGGTTGGCGCCGCTGAAGCGATTCCGCTGCCGACCTTCGATATTCCGGCTGTCTCCGAAGCGCATAAAGCTTCAGCTCTTCCTAATGTCATTGTTGTGGCGACGGGCGGCACGCTGGCAGGCGCTGCAAGAAACGGCGATAAAACGAATTTTCAAAGCTACTCAGCCGGTACATATAAAATGGAAGATATGGTTGCCCAGCTTCCGATTCATAAAACCGCTGACGTTTCTACCTATCAGTTCGGCAACAAAGGCTCAGGCGGCTATACGATGAAAGAGCTCTATGATCTCTCGCTTGCGGTGGATGCTGCGCTGGAGCTCTACGACGGAGCGGTCGTAACGACAGGAACGGATACGATGGAGGAGATTGCCTACTTCCTCGACTTGACGGTACGGAGCGAGAAGCCGGTTGTCGTGACGGGCGCGATGAGGCCGTGGGATGTCATCGGCACAGACGGACCTGCGAACCTGTATCAAGCGATTAAAGTAGCGGGCAGCAACAAAACCAAATGGTTCGGCACAGTGCTCATGCTTAACGACGTTATCTATGCGGCGCGTGAAGTGACCAAATCGAACTCGCACCGGATGGATACGTTCGATGCTCCAATGTTTGGCGCGCTTGGTTATGTAGATGATCCTGCAGTACGGATCTATCGTGCGCCGGCTAGGGCTGCTAAAGCTGGCAAGACGGAATGGGCTTCGCCGTTTGACTTGAAAAAAATTTCCAAGGACAGTCTTCCAATTGTCGAAATTGCCTACAACTATCAAGAAGCAGGCGGCGGCGCCATTCGCGGATTTGTAGAGGATGGAGCGAAAGGCATCGTTACGGCAGGCACAGGAGCGGGCGGAATCTCCTCCAAAATGAGTGCGGCCCGTACAGCGGCTATTCGCGATAAAGGCGTTGTATTCGTATCGACGACAAGAACGGGTTCCGGCACGATTTATGACGGCGGGTCGGGCAATACCATCGGCGGCGATAACCTGAATGCTCAGCATGCACGCGTTCTGCTGCTTCTGTCCCTCGCATTCACGAACGATGTACCGACTATTCGCAACTGGTTTACAACATTTGGAACGCAAGACGTAGAAATTTCGGTGGATGCCAATACGTTTCTTTCGACCTCAATTGAAGAGCCTGCTGTAGAAGCTCCTGTTGCGGAGGAGCCGGTTGTAACCGAACCGACGCCTGAGGTATCTGAAGAGCCTGCGGCAACGGAAACGGCAGCTCCAATTGAATCTGAAATTCCGGCGCTTGAGCCAGTAGCATCGCCATAATGACGGGGAGGTAAGCGGCAATGACTATACTAAGCAAACACAAGGCGGTAAGCAAGCTTGTTGCTCCCCTCCTTACGCTTGCGCTGCTCGGATCGCTGATTACCGGCTATGCGGGCTCGGCTAAGGCCGAGTCTGTACCGCCGGTGCTTCCTACCTTTAACATTCCGGCTATATCCGAGGCGCATCAAGCGTCTCCGCTGCCAAACGTTATTGTAGTGGCGACGGGCGGCACGCTCGCAGGCGCAGCAAGAAACGGGGACAAAACAAATTTTCAGAGCTATGCGGCAGGAACTTATCCGATGGCTGATCTCGTAGCTCAGCTGCCGACTCATAAAACGGCGGATGTGTCCACCTTCCAATTCGGCAACAAAGGCTCCGGCGGTTATACGATGCAAGAGCTGTACGATCTCTCGCTGGCGGTCGACGCTGCGCTTGAAATTTACGATAGCGCAGTCGTGACAACGGGCACCGATACGATGGAGGAAATCGCTTATTTCCTCGATTTGACGGTGCGCAGCGAAAAGCCGGTCGTCGTTACGGGCGCTATGCGGCCATGGGACGTGATCGGCACGGATGGCCCTGCCAATCTGTATCAGGCCATTAAGGTGGCGAGCAGCAACAAGACGAAATGGTTTGGCACCGTGCTTATGTTGAATGATGTCATTCATGCAGCCAGAGAAGTAACCAAGTCCAATTCGCATCGGATGGATACGTTTGAAACGCCGATGTTCGGGGCGCTTGGCTACGTCGATGACCCGGCAGTACGCATCTATCGCTTGAATGCCCGCGCTTTGAAGGCGGGGCAAGCCGATTGGGCTACGCCGTTTGATCTGCGCACCATTTCCAAAACCTCGCTCCCGATGGTTGAGATTGCTTACAATTACCAGGAAGCGGGCGGCGGTGCGATCCGCGCCATGGTTGAGGATGGAGCGAAGGGAATCGTAACGGCCGGAACGGGCGCGGGAGGCATTTCCTCCAAAATGAGCGCTGCTCGCAGCGAAGCGATCAAGCAAGGCGTTGTGTTCGTAACGACAACGCGTACCGGTTCGGGCACGATGTACGGCGGAAGCAACGGCGTTATCGCGGGCGACAATCTAAACCCGCAGCATGCTCGCATTATGCTGATGCTGTCGCTTGCCTTTACCAGCGATTTCAATACGATAAAAGGCTGGTTCGAAACGATCGGCACGCAGGATATTTCGGTGGAGGATGAAGCGGCGCCTACCTGGAGCGAGAACAGCGCCTTGACGACATCCGCAATCGGAGTAACGAGCGCGGTTCTGACATGGCCGCACGCGAAGGATAACGTGCAGGTGGCGGGCTACAACATCTATAATGCCGGCCAAGATGTATTTGTCGCTTCCGTTCCGGCGGGCACGAGCAAGTACACGGTTGCGGGATTGTCGCCGGGCACGCTCTACAAGTACAGGGTGACAGCCTTTGATGGAAAAGGCAACGAAAGCGCGCCTCTGGAAAAAGAGTTTGTTACTTGGGTCTCCTCACAATCCGGCAGCGACTCCGGCGGCGGAACCCCGGCACCGACTGCGCCTCCTAAAGGCGAGGTGACAATCCAGCCAGGCAGCGCGGGCGAGCTGGGACTGAATGATGAATTGACCGTCAGCGTTCCTACCGGCGCTACCAGCGAACAAATGAAGCTGACGATTGAGAAGCTGTTGAACACCGGCGGTTTGGTCGGGACGACGGATACGCTTGCTTCACCGATTTTCGAGGTGCTCAAGGATATTTCCGGCAACTTCCTCGTTCCGGTTTCCTTGACCTTCAAGTTCGATTCTTCTTTAGTTAAGACAGGTCAAAAAGCTTCCGTATTCTACTATGACGAGACGGCCAAGAAATGGGTGGAGATGGGCGGCACGGTAAGCGGCGGCACCATTACAGTAACCTCCGATCATTTCACGAAGTTTGCGGTATTCGTCGTAAGCGACACGGTGCAGCCTGGTCCTGCTCTGTCGGATATCGGCTCGCACTGGGCTGAATCCTTTATCAAAGAGGCGGTTGCCGCAGGATTTGTGAAGGGCTACACCGATGGCACCTTCCGTCCTAATGCTACTGTAACCCGGGAAGAGTTCGCCGTCATGCTTATGGGCGCGCTGAAAGCGGAAGGAGCAGGCTCCGAGCTGGTCTTCGACGATAAAGGGGACATCGGAGCTTGGGCACGGGATGCGGTAGCCAAAGCTGTGGGCGCCGGTATTATCAGCGGTTATCCGGACGGAACCTTTAAGCCGGGCGCTACGATAACCCGCGCAGAAATGGCCGGCATGCTGGCCAAGGCTATGAAGCTGGCTCCGACTGCCAATGCGGTGACCGGCTTCGCCGACAACGGGGAAATTCCGGCTTGGGCGAGGGGCTATGTCCAGGCGGTAGCGGACAAAGGCATTCTTTCCGGACGCTCTGGCAATAAGTTTGCGCCTAAAGAAACGGCGACGCGTGCCGAAGCGGTTACGGTAATGATCAAAATGCTAAAGGCCGTTAAGTAAAAGAAAGCAGGATTGCAACTCGGATGAACGAACCGGGGAGCGATCCTGCTTTTTTGCGTACCGGAATAGGATTATGGAGCCTGCATCTGTATAATGGCAGAATAAAGATTGCCGCTTTGAAACAGGAGCAGGGAAGGAGCAAATCAATTTGTCGCCGAGAAATGTGGAAAAGGACAAGCTGCTGCGCGAGCGGCGGAAGCAGCATATTCTGGATTGCGCGCTCAAGGTCATGGCCATTAACGGATTCCAGCTGACCAGCATTCAAGATATTGCGCGCGAGGCGAATGTCAGCGTGGGCAATGTGTATCATTATTTTTCCTCGAAGGAGGAAATATTCAGCGAGGTGCTAAGAAACGGCCAGACGACATACGGCTTGTATGTGACGGAGGTGGCGGAGATGAAGGTTGATCCGCTGACAAAGCTGAGAATTATTTTGTCCTCCTGGCTGTCGATCCGTACGAATTGGGCGTTTACCATTCTTATGCATACGGCGAGGCTGTCTGAAGCGACTCCGCCGGATATTAAACGCGCCATAACGGATCGGTTTACGGCAAATCTGGAGCCGGTGGCGCACATTATGCGGGAAGGCATCAAGGCAGGCGTGATCGTCGACGAGGAGCCGTTGCAGCTGGCCTTTTATTTTGTCAGCCTGATTCAGGGGCTTACGATGCAGCGTCCTCCGGATTATGAGGTTCCGGTCGATGCTAACGTAGAGGTTATTATGCGGTTGTTCGAGGTCAAGGAGCCGGTCCGCAAGTCGAATAAAAAAAAGATTGACAAAGAGACGCCCTTGTAGCAGAATAATCAGCATAACAAACCGAATGAAGATTCAATTTGTAGACGGGGGCAAGACGAACAAATCGACCAGACCACTGGAGATTTAACGTGCGGGCAACGAAACGTTAAGTCTTTTTTATTTTCGCATAAAACCAAGTAAAAAGGTAGGTATAATTATTTTAAAAGGGAGGGGCTTACGATGGCTGCCGAGGCGCTTGTTGTCAGTCGTTTGAACAGAAAGTTTGCAACGCCGGCAGGAGAGGTGATCGCGCTGCATGAAATCGAGCTTCAGGTACAGCAGGGGCAATTCGTAACGATCATCGGACCAAGCGGCTGCGGCAAAAGCACGCTGCTCAAAATTGTTGCCGGTCTCGACACCGCTTATGAAGGCAGCGTGCTGCTGAACGGCAAGCCGATAGCTGGTCCGAGTATTGAGAAGGGCTTTATTTTTCAGGAGCCAAGGCTGTTTCCCTGGTTAACGGTAGAGAAAAATATCGCAGCCAATTTATCGCTAAGCAAGCCGGAGGTGCGCAAACGGGTCGACGAGCTGATCGAGCTGGTGCGGTTGAAAGGCTTTGAACAGGCGTATCCGCGCGAGTTGTCCGGCGGTATGGCGCAGCGAGTATCCATTGCCAGAGCGCTGCTTCGCGACCCTGAGGTGCTGCTGCTCGACGAGCCGTTCGGCGCGCTTGACGCCTTTACCCGCTCGCATATGCAGGAGGTGCTGCTCGATATTTGGCAGCAGAACCGCACAACGATGCTGTTCGTAACGCATGATCTGGATGAGGCGGTGTTTCTCGGCGAGCGGGTTGTCATTATGAATCCGCGTCCCGGACACATACGAGGCATCCTCCCGATCGATTTGCCATATCCCCGAAAAAGAACATCCTCCTCCTTCCAGGAGCTTAGACGCAAGGTGCTGAGCGAATTCGAGAAGGTGGAGGGTCCGGAGCTGGAGCACGGGGCGGGCATTTAAACGTTAGGCAATAGAGAAGCTTTCATTATATATAAAATCAGGGAGAGATGAACGATGAAACCATTACGTTTTGTGGCATTGACATTGATTGCGGCGGCGGTGCTGATTGCCGGCTGCTCTTCGGGCAATGCCAAAAATGCGGGCCAGCCGACTAATGCGGGCAACACCTCCGCTGCAAGCGACGCTGATGAGGGCAAAGCGAAATACGAAGGACTGACCGTCAAAATCGGCTATCAGGGAAGCGGCGGTCTGCCGGCAAAAATCCGCGAAGAGAAGTGGTACGAGGAGGAGTTCGGCAAGCTGGGCGTTAAGGTGGAATATGCCGAATTTCAGAGCGGCCCGCCGATGACGGAGGCGATGGCTTCGAACCGGCTGGATTTTGCGGGATTGGGCAATATGCCGATTATCGCGGCGCAAGCTGCGGGTATACCGTTTACCGTTATTTCGCAAGCGCTGGAGGGCAAGAATAATGTAGCGATTATCGTTCCCAAGGACAGCGATATTCAATCCGTGGAGGATTTGAAGGGTAAAAAGGTATCGGTCGCCAAAGGCAGCAACGCCTACAACTTTTTGTTCCGCGGCCTGGAGGGCGTTGGCTTGAAGGCGTCGGATCTGGAAATTATCCAATTGCAGCCGGATGAAGCGCAGCCTGCGTTCGAAACGGGGAAAATTGACGCATGGGCGACATGGGACCCTAATATTACGCTGAATGTGCTGCAGGACAAGGCGAGAGTGCTGGCTGACGGAGAGCAGCTTGGCGTATTGTCCCCGTCCTTCTACATTGCCAGAAAGCAGTTTGCGGACGAATATCCTGAGCTTGTAAGCATTTATCTCAAGGTGCTGGACAGGGCGCTGGAATGGGAGAATAACAACCACGACGAGGCGATTGAACGGTACGCGGCAGAGCGGAATGTGCCGACTGCGGTTATTGAAGGCATATTCGCCCGCTCGAAGTCGATCAACATTCCGGTGTCGGACGAAACGATCGCCCAGCATCAGCAAACCGCCGATTTCCAATATGAGATCGAGTCCATTCGCAAAAAAATCGATGTATCCGAAGTATTCGACAACAGCTTCTTGGAAGCGGCACGACAATAAGGGCTGGGAACATATGAGGGGGAGCTGCCATGCTGCAGGCAAAAACGGAGAGAGTAGCCATCGGACGCGAACAAAAAAATAAGCGGCAGCGGCTGGGCAAGCTGTCCCTTCATACGACTAACCTGCTGCTGGGCTTGCTGCTCCCGGTTCTGGCGCTTGCCGTATGGCAGGCGGCAGGCGCGATGGGCAAGCTGAACCCGCTGCTGCTGCCTACGCCCGAAATAATCGTGAAGGAGTTCGTATCCTTGACGTTATCGGGAGAGCTGCTGTCGAATTTGCGAATTTCGGCTTGGCGGGCGCTGCTGGGCTTTCTGCTTGGAGGCGGACTGGGGCTGGCCGCCGGGCTGTGGGTTGGTTTTTCTTATCGGGCGGAGCGGCTGATCGATCCGTCCTTCCAAATGCTTCGTACGCTGCCGCATCTCGCGGTAGCGCCGCTCTTTATTTTGTGGTTCGGCTTTGATGAGACGTCAAAAGTGCTGCTGATCGCCAAAGGCGCTTTTTTTCCGCTGTACGTCAATACCTTTCTTGGTCTCCGGTCGGTTGACCGCAAGCTGTTCGACGTGGCGGAGCTGCTGCAGTTCAGCCGCTGGCAGCTGTTGACGAAGCTGGTGCTGCCTGCATCGTTGCCGAATATTTTTCTGGGACTGCGTTTATCCATCGGTGTGGCTTGGCTTGGGCTTGTCGTCGCGGAGATGATGGGCTCCAGCTCCGGCATCGGCTTTATGATTAATGATGCCCGATATTTCTCGATCACATCCGTCGTATTCGTAGGCATTATCGTATTTGCGGCAGTAGGCAAGCTGACGGATTCGCTGGTCAAGCTGCTTGAACGCAGGCTGCTGCGTTGGCAGGACAGCTACAAGGGAGGAGGAGCGCCATGAAGAGTCACATCATCCCCAAAAAATCGGCGCAAGGCCAAGGAGGCGCTGCCGGCGATTGGCTGGACCGTATTCCGAGCCGGCTGCATGGCTGGCTGGTCCCGCTTGTTGTTGTTGCCATCTGGCAGGGAGTGAGCGCCACGGGCGTTTTGTCGGCAACTCTGCTGCCGTCGCCGCTAAGCATCGTGCAGAGCTTCTTTTCTCTGGGCGCCAGCGGCGAGCTGTTTCGCCACATGGGAATCAGCGTATACCGAGCGCTGCTAGGCTTTCTGCTGGGAGGCTCGCTTGGGCTTGCGCTGGGGTTGTTCAGCGGGCTTGGCAAAGTGGTCGAGAAGACGCTTGATCCTTCGCTGCAGATGCTGCGGACGGTGCCTCTTCTTGCCGTCATCCCTTTGTTTATTTTATGGTTCGGCATCGGCGAGTTTTCCAAGGTGCTGCTTATCGGCGTCGGCGCCTTTTTTCCGGTGTACGTCAATACGTTTCTGGGCATTCGCAGTACGGATTTGAAGCTGTACGAGGTATCGCGTATTTTTCAATATACATGGCTTCAGAAGGTGACAAAGGTTATTATTCCGTCCGCATTGCCTAATATTCTGCTGGGCATGCGGCTGTCGCTGGGCGTTTCCTGGCTGCTGCTTGTCGTCGCGGAGATGATGGGCACAAGCGCCGGCGTCGGCTATATGATTCAGGATGCGCGAGCGTACTCCGAGACGGAGGTTGTGTTTGTCGGCATCATTATTTTTGCCGTCGTAGGCAAGCTCTCCGACTCTGCCGTTCGGGTGCTGGAAGCAAGATGGCTGCGCTGGCGGGATACTTATAAAGGGTAGGGAAGCGCGACCAGGCAACAGGCTGCCAACAAAAAAGAGGAGGAGTCGCGCGATGGGAAAGCGGAACGAGGAGCTCCATCTGGGAGCGTTTATTTATTATTCCGGACATCACCATGCAGGGTGGCGTCACCCTGCTTCAGGGGTAGAAGGAATGTTTGACGTCAAATTTTACCGCGAGCTTGCGAGAACGGCGGAACGGGGCAAGCTGGATATGATCTTTTTTGCCGATTTGCTGTATGCGGTCAATGTGGAGCAGGCTGTCGCAGGCATGCTGGAGCCGATTGTGCTGCTGTCCGCCCTGTCGGCGGCTACGGAGAGGATTGGCTTGACGGCCACCGTATCGACGACCTACAATGAGCCGTTTAATGTGGCCCGCAAGTTCTCGACGCTTGACCATATTAGCGGCGGCCGCGCAGGCTGGAACATCGTCACCTCCCAGCTTGATTTGGAGGCACACAATTATGGCCGGGAGAAGCATCCGGAGCACGGCTTGCGCTATGAAATGGCGAGCGAATTCGTGGAGGCCGTAACCGGCCTGTGGGATAGCTGGGCGGATGATGCGCTGGTGCTTAACCGTCAGACCGGACAATTCGCGGATTCATCGAAGGTGCAGTCGGTTGATTACGACGGAAAATGGTATAAAACCAAAGGTCCGCTTAACGTTCCCCGCTCTCCCCAGGGCTATCCGGTGTTAATTCAAGCGGGCTCTTCGGAGCCGGGCAAGGCGTTTGCCGCGAGTACGGGAGAGGTCATTTTTACCGCGCAGCAGTCGCTGGAAACGGCGCAAGCCTTCTACCGCAGCGTGAAGGATCAATTGGCCAATTACGGCCGTCAGCGGAACAGCCTGAAAATCATGCCGGGCCTTTCGCCTGTGCTCGGGGCTACGGAGGAAGAGGCGCAGCGGCGTTATCGCGAGCTGCAGGAGCTGATTCCGCATGAAGCCATTACGGCGTTCTTGTCTGCGTTTCTTCATTTTGATTTAAGCGGCTACTCGCTGGAGGAGCAATTGCCGGACATTCCTGATCCGGTAGAAGCGTCGAACGGGATGAAAAGCCGGGTCAGCCTGATTATGGAGCTGGCGCGCAGAGAAAAGCTGTCGATGCTGGAGCTTGGCAGGCGGGTGCTTGGCGCGCGCGGACATCTGCAGTTTGTAGGCACGCCGGAGCAGCTTGCCGATTTGATGGAGCGCTGGTTCGAGCAGTACGGATGCGACGGTTTTAACATTATGGCGCCGGTATTGCCCGGCGGGCTGGATGATTTTGTCGATCAGGTGGTGCCTATTTTGCAGCAGCGCGGATTATTCCGCAAGGAATATACGGGGCATACCCTCCGCGAGCATTTGGGACTCGAGCGTCCCGGGTTGGGACATTTCAGCAAGCTCAAACAGAATGTCAGCGTTTCTAAATAGTCAAAAGCCGATAAAAGCTGCCCTGCGGGGCGGTTTTTATGCGGATATAAGTTCACAAAGACAAGTGGCTTTTATTTCAACGTGAAGCGTTAGCTTTGCCGTCCGAGATCCGCGTCAGGCGTGTCGCCTTGGCTGCGAAAAGGACCAGTTGCAATTGCAAGAAGGTCATGCTAAGATAGCTACAGACGAAATGACTGAATTGGTTTTTTGGTCAGTTATCGGAGGTGAGAGAATGGCCATGGACAGGCGGCAGCAAGTGGCGGATGCGGCGGCGAAGTCGTTCGCGGCGTTTGGCTACAAGGCGACGACGATGGATCAGGTGGCGCGAATTGCAAATGTCGGCAAAGGTACGATATATACGTTCTTTTCGAATAAGGAAGAGCTCTTTCACGAAATAATGAAGCGGCTGACGACTGAAATGAAGCAGGTTGCCGAGCGGACTGTGAAGCCGGACCGGCATTTCTACGATAATCTGAGCGCTGCGCTTGAGGAGCTGCTGGATTTCCGGGAGCAGCATGAGCTGGCGATGAAGCTGTCGCAGGAGGTGCGGGAGATCGGCACGCCGATGGCGCAGGAAGGCTTGAATCAGATCGAGCGCGCGATCGTCGGCTACATTCGGCTGCAACTGCAGGCGGCAATCGATAAAGGCGAGATCAAGCCTTGCGATACGGAGCTTACCGCTTTTATTATGCTCAAGCTATATTTGGTGCTGACGGTGGAATGGAACAAAACGCATGAGCCGCTGGGCAAGGAGCTGGTAGCTGAGCGGCTGCGGGCGTATATGCAGGAAGGATTGGCTCCGGCCTAAACCGGCTGCCTTTTTTTATGACATAAAATGACCAAATGACTAAAGTGGTCAGTTAGACTACTGAATCGTTGCAAGAGTGTATCCAAGATTCGCCTTCGGGCTGGGAGAGTGAACATAATGAAATTTAACGGAATGAAGCAATTTGGGCGGGAGCTGAAGGGGATAGGACGCAATCGCATGCTGCTCGTCTCTCTGACCGGTGTGCTGATGATCCCCGTGCTGTATTCGTCCATGCTGTCGGGGGCTTTCTGGGACCCCTACAGTCATGTTGACAAAATGCCGATTGCGGTGGTCAACGAGGATGCGGGCTATTCCGTTGAGGGCGAAGCGCTGCATGTGGGCGACGATCTGGTGGAGGAGCTCAAGGAGAACGCCAAGTTTGACTGGCAATTCGTTGATCGGGCGACCGCGGAATCCGGACTTGCCGACCATAGCTATTACTTGGCGATTGAAATTCCGCAGCGGTTCTCGGAGCAGACGGCGACCCTTAACTCGGAGCAGCCCGAGCAGGCGCAGCTTACCTATATGGCCAATGAGAGCTACAACTATTTGGCCTCGCAAATCGGCAGTAAAGCGGTAGAGACGATGAAGGCGGAGCTGAACAAGGAAGTCACGTCGGCTTATGCGCGGACGGTTTTTGGTAAGGTGGAGGAGCTGGCCGGCGGTCTGCACCAGGCAAGCGACGGAGCGGGCGAGCTGGCGAGCGGCACGCAAAAGGCGCGGGATGGCGCCGAGCTTGTACGGCAGAATCTGGCCAAGCTGGCCAGCGGATCGATGACGCTGCAGGAGGGCGTGGCGAAGCTGAGCGACGGCGGTGCGGAGCTGGCCAGCGGGAGCGCCGCAGCGTCGAGCGGCGCGTCATCGCTTGCAAGCGGCCTGACGCAGCTGGAGGCTGCGCAGCAGCGCTTGGCCGCGGCGACGGCGGAGCTGTCGGACGGCGCGGGCACGCTTGGCGCCGGAGCGGAGAAGCTTGGCGACGGCGTTGGGCAGTTGGCCGGAGCCGGCAGCGAGCTTGCGGCCGGTGCGGCGAAGGCGCAGCAAGGCGGAGCGCAGCTCGCCGGCGGGCTGGCATCGGCGGCCGCGGGCGAGCAACGGCTGGCGGATTCCGCAGCGGAGCTGGCGAACAGCCTGGCGAAGCTGGGGCAGGAGCAGCCGGAGCTCGCGGAGAGCGAAGGCTATGCGGCTTTGCTGAAGGCGAGCCGGGAATTGGCGGCTGGCGTAGCCCAATCGGCCGAAGGCCAGCAGCAGCTGAAGGATGGCGCGGCGTCCGTGAAGACGGGAATGGATGCGGTCAGCGGCGGCCTGCAAACCTTTAGCGGGAAGCTGGAAGAGACGGCGACTGCGGCCAAGGCGATCGGCGAAGGCGGACGCAAGCTGACGGCCGGAGCGGAGCAATTGCAAGGGGGAATGACGCAATTTGGAGAGAAGCTTGGGGATGCCGCTAACGGAGCAGCGTCGCTTGCCGCAGGAGCGGCGAAGCTGGATGGAGGCGCTCAGACGCTTTCGGCAGGACTTGGCCAATTATCGGACAGCGTATCATCGTTTGTTGAAGGCTCTACTCAATTGGCGGACGGAGCCGGGCAGGTTTCGAGCGGCTTGTTGAAGCTGGAGGACGGAGCGCAGGAGCTGTCCGGCAAGCTGAGCGACGCGTCGGATGAAACCTCAAGCCTGAAGCTGACGGACAGCATGGTGGATATGTTCGCCGATCCGGTTCGGCTTGATGTAGAGAAAGTAAGCGAGGTTGCCAATTACGGCACAGGCTTGGCGCCTTACTTCCTGTCGCTTGGCTTGTACGTCGGCGCGATGCTGTTAACGATTGTATACTCTGTTCGCGAGCCGGCCGGCAGTCCGGTCAGCGGCTGGAGCTGGTTCTGGAGCAAGGCGCTTACGCTTGTGCTCATTGGCACGGTACAGGCGCTGATTGCGGACGCCGCAATGATCTATCTGCTGAAGCTGAACGTGCAGAGCATGGGCTTGTTCATCGGCTTTACGATTTTGACGAGTATTGCCTTTATGATGATCATTCAGTTTCTGGTCGCAACCATGAACAATCCTGGCCGGTTCATTGCCGTTATTCTGCTTATTCTTCAATTGACCGGAGCGGCGGGGACGTTCCCGATCGAGTTGATTCCGGGCTGGCTGCAGCATGTATCGCCATTTCTGCCAATGACTTATTCCATTGCGGGCCTGCGAGACATTATATCGGGCGGGAACTTTAGCGAGCTTGGCACTTATGCGGCTATCCTCGCAGCCGTCGCCGTTGTGTTCGGAGCTTTGTCCTGTGTCTACTTCACCATCATTCATCGCAAAAGCGAGCAGTCGGCAAGGACGCCGTTGCCGGCAACAGCCGAATAACCTGTGACCGGATGCGGCGCTCGCGGCGCATGTAGCTTATGAATAAGAAACGCCTCCATTCCCGCAGTTGCGGGAGTGGAGGCGTTGTTGCTGCAATGGCTATCTTTAACGGGGTTAATTGGTATGGCCTGAGCTTAAATGCCGTTTAATCCCGGTTTGTTAATCCCATTAACCATTCCTTATTTATCGGTTTTCTCCGGCTCCTCGAACGTCATGCCAAGCGTATCGACGGTCACCTTGGTCATCGTCACAGGGTTCTCCGGTCGATCCGCATTGCCGGTTGGAGCGTTCACGATTTCGTCTACTGCCTCCATGCCTTCGGTTACTTTGCCAAACGATGCATATTGACCGTCAAGAAATGGGGAGTCCGCAACCATAATGAAAAATTGCGATCCGGCCGAATCCAGCGGCTGGCTTTGGCGGGCCATGGACAGTACGCCGCGCGTATGCTTCAGCTTGTTCTCGAAGCCGTTGGCGGTGAATTCCCCTTTGATGAAGTACCCGGGACCTCCCATGCCGCTGCCCTCCGGATCTCCGCCTTGAATCATAAAGCCCGGGATGACCCGGTGAAAGATGACGCCGTCATAGAAGCCCTTCTGCACCAAAGAAATAAAATTGTTGACGGTGTTCGGCGCTACCTCGGGGTAGAGCTCAAGCTTGATCGTTTTTTCGGTGCTAAGCTCGATCGTGACGACCGGATGCTTGTCCGCGCCAAGTAGCTCAGGTTCGTCGTTTGCCGGCGTCTCGGGTGCTGCCGTCTCGGTCGGCGCTGCGGTCGCTGCGCCGCCTTGAGCGGAGTTTCCGTTCTTCGCTCCGCATGCGGAGGCAAGCATCATAACGGCCAGCATGAGCAGCAAGACGATGCCTAAGCGCGAATTCCTTTTTTTCATTGTAAATCCTCCTAATCATGTTCAGGTTTCCAAGTTGTATTTTACCATACGTGTTTGAGAAGATGCGACTTTCATGCTTATGGACAGTGAAACGCTCAAACTTAACCATATATTCAGAAATAATGAGCAGACAAGCTGAATATATAGTAGTAGTACAAGCAAAGGTAGCCATTATGGAATGGAAAAAGGGGTTGTGGCATGGCTGGTTTATTTCCCCTGATGGGCTTTCTTATTATTGCGCTATTTTATCGGTTGGTCCCGTCGCTGCTTCCCGGCGGTCTGGCCTTTTGGCTGTTGTATGCGATCGGTGCGATCGTTCTTGCTCGTCATGTAGCCAGGCTGACCGGCTTGAAGGGGCTTGCGGATTGTGGCGCGCATGCCCATTACGGCTGGCTTCGCAATGTAAGGGTTGGATTTCTGATGGGCTTCTTCATGTGGGCGATCATGTATGTGTGCTTCGGCAGACTCAGCATCGATGTATACGGTGCGCCCGAGTATGGGCAACAGGCGGGCTGGACGAGCGCGCTGCAGCTGCCGGTCTGGCTGCTTGCGCCGTTGCTGTACGAGTGGCTGATCAGAGGCTATTTGTACGCGCAGCTGGGCTCGAGGCTTTCGGCGGCGCCTTTTGTTCTGCTTACGTCCTCGCTCTGCGCGCTGGAGCAGGCGTGGTCGACGGGCTTGGACGGACGTGAGGCTCTGCTTGCTTTCGCAAGCGGTTTGCCGCTTGGCTACTTGCTCTACCGGACGGGCTCGATCTGGCTGAGCGCCGGGCTGCATGCAGGAATGCGCCTGGTGGAGGAAGGGATGCGGCTTGCGACGAATAGCGGGGATGGGCTGTGGCAGCTGGGGGCTCCTGTCGCTCCGCTCGTCGCGGCGGCATGCCTGCTCGCGGGTGCGAGGATGCTGCTGAAAAGGTGTAGAATAAATGTTGCGTCTCCAACATTAAAAAATGGAAAATTAAGAAAGTAACGACCTTAAATTCACTTCATTTACTAAATACATTCACTAAAATGGCTGTGAACACGTGTTAATGACGCTGTCAAGGCCTTTTATTTGAATAATTAAAAATAAGCTTCTATACATGACTTGGGTGATTTGTTATGATAATATCTAAAATGTTTGGTTTACAAGATGGATTTAGTAAACGGGCTTGATCTAAAGATGCGGAGTGAATTCCTAATGGAAAAACCAAAAAAAGTGACCATGCAGGAGATTGCAGACAGAGTGGGCGTATCGAAATACGCCGTTTCGAAAGCATTATCCGGCAAGGCGGGCATTAGCTCGGCAACGCGGGAGAAAATTTTTGAGGTGGCCTCGCAGCTGGGTTATTTGGAGCAGAAGCTGGTCAAACGGGCTATGGCGGGCAAGCAGCAAGCGGAGGACGAGCACAAGGTTGTCGGTATTCTGATCCCGAACATTCGCAGCCAGAACCGGGAATCGGGCTATTGGGGAAAGGTGCTTGAGGGCGTGTTCAAGGGGCTGGAGACGTGCGGTCTGGCTTCCGTGCTGATTACTGACGATTCCCCCCGCAATTTCAATATGATTATGCGCCCGGAAGGCTTTCTTGGCATCATCGGCATCGGCCTGATCGACACCGCTATGCTGGTCGAGCTGCGCAACGTCGGCATTCCGTTTGTGCTCGTCGACCACGAGGATGAGCTGGTAGGCTCGGACAGCATCTTTATGAACAATTACGATATTCTTCGCAAGCAGGTGAAGTACCTCATCGGCAAAGGACATACCCATATCCAATTTGTCGGGGACTGGCGTTATGCCCGCAGCTTTGCGGACCGTTGGAGCGGCTTTAAATCGATTCTTGAGGAAAATGATTTTTCCTATTCGCCGAATGCCGCCTTGCTGCGCGTCAAGCCTACTACAGACCGGGAAAACCTGGATTTGATTTTAACTTCCTTCAGCCAGCTGCAAGAGGATGGTCTTCCCACCGCATTTGTATGCGCCAATGACAAAATTGCCTCGCTGTGCCTGCGGGCGATGCAGCAGCTGGGCATTCGCGTTCCGGAGGATACGTCGATCACGGGCTTTGACAACGATCTGGACGTCGCCCTGGAATTTCCCGAGCTCAGTACGGTAAACGCCGAGAAGGAGGCGCTTGGCGTGAAAGCGGTAGAGACCATTATGTGGCGGCTGGACAATTTGCATATGCCGTACGAGAAGCTGCTGCTCCAAAGCGATCTGATCGTGCGGGGAAGCGTGAACGCTCCCAGGTTCTCCGAGGCGGTTGCCGGACAAGCTCAGTAATAGATCTTCTTCTTTGTGCAAGCGGTTTACCCATTTCCATTGATCGACATCCCCGAAGCTCCGTCATCGCCTATCCGGCTATGAACGGGGTTTTTTTATGCTGTATGACCGTCCTGATCTGCAAAATAGCAACAGTTATCTTTGTAAACGGTTTATGTAAACTAACTTTATGTTTAGTAAACATAATAAATTGTAATTTTAAGTTGACAAAAAAGAGGACTATCAACTAATATGGTCTTATCAAAAGGAAAGCGGCTACACGGTTTGCATTTAAGCCTTACAAACACACGATCACAACAGAAACGAGGTAATGCCATGTTAGGTAAGAAAAGCGGCGCGGGCAAACGCTATCAGCACAACCTTGCCGGCTATGTTTTTATTTCTCCCTGGCTTTTGGGTTTTGCGCTTTTGACTCTATGGCCAATTATGCAATCGTTTTATTTATCCTTTACGGAGTATTCCTTGCTTGATTCTCCGACATGGGTTGGAACGGAGAACTACTCGAATATATTTACGGCGGACAGGCTGTTTGTGAAATCGCTGATCGTCACCTTTACTTTCGTCCTGTTTGCGGTGCCGATCAAGCTCTTCTTCTCTCTAATGGTTGCCATATTGCTTAACAAGAATATTAAGGGCATGAGCGTCTATCGGACGATGATTTACTTCCCGTCTCTAATCGGCGGCAGTATCGCGGTCGCGGCATTATGGCGCAACATGTTTGGCCTTGACGGCTACATCAACCACATTCTGGGCTGGTTCGGCATCCAGGGCATCGGGTGGATATCCAATCCGGATACGGCGCTTGGAACGTTGATCCTGCTGAACGCTTGGCAGTTTGGCTCGACGATGGTTATCTTCCTGGCAGGCCTGAAGCAGATTCCGAAAGATCTTTATGAATCCGCTTCCGTTGACGGCGCAGGCTCGGTCCGCAAGTTTTTCAGCATTACGATTCCGATGCTTTCGCCGGTTATGTTCTTCAATCTGGTGCTCGGCATTATCAATGCCTTCCAGATGTTCACTTCGGCCTTCGTCATTACGACAGGCGGCCCGGCGAACTCGACTTATATGTACGTTCTGTTCCTGTATGAGAAGGCATTCAAGCAGTATCAAATGGGTTATGCTTCGGCGCTTGCCTGGATTCTGCTCGTCATTATCGGCTTGTTCACGCTTATCAACTTTATGGTATCGAAGTATTGGGTTCATTATGAGGCAGAGGGAGGCAAATCCAAATGATGACTGAAAAACAAAGCTCATGGAAAAATCATTTGATTCTGATTCCCTTCTCTATCTTGATGATCTACCCTGTCATCTGGTGGATCGGGGCCTCCTTCAAAAGCCCGTCGGAGCTGTCGCTCCCGACGCTGTGGCCGGAAACGTTTATGTGGGAGAACTATACGAAGGGCTGGACCTTCTCCTCCCAATTTACGTTCGCTAAATTTTTTGCCAATACGCTAATGATGGAATTCTGGAGCGTGCTTGGCGGCGTAGTCACGGCTGCGCTGGTCGGCTACGGCTTCGGACGGCTCAACTTCCGGTTTCGCAACTTCTGGTTTTCCGTGCTGCTTATGACGCTGATGCTGCCTTCGCAGGTTACCGTCGTGCCGCAGTACATTCTGTATAACAAGCTTGGCCTGATCGACAGCTACATTCCGCTGATTCTTCCGCATTTCTTCGGCGGCGGCGCATTCTTCGTCTTCCTCGTCGTGCAGTTTATCCGCGGCATTCCGCGTGAGCTGGATGAGGCGGCGCAAATCGACGGAGCATCGGTATACGGCATATTCTTCCGGATTATCGCTCCGCTGATCAAGCCGGCGTTGTTCACAGTCGGCATCTTCACCTTCTTGTGGAGCTGGGACGATTTCTTCGCCCAATTGCTGTATCTAAGCTCCGTCGAGAAGTTTACAGTCGGCTTGGGCCTCAGAATGTTCATCGACCAGTTCGAGGTGCAGTGGGGACAATTGCTCGCTATGTCTCTGCTATCCGTTGTTCCTTCGGCCGTTATTTTCTTCCTGGCCCAGAAGCATTTCGTAGAGGGCATTGCAACTACCGGCATTAAGGGCTAAGCCCGTCCATGCATCACCTGACTAGCGGCAACACACATTTTTATATACAAAAAAGGGAGTGTTCACAGCATGAAACAGGCAAAACCATGGTTAAAATCGTTATCGATCGGCGTCCTTGCGTCCATGATCGTACTGTCCGGCTGCGGTTCCAATGCTAAAAATGAGACTGGCAGCAATTCCGGCGGAAGCGGAGGAGAGGCAACAGACAAAGCGGCCAATCTGAAGGTGATGTGGTGGGGCTCCGACGCTCGGCATGAAGCGACTCAAAAAGCGCTGGATATGTATACGGCTATCAATCCTAAAGTAACCTTTGCGCCGGAATACACGGCTTGGGATGGCTACTGGCAGAAGCTGCCGACGCTTGCCGCGTCGAAATCGCTGCCTGACATTATGCAAATGGACGCGGCGTACATTCAAGGCTACGTGAAGCGCGGTTTGCTGGCGGATCTGTCCGATCTTGACCTGTCCGGCATTGTGGACGAGCAAGTTATCGAGAACAGCAAAATTGACGGCAAGCTGTACGGCGTTCCGCTCAGCTACAACGGCATGGGCATGGTGTATGACAAGGTTGCGCTCGAAGAAGCGGGAATTACGCTTCCGACCAACAACTGGACGTGGGAGGACTTCTTCGCTTATGCCAAGGAAGCCCGTTCCAAGCTTCCGCAAGACAAATACCCGATCGACGATTTGAGAAATGTATGGGAATGGTATCAGTTTTATCAGACAGCCAAAGGCCTGGGGCCGATCTTCAAGGACGGCACGACGTTTAACCTGGACAAGGATACCTGGTTTGAATTCAATAACATGTATGCCGGCTTCCAGAAGGACGGCATCGTGCCTCCAGCAGACCTGCAGCTTACGTTCAAAGAAAATGACCCGCAGACGGATTCGTTCGGTACAGGACGCGTAATGCTGAGAGGAGCTTCCGTAGGCTCTGCGACCGCCATCGAATCGCTTCTTCCTGGAGGACGCATTGGCGTAAACAGCTACCCTATCGGCGAAGCCGGCGGCGGCTGGGCGCAAGCGACGATCTTCTTCTCGATTAGCGCAGAATCGAAAAATGCGGCACAGGCGAAGGAATTCGTGAAATGGTTTATTTCCAATCCTGAAGCCGGCGAAACGCTTGGCACGACTCGCGGCATTCCGATCAATAACGCTATTCTGGAATCCCTGGATTCCTCGCTGACGGCGGGCGAGCAGCTTGGCAAGGATCTGCTGGAAGTTGCCAAGGAGAAAGCATTGCCATTCTACCCTGCTCCTGCAGGCGCAGAGGATTTCACGGCAACTTACAAGTCCGAGATGGAAGCGGTTATGTTCGGCAAAGCGACGCTGGAGCAGGTGTACGAGACGCTGGTCCAAAAGGGCAAGCAAGCCGAATCGAAGCTGCAATCCTAATATAGAAACAATCAGGTCCGACGAAGCTTTCGCATAGGTGTTGCGGAGGCGGCGTCGGACCTGAAATTTAAGGAGCACATGGGAGGGCCATATGGAACTATCGGGCGAGTGGAGATTACAGCATTACGAGGTTGGGCAGCTTGCGCCGCTGCAGATAGCGGACGCGGGCCTGGATGACCGTTTCTGGGTAACGGCAAAGGTGCCGGGCGATGTTCATTCAACGCTGATCGAGAGAAAGCTGATCGATCATCCGTATTATGGCCATAACGATATCAATTGCAGGTGGATCGAGCAGAAGGAATGGTGGTACCGGACCAAGTTTCATTTACACGGAGCGCCGGAAGCGGACGAGCGGCTGGAGCTGGTTTTTGAAGGCCTGGATACATTCGCGACCATTTATGTGAACGGTCTGGAGATTGGGCGGACCGAGAATATGCACCGCATCTATACCTTTGATGTGACCCGAATTGCATTAAGCGGCAAAAATACGGTGGCGGTCAAGTTTGATCCCCTTTATTTGCACAATCGCGACAAAGCGCTAATGCAGTGGTCCTCCTATACGAAGGAGCGTCCGTGGCTGCGCAAGGCCGCGATGAACTTCGGCTGGGACTGGGGACCGCGAATGGTGACGGTCGGGATATGGGGCAAGGTGCGTCTGGAGCGGAGCAAGCAGGCCAAGCTGGACAGCGTATATGCTCGAACGACGGCAGCTGATGCGCAATCGGCTTCCGTGCAGGTAACGATAGAGGGTAGAAGCTTTAAGCGAGGATGTGAATTGACGTATAAGGCGCGGCTGCTCTCCACAGAAGGAGCGACGGCGGCAGAGGCTGCCGGCAAGCTGGAGCGGGCGCGTCATGATCTGACCTTGCAGGTGGACAAGCCGCAGCTGTGGTGGTCCCACGATCTCGGCAATCCTTGCCTGTATGAGCTTGAGGTTGTTTTATACGCCGACGGCCAACAGGTGGACAGCTATCGCAAGCCGTTCGGCATACGGACAATCGAGCTGGCGCTGCAGGACGAGCAGGGCAATCATTCGTTTGCTTTCTTATTAAATGGCGTTAAATTGTTTGCAAAGGGCTCCAACTGGATTCCGGTCGACCATTTCATCGGCTCGGCTCCGGATAAGCGCTACACGGATCTCATTGAGCTTGCAGTGGAATCGAACATGAATATGCTTCGTATCTGGGGCGGCGGAATTTATGAAAAGGATGTCTTTTACGAGGAATGCGATCGTCTTGGCGTGCTGGTATGGCAGGATTTCGCCTTTGCCAACGCGCTGTTTCCCGATTATAACGCCGATTTTATGGAAAATGTCAGACAGGAAGCGATTTGCAATGTAAAGCGGCTGCGCAATCATGCATCGCTTGCTTTATGGTGCGGCAACAACGAGATTGATTGGCTGTACGATATGAAATCCGCCGACGGAGACATTACTTGTCCGTTCTACGGCGAATCGATCTACCACGAGCTGCTGCCGGAGGTGCTGGAGGCATACGACAGCTCTCGTCCTTACTGGCCGTCGTCTCCCTTTGGCGGCAATGATGCCAACGATCCTGATGTTGGGGACCGGCATAACTGGCAGGTATGGCATGGATCGGTATATCCGCGAAAATTCGGAGACAAGCCTTTGCTGGATTACAGCATCGAAGGCGTCACCTTTAAAAATTATAAAAAGGATTTTACGCTGTTCAGCAGCGAGTTCGGCATGCACGCGTCCGCTAATCGCTATACGCTGGAAAAATATATCCCTGACGGTCAATTCTATTGGGGCAGCGTCGAAATGGCATACCGGAACAAGGACACCAACCATCAGAAGGGCATTCTGCTGATGGAGGGCTTTACCGGCATTCCGAATACGATCGAAGACTATATGAATTATTCCATGCTGACCCAGGCCGAGGGATTGAAATACGGCATTGAGCATTACCGCCGCAACAAGGCGAGAACAAGCGGCTCGCTTGTATGGCAGCATGGCGACAGCTGGCCGGGAACAAGCTGGTCCCTGATCGATTACGAGCTGCTTCCTAAGGCTTCCTTCTACTATGCGCGCAAGTTTTACCACCCGCTGCTGATCACGCTGGACCATGAGCCGGGCGAGCCGTTGAAGGTGTGGGCGGTCAATGACCGGCTGCAGCCTTTGTCGGGCAAGGTGCTTTTGCAGGTGTTCGATTTTGAAGGCAGCTTGATAAATGAGATTGCGATAGAAGCGGCAGTTGGAGCCAATACAGCCGTACAGCTAGGCGAATGGGCGGAAAACGACGTGCTGAAGGGACTTGCTGCGGAGCGGGCGCTCGTGAAGCTGTCGGCTCCTGATTGGGAGTGCCATGACAACTATTATTATTTGCGGGATCAGAAGGATTTAACGCTGCCGCAAGCGAAGCTGTCCATACATGCGGATAACGCGTCGGGCCTTATTTCCGTTCAAGCGCATGAAGGGGTAGCCAGGCTGGTCAAAATCGATATTCCGCAGGGCAATGTTCGCATGAGCGACAACTTCTTTGATTTGCTTCCCGGGGAAACGAAAGTCATTTCGCTCAAGCAAGCGGACGGCGAAGCGCTCCTGCTGGAGCGGCTGGTAGTCAGCGCATTGAATGCGGCTTCCGTATCGCTTGCGGAAGAAGGCAGCTGAGACGGCAGGCTGAAGAGGGCCGCAATGACGGAGTATGTTTAGCAGGACCAATACATGGCCAGTGAGAGCAGGAGGAAAAAGATGAACGAATATCAAATCAAATTGTCCGATTGGCATTTTAGCGCGGTGGATCAAGAGGAATGGCTTCCTGCAAGCGTACCGGGAACGGTGCATACGGACCTGCTGAGAAACGGCAAAATCGCGGAGCCGTTCGTCGGGACGAACGAGCACCGGCTGCAATGGATCGACAAGGTGGATTGGCAGTACCGCACCGAGTTTGACCTGACGCAGGAGCTGCTGGCGCAGCCGAGGCTGGAGCTGGTATTTGACGGCCTGGACACCTATGCCGATGTTTACGTCAACGGACAGCATGTGCTTAGCGCGGACAATATGTTCCGCTCATGGACGGTCGATTTGAAGCCGCACGTGCAAGAGCAAGGGAATGCCGTGCTGGTCAAATTCCGTTCGCCGATAGAAGAGGATCTGCCTAAGCTGGCGAAGCAGGGCTACGGCCTGCCTGCATCCAATGATCAATCGGAGCTGGGCGGCCTCGGCGATCGCCGGGTCAGCGTATTTGCGCGCAAAGCGCCTTATCATTACGGCTGGGATTGGGGACCGCGCTTTGTGACGAGCGGCATCTGGCGCGAGGTGCGCGTACGGGCCGCGGGGGACAGCCGAGTGGCGGACTTGTACATCGAACAGAAAAGCGTGACGGCGGCCAACGCCAGCCTTCGCGCAATCGTCGAAGTGGAGAGCTCTGCGGATTGGGACGGCGTGCTTGTAATCCGTACAGGAGAGCAGAGCTGGGAGAGCAAGGTGAGCGTCAAGCAAGGGCAATCGACGGTCGGTATCGATTTCGATATTGCGGAGCCTGAGCTGTGGTGGTCGCGCGGCCTGGGAGCGCCGAATCTCTACACGTTCGAAGCGGAGCTGCTGCATGGCGGAGCCATCGTATGCCGCGGCAAAGTGCGGACGGGCTTGCGTTCTGTGCGATTGGTAACTGACAAAGATGAACGCGGCAGCGCATTCTATATTGAGTTGAACGGTGTGCCGGTATTCGCCAAGGGCGCCAATCATATTCCGAACGACAGCTTTTTGCCTGAGGTTTCTTATGAGCGTTACCGTCATGAGGTGGCGAGCGCGGCCGAGGCCAATATGAATATGCTTCGTATCTGGGGCGGCGGCGTTTACGAGGAAGCGGCTTTCTACGAATTATGCGACGAGTACGGCATTATGGTGTGGCAGGACTTCATGTTCGCGTGCAGCATGTATCCGGGCGACGAGCCGTTTCTGAACAGCGTGCACGAGGAGGCCATTTACAACGTCAAACGGCTGCGGAACTATCCGAGCATCGTGCTGTGGTGCGGCAACAATGAGATGGATACGGCGTGGTCGCATTATAACGAAACCGGCGGCTGGGGCTGGAAGCAGGACTATACGGCAGAGCAGCGGGTCAAAATATGGGAGGACTACGAGCAGGTATTCCACCGCATTCTTCCTGAGGTCATTGAGAGCCATGCCGGATTTGTTCCGTATTGGCCGTCTTCGCCGATGACGGGGTTGACCGGCGATGCCACCCAGCATGCCTTCAGCACCTCGACCAGCGGAGATATCCACTACTGGGGCGTATGGCATTCGGTGGAGCCGTTTGAGGCCTACAATGTGAATATCGGGCGATTTATGAGCGAGTACGGGTTCCAGTCGTTCCCTGAGCTGAAAACGGTACTGACTTATGCGGACGAAACGGAGCTTCGCATCGATTCGGAGGTTATGCTGGCCCACCAGAAGAATGGGCGCGGCAATCAGCTGATCAAGGAATATATGGATATGTATTTGCGTCAGCCGAAGGATTTCCCTTCGTTCCTGTACTTGAGTCAGGTGCTGCAGGCGGAAGCGATGAAAATGGCCATTGAAGCGCATCGCCGGCAAATGCCGTTCTGCATGGGCTCGCTGTATTGGCAAATGAACGATTGCTGGCCGGTCGCCTCCTGGTCGGGCATCGATTACTACGGCAGATGGAAGGCGCTGCACTATTACGCAAAGCGGAGCTTTGCCGACGTTCTGCTCTCCGTGGACGGAACGAAGCCGGGGCAAGTCGATTGTTATGCCGTAAATGATGCCCAGACCTCCTTCGAGGCCGAGCTGGACGTAGAGCTGATCACCTTTGACGGTGAGCTTAAAGCGAGCGACAGGCTTGCGGTGACGGTTGAGGCCGGAGGCAGCGGCATCGTGTGGTCTGCGAAGGTCGACGAGCTGATTGCGGCCGAGTGGGACCGCTCCAAGCTGGCGCTTGTCTTGCGCTTGCGGCGGGGAGAGACGGAAATCTGCCGCACCGAGCATTATTTTGTCGAGTGGAAGGCGCTGCAGCCGGTCGCGGGCGACATTCGCATCAGCGAGGTGCCGGGCAGCAATGGAACGCAATTCCAGGTATCCTCGGCTACGCTGGCGCTGAAGGTTAGATTGACGTCGGAGACGGAAGGCATCTTTAGCGACAACTATTTCGACCTGCTGCCGAACGTTCCGCAGACCGTAAGCTTCTACGCCCGCAGCGAGGGGGAGCGTCCGTTCGAGCCGGCAGCTCCGGTAGGCCTTTCAGCGGCATCCATGGCCGATTTTGTTCAATAACGCGTATAAGATATAATCGCAGCGTCTCTTTATCCGTAAGGGGTGCAGAAGCCAAGCAATCGGAAGGTCGCAGTTCCGAAATGATACGCAGATATCCCCAAATACGTTATTACACGAGAAAGGACTTCAATTTCCGCATCAAAGTGGGAATTGAAGTCCTTTTTTAAATTGTAGAAACTATACATTTCGCACGTTTAATCGGCTTTCCATAGCAACATGAAACGTTAGTTTTGCAGCTGGAGGGCCGCATCAGACGTTTACGCTTGTTGAAGCGGAACGGCTATGGATATATTAACCAAGCAATTGACGAATATGGCTTTCAATCTGGGCCGGAGTGTCGGTTGAGCCAAAACGCTTGAGCACTTTTCCGTTCTGATCAACGAGAAATTTCGTGAAGTTCCATTTGATCGCCTTGGAGCCCAGGATGCCGCGTGCCTCGGAGGTCAAATATTGATATAACGGGTGAGCATTGCTTCCGTTGACGTCTACTTTGGCGTACAGCGGAAAGGATACGCCGAAGTTGATTTTGCAAGCCTCCGCCACCTCTTCGTTTTCTCCCGGCTCCTGATTGGCGAATTGTCCGCAAGGGAATCCGAGTACGGCAAAGCCGCGGTCGCTGTAATCGTCATGCAGCTTTTGCAGGCCGTCGAACTGGTTCGCGAACCCGCACTTCGTTGCCGTGTTTACAATCAGCATGACCTGGCCCTTGTATGGCGCAAGCGTTGTGCTTTCGCCTTTAATCGTTTGAACCTCGAAATCGTAAATGGACATAATCAAAACCTCCGAATTTAAATTTTGTATAATTAAATTTTATAAAATATAAATGACATTGTCAACCCGCACTCCGCAAAAAAAATGTAATCGGGATACCTGAAGCTGCTGTTGAGGTCAATATCCCGATTCGGCTTAAAACGTATCTTTAGCTAATGGCTCGCAGATCTATTTATTGCTTTGTTGAAGCCTGCGCAAAATATCATGCATCTGCTCCAGCAGGAGAGCGGCCTCCTCCGGTGTTCCTTCCAATCTGCAGGCAAGCTCGTTCGGAATATCCGCCGCTTGCTCCTGCAGCGCCTTGCCTTGCTCCGTAAGCTCGACGATAACGCTGCGTTCGTCCTGTATGTCGCGTTTGCGGGTAATATGGCCGGCCGCTTCCAGCTTTTTGAGCAGCGGCGTCAAGGTGCCTGAATCCAGGTAAAGCTTGTTGCCAAGCGCGGTGACCGATACCTGATCCTGCTCCCACAGCGCAAGCATGGTAACGTATTGGGTATAAGTTAAATCGATTTTGTCGAGCATTGGACGATAGAGCTTCGTCATCTCCCTTGAACAGGCGTAGAACGCAAAGCAAATCTGATTGTCCAGCTTCATAGTCTCATGCATATCCATATCGTTGTCCTCCATAGGAAGGAAAAGCTCCTTCCCTTTTGAAATTAATTATAATTAAGAGTTAATATTTCTGAATTTATCGAAATTAAATTGTAATAAATATAATATAGAGGATAGATCGAAGCTCTGTCAAATGTGGACATTGTTGAAGCGGATCGGCGGGTATGGTATAGTAACAGCACTTGGAAGGGGCGATATCGGATGTCGAACGTTACGGCGGAGGAAGTGGCCGACTGGATGCTTGAGCAGGTGCGCGGCAACGGGATTTTATATCAGGCGGACGCTGTGGAGTATATTCGCGAGCATTTCGGGGCATCGTTTATTTATGTGAATGAGAACGGGAACGAATCGATCGATAAAGAAGTGAAAAAAGTGTTCCGCAAGCTGCATCGCGGCAAAGCGGCGTGGGAGCGCGACGGTTTTTTCTGGGGCTGGAGTTAACGCCCTTGACAAAACAAACTGTAACAATTAAAATTACAGTATACAGAAGCGAGGCGGCATGATTCAGAGAAAGTGCCACTTCTTCTTTTTTATAAATCGATGTCCCTCCCTATTCTAAATGTATGATTAATAAATACAGTTGGGGCGGCGGCCAATTATACGGATAGGTGGTGCTGAATGATGGAGATGAAGGTTAGCGATTGGGTACAAGGAAAAACGACGGACGGCGAGCTGATTCATGGCTATATTGAAACGATAGACGTGCTGCAGGGCATTGTGACTGTGCAGGTCGTCAAATCCGACAATGAAGAAAGAGTGGGACAAATCGTTGCAGTCCGGTCATCCTGGATCAAGCGCGTGCCCGATGTATCGCTTCAGGACGCTGCGATTGCTCAAAATTTGATCGACATGGCGCTTGCCACATGGGATGAATCGTGGTTTATGGAGCTGACCGAGTCGCTGAAATCGCATAATCAATCGGCTGCGCGCCGTGAAGAAGGCCCGAATCGGATCAAGACGGTAGTGAACCGAATGGGCAGGTCGGCATAAATGCTGAGCGCTAGCTGCATAACCTGAAGACGTCATCCGGAAGGGATGGCGTCTTTTTAGTCTGTCAGAAGCTGCTGCATGGAAAAAGCCGTACGGAAACGCAGGCTTTCCGCAGGATCGCGCAGCCTTCTTCCCGTCAGCCGCTCGCATTTGTCCAGCCGGTAAGTGACGGTATTGCGATGCACAAACAGCTGCTTCGCCGTTTCGGCAAGCTGGCAATGCGTATTGTAAAAGGTGCTGAGCGTTTTTAACAACTCCGATTGCTCCTTCTCCTCCAAGGCAAGCATATCCCGAAATGTTTCTTCATAATATTCCTTCAGCTCTTCCTTGGGAATCAACCGCAGCAGATTGTTGAAATTTTTGGAGCGAAACGGCTGTACGAAGCGCTGTTTGCGCTCGACATAGCCGGACTGCAGCGCTTCCGACGCTTCCTTATAGGAAAGCGGGATATCTGCGAGCTGCGAAACAGGGTTCCCAATGCCAATCGATATCGACAGGCCGTGAATCTCGTAAAGTCTTTCCACCAGCTGCTTCAAGGGCTCGGCCAGCCGGCTTTCCTTGCTGTCCTCGGCCTCCTGGCTGGGATGCAGCGCCAGAATGCAGCAGAAATAATCGTGTTTGGTGAACAGCACGAATTTCAGCCCCAGACGGGTCAGCTCGTTTTTCAACAAATTGTATTGGCGGTCGCGTTCGACGTTGTAGCGGTCCGTTTCGTTCGTATGGAGGCTGCGCGCTGCCTCGGCTTCCCATTCTTTGCGCTCCTGATGTGCGTACGCGCCGGTTTTTGCGGAGCCCTGCTCGCGAGCTCTGCCGGCTAAAAAGGCTTGCGCTTGCGTAGAGGCCGACCCGCTATTCGGCTTGTCGAGGCTGCGCCTCCCGGTCTGCCCGGCAGCAGGCTGCAGGGGGAGCGCGGCTGAATCCCGCCGGACGACGGCGCTGACATAGAGGGGATGGCCGAGCAAGCCATAGTTTTTGCTCCGATGGATGAGCTCCTGCTCGGATGTAATAAGCCCATCCACGAAGTCGGAGAAAAATTCGTTTTTATACCGGCGCGAGCGCTCCCGAATGGCTTGCTTTTTCATCAGCTCCAGTCCGATCACGTTAACGGCCTGCTCCATCGCATGTTTGGTCAGGTTCGCCAGCTGCTGGTCCTGGTCATCGGCAAGCGCCAGAAGATAGCCTTCGTGCTGGAAGGTTGTAATCGGATGCCATACGGCTTCCGAATAAGCGGCCAGCTCATAGGCAATTCCGTCCGGCGGAGAAGGCAGCTTCCACGACGAGGAGTCGGCTTCGGACAAGCTGAAAGGAGCGGCGCGCAAGGCGCGAAGCAGCGCCTCAAGCATAGGCTCCGTCACGGCGGCGGAGCGGTAGCGCGGCTCGAGCTGCTTGTCGATGAACAGAACGGGCGCGCGGACGAGCAGCGCGAGCGCTTCTATAACGTCCTGCGTGCCTTTGCCCTGCATAATCATCTGCGAAAATTGCTTGTGTGTCGAAAGGGCATAGTGCAGCTCATCCGTACGCTTCTCCAAAATATAGCTTAGCGAATAGTTCGCGATATCGCCCAGCGATTGCTCCAGAGACAGCTCGATAATCGGAAAACGCAAAGCCTCGGCAAGCCGTACAACCTCCTCGGGCACCTCCTGCAAAAACCGCTTCGTTTTGATCGCAAGTCCCGCACAGCCCACCTTTGCCATATGATCCACCAGCGCTAGCAGAGCCTCAGGCTGATCCTTCATCGCATAGCCGGTCGTCAGCAGCAGATCATGCGGCTTTAAATAATAAATAATATCCGGCGCATCCATAATGTTGACCGATTGCACATGATTAAGAAGACTGGCTTCGCCGGCGATTATGACGGCATTAGCGTACACGGGTAAAGAAAGCAGCTCTTTCAGAAGCATGCGGACAACCGCCTTTCCTAAGCTTTGAGAATCCGTTAACCAGACGACAGTGAGTCGGCAGTTAGATGTGTGTTATTTTATGTGACATAATAGCACGGAGTTGTTCAGCTGTAAACGGGGAATTAGGCAAGTTGATGAAGGTACAGGTTATATTTTTAGCTACTATGCACAATGACACAAATGGATTCTCCGTTTAAGATGTACCTATACAACAATTAATGTCACTTAATCTAACACTAAGTAGATTGGGGTTGAGGATATGAAGCTGGAAGTTCGTCAAGTGGGGAAGTCGTTTGGGGAGCGGACGATTCTGAAAAACGTGGATCTCACGGTCCATGCTCACGAGTTTATTTGCATTCTGGGCCACAGCGGCTGCGGCAAATCCACGCTGCTTAATATGGTGGCGGGATACCTGCTTCCGGATGAGGGCGAGATTGCCGTTGATGGCGTTGCGGTAGCGGGTCCTTCAAAGACACGGGGAATGGTGTTCCAAGACCACGCCTTGTTCCCCTGGATGACGGTGCTCGACAACATTGCGTTTGGGCCTGAGGTGCAGAAGGTGGCCAAGGCGCAAGCGAAGGAAACGGCGATGGAGTATTTGAAGCTGGTCGGTCTTGAGGCGTATGCGAAGCACTATCCCGCCGAGCTATCGGGCGGCATGAAGCAGCGGGTCGGCATTGCGCGGGCGCTTGCGAGCAAGCCGGACATTCTGCTGATGGATGAGCCCTTCGGAGCGCTTGATGTGCTGACGCGGGAAACGATGCGGGCCGAGCTTCAACGGATATGCAGCAAGCTGAAACCGACCATTCTGTTTGTTACGCACAGCATTAGCGAGGCGGTCTATTTGGCGGATCGCGTGGTGGTCATGAAGCATGGCGAGGTGGCGGATATTTTCGAGGTGGGCATCAGGCATCCGCGTACGTCCCATTCAGCGGGCTTCGGCGAGATGATGAGCCGCATTCAGAGCGTGCTGATGGATGAAGAGCCGCTGGAGCTCGCTCAGGCAAAGGTGGGGTCCTAATGGAGGAGCTGAAGGTCAAGCCGGTCATAGCGGCCAATACGGTTTCGTATGAAAAGAAGCCGACTGCGGCAGCGCAAGTGAACCGGAAAAAGAAAGCCGCAGGCGGCTGGCGCCGTTTTTTTCAAACGTACAACATCCTGCCCGGACTGCTGTTTTTTGTACTGTGGGAGCTATTCTCCCGAATCAATGAAACGGCGAAGCTGTTCAATCCGCGGTTCCTTCCGGCACCGACCGTCCTTCTTGCAGAGGGCTGGGAGCTTGCGAAGACCGGCATCATTACGGACAGTATTGTGGCGAGCACGGTGCGCATTCTGCTGGGGTTCGTCATTGGCAGCATCGTAGCGGTCGCGCTTGGGGTCGTAATGAGCAAATACAAAACGATCGAGCGCTGGTTTTCCCCGATTCTGAATCTGGTAGGCCCGATTCCGGCGCTTGCGCTGCTGCCTCTGTTCATTATCTGGTTCGGCATCGGCGAATTTCCCAAGGTGCTGCTTATTGCATGGACGACGTTCATACCCGTACTCGTCTACACGATGGACGGCTTTAAATCAGTGCCCTCCACGCTTATCCGCTCGGCCCTCAGTCTGGGGGCGACGGAGCGTCAGGTGTTCATGCGGGTCATGCTGCCGTCGGCCATCCCGAATTTTCTGGTTGGGGCGCAGGTCAGCTTGGGGCTTTCCTTCTCCGCGCTAATCGTATCCGAGATGATGGGCGCTTCGTCAGGACTGGGCTACATTATCGTGGATGCGCGCAATTATTTCAAAATAACGAATATGTTCGTAGCCATCATCCTGATCGGCTTGGAATATAGCTTGCTGTCGTACCTGCTGAAGCTTGTCGAGAGGAGGGCTACAAGCTGGCGCAAAGGCGGTCTGCGCGATGCGATTGAGAAGTAGGGCGGTTCAGTCAGCGGACGATTGATTGGCTGCGCTGCTGCTCGGGGCACTAAGGGCAAGCGCTGCATGCAACAAGAGGCTGCGGAGTAGCTGGGCAAGGAAACTTTTTAACAAAAAGAAAATGTGGAGGGAACATGCTTATGAAATGGTCTGGAAAATGGTTTAAATCTTCAGTGGTGCTGCTTACGTTAACCTTTGTGCTTGCTGCCTGCGGCGGAAATAATGCTCCTTCAAGCGGCGGGAATGCCGCGTCCAATACGCCTTCCGACGCGCCTGCTGGCGCCGAGGCGTCAAGCGGGCTGGAGCTGACGGACTTGACGCTCGTCGGGGTGCGCGACGCTCAAATCTCCTCGCAGCAGATTATCGCCGACAAGCTGGGCTATTTTAAGGAAGAGGGGCTGAATGTGACGAGCCAGCTGATTGAGAGCGGACCGGACATTGGGCCGATGGTGGCTGGCGGCAGCGCGCCGGTCAGCATTCAGACCAACTTCATGGACATAATTCTAAAATCGACGGACATCCCGGTAAAAATTATTGCGCCGCTCGCCCAAATCGCCGGAACGCAGGCGGTAGTCGGCTCCAGCAAGCTGGAATTGACGAGCGCCAAGGATCTGGAAGGCAAAACCATCGGCATTCCGAGCGGAGCAGACGTTATGATTGCGATTAATAATATGGCTGCCGAGCTTGGCGTCGATGCAAGCAAGATTAAATACGTCAATCTGGCTCCAAGCGATGCGGTTGTAGCTTTGGAAAAAGGCGATATCGATGCGCTTGCGGCATGGGAGCCGTTCATCACGAAGGCCATACAAGGCGGGGGCAAGTTTCTGTTCAGCGGCACCAAAAGCGAATTGCCCGACAAGCAAGGCGACGTGAACTGGATGAGCGTTCATACGACGATTCAGGTTGCGGACGATTTTATCGCTAAGAATCCCAATACGCTTAAAGCCGTGCTGCGCGCATTGTCGAAGGCGACCGACTATATTAACGAGAACCGCGAGGAATCGATCAAGGTGCTGGCGCCTGAGCTGCATCTGGAGGTGGCCGAGCTGACGGAAATCATGAACCGCAACGTCTATTCGATGAAGGTGGACGACACGTACGTGAATGGAAGCAATGGGCCTGCCGTCGGCGAATACTTGAAATCGGTAGGCAACATTAAGGAAATTCCGGCGCCGACCTCGTACCATGATCTCAGCTTGCTCAAGGACGTGGACGCAGCGCTGATTGAAGTGGAGCTGAAGTAGGCGAGGGTAAGGAGAGTTGAGGATAAGCCGGGCAGGTTGCTGCGTTGTGGTTAGCCGAGGTTGACGAGGCGCAAGGCGCAGCAAGCTGCCGATCTTCAGAATGGCGAGGAGGCAGGCGGTCCGGCAAAAAAGGGCTGTCGCCTGCCTCTACCTTGTGGGGGACAAGGCTCCCTGATCATGAGCGGACTTCATGATTGGCGAGGTTTGGCCTGCATAGGATATAAAGAGCTTCAAGAGAGGCGGGATGGTAGTGGAACAGCTCGATTTGCTCATCAAGGGGGGCAGCGTCGTATGGAAGGACGAGGTTGCCGTTATGGATATAGGCATCAGGGACGGACGAATTGTTCAGCTTGGACGCTCGCTTGAGGAGGCTTGCGCGGCCAGCATCGTATCGGCTGAAGGGTTGACGGTCATGCCGGGGATGGTCGATGTGCATGTGCATTTGAATGAGCCGGGCCTAGGCGACTGGGAAGGATTCGAGAGCGGGTCTGCCGCGCTGGCAGTCGGGGGCTGCACGACTTATGTAGATATGCCGCTGAATGGCATTCCGCCGACGGTGTCGGTCGCTGCCATGGAGCTGAAGCTTGCGGCGGCGGCAGGCCGCTCGCATGTCGATTATGCCTTGTGGGGCGGTCTGGTGCCAGGGAAGCTGCATGAGCTTGCTGCTCTAAGCGAGGCTGGAGTGGTCGGCTACAAGGCGTTTATGTCATCCCCTGGAGATCCGAGCGAGGACGCCTTTCGCGAGGTTGACGATTATACCTTGCTGGAGGGGATGAAGATTATTGCCGGGCTTGGCAAGGTGCTGGCGCTGCATGCGGAGAGCGAGCCGATTGTGGCCAGACTTGGCGCGCAGCAAAGAGCCGCCGGCAAGCTGTCGCCAAGGGATTACGCGGAATCGCGTCCGATCATTGCCGAGCTTGAGGCGATAAACCGAGCGTTGTTCTATGCCGAGCAGACGGGCTGCGCGCTCCATTTCGTGCATATTAGCAGCGCTGCGGGGGTAAGGGCGATCCGCGATGCGGCTGACCGCGGCATGGATGTGACGCTGGAAACGTGTCCGCACTATCTCGTGCTTGCGATGGAGGATATGGAGCGGCTGGGGCCGGTAGCCAAATGCTCGCCGCCGCTGCGCCCGCTCCCGGAGCGCGAGCTGCTCTGGGAGGCTTTGGCTGCGGGCGATATCGACATGGTCTCCTCGGACCATTCTCCTTGTCCGGCATCGTTAAAGGAAGCGGGCCATTTTTTTGACGCATGGGGCGGCATTGCCGGAGCGCAAAGCTCGTTGGAGCTCCTGATCGGAGAAGGCCACGTCAAACGGGGCATCCCGCTGCCGCTGCTGAGCCGTTTGCTATCCGGCGCTCCAGCCCGAAGGTTCGGGCTGGGCGGCGATAAAGGGGAAATTCGCTTAGGCGCTGCCGCCGATTTGGCGCTGGTGGATTTGAATGCCGCGTACACGCTGTCGGCCGATCAGCTCCGCCAGCGGCACAAGCACAGCCCGTATATCGGGCGGACGATGCATTGCCAAGTGCAGCTCGTATACCTCGGCGGCCGTATGGTGTATGACCGACAAACCGGTCTCTCGGAAAAGAAGCTCGGGAGCTGGGTAAAGTGAAGCCGTGCAGCGTGGAGAGGCCGATAAAGATACAGATTTATGGGGCTTGGAGAGAGAGTGGCAAATAGAGATGATGGGATTTAGTAGTGGGGATAGCGGAGAGGTCGACGGAACGGGGAGTTTGGGGTGTTTGAGGAGTACAGCGATAAATAAAGATGATGGGATTTAGTGGCGGGGATAGCGGAGAGTTTGACCGAGCGGGGGATTTAGGGTGTTTGAGGAGTACAGCGATAAATAAAGATGATGGGATTTAGTGGCAGGGATAGCGGAGAGTTCGACCGAGCGGGGAGTTTGGGGTGCTTGAGGAGTAGGGTGGTAAATAGAGATGATGGGAGTAGTAGCGGGGAAGTGGAGAGTTTGACCGAGCGGGGAATTTAGGGTGTTTGAGGAGTGCGTAAGTAAATAGAGTAGCAGGTTTTAGGTATTTAGTTCGTGGAGAGGCCGGGTGAGTCGACGGGCTCAGTTTTGCGAATGGTATGGCGGTTGATGACAATGGTATGAAACGGCTAGTGAATCATGCGGAGACCGATAAAGACGTTGGTTGTGGTCTGCGGCGAGCTGATCGATTGGCAACAACGGCGGGCTTAGTTATACGGTGAGCGGAACTTAGACAGCTTTTCGATAGATGTACGAATCGGAGGTATGGAACGCTTGCGTGTGGCGAGTGCGCCAGAGGTTTGGAGTGAGTGTCTGCAGTGGCGATGCTGGCTGGAGAGGAGGGCTACGATGGGAGACGCGCTATTGCAAACGCCGGAGTCTGAGAAGGAAAGGCTGCTGAATTATTTTGCGCATAAAATAACCGATATTCTGGATTGGCTCGCTGCGCTCAGTCCTGATGAGGAGGGCGGCGTGACCCGGCTGCTCTATACCGAGGAATGGTTGACCACGCAGCGCTCGCTTGCACTAAGAATGCAAAGCTGCGGACTGGAAACGGAGTTTGATGCAGTCGGCAATTTGTTCGGAAGACTGAGGGGCAAGGATGAAGGCCTGCCTGCGGTTCTGACGGGCTCCCATATCGATACGGTTGTGCAGGGCGGCAAATTTGATGGAGCATACGGTATAGCGGCGGGACTTGTAGCAATGGAGTATTTGCGCAAAACATACGGTACGCCGATGAGAACGCTTGAGCTTGTCTCGCTATGCGAGGAGGAGGGCAGCCGGTTTCCTATGGCCTATTGGGGCTCGGGCAGCATAGCCGGAAAGCGCAGCTTTGAGCAGATTGTTCATCTGAAGGATGCGCAGGATGTTGCGTTCGCAGATGCCATGCACCGCTGCGGCTTTGGCGAGGGGAAGTACCGGGCAAGCGGACGAGAGGATATCGGCGCTTTTATTGAGGCGCATATTGAGCAGGGCGCTGTGCTGGAAGCCGAAGGGCTGCAGGTCGGCGTTGTGGAGACGATAGCGGGCCAGCGGCGGCTGAAATTCGAGGTGGGCGGCGAGGCGAACCATGCGGGCACAACCCCGATGCATATGCGCAAGGATGCGCTGGAGGGCGCGAGCGCGATGATCATGGCGTTGCGTCAGGAGGCGCTGCGCCGAGGGGCGCCGCTTGTAGCGACGGTTGGCCGTTTGCAGGTGCAGCCTAACGTGCCGAACGTCGTGCCGGGCAAGGTTGTGTTTACGGTGGATGCAAGACATGCGGATGAGAGGGAATTGGAGCTTTTTTGCTTGTGGGTGGCTGAGACATTCGAGCGGCTGGCTGCGGCGCGGCAGCTTGAGCTGACAGGCTCGGAATGGTTTCGCGAAGCTCCCGTCCCCATGGACGATCGGTTAAAGTCGGGGCTAGACGCAGTATGCAAGGAACTCGGCGTTTCGTCGAGGCGAATCATTAGCGGAGCTGGGCATGATGCCCAAATGTTCGCCGCAGTCGCGCCGACTGCCATGCTGTTTGTGCCAAGCCGAGGCGGCATTTCCCATTCGCCTGACGAATATACGGCCCCGCATGAATTGGCCGTTGGCGTGCTGGTACTGACGGAGCTGCTGCACAGGCTGGCGTATGCGGAAGAAAAGTTGGAGGAGGGGACCGATGAGCATGTATAAAGATTTGGCGCCTACGCCGCGCACGATAATGACGCCCGGTCCCGTTGAGGTGGACCCGCGCGTTCTGCGAGCAATGTCTTTTCCGATATTGGGACAGTTCGATCCGGAGTTTACGGCGTTAATGAATGAAACGATGAGTATGCTTCGCCAATTGTTCAGGACAGGCAATGAATGGGCATTTCCGGTTGACGGGACATCGCGCTCCGGTCTTGAAGCGGTGCTGGTCGGTCTGATAGAGCCTGGCGACAAAGTGCTGGTTCCGATATACGGCAGGTTCGGGCATCTGCTTGCCGAAATTGCGGGCCGCTGCGGCGCGGAGGTCATCACGATTGAGAAAGAATGGGGATTCGTGTTCAGTCGTGAAGAGCTGGAGTTGGCAGTGAAGCAGCATCGACCTGCGGTTGTTGCCGTTGTGCATGGAGAAACCTCTACCGGACGCTTGCAGCCGCTGGAGGGGTTGGGGGCGCTATGCCATGAGCTCGGCGCATTGCTTGTAGTGGATGCGGTTGCCACAATCGGCGGGGTGCGGCTAGATACGGATCATTTGATGTTGGACGCGGTCATTGGCGGCACGCAGAAATGCTTGTCCGTTCCGGCGGGGATGGCGCCCCTTACCTACAATGATCGTGCTGCAGCCAAGCTGCTCCGCCGCAAAAAAATCGAAAGAGGGCTTGCTGCCGATGATGCCGATGATGACCCGCTGCTGCGTCCGATCCAAAGCAACTACCTGGACCTGAGCCAGCTTCAGGATTATTGGAGTCCGGCCCGCCTCAATCATCATACTGAAGCAACGTCCATGCTGTATGCGCTTCGCGAGGGGCTGCGACTTGTGCTCGAAGAGGGGCTGGAGGAGCGTTTTGCTCGTCATCTGCTGCATGAGAAGGCGCTAATCGCCGGTTTGGAGGCGATGGGGCTTCTATTGTTCGGCGATCCAGGCTGCAAAATGCCTGTCGTCACCTGCATCATGATTCCCGACGGAGTGGACGGCGAATCCGTTCGAGCCATGCTGTTGGAGCAGTTTGGAATCGAGATAGCAAGCTCTTTTGGACCACTGAAAGGCAAAATCTGGCGAATTGGCGCGATGGGCTACAGCTGCAGCAAGCGCAACGTGCTGCTTACGCTTGGTGCTCTGGAGGCGGTGCTGCTGCGCCACGGCTTCGAGCCGCACCGTGCCTGCGCGGTTCAAGCGGCTATGGATGTGTATGCGGCTGAGGCTGCTGCTGCTGAGGCTGCTGCGGAAGCGGATGTTACGCCTTAAGACGATGCGGCAACTATCGATTTTCGCGTGAAGAGATCGAAAAAGTTACTGTGGAAGACGCGATAGATTGCTTTAGCTTGTAGATCGTTAGGAAAACGGCTATAGAAAGTCCAAAAGGGCGTTCAAACGCTAAATCAGTTAAAAAAGTTACTGTAGCACGTCGAAAAGATCGTGGAAGCTCGATAATAGTTAAAAAAGTAACTGTAGGAAGTCAAATGGGGCGTTCAAACGCTCAATCAGTTAGAAAAGTTACTATAGACCGTCGAAAAGCGCGTTGAAGCTCGATAATAGTTAAAAAAGTAACTGTAGGAAGTCCAAAAGGGCGTTCAATCGCTAAATCAGTTAAAAAAGTTACTGTAGCACGCCGAAAAGAGCGTGGAAGCGCGGTAATAGTTAAAAAAGTTACTGTAGGAAGTCCAATGGGGCGTTCAAACGCTCAATCAGTTAGAAAAGTTACTATAGACCGTCGAAAAGTGCGTTGAAGATCGATAATAGTTAAAAAAGTAACTGTAGGAAGTCCAGAAGGGCGTTCAAACGCTCAATCAGTTAGAAAAGTTACTATAGACCGTCGAAAAGTGCGTTGAAGCTCGATAATAGTTAAAAAAGTAACTGTAGGAAGTCAAATGGGGCGTTCAACCGCTATATCAGTTAAAAAAGTTACTGTAGCACATCGAAATGGTCGTTGAAGCTCGATAATAGTTAAAAAAGTAACTGTAGGAAGTCCAGAAGGGCGTTCAATCGCTAAATCAGTTAAAAAAGTTACTGTAGCACATCGAAAAGCGCGTTGAAGCTCGATAATAGTTAAAAAAGTAACTGTAGGAAGTCCAAAAGGGCGTTCAATCGCTAAATCAGTTAAAAAAGTTACTGTAGCACGCCGAAAAGAGCGTGGAAGCGCGGTAATAGTTAAAAAAGTAACTGTAGGAAGTTCAAAAGGGCGTTCAAACGCTCAATCAGTTAGAAAAGTTACTATAGACCGTCGAAAAGCGCGTTGAAGCTCGATAATAGTTAAAAAAGTAACTGTAGGAAGTCCAAAAGGGCGTTCAATCGCTAAATCAGTTAAAAAAGTTACTGTAGCACGCCGAAAAGAGCGTGGAAGCGCGGTAATAGTTAAAAAAGTAACTGTAGGAAGTTCAAAAGGGCGTTCAAACGCGAAATTAGTTAAAAAAGTAACTGTAGTAGATGATTCGGGTTGCTTGAACCCGAATTTAATTAAAAAAGCGCCGACAGCAGGTCAAAGCTTCTTGACGGCGCCCGAAATGGCTTGAAATGCCTGGAGAGCGGGCGGCGTGTTGCTAGCTTTGCATCAATCCAAACGCCAGCCCATATGGTTAGAGATTTTGCAGAATATGATTAAAAGTCTGACCTGCCTATACGCTCTGCATCAAAGGAGGTCAGACGGCTCGAGCAAACCATACATGGTCTGCAATCAAGGTGCTAGCCTGGAGCTGAAAAAAAGGCAGTCCCGAGAGACACTCGCTAGGCTGTTGAACTCGGGAGCTCGCCGGCTTTTTGCACAGCCTGGAATTGTTTAGGTGATGTCGTTTAGGCTTGCGTCTCCTAGCTCGTAATATCGGATTATCTTTCCTTTCGAGATTGGCCGGAGCAGTCCCTTGGCAGACAACGAGTGCAGATGCTTGCGCGCGGTGATATAGCACACGCCGAGTGCTTCCCGAACATCCTTGGGGCGAAGGGGTCTGGAAAGCTTCCATGCCAGCAACAAAACCTCCTTCTCCAGCAAGGAGTCGCGAGTTCTCGCAGGAGCCTCATCGGGATTTGGCAGAAGACCGGGTGCTTTATTCTTATTCAGCGTGTCACTGCCGAGAGCGATCCGGAGGAGATCCTGGCACAGCTTTGGGTTGTCGCGCAGCTCATCGATCGAGAAATGGAGCATTTTCCAGCCGGTTGCTGCGAGGAAGGTATTGCGCCGTAGCGAGTAATTGAACTTGTCGCGGTCCATGTCCATTATATGTGACTGGAAGCCGTCGCATTCGATGCCGATCCGCATAAAAGGCGTGATGATAGCAAAATCCAGGTAGTACATTCGGCGGTTCCAGTCGTATACTTCGTATTCGGGGTGCAGCGAATGGAAGTTTCGAAATAACGGCCACCATACGTGCTGGAGAAACATTTTTTCGCCATGCGCATGTCCGCGTGCAAGCCTTGCGCGCCGTTCTCCTTGCCTGCTTTTCAAGTGACGCTCGATAAAAGCTTGATGAGCCTGTTCAAAAGCATTCATGTCCAAAAGGTCAGCCTCCTCGCCGCAAAAATAAAAAACGCCCACGTGCCAAAAAGGCGTATGGACGTTCTTCGTCTATTGCCATTGTATCCAGCGCAAGAGGCTTTGTAAATGCTCTTGCGCGCCGTTCTCCTTGCCTGCTTTTCAAGTGACGCTCGATAAAAGCTTGATGAGCCTGTTCAAAAGCATTCATGTCCAAAAGGTCAGCCTCCTCGCCGCCAAAATAAAAAAACGCCCACGCGCCAAAAAGGCGTATGGACGTTCTTCGTCTATTGCCATTGTATACAGCGCAGAAGGCTTTGTAAATGCTCTTGTGCGTCGCTCCCCAGCTTGTCGAGAGATGTCTGTCTGATCACGGATGAGTATGAGCCCATTCAAAAGCATCCTCACAAAAGACGAGCCGCCGCATAGGCTGTACGTCTATTGTATGTCTATTGTACGTCTATTGTACGTCTATCCCGCCAACAAGACTGCTCCCCCGCAGCTTGCCCGGCAACTATGAGGCTAGTTATTGATGTACCGTTCGAAAATAGAGCCGAAGTCCTTCACGCGATATTGCCTATGGGAATTTACGAGCCAGTTGAAAGCGGACTTGTTCAGGCCGTCGAACTGCTCGACAAGATTCTGGTCGGTTTTGTAGATTTTTTGGAGCGTGCCGGTTGCCAGCTCCATGCTGCGCTGGGCGTAATCCAGTGAAAGCTGGTTTTCTCGCGTAATTTCGGAAATTTTGATTAGCGTCTTGTAAAGATCCTTGACATCATCAATGAATTTTTTGCCGATATCGATGGAAAGCGCGGCTTGGCCGATCACAAATTTGATTTCCACATCGAGGTCGATTGTGCCGGCCGTTTCGAGAGAGACGTTCGAAATCGGATTGGAGCTGTAAGTATAGCGTCTAAGCGTGCGTTTTTTGCTCATGGCGCTGGTGCCGTCCAAATGAATGAGAGCGAGGTTCGTGAAGCAGTATTCATCGGATTTCGATTTGATCAGAAAATATATTTTTTCGTTGTCTTCATGCATCACGTAGTCGTCGGAGTCTACCTTATTGTAGTCCGCAGGCTTGATTACAGCCCCGATATCGCTTAATCCCAAGGCGTCCGCCGCCAATTTTCCAAACATGCGATCAATCCCTTCCCATCCAAAATAGTAAAGTATACGCACTGATTATAAATGGGTTTCTTCGTCTTGTAATTATTTTTTTGGAGGTGCTTGTCCGCCGAAAAAAATACCCATCCGCTTCCGCAGCAAGTGCGGTGGGATGGGTATGCTAGCGACAGCTATTAGTCGAGGACAGCTGTGATATGCGCTTTTGTAACGGACCAGTGGGAGGCGCTCCACACTTTTTTCTTGTTGTCGATGTACAAAATTTGCGGGGATTCGTGCTTAACCGACGTATCCTCGGCGATTTGGTTCGACACCGGGCGGGACTCAATGACCTTCACCAGTACATATTCCGTGTCTGCCTTAGGCGTGCCGTTCAAATAGTTCGTGAACTCCTCATGCGCGTTGGCGCTTACCGGGCAAGTCGTGCTGTGCTTGAATACGACGAGCGGACGCTCGGACGAAGCTTCAAAAACGCTGTTCCATTCATCGATCGATGTGATTTCTTTATAAGACATGTGGGTTGGCGCTCCTTTGTCGTCTGCGCAAGGCAGATATTTATAGTAACTAACTATTCTCATTATAGCGCTTTTCCACTGTAAAAGTCACTACCGTATCCGGGCGCTTCTCTCTGCGCTTGGTTCCTGAAAATAGTTGTTGCCTTCGTTAAAGGATGCGGTATAATCACAATGGGTATTCGCCGTATCGCGCAGTGTTGTTGTCTGTCTCGCTCGAATGGCTGCATGCGCCCTGTCCAAAAATGAACAATTGGAGCGTAGAACAACATGAACAACAAGTGGCTGCATTACGGCGGGCTAGTGCTGATCGCCGTCGTTTGGGGAGCGAATTTCGGAATTTCACGGCTTGCGATGGAGTCGTTTCATCCGATCGTGTTTTCCTTCTTGAGATTTGGGCTGGCCATCCCATTCTTCTTTCTTCTTCTAAAGGCAACGGAGGGGAGTGTCGGCGTGCCTTGGCGCATCGTCCCTAAGCTGGCTGTAATCGGGCTCGTCGGTGTGACGCTGCTGGAGATCATTGTGCTTTATTCGATCAAACATACAACGCTGGCCAACGCCTCTTTGCTGAACGTGGCGCCTTGGCCGATTTTCGCGGCGATTTTTGCGCCGTTATTTATGAAGGAAACGATCACGCTCAGGCTGGTCGTGGGCGGCTGCTTGTCGATCGTCGGCGTGGGAATGGTCATTCTTGGCGGCGGAGAGGGCTTTAGCCTATCCTCCAGCCATATGCTCGGCAATTTGCTGGCATTTTCCGTGAGCATCATCGGCCCCTTGTTCAATCTGTCCTCCATGTCGCTGATGAAGGAGTATTCGGCTCTGCGCGTCAGTACGTGGACGATTGCCTTTGGCGCCTTGTTTATGTTTCCGCTTACGCTTGGCGGCTGGGGGCAAACGGTCTGGTCGGCGTTAGGCGCGACGGAGTATTTGTCGATTGGCTATAACGTGTTTATTTGTACCGTGCTTGCTTTTGTCATGTGGAACGCTTGCATGTATAAGGTGGGGGCAACGCGCTCCAACTTCTTCCGTTATGCCGTTCCGGCGGCAGCTGTAGTGGCCGGATACATCATGTTTGACGAGCGGATTGCGCTGCTTCAGCTTTGCGGGGCGGGCTTTATGGCCGCTGGACTTATCTGGATTACGATTGAGCGCAAACGGCCTGCTGTTCCCGCAGCTCCTTCCGCGACGTCTCCTCAAGGCCAGGCGATTTAGGCTGCTTGGCGTTTTGAAAATTGTGAAAGTGGTTGCATTCGCAACTGTGAAAAAAAATTTTTTCTTCCTACATGGAAGTGTTTGCAGGAAACGCTGTATTCCCTTTAGCTGTGAGGGGTATAGCGCTTTCTTGTTTTTTGGTCAAAAAGCATCAAATTTGCCTGTCTGGGCGTTTGTCTTCCTTGACGTCAACTTTTATTACATGGTACGGTTTTGGTAGTGAATCGCATATCCCCCCTCGTGAAAGGAGAGATCAGATATGATTAAAGCGATCATTTTCGATTTTGACGGTACAATTATCGACACGGAGACGGCTTGGTATCATGCGTTCAGAGACGCCTATCAGGAACACGGGGTCGAGCTTACGCTGGAGCAATATTCCGGATGCATCGGCACCAGTCTGCATACGTTTAACCCTTATGAATATTTAATAAGCGATTTGGGGCTGCAGCTTGATCCGCAGCAATTTCGCAGCGAGATTCGAGGCAGGCATGCTGCGTTAATGGAGCGGGAGACGGTGCGCGAAGGAATTATAGATTATCTGAAGCTAGCGAAAGCGTCCGGCCTGAGAATCGGCCTTGCGACGAGCTCGGAGCGCAGCTGGATTGACAGACATTTGGAGCAGCTCGGGTTAAGTGGATATTTCGAGTGCATTCGCACGGCTGACGATGTAGAGAAGGTCAAACCCGACCCGGCGCTGTATGCGGAAACGCTGCGCGGACTCGGCGTAGCGGCGCATGAGGCGATTGCCGTAGAGGATTCGCCGAATGGAGCGAGAGCCGCTGCTGCGGCAGGCATCCCGTGCATTGTGGTGCCGAATGGGCTGACCCGCCTGCTTGCCTTCGATCAGTCGAAGCTCTATTACGCTGCCGAATCGCTGGCGGACATTCGTTTCGAGCTTGTCGCAGCCGGTCTGCTGCCGTGTCAAGCCGTTGGTCGCCAAGCAAGCCCGGCTTCGTAAGGAGCGATTGCGCTTCTGTTGAAGGAAAAAGCTGGCGTGAAGTACGGCTTTAAAAATCAGAATATTCAGATTAAATATAATCGATATTGGACTTGAGGAGCTGGCTAATAACCGTCTTGAGCGGTGTTTGTTTTGACGCAGCTTGCCTTTGAAAAACATGCGGAATGGAGGCTGGAGAGATGAAGGCTGTTCATTTTGGCCCGGGCAACATTGGCAGGGGATTTATCGGACTTCTTCTCTCCCGTTCCGGCTACGAGGTGACGTTCGTTGCGAGGAGCGAGAAGAAGGTCCGGCTGCTTCAGAAGCAGCGGCAGTATACGGTGACGCTTGCCAACGAGGCGCGAGAAACGGAAATTGTGGACAATGTTACGGCGCTGTGCAGCAAGAACAAAGAAACGCTCCATCGGGCGATTGCGGAAGCGGACATAGTGACTACTGCGATCGGCGTATCGGCGCTCAAGCATATTGCGGAGACGATTGCAGGCGGCATCGAGCTGCGCTTGCGCCTTGGCGTTGAACGGCCGCTTCACATCATCGCATGCGAGAATGCGATTGGCGGAAGCACGCAGCTAAAGCGCATGGTATACCGCTACTTAACGATGGGGCAGCAGCAGCGGGCAGAGTATACCATTTCTTTTCCGGATGCGGCGGTTGACCGAATTGTACCGGATCAAAGGCAAGACGAGTCGCTGAAAATCATGGTCGAGCCCTATTGGGAATGGGTCATCGACCGCTCCGCCATTCTGGAGGGCCATCGTCCAATACTTGGCGCCCATTACGTGGACCGCTTGGAGCCTTACATTGAACGCAAGCTGTTCACGGTGAACACCGGTCATGCGGCGGCGGCCTATCATGGTTATCTGGAGGGCTATCAGACGATTCAGGATGCGCTGGAGGATAATTGGCTGAAGGGAGAAGTGCTTGGCGTGCTGCGTGAAACCGGGGAGTTATTGACGGCTAAATATCAATGGGATGAGCGCAAGCATGAAAAATATATCGGACGAATGTTGCTCCGCTTCGCTAATCCGCGTTTATTGGACGAAATTGTGAGGGTAGGACGCTCGCCGCTGCGCAAGCTGTCCTTCAACGACAGGCTGGTGCGGCCTGCGCTTCAGGCTCATCGGCTGGGCAAGCCAATACCTCATCTTACGAGGGCGATTGCCGCAGCCTTGCAGTTCGATTATGAGCAGGATGAGGAAGCTGTTCGCTTGCAGCGTGCGATCCGCGATAAGGGCATTCACGATGTCATCTCGCATCATATGGGCATTCCGTACAAGCATGCGATTCATCAGCAAATCGTGGACAGCTACGGCGCGCTCAAGGGAGGGCATCAGGCCAAGCTATACTGATTGACACGCGCAGAAGACATCATATGGAGAAAAGAGCTGCTTCGAAGGCTGAAGCGGCTCTTTTTTTTAGGGTATGCCCCCACGGTATTCGGGCTACGTGTCTCCATCGGATAAATGAACAGGATTAGGTGAATATTTCTAGAAAGCGTATGTGGATGAGAATGTGCCAAGCGCTGCTGAAAGTCCCGAACGAAAGGAGTTGAACCGTTGCGAGTTAGGTGGTCATTCGGGAAATATGAACGTATTGTGAACGAATATGCGATATTTGCGGGAAAACACAGGACAAAAAGACCAAATCATTAGTTAAAATGTCCATTCCTATCCTATAATAGATGATAGCTTTTCTCAAAAATGAAGCTGGCTCGTTCGAAAATGCCATCAAAATGATGGGAGCTTTGCTCAATTGGTCACTCATGTTAGTTATGAATACAAGTATTTTGTATTTAATATTCTGAATGAATGTCATTCTTTCTATCTAACCATGAAAGGAAAAATGACAATGGATTTTTTGTTATAAAATTTGCATTTTTGCACTAAAAAACTCTTCCTAATTCGTTTTGAAACGATTAAAATCAAAAAAGTGGTTTTTATGACAGGACTCCAGCTTGGGACTTGGCATGAATTCAATTTTGATGGTGAAGGATGGGCGAGAGAATGATAGCGAATGTCGTAGCAGAAACGTTAAACCCATATCAGATTGCTCAGCAGCAAATCGATGCGGCGGCGGCTTACCTTAGTTTGCCTGAGCATGTAACGCAAATTCTTAAGCAGCCGAAGCGCGTGCTTTCGGTTAGTTTTCCGGTTCGTATGGATGATGGCACTGTTCGCGTGTTCGAGGGCTTCCGTTCTCAGCACAATGACGCGATCGGCCCGACTAAGGGCGGTATCCGTTTCCATCCTGACGTGACGCTTGACGAGGTTAAAGCTTTGTCGATGTGGATGAGCTTCAAATGCGGCGTTGTCGGCTTGCCTTACGGCGGCGGCAAAGGCGGCGTTATCTGTGATCCGCGTCTGCACAGCAAAGGCGAGATCGAGCGTATCAGCCGTGCCTTCATGGAGGCCATTGCGGATATCGTCGGTCCTGACCGCGACATTCCGGCTCCTGACGTGTACACAACCCCGCAAATCATGGGCTGGATGATGGACACGTACAGCAGGCTTAAAGGCGTGAATTCGCCAGGCGTTATTACAGGCAAGCCGCTTATTATCGGCGGCTCCAAAGGACGCAACGAAGCGACGGCTCAAGGCTGCGTATACACGATCCTTGCTGCGCTTAACGACATCGGCCTGCCTGTTGAGCAAGCGACGGTAGCTGTTCAAGGCTTCGGCAACGCCGGACGTATTGCGGCAAGACTGCTTAGCGAAGCCGGCGCCAAAATCGTTGCAGTCAGCGATTCCAAAGGCGGCATCTACGATCCGCAAGGTCTGGATATTGAGCGCGTTTCCGAGCTGAAGGACAATTCCTCGATCTCCGAATACGGCGCATCGTATGCGATTACGAACGAAGCTCTGCTTGAGCTGAACGTTGATATTCTCGTTCCGGCTGCGCTTGAGAACGTGATTACGTCCGCCAACGCCGACCGCATTCAAGCCAAGATCGTTGCGGAAGCAGCGAACGGACCAACGACTCCGGAAGCGGATCGCGTGCTTTCCGGCAAGGGCATCACGGTTATTCCTGACGTTCTTGCGAACGCGGGCGGCGTTACCGTTTCTTACTTCGAGTGGGTTCAGAACCTGATGAACTACTACTGGAGCGAAGAAGAAGTGCTCGACAAGCTGGAGAAAAATATGATCCAGTCCTACGTAGCTGTTCGCGATTTGGCGAAGGAGCACGGAACGGACCTGCGTACAGCTGCCTACATGATCTCGATCAAACGGATCGCGGCAGCTATGGATGCGCGCGGCTGGATTTAATTCGTTCCAACCGAATACTGAGCAACAATCCTATTTCTAAAGCAAAGGTGGCAGCAGCATGACAGAACAAATTCGCATCGGCATCGTGGGCTACGGTAACCTGGGACGCGGCGTAGAGCTGGCTATTAAACAAAATCCGGATATGAGACTGGACGCCATATTCACGCGGAGAGCGCCGGAGTCGATTCCTTCGAGCGTACAAGCTTACCGGATTGAGGACGCGGAGCGTTTCGTCAACGAAATTGACGTTATGATTCTGTGCGGAGGCTCGGCTACGGATCTTCCGGAGCAAGGTCCGGCGTTTGCCCGTATGTTCCATACGGTTGACAGCTTCGATACGCATGCTCGGATTCCGGAGTATTTTGAGCAGGTGGATGCGGCGACGAGAGTTAGCGACAAAGTCAGCGTGATTTCCACCGGCTGGGACCCGGGTTTGTTCTCGCTGAACCGCCTGCTGGCGGAAGCAATCCTGCCTGAAGGCAAGGAATACACGTTCTGGGGCAAAGGCGTAAGCCAGGGCCATTCGGATGCGATTCGCAGAGTGAACGGCGTGAAGCGCGGCGTGCAATACACGATCCCTAGCGAAGCGGCGGTAGATCGTGTGCGCGGCGGCGAGAACCCTGAGCTTACGACGCGCGAGAAGCATCTTCGCGAGTGCTTTATCGTGGCCGAGGAAGGCGCCGACCAAGCGGCGATTGCGGAAGAGATCAAGTCGATGCCGAACTATTTTGCCGATTACGATACAACGGTGAACTTTATCGACGATGCGGAGATGGATGCGAACCATCAGACAATGCCGCATGGCGGTCTGGTGCTGCGGAGCGGCAAAACAGGCGCCAACAGCACTCAAATTATAGAGTTTGGCCTGAAGCTCGACAGCAATCCGGAATTTACAGCCAGCGTGCTGGTTGCTTACGCTCGCGCAGCATACAAGCTTGCCCGTGAAGGCCAGTTTGGCGCTAAGACGGTATTCGACATTCCGTATGCCTATCTATCGCCGAAATCCGGCGCAGAGCTTCGCAAAGAGCTTCTATAAGAACGTGCCGCCACAATTTATCTCGGGAGATGCGCCTTTTCAGGCCGTCTCCTTCTTTTTTTTGAGTGAAGCAGAGGGGAGTGCTGCTTTTTTTGTAACGCTTCTATTAATAATAGAGACGCTGCGCTCTTTTTGAGCGGGCGTTTGCCGAGGCAGGCATAGGCGGTTGCTAGTAGAGCGAAATCAAACAAATCTGAACAATTTCTCAAAAAAAATCAAGCTTTCTTTCCGTGAAAGCGGTTTATTTACTTTTATTTACTTTGAAATCTTGGAAAATGTAGGATAAACTAAAGTAGGTTAAGGAAATGTGTCGAAAAGTGGCTCTTTCTGCTGAAAACGCCTACCGGTTATGTTAATATATTGTTGAACGTGCCTATCAGGTGCTGTGATCAACATTTTTAACCGGGAAGTGGGATCAACGTGATAGACATCCACACTCATATTTTACCAGGACTTGACGATGGTGCGGAGAGTTTCGAGGATGCTCTGAATATGGCCCGGGCAGCCGTCTCAGAGGGGATTACTACCATCATTGCGACACCACACCATGCAAACGGGTCCTATACGAATCTGGCAGCCGATGTGAAAATGCAGGTAAGCTCCCTTAATGAGCGATTTAGTGCGGAGAATGTGCCTGTTACGATTCAATCAGGGCAAGAGATTCGTGTGCATGACGATTTACTGGAAGCGTGGCAGCGTCGGGAGCTGCTTACGCTGGCGGATTCACGCTACGTATTGCTTGAGCTGCCATCCTCGCGAATTCCGCGAATAACGAGAGAGCTGATTCATGAGCTGTTGATTATGAATGTACATCCGATCATCGCCCATCCCGAGCGCAATGCCGAGATTGTGCAGCACCCGGAGCGGCTGGCCGAGCTGGTAGAAGCCGGCGCGTACGGACAGGTGACTACGCATTCCTTGTTGGGCGGATTCGGCAAACGCATCGAGCAGGCTTCCTGGAAGCTGCTGCGCAGCGGCTCCATTCATGTCGTATCCTCCGATGCCCATCATATCGTGCGCCGCGGATTTCGTTTGGGCGAAGCGTATGGTGCGATTGAGAGAACGATGGGAGAACAATGGGTTGAGCGATTGCAGCGCAATGCAAGTCTTGTCGTCGAAGACGCGCCATTGCCTGCCATGCCGGTTGCAAGCGCCTCATCGGGCGGTGGAGTTAGACGGTTTCTATCCTCTTTTTTTAAAAAGTAGAGGGGAATGTGCCGATAAAGCAAGTAAGGCGGCTTACATAACAGCTAGACAGAAGATTGGTTTTACTAGACACTCATCCAAGGACGGGTGCAACTATTCCTACTATAGAGGTGAAGAAAGTGACAATAAGAAGAAAAGTGGTAGCATCGACAATCGCGGCAAGCGTAGCCCTGACTGCATTCGCAGGCATTCCGCTTAGCAGCAAGGGTCTGGCTGAGAAGCTTGGGGTAAATGGGGTGGCTTATGCTGCTACCTACGATGATTATGTGGCAAAGGCCGAGAAGGTTTACGGCTTTTTGAGCCAAAGCGGTATTAACGATGTTAATGCGTTCCGTGACCAGCTGGCAGATGCGTTTGGAAATGGAAGCATTCTGGAGCCTGTTGTAGAAGCCATCGTAGGCAATGACGCAACTCATAAGGCAACCTTGAACGGCCTTGTGAATGAGCTACTGGACATCGAGGTAGGCCCTAACTGGAAAGCCAGCCTTGAAACAGTTAAAAACAACTACAAAGACAAGCTTAAAGACATCGGCGATCTCTACAATTCCGATCTGACTGTGGACGATTTCGCGGCCGTTATCAACGCATTCGAGAATAAAATGATCGCACTTGCGCCTACGATTGCGGCTTTGCCTACAAATAATGCTTCGGCTGACAGCGATATCGCCGAGCTTATCCGCAAGGCGATCAAGGAATCGTTGACGGCAAGCCCTGCGCTTGCAGCGATCGAGACTCAGGTTGGTCTTGAGACAGAGCAATTCCAAGAGATTTTCAACACGCTTAAGGACGGCGACAAGATTACCCGCAAAGTGGCAATTGATGCTTTCCTGCAATTGTACCGTGCGTATAATCTGGCCTTCCCGGCGCCAACTTCGGGTGGCGGTATCATTATTACAGGCCCAAGCGTGTCTTCGGATGCAGCAGCGGCAGCAGCTGCTCTTACCAATCTGAAGGACAAAATCGCCAACGCGACAGACGCCGAGAAAGCGGCTCTTATTGCGGAAGCGACCAAAACAGCGCAAGACGCAATAAACAAGGTTGCAGCAATCACTAGCCCTGTTACTGTCGTTGACGGCAAGGCATCGGTTAAGGTTGATGATAACAAAGCATTGTCCGCGATTCTGAGCATCACGGCAGTCGTAGACGCGCTTAAAGCAGCAGCTCCAACCGCGGTGCTGGCGCCAATCAAGCTGAACGTAGATCTTGGCACGGTTACTCAGGACCAAATCAGTACGGATGTGTCCAAAGCGGTTGTCGAAGCTGCTATCAAAGCCAACGTTGCAGCTGTGGTTCTGAAATCGGGCGACCTGGCCGTTGAGCTTCCGGTAGGCGGCACGCTCTCCGGCGCAATCAACTTTGGCGTGAACAAGCAGGACGCTACACCGGAGCAAACGGGCGGCAAGCCGGCTGCATCGCAAGTATTCGACTTTACGCTAGCCGTTGATGGACAGCCGAAAACAACTTTCAATAAGCCGATCTTAATTCAGCTTCCGTTAAACGTTACTTCTGATATTGACACGGAGCTGCTGTCGCTAGCAAAAATCATCGAAGGCAAGCTGCAATTCTTCGGCGGCAGATATAAAAACGGCAGTCTGACAGAAGCGCGCGACACATTCTCCAGCTATGTTGTAGTGGAGAACAAGGTAGCGTTCGACGATCTGTCGAGAGTAGAAGCATGGGCTGGACGCTCTATCGAGGTAGTGGCGGCCAAAGGCGCAATCGACGGCAAATCCGAAGGCGTATTCGCTCCGGACGACAAGGTTACTCGTGCAGAGTTCGCCAAAATGCTGCTTCGCGCCCTTGACCTTGACAACAGCAATGCTGTAGGCAGCTTCGCAGACGTGAACACGAACGCTTGGTTCGCTCCTTATGTAGCGGCAGCGGCAGAGCAAGGCATTATCTTCGGACGCAATGCAACTACATTTGATCCGAATGCAACAATCACTCGCGCAGAGATGGCGGCCATGATCGCCCGCGCAGTGAAAGCCGTACACGGTACGGAAGATGTAGCTGACGTAGAAGCGGCGCTTGCAGGCTTCTCCGATGCCGGTCAAATCAGCCCGTCGCTTAAGAAAAGCGTAGCGTTCGTGGCAAGCAACAACATTGTTGTCGGCAGCAATGGCAAGTTCGCTCCTAACAGCCATGCGACTCGCGCAGAAGCGGCTGTTATTATCTACAAAGCGTTCAAATACGAGCAATAGGCTAGAGATAGAAGAATCTTCCTCCCATCTGGATGGGAGGAGGGTTTTTTTCTGACAAAGCGGACGAGTTGGACGAATGAGGATAACAATGAAATTGGCATAGCAATTGGTATCTAAGATTAGCAGCTAGATGCTATGTCTAATGGAGGATTAAGAGTGTCTAATGAACTGGATTTAAGGCAGTACGTAGCCATTATTCGAAAAAGACTGGTGTTAATCATCGCTTTTGTGCTGGTGTGTTCCGTGGTGGCAGCGGTGTTCAGCATTTTTTTCAAGGACCCCGTCTATGAGGCGTCTACCAAAATCATCGTCAACCAGACAGCGGCTCAGATGACAACAGGCCAGTTGGACATTAATCAGATTAACTCCAATATCAAGATGATCGACACCTATAAGGAAATTATCAAAACGCCGGCGATTCTGGATAAAGTCGCTTCTGCGTACCCGCAATTGGGTTTTACGGCAGAGCAGCTAGCGCGCAAAATCCAGGTCAGCTCGGTGAACAATACGCAGGTTATGACGCTGGTTGTTCAGGATGTCGAATACAGCAAAGCAGCAGAGACGGTTAACGCTGTGTCTACCGTTTTCCAGGAAGAGATTCAGCATATTTTTAAAGTGGAAAATGTCTCGATTCTCAATAAAGCCGTTGTCGATGCGACGCCAAACCCTGTATCGCCTAACGTGCCGCTTAATATCGCCATTGCATTCGTTGTGTCGCTGATGATCGCCGTAGGCGTTGTGTTCCTGCTGGAATATTTGGACGATACGATTAAGACGGAAGCGGATGTGCTTGAATATTTAGGTCAGCCAACATTGGCCATGATCTCTCGTATCAATCAGGAGGGGACTAATTCCAGCCAACGAAAAAGCAGAGCATCTCAACCCTACAAGGCAGGTGAATTAGATCGTGTCTCAGTCGAGAAATAAGCGCCACATTATTACCTTAACAGATCCCCGTTCACCCGTATCCGAATCCTATCGTGCGCTAAGAACGAATATTGAATTTTCCTCAGTGGATGAACAGCTGCAGGTGCTAATGGTATCCTCAGCGGGCCCGGGAGAAGGCAAGACGACGACTATTACCAATCTGGCGGTTACCTACGCGCAGTCTGAGCGCAAGGTCGTGCTGATTGACGCCGATATGAGGAAGCCCACTGCCCACCACACATTCTCTCTATCCAACCGCTGGGGTCTCTCGTCCGTCATGTCGCAGCAATGCTCGATTGAAGAAGTTACGCAAGTGACAGATGTACCTAATCTGAATGTTATTACATCCGGACCTATCCCGCCGAACCCTGCGGAAATGCTGGGCTCCAAGCGGATGAGCGCCATGATCGAGCAATTGCGTCTGGCCTACGATATTATCATGATCGATACGCCGCCGCTGCTGGCCGTTACCGATGCCCAGATCGTCGCTTCGCGGAGCGATGGCGTGGTATTGGTCGTAGACCAAGGCAAAGTGAAACGAGAGATTGCCAAGAAGGCGATTCAGAATCTGGAGAATGTGAATGCCCGAATTATTGGGGTTGTGCTTAACAATGTTAAACGTAAGGCGAACGAAGAATCATACTACTATTACTATGGCGCGCAAGATAAACAATAAATTTTCTAACTGCAGTTACGGTGGAGGGAATGCAAGATGAGCTATAGAAATCGGATGCTGATCATTCTTGTGGTCGACATCATTATTATATGGATTGCGATTGGCGCGTCCTATCTGTTTCGCTTTGACGGGGATATTCCGGCGAATTATCAGACTCAGATGCTCGTATTTGCTATTACCACAACCGTAATCTGCGGGATTAGCCTGTCCTTCTTCCGAATGTACAGGCGAATGTGGCAATACGCGAGCATTAACGAGATTATTGAGCTGGTCAAAGCCATTGTCATCGGAGTTGTCGTGTCTTATGTTGTGGCTCATCTCATTCATGGTCAAAGAGTTCCCCTATCCGTAACCTCAAGAACCTTCGAATTAATGTTGTTGTTCATGGGGGGATCGAGGTTTCTCTGGCGGCTAATCCGAGTAAATAGAACCAGAAAGTCAGATTTAACCAATCATATTCTTGTGGTCGGAGCAGGAGATTGCGGCGCTTTGATCGCGAAGGAAATTACGACAAGCGCAAGCTTTAAGGGAAGCCGATTAATTGGATTTATCGATGATGATGTATACAAGCGCAATATGCAGGTGCTGGGCTATCCGGTACTGGGCAATCGCGATCACATCGCAAGCATCGTGCAGTCGCACGAGGTTCATGACATTGTAATCGCTATGCCTTCCGCCAAGCGGTCGGACATTTCAGATATGATTAACATTTGCAAGCTGACGGGAGCCAAGGTCAAGATTATCCCTGCAATCAACGACTTCATATCCGGCAGTCTGGCCGTACAGACGCTGCGGAATGTCGAGGTAGAGGACTTGCTGGGCCGCGAGCCGGTCAAGCTTGATTTGGAAGGCATTATGGGCTATGTAACAGGTAAAACGGTGATGATTACCGGCGCGGGCGGTTCAATCGGCTCCGAGCTGTCGCGGCAGATCGCGTCCTTCCAGCCGGACCTGCTTATCTTGCTTGGGCATGGGGAGAACAGCATCTACACGATTGAGATGGAGCTGCGCTCCAAATATCCGCATGTGCTGCTGGAGACCGTAATTGCCGACATTCAGGACCGCAAGCGGATGGAAGACGTGTTCGCCAGATACAGACCACAGGTCGTATTCCATGCGGCGGCGCACAAGCATGTGCCGTTAATGGAGCGCAATCCTTCGGAAGCGGTTAAAAATAATATTTTTGGAACGAAAAATGTAGCAGACTGTGCAGATCGCTACGGCGCGGAGCGCTTTGTTATGATCTCAACGGACAAGGCGGTTAACCCGTCAAGCGTTATGGGCGCCACTAAACGAATTGCGGAAATGTACATACAGAGCATTAATACAACGAGCAAAACACAATTCGTGGCCGTCCGGTTCGGCAACGTGCTTGGCAGCCGGGGCAGCGTAATCCCGAGGTTCAAGGAGCAGATTGAAGCAGGCGGCCCGGTCACCGTCACCGATCGGGATATGGTCCGATATTTTATGACCATTCCAGAGGCAGTACAGCTTGTGATCCAGGCGGGCTCCTTCGCCAAGGGCGGCGAGATTTTCATTCTGGATATGGGCAAGCCTGTTCGGATATTGGACCTGGCCCAGGATCTCATTCGATTATCCGGCCTGGAGCCGTATGCGGACATTGATATCGAGTTTACAGGCATGCGCGAGGGCGAGAAGCTATTCGAGGAGCTCCTGACAACGGCAGAGGCTACAACGGCAACCCATCATGAGCGCATCTTTATTGGCAAACCGGTTCAGATCAACCGTGCCGAGCTTGAGCTTCGTATTCGAAGCTTTGAAAAACTAATTGGCAGTGACGAGTCAAACAATCAGCAGTCCGTTCGTTCCGTTATTGAACAGATTGTTCCTTTCTATACACAAGTCTCTTAATTGACAGCAAGCCATTCAGACTGGAGGAATAACAAATGAAAAAAAAGACAAGATGGAAAAAAATTCTGATCTGGGTGGCTTCGATTATAGTCATATTGGGAGTCGGCGGACTGTTCGCAGCTAACTATGTAATGGATCGGATGATTGCTCAGCTTGCGGATAGTTTAGAGAATGAGATTGTGGCTGATCTTGGAGAAATAGAACCAGCCGTTTCTCCGAATGGTAATGAGGGGCAAATTACGGACGGAATAGCAAACAATACTGATGAAGATATTGATGCGGGTACTGAAATCAGCAAGACAATAGATGAAAATTCAGTGAGCAATGATGGTACAGAAGAGTACTCAGGTGAAGTGTCAGCTGAGCAGACAAAAGATTTGCAAGAAAAAATTACGGCTGGTGAAAAAGCAAAACTAGCATCAGTATTTTTGAAAAAACTGAGTGTGGATGATATTAAACGTATCCAACAACTTGCAAGTGGTGGAATGAACTTAGAGGAAAAAAAGGAAGCTAGAACATTGATTTTGGAAAAGCTTACGCCAGAAGAATATGACGAGTTAATAGTCATTGCTAAGAAATATGGACTGAGTCAGGGGAAGAGCTACGCAGAAGTTTCTAAGGAAAAATAAAGATGCTAAACAACGGACTCACAATTAAATCAGTAAAAGAGGTATGTAATATGTCTTATTTAGTTGTTGTTGCACATCCCGATGATGAAGTGCTTGGTGCTGGTGGGACAATGTATAAATTAGCCCAGGAAGGCAAGTCTGTGAATGTTTGTATTGTCTCAGGAGAAGTAAATGCAAGAAATTTTAGGCCAACGACAGAAGAATTAAATGATGATGTTAATAGTTCTATGAGAATATTAGGTGTTAATCGTGTTATCAAAGGCGATTTTCCGAATATAGAATTTAACACGGTTCCACATTTATCGCTAGTTCAGTTTATAGAGGAAGCCATTTCAGCTACTGAAGCGAATGTTGTTTTCACACATCATCCTGCGGATTTAAATAATGATCACTTGCATACATCCTTAGCATGTCAAGCTGCTGTAAGGTTATTTCAAAGAAGAACAGATGTAAATCCGTTGAAGGAACTTTTGTTTATGGAAGTTCCTTCTGCTACAGAGTGGGGGCTTAACAAGGCAATGAATCAGTTCTCACCAAATACATATATCGAAGTAGGCGAGAAAAGCATTGATAAAAAGATTGAGGCGCTGGCTCAATATCGTGGAGTCATGAGAGCTTATCCACATCCGCGTAGTAGCGAAGCACTTAAAGGCCTTGCAGCTTACCGTGGTGGACAAGCAGGAATGAATTATGCAGAAGCTTTCGAAAGTGCGTTTAGACGAGGGTTTTAGGGAGAGATGTGGTTTTGAATAAAAGAATAGCATTTGCAACTTGCGTTCAGCTTGGTATGAGCTGTATAGAACAGATTTATAAAATGAATGGCAGTTTAGAATTAATGATTACATTAAAGGATGAGAGAGCCAAAAACAAGTCTGGTAGAATATATCTCGATAATCTTGCAGAAAAAAACAACTGTTTTCTTCTGAAAATTGACAATATTAATGATCAAATAGTAATAGACACATTAATACAACACCGAATAGATTGGCTTTTTATTATTGGTTGGTCACAAATAGCAAAAAAAGAATTATTGAATACCCCAAAAAGCGGTTGTCTTGGTATGCATCCAACTCTTCTTCCGGTCGGAAGAGGTAGGGCAGCGATACCATGGGCGATTCTAAAAGGTTTAGACGAGACAGGTGTTACACTATTCCGTTTAGATGAAGGTGTTGATACGGGAGATATAGTGGGTTTCGAAAAAATAAAAATGGATCATCAAACTACTGCAACTGATCTATACGATGGCATAAATAAATTGCATGTAGCTTTAATTGAAAAGTATTGGGACGTCATAAATAAAGATCAAATTACTTTTATTAAGCAGGATGAAACCCAAGCCAGTGAATGGATGGGGAGAAGGCCAGAGGATGGCGAAATATTCAATACTATGACAATGTCAGACGCCGAAAGATTAGTGAGAGCGGTAACGCATCCATATCCGGGGGCCTTTTACAAGGATCAACAACATACAATCAGGATATGGAGCGCTAATGTAAACAAGCAGTATGGGACAATTAAACTTGCTGATGGTTATTTAACACCATTAACATTTGATCTTGAATAAGGTGAATAAAATGAATATACAAATACTTATTAAACGTTTAGTGGATATTATATCTAGTGCAATTATATTGATTTTATTTATTCCTTTTTTTATATTGCTAGCAGTGCTTATTAAAGCTACTTCTCCAGGACCTATTATCTTTACTCAAGATAGGCCAGGTAAGAATGCCAATATTTTTAAGGTATATAAACTTCGTACTATGAAAATCAACTCAGATAATATGGTAAAAGGTAAAGAAGTTTTTGGTGATGATAACAGAATAACTAGTGTTGGAAGGTTCTTGAGAAGAAGCAAGCTAGACGAAGTTCCTCAAATTTTTAACGTATTGCGGGGAGAAATGAGTCTAGTTGGGCCTAGACCTGAGAGAGTGTCATCATTGAACGATTACACAGATGAAATTTCAAAAAGACTAAATGTTTTACCTGGAATGACGGGTCTTGCACAAGTAAGCGGTAATATCTATTTATCATTAGAGGATAGATATAAACTAGATGTTTATTACGCTGAAAACTTTAACCTGATACTTGATATAAAAATTATACTTCGTACAATTGGAGTTATTATTTGGGGTGAAGATAAATACACCTCTGTCCCATTGGTTAAAAGTTGATTGCTATTGTCTTCTAGTTTAGAAGGGAATGAAGTTTTTGAAAAGAGTTCTTGTAACTGGTATTAACAGCTATATTGGAAGTTCATTCTCAGAATGGGTTTCTAAATATCAAAATTCATATTCAGTTGAGTTCATAAGTCTAAAAGATAGTTTGTGGAGAGGTAAATCATTTAACGGCTATGATGTAATATTACATTCTGCGGCAATTGTACATAAGAAAGAAAATGATTTATCAATGTACACTGAGGTGAACAAGAATTTGACAGTAGAATTGGCGCAGCTTGCGAAACAGCAAGGAGTCAGTCAATTCATTTTTATTAGTACAATGGGAGTATACGGTACAGAGACTGGATTTATAACCAGTAAAACAGAGCCTTTACCAAAGACTCCATATGCTCAGTCAAAGCTCGAAGCAGAAAAATTGTTAATGCAGCTGGAAAATGAAAATTTTAGGGTAACAATTCTTAGACCGCCGCTTGTATACGGCCATGGATGCAAAGGGAACTATGTAAAACTTTCAAAGATGATTAAGAAAGTGCCAATTTTCCCGAAGGTAAGTAATCAGAGAAGCATGATATACATAGATAACCTATCTGAGTTTCTACGAATAGTGATTGATGGAAATATCAGAGGGTTGTTATTTCCACAAAATAAGCATTTTGTGAATACAACAGTATTAGCATCACTTATTTCAAAGCAAAACAATAAAAAAGTTCTTATCACTTCTATATTTAATAGTGTAATACTTATAGGTTTGAAATTTTCCGGTTCACTAAGGAAGGTGTTTGGCTCGTTTCAATACGATCTGACCCTACCTGGAGGTCCAGATACCGTAGTGGATGGAGTTGTTTTTCAATATGAAACTATGGATTTTGAAAAGTCTATTGAAATAACAGAAAGGGGGAAGAAAATTGAATAGAAAGAAGGATGTTCTTTTTTTATGTCAATATTTTTATCCCGAGTATGTTTCTTCTGCTACGTTACCTTTTGATACTGCATTATCCCTAACTCAAGCGGGATACACTGTAGGAGCTCTTTCTGGTTACCCTCAAGAATACAGTTTGAATAAAAATGTGCCAATGTCAGAAATTCATAATGGAATTTACATAAAAAGAGTAAAATACATTCAGCTAAAAAGAAGCAACTTCGTTGGTAGGCTAATTAATTATTTTTCATTCACAGCTGCTATTGCGCTAAGAATATTAGAAATAAGAAGATATAAAGTTATAATCGTTTATTCTAACCCTCCTATATTGCCTTTAATCGCAGCAGTTTCAAAAAAGTTATTTAAAACCAAGATTGTTTTTGTGAGTTATGACGTATACCCAGAAATGGCTGAAATAACAAAAACAATATCGCCAAACAGTGTAATTAGTAAAGTCATGAAAGTTGTTAATAAAGTTGTTATAAATAATGTAGATAAAGTAGTTGCACTTTCAAGCGAAATGAAATCTTTTCTAATTGAAAATAGGCCTCGATTAACGAGTAATAACATAGATGTTATAGCAAATTGGTATGAGGACAAAGGGCTCCCAGAAACGTATGCCGCACCAACAAAAGGTTTCCTGAAAGATTTCGTTAATGAAAAAAACTTAGTTGTATCTTATTTTGGAAATATGGGTGTTTGTCAAGATATGGATACAATTATTGAAGCGATGAAAAAATTGAAGACAGATGATTCAATTAAGTTCTTGTTTGCAGGTCATGGTATTAAGATGAAGGATCTTAAAGAAGTAATTAAGTCAGAAAACTTATCGAATGTGCAGGTTTATGACTTTCTTCATGGCACAGATTATGAAGAAGCGCTAACAGCGAGCGATTGCTTTTTAGTCAGCCTGGCGGAGGGGCTCACTGGGTTAGCGGTGCCTAGTAAAACCTATAGTTATATGATGGCGGGCAAACCCGTTTTGGCTATACTAGGTGAAAACTCAGATATTGCAAAAGAGTTAAGACAATATGATGCGGGTTATGCCATGAACGTTGGGGATTCAAATTCATTAGTGAGTGCAATTATAGAGCTACGAAGTAATCAAGATAAACGGGAGTACATGGGTCAAAATAGTAGAAGGCTCTTTCTTGAGAAATATACAACTCAAAAATCTACCGAAAAGTATGTAGAATTAATGAGGAAGTTATTGGAGGAAGATTAATATGTTTAGTGAGAAAACCATACTAATAACTGGAGGCACTGGTTCATTCGGAAATGCTGTTATGAGAAAGTTATTAGAGACGGATATAAAAGAAATTCGAATTTTTTCTCGCGATGAAAAAAAACAAGATGATATGCGTAAGCTGTATAAAAATGATAAATTAAAGTTCCATTTAGGCGATGTAAGGGATTTAAGTAGTGTAAAAAACTCAATGTACGGTGTTAATTATATATTCCACGCAGCTGCTTTGAAACAAGTTCCATCCTGCGAGTTTTTTCCTATGGAAGCAGTAAAAACTAATATAATTGGTACTGATAACGTGCTTACTGCCGCAATTGAAAGCAATGTAGAGAAGGTTATTTGCTTGTCGACTGACAAGGCTGCATATCCAATTAATGCCATGGGTATTTCAAAAGCAATGATGGAAAAGGTGTTTGTTGCTAAATCAAATACAGTAGACCCTGCTAAAACCTTAATTTGTGGAACTCGTTATGGGAATGTAATGGCTTCAAGGGGATCGGTTATACCGCTTTTTGTTGAACAAATAAAAAGAGGTTTGCCTTTAACTGTTACTGATCCTAATATGACAAGGTTTCTTATGAGCTTAGAGGAAGCCGTAGAACTTGTGATTTTTGCATTTAAGAATGCTGAGACTGGCGATATAATGGTTCAAAAATCGCCAGCATCTACGATTGGTGATTTAGCACAGGCCTTAAAAGACTTGTTTAAAGTCGATAATGAAATAAAGGTAATTGGTACTCGCCACGGAGAGAAGCTTTATGAAACTTTACTAACTAAAGAAGAACATGTAGTCTCACAAGATATGGGGAATTTTTATAGAGTTCCTGCAGATAAAAGAGATCTTAATTATGATAAATACTTTATTGATGGTGATCAAAAATTGTCATATGAAGATGAATACAACTCACATAATACGGAGCGTTTAAATATTTCACAAATAAAAGAACGGCTATTATCTTTAGAATATATACAAGAGGAATTGAAGGGGTGGAATTCCTAATGAAAGTACTGGTTACTGGTTCAGATGGTTTTATTGGAAAAAATCTAATATCAGAATTGAAAAGCCAAGATCAGATTCAGATTCTGGAGTTTAGTAGGAGTTCCAAACTCTCTGAACTAGAAGCCTACTGTAAAGAGGCAAGTTTTATATTTCACTTTGCTGGGGTTAATCGACCAAATGATCAATCTGAATTTAAAACTGGAAATGTAGAGCTACTGAATACAATGCTAGGACACTTGAAAAATCACAAAAACTATTGCCCAATAGTGCTTTCTTCATCGTCACAAGCAGAATTACCTAATCCCTACGGGAGAAGTAAGAAGGAAGCAGAAGAATTACTCATTGACTACAGTAATAATACAGGAACAAAAGTTTTTATTTATAGATTTACAAACGTTTTTGGAAAATGGTGCAAACCAAATTACAATAGCGTAATTGCAACCTTTTGTTACAATGTGGCGAACGGGTTACCTATAGTAGTTAACGATGCTGAAAAAGTACTAAATTTAGTCTATATTGATGATTTAATAAATGAGATGAAAAGAGCACTAAATGGCGTAGAAACTAAAGGGAAGCAACATTGTGTGGTTCCTGAAATTCACACAAAATCTCTTGGCGAGATTGTTGAGCTTATAAATAGTTTTAAAGCTTCCAGAGAGGAACGAAGTATACCCAATACTTCTGACATTTTTACGAAGCAGTTATATAGTACGTATTTAAGTTATTTACCCACTAACCAATTTAGTTATGAATTGAAAATGAACATTGACCAAAGAGGTTCTTTTACAGAGTTTATAAAAACCCCTGAAAGAGGCCAGGTGTCAGTGAACATCTCTAAACCAGGTATTACAAAAGGGAACCATTGGCACCACACAAAGAATGAGAAATTTCTTGTTGTTAGCGGTAGCGGAGTCATACGTTTTAGGAAAATTAACTCGGATGAGGTTCATGAATATTTTGTAAGTGGCGAGAAGTTAACAGTAGTCGATATTCCAATAGGATACACGCACAATATTGAAAACTTAGGTGATTCAGATATGGTTACAATTATGTGGGTAAATGAATGTTTTGACCCCAAAAATCCGGATACGAAGTTCTTGGAGGTATAAAATATGAGTAAGATGAAAGTAATGACGATTCTAGGAACGAGACCTGAAATTATTCGACTTTCAGCTTGTATTAAAGCTTGTGATAAGTATTTTAATCATGTGCTAGTCCACACAGGTCAAAATTGGGACTATACACTAAATCAAGTGTTTTTTGATGATTTAGAGTTGCGAGCTCCTGACTACTTTCTGAATACTGTAGGTAATAATCTGGGAGAGACAATGGGGAATATAATTGCGAAGTCCTATGAAATTATTCAAAATGAGAAGCCAGATGCCCTGTTAATCTTGGGGGATACTAATTCTGCTCTTTCAGCGATTTCAGCAAAAAGATTAAAAGTTCCAATATTCCATATGGAAGCAGGAAATCGTTGTTGGGACTGGAATGTGTCTGAGATGATAAATAGAAAAATTGTAGACCATATATCAGATATAAATCTTCCGTATACAGAGCATGCAAGGCGTTATTTATTGTCAGAAGGAATCGATGGAAAAACTATTTTTGTTACGGGTTCTCCGATGCGTGAAGTACTTAATGGGTATAAAGAAAAAATTGACTCAAGTGATATATTAAAAAAAATGGAAGTTGAAAAAGGGGGATATATTTTACTTTCTGCACACAGAGAAGAAAATATTGATATAGAAAGTAACTTTATCTCCTTAATGACAGCTATAAATCATATTGCAGATAAATATAAAATGCCAGTTATTTATTCTATGCATCCGAGATCAAGAAAATTTGTAGAACAACGGGGCTTTAAATTTCATTCTTTAGTGCGATGTGTCGATCCATTTGGATTCTTAGATTACAATTATCTTCAGCAAAACTCTTATGTAGTTTTATCAGATAGTGGAACATTATCGGAAGAGTCAGCTATACTCGGATTTTCGGGAGTTTTAATTAGAACTTCGACAGAAAGGCCAGAGGTGTTAGATAAAGGCACTGTAGTAATTGGTGGCATAAGTGCGGATGATATCGAAAAAGCAGTGGAGTTATCCGTGGCAATGAAAGAAAATCAGGAGGAGTTTAATCTAGCTACTGATTATAATGATACAAATGTTTCAGTGAAAATTGTGAAAATAATTCAAAGCTACACAAGTATAGTGAATGTTACAGTGTGGAACAAGGATAGAACTAAGGTGTTTTATGAATAAAGTCTTAGTATTTTCTAGTGGATACTTACCTGGATTAAATTATGGAGGACCGGTTGTAAGTATAAATAATTATGTTGAACTATGTGGAGAAGATCAGGAAATCTTAATAATTACTACTAATCATGATCTAAAGTCGAATAAGCTGTACCCTAATATCCAGTCCGGTTGGAATAAGGTTGGTAAAGCAAAAGTTAAGTACCTTAATGATGATGAATTTAATTATACAAATATTACAAGAATTATTATTGAAGTAAATCCTTCTGTTGTATATATTAATAGTTTCTTTAATGCAAGGCAGTTAATCCCGGTTCTAAGAGTAACAAAAAAAAGAGGAGTTAATTTAGTACTTGCACCAAGAGGAGAGTTTTTCCCAAATGTGTTTAAGAAAAAAAAAGTCAAAAAGAATATATATGTTTTCATATTGAAAAATTTTCTGCTTTCAGAACGAATAAGGTACCAAGCAACAAATGAAGAAGAAAAACTACACATTATTAGTAAGTTGAATGTAAATTCAAAACAAGTTGTAGTTGTTGAAAATATCCCCTCGTTTCCTAGGTATGCAATTGAAAAAAAACAAAAAAACATTGGAAAGCTAAAGCTTGTATATCTGTCCAGAATTCATCCACAAAAAAATTTACTTTTTGCTTTAGAATGCTTAACCAGTGTTGAAGGGGAGGTAGAGTTTTCTATATATGGACCCAAAGAAAATGAGGAATATTGGGAAAAATGTGAAACAGCTATTAAAAGATTACCCGATAGAATAAAAGTATATTATAAAGGGGTTGCCGAAAGAGAAGATATTCATAGTATCTATGCAATGAATGATGCAATGATATTACCCACAATTTCAGAAAATTATGGTCATTCCATTGTCGAGGCAATGGTTTCAAAATGCCCAGTTATTATTAGTGATAATACGCCATGGAATGATATTAATGAATATAATGCTGGTTGGGCAATTTCTCTGCTAGAAGCTGAGAAATATATTAATGCGTTACAATTATTAGTTAGTTTAGATAAAGAACAATATAATTTTATGTTAACGAACGTAGAGGAGTATGTAAGAAACAAATTGAAAGTTGAGGAGTTAAAAGATAAATATATTTCTCTTTTTCAACAATATGAAATTTAAAATTAAAACGTATAAAAAGATATATTATAAAGGTGAAAACAATGATAAAATTTTTTTACTCTATTCAAACATGTATTGAAAAAACTAAATTGTCTTTAGTCAGTAAGGTATCTTATAGAGTTTTTTTAATCTTGCTGCGTCTGTTACTCCCCATTTATTACAAGGTTACAGCAACAACCAAAACGGGTGTAAGTGATTTGAATCCGGCTAAAAATAAGAAGGTAATAGTTTCGCTTACTACGTTTCCAGCAAGAATAGAGAACCTATGGATTGTAATAGAATCTTTACTTAGACAAAATCAAAAACCTGATAAAATTATATTGTGGTTGGCTGATTCGCAATTTAAGTCACAAGATTCGCTCCCAAAAAAGATATTAAAACTTAAGGAACGGGGAGTCGAAATAAGGTTTTGCGCTGATTTAAAATCGCATAAAAAGTATTATTATTCTATGCTTGAATATCCTGATGATATCATTATTACAGTGGATGATGACTTGTTTTACCCTGAGAATATGATAGAGCAACTCATGAATAAGCATGCCATGTATCCCAAGGATATAGTTTGTTATAGAGCGCATGAAATTACCTTTAATAATAGTGTTGTAGAGGAGTACAGTAAATGGAACTTGAGCTCAAGGAATATATCAGGCCCTAGTTTTCTATTAATGGCAACTAATGGAGCGGGTGCTCTTTATCCGCCTAATTGTTTAGATCCAGAGGTGTTTAATATAGAAGTAATGCAAAAAATATGTTTAAATGCGGACGATATCTGGCTGAAGTGTATGGGGATATTAAAGAGTACCTATACAGTAAAAGTATATAAAAATCATTCTGAATTCTTTTCTACACGCGGCTCATCTGAAACAGGACTTGCAAGGGAAAATGTAACTCAAGGTTTAAATGATATTCAACTCAATTTGGTTATGAAGAAATATAGAATTAATCTTAATGATTTCAAATAAAGAGGTATATATAATGAATAATTTAAGAGAATATGAAGACGGGGCTGAAAAAAGAATTCTTAGTAATGGGGTTGGGACATACTCATCCTTGTTTATTGGATCAAGTATTTCTTTAATTGCATTACTCGTTTCCTTTTTTATATTTTTTTCGTCTGAAGATAAAGGGATTTATAAATATATATATTATGTACCTATGTGTTATGCTGTTTTAAATTTAATCTTTAATATGATATATGCAAGAATTAGTATATTTAAGTTTTTACTTTTAGCTCTAATGTTTATGAGATATATAGTTGGTCCATTTTTTATTTTCTATGAAAAATTCCCTGAAAACTTATACTTTCAAATTTTTTCAGAGGATACCATAGTTAAAGCTACATTTTTAATGTGTTATGAAATGGCTTGTATATTTTTTGTAGTTTGGCTACTGGAGAAAAAAAGGAAAAATGAGAAGAAGAAAAACTATAATTTACTTCTTAACAGAAACTTTTCTACTTTAAACCCAATCTTGCTTTTAATTATTTTTGTAACAATGGGGATTTTCATTGTCTATCCTGGACTTTTTCGTTATTACTATTTAATATTTGATAATTCGATTCAAGAGACTGTGATTACATCCACTCAAGAAATACAAAACTCTGTCCCAGGTGGAATAAGGTGGATTGGTTTCAGCCTAGGAGAGTTAACTCGATATATAGTAATTGCAGCCCTAATTTCATTTTTTTATAAAAGATATACAATTAATCAAAGTAAATTTTATATAATAGTGACGATATTAATTATAGTATTGAATGCCATGGTTACAACTTCTAGACAAATGGCAGGAATTATTATGTCAATCGTATTCTATATTCAAATACTGATGATGTTTCCTAAGGAAAGGATTAGAATTATCGCCATATCAGTTATTTCCATGTTGATTTTTGGAATTGTATTAATTCTTACATATTTTAAGGAGTCAATATCTTATCATACAGTAACGAGTATTCTAGAATCATATACAAATGGCTTTTATGAAATTTATCAAAGTTTACAGGCATTTGAACTTACCAGAATTGATTTGTTTGAAAAATACCAGATGTTTTTAATTGGTGATACCTTGGGATATGTCAATGTGATAAGCTCATTTATTAGCAATACTGGAGGCAATAATACTTCATTGATATTCAATCACTATTTGTATGGTTCCGGATTATCAGGCGGACATATTGTCCCTATGGTATCACAGGGATACTTATATTTTGGAATTATTTTTTCTACTACTTTTTCTATTTTAACTCTTGTTTTAATGTATTACTTTGAAAAGCAAATAGAGCTAGCAAAAGGGAATTATATTTGTTTTATGTTTTCTGGAATTTTATTTGCTATAGCAACAGTAATGTATAACTATTCGATCGTAATTGTTTTGATGACTACTGTAGTATTACCTATATATATTGCTTCAATATTAAATAGTGTCAAAATAAAATCATAAGAATAGAGCAAAGAGATGTTGATGAAAAGTGTTAGGAAAAAAGGGATTGCGTCCTTAATTATTGGGTTTTCAATGGCTAGTTGGATTAGTGCAGGAATAAACTTTTTTGTTTTACCAATATCCACTAGGATATTTGATCCTACAGAATTAGCAAGTATAAATCTATTTTATTCTGTGTTTACATTGGTGGCGTGGACAGCATGTCTTGGATTTGACCAGGGATATTTAAGATTTATTAATGATTTAAAAACAGACATAGAGAAGAAAAGTTTATTTACAATGTGTTTAGCAATTAGTGTAGCAGCTCTCATTCTTTTTTTTATTTTTATGCTCCCATTTAGAGGTGTAATATCATTACTTGTAGTAAACGAGGAAAATGGAAATCTACTTTTTTTCTTGTTTATTTGTTCGTTAAATTTTATTTTGTTAAGGTTTCTAAGCTTGTTTTACCGCATTAAAAACGCAGTGGTTTTATATACAGTTATTGTAGTGAGTTCTTCTGCCGTTATTAAAATTTCATATCTTGGCGCTGCATTAATAGATAAACAAGTCATGACAGCAATAATTTTCATGGTAATAACTAGTCTATTTTTTTTAATACTATGCTTTGCTTTAAACTTTAAACTTTTTAATTTTAAGAGGGGTTTTAGAAAGGTAATAGGGTCAAAGGTAATAAGATATAGCATTCCTTTTATGCCCATAAGTTTAATGACAATTTTAAACAATGATTTGCCTTTATACGTATTGAGATTACAGGGAGAAATGGAGCGAGTTGGTGTTTACTCCTCAGCAATTGTTCTTGCTGCTGTTGTTACTTTGTTGCAATCAGGTTTTAATACGTTTTGGGGCCCATATGTCTATAAAAATTATAGCTTACAACAATTCAAGATAACCCAGTTACAAAGTTTTATTGTATTCGCAATCATCGTTTTTTCGTTATTAATTATTATGTTTCAAGATATTATTGTGCTTCTTGTAGGTGAGAGTTACCGAACGGTTACATCGTTTTTACCGTTCTTACTTTTTGCACCAGTTTGCTATACAATTGCAGATACAACGGGGGTTGGAATTACCCTTGCTAAAAAGAGCTACATAAACATTTATATTCATGTAGTTGTACTATTATCAAACTTAGTATTATGTTGTGTTCTAATTCCGTTATACGATGTCATAGGTGCATCTATTTCGTCGGCGATATCTGCTCTAATTTTATTAATACTAAAAACGGTAATTGGACAACGCCAATATAGAAGTGTAGAAAAGTACTGGAAGTTGATAATTGCTGTACTGCTGTTTGTACTAGTAGCAGTATTAAATTCGATGTTTCAAGGTAAATATGTAACTTCAATTAATGTTATCTCTTTAATCACACTCTTTATTTTATTTGGATACAAGAAGGTTGTTACTTTTTTAATAAAATCGAACTAAAGGTTTAGAAAGGAGATTCTATGAGCATAAAAAAAGTTATTTGTTGGTTTCTTTATAGAGGCATTGCGATCCATCTTCCACCTAAGGCTTCAAAACTAAATGTAGGCCAGAAGTTCATAAGACAATTTTTAGCTAAGGGTTTTGTTACTAAAGTCGGTGATAATGTGAATATAGAAAAGGGTGCTATTATTCCCTTTTCATTATCAATTGATACTAATTCTGGTGTAGGTATCAATTCAATAATAACAGGTCCTACTACAATCGGAAAAAATGTTATGATTGGTCCTTATTGCATTATTTATACTCGTAATCATAAAAGTGATAGAGTAGACATTCCTATGATTGAACAGGGCTATGAACCAGATAAACCTGTATGGATTGGTAATGATGTATGGATTGGCAGTAGGGTAACTATTTTACCAGGAGTGAGAATTGGGAACGGTTGTATTGTCGGTGCAGGAGCAGTTGTGACTAAAGATGTAACAGACTATTCAGTAGTGGGCGGTGTACCGGCAAAATTAATTAAAACTCGTAAATAAGGTATTTTCAAATTTTTAATAACTTTAGATATTGATAATTAATTTAGCTGAGAGGAATTGAGCGATTTGGAATTATACCAAAAACTTGTGAGAGGCGAAGAAAAATTAGCCGTTATAGGTTTAGGCTATGTAGGGATGCCACTAGCTGTTGCATTTGCTAGAAAACTAAATGTTATCGGATTTGATTTAAATAAGACAAAAGTAGAGCATTACCAAAAAGGAATAGATGTTACAAACGAAGTTGGAAATGAAATTATTAAAAGCACTAGTGTACTTTTCTGCTCAGAGGAAGATAAGTTAAAGGAAGCAAAATTTTTCATAATAGCAGTGCCAACTCCTATAAATCCAGATAAAACACCAGACCTCACCTCTGTTGAGGGCGCAAGTGTACTTGTTGGTAGAAAAATAACTGCAGGTTCGATTGTAGTTTATGAGTCAACAGTTTATCCAGGTGTTACTGAGGATATTTGTATTCCTATATTAGAGAGAGAGTCTGGATTAAAATGTGGTGTGGATTTTAAAGTTGGTTACTCACCTGAAAGGATAAATCCTGGTGATAAAGAACATAGGCTAGAAAATATTATTAAAATTGTTTCAGCCATAGATCACAGTAGCCTTGAAGAGATTGCAAGTATATATGAACTAATAATTAAAGCCGGAGTACATCGGGTGAATACAATCAAAGTTGCAGAAGCCGCAAAAGTTGTAGAAAATAGTCAGCGTGACATTAATATTGCATTTATGAATGAATTAGCCATGGTATTTGATAGAATGGGGATTGATACCAAAGAAGTAGTCGATGCAATGAATACAAAATGGAATGCGCTTAGGTTTTATCCTGGTTTAGTGGGTGGGCATTGTATTGGTGTAGATCCGTATTATTTTATTTATGAAGCAGAAAAGCTTGGATATCATTCCCAAATTATATTGTCAGGTAGAAAGATTAATGATGGTATGGGGGAATATATTGCAAATGCAGTAATTAAAAATTTGATACATTCTGGAAAGGTAGTGAAAAACTCGAATGTGGTTATTTTCGGAATTACATTCAAAGAGAACTGTGCAGATATAAGGAATTCAAAAGTGAAAGACATTATATTCCACCTCAAGGAATTTGGGATTAATCCCAAAATTGTAGATCCACAAGTTAATGAGGTTGATGCAATGTCTGAGTACGGAACAGAACTGACCAGAATGGAAAGTATAGAAGATGCAGATTGTTTAGTTTTTGCAGTTGCACACGATGAGTTTAAACAATTAAAAACAAGTCAATTAGATGCATTTTTTAAAGACTGTGATAACGATGAGAAGGTTATAATAGATGTTAAAAGTATATTGCAATTAGATGAAATTATAAAGTTAGGTTACCGGTACTGGAGATTATAATAATAAACTTTGTTTTCTCTTTTAAATATATTCTAATGATGAAATAATGAATTATGATAAAACGCAATGAAATAAGATTGATATATTATATATATATATATCAACATCTAGGTAATTAATACATTGTTTATGCGATCAACAAGTTCTTGTGAATTAAAAACCATAAAGATGCAATAGCAAGCCCTATCACTAACCACATTTAATATGCAATACTTGACTTTGGTTCGCTTTGGGTGGTTTGGCAAGAATCGAAGATAAAATAAAGTTTGATACAATGCAATTACTGACACGCGCAGTTACTAATGGCATCCCATGTGGTTGGGAGATTTAAATGTGTCATGCTACATTAGTGGTATTTTATATATTAAACTACACTTTTCCCGCCCCTCCCGAATAAACTGCGTTACTACAATTCGGGAAGGGCGACTTTTATGATCATAAATTCAACACATCTTCCGGATCTGCTCATCATCGAGCCCACTCTCCACGGAGACCGCCGCGGCTGGTTTATGGAAACGTACAGCGAGGCGAGGTTTCGCGAGCGAGGGTTAATGCTGCATTTTGTGCAGGACAATCACTCTTTCTCTGCAACCAAGGGAACGCTCCGCGGCCTGCATTATCAGCTTGAGCCTAAGGCGCAGACGAAGCTGGTTCGGTGTACGCAGGGGGCTATTTTTGATGTGGCCGTAGATATTAGGAAAGGCAGTCCAACCTATGGGCAATGGTATGGAGTAGAGCTAAGCGCGGTCAACCGGCGGCAGTTGCTTGTGCCGAGGGGCTTCGCGCACGGCTTTCAGACGCTAACGGATGATGTGCAGGTGCAATATAAGGTCGATGAGCTGTATGCGCCGGACTGCGATCGCGGGATTGCCTGGAACGATTCGGCTATCGGCATCGATTGGCCGCTGTCGGACGCTCCCGTGCTGTCGGAAAAGGATGCAAAAGCGCCTTTGCTGCAACATGCGGAGCATCATTTTCGTTATAAGGGGTGACCAATGAATATTCTGGTAACCGGACGGGATGGCCAGCTTGGCCATGATGTGCTGCTGGAAGGCAAGAAGCGCGGGCATCGGATGATTGGGACGGGGCGCTCGCAGCTGGATTTCACCGATGAGACGAAGGTTCAGGCGTTTCTCGCGCTCACCAGACCGGATGCGATGATTCATTGCGGAGCCTATACGGCGGTAGATCTAGCGGAGCAAGACGAGGAAGCCTGCCGAAGGGCGAATGTGGACGGAACGCGTTATCTGGCGGCCGGAGCGCAAGCTTTGGGAATTAAATTGATGTATATCAGCACGGATTATGTGTTCGATGGGCAAGGGGAGACGCCGTTCACGGAGACGGATCAGCCTGCGCCCATTAATGTCTATGGCCAGACGAAGTACGAGGGTGAGCAGGCGGTGCGGGAGCTGGTGCAGGAAGCTTTTATCGTGCGGGTGTCATGGGTGTTCGGCTTGCATGGTCATAACTTTGTAAAAACGATGCTGCGGCTCGCGGAGAGCAAGGATACGCTGAGGGTCGTCAACGACCAGCACGGCTCGCCGACCTATACGGCGGATCTGGCCGTTCTGCTGCTGGATATGATTGCGACAGATCGCTATGGCATTTATCACGCGACCAACGAGGGCTTTTGCAGCTGGGCGGCTTTTGCAGCGGAGATTTTTCGCCAGGCGGGCGCAGCGGTTCGAGTGGAGGGCATCGCTACCGCGGATTACCCGACTGCGGCTGTACGTCCCGCCAATTCACGATTATCCAAGCAGAAGCTGGAGGATAGCGGTTTTGGACGGCTCCCGGCTTGGGAGGATGCTGTGGGCCGGTTTTTGAATAGCTGGAGCAGCAAGTCATAAGCTACCATGGAAGAATGAATGTAGCCGAGTTATTCCCTACTATTTGCAAACCACTTATCCCTTGCTCGCAAAGAGAAAAAGTTTGCGAGCAGGGGATATTTTATAGGAACTGGTGTAATATATAAGGTGGTGACTGGACACGATAATAGTAGAATGCAAGCGTTAAATCTGTTAAGAATGGGGGGTTGAAGTATAATGAATAATAATTCTACTTTAATGTTGAGAAAATTGACAATCGAGGGTTTCCGTGCAATCGATAAACTTGAAATTAATTTTCCGCCTCCACTTATGTTGAATGACCCGGAAATTGTTGTGATAGGCAGCAAGAACGGAGTAGGCAAGACTACTATATTGGAAGCATGCTCATGGCTAATTATGGCTTCTATTTATAATAAATCTGTAAATCTGCAGGAGCTGTACGAGAAGTTTGAATACCCCATAGATGTTCGGGACTTATACATACGAGGGGGCTACAAAGAAGCTGCTATTTTTGGCGAGTTTGAAGCCGATGGTGAATTAATTGTTGCAGGCATTACTTTTAACAGGAGCCGCCTAGAGGTTCATGGAGACTTTAAACGTATTAAAGAGTGGTTCTATGCCGGTCGGGATGAGAAGAACCTGACAAGAAAGTCGCTGCTCGAAAGATTTATCTACTCTGTCACGGGAGTGTACTCAGATCCGTTAATCATGTCTCCATTGCTGTACTTTCATGGCTATCGCAAGGTTCAGGAGGGCAGTGTCGATCTGGATTCGTTAATGAACGAGGAGAGTATGGTATATAGGAACTTCAAGAAGCCTAGAAGCACGTACAGTTCGTTTAAATCCGAAATTCTGCGAGCCATGATGGGGAATGCAAATCTGATCGTGAACTTCAAGCACGAAGAGTCAGAAGAGACATTGTGGGTCATTAATCAATTACTCCGAACTTTTGCCGGAGGAGAGATTATGGGATTGCGCCCAACTGTGCGTAACACGTTTGAGTTCAGAATTTCCATTGGGAATACGGGTGAAACCTGTTCTTTCGACGGACTTAGTTCAGGACAGAAAGAAATCATATCAACCCTTTTTCTTATTTGGAAATATACCAAAAATACGCGCGGGATCGTGCTTATTGATGAACCTGAGCTGCATTTGAATGCCGAATGGCATAAAAGCTTTATAAATCAGCTATTCAAGTTATGCCCGCATAACCAATACATTATTGCGACTCACTCCGAAGATGTATTTGCTTCTGTGGATGCGGATAGAAGATTGCTAATCGCCAAGTAGATTGGGGTGCGTAGCCGGACATGGAGATAGTAAACAGACCGAGATCGGAGGATGTTAGGCAAAATGCCGAGCATATTCTCTTTGTTGAAGGAGAAGCTGATTCGATAGACAAAGTGTCGATTGAGGAACTCTTGAAATGGGATACTGTCATTGAAGTTGAGCAGATGGGACGTTCGGATTATGTTTCCAGTGCTGCTTTGGCGTCGAAAAGAATTGGAAAATTATTTTATTGATCCGGCATTTGTAGTTCATTCACCATTTTTTGATGGCAATCAACAGGATTTGAATAGCTTTCTGGAGAGAGAAGCAACGAAGCGCGTCTTTCTGGATGCGGCCAATTATGCGGTTATTAAAGCGAGAGACTTATGTCGTATGAACTGGATTACTATTGCTAGAGAAACCGAAGCCTATCAGAACAGAGAAGCAGCCATTAATAAATTGCTGAGCAGACCTGAATTTGAGCGAAAATTGCAGGCGGATCAGGAGCTTTTGAGTAAAGAAAAGCTTGTACACCTGTTTGAGACGCGCCTGCAGGATATGATCGCCGGACAGGAACGCTGCGCCATGGGCCAAGGCCGTTGGCTGCAATTGATAAGCGGTAAAAAGATTATGAAATCATTATTCTCATTATCTATGTTTAACGTAACGGATCGTTCAGGACGATCGCTTCAGGGTACTGTGAAAGAGCTTCAAATCGCCAAATCGTTAATGAAGCTTGATGAAGAACGATTGCCTGATGATTTTGTAGAGCTCAGAAGAATAGTCAAGCAAAGGATACAGAGCTGAATGTAATGATACCGACAGAAGGAGAGCGCGGACGGAGCCGAAGCAAGAACGGCCGGATGGCTGCGCAACAGAGAAGATGGACAAAAAGCGGAAAATAGCTGCAATCGCGGCAGGCGCGGCGATTGTCGCAGGACTAGCCGTTTATGGCGGCGTTAGTCTCAACCATAAGCTGAACGAGGTGGACAAGCTTAATCAGGAAATTGCCGAGCAATCGCAATCGCCGCTGCCTTCGGAGCAGCCGGGCGAAACGCCGCAGCCGGATCAATCGGCCCCGGGCGGGAACGGCGGCGAGCAGCAAGGTCAGACTGACGGTGAAGCTGCGGGCCAGCCTACGGGCAACGGAACGGACGCAGGCCAAGCGACTGGCGGCAATGGGACGAGCAGCGGCGGGGGCGTGTCGGGCAACAGCGGGCAGCAGCCCGCAGCGACGGACAAGCCTGCGACAACGGCGGCACCGGGAGGAAGCGGCACGAAGCCGCAGGACGGCGGCAGCACGGCAACGGATAAGGAGAAGAAGAAGCTGGAGATCGACGTCGCTTATGCGGCCAAGATGGATGGCTTGAAGGCCTCCTGTCTGGCAGCAAGCACCAGGCTGGCCGGGCAAATCGCACAGGAGCTGAAGGCCGATGAGGATGCTTCGCTGGAAACGATCCAGTCGAAGTATTTGTCCAAGGTGGCTGCTGCGGAAGCGGATTGCGACGGGCAATTTAATGCGCTGCTGGGCCAGGCGAAGGCCGATTATGAAGCGGCCGGCATCGCAGACATGGCTATGCCAAGCTGGAGCGCGCAATACGAGGAAGCGAAGTCCAAAGCCAGAACGGATGCGCTCGCAGTTATTGCGAACGCCTGGAGCTAAGCGGAGGACGGAGTTTGTCTGAGGCATGGCGTCAGCGATGCGGGGCAAGCGGTTATTTTGTGAAAAGGGAGCGAGAACGGACAAATGAAACAAGGCAAAGTGGCAATTGTAGCGCTTATGATGACTATTATTCTATGCCTGTCGCCGCTTGGAGCGGCGGCTGCAACGGCAAAGACGGTGAAGGTAACGACACAATCGGTAACGCTTGTGTTTGACGGGCAGGAGCTTAAGCTGCCGGAGAAGCAGTATTCTTTTATCTATGATGGTCGCGTCTATGTACCGGTTCGGTATATCTCGTATGCGCTGCTGAAGAAGGTAGGCTGGGATGGAAAGCAGGTCACGGTCAGCGAGCCTACGGACGCGGAGCGCGAGAAGCTGCGCGCCAACTTGCAGCAGGCAAGTGCAGGCGCGGTTAAGCCGCAAGCCAGCGTGAAGCTTGACGTGAAGCCGCAGCAAGCGAAGCTGCTGTTCGACGGCAAAGAGAAGAAGCTGCCCGAGGGGCAGGACATTTACAACTTCAACGGCTCGATTTATGTTCCGGTCCGTTTTCTGGCCGAATCTGTCGGAACGGCGATCGGCTGGGACCCGAAGTCCAAAACGGTTAGCGGCGAATCCGAAGCCTACAAGGCAGAGCAGGGCAATGGCGGCGTCAACCCTGGCGCCGGCAACGGAAGCACCGGCGGTGAAGCAGGCAGCGGCACAGGCGGTACAGTACCGCCGGCTACAGGCGGCGGCGGTGCGGTGCCTGGCGCGGGAGGCGGAGTCGTGACCAAGCCGACATACGAGCAGATTACGGCTGAAGCGGAAGCGAGCCTGTCATCCCTGAGACAAGCTTGCTTCATACAGCTGACCTCTACCTATCTCGATTACAAGGACGCTGCCGACGCTTCCGTCAAAGAAAGCTTGAAGGCAAGAGGCCAATCCGAGCTGGATGCTTGCACAGCCAAGTTTGAAGTTATTATGACCGCTACTTCTGCCAAGCTGACATCCAACGGCTACAGCACGGATATTATAGCGGAATACCGGAAATCATTTCAGAAAACGATCGACGATGCCAAGAAGTCTTTAAGCTAAGGCAAGGACAGGCAGGCAAAGAGTCGGTTGTAAGGACATGGAATAAGTTGTGTGCCCCGACCGCTTAGGTTGGGGTTTTTTTTATGATGAGTGGGAATCGATATTTAAGTGCAACATTAGGCATTTGGAATTCGTTACAATAATTGACTGTATTCGTTTTGAATAAGCCTTACGTTAGTATCTTGGTAAAGGATAGTTATGGTAAAAAAGTTATTTACTTTTATTCTAAATAATAATAGGATTGGACGGAGGGGTTGAAATGTTAAGGGCTTTACAAATATTCTTGGCCATATCATTTATTTTTATTGTTGCTGGGTGCAGTAATGAGGATATTCATAAGGAAAATCTTCTTAAACGAATAGAGACCTCTTTCATAGAGCAAGGATTCAAGTTAGAGAATGAAGGTTTGCAGTCTGATAACGAACTGGAGGGGGCAATACCTTATAAATACTGGGTAAAGCTCGACAATGAGGAAGCGGACTATATACTTGTTTATTTTTTTAGTTCAAACGAAGCAGCAAAGAACGCGATTGATCATCAGCATTACACGATTTCTACACTAACTAATTTTAATAATTACATTTATGACAATGCTTTAATTGTTCATTTTGCACCAATGGGTGATTTGAAGAAATATAAAGAGCAAATAGATAAAGCGGTTTCCCATCTATAAAACAGAATCAGGTATTCTGATACTAATATAGGAGTGATTTAGAATCATGAAGAAGTTTTTGCTAGCAATTATGTTATGCTGTACCTTGTTAGCAGCGGGGAATTGGAGTTTGCCTGCTACCGAAGCGAGCATGAAAGAGGAGACAATGGCTAATTACGACAAGATAGTTGAATTTCAAAAAGAGGTAATTCCCATACTGGAAGCGACATTTAGAGAAAGGTTTCCAGCAAAAGTTTTTCTAAACAAGGATGAGACCGTTGATGGAATTAATTCTGAAGCCATTGATGAATTAACCGATTACTATTTTGATAATTCTAATCTTGATGATCTTAAAGTCGTGTTTGTCGTCGCCAAAGAAGACAGAGTTGAAATGAAAGAGTTAAGGAAAGATTTAGAGCAAAAGCTAGGGCTAAAAGTTAAGTTCGTCACAGCTAAAAAAGAAATTAAGGAGTTTCGCAAACTACAAGAACAAGTGAGTTCATTCCTTGATGAAGTATATAAAAGCGCATACTCTGTAGGTTATAACACGGAAACTCAGGTAATTGATGTAGAGGCTAATCTGGGTGATGAGCAGTTGCAGATGTTACTTGAAAAATTTGGTTCAGAAGACTTGAATGTAATTCGAACCGGCAATCTCCCGGAGACTACTTACGCCCGTGACTATCCTTTTTCGAACATAGGTGGCGGTCAAGAAATAAAGCCTGATTCTGATGGGAGTAACAATTATATATTATGTTCTTCTGGTTACATTGCTCATAAGGACAATCAGGCGTATATGGTTACAGCAGGCCACTGTATAAAAAAACCGGTAGCTGGCGGGTCAACTTATGAGGTTATTGAAGGAAACAGTAGCGATGGCTTCAAAACTCTGGGTTATCAACATTGGAGCGGATACAATACAACTGCAAAATATGATTTTGGACTCATTCGACTTACTAATACGACCATGCAGGTGACGAGTCGATTCTATACCACAAACAGCGGGACTGGAGCAATTGATGGACAGCTTAAGCCATATATTACAGTGGGTGCAAGTGGTATAAAAAGTGGACTTGCCATAAATAAATCAGGCAGAACGACAAATATTACAGGAGGGACTGTAGTAAGTACAGGGAAAACGGTATCTTATGGCGATGGCTTTTCTATAACTGTTCTTGAAGCTGATTTAAGATCAGGCTATGGAAAACTGATTGACGGAACGTATACGGCAATTGCAGGTAGCGGGGATAGTGGAGGAACGGTATATCGAGCATCGGACTATGCGCTCGTTGGTGTTCAATCGGGCATTACAACGGATTATACAGCTTCTAACAATTTTAAATATGGGGATAATATGTTTGTTTCTCCTGCATGGTATGCGAATTCTTTACTCGGAAGTACATTCTACCAATATACATTTACCTACGACACTCCTGTTTCGCTAATGCAAGGATAGTCAGATAACAACGAAGCGGGCCTTTTCACTCAAGTTATTAATGACTTGTAGATCGTTTAAATGGGAAATAGAGCAAACTGTATGCCCCGACCGCTCAGGTTGGGGCTCTTTATTTGAGGTAAGGGCGGCGTGGAACATGTTATTCTGCAGCAATGGAGCCTGAATTCTTGAAGCTTGACAGCGCAGAGGCCGGGTCGTCATTTCCGCCTACTAGAGATTATTGTAATATAAAGTAATTGCTCGAGCAAGAAATCTACTACCATAATATAAGTTAAGCTGCATTAATCGTGTCAGGGCGCTGTTTGAATCGCTCAGGGAGTCCTAAGGCCCAGCTTTGGAAGTTTCTATAAGCATCTAGCAGGAAAATGTTAATTCTTATAGAATAAATATAAGTGTTTACTTTATCTTTACAGTGAACGGTGGTTCAAACGGTTTCGTTCTGGCATTGAAGATTGATTGGGAGTGCGCTTATGCAGATTACGGATCTACAACTGAAAATTGAAGTTCTCAGAGAGCAGATGGTGCAGAAGTATCTGATCAGCGGCTCATATTTGTCCGAGGACGTAATTGGAGCAAGTCAGGAGCTGGATCGGGTGCTGAATTGCTATGACTGCTTGCGGTATAACCGCAGCTGTCCGTTTAAACCCGGCTGCGAAGAAAGCAAAGAGGCGGATTTCCAATCATGCCTTCATCAGACGTGAACCGATTGGCGGCGCGTTTGGTGAAGGCTTTTTTTGTGCAAATCTAGGAAAGTATAACACTTCGCTGCCCTTCCTCTATATTTCTCCGTATGAAACGCGCTGCGCAGCCAAAGGACGGAGTAGACATCTTACCCTGCAAAAAACAAAGGGTCGTAATCTCCGGTTTAAAACAAACGCTTGCGCTTGTTATTGCGAAATTTGTACCATAGCCGTTTATGCTCGTCCTTGAATATTCTTATGCCGATCAGTCTAAGAGGAGTGGATATTTCGGTAAACATTAAATAACTGGACATCGAATCACCTCTCATGAACTCTTTTAAAAATAATAACAAATTTCCAACTATATTACTAGGTATATTGAATCAAAACGTATATTTAAATAGGGTCTTATGGCTCAAAGAATAGGTTCAGAGCGTTGAAAAAAAGCGTTGATCTATGAGCGGCTGGTATTCTTTTATTAGTGTAAAGGGAAAATATTCAATGAAATGGGTGAAAAAAAGAAAATTTTAGGTATAATAGAATGGATGGAAGGAAAGTTGACAAAGAAATTTGACGGTGGAGAGGAAGAAGCCAAGTTGTTAAAAAAAGCTAGAGCGTTTATTAGTATGACATTGGTGCTGGGACTGACTTTGTCGCTGCTTGGCACAGTGTGGGCGGCCGACTCGGCGGCTGATGATCTGAAGGGACATTGGGCGGAGAAGCAGATGAAGGTATGGGTCGCTTCAGGCTTGTTAAAGGGCTACGACGATGGCTCCATTCAGCCGAATCGGGCGGTTACGCGCGCGGAATTTATGACGCTGGTCAACCGAGCTTTCAACCTGCAGGAGCGCGCCAGCATTTCCTTCACGGATTTGAAGGCCGATCATTGGGCGTATGGCCAGATTGCCGCTGCTGTGCATGCAGGCTATGTGAAGGGCTATGAAGACGGAACCGTGGGCTGGAGCAAGCAGGTGTCGCGCGAGGAGTCTGCGGTAATGGCTGCATTGCTGCTGAAGCTTGAGCTGCCGGCCGAGCCGGATTTAAACGCCATTGCGGATGGCGCGTCTGTATCGGCATGGGGCAAAGCTTCGGTTGCGGCGTTAATAGAAGCTGGCGTAATGAAAGGGGACAAAACCGGCAGGTTCGTTCCCAAAGGCAAGCTGACGCGCGCAGAAGCGGTCACGCTGCTCGATAGCGCACTGGCGTACACTCGCCAAGCTACGACCTTCTCGGAGGCGGGCACTTACGGTCCGGAATCCGGCGTCGAGACGATTCAAGGAAATGTCGTGATTGCTTCGGCAGGCGTGACGCTGCGGAATGTCGTTATCGAAGGCGACCTGACGGTTGCCAAGTCGGTTGGCGAGGGCGATGTTTTTTTCAAAAAGGTTGAAGTCAAGGGCAACACCTTCATTCAAGGCGGCGGGGCCAATTCGGTGCATTTCGAGGATTCGGTGCTGGTTCGCATTACAGTGGACAAGCGCGACGGCTCGGTGCGCGTTGTAGTCGCGGGCGCGACCTCTGTGCAGCAGGTTATTGTCGGATCGCCTGTTAAGCTGGAGGAGTCGAATGTGACGGATAGCGGCTTCCAGAATGTAGAGCTGTCCAAAGCGATGCCGGCTGGAGCCGAGGTTCAGCTGCTGGGCACATTCGAGAATGTGCAGGTGCTGTCCTCCGATATTAAAGTCAGCATTCCAAGCGGCACGATCAAGAGCCTGCAGGTGGGTGCGGGCGCGGGCAGCAATCAAATCGATATTAGCAAGGAAGCGGCCATCGTTAAGCTTGTTCTGGACGCAGCCGCGTCGCTGGTGGGCCAAGGCAAGGTGGAGAACGCCACGGTCAACAAGGGAGCGGAAGGCTCAAGCTTCGAGACCAAGCCGAACAAAACGGAAGGCACGGGAGCCACATCTCCTACGCCTGCTCCGGTAGTCGTACCGCCGGTATCCGGCGGAGGCGGGGGCGGCGTTGTGCCGAATCCGACACCGGCGGCAACGCCAACGCCTGCAGTAACGCCATCGCCATCGCCGACTGCGAGCCCTTGCAGCGGTGAGCGTTGCGCTCAGCTGACTTCCTTGCAGCTGGAAGGCTACGAATTGATTCAACTGGACGCCGATCGTCGCTATGAGCTGGGGAACGGCTTTAACAAGGATGTATATGCCTATCGTGTATTGACTGACCGGGACATGCAGGATCAAACGGTCAAGCTGACGATTCAAAAGCCTGCGAATGCCATCATTAACTATTCAATACGACAGAAGTACAATCGTTTTTATAGTTCTGTTCCTTACGGAATTGCGGAGTATACCATTGAGGTTCCGCTGCAAGGGTTGAAGGATACCCAGATTCAGATTACGGTTGATAGCGCGGACCACCTGTCTTCGAAAACCTACGAAATTGGAATTGAGTATCCGAGAACGCTGCAGGAAGGTCTTATGCTCAAGAATACACTCTCTTTAGACGGCATTTCGAATGATAACTTGCCTTATTATCAATTGGTAATAGGCAGTCTGAACGGCGCGAGAGCGAGGAGTGGAGATACGATTGAGATTTACGCCAGCCAGGAAGCGACAACTCCTATTAAAGCCTGCAAAGTGTCTGGGAATAACTTTACTGACTGCCTGTTCACGAAAGCGCAGCTATCGTCTGGCGAGGGCTCGTTTTTCGTCAAAATAACCAGAGAAGGCAACGTGCTTGCACAAGGAGAATACGTGTACGACCTGTCTTCTGCCTCCTTGCTGGCAGGGGGGCAAGGTGTAGCTGCAATTCCGGCGGATAAGGAAAGTTTGAAAAAACTTGCTCTTGACATGATGGTAGCAGTCGGTTTCTCTCACGGCTACAGCGTTCATTTGGATGCGAAAGAGCTGTCGAATTCTATTCCAGACCTGAAGTACGTGAGTTATAGAGTATTGGAAATGACAGATAAGCAAAATGTTCTCCCTAGCGCGCCAACCGTGGAATCGCTCAAGCTGGATCTCGTCCCCTTCTGGGAAGTCATCCCACCTTCAGAGAGGCCGGTGGACATTGGCGGTTATCCTAGCGGGTTACGGGAGATCGGTGGTTCGTACTATCACAAATCATCCAATAGTCAGGCTCGTCCTGTAAATGATATGTTCATTGTGTTCTCCTTTTACGATAAGGAGCAAAACGTGCTAGGCTACTACACGATTCCGCTTACGTTCGATGCCGATCATGTTGCGGACGGCTACACGCCGGCCTACAACTGGCAGCCAGGGCCGGGTATTCCGGTCTTGCCGGTTCAGCCTGCACAGCCTGACCCTGAACCGATCGTGATTGAAATCGGGTCAAGCACTACAGAAGAAACGGTCACGGTTAAGGAATCATCCACGCAGGTTGTTTATGTGCCGGAAGCTCCCTAGCAGCCAGACAGCACCTGAGGGTCTCTCTTATACGGAGAGGCCCTTCTTTTCATACTCCTGAGGCGCTGAATTGGAATCTATTTACCTGCTCATGTAAAATGATAGGATAGGCCTTTGTTTGGAGGTGTACAAATGGGCAATAGAAAAAAAACGGGCATGTCCGTCGCGGTGTGGGCGCTGCTGTTCGCAGGCTGGCTGACGCTGGTGTTCACCTTCTCGTCGCAGTCGTATGAGCAGCAGTCGATTCAGCCGTTTCTGCGCGAACATATCGAATTTCATCAGCTTGTCCGGTGGCTGCCGGATATGACGATTACGTACAATAGCAGTCGCATTCATTCCCACTCGAACCCGTACCATTTTGTAGAGTTTTTCTTCCGCAAGGGGGCGCATGTATTCGTATATGCGATGCTGGCCGGCATTCTGTTCATGCTGCTGCGTTCCTTCAATAAGAAGCGCTGGCTGCGCGCCATGCTGCTGACGCTTGTCGCGGCGATCATTGTTCCTTCGCTGGATGAGTGGAATCAATTGCAGTCCCCGAACCGCACAGGCAACGCGACCGATGTCTGGCTGGACTTCGCAGGAGGCTGCCTGGGCCTGCTTGTTTGCTTTATTTTGCTTGGGCTTAGAAAACTGTGGAGGAAAAGGTAGAAAAGTGTCGAATAATGCGGAGTAAGACACAGTCAAGCTAACGGGGGAACAGACAAATGCGTAAATGGAATAAGGGCTTAGGCTGGAAGCTGAGTACGGAGAAAATTGTAGGGCTATACATGCTGTGCGGAGTGATATGGATTATTGGAACCGATTATTGGTTGTCCTTCTCGCTTCAGCAACCATTTCAGCCGCAAAACTCGGTTAAGGGCATCCTCTATGTTCTTATTACAGGAGTGCTTCTCTATTCGTTAATCCGCAAATACATGAAGCAGGTCGTCAGCGCGAAGGAGCGGGAGCTCAAGAGCGAGGAGCGGTTTCGCAATATTTTTGAGCATGCCAACGATGGCATTGTTCTATTCTCGCTGGATGAGCAGAACGAGCTGGCCTATCAGAGCTCCAACGGGCTGTTTCGGCAAATGACGGGCTATGCGGAAGGCGAGCTGCAGACAATCAAGCCCAGGGAGTATATCAAACTCAACGATCGTCAAGCCGCTATTCAGACGCTGCTGCAAAACGGCTCGCTTGTCGAGCAGGCGGACATCTGGCAAAAGCATGGCTACATGCTGGCCGTAGAGATCAACTCCAGACTGATCCGTACGCAGGACCGGCTGGAAATTGTATCGGTCTTCCGCGATGTGACGGACCGCAAGCATGCGGATGAGGTCATTCATTTTCTCGCCAACCACGACTACTTAACCGGACTCCCGAACAAACGGGTGTTATTCGAGGAGCTGTCGCGCCACATCAAGAATGGCCAAATGTTCTCGCTGCTTATCGTGCAGATCGATCGCTTCAAATGGCTAAGAAGCACGCTGGGGCGGACCAAAAGCAACGAGCTGGTCGTGCAAATGGCCAAACGCTTGAGCGATGCTCTGCCGGAGGCGTGCATTGCCAACCGTTCGGGCGACGAGCATTTCAAGCTGCTGCTGCCCAAATACGACAGCCATCAGGCGGCCAAGCTGGGCGAGCTTCTGGAGCAGACGCTGCTAAATCCTTACCGGATCGGCAATGAAGAAATAGAGGTCGATATCCGCACCGGCAGCGCTACCTTCCCTTACGATGGGGATGACGAGGATTCGATCGTCGATCTTGCCTACTATTCGGTTGAGCATCAGCCTAGCCGTACTGCGGGCGGCAAGGCGGCGGACAAGCAGGAGCGGCTGGACCTGCGCCGCAAGGTATTGATTGAGCGGGAGCTGCCGCTGGCGCTTTCCAGAGGGCAATTGCGCGTTGTGTACCAGCCTAAGGTGGACCTGCGGACAGGAGAGATGACGGGAGTGGAGTCGCTGCTGCGCTGGAGCCATCCGACGCTTGGGGAGGTATCGCCGGCAGAATTTATTCCGGTTGCGGAAGAGATGGGCAGCATCGTCATGATTGGAGAATGGGTGCTGTATGAGGCATGCCGTCAACTTCGCTTTTTTCAGCAGCGGCTTGGCCCTTCGTTTACCGTATCCATTAATATTTCCTCGCGCCAATTCATGCAGCGGTATTTCGTCCAGCTCGTGCAGCGGGTTATTCAGGAAACGGATATTCGGCCAAACCAGCTTATGCTGGAAATTACGGAGAGCATCGTGATGAACGTGGATTTTGCGCTTCATGTGCTTCAGGAGCTGAAGCAGCTGGGGCTGCGAATCAGCATGGACGATTTCGGAACCGGCTACTGCTCACTGGCTTACTTAAAGAATTTGCCGATCGACGAGCTCAAAATAGACCGTTCGTTTATTCGCGATATTCTGTCGCAGCAGCAGGACCTTAATCTGGTGCAGACGATTATTTCGTTGGCTCATCATATGAATATGAGCGTTGTGGCCGAGGGCGTAGAGTCTGACGAGCAGCGGGAATGTCTGCGCGGACTGGCATGCGATATGATGCAAGGCTACCTGTTCAGCCCGCCGGCAAGTCCGGAGAAGGTGCTTGAACTGGCGGGATCTTTACAATAACTATACGATTTCCTTACATGCTCATAATATACCTTCCTTAGAATCTAGCTTGACCGGTCTCGCTAGCAGCAGGAGCGATTGGTACATGTCAAGTCTCAGGGGGAATGGGCAGTGAATTTTAGACGCAAAATAATGCGTAGAACGATGGGATTGCTGGCGGCAGGGGTGCTTACAAGCGCGACGTTCAGTCCGATTGGCGGAGCGGTGGCGGAGGAAGCAGCCAAGCCGGCGATTTCATTGAAGAAAATTGCAACCTACAACAGTGAGGCTGGCTTTGATAACGGCGGTACGGAAATCGTTGTCTACAACGATAAAACCAAACGCGCCTACTCCACCAATTCGCATGCGAAAGCGATTGATATTCTGGATATGTCCAAGGTTGGTGAAAGCGATAACATCGCCAAAGTGGACCAGGTTCACATTTCCGATTTTCAAATAGAGGGCTTTACGCCTGACGGCATTACAAGCGTTGCCATTCATCCCGGCGGCGGCTATATAGCAGCTGCTGTCCCGGCTAGCCCGCGTACGGACAACGGCAAAGTCGTATTCATGGATCATGACGGCACTCCGCTTGGCTCGGTATCAGTCGGCGCCTTGCCGGATATGCTGACGTTCACGCCTGACGGCAAGCAGCTGCTGGTCGCCAATGAAGGCGAGCCTTCGTCGGATTATTCGATCGATCCGGAAGGCTCGGTGTCAATCGTTCAGATCGCCAATGAAACAGGCGTGGCGAAGATGCCCGTCGATTTGACCGATGCGGACGTTGTGACCGCAGGGTTCGGGGATGTGGAAATTCCAGCCGATGTGCGCACGTTTGCCGGACTCCCGAAGGATAACCCTTCAACGACGGAACAGCATATGGAGCCTGAATTTATTACCGTGTCCAAGGACAGCAAGTTCGCTTATGTGGCGCTGCAGGAAAATAACGCTATCGGCGTGCTCGATTTGACCAAGCGGGAGTTTACCCGAATCCATGCGCTTGGCTTCAAGGACCACTCGGAAGAGGGCAACGGCATGGACGTGACGGACAAGGACGAGGCCATCAACATCAAGCCTGTTCCGTTCCTTGGCATGTATATGCCTGACGGCATCTCGATCATTGAGCATGGCGGCAAATCTTATATTTTGACGGCCAATGAAGGGGATGCACGGGAATATATTTATGAAAAGGATGATAAGGACGTAGAAGCGTATGTCGAGGCTGTCCGAACAGAGAAGCTCGCCTCCAAGCTTGCGCTCGATGCCAGCTACTACAAGGGCTTTTCACAAGCGGAGCTGGATAAGCTGGTAGCGGACGGAGCCTTCGGCAAGGACGGCGAATTCAGCCGCTTGAACGTCACGACCGCCAATGGCTTGAATGCGGAGGGCAAATACGACAGGCTGTACTCCTTCGGGGCGCGCTCCTTCTCAATCTGGGATGCGGAGACAGGTCAGCGGGTGTACGACAGCGGCGACGACTTCGAGCAAATAACCGCCAAGCTGCTGCCGGACTATTTCAACATTTCCAACAGCAACAACACCATGGACAACCGCAGCGATGACAAGGGGCCTGAGCCGGAGTATGTCGAGGTTGGGAAGGTAGGCGATAAAACGTACGCGTTCGTTGGACTGGAACGCATCAGCGGCATTATGGTCTATGATATTACCAATCCGCTTGCGCCTAAATACGAGACGTTTATAACCAGTCGCATCATGGAAGGCGATGTGGAGAAGGATGAAGCGGGCGATGTTGCGCCGGAAGGCTTAAAGTTTGTTCCGGCCGCTCAGAGCCCGACAGGCAAAGCGCTGCTCTTGGCTGCCCATGAGGTATCGGGCACGATTGCAGTCTACGAGATTGAAGGTGAGACGGTAAAGCCTACGCCTACCGCAACAACCACTCCATCCACGCCTGCACCTGCTACTTCGACACCTGTCGCTAGCGCATCGCCAAGCGCCACTCCAGTGCCGAGCGGACAGCCGCGCAGCGTGGAGGTGACGGAGCAGCAGGTTGAGAAGCAGCTCGACGAGCTGCCGGCGGGCGAGAACGTCCTGAAGGTAGATGCCGGCAAGCTGGAGCAGTCCGGCGTGGCGGTTCAATTGCCGGCCTCGCTGCAAACGGCGGCGAAGGCCAACCCTGGGCTGGTCATTTCCGTAACCGGAGATTCCGCTTCCTATGAGCTTCCGCTTGGGGCGCTTCCGTGGTCGGATATTGCGGGCAAGCTTGGCACAACCGATTTCTCCCTTCGTCTGGAGATGAAGCCGGCAAGCGGAGCGGCGGCTAACGGAATTCAGAGCGCTGCAGCCGGGCTGGGCGCAAAACCGGTAGGCGCGGCCATCGATTATAGTCTGGTGGCGGTCAGCAAGGCCGGAGCTACCCATGCCATTCATTCGTTCGGCAACGTATACGTGGAACGCAGTCTAACGCTGACGGAGCAGGTGAATGGCGAGTTTGCGACGGCGGTGCGTTATGACGCCGGGACGGGCAAGCTGCATTTTGTCCCTTCGGTATTCAGCCCTGCTTCTGGAGGCGGAACAGATGCGACGATAAAACGCAACGGCAACAGCATCTATGCCATTGTGGCCGGCGAGCGCTCGTTCGCGGACGTAGAGACGCATTGGGCGAAGGGGGCAATTGAATCGCTTGCTTCCAAGCTGATCGTCAGCGGACGGAGCGAGGAGACCTTTGCGCCTCAGGCTCAAATTACACGCGCTGAATTCGCGGCGCTGCTCGTACGCTCGCTCGGCCTGAGCGAAACGGGCTCTGCCGGATTTACGGACGTTCAAGACGGCAAATGGTACGCGTCCGCTGTGAAAACGGCCGTATCCGCCGGAATGGTGAAGGGCTATGAAGACGGCACGTACCGTCCTTATGCGGCGGTTTCCCGCCAAGAGCTGGCTGTCATGATCGGCCGCGCGCTGGAGTATGCAGGCCCCGAAGCTGGAAGCTCGTCCCGGACGGCTGACGCCTTTACCGATGCCGCAAGCATCGCGGCATGGGCCAAAGCAGCCGTATCCGGCGCGGTGGACGCTTCTATTGTCGAAGGCTTGCCGGGCGGAGCATTCGCTCCCCAGCAGGCGACGACGCGCGCTGAAGCGGTATCGATGCTGCAGCGTATGCTTAAGCATTTGACGTTTATCAACTAAATCCGATTGACCGCTTAATCCCCCTTGCGCTCTGCTTGTCAGGCGTGGAAGGGGGATTTGTGTCATGTCGTTTTTTCGACGGTTGCATGAAGTTTAAATTAATAAACTCATTAAAGAAAATGGAAGCAAAAAGCTATTGTGAAGCGCTTACATTTGGGGAATTGTCATTTTTCGCCTTATTTCGCGATATACGATTTTTGAATAATCGAATATAATGGGAATACATAGGTCTCCCTTCCGTACTTCGTCTAAGCAAGACTGGCAATCGTTTATTTTCAAAATATCAGAATGTATGAGTTCTACACGTTTACTCGGCTTATGTTGCAACGCTAAACGTTAGCTTGGCCGCCAGAGGACGGGTTCAGCCGTTTGCTTTTTTGTAAACGCATACATTTTAGTTGGAATTCGGCAGCCTTCCCCTGGAGGAAGGATGAAGCGAAAGCCGTGAAATGAACAAACCAGAATGGAGAAGGGGTGTTGAATGTGCAAAATGTGCTGCTGATCGACGATTATCAAAATGTGAGACTGGTGCTTAAGCTGTTGCTGGAAAAAAACAATTTTAATGTAGTTGGCGAAGCCTCCGATGGCGTCGATGGTGTGGAAAAATATATCCATTTGCGCCCCGACATTACCATTGTGGACTATTCGCTTCCTGTTCTGAACGGTTATATGATAACCCGGCTTATTCGAAGCCTGGATCGGCAGGCGATCATTATATTGTGCAGCGGGGATGCGGAACGGGTGCGAGGCCAGTTTGGCAAGCTCGGTGTGCACGCGGTGCTGCCGAAGCCGTTTACGGAGCAGCAATTAATGGAGGTTATACAATCCTGCTCTTGAAGCCTGCAGCGTTGGCCGGCTGCCAAGGCAGGCGGTAACGTTCAGCGCGTCGGCAGCGTCACGGATAATGGATAATGGATACCAGAAACCAGATGCCAGAAACCAGAAACCAGAAACCAGATAACAGGTACCAGAAACCAGAAACCAGAAACCAGATGCCAGACAACAGGCTCTCACTGCCGCAACACCTGCGGTGCTGGGAGCTTTTCTTACGCTCAAGCAAGCCTCCGCTGCTTGTGCCTTTGTGGTGTAGACGGCTTGCAGGAGGCTTGAATCGCAAGTTACGCTCGGGGGAAGCCGACAAGCTTTAGACGGCCGCTTGCGACAGCGGCTTGGGCCGGCGCTTGAAGGCTGCGGGCTGTCATAGACTCTTGACTATAGAGGGCGTAACCATAACGGATGACGGCGGACAAATCATCAGCCATGCGAGAAGCGCTGGCGATAGCGGCGCGGGGACAGCCCTTCATAGCGCGAGAAGCAGGAGGCGAAGTAGGCTGCCTGATTAAAGCCGACCTCCTCGGCGATCCGCGCGACAGCCAGATCGGTTTGCAGCAGCAGCAGTTTGGCCTGCTCCAGCCGGAAGCGCATCAGGTAATCGAACGGGGCGCAGCCGAACTCTTTTTGCATGCATCTGGCGATGTAGACGGGGTGGAAGTTGACCGCTTCGCTCAGCTGCTGCGCCGTTACGTTCTCCCGGTAATGCTCGCGCAGAAAGGTGGCCGCCTGCTCGGCGCACAGCGCAGAGGGAGAAGGGCCGGCGACCTCCAGAGACGCGGACAATTGCTCGATCGCCTCCTGAAAAATCAACTGCTGCTTCCATTTGACGCTGGGGATATGATCGTTCCGGTTCAGCTCGGAGAGCTGCTTCAGCAAGCTGTAAATGCGCGACGGATGCAGCAGCCTGGCGAACTGCGGGATACGCTTGGCGAAGGTTGGCATCGTATAAAAATTATTGCTCTGTATCCTCTCTCGCGTACTGACGCCGGCTTGCTGCTCATCCAGCCTATCGGTTACGTGCCAATTCCCCATCGTCTGAAAATGCACCCAATAATAGATTGTCGTCTCCTGGCATTCCAAGGTGGCGTAATGATGGGCATCCGGCCGCAAAATAAGAAAATGCCCTTCGCCAACCTCGTAATTCCTGCCCTCTTCTCCAATATACAGACAGCCCTCCTTGACGACCAGCAGATCGAACACGCCAATATTTCGTCTGGTCGGATGCTTGCGGCCTGTCTTTGCAGTCGTACAGCCTCCGATAATATAATGCGGGAGCGGCGGGATCATCAGATGGAGCATCGTCATCGGTTTGGTCACTCCTTCGAAAGCTGAAGTTTGAATCGTGAAAGTTTCAGTTGTTAAACTGATACATCAGCCTAAGTATAGCATCTATAATTTGAGATGACGAATGAAAGCAGACTAACGGATGAGCGGGCGATATACGGCTCGGAAGGGGATAGGGAAATGGCGGCAGCAGACAAAAAGTTTACGCTGTGGGCGCTGGCGTGGCCGATTTTTATTGAGTTGTTTTTGCAGTTTTTATTGGGGGCGGCGGATACGCTGATGGTAAGCCGCATTTCCGATGACGCGGTTGCCGTCGTCGGCTTCTCGAATCAGCTGTTTCAGGCGCTGACGACCTTGTTTATTACGGTGGCCAGCGGTGCGGGCATATTGATTGCCCAAAAGATGGGCTCGCGTAAATACGACGAAGCTCGTACCATCGCGATTATGGCGGTTACCGTAAGCGGCGTGATCGGCTTGCTGCTAAGCTTTGTGCTGTATTTGCTGCCGACGCAAATCGCTTCCTTGCTGAAGCTTCCAGCCGAGCTGCTGCCTCTCGCGCAGACATATATTTCTATCGTGGGCGGAGGCATGGTGCTGATTGCGATTATGGCCGCGCTTAGCACGGCAATCCGCAATACAGGAAATACAAAAGGGCCGATGTACGTTGCAATCGGGATGAATGTGCTGCATGTTATTTTGAACTACGCGTTTATTTTCGGAGCATTCGGATTTCCCAAATGGGGACTTATGGGCGTCGCGCTGTCGACGGTAATCTGCCGACTGCTTGCGGTCATCGTGCTGTTCGTCATGTTCCGGTACTCCTTCGCCCAGACGATCGGCCTGCGCGACATGACGCTGTTCAATCGGCGTTTGTTCGGCGATGTGCTTCGGATCGGCTGGCCGCTCGGCATCAATATGTCCTGCTGGGTGTTCACGCAGCTGCTGATTTTTGCTTTTATCGCGATGATCGGCTCTGCCGAGCTTGCCGCTAGAACGTATATGAACACGCTGGAATCATTCTGCTTCCTGCTTGGCTACTCGGTGGCGCTGGCGGTGCAGATTCAGATTGCCCATCTGTTCGGCTCGGGAAGGGTGCAGGAGGCTTACGGCACTGCCTTTCGGGCGATGTGGATCGGCCTTGCCGTCGTAACGGTTAATGCGCTGCTGCTCTTCCTGTTCGGCGACAAGCTGCTGGGGCTATTCACGAGCAACGCCGACATTATCGCGCTTGGCGTGTCGCTGCTTGGTCTTAATCTGCTGCTTCAGCCGGGCAAAATGATCAATATGGCGTTGTCGAATTCGCTGAATGCGGTAGGCGACACCCGATTTACGATGTGGATATCGCTGTTCTCGATGTGGCTCATCGCCACGGCGTTGGCTTATTGGGTAGGCATTGGCCTGGGCTGGGGGCTGGTCGGCATCTATGCCTGCATGATTCTCGATGAATACGTCCGCGGAGCGTTGTCCCTGTTCCGGTGGCGCGGGCGCAAATTTCTGCTGAAAGCCGAACGGGGCGATCCCGATGCCAGAGCCGCAGCGGAAACGTCTGCACCAAGCGGCAAGTTTGCATCCACGGCTGCAGACGCCCATTAATCTGCGCAGCTCCCGTGTAGAGAACGGGCAGGCTAGGCAACCGCTTGGCGTCGTTAAAAGGAATAAAAGACTGCTCCCGCTGCTGCGGGAGGGGTCTTTTTGGCTGCTGCCGGCGGCAAGGGGAGTTGCGGCAGCCCGGAATGAAAGTCTGCAGGCTGCAAAAGAAGCAGCTGATCGTCCCAGAACGGAGCGATCTGCTTGCATGAGCTAAGAAACGGATGTGCTACAGCATATACAGGCGCGTTATAATAGAAGAAGCGCCGTTTGCCTATGGGCAGCGGCAGGAGCGGAGGCAAGCTTGAACCAAGGACAAATGGCGCCTGCCGCGTCCAAGCAGTATCCAGTATAAAGAAAGAGGGTTGAACGATGGCAAACTCGATGATTATGAACGAAAAAATACGCGTGTCCGAGGTACAGCTCACCGGTTTGCAGGGGGAGGACCTTGGGGTCGTGTCGCGCGATAAAGCGCTGGCTATGGCGCGGGAGCTGAAGGCGGATCTGGTGTGCCTGTCGCTGATGAGCAGCCCTCCGCCCTGCAAGCTGATGGCGAGAGGCCAAGCCAAGCAGCAGACCGGCAAAGCGAAGCGCGCGGATACCGGCCGAGCGACGAGCGGCGAAGGCTGGTCGTACACAGGCAGCGAGAGCGGCGTTTTTGCAGCCGGAGGCGCGGGCGGTAAAGGAAAGGGAGCAGGAGGGGGGAGCGCCGGAGGCGGAGCGAAGGGCGGCCCGGGCCAGCCTGCGAAGGTGAAGGAGCTCCGTCTCACGCCGCATATCGAGGAGCACGATTATGACACGAAGCTGCGTCAGGCCTCGAAGCTGCTTGCTGCAGGCAACGGCGTGCAGCTGGTAGTGCGCCTGCAGGGCAAAGAGGGGCCGAAAGCGAAGGAGCTGCTGGAGCGAATGGTCAAGGATTTGGCGTCAAACGGCAAGAAGCAGACGGGCATTCAGGTAAGCGGCAAACAAGCGGCAGTGCAGCTTAACCCTCTGTAAACTTTCATTGACAGTTGGAAAATGAAAGGGTATCATTTTACTGAAAATGATTATCAGTAAGAATACGCGGCTGAAACCGGCATCCTGCCGTTTCGGTTTACAGAGAAGGAGTTACAGATGCTTCGTCAATTTTTTTCCTATTACAGGCCTTACCGCAAGCTGTTTATTCTGGATTTCACCTGCGCGGTGCTGCTCGCCGTTCTGGAGCTGGGCTTTCCGCTTGCCGTCAGCTATCTTATCGATACGCTGCTTCCCGATCAGAATTGGGGATTAATCCTGACGGCGTGCACCATTCTGGCCGTTATTTATGTCATTAATACGCTTCTTCATTACGTGGTCACCTACTGGGGGCATATGCTTGGCATTAACATTGAAACGGATATGCGAAGAAAGCTGTTTGCCCATGTGCAGAAGCTGAGCTTCCGTTTTTTTGACAATACGAAGACGGGGCATTTGATTTCGCGTTTGACGAATGACCTTCTGGAGATCGGCGAGGTGGCCCACCACGGTCCGGAGGATATGTTCATCGCGGTGATGACGCTCCTTGGCGCGTTCGGCATTATGTTCTACATTCATCCGACGCTGGCGATTTTGACGTTTGTTATCGTGCCGATTATCGTATGGCTGGTCCTTCACTTTAACGGCAAAATGACCAAAGCGGTCGAACGGCTTTTCTCGGATATTGCCGACTTCAACGCACGGATTGAGGATACGATGGGCGGTATTCGCGTCGTACAGGCATTCTCGAACGAGAAGCATGAGGGCAAGCTGTTCAAAGGCAACAATATGCGATTCCGCGAGGCGAAGCTGATCTCCTACAAGCTGATCGGCCTTAACGGCTCGATTACGTATATGCTGATGCGGCTCGTATCGATTTTTGTGCTGATCGCGGGCACCTGGTTCGTTATTCAGGGAGATTTGAATTATGGCGAGTTTCTTGCATTCGTGCTGCTGACGAATATTTTCTTTAAGCCGATCGAGAAAATTAATGTCGTTATTGAAAGCTATCCGAAGGGGATTGCAGGCTTCAAACGCTTCCAGCAGCTGCTCAACACGGACCCGGATGTGGCTGACCGCAAGGATGCGATTCATGTGGACAAGCTGCATGGGGATATTTCCTACCGCAATGTGACGTTTGGCTACGAGGGAGAAGCGAAGGTTCTGCAAAATATTAGCCTGTCCATCCGCGCCGGCGAGACCATTGCGTTCGTTGGGCCGTCCGGGGCCGGAAAAACCACGCTTTGCAGCTTGCTGCCGCGCTTCTACGAGGTGTCGGACGGCAGCATTTCGATTGACGGACACGATATCCGCGATCTGAAGCTGGAGTCTTTGCGCAAGCAGATTGGCATCGTGCAGCAGGACGTATTTTTGTTCGCAGGCACGATCCGCGACAATATTTTATACGGCAAGCTTGGCGCTTCGGAGGAAGAAATCTGGGAGGCCGCAAGGCGCGCTCGGCTTGAAGATTTCATCCGCTCGCAGCCGGAAGGGCTGGATACGGTCGTCGGCGAGCGCGGCGTGAAGCTGTCCGGAGGACAGAAGCAGCGTCTGGCCATTGCGCGGATGTTCCTCAAAAATCCGCCGATCCTTATTCTCGACGAAGCGACATCGGCGCTCGACACCGAGACGGAAGCGGCTATTCAGCAGTCGCTATCCGAGCTTTCGGTCGGACGGACGACGCTGGTCATCGCGCATCGACTGGCAACGATCAAGAATGCCGACCGTATCATCGTCGTAACGGAGAACGGCATATCCGAGCAGGGCCGCCACGAGGAGCTTGTGGCAAGCGGCGGCATTTACAGTCGTCTGCATCATGCTCAATTCGGCAATAGGTAAACGTAAGACAGGCTTAAAAGAGGCTATTCTTTGGACCGCTATCAGTCCGGGGAATGGTCTTTTTTACTTTTGTTCCAGCATTCATTTAAATATGTGTTAAAATGGCTCCCGGATAGCTCTCTCTAAAAGTCGCTCTACAATCACATTTCTAACTAATATTGCTCCCGAGAGCTCTCAAAGTCACTCTACAATCACATATCTAACTCATTTAACTCCTAGGACCTCTAAAAGTCGGGCTATAATCACATATCTAACTCATTTAGCTCCTAGGAGCTCCAAAAGCCGCTCTACAATCACATTTCTAACTCATTCAGCTCCAGTGAGCCCGCAAAGTCGCTCTACAATCACATTTCTAACTCATTTAACTCCTAGGATCTCTAAAAGTCACTCTACAATCACATATCTAACTCATTCAGCTCCCGGGAACTCTAAAAGTCGCTCTACAATCACATTTCTAACTGATTTAGCTCCTAGGAGCTCCAAAAGCCGATCTACAATCACATATCTAACTCATTCAGCTCCAGTGAGCCCGCAAAGTCGCTCTACAATCACATTTCTAACTCATTTAGCTCCTAGGATCTCTAAAAGTCGCTCTACAATCACATTTCTAACTCATTCAGCTCCCGGGAGCTCCGAAAGTCGGGCTATAATCACATATCTAACTCATTTAGCTCCCGAGAGCTCTCAAAGTCACTCTACAATCACATTTCTAACTCATTCAGCTCCAGTGAGCCCGCAAAGTCACTCTACAATCACATATCTAACTCATTTAACTCCTAGGAGCTCTCAAAGTCGCTCTACAATCACATATCTAACTCATTTAGCTCCCAGGAGCTCTCAAAGTCACTCTACAATCACATATCTAACTCATTTAGCTCCCGGGAGCTCTCAAAGTCACTCTACAATCACATTTCTAACTCATTTAGCTCCCGAGAGCTCTGAAAGTCGCTCTACAATCACATTTCTAACTCATTCAGCTCTTAGGAGCTCTCAAAGTCACTCTACAATCATATTTCTAACTCATTTAGCTCCAGTGAGCCCGCAAAGTCACTCTACAATCACATTTCTAACTCATTTAACTCCTAGGACCTCTAAAAGTCGGGCTATAATCACATATCTAACTCATTCAGCTCCCAGGAGCTCTCCAAGTCACTCTACAATCACATTTCTAACTGATTTAGCACCGAGAGCTCCAAAAAGCATTTTTCAGTCTTCCGTGCAGTAATACGCGGTCCTATCATTTTTAACGTAAAGTCATTTTTGTTCCATATCTTTCTGAGTGCTATTTGATCCTACCTATATAATCCGTAAATCATAATCCTTGGAGCACCCTGAGCCAATAAGCTCAAGGTGCTTAACTTTTTAATTTCCGACTTGACAGGTGAGAATAATTGGTTTATTGTAGTTTCAAGCTCATTAAGTGAGCGACAAATAAATAAGCGTTCATTATCTTAAATTCAAGTGAATTAGAGGCCGATTGGACCACCAAAGGCTCCTGACTTCTCTCTCCGACAAACGGAAGGGAAGGCGGGGGCCTTTCTGTTGTGTGGCGCGACTGCTTGCGGTAGAGCGTTATTGGAACAATCTGGCATCGCTGGCCAAAGGTCGAGAGGAGAGGCATGGAGAACAACGATAGAGCATTAGTGGAAGTAGTGGACTCGCTGTTTCGAACGTTAGTCCGCCGATTCGTTAAGGAACGGGATAAGGTTTCAATAGAGGGGGTTTCGCTGCCGGGCATGCTGATTCTGAATTCCGTCTTGAGGGACGGAGAGAAACGGCTTGGGGAGCTGGCGGAGCAGCTTGATTTTACCTCGGGTGCGGTCACAGCGCTGTGCGATAAGCTTGAAGCAGGCGGCTATGCGATCAGAAAGCGGCCTCCGGAGGACCGGCGTTCGGTAGTGCTGGATATTACGGACAAAGGCAAGGAGCTGCTGGAGCGGACGCGTGGCACGGGCAGCTATATGATCGATACGCTGTTCGGCTCATTCACCGAAGAGGAACTGGAAGCCCAAAAAAGCTTTTACAGCACGCTGATTGAACGGCTGGGCGGCTTCGCGGAAGAGGTGGCGCGACATGCGGAGGAGGAAGCGGTCGTCGTCGTACCGCCGAAGCGGCCGAATAGACAGGCGAAGAAAAATCCTTTTATATCCTATTAAAGCTAATAGAAGAAAGGGAGAGGAACGGGATGGGACATCCTACGATTTATCCGACAGGAACAACTGTTTACAATCCGGAGAAGGCATGGAGCGGGTATACGATTTTTCAGGCGGCGGAGACGGGCGCTTTGCTGATCGATATGAACGGGCGCGAGGTGCATTTGTGGAAGGGGCTGCGAGGTTTTCCGAACAAGCTGCTCCCTGGCGGCTACGTGCTTGGCAGCACCGCGGAGCGCGACCCGAAATACGGCTTTCAGGACGAGAAAAATCTGGTTCAGGTCGACTGGGACGGCAACATCGTCTGGAAGTTCGATCGTTATGAATGGATTGCCGATCCCGACAATGAAGCGCAGTGGATGGCCCGCCAGCATCATGATTACCAGCGCGAGGGCAATCCTGTCGGCTACTATGCGCCGGGTCAGGAGCCTAAGATTGATTCGGGCAATACGATCATTCTGGCGCACAAAAATGTAAGCCGCCCGGATATTTCCGACAAGGAACTGCTCGATGACACGATTATTGAGGTTGATTGGGAGGGCAATGTGCTGTGGGAATGGACGTGCAGCGATCACTTTGCAGAGCTGGGCTTCGACGCAGCGGCGAAGGAGGCATTGTATCGCGATCCCAATACCAGAGCCTTCGGCACGCATTACGGCGACTGGATGCATATCAATTCCGCCTCGGTGCTTGGCCCAAACAAGCATTATGAGGCAGGCGACGAGCGGTTCCACCCGGACAATATTATATGGGATGCGCGCGAGACGAATATTATTGCCATTATTGATAAAAAGTCGGGACGAATCGTTTGGAAGCTTGGTCCCAATTATGCGACGGAGGACACCGAGCATATCGGCTGGATTATCGGTCAGCATCATGCGCATCTTATTCCGCGCGGCCTGCCGGGAGAGGGCAATATTCTGATTTTTGACAATGGCGGCTGGGCCGGCTACGGCGAGCCGAATCCTGAGTCTGCAGATGGAGTCAAAATTGCGAGGCGCGATCATTCCCGCATTCTTGAGATTAACCCCGTTACGCTCGACATCGAATGGCAGTATACGCCGACTGAGGCGGGATTCCAGGCGCCGCTTGACTCCTATCGCTTTTACAGCCCGTATATCAGCTCCGCCCAGCGGCTGCCGAATGGCAACACGCTCATTACGGAGGGGGCGGATGGCCGTATTTTTGAGGTGACGGAGGAGCATGAGCTGGTGTGGGAATATATTTCTCCCTATAAAAACAAGCGCAACTCCAATATGGTGTACCGCGCTTACCGTGCCCCGTATGAATGGAGTCCTCAGGTTGAACAGCCCATTGAAACGGCAATTGAGCCAATTGATGTAGCCGATTTTCGGGTGCCGGGCGCGGCGCCAAGAGGAGCGGTATCCAGCGTGGAGGTAGAGGGTACGACCGAATACGGCGAGGGGGCGCTGTGCGTAGCCCGCAGCGACGAAGGCTTGCCGGAGGCGGGTGGTCAAGATGCATAGAAAGCGTTGGGTGAAATGGAGCTTGTCCGTTCTGACGGTTGTGGTTGCCGGGCTTATGCTTGCCGGCTGCGGCGCCGGCGCCGGCGCTTCCGGCAAAACGGCCTCCAAGCTCAAGCTGAAAATAGCCGATTACTCAACGAATCCCGTCTTCCGCGTAGCGGAGGACAAAGGGATATTCGATAAGCATGGCATTGATGCCGAGCTCATTACGTTCGCTACCCCGGCCGAAGGAATCAATTCGTTGTTTATCAAGCAGGTGGACGTGGCCTTTGGCGCCGATTTCCCGCTGCTAAACGCGGTAAGCAAAGGCGACTATTCCATTTTTGCCTCAACAGGCACGGCTACGGATCGAAGCGCAAGCGACTGGAAGCTGTTTGTCCGCGACGAGGTGAAAAGCGGCGCCGACCTGAAGGGCAAAAAGCTAAGCTTTATACGAGGGACGTTCCTGCCCTACCTATGGGATGTGTATTTGGCCGATAACGGGCTCCAGCTGACGGATGCCGAGCTGATTGGGCAAGGCGGTATGGATGAAGCGTTCGTTGCGCTCAAAAAAGGCGAGGTAGATGCCGTATGGGTGTACTCGGCGGTCAACCACGAGAAGTTTCAGGGGCTGAGCGATGTGCACGAGCTGTCCGATATGTCCAAAACCTCCGTCCGGCTGGGCACGGGCTTGATTACGACGAACAAGCTGATTGCCGATCATCCCGATCAGTTGGTCGAGCTGTTGAAGGCGATTGATGAAGCGTCTGCCTATGCGCAGGAGCATCCGGACGAAACGGCCGATTTGATGTATGAGGCCGTCAAGCAGCCAAGGGAATCGACGCTTAAGGATTTGCCGGTTAATCCGTGGAGTCTCGGCTTTACGGAGAAGGCTTATGCAGGCTTGCAGGGGCAGAAAAAATATATGGTCGACACCGGCATTATCGAACAGGATTTTGAACTAAACGATAAGCTGAATCTGGATTTGGTGCGCAAAGCGTTCCCGGATCGGGTAATCGAGCTGAACTAGGAGGATAAAGGGATGGAAGCGGCGCCTAGGCGGAATGAAATCAGGATCGAGCGATTGGATAAAAGCTATGCTCAGCCGGCTGCGGGCCATGTCCATTATATTATTCAGGACGTTAATCTTTCGGTCAAAGGGGGAGAGTTCTTCGTTCTGCTGGGGCCAAGCGGCTGCGGCAAGTCAACGCTGCTTAGCCTGATCGCAGGCTTCGTCTCCAAAACCTCGGGCCAGGTGCGGGTAGGGGAGCAAGAGGTCGAGCGGCCAGGCCAGGATCGTGCCGTTGTGTTCCAGCAGGCCGATTCCTCTTTATTCCCATGGCTGACGGTGCGGGAGAACGTCGAGTTCGGCTTGCGCATGAAGCGTGTTCCGGCGGCGAAGCGCAAGGAAATATCCGATCGCTATATCGCGATGGTCGGTCTCCAGGGACATGAGAGCAAGTTCCCGCGCGAGCTGTCGGGCGGCATGAAGCAGCGCGTGCAGCTTGCCCGCGTTCTGTCCAACGATCCGGCGATCCTGCTAATGGATGAACCGTTCGGCGCGCTGGATGCGATGACCAGGCGTACGATGCAGCGGGAGCTGACACGCATATGGGCGGATACCGACAAGACGGTTATTTTTGTCACGCATGATATTCAGGAGGCTTTGCTGCTTGGCGGGCGCATCGGCATCATGTCGGCCGGACCCTCCTCGCGCATTACGGATGTATACGAGGTTGAGCTGCCGTATCCGCGCGACATTGCCGATCCGGCGTTCCACCGTTTGTTTAATCAGATTCAGGCTCATTTTGACGAATAGAGCGGAAGGAGAGGAGATATGAACGCCAAGCTGAAAAAATGGTCGCTGCTTGCCGGCTTCTGGATCGCGCTGTTAGGCTTATGGCAGCTGATGGCGACGCTGTACGGCCAGGAAATTATGCCAAGTCCGCTATACACGCTGCAGGGCGGCTACGAGCTGCTGCTGGACGGAACGCTGCTGCATTATATCGGAATCAGCTCGTATCGCGTGCTGGTAGGCTGGTCGCTCGGCTGTCTGCTGGCGATACCGCTCGGAATCCTGATTGGCAAAGTTGGCTTTATTCGCGCCTTCGCCGAGCCGTTTCTGAATTTTATCCGGTTTATACCGCCGATCGCTTTCATTACGCTGTTTCTAATCTGGTTCGGCATAGGTGAAACGTCCAAAATTATGTTGATTCTGTACGCGACGCTGTTTATCGTGATGCTTAATACGCTGACTGGCGTGCTGTCCGTGGAGGAGGATAAAATCCGTTCTGCCCGCAGCATGGGCGCATCGGAATGGCAGATCGTTCTGCATGTCATCATCCCGGCAACGGTGCCATTCATGTTCACCGGCATCCGGCTGGCAATGGGCACTTCGTTTATGGCCATTATCGGGGCCGAGATGATCGCCTCCAACGAGGGAGTGGGCTACCTGATCTGGAATTCGCGTTTGTTCTTCCGCACAGACTGGATTTTTGTCGGGCTGATCAGCCTTGGACTTATGGGCTTTCTGACCGACAGGGGCGTTGCGCTGCTTGGGCGCAAGCTGCTGTCCCGTTACGGAGTAGTCAGCACAAGCGGTTTGCGCCGCTAGCCGCTAACCCGCAATTCCCGAATGACAGGGGGGATTGCGGGTTTTTTCTATTTTTTCAGGGAATTGGCCGCTCCTTAAAGGGATGTGGAAGAATCTGTCGAATCCTTCTATCAGAGTTTATGATGACAGGTATGGCTGGAAACGAGGATGAACGCCGTGAAGAAGAAATATTTAATCCCGCTAACCGTTGTGCTAGTTCTCTTGTCGTCTTTTGTAATGGGGTGGTCTATCTACCAATACATTCTCGATGAGAACCGAATGGAATACGTGGACTCCCAAATGATCGGGGAGCGCATGGCGGATTTTGTGCTGGAGGACCAGGAAGGACGGGACGTAGCGGTTGAGGCCTCTTCAGGCAAGCCCAAGCTGATTCATTTCTGGGCTTCGTGGTGCCCGTATTGCAAAGAGGAGGCAGCCGATTTGAACCGGGTTTATGAAACATATAAGGATCAAATCGAATTCCGCTCCGTGAATATTACGACGAACGACAGCGAAGCGGACGCGCTCGAATATATCGACCTTTACGATGTGCAAATGCCGGTGCTGTTCGATAAGGATGGCACAGTCACCGCGCAATATCGGGTTACGGTTGTTCCTACGAGCGTACTGATCAAGAGCGACGGCTCGATTCACACAGTCACCTATGCCCTTACGGAAAAGGACATAACGCCTCATTTGGAGGAGCTTGTGGCCGATGGACTAGAGGATTGAACCAAGTGTATATGAATATATGGACGGGAGTCTGTTAACAACAATGAGAGGTAACCGCTTTTGGGAATTTTATCTAGTACGGTATTTACTAGGGACTATATTTGGAGTTGTTATACTGTTTTACTTGATAATTAACTACAATGATGAAATTACTAAAAATTTTTTATGGTGCTTTTATGAGAATGAAGCCTCTAACGAAGTTAAATGTCCATCAGTTGAAGGAGATAAACCAAAAATTAAAGAAGCACTCTATAGCCTTTTATTCGAAACAACGTATGACATGGATTCTAAACACGGGAAGTTTATTATGGAGGTTTTGCGAGGCCCTTCTGAAGCCAAGTTGGGAAATGAAGATATCAAGTTGACCCAAACGGGATTTTCCATTTTAGCTGCTATTATTATTGCGATTTCAGGTTTTTTATATATGTATTTTTCAAGCATGCTTATTCTTATTATGCACGGTTTAAGAGTAGTTCTGTTTTCTTTTTTATTTCGTATTAAAGACGGCAGCTTGATATGGAGCTCCATTTTATCATATTGTTTGTTAGCCCAACGATTGCTCATTATATTTATTGTCATACTGATTTTGTTATCGTGGCGGGGTGTAGTTGATATTCCGCTAGCTTTATATCATATAGTTGCTGTCTTGTTGTTTTCATCATTGTTAACTGGTTTTGTAATAAAACGTGATTACGTTCAAAGGTTTTATGAGGAGCTTAGCGATTATAGAACAAGAGGATTTAAACAGATGAGTATCAGACAGAAAAAGGGAAAAGAAAAGAAATCCACTAGCAAGCAAGAAAAGTACGTAAATGATTCATCAGACTATGTAGAATCCTATAAGCATCTTCGCGAACATGGAAATGCTTTTGGCATTATCGTTTGTGAGCTTGTTTTTGCTTTCTGGCTCATATCATGGAAGTTTTCTCCATGGGCCATTTTCTATTGGTGTTTGATTGGATTCCTGGCATGGATTGTTGGTACATACTTGGAATTAGGGAAGACTAGAAAAGTTATTTGATAAGCATAATTTAAAAAAGGCTCCGCAAGACGCAAGGCGCAAGCGGCGACCTGCGGAGCTTTTTTGGTATTTGCGATAGAGGGCGCATCCACCAATCAACCAAGGGAATCCGGCGGCGCGTTAAATTTCCTTGCGATTGAAATAGACCAGTCCGGCTGCCAGAAACAGAACCGAGCCTCCGACAAGGGTGATCAGCACGTTCTCCAGCGGAAGAGACAGGGAGCTGGCATCCGTGTTGTCGAATACGAGCATAGCCAGCAGCGGCTGAGCCCAGGGGTAAAAGGGAGCAATATGCTCGGAATTTACGACCAGCATGTTCGGCAGCGTCAGCATCACGTTGATAGCCAGCGGCGCGGCGAAGCTGCTCCAGCCGACGGACACCAGCATTTGCAGCGCGGCAAGCGGGAGGCAGGCGACAAGTCCGCCAAGCGTGCTTGCGAGAAGCGTGCCCCAAGGGATGGAGCCGCCAATGCCGTGGTACGCCGCCGCTGCCAGAACAGCGCCAAGGAACAGCAGCTGAGTTGCCGCCAGCAGTCCGCCAACCATTGCAAGCTTTGCCGCATACAGCCCCGTTCGCGACACCGGCAAGGAGAGAACTTGCTTCCAGCCGCTGCCCGCATGCTCATAGCGGCAGACGTAAGCGGAGAAAATACCGGTCAGCATCGGCAGGAAAAGCATGGCGTGTATCACGGATATGATGGAAATCATCCTATCATACGGGCCAGCTGTTCCGCTCTGACTGTTGATGTCCACGCTCGCCATCATTCCGATGACCAGCGCGAGGAGCGGACTCAACGGAACCAGCAGCCATATGAAGGTTTTGCCCAGCTTTAGCCGTTCGGCGTTCAGCAGACCCATAAAGCTTCGCATCTCAGTCCACATCCTTTCGGATAAAGTGGGCAAGCGTTACCAGCAGGATAAGCAGACCCGCGACAATGCCGGCTGCGGAGAACTGCCAGGGCTGCTCTCCCTCATACCCGTACAGAGGCCAATTGAGCGGAAACCATTCCCAGAGGGTGAAGGAAAATACGGACACGATTGCCGCTACGATCCCCAGCGTAAGGGGAAGCGCCTGATTTTTCATCGTCATGCACAGCCATTGAAACAAGGCAAGCGCCGGCATGGTGGCGAGAAAGGGGAGAAAGCACATTCGCAGAATGTCGCCCAGCGGAATATCCGTGCCAAAGCGCAGCGACAAGCCGAGAATGACCGTACCCACCGACAGCAGCGCACAAGAAACCAGCATCAGCAGCAGACTGAGCAGAAACTTGGACATAAATACGGTGGAGCGGGAGATGGGCAGCGCCAACAGCTGCTTCCAGGCGTTCGTATGATGCTCGATATTCGCCAGAAGCGAGGCTACGAGCGTAACGCCCAAATAAAGCGCAATCGGGACGAACATCATAATGTTGTCCAGCAGCACCTCCCATAGTCGGTCTGCATACCGCTCGGTCAAATAATCATAGCGCAGGCCGAAATTCAACGCTTGCATGGCCAGCAAGCCGAGCGGCCCGATGCTAATCAGAAACCACAGCCCTTTGCCCCGGATTTTCAGCAAATCGGAGGATAACGCTCTGCCGATCATGCGCGCAGCCCCTCTCCGACTATTTTCAGAAACAGGTCCTCCAGCGAGTGCTTGCGTTCCTCCACCCGATAAATTGCATGCTCCCGCTGCACCAGCTTTCGTACAGCCTCCGCAACAGCGTTGTTGTCGCAGTTTTCCATGACAATCAGCGGGCCGTTAACGGCCGCCCGAATGCCAAGCTGATGGAGCGCCACTAGCGCTTGCTCCGGTTCGGATACGGAAAGGCGGATTTGGCCTTTTGCCTGCTGATGCAAGCTGTCGATCGTATCCTGAAAAACAAGCTCTCCCCGGCGGATGATGCCGACCTTGCTCGCCATCAGCTCCACCTCGCTCAGCAAATGGCTGGAGATTAAGACGGTAATGCCGTGCTGCATCGGCATTTGTTTGATCAGCTCGCGGATTTCGAGAATGCCCGCAGGGTCAAGTCCGTTCGTCGGCTCGTCCAGCACAAGCAGCTCGGGATGGCCAAGCAGCGCGCTGGCAATGCCAAGCCGCTGCTTCATGCCAAGCGAGTAGCCCTTCACCGGTCGGCGGGCATCCTTGGCGAGTCCGACGATTTCCAGCACCTCGGAGATTCTCGCAGCAGGCGCTCCCAGAATGCGCCGAATCGCTTCAAGATTGTCGACCGCATTCAAATGCCCGTAATAGGAAGGGTATTCTACCAGCGAGCCGACCCGCCGTAAAATGGACAGCCGCTCCTTGGCCAGCGATTTGCCGAAAAGATGGACATCGCCCTTGGAGGGCTTGATGAGGCCAAGCAGCATACGAATCGTTGTCGTTTTGCCTGCGCCATTCGGCCCGAGAAAGCCGTATATTTCCCCTTTTGCAATTTTTAAATGTAGATTGGATACCGCATAACGCCCCTTGTAGCGCTTGCTTAGTCCCTTTGTTTCAATGATCCAGTCGTTCATTGTCATCACCTCTGAGATGACTATACCGGCTCAAGGTTAAAGGAAACGGGACGCAAGTTTAAAATTAGTTTAAAATTCGCGGCTGTGCTTAACGCTTGGTGTAGATTAGAAAGCGGGTCCCCTGCTCCGAGCTATGCGTTTCAATGGCCAGATTCATCTCCTGTACGAGATAATCGACGATAGCCAGTCCGATTCCAGCGCCTTTGCCGGCCTTTTCGTCTTGGATGCCGGGACCGCGGTCGCTGATAACGAGCGCGCTTCCCGCAAGCGGTTCTCCTGCTTCCCGGGGAGCGAAGGCGATGGCGATATGGCCGCCAGCCTGCGCGTGGCGAACGACGTTCTGAAACAGATTGTCCAGAATGCGCCGGAAGCCTTGCTTGTCCAGCGTCCAGACGACCGTCTCTTCGGGAAGCTCGATGTCCGGCACGATGCCGGCCTGCTCCCAGAGCGGATACCAGGAGGCTGCGCTTTCCCTTACCAGGCGAAGCATATCCAGCTCCTCCAGCTTCAGCGGATAGCGTCCGCTCGTCATTAACGTATAGGTGAGCAGATTGTCCATCAAATCGCCGATACTGCTGATTTTTTGCTCAATCTGACGAACGGCGGCCTGCGCCGGTTCGCTTAGCGGCTCGCTGCGGAGCGTGTATACATGGCTATTCATGACAGTAAGCGGAGTCCGCAGATCGTGGGACAGATTGGCGATCAGCTGCTTGCGCAGCTGCGTTTCCGCCTGCTCGCGTCCGCGGCTGTCGGCAAGCTGCTCGATCATTTGATTAAACGATTCCTCCAGCTGCCCGATTTCATCCTGTCTGGTCACAACGATCGGCTCGGGAAGCCCGTTATCGCTTTGAACGGCCATAGCTGCCTGCAGTCTGAGCAGTCTGCGCCGAATACTGCGGAAGAACAGCAGGGAAAGCGTAATGAAAAACATGAACATCAGAAAAACAAAGCCAATAAAATAGGGCGTATCCGATCCAATCGGAGAATTAATCTGAATGATCGAGCGCGGCATTTGAATGGACATAAAGCCCGAATAGTCCGCATCCGGCTGTCCGATAAAGGCAAGCACCGTAAACGGATCGCCGTAAGTATTTTTTTTCATAAACTGAATCGCATCCGTTACTGACCACTGCACGGGCAGCTGCGCCTGCTCGGGAAGCTGCAAGCTCGTCCGGCCCTCCGCATTCACCCAGAAGATCGATGCCTCCGGATAGAGGCGCTTGAGCTCATAGAGCCTTTGTTTGATGGCTTCCGGCCCGCCTGCTGCGAGCTCCGCAGCTTCCCGGTGCCACATCGTTTCCAGATCCGAGGCGGTTCCGTACTTCAAATAGTCGGAGGGAGTCGACAACTGGGAGCTGATCACCAGATACAGCACGGAGAACAAAGGAAAGATAACGGGCACAAAGCAAAAGGCACAAAAGATGATAAGCATGTACCGCGACATAAGCGTCTGGCGAAATCGTTTGCCGCTGTCGCTATTTTCTGCCCGAGACCTTCGTCCCCGAAGCCGGAAGCGGCGTTTTGCGGCCGGTTCTCTTGTCGTAATGCGTCGGCTCATTTGCGTACCCGAAAGCCGATGCCTCGCACCGTTTCGATGATTTCGGGATTGGCGGGATCACGCTCCATTTTCTCTCTCAGATAACGGATATGCACGTTCAGTGTTTTATCGCCGTCTATGTAAGGTTCCCCCCATACCCCCTCGTAAATTTGTTCCTTGGTCAAAATCTGCCCGAGATGGCGCAGCAAGTAGCTGAAAATATGAAACTGCTTGCCCGTCAGTATAATTTCCTCGCCGGAATCGGCATGCTCGACCCGATTTTGCTGCTCGAAAACGCGCAGATGCTTGATAACCAGCGGCTGCGCATCGCGAGGGCCGGTCCGGCGCAGCAGCACCTCGATCCGTGCGGTTAATTCGTCCGGATGAAAGGGCTTCGTCAAGTAATCGTCGGCGAACTGCAATCCTTGCAGCTTGTCATCGATCGAGGTTCGCGCAGAGAGCATAAGAATCGGCACGTCAGGCAGCCTTTTTTTTAACCGCTGTCCCACGGTAAAGCCGTCTAGTCCGGGCAGCATGACGTCCAGAATGACGAGCCGGCAGCCCTCGGCTTCCTCCAGCGCCCGCTCGCCGCTCGTGACCCAGTTCACCTCATAGCTCTGTTTTTTTAAATGCTCGCTGACGAGCCTTCCGATTTCATGATCGTCCTCTATATACAGCAAGGAAGCGCCCAATGCTTACAGCTCCTCTCCATATCGTAATGGCCTATATGGCTTCGATTATATCGGAGAGGCAGGCAGGTGACAAACGGGAATCGATCAGGAACGGCAAAACGGACGAATAGACGGCTGGAGCTGTGTCCGAGCTCCTACATAAAAAAACCAGCCTGGCAATAATGCCAGGCTGGTTTGCTAGATTCGTTTATCCGCCTTCCGCCGGTTCTTTGGGCGGCTGTGGCGACTTCTTCTTCTTGCCTTTTTCCCATCTGAACACCTTGTTCAGCACATTGTAGACGAGCTTGGACTCCTTCGTCAGCAGCGGACCAAGAATGGCAAGGATAAGGACATACAGCGCTGCGAACGGCTGGAGCAGCTCCATCAGGCCGCCCGCTTTGCCGAGGTTGGCCATTATGATCGAGAACTCGCCGCGCGATACGATCGTCAGACCGATGTTGGACGACGCCTTGGGAGACAGACCCGCGCTTTTGCCTGCGAGCATGCCGGCCAGGAAGTTGCCGAACAACGTTATCGCGACTGCGCCAAGCGACAGCCATACTGCGCCGCCGAGCGCGAACGGGTCGATCGTCAGACCGAAGCTGAAGAAGAACAGCGCCCCGAAGAAATCGCGGAATGGCAGAATCATATGCTCGATCCGTTTCATATGAACCGTTTCGGCCAAGACTAGGCCGACGAGCAAAGCTCCGATCGCTTCTGCGACATGAATCGTCTCCGAGAAGCCTGCCACCAGGAACAGAACGCCGAACACCAGCAGCAAGAAAAGCTCATTGGAGCGAATGTTAAAGATTTTGTTGAGCAGAGGAGCCGCTTTGCGCCCAACGATCAGGAATATCAGCATAAAGCCAAGCGCGTAGGAGGCTGACAGAAGCACGCCGCCGAGCGAGGAGGAGTCGCTGAGTACAAGACCGGAAAGCACGGAAATGTAGACGGCGAGGAAAATATCCTCGAACATGATAATGCCCAGAATCATTTCAGTCTCCGGGTTGGCGGTACGCTTCAAATCGACAAGCACCTTCGCGACGATGGCGCTGGAGGAGATCGTAGTAATACCGGCAATCACCATCGTTTCGGCGACGGGGAAGCCGTTGGCCCAGCCGAAAAACAAACCAAGCGAGAAGTTGATAAGAATATAGATCGTTCCGCCAACCGCAATATTGCGACCCGATTTCATTAACCGGCCGACAGAAAACTCCAGACCTAAATAGAACAGCAGGAAAAGTACCCCGAGCCGTCCCATAAATTCAATGAGCTCTGCGCTGTGAATGAACCGGAAGTCCAGAATGCCGATATGCGGCGCATGTGGACCTACGGCCATGCCGATCAAAATGTAAAACGGGATGACGGAAAACCGAACTTTAGATGCCAAGAGCCCGACTAAGGCGATTAGAACGACAGCAAGACCGATTTCCAGCACCATGTGATCCATAATTAACGGCTCCCATTTTGCAGCATGAGCTTAAGCAGCTTTAAATTCTGCCTTTCCCCTGCAACGATAAGGGTGGTGTCTGCTTTGAAAACATAGTCGGGGCCAGGCGTAATATGCTTTGCTTCTTTTTCGACGGCGGCAATAATTGTTGCGCCTGTGGACTGGCGGATGTTGCATTCGCCGATCGTTTTCCCGATGCAAGCGGCGTTAGGCTCGATTTTGTACCATTCAATGGTCAAATCGTCCAATGCGACCTCGATCGTCTCGAGCGCTTTAGGCTTGTAGGTCATCCCGCCGAGAATCGCAGCGATCTGGCGAGCCTCCTCATCCTCAAGCGTAACCATGGAGATGCTGTCATCCGGGTCCTCGTAGTCGAAATGGTACATCTCACGGCGGCCGTCGTCATGGATGATGACAACGAACTTGTCGCCGCTTCTTGTCATAAGCTGATATTTACGCCCGATGCCGGGCAGGTCTGATTCACGAATATTCATTGAGTGTGCCTCCTCTTTTGTTGAATATAAGTCATGATAAATGTGGTACTTATATTCCGGTTTATCTTTCTGCAAGCAACGTCAGCCTTACCGCCATATACGGCTTCAGCCGTTTGCTTGTTAGTGTGCTAACAAAATAAGAAAGCTAACCAACAAAATGGGAGGTGAATTTAATCGGGGCCATGAATAGTTCCCGCATGCGCTGGGGGACAGCCGTGTGAAACTCGCGCATAAGCAAGCTCGGCAGCATATAGAGCTGTGTGAGCGAACGTACAAAAACAATGGACCTTTGTTTAATCGGCCACAGATGTGTCTGCTTCGTATTCTGCTTGTTCTGGATCGCGAAGGCTGATCTGGATACGGGATTAACGATGCGGCTTGTGCCCGCGGCTAACTCAAACGTATTGCCCGCCTGGTAGGCGAACAGCGCAGCAAAAAGCAGCGGGACGATAATCATCGCATTCATCATGCGGTTGCGGCAAAATCGGCCGAGAACGTATAAGTTGTAGTTCATCTGTTCACCCTCCTTTGGCGCTCAAGTTGCTGAATCATGGGAAGCAGCGAACGATGAGTGCAAGTCTATAAAAGGATATTCAACACATTGTGCCGTTTTGACCCTCTTATACGAAAAGTTAGTTAATATAAGTATAACTTATATGTTGAAAATTACAAAGCTCGCGCTCAATTAAACTTGTGGAAAAATGCGGATGCACTCAAGGAGGTCATTTTAACCTCCGATTGACGCTTCTTTAGGATCGATATAAAATGAAAAAATGTCGTTTTGAACTTATAGGATTCGAACATACAGAGAAAGAAGGTAGTCGGGATGGGAGTATTGCAGAAACAGCTGTCGCCGCTGGTACAAGCGCTGGACCTCAAGCAGCACGTAGAGGGCGGTTGGTACAAGGAGATTTGGAAAGCCGATTTTACGATTCCTCAAGAAGTGCTTGGCGCTCCGTATTCGGGGCCGCGCTTTGCCGCTTCTTCTATTTATTTTCTGCTACACCCGGACGAGTTCTCGGATTGGCATACGGTTTATTCGGATGAGGTATGGCTGTGGCATTCCGGCAGTCCGCTGCTGCTGACGCTTGGCGGCAAGGATGCGGAGCCTCATACGCGCAAAGAAATCGTTATCGGACCGGATGTGGCGGCGGGGCAGCAGCCGCAGGCGCTCGTTCCGGCCAAGGAGTGGCAGATGTGCCGACCGCTCGGCGACGAGCCTGTGCTCGTATCCTGCGTCGTGGCACCGGGATTCCACTATGACGATTTCAAGTTAATCAAGCGCTAGATACATGTCATGATGAAGGTTGGCCGGCTTTTCGGAAGCTTGGACGGTCAACCTCATCGGACGCATATGCACGAGCAGAGCAAGGACAGGGGCTGTCCTTGCTCTGTTTTTTCGATACAAGCGCCGTAACGATCACCGCCTTTGATATCCGCTGGCAGCGCGGTATTGCCGTTAATGCCTGCGAAGGGCGGCAGCCGCGTGCGGGTCAGGAAGAAGCTGCCGCAGGATTCCGATTATTCAAGCTGCGTTCTCTAACGAACAACTCGGTCAACAATGGGTCCCACTGGGTGCCGCGGCCCTCGGACAGGATGGCAAGCGCGCGTTCCTCGGGCATTCCTAGTCGATAGGGCCGATCCGAGGTCATGGCGTCAAAGGCGTCCGCGATGGCTATGGCGCGCCCGATCATCGGGATATCCTCGCCGATCAGCCCATCCGGATAACCTTTTCCGTCATAGCGCTCATGATGCGAGCGTACGCCGGGCAGCAAATCGGACATAGCGTCGACAGGTTCAATTTGCTTTAGAATGTTCTCGCCGAGTACGGGGTGTTTTTTGATCTGCTCGAACTCCTCGTCGGTTAACCTGCCTTCCTTGAGCAGCACGGCGTCGCGAACGCCGATTTTGCCGATATCGTGCAGCAGCGCCGTCTTGTACAGCAATTCAAGCTGCGGCTCGGACCAACCCGCCAATCGGCCGATTTGCAGGGAATAGTCCGCTACACGCGTAGAGTGGCCGGCTGTATAGGCGTCTCTGGCGTCAAGCGCGGCGGCGAGCGTCATGAAATAACTTGACAGCAACTGGGCATTGCGTTGTTCGCGCTCCTTCAGCCCAGTGACCATATGGTTGAAGCCGGCCACAAGCTTCGAGAATTCATCCGCATACACATCATCGGCGCGGACGTCAAAGTTTCCGCCTTCCACGCTGCCCATCGCCTCTTGAATCGTTTGAATCGGGGCTTCAATATTGCGCGATAGCAGCGAGGCGCCAAAGACGGAGAAGGCGATCCCTATGACAAAAATAACGAGCGACCATGTCCAGTAGCCGGCTGCCGCTTCTATATGTATACGATCGAGGCGGATTTGGGCGGTAAGACTGAACAGCAGCATGGGCAGGGCGCCTATCAGGAAGGCGCTTAGCCGGAATTTGGTGCGAATGGACACGAGCACCTGTCCGCCCAGCGTCAAATCCTTGCCGAACCGTTGCAGATGACGGTTGCGGATAAAGGCGATAATCGGACGGATGGCCCGGGACGTCAGATAAAACTCGATCATGGCGTGCATGCTCGCAACCATCAAGGCAACACCAAAGGCAAGTCCAACATAGAAGAGGGGCAGGTTAAGCCAGCCAGCCTGGATGAACAGGAGGGCGAGGGCGACGGCCGGTACGATCAGTCCCATAAAGTGGGGGAGCATCGTGCGTTTAACCGCCAGAATCGGGAAGCGGTGCGTTTGGAGGTAGGCGGCTGCCAGCTCGCCGGATGAGGGGGCGGGCTGGAGAAGCGCCTGCCGGATCGGCCGGATGTGGCGGAAGAAAACGAACAACTCCAATCCGATCATAATAAGCATCGAGACGAGCATGATGCCGCCGAGCAGCGCAGCCTCCCGTTTGGTGACGACAAGAGTAAAGAACACGAGCGAGCCGCCTACGCCTATCACCGCTATCATGGAGCCGAATAAATAGTTGCGCAGCAGCCGGGCCAGAAAAGCGGCATATTCAAGCGAGCCCGTATACTCTTTGTTTGCCCGCATATCCATGTGATCCCCTCATTTCTGCAATAGCCGTAGCCTGAAAATTAGTCACTACCAGTATAAATCGGCATTTTGAAATTGTATATTAGAGTTATCTGTTCGAAGCGTCTTGCCGGTTAAGGCAATGACAGTCGAAAATTGATGTTCAACATGGAGAGGAAACTGACCGGATGAGAGAAAAGCTGTGGACCAAACCGTTTGTGCTGCTTATGCTATCAAACCTGTTTTTATTTCTATCGCTTGAGATGCTTCTGCCGACTCTGCCGGTGTTTGCTGCGGACAAGGGCGGGTCCGATGCGCAAATCGGCATGATTATCGGATTTTTTACGTATTCGGCGGTGCTGCTGCGTCCGTTTGTCGGCATGTGGTCTGAGCGCTTCGGCAAAAAAACGCTGCTGCTCGCAGGCGTCGTCATATGCTTGATCGGCACAGCCAGCTACTATGCGGCAGTAACGATTACGTTCATGCTTATGCTGCGCATTCTGCACGGCATCGGGTTCGGCATTGCGACGACCTTGTACGGAACGGTCGTCTCCGACATTATCCCGGCCTCGCGCCGCGGAGAAGGCATGGGCTTCTTCGGCACAGGCAATGCGGTAGCCATCTCGCTTGGCCCGTTTCTTGGCGTGTGGCTTATGGAACAATACGGGTTTGATGTGCTGTTTATCGTCGGGGCGTGTATTCTGCTCGTAGCCGTGCTCTCCACTTCATTTGTTAAAGGGGATACGAAAGAGGAAAGACTGCGAATCAAGGCCGAATCGAAGCTGGCCGATACATCGCTGCTGCTCAGGCTTATGGAGCCGAAGGCGCTGCTCCCGTCCTTGCTCGGCTTGCTGGTCGGACTGTCGCTCGGCGGCGTGATCAGCTTCATTACGTTGTTCGGCAAGGAGACGGGAGTATCTAATATCGGCTACTTCTTCCTGGCGCTCGCGATCAGCGAGTTTCTGATCCGCTTTGTCAGCGGCAGAATTTTTGACCGGCAGGGACGCTTCTGGGTGCTGTTTCCGGCAGCTCTGTTCTGCATCGTGGGTTGTGTGATGCTTTATTTCACCAAGGGAACAGCTATGCTGCTGTTGTCGGCTGTATTCTATGGCGCGGGCTTTGGCGCGATCTTTCCCGCCTTGCAGGCTTGGGTTATCGACCGGGTGGAGCCGCATCGCAGGGGAGTGGCGACTGCAACCTTCTACAATGCCTTTGATATCGGAATCGGCAGCGGGGCGATTCTGCTGGGGCTGGTGGCAAGCCAGACGAACTATGCGACGATGTATCTGGTGTCCAGCGTGTTTTTTGTGCTGTATCTGGCGGTATATTTGTATTACGAGCGCCGTCTTAAAAGAAGCTCCTCCCGTAACCCCGCTTGACCGAAAACAGAACGTAGCGGAAGAGCCCTTTGTCTAGAAGCGTTTCAACTCAGCTATTGTCAAACCCCGATTTCTGTTTTGAGCCATAAGCTTCTCATTGATTTGTTTCGGAAAAAAGACCACAATACCCGCTTCGCAATGGGGGATTGTGGTCTTTTCGGCTGTAAAATGTGATGCCCTCTATTATCGAGCAGCTTCGTTTGGGACAGCCCCTCAAGAGAGAATTTCCGCCGTTGAATAGCGGTTTTTGCCCTCGCGCTTGGCTTTGTACAGCGCTTTGTCCGCCAAGGCAAACAGAGATTCCTGAGGCAGCTTGTGCTCGGGTCTCCATGTGGCGATTCCGATGCTGAGCGTAACCACTTCACTGTCCGAGGTTTCCGCATGGGGGAGCCGTTTCTGCAGGATGGCTGCCAGGAGCAGCTTCGCCATGGACTTCGCCCGAATCTCGTCCGTTTGCGGCAGAATGACCGCAAATTCCTCCCCGCCGTAACGCGCCACAAAATCGTTTTTCCGTTTCAAGGCGACTCTCAGCGTAGAGGCTACCGTGCGAAGACAAGCGTCTCCCTGCTGGTGGCCGAAATGATCGTTATATTTTTTAAAGTCGTCGATATCGCATAGCATGAGCGTAAGGGGCATGTCGTGATTGTGCGCGTCATCCCATTCCTGCTTCCACGTCTCGTCGAAGGAGCGGCGATTGGCGATGCGGGTCAATTCGTCGATATGCGTCTGCTCATGCATCAACTGGTATTGTTCGAGCATTTTGAGCTCAATTTCCTTGCGCGGAGTAATGTCCCGGGTCACGGCGACGATTGTGAACGTACGGTCCTCCTCATGAAACACGCTGTTGCCGGTCGATTCGAACCAGCGATAGGTCCCGTCCTTGCGGCGCAGCCGGTAGTTGACGGAATCGACCGCATCAATCTTGTCCGGATTCGCTTCCATCGTTAGGCGCAAGCGCTCGCGGTCATCGGGATGACAGAAATCGAAAGGTGTTTTCCCGATTAGCTCAGAGCTTCCATAACCCAGCAGCGGGAAGCAGGCAGGAGAAATATACGTTACTTTGCCGTCCATCGCGTGCTTGGATATGATGTCGCTGGAGTTTTCAGCCAGCAGGCGAAAGCTTTGTTCGCTCTCTAGCAGCTTATCCGCCGTTCTTTTGCGTTCGGTAATGTTGTGAAAATGGACGGACAGCCCGAATTCGGACGGATAGGCTTTGGCCTCGAACCATTGATTGTAGGGAACGATGTATTCCTCGAAGCGGACCGGCTGCTTGCTGCTGCACGCGTAAGCGAGCTGCTGCATGGAGGTTGATTCGCTAAGCGCAGGGAACACCTCCCATATGTTCTGGCCGATAAGCTGGTCCTTTGTTTTTCTGAAAAACTGTATAGCTGCCTGATTGGCATAGATGAATTTATAATCATGGTCGACTGTATAGAAGCCGTCGGATATGCTTTCCAGCGTTTCCGCAATACGCTTGTGAAGCGCAGTCAATTCTTCCTTATTCTGAATAGACTCGGTTATATCAACAAGCTGGGCAATGAAATGCAGCGGCGCTCCATGCTCGTCGTGAACGAGCGACACGGTAAGCAGACAGTGAATGAGCGCGCCATTCTTGTGAAAGTAGCGCTTCTCTATGCGAAAGGAGTTTAACTCTCCGGCCAGAAGCTGTTGAACGTATGCCCTGTCTTGCTCCTGATCCTCGGGGTAGGTGATCTCTTCGTACGAAAGTGCGTACAGCTCCTCTTCCGTGTAGCCGAGTATCGCTAATATCGAGGGGTTGACAAGCATAAACCTGCCGTCCAGCCCAACCAGTGCCATGCCGATCGGGGCATAAAGAAAAGCGTCTCGAAACCATGCTGCATCGTGGTTGGATAAGGGGGTTGGGGTCAAGCTTGGCACCTCTTCTAAAGTGATAGTCTGTACATCAACTTATGCTATAGACAAGAATAGAGCAGTAAAGGTTATTTGTCTACAAAATACAACCATAAATTGCATAGAAATGACTATATTCAACATCCCGCAGCCATTCGTATATGGCAAAAACCTCTTCTCCAGGGAAGGGATAGAGGTTTTTTGGATAAAACTGACTAAAAGTAAAAAATAGGAGACTTGCGCCTGGGCAAGTCGTGAACGTTCGACGGCTTGTCGCCCAAACGCACAAGTCCATCAAGCTAGCCGGTTGCTACCCAAGACGGGTTGGCGGCAGGATGCTAAGCTTAGCAAGGCAGCGAAGCTACCGAGGCCTTCACAAGCGCAATGAATTTCGGGCGGGTCAGCTCGGCCACGCGAACGACTTGCTCATGGGTTAGCGGCTCAAGCTCGTCCCCGATCGCCATATCGGTAATGCAGGTGATGCCTGCAACACGAATTCCGGTGTAATTGGCGGCCGTCACTTCAGGCGCTGTCGACATTCCGACAGCATCGGCGCCCCAGCGGGCCATCATGGTAAGCTCGGCCGGAGTACAATAAGCAGGTCCGGAGATGCTTACGTAAACGCCCTGCTGCAGCTTGATGTCCAGCTTCTCGGCCTGCTGCTTGATGATCTCGCGATACTCCCGGTCGTAGGCAGCCGACATGTCGGGAAAGCGCGGTCCGAGCTCTGGGATGTTGGCGCCAAGGAGCGGATTGCTGCCGGTATTGTTGATGTGGTCGGTAATGAGCATCAAATCGCCCGCTGCAAAGTCGCGGTTCATGCCGCCTGCCGCATTCGTGACGAGCAGAGACGAAATGCCCAGCTGTTTCATGACATAAACGGGGAAAACGACCTCTTTCATGGAGTACCCTTCATAGTAATGGAAGCGGCCCTTCATCACGAGCACGTATTTGCCCTCAAGCTTCCCTGCAACCAGCACGCCGGAATGTCCTTCGACGGTGGATACCGGGAAATGCGGAATATCATGATAGGAAATGGTGACCGCTTCCTCGACCTCGTCAGCCATAACTCCGAGGCCGGAGCCGAGAATGAGCCCGATTTGCGGCTGGAAAGGCAGCTGGCGGCGAATGTATGCGGCAGCTTCATTTATTTTGTTCAACATATCGTCCATATGTATATTCCTCCTTCAATTCCCTGGTGGCGGCAATGCTCGCCGAGCGGGGCGCTCCAAAAGCAGATCGGCCTGCTATGCCCATTAGGCATCCCGGCGATTCGGCTGCTTGGACATATTCATCATAGCGCATCGTCGAGCGAAATGTAAACGGCGTGGAAGACCGAATCAGAATGATCATTGTTGTTTCAGGCAAAGCTTCGTATAATGGACATGATTGATTTGATGAAGGGCTTGAATTGAAAGAAAGCGGAGGTAGGAAAAAAATGAGCAGCTTAAATATTACGCCTGAGCAAATCGCGGCGATGATTGACCATACGCTATTAAAGGCTGATGCAACAAAGCAAGAAGTTATTCAACTGTGCGCGGAAGCGAAGCAATATCGTTTCGCTACCGTCTGCATCAACCCTTGTTGGGTGGCGACGGCCGCGGCGGAGCTTGAAGGCTCCGGCGTAGGCATAACGACAGTGATCGGATTTCCGTTAGGAGCTACATCCGCAGCGTCCAAAGCGGCTGAAGCGAAGATTGCGCTTCAGGATGGAGCGACGGAGGTCGATATGGTGCTCAACATAGGCCTCTTGAAGTCGGGAGATGTCGCGGGAGCGGAAGCGGATATCGCGGCTGTAGCGGAAGCAGTGAAAGGGAAGGCGGTTCTGAAGGTGATTCTGGAAACAGGATTGCTGACGGATGAAGAGAAGGCAACGGCAAGCAGGATAAGCAAGCAGGCGGGGGCCGACTTTGTGAAAACGTCCACCGGCTTCGGCAAGGGAGGAGCTACCGAGGAGGATATCGCCTTGATGCGCAGAACCGTTGGTCCCGAGCTTGGCGTGAAAGCTTCCGGGGGCGTCCGCGACCGCGAAACGGCGTTCAAGATGATTGCCGCAGGCGCTAACCGGATTGGAGCAAGCTCCGGAATTGCGATCGTAAGCGGTGGCCAGGGAGAAGGCTACTAACCGCAGCTGCGCGGCTGGCGCAAGCCGGAAGCTGTAAGCCGTAAGCGTTCATTAAGAGCGCCAGCATAATATTCGCAGTAGCATAGAGCAAAGAACCTCCACGCCCATACCGTTTCCTCCTTGACAGGGACATCGCTCTGACACTCAGGTGTCAGTGCCGATTTTCGCTGAAAGGGGAACGATAGCGGGCGGGAGGTTTTTTTTGAAAGACAGGAACATATATTGTTTTACTACACTTACTCTATATTTCTTGGTCTGAAACGCGCTGCGACGCCAAAGGTAGGCGATAGGCGTTTCACCTTGAACTATAAGAATTTATAAGCTTGACAATTATAATCGGCTTCCATTTCAACGCAAAACGTTAGCCTTGCCGCAAGAGCAGGATGACGGCGTCGGCCGTTTACGCTTGGCCTGAGTGCAGTGAGCGCTCTTTAATCGGGTATTATCGTTCGACGGCAATCGTCAGGCTGGCATGCAGCGTTTTGCCCGGCTCCAGCATAATCAAGTTCTCCTGCCGGTTGAGCTCCCCGGTCATTCCCATCCAGGGCTCTACGCAAATAAACGGACGATCCTGTACCGACCATAGCATCACGAAAGCGAAAATATCGTCATAGCTCATGCGGACGCGTGTTCCACCCGCAACGGGGAACGCGATATGGCGTTTCTCGGCTCCCAGCAAGCAGACCGATTCGACAAGCCCCTCAAGATCAAATACGCCTTCAAACGGCTTGATCTGATTATCGTTGTAATCCAGATAACGGTCGGCATCGGTATCGTAAGCGATGCGTTTGTCCGAATCGATGGCGAAGTAGGGGTGGAAGCCCGCATAGAACGGCATGGCCTCATCCGCTCCTTTATTGACATATTGCTGACGCGTATGCAGCTCGCCGTCCTTCAGCGCATAGGTGAAAATTAGCTCGAATGCGAACGGGTAGGATTTAAGCGTTTCTTCATTGCTTGCAAGACGAAGCGTTATGGAGGCTTCACCTTCCGTTTTCGTATCGACAACCTCCCACACAGCAGTACGGGCTACGCCATGATTGGCCATCGGATAGGTCGCGCCGTTCCACTCATAGCGCTGGTTCTCCAGTTGGCCGCAAATCGGAAAAAGAATCGGATTTCCGCCTCTGATGTTGGCCGTTCTGTTCTCGAAGGTCGCCTTGTCCAGGTAAAAAAGCTCCTGGCCGTGCAGCGTACAGCTCGTCACAATGCCGCCGCGCTCCGGGCACACGAGAATGCGCGAGTCTGTGCTTTGCTCCGTTAATGCGTATATCGTATAGATGTCCTCATAGCTGTTCACTTCGTATTGGCTCATGCTCGTATCCTCCGATTGTGTTTATGTAGGGTAATGGAAAAAGGCAAAGCAGCCCCGGTAAGGGCTGCTCGCATGCTCGTATCGTGTTTGCTTCGCCTTATTCAGCCGTTTCTTCCGTCTCCGTAGCTGCAGACGGGGATGGAGAAGGTTCAAGCGTGTTTGTAATTTTTGCTTTGTCGTGGATCTCGGTGATCCATGTAGCGGACAGCTCCTGTACCTTAGTCGCCAGAAGCTGCTTCTTGATGTTTTCCTTCTCGCTTTCAAGCGTCGGCGTATAAGCCGCTTTCTCCGCCGTTTTCTTAATGATGTGGAAGCCGTGCTCGGTTTGCACAACATCGCTGATTTCGTTGACTTTAAGCGCAAAAGCTGCGTTCTCGAATTCAGCTACCATAGCTCCCTTGCCGAAGAAGCCCAGATCGCCGCCGTTATCCTTGGAGCCCGGGTCCGTCGATTTTTCCTTGGCGATGGTGGCGAAGTCTGCTCCTTGCTTCAGCTCGGCCAGAATGGTATCCGCTTCTTCCTTGGTTGCAACAAGGATGTGGGATGCCTGGATTTGCTCCGGAGTAGCCATGGACTCCTTGTTGGCCTCAAAATATTCCGAAATCGCCTCGTCGGTAATGTTCGCTTGAGGCTCCAAAATTTTGCGTACCAAAATGTTCGTTTTGGAATCCTCTTTCAGGCTTTCCAGCGTATAGCCCGCCTGGGTGAGGGCATTGTCGAATTCCGCGTCCGAATTAAAGTTTTTCTTGATATCGGCGATTTCCGCATCGATGTCGGCGTCCGTCACCGTTACATTTTGCGCTTTAGCTTCTTGGGCGATTAGCTCCTCGGTAATCAACTGGTCCAGCGTTTGCTTGCCGCCGGCTTTTACCAGCGCGTCGTATAGCTGATCCTTGCTTATATCGGAGCCGTTGACGGTTGCCACGGCTTCATTGCTGCCGCCCCCGCCGAATGGAGGCTTAATCAGCACAACCACAAGCAATACCGCAAGTATGGCGGAAATAGCGATCCATACCTTGCCGCCGCCGGAGCTTGTCCCGCCTGCTCCGCCGGAGCCGCCTTGATTAGAGCCGGATTGCTGTGCTTCCTCTCTTTCCTCGTCCTCATACGGATAAGCTTCGCTCTCGTTATCTGCGCGGTCGCTGTCTGCATGCGAATAAAGCTCGTTGTCGTTCTCTGCCGTTTGACCGGACAACGACTGGTCGTGCTCCCCCTTGTCTAGCGTAAAGCGTTCTTCGTTCGCAGCCAATTCATTCTCTGCGTTCTTCTTGGACTGCGAGTCTTTGTTATCCATTGCATGAGCTCCCTTCAAATTTGCGATTCTTACAATACTATATCAAAAGAAATGGAAAAAAACCTTAATCTAGCCTGAAAACGCATCAATGATTTTGTACAACTTGTCTGTTTAACCCATTCGTTTTGAATGGTATGATAAGGAAGAATGCAATACGCGTTTTCAATTTTGCTATGTATACAGGGGGAAGCAGGCTTGCAGACGAACAGGATCGTTTTGTGGCGCTTATTGCTTTTTATGCTTTTACCTATGCTTGGCTATGCCCTCCTTCGCGGCACCTCGGCCGATAAGTACGTGCATGCTCCGCATGATCATTTCTACGTCGTCATTCTCGTGTCGGCGATTTCCTTGGCGCTTTCCGTTGCTGTAGGCATGACGGCGATCAGGCTGCGCAATATCAAAATAACGTTTCTCGCCTTGTCTTACGTGTCCCTCGCGGCCATATTCGTGCTGCATGGCGTGTCGACGCCGGGCCTGCTGGTCAGTCATTCCGCAATATCCGGCACGTCCGCTCAGCTAAGCGTCGTTCTGGCCGTAGTATGGCTCTGGCTTTCTTCGCTTTCCGTCGATCAACCGTTCATCCAGTGGCTGGCAAGGTGGCAGAGGCTGCTGCTTCCCCTATGGGTGCTTATTCTGCTTGGCATTTGCATGGTGCTCTGGCTCGTTCCCGAGCTGGGAGAGATGATTCGCGTCAAGCAAAATCCGGGCAAATGGCTGTTTACCATATTTGTCGTCATGATGAACAGCTGGACGATGTACCGGTATTTCGCGACCTATACAGCCTCGCGCTTTCCGCTGCAGCTGTCCGTCGTCTACAGTGCAGGCTGGATGATTGTTGCCCAGCTGATTATTGTAACCGGCGAGGCATGGCGGCTCAGCTGGTGGCTCTACCACTTTTTGCTGCTTGGCTCCGTTATTATTATGGTCTCCGGCATCATCAGGCAATACGCGAGCTCGCATTCTTTATCCGCGACGATCCAGCTTATGTTCCGCGCTAACCCGCAGGACTGGATTCGCACCTACATGTCGACAAGCGTCAAGGAGCTTGTAATGGCAACCGAGGCAAGAGACGCGTATACCGCCGGCCACAATTACAGGGTCGCCTTGTATGCGTTGAAGCTGGGCGAGGAAATGGGGCTTGGCAAGGAGGAGCTGAGGGCGATTGCCCAAGGCGGGCTTATCCATGATGTCGGCAAATTAAATATACCCGATCACATTCTGAATAAGCCGGGCAAGCTGACGCCGGACGAACGGCGATTGATTGAAGGGCACACGCTGGCGGGCTATGACCTGTGCAAACGGCTCGGCTTCATGCCCGAGGAGCTTGCCGTCATCCGGTCCCATCATGAGAAATGGAACGGCAAGGGGTATCCGGATCGCCTGAAGGGCGAGGATATACCGCTGATTGCAAGAGTAACGGCCGTCGCTGACGTGTATGACGCATTGACGTCGTCGCGCTCGTACCGGCAGGCGCTCTCGCATCAGGAGGCGCTTGACTATATTGTGGGGGAGAGCGGAAGACACTTTGATCCGGCTTGCGTTGAGGCTTGGGCGCGGCTGGTCAGGGAGCAGCAGCCTTTCTTCGAGGCGACGATTCGCAGCAGCGCGATGCCGCTGGTACAGAAAAAGCTGTAGTGCCCGCAATTATGCTACAATAGAAGCCGGGCATGCTGTCTACATAAATCAAATACCAGGAGGTATTTCAGAATGGGTTATGAGGCTTCCGGCAATCGGTACGAGGCAATGAAATATAACAGAACGGGCCGCAGCGGATTAAAGCTGCCGGCTATTTCTCTTGGTCTATGGCATAATTTCGGCAGTACGGACCGCCTTGAGAACGGACGCGCAATGGTGCGCCGCGCCTTCGATCTGGGCATTACCCATTTCGATTTGGCCAACAACTACGGTCCGCCGGCTGGCTCTGCGGAGGAAACGTTCGGACAAATTCTGCGTCAGGATTTTGCGGATTACCGCGATGAAATGATTATTTCGACCAAAGCCGGCTACTATATGTGGGCAGGTCCATACGGCGACTGGGGTTCGCGCAAATATTTGGTTTCGAGCCTGGACCAGAGCTTGAAGCGGCTGGGACTTGATTACGTCGACATTTTCTACCATCACCGTCCTGATCCGAATACGCCGCTCGAAGAGACGATGACTGCGCTTGATCATATCGTGCGGCAAGGCAAGGCGCTGTATGTGGGCTTGTCCAATTACAGCGCCGAGCAAACGGCGGAAGCCTCCGCCATCCTGAAGCGGCTGGGCACGCCTTGTCTGATTCATCAGCCGTCCTATTCCATGTTCAACCGCTGGATCGAGAATGGGCTTCAGGATGTGCTCGACCAGGAAGGAATCGGCTCCATCGTGTTCTCGCCGCTTGCCGGCGGCCTGCTGACGAACCGTTATTTGGACGGCATTCCAGCAGATTCGCGCGCTGCCGGACCAAGCGTCTTCCTGAAATCGGAGCAGATTACGGAAAGCAAGCTGGAGAAGGTGAAGCAGCTCCACGCCATCGCGCAGGAGCGCGGACAATCGCTGGCTCAAATGTCGCTGGCTTGGGTGCTGCGCGGCGGCCGTGTGACGTCCGCCCTGATCGGTGCGAGCCGCGTCGAGCAAATCGACGATAACGTTGCGACGTTAAGCCGTCTGGATTTCTCCGAGCAGGAGCTGGGCCGGATCGAATCGATTTTGGCCGCAGAGTAGGATATAGAAGCAGGAATGAAGCCGGAGTCGGCCGCATGCGCGGTCTGCTCCGGCTTTTTGTATATAGGAAAGTATTCTCTCTGCAAGCCCTGCGCCGCCATAGGACGGCGGCAGCCGTTTCACCTTGCATACTTGCAGCTATAGGGGAATTTGCGAGACTGCTCCTTCTCCAATACTTGCGTAAAAGGTATAATAGTGTCAAAGATTGTCACAGGCGTGGAATGCTGGAGGCTGGAAGGGGTACGCGGCTTGAATACGATGTCCTTGCGAACAAAAGGTTTGTTGTTTATCGTGCTGATCTCGTTAATTCCGTTGTTGATTGCGGGGATTGGGAATTATACGGCCGTCAAGTCCGGCTTGATGCGATCCGAAATCGACAAAACGGCAAGCAAGCAGGCGGGCAGGGCGAACGAGCTGTCCAATTGGATGGCGATTCGCCAGGCGGAGGTAACGGTGATTAGCCGGACCGGGATGGTGCGAACCGGCTCGGAGGAGGAGCGCAGGCGATATTTTGAACGGGAGCTGGTCCGCAGCAACTACACGTATCATTCCATCGGCTACGTCAATCGCCAAGGCTATGCGGTACGCACGGATGGGACGCGCGTCTTTCTCGGCGGCGAGCCCTTCATTCGGGAAGCGTTGCTGGGCAATGTCGTCATAACCGATCCCCAAGAGCTGGATTTCTCGCCGGATCGGCAGCTCTATATCGTGGTTCCCGTATATGGGGATCAGTCGCAGGTCGAGGGTGTAGTGTACGCTACCATTCTGTTCTCCATGCTGGAGCATCTTGTGGCGTTCGCCGACGAGAGCTCTCCCTTCCTTATGTACAATGATGACGGAAGTCTGATTTACTGCTCGGAAAAGGAGGAGCTGAGGGATGGCACGCTGTTCAATCGCGAGTCCAGGCTTTATCCAATCGCTTCGGAACTTCTCTCCGGCAACGAGGGAGTCATTGATTCGGAGCTAGAGGGCGTGCAGCATTCCGTTTTTTATACGAAGGTGAGCGGCACGCCATGGCGCTTTGCGCTGGAGGTTCCGCTATCCAAGCTGGAGGAGCCGATGACTCCGTTATTCTGGCGGATTTTCACATCCATCGTAATTTCGGAACTGATAATCGTCGTTTTTTTCTTTCTGTACTTTGAACGCATCATTAAGCGCCTGGTCAACATTCTGGGCGTTACGGAGCATGCGGCGGCAGGACGCTTCGAGGATGCCAAGCATCTTGAAATCGAGCCGCATGATGAAATCGGGCAGCTGGCCCATTCCGTCAATGGCATGATGGAGCATTTGCAGGACATGTTCGACCGCCTGGAGGCGATTATTAACCAGAACCAATATGCGTTTATCGTGCTTGACGCCAATTACAAGATTTCATATTTAAACCGGACGGCGGAGCAAATGCTGGGCTATACGACGGAGGAGCTGGCGGGGAAAGCGACGCCGCTTGTGTTTATGGATATGGATGAAATTCGGGCCGAGGCGGCGAAGCTGTCGATCAGGCTCAGACGCCACGTCCCGCCCGGGCTGGACGTATTCCGCGAGCTCAGACGCGAGAATTTCTCCTATGAGCGGGAATGGACGTTTATTCACAAGGATGGCACAAGAATTCCCACGCTGCACAGCTCCAACGGCCTGCGCGACCGCAACGGCCGCTTCTCCGGCGTCGTCGGCATGGTGCTCGATATTTCCGATCGCAAGCAGATGGAGAAAACGCGCAATCGTCTTCTGGAGATTGTCGATTCGGCGAAGGACTTGATTGCATCGGTCGATGCCAAGGGCAAGGTGATCTACATTAACCGGGCCGGCAGGGAGCTGCTCGGCTTGCCGAAGTGGCTGGATACGACGAATCTGGATCAGCATGTGAGACCGGATATGTATGCGGAGCTGGTAAAAGGGTCGCATCTGGCGCAGGAGTTCGGCTACTGGGAGAGCAGCGCGCAGCTGACCCGCAACGACGGTACGCAGGTTCATGTATCCATGGTCGTCGTTGCGCATCGGAACGAACGAACCGGAGAGCTGTTTTTCTCCTGTATCGCGCGCGATATTTCCGAGCAAAAAATGGTGCAGGAGGAGCTTGTCAGGGCCACGCTTGAAGCGGAGGAGGCCAATAAGGCTAAGGGGCGGTTCCTTGCGTTGATGAGTCATGAAATAAGGACGCCGCTGAACGGCATCATCGGCCTTGTGCAGCTCATGCGCAAAACGGGGCTGTCCGCTTCCCAGAAGGATTATATGGACAAGATGAACACATCGTCGGAGACGCTGCTGCGCATTATCAACGATATTCTCGATTTTTCCAAAATCGAAGCCGGCAAGGTCGATATCGAGCGTCTGCCGTTTCAGCCGGACGATGTGCTGCACCGTTTGGCCGATCAGCTAAGCGTATTCCTTGGCGGCAAGGAGCAATTCGAATTTATGTTCGTCACGCCCGAGCATTTGCCTCACACGATTATCGGGGATGCGCTGCGGCTTGAGCAGGTGCTGCTGAATCTGTGCATGAACGCCGTCAAATTTACGAATCGCGGGAGAGTGAGGCTTGAATTGCAGCTGGTGCATGAAGCGGAGCAGTCGGTTCAGATTCGCTTCATGATCGCCGATACTGGAATCGGAATGACGCCGGATCAGGTAGAGAGGCTGTTCAAGCCGTTTACCCAGGCCGACGGCTCCACAACCCGCAAATTCGGGGGTACGGGTCTGGGTCTGGTTATCGCCAAAACCTTCGTCGAGCTGATGGGCGGCAAGCTGGTTGTGGAGAGCGAGGCCCGTGTCGGAAGCAAATTTTATTTTACTCTGCCGTTCGCGGTTACCCACAAATATTCCGAGCAAAAGCGGCGCGTTGGCAGCGACCTTCGCGAGCTGCCGGTATGGATTGTCGAGGACGATGCCGAAATGCGGGAGCACTGGAGCGCGATCGTGGAGGAATACGGCCTGACGCCAATTCTGTTCCATTCATGGAAGGACGCCAATCGCCGGCTAAGCCGGATCGGCGAGGGCGCGAGGCCGCGCCTGATTCTGCTGGATATGGAGATGCCCGATATGTACGGCGTCGAAACCTGGCTTGAGTTCCACCGCGAGGCGGAAGCGGCAGGCGTCAGAACCATCGCCATCACCACCTCCTACGGCAGAGACGAGATGCTGCAGCTTCCAACCGATCAGCGCCCGGTTACGTTGCTTATCAAGCCGGTGTTGCGCAGCGTGCTTCTGCAAGCCATCGATAACGCTCTCGGTCAAAAGGCCAGTTACGTGGAAGAACAGCCGCATCAGGAGCCTTCTCTGCCTGAACTCGCCTTGCAGTTGAATAGCCGAATCCTGCTTGCGGAGGATAACCGGATCAATCAGCTTGTCGCCATGGAAATGCTGAAGGAGCAGGGGTACAGGGTTGGCTTGGCGGAGAACGGCCAGGAGGTGCTCGATAAGCTGGAGCAGGAGCAGTGGGATCTGATTCTAATGGATATTCACATGCCGGTTATGGACGGCTCCGAAGCGGCGCGAATCATTCGCAGTCAAGCCAAGTATGACGAGATTCCGATTATCGCGGTTACGGCTAACGTGCTGCGGGGAGATCACGACAGGTATCTGAAGCAGGGCATGAATGACGTCATCACGAAGCCGATTGCGGCCGACCGGCTGCATAAGGTTATCTCCTACTGGCTGAAGCAGGGCTGCAAGCTGTTAGGCAAAGCGGAGGGTCTCCCGCAAGCTCCGCCATCCGAGGCCGTATCGCAGGCCGATCCGGGCAAGGAAAGCGGGTTGCCGGATACGGCCGGCATGGATATTGAAAGCGCCTTGGCAAGGGTGAACGGCAAACGGAAAATTCTCATTCATATGATGGAGCAGTTCTTGCTCGATTACGATACATTCCCCGTCAAGCTTCGCCTGGCTATTGCGGAGTCCGAGCTTGATAACGCCAGACGAATGGTTCATACGCTTAAGGGCGCGGCAGGTTATTTGTCAGCGGATCAAGTGCTGGAAACGGTGCACGAGCTTGAGAGCAAGCTCAGGGATCGGGAGGGAGACGACTTGCAGCTCAAGGAGGAGCTGGAGCGTCTGGACCGGAGCATGTACCTGCTGCTTGGGGGGATTCGCCGTTCTTTGGCAGTTTTCGACAAAAACACCTAACAATTTTCTAACAAGTTGTTGTTCCGTCACATTGGGTATTGTATAGTAGAAGTACATTACTTATTCGACAGAAATCTTCAATCCCAAGCATGATTCGCTATCTGCGCCCCGAAAAGCCGTCTTTCGCCAGCTGCCGAGGCAGGCTCGAACGAGATGACGGCTTTGTACCGATGATAAGACGAGACAATTGCAAGCTCATACTTTTCTTATAATTAGGTTGCATACGATAGAATCATGTCTTGGCGAATTAATGCTGTTAGAGCTTCTATAGTAGAGGTCTATGATAGGCTCGCGAGTTTAATGGTGGATTGTCAACAAGGATCGGATGGGCCGTCATGGGCGGCAAAGCAGGTGTTTAGCGCAGAAATATAAGCCGATTATAAGTGCGACACTTATAAATTCTTATATTTTCAAAAAGGGTGACGGCGATGTATAAGGTTTTGGTTATCGAGGATGACGTCATGATGAGCGATATGCTGTCCATGTATTTGGCCGAGGAAGGCTATTCGGTGATGCAAGCTTATCGCGGTGCGGATGGGTTGCGCTTGACGGCGGAATCGCACCCTGATTTGGTGCTGTTGGATTTGATGCTCCCTGACATCGACGGGATGGAAGTGTGCGCCAGAATCAGAAAGCAGTTTAATGTGCCGATTATGATTCTATCGATGAAGAGCGAAGTGTCGGAACGGGTTCAGGCCTTGAAGGCGGGAGCCGATGACTATATGTGCAAGCCGTTCAGCATGCATGAAATGACGGCCAGAGTAGAGGCTTTGCTTCGCCGTTCGCATAGATCCCCGAATGAATCGGCAGCGCCTGTCGCCTCGCAGCCTGTCGAGGAGGATGTTAAGGAAGCGATCCAACTGGACCCTGAGCGCAGGCTATTGCTGGTGCGCGGACGCTTGGTGGAAACGACCTTTTCCGAATACGAGCTGATGAAGCTCTTTCTGGCCTACCCGGGCAAGGTGTTCAGCCGGGAGGAGCTGATTAATGCGATTCGCGGGTTCGATTCCTTCGTAACGGACAGGGCCATCGATGTACACATTGTCAATCTGCGGCGCAAGATCGAGCATAATCCGAAGGAGCCTCAATTAATCCGCACCGTATGGGGATTCGGATACAAATACATTACTCAGCAGACAAGCGCCAGTCAAGGCTGAGACTGCCAAAAGGGTTCCCCCAGGGAGCCCTTTTGCTTCCATTCAGGCCATGCTGCGATTCGCTTACACCGTTAAGGTTTCTAACAAATTTTAAAGGGCAGTTCCATAAGTTTCCTAATATCTCTCTGGCAATATGAAAGTACAAGAAATACGGATTAGGGACGGTGAATGAAAGCGATGGATGTATTAACGGGTTTGCCTTGTCGCCAGGAGGCGTTCTCGCTTCTGGCTTTTGTTGTGGAGGCTGTGAAGGCTCAAGGCAAACGGCTCGTCGTAGCGCTGGTTGATATGGATCGTTTTTATCGGGTGAACGAAACAAAAGGCATGGATTTCGGAAATGATGTGCTCCGGCTTGTGGGCAAACGACTTTATGAAACGCGAACGGAGAAGTCGATAGTGAGCTGGCTTGGCGGCAATACGTTTATCGTCGGCATGCCGGTCGAGGATTGCGACGGCATTGAGCTGCAGACGGTAGAGGCGGTCAAAAATGCGGTAGAGCGGCCGATAGAGGTCGACGGCGAGGAGCTCTACCTCACCTCCAGCATTGGAGCAACGGTGTATCCGCGGGACGGCTTGACGAGCGAGGAGCTGATTTGCCGCGCAGAGAGCGCTTTGCACCAATCGAAGGAGAACGGAGGCAATCAGTCCCGTTTCTATCGTTCCGAGGACACTCGGAAGCTGAATCGCCGCATCCGCATCGAATCGGAGCTGCGGCCGGCCTTGTCCCTCCAGCAGTTTCATTTGAGCTTTCAGCCCGTCTATCGAACCTGTGACGGAAGCTTGCGAGGGTACGAGGCGCTGATTCGCTGGAATCATCCGGAGCTTGGAGCCATATCGCCCAACGAATTTATTCGCATTGCGGAGCATAACGGACTGATTCTCCCGATCGGCGAATGGGTGCTTAGGGAGGTATGCCGCAAGCTTGCGAAAATGAAGGAATACGGGCTCAAGGACATCATTATCTCGATCAACGTGTCCTCGGTCCAGCTTCAGCACCAAGGCTACCCGCAATCCGTGCTGCATATGCTTGGGCAATACGGGCTCGAGCCGGCCAATCTGGAGCTTGAAATTACGGAAAGCGACCGGCTCTACAGCTCGGATGCGGCTGCTTCGGCGCTTAGCTGGCTTAGAGGCTCCGGTGTGCGAATTGCGCTTGACGACTTCGGAGTAGGCTTCTCATCGCTCGTGCATCTCAAGCAGCTGCCGATACAATGTCTTAAAATCGATAAGTCCTTTATTCGCAAAATTGACTTGAACAGCGCCGAGCGCATCATTGTGGAAGGCGTCATTAATCTGGTTCATAAGCTTGGCATTGAGGTCATTGCCGAGGGCGTTGAGTACGGCGAGCAATATGCGCTGCTCCAGCGTTGGGGCTGCAGCTACGCTCAGGGCTTTCTGCTGGGCATGCCGAAGGAGCCGGACCGGCTTGATCCCGATATGTTGAAAGCTTCGACAGTAGCGCACCGGTCTTAATCGTAGATTAAGGCCGGCTTTTTTAGTGCGCCCAGCATGGGCGCTATCTCTAGGGTTCAAGTCCCGAATGGCGAAGGCAGTAGTAGCCATAGCTTAAGACAAAGGTGTCCATCGTGAGGTGGAATCTGAAGGAAG
>NZ_STGF01000011.1 GCF_005222705.1 Paenibacillus sp. SY21-1 | reverse complement strand
CGACTGTTCTTGGTTTGCTTATTCTGGTCATACGGTGCATAGTCCAATTGGGTATCGAGCTCCGCTTTCAAGGTGGCCTCCAGTACATCCTTGAACATGTCTTTCAAGGTCGCTTGAATGTGCTCCACCGATTGAAATTTGTGTTCCTCCACCAGTGCACGAATATCATGTTTTGTCCAAAATTTGGTTGTCATTATGGTTCCCTCCGCATTCGATTGTCGATAGGTTTAGTATGTCCCATCTTGATCGTTTTCAAAGGTTCCAGCTTTTATTTTACACTCCCAAGGTTACACTTATGCTGATTATTATACCGTGTCGTTACATTTATCAATGGATGAGTTCGTAAACCATATAGAAATGCTGACTCATAATTTCTTTACTGGCCACTATGATACAAGCCGATTTACGGATCAAATCTTAACTCTGATTTCCGCTGATTTGAAGGACTATACGCTGACGATAATGCTTGACAGCGTTTATGCGGTAGTCGAGTTGAAAATTTCTTATGAAAGCACAATGCTGGATGGCGATGAGGATGATGTCCATTCCTATTCGTCGGAAACTTATTTTTTCAATTACCATACGGCTGATAACGTAATAATTCCCGATGAAGCTTTGGTAAGCGCAGAGGATACAACTAATGATTTTCAATGATATTTCGCATCTATTTTTTATGATCCCCTTGGTGTTACACGCAATCACATTTAACCATGTACTTCAATCAAACACATTCTCAACCCTACAAAGAAACCTCCAATCCCAATAATAACAAGGGGTTAGAGGTTTTTTTCATATAAATTAACCTAATTTATGTTGGGCACGTCCCAGTAGCGGTTTAACCCCCGAATAATGGACACCGCACCTCTTATTCGATTGATTGCATAGAATTGCTTGGGTTTGCTTTGATTTTCGTTTTCATCGTCTCACACTTTTATTTCCTTAGGCTTCGCAATGCCAAGCTTAATCGCATCCCTATATTCGTATGGTGACATATCGTAGATGCTGCCATGAATACGATTATGGTTGTAGTTGTGGATAAAGCCGATCACGACTTCATAAGCATGTTGATAGTTCTCAAATTCGTGCTGCTGATAGCACTCGGATTCTAGAATGGCATGGAAAGACTCGATATGAGCATTCTTATTCGGCGTCTTGGGTGGTATGCGCTCGTGAACCATTTCGAATTGTTCGCAGGCCTCTGCAAATCGATGACTTATGAACTGCGGTCCATTGTCTGATCGCATGACTGGCCGATTCGCTTTGCCAAAGAGTTGGCGCTTCATAAGCGCCTCTTGCGTGATCTGAACAAGGTCCTTGGCTTTGCAGGACAAGCCGAGGTGATACGTAACGATGGCCCGGTCGAACACGTCAATGATGCTCATCAGAAAGAAGAAACGATGTTCACCTGCAATCCAGCCATACTTAATATCCGTCTCCCACAACTGATTGGAACCGTTAATCGTTCTATTGTTCGCCAGCCTCTTAGGATACTTGATTTTGAGCGTTCGCTGAGGCCGCAGCACATTCATCTTCTTGCACAGTCGGTAGACTTTCTTCTTGTTGATTACAAGCCCGTGCTGGCGCCTTAACAGCTTTGTCAGCTTACGGTATCCATAAACGGACGTATACTCGTCGGCTAATAACTCCATGATCCACTCACAGATTTGTTCGTCGCTAATCCGTTTGTTGTCTTGCGTATAGGAGTATCCAGGCGCGGGGCGACCGCTCCTGTGGTATTGTTCAGGTTGCCGATTTGTTCGATCCACATGTGCATGTGCATAATACGTGGATCGCTCTACCTCCAAAATGCGCAGCACAAGGCTGATCGAATGTCCTTGGAAGATAAATTTCGGGGCAATCTCTATTTTATCCGCAAGTGCGGGTTCGTTTTTTTTAACAGGTCACGGAGGATCTCTCTCTCTAGCGCCTGCTCTGCGTAGAGCTTCTTGAGCTTCTCATGTTCCTTCTCTAGGGCAGCATAGTCGGCTGCTGAGGGAATGAATGTTGGCTGCTTCAGAGCTGAATCGTCTAGTTGATCAAGATCCTTGCGCTCAAGTTGTCTCGCCCAGCGTAGTACCATCTTCGGATCGAGTTCATGTTGTCGTGCTGCTGCTGTCATATTGCCAATCTCTTTTCCCTTGGCTACAACCATCTTCTTGAAATTCAGATCATACCTTCTTCTCTCCATTGCCTTCCCCTCCGACTAATTTCATTGTATCGGAATAAGGGGTTTACTGTCCAAGTTCATTTGGGGGCTAAATAGGTTCCACCAAATAACACATCTTTCCCGCTTTCACCAAATAAGATGTCATTACCGGAATACCCGCGAAGCTGATCATGCCCACTACCTGCTAACATCACATTATTATCGTAAGTACCGATAAGGTTCTCTGACCCTTCACCCCCTTCTATAAACAAAGGCGCAATGTTTCGTGTCATTTTGGACTGTTGTAATAAACCTTTAAACATATAGGCAAAGGTTTCTATTACTTGCTCCATTGCAGGAACATGTGCGAAAAGACCGTTACTCATGACGTTTCTAAGGAAGTGTTCTGAGTAGTAACTCATCACCTCTTTCATGTTTGAGTTCATCTTATCCGCATGGCTGCGGACTAAATTCCCATCTCTCGTTCCAGCCGATGTAAAGAAGTAGGAAGAATACCTTAGATCTTTGTAATCTTTTATCCCATCCGGAAACATAATATTCTTCACATCATGCCTTTCAAAGAGCATTTTCTCGATGTAACTAAAAAAATGATCCAAGGAGTTGATAGTCAATGAACCTGTGCCCACAGGGAAGACTTTTTTGAAAATATACGTTTCGCCAAGATGGATACCCGTATTTCCGATTATGTCACTTGATATTACATAATTCACAATAATGCTGTTATAATTTCCCGTATACCTTGAAGGGTCCGCTACTCCTGGCGCATTAAACGTCACGGCCATTAATCCATGCTTACTTGCTTCTGGAGTACCTTGATAGTGAACAGCCAATAAACTTCCAATGTATCCACCTAACGACTGGCCAGTAAACGAAATTTCATTCCATTTACCTCCAATGGTACTCTGACTGCTAAGAATTTGATTAACAAATTCTAAAGCTACAGGAAGCTGAATATTTTCCCTGCCCCGTACAACTCCAAAGTAATCACTGAAAATAGCATCTTCTACAAACGGAACAAAGTCATCCCAGGTTTCGGGCTTATTCCATGCCATACCAGCCATATCATAGGGATTATCTGTTCCCCGTATCGAGATAACGATATTGCCAGTTAGACTATTAGTGTCTTGATTTCTTTCTGCAAAAGCAGCTCCATAAAAACCGCTTCCGTTGTGCCCAATCCCACTGTTATCATCTAGTAAGGCTATAACTTCCCATTTGTTTTCGAATCGATCGTAATAAACAGCTCCCATTTCAAGCTTCGTAGCAAAACCTCCGTAGATGACACTGCTTAAATATCCATAACTAAAGTCTTTTACGCTCATTTATTGGATACCTTCTTTCTTTAAATTTTCTAGTTTATATCTGAATGACTCTTCAATATCTTGCAGCGTTAGCATCGTATTAGGGTTTAAAAGCCCCGAAAAAAGCAAAGAAAGTTTCTTATATTTAACATTTATTTCTTGAAGTTTTTTGTCATTTCTTTTAAATTCACTTATTAAGTGATAAATACGTTTGGATTCCATTTCAACCTCATCTTCAACAATATTTTCTTTACTTCTATCCAGTATAATATTATAGATAATCCCATTTTCACGTTTTGTCTTCAGCTCCTCATAACTTAGATATTTGTTTCCATCCATACCCCCATTAACAGATACCGAATAATTAACCTCATCGTCAAATGCACTGTAAACAAATTCATCTAACTCTACTTTTGCATCCATACCTATCATTTTTGAATAATATGGGGAAATATAATCAAAACTCCTTAAGTCAGCATCCGATTGCAATTCGAATTCAAGATCTACTCTATTAATAATGCCTCTTACTACAAATGGTCCTACGTATAATCCTCCTTTTCTAATATCTGTTATCGTTACATCTTCACCCAAAGTTTTTTCTAACTCTCTCTCGGCTGTTTCCATCATTTCAATCTCCATCGGTGAATAGGATTTCTCGAATAAATGAGTAAAATGAATGAAGCACAACAGGATCAATATTATGACAGTTATTGAGCTTAGTGTGATAACAATACTTTTTTTAATCACATGTTCACCCCACTACAGTTTCACAAGAGTAAAACCTCTATTGAAATTATCGATACATAATTTAAAATACTTTTACGATTTTCGATCAGCCCCCATTTCTATTCCATTAGACCGTTCTGCTATACTCCCTTTAACGTCCTTTCCGGCCCACTTGTTTTTTGCAAGCGAAAAATGCTTAGAATTGCTGCGGAAAATGCCTAGTCACCTGCCAATATAATCTTACTGCGGAATACGCTCCATAACTTGCTTCAGTCGGAAACTTTCGCCCGTGAATGAAAAGAAATTTGCGCGTGATGAACAAGGCGATCCACCAAGTCTACCGCCTGCCCATCCCTTCCATAATATCACTATTTAATAAAAGAGAAACTATTTTTTCCAATTGGGCGTATTGAGCTTAAATCTAATCAATTGCGTGCTAACTACTTGTTGATTCTCCTCTGCCTGTTCACAATAATGTAATGATACCGAGGATACTTGGCTGTATGGCCGCTCCTGTCCATGCCCAAATCCGATTGGCTATAATTTAAACCACTACTTTATCAGGTTTAATATTATTCATTAATTTTTCTGTGCAATTTAGGTTCACATCCAAAGAAACGTTCTAACCTTCTTGTTGTTCCACAACCGCCAAGATGGCATAGGAAATACCATACGTCTGGCAGATCTTTTTTGTGCCTTTGATGTAGCTTCCAAGTTTATCAAATTCTCTTCATCAAGACCTCTTCACGTTATTTAAATTAGAACAAATGTTCTTATTTTGATAATACAAAATTTTCTAATCTAAAATCAATAAGTAAAAAAAGATATTTTTTCACGAGAAAAAAAACCGCCCTATTCATCCCCTACCTACCTTTGGTTGAGAGAGGGTAGTTCCGGACAGCTTGTTAAACCTTTGTAATCCAGATCTAAAACATAGCATTTGATAAAATGGATCAAAGAGCGAAGAAAAAATCGAGGAGTTCTTGTGTAAAAAATGTGCAAAAATATTCCAAACATATGCTAACAAAGCAATTCTCAAAAACGCAAAAAAACCTCGAATCCCAGAACTATCAAGGGTTTCGAGGTTTTTCATTTATATAAATCGTCTTATTGTAAAAAAGGAACGTCCCAGAAGGACGTATCTAAATCCTCGAAACCCCGTGTATTTACAGGAGTTTCAGCTGTTTGTGTGTAAAATTTGTGTAAAATCATTTGATTTTGTTTTTTAGTATTAGGTGATCAAACAGGAGATAGTTCTACAATCAACTTCTGGCCGCAGATTGGAATCAAAATCCTTTTATATTCGTCGGCTCAGCCCAAAAAAGCCTTATAGAAGTCGAGCGATTTCTGGAGTTCGTCGCAGTTTACCGCTGCGTGCATCCGTATAATCATTCTCCTTCTTTCACAAATTTTTCAATGCGATTTTTGATGGATTCCCGGACTTCTCGGAACTGGGCCATAATTTCTGCTTCCGTGCCAGTTGCTTTCGCCGGGTCTTCGAAGCCCCAATGCCATCTTTGAGCACGATTATTGTGCACCACTGGGCAATGATCGTTAGCGTGACCGCAAAGCGTGATGATAAAATCTGCTTTCTCTAGGATCTCAGAATCCATTACATCCGAGGTATGTCCTGAAATATCAACACCCGCTTCCCTCATCACTTGAACGGCCCGAGGGTTTAGTCCATGTGCTTCGAGACCCGCACTTTTAACATCGTAATGTTCGCTCCCCAGTGCTTTCAAAAATCCGTCTGCTATTTGGCTTCTGCAAGAATTACCCGTACAAAGAAAATAAACTAGTTTCTTCTTCAATTGTTCCAGCTCCTTATTCATGCAGTATTTTATAAACTAGCGATGCAGCAATTGCCCCAAGGACAGTTGCAACTAAATATAACCACAGGTGTTGCATAGCCCCTGATACCAATGCCGGTCCAAGTGAACGTGCAGGATTCATAGAGGCTCCAGATATTGGACCGGCGAACATCGCCATAAGTCCGACCGTAGCGCCAATGGAAATGCCCGCAAAGCTCTTTGCAGCTCTACCATGAATGGCTGATCCCAAAATGACAGTCATCAACACAAAAGTCAAAATAAACTCCAATACAAACGATTGGAACTGTGTAGACAGCGGTAAGGTAGCACCTAGATTAGCGATATTACCAAACAAAAGAAAAAGGGTATACGCTGCTGCGATTGCCGCGGTAAATTGAATCACAATATAAGACGCGCCACTTCGAAGAGATATATCCCCCGTACCCAAAACCCAATCGTGACCGCAGGATTAAAGTGAGCGCCTGATACATGACCAAACGTATAGATAAGTGCAGTAACTACAAGCCCGAATGTCAGCGCCACACCAACATGTGTAATGCTTTTGGTAAGCTCATCAATGACCATTGCACCAGGACCGGCAAAAACTAAAAAGTACGTACCTATAAACTCAGCAATTAATTTCTTTTTCATTGGTTCCGCCGCAGCAGCTACTGCTAGTTTCTTTTTCAACTGTCGCTCCACAACAGCCATTGCTTGATCGGGCTGGTTTGAAAATACAACACAGCTCCTCAGAGAGAATGTGGCTTACCTGTTCTTGATTGATTTCATAATAACTCCATGTGCCTCGCGTCTCTTTGGTAATAAACCCAGCATCAAGCAGTATCTTTAGGTGATACGACAGCTTGGATTGAGACATATCAAAGATACTGGTGAGATCACAGACGCATGTGTTTCCTCGCTGAGTCAGTTCGCACATAATCTGCAGCCGTTTTTCATCGGCAAGTGCCTTAAATTTGGATTCGTAATCCTTAAGCGAAATTTCATTCATAAAGGTCATCACCTTATTAATCAACTTTTTTTGATTTATTACCTAAAGTGAATTTACCACTACATTTCGTAAGAGTCAATTAATTGATCAAAATAAATTGATTAAAGTATTCTGCCTGTTAGCTCAACGAGGCTGCCGTTTCATTCCGGCAGCCTCGTCTTGGTGAGTATTATGCAATAGACTCAGTTAGTTCAATGGAGATCGACGCCCAAAATTAGATTTTAAAGAGATTTCCCTGAAACTTAATCCCTAGGGATTATACACTACATTTAAGTTGGAATTTGACGTCATCATGAGCGTTAAAATCGCTATTTTATTCCCGCCCATTTCGGGTTATAGTATTATCACGAATTCGATAATAAATTGGACATCAATCCGGAAGATTTCCAGTTATTGAGGTGCTTTGGTTGGTTTTTATCCTTTATTTATTTCTCATTTTGATACTCACTAAAGTTTTTGGTCATGTTGCAACTATGTTGGGGCAACCTTCCGTACTTGGGAAACTTCTCATTGGGATTATCATCGGTCCGGCTATACTAGGATGGATTGAAAGTAATGACTTCGTACATTATATGGCGGAGATCGGCGTCATTTTACTCATGTTTATTGCTGGTTTGGAGACAGATTTGGAGCAACTAAAAAGGACATGGCGGTCCGCTTTTGCCGTCGCTATCGGCGGGATTATCCTCCCTTTCTTAGGCGGCTATGCCGTAGCGGAGGCTTTTGGACTCAGTTCTACTTATGCTTTATTTATTGGCGTCGTGTTTAGTGCAACATCAGTCAGTATTACAGTACAAGTTCTGAAAGATTTGAACCGGCTTAACTCGCGTGAAGGTGCAACGATCCTCGGAGCAGCCGTTGTTGATGATGTAATAGTAGTCATTCTACTGGCTATCATGATGAGTTTCTTAGGCGACGGTAATCATACTTCCCTTACTCTCTTGATAAGCAAGAAATTTATTTTCTTCATCGTCATTGCTGTAGTTGGATGGTTTGCCGTTCCTAAATTTATGAAGTTATTTGGGCGTATTACTGTAACTGAACCTGTTATCACCATGGCCCTGGCTGTTTGTTTCGGTTTTGCTTATTTTGCAGACATGATGGGGATGGCCGCCATTATAGGTTCATTCGCTGCCGGAATTGCAATTTCCCAAACATCGTTCAAACTTACGGTGGAGTCAAAGATCGAACCAATCGCTTATGCAATTTTTGTCCCTGTATTTTTTGTTAGTATCGGGCTTAATGTTTCATTTGAAGGAATTGGCAACCAAATTAGTTTTATATTTGTTTTAACCGCCGTCGCAATTCTAACGAAACTATTTGGTGGGGCCATTGGAGCAACAATAACAGGAATGAACATTACTTCTGCCTTTGCTGTTGGTTCAGGTATGATCTCCCGAGGCGAAGTCGCTTTAATCATCGCAACAACTGGTTTACAGGCGAAGTTACTATCTAATGAGTATTTTACTTCAGTGATCATCACCATAATATTAACGACTTTGATCGCACCACCATTACTCAAGTTTTATTTCAATAAAACAGCAACACAAAGAGGTTCCAATTGAGTTGGGATGTATATAAATATAAAAGACATTCTTTATGGCTCATTCTTCGGATTGTACGAAGTAGTAATCGCTTTGCGTGATTTATCGGATTTGCCCCTAGTGCCCAATCGGTAAACCATTGTTTAGGCAGCTGCATAGGATAAACAACAATCAACGAAATTAAGAGAGGAGAGCACTTATGAATCGCGAGTTATGTTGTGCCTATCCATCGTATTATCCTATGCAGGTCAATTGGAGTCCCAATCATTGGGGTAATTATCAGTGGAACCCCTATTATTACCATATAAATTATCGGAGTTCGCATCATGAACATATCCCATTAAGAGATTATGGACCAAGTCCATTTGTAGTCAATATCGAGCAGGCAGCGATGCAGAACAATACGTTCCGCACTGCATTATGGACAGGTGAACACTATCAAGTGACCCTGATGAGTATTGATGTTGGAGATGATATCGGTTTGGAAATCCATCCTCATACAGATCAATTTATACGAATTGAATCTGGTCAAGGACTTGTACAAATGGGTGATAGCAGGGAACAATTGGATTTCCAACAAATGGCGTCAGTTAATGATGCCATCATGATCCCTTCCGGAAAATGGCACAATATTATCAATAAGGGTCATACACCACTGAAAGTTTATGTTATATATGCGCCGCCTCAGCACCCTCATGGCACTGTACACGTAACAAAAGCAGACGCTGAATCTGCCGAGTAAAGCCTGTTTTACCCGTATCATGATTTTTCGAACGTGGTCTTTCATATCATTAGGTCAGCCGGTATGCTCTGGTTGGCCTCTCTTTATGACCGTTATACAATGGCGGTAGCCGGGAGAACCAGTCTGGGCTTTTTATCAGTATATTCATCCATTTGTTCGAGCATCCTAAATAGTGCCTGCCTACAATCATTTACATAAGGAGCTTCTTACATGGACCACATTGTTATTTTGATCAGAAGTTTTTCTGCTTTCGTAATCCTCATGTTGATTGCAAGAATACTCGGCAAACAGACTCTTTCCAACATGAACTTTCATGAGTTCGTAACGGCCGTCATATTAGGGGCTATGGCAGCCAATTTTGCATTTAACGAAAAGATTCAAGTCATCCACCTTTTAATTTCCCTATCTGTTTTTACCATCACTTCTTTTGCTTTATCCAAACTTTTTCTGAAATACAGAAACTTTAAGATGTGGACGGAAGGAACACCTACGGTTCTCATCGAAGGGGGGAACATACTTGAAGATAATTTAAAGAAAAATAACATGACAATGGATTCATTAAACCAACAGCTTCGCCAGAAGGATATATTTGATATAGCAGAAGTAGAATACGCCCTCCTCGAAATTAATGGAAAACTATCTGTTCAAAAGAAAAAAGAACAACAAACCGTGAAATTAAAAGACCTGAAGTTAAATCCAGGTAATGCGGCACAGTTCCCAATTGAACTTATCATCGACGGGCAGCTGCTAGATGGGAACTTCTACTCCAATCAGATTTCTGTATCATGGTTGTTGTCTCAACTAAAGTCGCGCGGCAAAAAGATAGAGGAAATATTCTATGCCGTCAAAAGCAGCGATGGTCAACTTTATTTGGACGAATATAAGGATCAAATTAAACACCCCATCGATAAGGAATAGCAGCCGTCTTGTGGTAAGTCGTACGGTTTCATAATCCCCAGTGCGGTTTTAACAAGTTGTAACTTCGAACATATACTAATGCATATGAATCTGGGGGGACAGTAATTGGCCATAAACAAGGATCTGCGTAATATCGAAATTGCCAAGCTGGCTTTTATAGGGGCCTCCATTGCTACGATAGGTGATGGAATCGCCGCGCTGGCTGCTGGAATGGCGTTAGACGCTTTGCAGCAGGATTGTCAAACCCCAAATAATACTCGTCATGCATCCACTGTAGGAGCGACTCTAGGGCAGCTAGATTATTTTATAAACGAGCTAGTTAAAATCAGAAATACTGTCGGTTGACAGGATTCAGTCATTCAAGTCGGACAAAATCACCACGAGCGTATTCGCATATAAAAACAATTCGCAAAAAAAGCTAAAAACATCGATTCCTGTCACCATAGGGTTCGATGTTTTTAGCGTTATATCATCATTTGCTCAAATCATTATTCAATCTTTAAGATCACCGTCACCAGCTCCAGCTCCGGAAGCAGCTCCTCCTCTTCCCTCATATCAAGTATGGGCGTACCGTCAAAGCGAAAATGAAGAGTTCTGATGCTAGAATCACGGAATCCGCCATGAATGCCGCATGCATGATAAACGTTGTACCAATCGCCTTGAAGATCCTGCAGCAGCATGTTGTGGCCAGGGCCATATTGACCTGGCAGGCTTAACGAATGCATGAGCGGGTAATTGGTTTTTCTCCAAGCTGCCGAATCCAGAGGATCACCTTCAGCTGGCAGCTCAAGCAGCCCTACCGTATATCTCGGCCCGACTCCGGACCCGGAATAAACCATATAGATTTTTCCCTCACGCTTCATGACAAAGGCACCTTCAGCCACACCTCTATCGTTGCGGTCCCAGCCATATTCATTACGGCAGATTCGAACAGAATCGCTGGTTAAGATCCAAGGCTGTTCTGGATTAACGGTCGCAATATACAGTGCAGCCAACTCCTGCTGCTCTTCGAACCACTTGGGCTGAGACCAGCACACATAAGATTTGCCGTCATGCTCAAAGTAGGTCATATCCAGCGAAAGGTTACGCTCTCTCTCAGCCAAATCCGACAAGTAGTTTCCATCTCGATCCAGTATCCGCTTAGGCGTACCCCAGTGTTCAGGATTCATCGGATCTTCTCCGTCAAGAATAGCTACGTGAGCCTGGACGCCATGCCATTCATTATTCACACTGATGGCTAGAAAGCAGCATAATTTCTCGTCAACAATATGCAATTCGGGTGCCCAATGCTGCCCGGCACGCTCCCCATTCGGAATATTCCCATCCCAGAGCAGAACCTCTTCCGCCTGTCCGTCTTCGAGTCCTGCAAGCGTGTCAGAGGATCGAATGTAAATTTTACGTTGTCGATCGTCATCTGTAGAAATAAAGTAATAACGATCCTTGTACGCAAGAATAAATGGATCAGGACGCGTTCTCATCATCGGATAAGGAAAATCGGCTCGTAAAACCTTGCCACGCAGGGAATAGACAGCAGGAACAGAAAAATCGATCGCCTCTATCTCCGACAGCTCAATGGCAATTCTTTTGCGAGAAATACTGCCATCTGAATATCGCAGCACAGCGCGAATAGAGTCCAGATGATGGGAGCCATTACCTGCGCTTATGGTTACGTTCAGCTCATCCATTGAAACGTTACGGACACGGGCAAGCTTTCTGCGAAGGTATTCAGCCTCCGATGCTGTTAAAGCCAGAATCTGGGCGGACTCCGTACCTTGCAGATTCAAGTGCCGGGTCCTGGCAGGGAACATGGCGCCTGCTTGTGGTTCACTGAGCACTTTAAAATCCTCAGTTGTTACATAACGCGACTCTCCGTCCTTCTCCGTCCAGCCGAGACGATACAGCATGGTTTCCGCATCCAGCTCACAGGAATAAGTGACCAGTGCATTTGGAGATAAACGAATTGCTTCTTTCTCCTCATAATGAACAAAGTCCATAGTCTCAAAATACAGCAGCACTCCCGGTATCCTTACATGTCCCTGCGAATCAATCGGAATCGCGATGATACCAAAGCCTTGGCCTGCCAGTCGAAAACAATACGGCGCTTGCAGCAGCACCGTCTCCCCTGCCGGAGACCCGCTATAATCCGCTTTGGCAAACAGAACGCCATAATGGCTGTTTAGCACCTCGAACGATTCGCCTTCAATCTGCAAAGCAAGATGGAGGCTGGCGGCAGCGGAAAGACTGTATTCATTCGGATTGTCAGCAGGCTTCCGCGTATAGCCAGCAAGCCAGCAGTAGTCCGCACCAAGCAATCGCACCCGGAATGTATAGGTACCAGCAGATGTGGCTGCTTGCAATTGAATTTCGTCACTCATCCCATGGGATAAAGGTACTAATGCTCCTTGGCTATCAATCAACTCCGGTAAAGTAGAATGCCAGACTGCTGGCTCGCCATATACCTCCTCTGGCAAACGAGTTCCAGATATCAAATAATAGGGCAGCATTTCTCAACGCTCCTTGTAGAAAACTTCATCTACATTAACTATTGGTTTGTCATCCTCGAACGAAATTTTACTAATACAAGTCTCCCGCAGCAAACTGCTGGCCGGATCGATCAAACGGTGATACGCAAGAACCCACTCATCACCGTATTTCGCCATGGAAGCATGTCCGGTTCCAAAATAGTTCTCGGAAGGAAGCGTAACGCGGTTATCCACCGGAGTTTCATAAGGACCATAGATATGATTGCTCCATCCAAAACAGATTTGATACAGCGGGTCGCGAGTATCGTAATTGCTCCAAGTGAGCAGATATCGACCGTCAATCTTTTGAAGATGCGGTCCTTCATTATATACGCCAGAATTAAAGATCGACGGATCTTTTCCTCTATTCAGATACAATTGATCCGAAATCCTTCTTGGAGGCTCTTTGAAGGTTATCATATCTTCCTCCAACGGTACGATCCAGCATTTGCCCTGACCCCACAGTAAGTAAGGCTGATTATCATCGTCAACAAAAAGATCTGCATCGATGCTTTGGCAGTCATACTCATCCTTAGTAATCAGCGGCTTCCCTAGCAAGTCTCGAAACGGTCCCAATGGAGAGTCTGAAACAGCTACTCCAATCTGCGCTTCGGCAGTAAAATACATATAATATTTCCCATTATACGCATTGACCCCAGGAGCCCAGGCTCGTGAATTCGCCCAACTGACATCCTTCAAATCCAGTGCCATAAACGGTCCGTCCCAATGGACTAAATCCTTACTATGGAACACATGAAACTTATCATACAGCCATCCATCGCTATCTTTCGTCGGGTACAAATAATAGTCATCTTCGACTTTCAACAGAAACGGATCCGCCCACTCCCCCATTAATGCTGGATTTGTTTTAGACATGTAATAATCCTCCCTCAATTAGCCTATACCATAAACGTTTGTAATACGATCGTACTCTTCCCTCGTTATCGCAAGCACCGTGCCATGCTTGAAGCCATACGGGAAGCGGAACGATTCATCCGAGCGGATAAACCGTCCACTTTCCAGCGTTTCGGCTACGAACGGCACATAGCCTTGGCCCTCGCCTTTGACACCGAAGAAATCGATCATTAAACACCATTTGTCATTAGTAAGCCGGAAAGCGGTCGGCGCTTCATACGCGCCCGAACGAAGCTTGGCCATTTCTTCGTCGAAGGCCTCCACACGGACATAATCGTCTCCTGTAATCGTTGAGCCCTTCTCCAATATGATTGCCATAGGGTTTGCCTCGCTTTTAAGAAAGCGGTAGAAGCTTCCGTTCTCTTCGTATATGGCCGAATCTATTATTCCACTGTCTTCTTTGCGGCAGAGCAGCTGCGGAGCCGCGAAGCTTTCGAAGTCATGCGTGCGCGAGTAATAAATCGCCTTCGGTCCATACTCATTCGTTGCATGAGCAGAGGACCAATGAAGCACATAATCATCCTGATGTGGATCATAAATGACGTCAGGTGCCCACAGACAGCCGAATTGTTCATCTCCCAGCTCGATCATCCGCTGCTTCGACCAGTTCACTAAATCTGTCGATTCCCATAAAGCCAGATGCTTGCTGCCTCCCCTGGAAACATGGTCCCAGCTGCTTTTATATTTGGTGTGAAAACCGTTCGCCAAACTAAGATCCGTTGCGAGGATATAGAATTTCCCACTCCTTGTTCGCACGATGGTGTGATCACGAACGCCTTGATCGCCGAGCTGGCTCTCAAGCACGGGATTTCCGCCGTTCACCTGCTCCCAGCTTAAGCCGTCGAGACTAAGCGCAAAGTAAACCTGCTCACCGTCAGGTGTTAGCTTTTCCTTGAAATGAACGAATAAATAGGCTCCCAAATGTTTGCTCCTCCTCTTTCCTCTTACAGACTTCCATCCCATTTTGCCAAAATGGCCTCATATTCGCCTTTTGTAATAGGCAGAATAGAGCCGTGCCGCTTCTTAAGGCTGCCAAAATCAAATTCTTCTTCTTCCAGCTTGCGCCAGCTCGTTCCCGTCTGGTCACCGATATCTGAAGTAATGATGGGCAAATAACCTTTCCCCGTTGAATACCGGTCAACGAACAATCCCCATTTTTCTTCATGATTGAATTTGAAAAACTCCGGACCCTCGACATCCTTTCCCGAAAGTCCTAGTTCTAGTGATTCCAGCGTCGAAATGATTTCCCATTCGCCCGTTAAAGAATCACTTGCTTCTATCGTGATTTGTCCGTCTCCGGAGGCGCGGTAATAGTTGTCCCCGGCTTTAATAATCGTCGTGTCGATGATCGTCCGATTCTCGCCGCGGGTAATATAAAGCTCGGCTGGTGTAAACGTTTGGAAATCCGTTGTCCTGCTTGCATAGATGTGCAGTCCCCTGCCTTCGCCGTCGCTAGCATCGCGGCTGGATGCCCAGAATACAAGGTAATCTTTTGTTTTATTATCGTAGATGGCTTCCGGTGCCCATGCGCAGCCTGCCTCCTCAGGAGCAATCTCTACCAATCGAGGCTCAGACCAGTTCAATAAATCGGTAGATTCCCAAATGACAAGCGAGCGGCTGCCAGTAACCGTCGCGTTGGCATTCCCCCAACCTCCACGGTGATAGATGCCCAGATCGGTTGCCAGCAAATAGAAGCGGTTTCCATCCTCGCTCCGAAGAAGATAGGGATCTCGCACCCCGAGTTCACCCACGGTAGAGCGTAAAACCGGCTTGTGCTGGTTCAAATCCCGCCAGTGCAGGCCGTCTTGACTCAGTGCGAAATATATTTGTTCTCCATCTTCCTTCTCGCCAATGAAATGAACGAACAAGTATCCGTACAATGTATCCGTTAATTCTCGATTATCCATAATGGCCCCCGTTTTCATTTCTCGGAAATAGTACTTCGCAAAGATTAAAAGAGAAGAAAGCCTCTTGGGCTCCTTCTCGTAATGTGCTCTACCATTCATTATAGGCTCGCATTTCTTGAAAACCTATGTCTCCATTTTTGCGTTTTGGTGTATACTTCAGAGCTGGGGAGTCGGCTGCTTGTTAACCAGAACTCCCCTCCTCTTTAAACCTTGAGCAAGTTTACAATCGCTTGCGCACTTTCCGCACGTGTTAGAACGCCTTGCGGGTCAAAGCGATTGTTACCTTTGCCCTTTGTTAATCCCAGCTCGAACGCAGCATCCACTGCATGCTGAGCCCATGAGCTAATTTGGCCGCGATCTGCAAAAGCGGATTGCTCTTTAGCCAGATATGCTGCTCCTGCACGGTATCCATAAGCTCGCAGCAGCAGCACTGTCATCTCTTGGCGCGTAATAGCCGCAGCAGGGTCAAAGCTGCTCTCGGATTTACCGAAGATAATACCCGCTTCATGCGCTGCGGCAACCGCCTCAGCGTACCACGCATTAGCTGGAATATCGGTAAATACCGCGCTGCCCGTTGCCTTAAGGTTCAGCGAGCGTGCGACAATCGCCGCGAATTCTGCTCGGGTCACGTTGTTTTGGGGTGCAAATTCGGTATTCGAAATACCGGATACGATGTGCTTCGAGGCCAGCAGCGTAATGGCAGGCTCTGCCCAGAACCCGGCAGGCACATCGACGAACGCCTTCTTAAATTCAAGCGGCGCGTACATGCTGAAATGCTGAACTTCAGCCTCTACACGACTGCCATTCACTGTACCGCCAATGTATTCAAGCTTACCTGCTTCGCTGATGTAGTAAATACCAGTCAGATCGGCATTCGCACCCGCCTTTAATTTCCAAGACAACAGGATAGGCTCCTCAAATTGACTTAGTACATGAGCTTTCCCGTCCTTACCAAGTAGGGCGAGCGTAAACTTGAACACGTCACCTGCCGCTTTAAGATTCGCCTTGCTGCTCTGCTCCGCACGGTTCAGCAGCTCGCCAGTCTTGTCTTCAGCTAAGCGTTCCACTGAAACTGAAATTTGATATTGGCTTCTTTCCTGTTCCGATACCAATGCCTTCAACGCTTCAAGCACTTCAGCCGGAATTTCCACCGTTACCGCTTCCGCTTCCAAGCTTAGCTTATTCTGTCCGTTTACGGCCGCAGCATGGGCAGGAAGCAAAACCTTATGCTTGCCGCCGGCAACATTAACCGTAATTTTGCCTTGATTAGCTTTGGGATCGTTCACAATTACCGTACCATCTTCTGGCTGCCCGGTCCCTGGGGTTGTCCCTCCTCCAGTTCCAGTGCCGCCGCCGCTGCTGGCCGCTCTTGGCGTTGCGTTGACAGTTACAGACGGTTCGCTTTCACCGATTGCATTGATGGCAATGATTCGATAATAATAAGTGCTGCCGTTGACTACGCTTGTATCGGTATAGCTCTTCTCATCTACAGTGTTCACAATGGCGTATTCACCGTTTTCACTATTGCTTCTAAGGATTTTGTATTGGGCTGTATTCGCAGTACCCTCCCATGCCAAGACGACTTGCCCGTTTCCGGCCGTTGCCGTGACCGAAGTCGGGGCGCCCGGAGCGGCAGGCTCGTTCACGATTGTTATCCTTGGCGCTGGTGGCTCCTGCATACCGCTTCCCAAATAGAAGCCTGTGTGAGGAGGCTGGTTATAGCCAGCGTTCTGCCAAGCAATGCCTAATCGATAGACCGGATCGTGCATCAAGGTATAAATGCGATGCTCAGTCAGGTCAATCGTCGTATGGATTTGAAGTTCTGTGCTGTCGGCTGACGGCCAGATTACTTCTTCGCGCCAGTCGCCAAGCAGATCGGCCTGCAGGGATGGATTGCCTTTTGTATAATTGTTGGAAGTTACCCCTTCCGGACTGTAGATTCTGACAGATTGCTCATTCTCCCAATCCCATTTGTCGATCTTCGGATAGCCATGTGGATCTACGCCTGGAATAAAGTCATGATCCAGCAGCTCGCGAAGCAAATCTCCGTCCCACCATACCGCATGATTAATAGAAGGTCGATTCTCCGAGATCGGGTCTCCTTTTACGTTAAATAATGCACTTGCACCAGAGCTGCCATCCCAGCTGGTGGACGACCAGAATTCTGCGCCAAGGTGACGCGGATCGATATCAGCAATAAGCCCACGGCCGACGTCGACGCGCACTTCCGGATTATTATTCCATATTTCCTCGCCAGTTGCCGCATCTCTAATACCGAAGCCATGACCGCCTTCATGAGGCTGATAGATTTCAAGGCCTGGACGTTCAGGATCAAAGTCCGAGACATGCAAGGCATCCCCATGCCCCCACGTTGCATACAAACCGGTACCGTCATGATCAAATACGGCTGCTCCATAGATAATCTCGTCAAGTCCGTCCCCATCCACGTCGGCAACAGAGAGGTTGTGATTCCCTTGTCCCTCATAAATGTTATTCCCTGGTTCACTGCTGTTAAATACCCACTCTTTCACCAGCTTGCCATCAACAAAGTTGTAAGCTGCCAGCATCGTTTTGGCGTAGTACCCTCGTGTCATGACAATGCTTGGCGTTTCTCCGTTCAGATAAGCTACAGCTGCAAGATGACGATCTACCCGATTACCATAACCGTCGCCCCAGTCCTCTACCTTGCCTCTTGCCGGTTCGTAATTGATCGTATCTATCGCTTTGCCGGACTCACCATCAAATATCGTTAAATATTCAGGTCCTTGCAGAATATAGCCTGCAGCGTTGCGCCAAATCGCATCCGGATCGCCGATTACATTCCCTTCGCTATCGACTGTGCCATCCGCTGTTTTGAACACAATTTCCGATTTGCCATCGCCGTCGAAATCGTAAACAAGGAACGGTGAGTAATGCGCGCCAGCACGTACATTTGGACCGGCATCAATTCGCCATAATTTGGTTCCATCCAGCTTGTAAGCATCGAAATACGTATTCGTTGTGTAACCAGCGTGAGCGTTGTCACGAGCAAGTGCATCCCATTTAACTACAATTTCATATTGCCCGTCGCCATCAAGGTCTCCCGCGCTGGCATCATTCGCCGAATATTTGTACGCTTCGCCGTCAGGCGAAACTCCCCCGGCAGGCTTATCAAGCGGTATACTTAAGTACTGCTCCGACCATACCTTTACCGTATCGGTCTCTTTAGGACCGCTTCCCCCAATAACCTTAATCTGATAGACGGAATCTAGCGTGCCTTCAGCATCCAGATAGTTCGTGGAGGTTGTTATCGGATCTTCATTAATTTTCTCCCCATCTCGGTAGAGATCAAAGCTAACGCTGGCGGGATCATTACCCAGCAATCTCCAACCGACGAATACGCCATCCTCCGTCTTTACCGCTACAAGCCCACGATCAAGATATTCGGCCTGACGGTCTAGAACGGTTACAGCAGGGGTAACCAGCGTCTCGGACAGCTCGGACCCGCCGCCGGCGCTCACGGCTTGCACCTTGTAATAATAAGCGATCGTCGTTAGAACAGTCTCATCCGTGTAGGCTGCTTCATGTGTCCTCCCGATTGGAACAAAAGTCTCGTTCGGGCGCTGAGCCCGATAAATGTAGTAAGAGGTTGCCCCTGCGCTATCATCCCAGCTGATAGTCACGTCGTTTTTGTTCACGGCGCCGTATTGCAGATTCTGTGGCGCTTCAGGAATCTGAATCTCGGAATCTACAAGCGATACAGTCAATTCATTTGTCGGTCCCGTCTCAAGACCTGCTGCATCGACAAGGGTCACATAATAGAGATACTCTATTCCTACATCCACACTATGATCCGTGAATTGTTCGGCTTGCGTATCGCCGATGGCTATGAAAGAATTGGATATACCGCCTTGTCTATACACGCGATATTTGGCCGCTTCCTCATTGCCCGACCACGAGAGCTTGACCACAGGCTGAGCCGGATCCATCCCTTTCTCGTCAAGGGTCAAATTGGTTGGAGAATTTAACACCGGGATGATAACTACCCCGTTAATCGTACCATCGAACTGGAACGACATTTGCCCATCCGACACGGAGATGTTATCGAGCTGTCTGGCGAGAACCGCATCTCTCGCACCTCCGACGCCTCCATAATTAATCCCTTCAATCCAAACACCCCCGCCCTGTCTTCCTGCGTGGTCGCCCGAATAAACCAACACGTCGTATAAGCCGTTTGGCAAGTCGACGTTAAACTGCCAGTTCGCGCCGTTAAGCCACTCCCTGGTCATATCCCGTAGTGGTTCAGCAGCAGGATTGGCAGCAGGACCTCGGTCACGCCCCCACAGGGTCGAAGCATCTACAAAGCCGTAACCTGCCTCCTGTGAATAAATGGAGGATGCTGTAACACCGATGTAGCCAGCTAATACCGGTGAATCCACAAAACCAAAGTCGAATTTCATTGGTTTTTTCGTACGGAAAGCTGCGGCTGCGGAATGATTCGACTCCCCGCTAATGCTTGCCGCTGTGACTGCCGCGTTATACTCCCTGTTTTCGGACAGTCCTTGAATGGCATAAGTTAGCGTACTTGTCGTGCCGCTCAGCGTATACTCCGATGCGCCAGCTTCTTTGATATATACGTTGTAAACCTCTGCTCCTTGTACGGTCTCCCAGTTGACCACAGCCCCAACATCGCTGACACTGCTGACTTTGACGCCAGTTGGAGATGAAGGCGGTGAAAATACCGGGCTTCCCACCACATTCGAGCCATCCGTTGATAGTCCCGCATAATTCAAGGCCTTTACTTGATAGTAATGAGTTGTTGCGGTATTAACACTGGAATCCTTGAATGTTGTTGTTGTCGAACGGCCAATTTCATTAAAGCCTCCGCTCTGCGTATTCGAGCGGTAGATCACATATTCCGAGCTGCCTGTCGAAGCTGTCCACTTCAAATCAACACTAGTCTGGGTGATGACCCCCGTTACGGCAAGCTCAGTTGGTGCCGCTGGCGCTTCTGTCGGAACCTGTACCTCTGCCGTCACAGACATGCTTGGAGCGGACTCTACCTCCCTGCTGCTAACAGCCGTTATTCTGTAATCATAATCCGTTGACAGCGACACCGTCTCATCCTTAAACGATGTATCGGTCAACTTCTGCAGCTTTGCGTAATCATCTTGTCCTGCAATGCTGCGGTATACGTTATAATAGCTGGCGTTCGTTACAGCATCCCATTGAAGTGACACCGAAGCAGAGCCATTCGCAGATACCGTAACCTCGTTCACGGCAAGAGCTGTCGGCTCTACCGTTCCTGCGTGCAGCTGTGCATCTGTATTGGATATGAATGTAATCTCTTCTGCACTCAACACACGGTCATACACGCGGAACGTTGATACCGCACCTTGAAACAACGGATCATTGTACGGCGCAAGCCCGATTGTATTCTTTGTCTGGTCGGTAACTTGTGATAGTGACATTCCACCGTCTTCCATTTCACCAACTTTAACGCCATCAATATAATAGGATATTGTTTTCATTCCGGCGTCAATGACAGAGGTAATACTATACCATTGATCACCCTTCAGCTTTGAAGGTGACAATGCTGTCTTCTCAGAACCTCCATATTTAATGGAAGTACGCGGATCCAGCAAGTTGGCAAACCAGTAATTTGAGGTACCGCTGTTGCCGATGTTCCAGAGGAAATGAAACCTGTTGGTCGTCACTGTGCTAGGCTTGACCTCAACGCTTATCGTCGCCGAGGTTTTGCCGCTTAGAATTTGATTAGGCAAGGAAACCCACGTTCCTGTAGGGCTGCTCACCGATGTCCCTTCGCCCGAGAATACAAGTCCGTTATCCTCCCAGACTGCCGTCGCTTCATTCTGCACGACAGCAGCTCCGACAACTCCGGTATTTGTTGACTTATTCGCTACCGTCTTGCCGTCCTCCGGCTGCTCTACAAAAGAATAGTCCGCAATAAGTCCTCGCGTCGGAATTGTGGTTATGGCCTCTTTGGGTAATACGGTTACGTCAACTTCCTTCGTCAAGCTGTTACCACGAATCGTCATCGTCGCGGTAAGTGTGCCTGTCACCGGGGAACCGTTAGCAGTTGGTTGTTCAGCCGTTGCCGTTATGCCATCCTCTGCAATCACCACAGCAGAAGTGTTCGAGGTCCATGTCACCGTCCCGTTATGGCTCGGCAGCTTCATTTGCGGCTTATCGATCTCCACATCTGTCACGACGGCGATGGACGTTTGCAGTAATTGATCGAAATAGGCTGAATGCTGCTCCATATCCGCATCCGAAATCGTTTTTACTTCCTCAGAGCTGAGGGCACGGTCATACACACGGAAGCTAGATACGGAACCCTCAAACATAGGATCATTATAGGGCGCCCGTCCGATTGTATTCCGTGATTGATCCGTCAGCTGCGCCAGCGACATATTGCCATCCAGCGTTTCTCCAACCTTAACCCCGTCAACATAGAACGAGATCGTCTTTGTATCCGCATTAATGACCGATGTAAGGCTGTACCAACGATCGGCCGAAAGCTGCTTGGTAGAGGGTGCCGTCTTCTCATTGCCATATTTAATAGACGTACGAGGAGAATTGGTATTGGCAAACCAATATGTGGCCGTACCTGAGTTGCCAATGTTCCACAGGAAATGTGCTTTGGTCAGAATGGCTGCGCTTGGCTTCACTTCGATGCTCACTGTCGCAGAAGTTTTGCCGCTCAGAATATTGCCTGGAAGAGATACCCAAGTACCAACCGGATTGCTAACGGATGTACCCGTTCCCGAGAATTTCAGTGCATTGTCTTCCCATGCAGAAGTCGCTTCGTTTTCTACAATTGCATGGCCGACTGCGCCTGCGCCCGTTGCTTTGTTTGCGATTGTCTTGCCATCTTGCGGTGCTTCGGAGAATGAATAGTCTGCAATCAAACCATTTTCGGGTATGGTCGCCGATTCAGCAGCACGAGCTTGACTGCCTATACCCGTTGTAAAGCTGCCCGCAACGACCGCGACCGACACAAGTAAAGATAATGCTTTCTTACCTATTAGGCTTAAATCTTTTTTTCTTGTTACTCCCGTCATTCATTGAGCCTCCTCTAACCATTTTATAACTGGTACCGCTTACAAATTCATTCAAAGCTGCAAGCACTGGGTGCGATATTATTCTTGTTCATATACCCTTCATGTGGAGAGCTCCCGAATAAATTCAGGAGCTCCATTGCTGTTACTACTTCACTTGACCCGCCTCAAACGCTGCTGTCTTCTCATCGAGAATTTCTTGATAGCCAGATTCCAGATAACGTTTTTTGGCATCTGCGTACAATTGATCGAACTGATCCGCCGGCGACATAACCACCTTCAGATAAAGCTCCTGGAACAAGTTGTTAAGGTCAGCCTTATATTCATTAACTGATTCAATTGGAACGGTGAACAATGGATTCCGTTCTACGCCCCTCTTTTTCTTGGCTTCCTCAGCATAGAATAGCATGTCATCAACGATATGTTCATAGCCTACCGGTGTCCAGAATTTCTTCAGAACGGCAAGCGTTTCTTCCTCCGTGCCGAATACAGGCGCTTCGGTTACAAAGCTCCAATAATCTTTGTTGTTGTTTTTCGAAAGGGCGAATTCGCCAGTATAGCTGTCGTCTCTCACTGGAGCGCCGTTTGCATCCAACGTGTAGTTTTGACCTTCTACCCCATTCTGTAAGTAGAACAAATTATCCGGCTGGCTCATCCACTCCAGATACAGCCAAAGGGCGACTCGCTCTTCTGCTGTGGCTTCTGCATTAACCCCCATAATTAGACCAAAAGGGAATGGAGCGCTTGACGGGAGTTCTTTTCCGCCTGGGATTCCGGCAGCAGGTGGAATCAATGCAAATTCCGCCTCCGGGTTATTTTTCAGCGTTGCTTCAAACACATCCATGTTGCTCGCCATGTATTCACCGTAAGTACCCGTTCTTCCCGCAACGAACTCTGCCTTGATCGAATTGCCGTCTTTGCGAAGATAGAATTCTTTGTCGATTAGACCATTGTGGTACTGATAGCTAAGGTTGCGCAGCCACGCTTCCGAAGCCGGTGAAGTGAATTCACCTACAGCCAAATCCGTATAAATTGCTACTTCTTTAGGATCCATCGGATATTCGCGAAAGGCGTAGCTATAGTTGTAAATGTTGGCCGTCAAGCCCGCTCCTGCCGTTCCTAGTCCAGCTTCCTTCCATTTCACCAGCATTTCATTAAATTTCTCCAGAGACGTGAGGTCCTCCATCTTCATGCCGACCTTCTCGACCCAGTCTTTACGTATAAAGCTGGCAAAATTGCCGTAGTCCGGACGGGAGGCAAAGAAAAACATATTCTTGTCCTCGATAACCCCGTATTCCTCGATAACTTCATTCATATTCTCCCAATAAGTAGGAGCGTAATTCGCGATCTCTTCCAGATCAAGAGGCTGCATCACATTTTGACCGTAATAGGCCACCGCTTGAGGCATGTCATAGTGGAAGATGACATCCGGCGCATTACCGGCTGCAAGTAGCTGTTGGAAATCTCGCACTTCTCCGGCTCTGTTTATTGGGACAAAGTTCATTTTAACGTTATACTTATCGCCGAACTCCTTCTGAATCCAGCGCGTATAGTAGTTATCGCTCACGTTCCAGCCTTCAAATGCGCGCTCATAGACCGGAATATCAAGCGTAATGGATTTTTCGAACCCCTTCGAATAATCGGCGAATTGACCTTCCGCTTGTCCCTCGTTGCTGCTGGTCGGAGATGGTGAAGGATTGCTCGTGGTGTTGCTATTGTTCGAACAAGCTCCCAACAGAACAGTGGAGAGAATTAGTGCCATACTGATGCTCGTAAACTTCTTCCTTTTCATGCTTGATCCTCCCTTTTTTTATACAACAACCAAAACTCCTAACCTGTCATCCTACTCTTTTACGGCGCCAAGCATCACCCCCTGCACAAAGTACTTTTGAATGAACGGATACACAAGAAGGATCGGCAGCGTTGCAAAGACGATACACGCCGCTTTCAGCACCTCGGGATTAGACAAGGATACATGTGTCATCTCGAGCTGGAAGCTCTCACTAGCTTGAACGACCAGATAAAAAAGCTTTAATTGCAGCGGCCTCAGGTCCACATTCTGTTTAATATAAAACAATGCATCCCCATAAGCGTTCCATCTCCCAACAGCGTAAAAGAGCGACAGCGTTGCAAGAATGGGCTTGGATAACGGCAGCACAATACTGATCAATATGCGATAGTGACTTGCACCATCGATGCGGGCTGACTCCTCCAAGCTATCCGGAATATTGCTTGCAATCGAGCTTCTAAATATCAGAAGATTAAACGCGCTGAATGCGCCTGGCAGCACAAGCGACCATATGGTATCAAGCATCCCCAAATTATTAATGAGCAAATATTCGGGAATCATGCCGCCGCCGAAGTACAAGGTAAACATAAAAATGACGGTTATAGCAGCACGTCCCTTTAAATTCTTACGAGATAGCGGATAGGCGGCGCAAATCGTGACGATCATACCCAGTATGGTAAACATCACCGTAATGATGATAGAAACATATAGAGATCTCATGATGCTCGCATCTGCGAAGATTTTGGCATAAGCTTCAAGGTTAAAGCCATTTGGCAGCAGGAATACCTTATTTGCAATGACATAGGAGTTATCGCTAAGTGACTTCGCTACAACATGCATAAAAGGGAACAAACAGGTTAAAGAGGTAACAAGCAAAACGATTCTTATGAGCAATTCCCATATATCTAGACGCTGACGTCGTCGTACGACAAAGCTGTTAGCGGATAGTTTCATGGTTCGCCTCCTTTCTAAATCAATCCGTCCTCGCCTAGTTTCTTGGCGATACGGTCGGCAATCAGCACCATAATGACCCCGATGACGGCTTGGAACAAGCCCAGTGCGGTTGCGCGACTGAAGCTGCCATTCTCAATACCCCAGCGGTATACCAATACAGGAATGGTTGTCGTAAACTCCGTCGTAGCCTGATTTGCGAGAGCAAAGACCTGCTCGAATGACCCCCCCATAATGTGTCCCAGACTAAGGATCATCAAGGTAACGATGGTCGGACGAATGGAAGGCAGCGTAACGTTCCACATTTTGCGCAATCGACCGGCACCGTCCACTGTCGCGGCCTCATACAGTTCGGGGTTAATACCGCTAATGGCGGCCAAATAAATAATGCTTCCCCAACCCATGCCTTGCCACACGCCAATTGCGACGTAACTAATAACCCAGTTGACATCATCCTGAAGGAAAGGAATACGTGTTCCGCCCAACTGTTCAATTAGGTTATTGACCATACCGCTGCCTTCTCCGAGAAGCTGATAGGCAAGTGCACCGATAATAACGGCTGAAAGAAAATGCGGCAGGTAGAGAAGAGATTGGTTAATCCGTTTAAAGAAGACGCCCCTGAGCTCATTCAACAGCAAAGCCAGTACAATCGGCATGATGAAGCCAAAAATCATACTCAAGATATTGAGCAGCAGCGTATTGCGTATCGCCCGGATAAAGTCCGGCTTAGCAAATAAATCCTTGAAGATATCGAGGCCGACCCATTCGCTCCCCCAGAAACCGCTTGCAATCTTATAATCTTTGAATGCGATCGTAAGACCAAACATAGGTGCATATTTAAAGACTAGGACGAATACCAATGGAATGAGCAGCAAAGAATAAAGCTGACCGTCCCTCTTGAAATAATAACGAATCCCCTTTTTATCATTCCCTGGTTTCAATAAAGCGGTTTCATCGTTGATGTTAGCAGTTCCTGCAGACTTCAAAATTTTCACCTCCTCATGCTTGATAATTCCCAAATGACTTTGTGTCGTTTTCGGATTGGCTTCATATTAGCCTGACTCTTGCGGCAGGTAAATCGCGAATAATGATTAACGATGGTCAAATCTGATCTGTTCGGCTCCATTTCTATCATTTTCGACTCAAATAGAATCAATACGTGACCAAATAATCAAAAATGGCCATAAAAAAAGCCATAAAAAAAACATGCGCCAATGCTTCGGCGCATGTTCTCTATCCATCTGACGTCCCTAATTTTGCAATTGAAATTGACCTGCATCAATCGCTTGCTGCTTCTCATCCAATATTTCTTGATAACCAGCATCGAGATATCTTTTCTTGGCAGCCTTATATTTCGCATCGAACTGGTCTTCAGGCGCAAGAATGACCTCCAAATAGAGCTCTTGGAAAAGGCTGCCCAAATCCGCCTTATATTCATTCACCTTAGAAAGTACAACGGTAAAGAGCGGGTCCGGAGTAGCATATTTCTTCGACTCTTCTGCATATTTAAGCATATCTCTCACGATATAATCATAACCAGGAGGTGTCCAGTTCATTTGATTGGCTTTACGAGTTAGTTCTGGTGTTGCGAATACCGGTGCCTCTGTTACGAGTGCCCAATAGTCCTTGTTATTGTTTTGGGACAACACAGATTCTCCCGTAAATGCGGGAGCTTTAACCGGCAGCCCCTCGGCGTCTCTCGTATAGTTCTGACCTTCTAGGCCGTTCTGCAGGAAAAACAGATTTTCCGGCTGACTCATCCACTCCAGATACATCCACACAGCTATACGTTCTTCGAATGAGGTTTCGTAGTTAATACCCATGATCAAGCCGAACGGCCAATCAGCTCGGCTTTGCGGTATTCTTCCTTCTGGTACAAAGCTGCCCGGTGGGATTACGGCAAATTCAGCTTCAGGGTTGTGCTTCAGTGTAGCCTCGAAGATTTCCGTACCACTAGTCAAATAAAACCCTAAGGTCCCCGTATTGCCCGCAATAAATTCAGCCCTGAATTTATTATCATCGTCACGCAAATAGAATTCCTTATCTATAAGACCATTGTTGTACAAATAGTTCATGTTACGAAACCAGGCTTCTGACGCAGGAGTCGTAAAATCCGCTACTGATAAATCTGAATATAACGCATGCTTCTTAGAATTAATCGGCCAGTCGCGGTAGGGATAGCTGTAGGTATATACATTCCGTGTAAGTGCTGCACCGGCGACACCGATTCCCGCTTTTTTCCACTTTTCCAGCATTTCATTATAGATCTCCAGAGAAGTGATGTCCTCGACTTTCATACCAACCTTTTCTACCCAATCTTTGCGAATAACAACTACAAAATTCCCGAATTCTGGACGAGCGGCAAACAAAAACATCGATTTACCATCCACTCTACCATACTGCTTAACGATTTTGCTTAAATTGCCCCAATAGGTAGGCGCGTATTTCTCGATTTCTAGCCAATTCAGTTCTTGCAACACACCTTCTCCATAATAAGCAAGCGCTTGTGGCATATCATAATGAAAAATAATATTCGGCGCTTTTCCTGAGGCAAGCAGTTGTTGATACGTTTTTACTTCGTTAACACGGGAGATCGGAATAAATTTAACATCAATGTTATACTTATCGCCGAATTCCCGTTGTATCCATCGCGTATAGTAATTATCCGTTACGTTCCACCCTTCGAATGCCCTTTCATATACAGGGATTTCAATCGTTATTCGCTCGGGAAAACCATTGTAATAATCGGGAAGACTGCCATCGTTCAAATAATGGTTAGCATCACCACCATAAGTTGAAGGCATATTATAGTTGATATGACGATTACTTGTACAAGCAGCTAACAAGCTGATAATCATAGCTATCACCATGATCATAGAGATGACTCTATGCTTTCTCATCGAAGTCCTCCTGTCGTTCTCTTGTTTCTATTGGCTAATACAGCGTTACGTATTCTGGGTTCTATCCGCTTTGTAGGTACTAGGCGCTACACCTTCAAATTTCCGAAAGAAACGATTGAAGCTTCTTATGTTGTAATAACCGACTTCCGACGCGATTTGCGATATCGTCTTCTCGCTCTCGAGGAGCAGCTTTTTAGCCCTGTCAATTCTTAGTTGATTGATATAATCAATCAGACTATTACCCGTTTGATCATACACAATTTTGCGCATATAGGAGTAACTGATTCCAATATCTTTTGCCATTTCTTCGAACATAATTTCTTCGTTGTAATGCTCATGAATATACTCAATAATGCGCTCAACGTACTTGTTGGAGTCTCCTGTATTACGGCCAAGAAACTGCACGATTCCCCCATAAAATTCACGAAGATATTCTTCGAGCTCGTCGAGCGTGTCCATAGAGGATATGGCTGCGTAGATGTTGGCTTGTCCAGCAAATAATCTGGAAGTATTCACGTCGTTCTCTCGAAGATATTTGATTGTGACTCCTGCCAGCTGACAATAAATGAATAGAATATTGTCATACGAAACATACTCGGCTTCACTGATTTCCTGACGTATCATATCCAACTCTTTCATTATACTGTCAAGGTCTCGATTGACCAGGAAATTTAAAATACGCCGCTCGCTCGCCAGAGGGTACAAGTATTTGCCGACGGCCCCCGTCGCTTCTTTCCAGTATAAGATCTGACCTCCTCCTGCAACTATTCGATGCTTGATCGCTTCTGTCGCTTCTACGAGTTGATCGGATGCCAAGCGGATGTCCTCGCTTGGCGAACTGACGCCTACGGTAACAGAATGATCAAGTAATTCCGCCATCTTTTCTCGAATATTGTGCAGGGCTGAATGAATGCTTCTCCCTTGGTTGTTCAATTCTTCTTCACCGTAATTCATGACAATCGCAAAGCAGCCATCACCTTGGTAGATACATCTCCCGATGACATGCTGCGGGAGCTCCTGATGGCAGCTTGAGGTAATCAGAAAACGATGGTAGCTGCGCGTCTCTGGATTGTTGTCGCCTACATACCTCCTGTACCTGTCAATGGAGACGATTGCAACTAGAAAATACGGCTCAGGAAACATTTCCTCGACTTGGGCGGAAATTTCACCGCGCAGCAAATGATAAACAGCAAGACTCTGAACATCTTGCTCGCGTTCGTTCAACAGTCGGTGCAGTCCTTCCTCCTCTTCCTGCATTCGTATGAATGCAGAATGCAGAAACGCAAGCTCATTTTTGTCCTTTGAATTCGAATTGGAGGTAATGCGCATCTTTCGGACCAATTCTCTTGCTGGCTTGGATAACCAGGTCGCAAGCAGTACCGCTAACACGGTCCCGGCGAAGATGATTCCTATCGTCATCAGAATAAGATTATTCTGCAAGGATCGTGGTTGGTTTAGAAGGGAATCGAGCGAATAAATGCTTAAATTAATCCAGCCAAGCTCATTAGAACGGGACCATACATACAGCATTCTCTCATCCTCAACCCGATGTATGGAATATCCCTCCCATGATCTCATTGCTAGAATTTCGCTTATGAACGAATCCTCTTTTCCGCTCTTAAGCAGCAAGCTTTTATCGGGATGGGAAATAATCATTCCATCGGATTCCATTAGATAATATTGCTCTTTTCCCGAATTCTCAGACTGAAAGAGATGTTCAATTTGACTTTCTTTGAGATTAATCACGATCGTCCCTTGGGTGGCTGTAGCAAGCCTGTTCAAAGGCAATACTAAGGATACGACATTCATACCGGAATCCAGCTTGCGTGAATACCATATGCCTCGTATTCCTATTTGTTCAGCATAAGCCGCTTCCAGCCAATCGATTGACTCGTATTTATCCAGACTCGTAATGCCTTTGTCCGTAGAGATAACGTAATTTGAGCCATGCAGAAAAAAATAAGAGGAGTATACACCCTCTACACTTTGATTCAGATACGTTAGCTCCTCCATAACATCCATACCTGTGCTCAAGCTTTCATAATTGATTTTGAGCTCCTCAAAGGAATTGAATGGACGGAGCTGGTCAAAGATGCCGCTGCCTCCTAGTCTCACCGCATTTTGAGACAAATTTAGAAGAGAATTCTCATTCAGCTTGCGATAGGTGTTAAGTTCAGCTAGCGATGATTCTGCAATAGCGTGTTCCGAATTACGCACGAAATTCGTCACGCTATACCAGGTTAACAACGCCGTCGGAATGGCCATGACAAAGAACAGGATCAAAGCAAGCTGAAGCAGCATTGGTATTCGTTTCATAGGACTCTCTCCATTCCCCCATTAAATGATATGGTTACTATATCATTTTTTATTAATGAAATATAACGCCAATACTTATTTATTAGTATGTGTTCCGGCATTTTATTTAATATATTGCAAGTCACACTTTCATTTAAAAAACGAAAACACGCGGCATGCGCGTGTTCCTGCACTACTCATGATTTTCTGGAATGCCATCTCAAAATAGTTAAGGACTACACCCGAAATTTACTTGGTATCATAAATGCTGCTTGCGAAACGCTAGAGGTGTTGTGCCGGTAAATCGTTGGAAGCAAGTGGAAAAATACGGCGCGTAATTAAATCCGACTCGTTCTGCTATTGCTGATACTGGCCATTGCGTTTTTAGCAAAAACTGCTTTGCCTGCTCAATTCTATACTCAAGTAAGTACTCCATTGGTGTACAACGATGAATCTCCTTCATGCATCGTGAAATGTAGTTTGGATGAAAGTGCAAAGCTTCAGCGAGAATTTCATTCGTAATTTCTTTTTGAAAATTCTCACGCAGATAATTTTCTACCTGCTCAGCCAATCTCCTTACTGAGATTAGAGCGTTGTGAACAGTAGTTTCGCGTTCATAAAAGTGAAGAAGCTCAACAAACTGCTGCTGCTTTCTCCAATAGGAAGTGACATTTCCAATCTGTTCGTAATGAATCATTTGTTTTAAGTGCTGCTCGATTCTTATGAATGGAATGGGTGTTTCTACTTGAGAAATCAGGAATTGATGAGAATCTACACGATCGCACCAGTCAGAATTAGAATAATCCGTTCTTGTTTGAATCGTGTAACCACCTTCAAATGTAAATTGAACTTGATAAAACACTGTATTAATCTGACAAACTACAATTGAAGGATCATTAGGAGGAAAAAGAATAGAATGTCCTTCTCCTGCTTCCCACTTCTCGCTCCTATTGTTGATAGAGATTCTTCCGTGAACGATAAACAACCACTTGAATAATTGAGAATGATCTTTATTTAAGTGGATCTTGCTGCCCTTAATCTCGTGTACTTGTTCAATCTTATCGTAGTGAGGCATAGGGGGGAGATCAAGAATTATCTTTTTCAATGGAACTTAACACCTCCATCATTTTAAGCAAAATAAACTATGAGATATGTAATTGAAACGCTTTCACATTAATATTTGATGACTATAACTTGTTCCATCATATCCTCATCGCCATATCTCCGTAAACGGCAAAAAATGATAAATACGACCACTTTTGATTGCCATTTCTGATCATTAGCTGTCTAAAACCAGAATGCATTTGATATTTATCATAACAATTAAAGTAAAGTCATTCCCCCTTCTGATTGAACCTTATGTCCGTCTAGCCAATTATCAAAAATGACCACAATAAATCAGAAGTAGCCATAGGTCACTAGTTCCACAAAAGACTATATATCCAAGATGCCATACTTTACTTGATTGATATGGGTGAGTTTGTATAAAAAATGGTTGAATTCATTTATAGTAGGCCCTGCCATTGAAAGATAAACTGATTTATAGGAGGAGAGGAGTAACCATACTTATATTTGACATGAGGAGGTGTTGGCATATCACGTCTCAAATTTGCACATGATTGTTTTTTTCTGCAGCCTATTAATTAATTTGATTGGAGGGATTGAATTGATCCACAGCCTGACCAGGAGAACATTGCTTTTGATCATGACTCTATTAGCCCTTACCTCTGTTAATGTGTCTAATGTCCCCAAAGGACATGCAGCTTCCTTGACGGTTACCACTAGCGGATCTAACATCGTTGTGAATACAGGTGCTGGTCTTGTATATACCATCAATCACCTTGGAGATTTGATTTCAGCCAAAATGAACGGAATAGAATTAAACGGCAGCCGACCGTCTCATACCCTCTCCGGATTTCCACCAGCAACGGTTTCTTATCAGTTGCTTGATTCTGGTTCAACTGTACTGATTACGGTTGCAACCCAACCGTTCACACATTACTATGCCTCACGCGCCGGCGAGAATATTATCTATATGGCCACTAATCTTACAGAGGCTATTTGGGGCGAGTTTCGATATATTTTCAGAGGAAATGCAAGCGTTCTCACAAATCGAATTCCTGAGTCCAGAAACGAAGGTTCACCTGGCCCAGTAGAAAGTGGTGATATTTATGGTCAAACAGACGGCCGTACAACGTCCAAATATTATGGGAATGAGCGAGCTAAGGATTTGAGCATTAAGGGCATTACCGGAAACGGAGTCGGGGTCTTTATGGCTTATGGCAATCGTGAAAGAAGCTCAGGCGGTCCCTTCTTCAGAGATATTCAGTTTCAAGACTCCGAAGTCTATAATTATACGTATTCTGGTCATTCCCAGACTGAGCCATTGCGATTGGGATTGCACGGCCCTTATGCCTATGTTTTTACAACCGGCTCGACACCAAATGTTCCAGCCTTTGATTGGATGTCTAGTCTTAACTTGCAAGGCTGGGTATCTGATGCTAATCGAGGCAGAGTCATTTTAAATGGCTTGAACGGCATTGAAAGCGGTTACGAATATACGATCGGTTTTGCTAACAGCAACGCCCAGTATTGGGTCAATGCAGCCGGTAACGGCGCAGCACAGAAATGGGGAATGATTCCCGGGACTTACGTTATGACCGTCTATAAAGGTGAACTAGCTGTATACACCGAAAATGTGACGGTCAATGCGGGAGCAGCTACAACCTTGAATACCCGTACAATCACGAATGATCCAAGTACAGCTCCTGTCGTTTGGCGAATCGGAAAGTGGGACGGAACTCCGCTTGAATTTAAGAATGGGGAAAATATCTCCAAAATGCATCCATCTGATATTCGAAATGAAAGCTGGGGACCCACAAACTTTACGGTTGGCAGCCCGGCTTCCCTTTTTCCAGCCGTTCAATTTCGAGGTGCCAACACACCAACCACAATTTCCTTTAACCTGACTGCAGCACAGGCAGCATCTGATCATACCTTGAAGATTGGTATTACGACAGCCCTGTATAATGGCCGTCCTAATGTAACGATTAATGGGCATAATCATGGGGCCGGTATTTCTGCTCAACCAGTAGGTAGGAACATTACGATCGGTACTTATCGCGGTAATAACACAACCTATACGTATAGGTTGCCAGCCTCCCAACTAGTCGCCGGAACAAACACGATGAATATTGGACCTATTAGTGGCTCTGGTGACCTTGGTTCCTGGTTAAGCGCAAGTTTTGCCTATGATGCTATAGAGCTGCAGGTCGATAACCATGCTCGTATTCAATCCTATAACTTCCAAGATCGTTATATTCGTCATGCCAACTTTGAAGCTCGCATCGATCCAAATGTCAGCCCACTTGGAGATTCACAATTTAATATTGTGCCTGGTCTCTCGGATGGCAGCGCCATCTCATTTGAATCGGCTAATTTCCCGGGATATTATTTAAGGCATTCCAATTACGAGTTGCGACTTGAATATAATGATGGTACTTCCGGATTTAGAGATGATGCTACATTCAGAAGGGTAAATGGTCACGCAGACTCATCCTGGGTTTCCTATCAATCCTATAACTTCCCGAATCGGTATATTCGCCACTATTTCTATGAACTAAGAATTGATCCGATTTCTACTCAAGCAGATAAAAATGATGCTACTTTTAAAGAAATTTTTGCTCTTCCGTAAGCGATATTTCATTATTTAAAGATCAATAACATTAGATTTAGTGAAAAGAGGCGAACTGAATTGCTAAACACTTTTGGCTTTGGAAAAAAGGTAATCATGCTGTTGCTTGTAGCATTGCTTGTCTCAACGATCAGCGTAGGAATGGCCTTCGCCGGGACATTCTCCGAAGGAGGAAGCGCTTGTGGATCAGGGTCTCATACTTTCGTACCGACAGTGAATGGATCCGTGAATTTGTCCTACTATGGAGACAGTGGCTCGTATGCTACGATTTATATGTATGGATCGGCCTACGCAAACATATATAATAACTCATCCTATGTTCTGTATGCGACAATAGATAATTCGCTCACAATCACCGTAAGCGGCGGCTCCGGCTGCGTCTATGCAGAATAAATAGGTACAATACCACGTTCAAGCCGTGATTCTTCTTTAATAGAAGACTTACGGCTTTCAATTAGTTCACCTGAAAATATTCCATATTAAGGGTGGTCTCGTATACATTCATTTATAGCAACTTCTATCGTATTAAGATATATGGAAGTCAATTATGATTTATCCGATCAGGAAATGGCTAACCTGCTTTGAATGTTGCTCAGAGCCTTAAAAGCAAGACTGCATCAAGCAAGAGCAAAGCTTGTCTATGAACTGGAGGCGAAAAAACGTGACCAGTAAGCCAGCTTGGTACCAATGGCTAAAGACGCACCTATGTCATGTGAAAGGTTTTAAGGAGAATTTCCGCTTGCAATTTTTGTGGCGTGTCCGGAATAATAGACTGTCTAAAATCAAAAAGCAGATTTCACTTGCTTTTATGTCAATATCAGTACTTTCTGTTTTTTCTATGCTAATTCTGACTAATTTTAACCCATCTCCTCAAACTTCTAATCCTGCAGGAGTAGACATAGGTATGAGACATGTTTCGGCGACCTTAAATGAAGAAATGTGGTTTGTAGATGCCATTGTTTTAGGAAATGTACTAGATGTTGGAGAGCCGAAGTCACGTCATTTTTCTACTATCATACCGGTTACCATTCAAGTGGATGAAGTTTTATACGGCGATGTTTCAACCTCTACGATAACATTGCTCCAGCATGGAAATGCCGGGGAACAGCCCCCTTATCTAGTTATGGTTGGAGAACAACTGATTCTGTTACTGAGCGCGACAACAACCCATGAGTATTGGCCTTATGATCACAACAATGGAATCTGGACGATAACGGAAGGCAGAGTATACGCTCATGATCCGATAGCACCACTAGATCAATTAAATGGAACAGATCTGCGTGCGTTTAAAGAGCTGATATCCAAAGCAGCGTTGAAAAGTAAGAAACCTGAAGGAATTGACTAAAAAACAGACGATTTTTTTATGAGAATGATCGCCTGTTGTCTCTTTATTTTGATCAAATCGTTTTTTATTTTACTTGCAATCAACCTCTGATCTAAAAATCCTTTTCGATCAATCATTATCTCCCCCCTTTTTTTAACCTTCAAAATGAATCTTAGCTACTCTTTGAAGGGAATACTCATACCATTTTTGGTCGATCTCAATAGCAGACCAAGACCGATTTGTATGGATGGCAGATGCCGGTACAACCCCACTACCGGCGAAAAAGTCCAGAACATGCTCCCCTTCTTCACTTCTATTTAAGATCAGTTGCTTCATTAATTGCATTGGCTTTTCAGTTGGATGTTCCGTTTTATTGCCATGTATACGAGGCAGCCGGATGATATCACTCTGCTTTCGTGTGGATATCCGCCGATTCTTCTTCTCGCACTTCGTCGCAAAAATAATAAATTCATGCCTAAATCGGTATTGCCATCCGAGTCCCATATGCTCTTAATCCAACACCACACAATTCTTAATAACAAAACCGATATGACGCATCCATTGAACCATAACCAGATATATTCACCAATCGATACAGTCATAAATGCGTCCCCAAAGTTAAAGTTTCACAGTAATATTCAATTCAAATAAATAGATTTTCCCAATACATTCTTACGCCAAATTTTAAGTCGTCGGAGCAGATTAAAAAGAGAACAAAAAGCCGAATATTTCTTGTGTAAAATGTGTAAAAATTCAAGTCAACTTAAACCAACTAAACGCATTCTCAAAAACGCAAAAAAACCCCGAATCCCAGAAAAATCAAGGAATTCGGGGGTTTTTCAATTTATTAAAATCAACGTATGTTAACGTAAGTACGTCCCAGAAGAGATTCGAACTCCCGACCGACGCCTTAGAAGGGCGTTGCTCTATCCAGCTGAGCTACTGGGACACAAGTAAGAATATACCACACACTCTATAAAAAAAGCAAGCCATTTGGCATATTTTTTTATTGGGCTTCAAAAAAAGCGGAGGCCGCCTCACAGGCATGCCCCCTCTTACCGGCAAAAGCGCCCACGCGAGCTTGACGTCGCATGGCTGTTCGACCTTGCTGCTCCGACGCTATAGAATACCCATCGTTTCGATATGCCGCTTCGTTTCTTCCGTTCCATGCTCGTACAGCTTGCGGTAAATCAGCCGAATAAGCCCGTCATAACCTGCGTTGATTTCCGCGTCGCTGGCCGCTCCGAACGGGCTTGACGAGAAATGGAACATCTGCGCTTCATCCATGCTCGACAGCTCGTCCAGCAATTCACGCAGTTTGACGCGCTCGCGCCCGTTCAGCCTGACCGCAAGCTCATAAGCGGCCGCCTCGGAATCCTCGAGAATTTGACCCGCCTGTACCGATACATAATAGGTTCTGACTTGCTCGTCATCCACATCGAATGGTTCTATGCCCATGATTGCCCCGCCCTTCTGTTCAATCTAATTTGCCACGGTTAGCCCAGTTGTAGCTTCCCCTGCAGGACAGACATTTTATCCCTTTTTTCCGCATATAACGAATATTATCGCAGCAGGAGCACCTGTAGAGGAAAGGGATGAGGATCATGTGTGGAATTACCGGCTGGATCGACTGGAGCAGCGATCTTACCCGACATAGCGATAGCCTGGAGAAAATGACCGATACGCTGGCACCGCGCGGTCCTGATGCTGCCGGCACCTGGATTTCGCCGCATTGCGCGCTGGGACACCGGCGCTTGTCCGTTATCGATCCCGAGAACGGAGCGCAGCCGATGATTCGGCATACAGACGAAGACAAGTACATCATCGTATACAATGGAGAGCTGTACAACGCTCTGGAGCTGCGCAAGGAGCTTGAAAGCTCGGGCCGTCATTTTACGACAAACTGCGATACCGAAGTGCTGCTGGTCGCCTTTATGGAGTGGGGAAAAGCTTGCGTTGAGCGCTTTAACGGTATTTTTGCTTTTGCCATATGGGATGTTGCGCGACAAGAATTGTTTCTGGCCCGCGACCGCTTGGGCGTCAAGCCGCTTTTCTACAGCACGGTTGACGGCTTATTTGTGTTTGGCTCAGAGCCGAAGGCGCTGCTCGCCCACCCGTCGATCAAGCCGGAGGTTGGAGCGGAGGGACTCGCAGAAATTTTCATTATGGGCCCTGCCCGGACGCCGGGCCAAGGCGTTTACAAGCATATTCAAGAGCTTAGACCCGGCCGCTGCTTGAGCGTGAACCAGGCAGGCATACGCGAAGTGACCTATTGGCAGCTCGAAAGCGCCCCTCATGAGCATAACGTAACGGAGACGGCCGAACGCATCAGCGAGCTGCTGCGGGATACGGTAGAGCGGCAGCTGGTGTCCGATGTGCCGGTATGTACGCTTTTATCCGGCGGCCTCGATTCAAGCGCCCTGACTTCGCTTGCGGTCAGCTATTACAAGCGTAACGGCCAAGGGAATGTGCACACCTATTCCGTCGATTACAAGGACAACGATAAAAACTTCAAAGCGCACGCCTTTCAGCCTAACAGCGACGCGCCATGGATTGAGCGGATGACCTCCTATCTGGGAACGGTTCATCATCCTGTGCAATTCGATACGCCGGAGCTTGTGTCGGCGTTAAAGGCGGCCACCTTCGCCCGCGATTTGCCCGGCATGGCCGACGTCGACGCTTCGCTGCTGCTTTTTTGCCACGAAATAAAAAAAGACGCGACAGTCGCCATTTCCGGCGAAGCGGCTGACGAAGTATTCGGCGGCTACCCGTGGTTTCACCGCGAAGAGGCGCTTAGCGCCGACACGTTCCCATGGTCGCTGGCTTCGGCGATGCGCGCAGACCTGCTCGCTCCCGACGTGGCCGCCTGGATCAAGCCGCTCGACTACATCCGCGACCGCTACGCGGAAGCAGTCGGCGAGGTGCCTGCACTGGACGGAGAAAATGATCAGCTTCGCAAAATGCGCCGCATGTCCTACTTGAACATTACGCGCTTTATGCCGACGCTGCTTGACCGCAAGGACAGGATGAGCATGGCCGCCGGGCTCGAGGTCCGCGTCCCTTTTTGCGACCACCGGCTTGTGCAGTACGTCTGGAACGTGCCATGGGACATCAAATCGTCCGGCGATCGCGAAAAAGGCATTCTCCGCAAGGCGCTGCAAGGCGTATTGCCGGAAGACGTGCTCACTCGCAAAAAAAGCCCTTATCCGAAAACGCACAACCCGAACTATCTTGCCGCCGTCAAGTCGCTGCTGCTGGAGGTGCTTGACGACGCCAACTCGCCGCTGCTCCCGTTGATTAATGTCAAAAAGGTAAGGGAGCTCGCCGAATCCAGCGACGCCAGCTCGAACATTCCTTGGTTCGGACAGCTGATGTCCGGCCCGCAGCTGTTCGCCTATTTGTATCAAGTAAATTTGTGGCTCAAGCAATACAAAGTAACCGTCAGCTAGCGCTTAGAGTCGAGCGAACTGCCTTAGGCCCCGCTAGCGCGGCTAACGCCGCTTCAAGGCACCCTATGCATGCTGATATGTGGCATATTCCGCCGCGACGGCTGCCTATAACCGACAACGCTGCTCAAAACAAATACCCTCCACGCTCTCCTGAAGCATTCAGGCAGAGCACGGAGGGTATTTTTATTAGAACGGCAAGCCGAAGCCTGGGCCGATTCTGGTTAAAGGCATGACCTGTGTCAATCCATATAAACAGGGGCAGACTGCACGCGCAAACCTTGCACTAGCTGCGGTCACGGCGCTATACCCGCGGACTGGCTCTTGACGCAAAGCATCCTCATCCCCATGCCCGTCCGCCGCTTCTATGCGTTCGTTTCACCCAGAAGCGGCAGCAGCTTGGCCAACGCCGCTCCCCTATGGCTGATTTGCTGCTTCTCTTCCTTCGTTAGCTCTGCCATGCCGCGCTGAAGCTGGGGCAGCCAGAAATAGGGATCGTAGCCGAAGCCTCCCGACCCGTGCGGCTTGTCGGTCACCATACCTTCGACCGTGCCTTCCGCCTCGATAAACTGCCCGGTCGCGGGATCGTACAGCGCAAGCGCACAGACGAATTCGGCTCGGCTCAGCAGAACGGAGCCGTCCGCCAGCTCGCCTAGCGCGTCGAGCGTCGCCAGGCTGTTCAGCTCCGCAACAAGCTTGGCGTTGTTGCGCTCGTCCGTCGCCCCTTCGCCCGAATAACGGGCGGAGTAGACGCCGGGGGCGCCGTCCAGCGCAGCGACGCGCAGCCCGGAATCGTCGGCCAGCGCGGGCACGCCCAGCGCATCGCCGGTCGCCTTCGCCTTCAGCCGCGCATTGGCGGCGAAGGTGTCTCCGTCCTCGACGATGTCCGGAATTTCCGGATAGTCGAGCAGCGTTGTCGTCGCAAGGCCAAGCTTACCAAGCGCATGGGCGAATTCGCCCGCTTTGCCCGCATTTTTGGTCGCTACAACAATGGTGCTGCCTGCCTGCAATAACCGGTTAGCCATCCGCTTAACCTCCGATCCGGCTTGCCTGCTCGCCAAGCGCTTCGCGCTGCTTCTCGATCAGCTGCGCGATCCCCTCTTCGCCAAGCGCGAGCAGTTGATTAAGCTCGTCGCGCGAGAACGGAGCATCCTCGCCGGTTCCCTGCACCTCGACGAACTTGCCGCTGCCCGTCATCACGACATTCATATCGACCTTTGCCTTGGAATCCTCGTCATAATTCAAATCCAGCAGCGCCCGCTCGCCGATTACGCCGACGCTTACGGAAGCCAGAAAATCGGTAATCGGGTATTTGGCGAAGGTCGTTTTGGCCGACAGCTTCTGCACCGCAAGCGTCAATGCGACGAACGCTCCCGTAATCGATGTCGTACGCGTGCCGCCATCCGCTTGAATGACATCGCAATCCAGCGTAATCGTCCGCTCGCCTAGCGCCTGCAGATCGACAACGGAGCGCAGCGCGCGGCCGATAAGCCGCTGTATTTCCATCGTCCGTCCCGTCAGCTTGCCTTTGGCCGCCTCGCGGATGTTGCGCGAATGAGTCGCTCGCGGAAGCATGGCGTATTCCGCTGTAATCCAGCCTTTGCCCTGTCCTTTCATAAACGGAGGGACGCGCTCCTCCACGCTGGCCGTACAAATAACCTTCGTTTCTCCTACCTCAATGAGAACCGAGCCCTCGGCATATTTATTCACACCTGTCGTTATAGATACCGGCCTTAGCTGGTTCGGTTGACGACCGTCATTTCTCATCATTGCTTCCTCCTGGTCCAGTCCATTATGCAAAACACCGCAATTTGATCGCAATCTTTCTTATTTTACCAAAGGAGCGGCGCAATTGCACCCAAACGCAGCAAAAGTCGACGAGCGCCGGAAATTTCCCCTTGGCGACACGTCGACTTTCTCTAACCGCTGCTGGCTGAACTCAAGATTTTAATTCATTGACATGATGCGGGCGTCCGACCGGCTCCGTATACGACTGATCGGCATCGTCGATCAGGTTCGCCTGTCCGTTTAGCGTAATTTGCACGGTAGAGGCGTCGCTGTTTTCGGTGACGGACAGCACCAATGCCTGAAGCATTTCCGCAGGGAGCTTTTGCCCGTCCTGATAGAATTCGTCCTCCAGATCAAGCGTAACGACATCGTCTTGTTCGGCGATATTTTTAATCGTTACGTCCGGCAGCAGCACGCTTGTCAGCTCTTTTTTGTTGAGCGGTCCTGAAATGAGCTGTTCAACCGCCGTTTGCAGCGGCGCCGACGAGCGCGGCACAAGCCTCGTAACCGGCACGTAGTATTGCTCCTCATTCAGCGTTTGGGCGGAAAAATAAAGCGTGACCGGCGTAGACTGGGCATAGCTCACACCGTCGGCGACCTCGATATTGATGCCTACCGCGCGAGTAAGCGGCTCGTCCAGCGGGTAAGCGGCAACCGGCATCTCCGGAAGCTTGGCGCCTTCATGCCATATTTCCACCTTCTCGATGCCTGTCATCGCGGTCAGCGTCCACGTAATGGATTCGATAATTTTGCGCTCGTCCTGCGGGTTGTAATTGGCGAACGGCTCCGAGAAATCGACGATTGCCAGCTTCTGGTCCTTGTCGTATTTATAGGATTTGACTTGCGTCCCTTGCGGAAGCAATGCGCGGAAATCCTCGGGCAGATTTTTCGCGTACGCGCCGCCGTCGACCATGATTTCAAGCGCCCTTTGCGCCGCCTGCTCGTTTTGGCCAAGAGCGGTCGGAATGGAAATCGGCGCTAGATAGCCGTTGCGGTCCTCCAAATATACCGTCAGCTGCGTCTCCTGCTCTTGACCTTTAGCATCGTCTAAACCGGTTTTGGCGCCGTCTACGTTGCCGGAAGCGTCCTCGCCCTTGATGCCCTCCTGGCTTTCGACCTGCGGCGGATCGATCGGCTGGCTTGTCTGCTCCGAGAACAGCCCGCAGCCTGCTGTGACAATCGGCAACGCCAGCACACCGGCAAGCAAAGCGCCCTTCATCCATCTTTTTTGAACCATAGTGTTACTTCCTCCCTGTTCAAGTTTTGCCTGGCGGCTTTGTTCAATTCACGATTTGTAGTACTATGTATACGAGCCCTTCTTTGTTTTAGACCAGTTTTGTCCACAAAATCGCAAAGGGGTACATACAAGATGAACAATCCGGAAGTTTACAGCCTGAACAGCCGCAAAGTGGCGGAAGCAACAGACGAATGGCTCGCAAAACGCGGCGTGACGAAGCTCGCCATCGCAGAACTTGTGCATTTTTTGCAAAAGGATTATTTTCCGGGATTGACGCCCGAGGATTGCATCGTGCACGTCGATGCCGTGCTGTCCAAACGCGAGGTGCAAAATGCGGTGCTGACCGGCATCCAGCTTGATCTGCTCGCAGAGGAAGGCAAGCTGCTTCCACCGCTTCAGGATATGATCAAGCATGACGAAGGATTATATGGCTGCGATGAAATTCTTGCGCTCTCCATCGTCAACGTATACGGAAGCATCGGTTTTACGAATTTTGGCTATATCGACAAGCTGAAGCCCGGCATTCTCGTGAAGTTGAACGATAAATCCGACGGAGATTGTCATACGTTTCTGGACGATATCGTTGGTGCGATTGCCGCATCGGCAGCAAGCCGCATAGCGCACCGTAAGCAGGCGGAGCGGGAAGGCATCACGCAGCCGCCGCTCGACTAACGGGACAGGGAGGAACGGACAATGAAATACGAAATTTTCTACAAGGGCGCATTCGCCATGCTGAAGGTACAGCTTAGCGCAGGGGAAACGATTAAAGCGGAATCGGGAGCCATGGTTACGATGTCGCCGAATATGGACCTTAAAGGAACGATGGATGGCGGCATTATGCGCGGTCTCGGAAGAATGCTAAGCGGAGAAACCTTCTTCTTCCAGGAGCTTGCGGCGAACCGCGGGTCCGGCGAGGTGCTGCTTGCGCCTCAGTCGATCGGCGATATCGAAGCGATTGAGCTGGACGGCTCTTACACGCTGCTGGTTCAGAAGGACGGCTTCCTTGCGGGGACAAGCGGCATTGAGGTCAATACGAAGATGCAGAATCTCTCCCGCGGGCTATTGTCCGGCGAAGGCTTCTTTATCGTCGAGATAAGCGGCCGCGGCACCGTGTTTCTCGCTTCGTATGGGGCGATTCATGCCGTAAATCTCGCGCATGGCGAGGAGGTCACCATCGACAACGGACATCTGGTCGCTTGGCCCAGCTATATGAACTATAACATCGACAAAGCCTCGAAGGGCTGGCTGTCCAGCTTCACGAGCGGCGAAGGCCTAGTGTGCAAATTTCGCGGAGAAGGCGTCGTGCTCGTCCAGTCCCGCAACCCCGCCGGGTTCGGCAACTGGATCAAACGGTATATTCCGGGCGGCAGATAGACCGAGCGCGGCAACCGATGGAATGGAAAAGACGGAGCCGATCTTCAACGATCGGCTCCGTCTTTTTGGGGAACGCTCAGCTATTAAGCAGCGGCTTGTTCGGCAAATAGTGCAGCGAGCGCACGAAGCGGATCGTTCTCGTTTTTGCCCGCATGACGATAGAATGCGTCTCGGCCCGCTGATCGGGAAAATACTGCACGCCGCCAAGAAATTCTCCCGGCGTAACGCCGGTTGCCGCGAAGTAGACGTCGCCTGTTCCGATCATATCCTCCATCGACAGCACCCGATACGGGTCCTCGATGCCCATTTCGACGCAGCGTCTATATTCGTTGCCGTCGGCGGGCATCAAGCGTCCTTGCAGCTCTCCGCCCAGACATTTTAAAGCAGCGGCAGCCAGCACGCCCTCCGGCGCACCGCCCGAGCCGACGTACAAATCGATTCCCGCCTCAGGAAACGCGGGCGCCATCGCGCCAGCCACATCGCCATCGGACAAAAACTTGATTCTTACGCCAACCTTGCGCAGCACCTTGACGATAGATTCATGACGCGTGCGATCCAGAATCATCACCGTCAAATCAGCAACCTTCTTATTTAAAGCGTCCGCAGCTTTGCGAAGCGTGACATCTATCGGGTCGGTAATCGACAGCTTGCCGACGAGCGCCGGGCCAAACGCAAGCTTCTCCATATACATATCCGGCGCATGCAGAAGCTGTCCCTTGCCCGCCACTGCGATAACCGACATCGCATTGTTTAATCCTTTGGCGACAATCTCGGTCCCTTCCAGCGGATCAACCGCCACATCCACCTCCGGGCCGTTGAGGCTGCCTACTTCCTCTCCAATGTAAAGCATCGGCGCTTCATCCATTTCCCCCTCGCCAATAACGACCGTACCGCGAATGGAAACCGAATCAAACATCGTCCTCATCGCCGATGTAGCCGCTCCATCCGCACTATTCTTATCTCCCCTGCCCATCCATGGCGCGGAAGCCAATGCCGCCAATTCCGTAACCCGTACAAGCTCCAGTGCCAGTTCTCTCTCCATGTCCCTGTCTCCCTCATCGTTCGAAATGACGGACTACACAATAAAAGCATCATGATGACGTTATCCGTTATCTAATATGTATCATAAATATAATTATGACGCAATATATATTCAACACTTTTCATTAAATGATCATAAAAAAACTTACACGCCTACATTTGGAGGATTCAACATCTTATTTGCCTCCTATATCGGTTTGACCCACAAGGAGTAAACGCAAAAAACAGGCAGTCGACCGCAAATCAAGCCGGCTGCCTGTTTTTCACTTTTTCCATCAAAACCTGCCCCATATTTGCCAATCCCGCCTCCGGCTTAAAGCTGTTCCGACCAGGATATTCGGTCGTCATACGCTGGCGCGATAGACGATAACGCCGGCCGTCTCGGCGGCCTCCAGCTTGCTTCGACGCTCCAGATATACAAGATGGGCGAGCGTTTCCGACATGGCGAACCGCAGATTGTGGGCGTTGTCGCGCAGATGGCGGCCGAACTGCTGCTCGCACAGCTCAAACGCGGTTAATGGCGTTTGTTTGATGAGGCCGGTCATTTGCGCCAGCCTGCTCTCATGATGGCGAAGCAGCGCGGCCGTGCGCGCACCAAAGTCGGTGAACGGGTCACGGTGTCCCGGCAAAGCGAGCGTGACAGGATAAGCGCCAAGCTTGCCGAGGCTGTCCATAAAGGAAGCTAGCGGGTCGGGCTCTCCGCCCGGCAAATAGCTGATATTGGGCGTAATGCGCGGCAGCACCTGATCACCGCATACCATCCAGCCGCTCTCCTCGTTATAAAGGACAAACTGGCCTAACGCATGGCCGGGCGCATCGATCAGCTCCCACTTTTGCCCGCCAAGCTCCAGCTCCCCGCCCGCTTCAAGATAAGTGACGTCCGGATGGGGAAGCACTTTCGGAATAAAGCTGTCCAAATGCTCGTTGATCGCTTGGATCAGCGTCTCCGGCATGCCATGTCTGGCGAAGAGCCCGCTCAGCCTCTCGGCAAATTCGCCTCCGCCGCCCCATAGCTCCTGGGTATACCGATGAGCCTCCCGGGTCATATAGACCGGCGCACCGCTTCGTTGCTGGAGGTAGCCTGCAAGTCCATAATGGTCGGGGTGCTGGTGAGTTACAATAATTTGCGTGATGTCGGACCACGACAGCCCCTCGCCGCTCAGCGCATGCTCCCATACGGCAATCGCCTCATCCGTGCGCAAGCCGGGATCAATGACGGAATAGCCTGACGCTTCCTTCACCAGGTAGCTGTTCACCCACCGCAACGAGAACGGAAGCGGAATTTTAACCCTCAGCCAGCCATTGGTGCGCCAAGCCGGCTGATCCTCCTGCTTTTTTTCAGCGTCTTCGCTCACTGCTCCACCGCCTTGCCGGCCATGATCATCCGAGGTGAACGCTCCGCATCATAGGACGACCCGCTATAATCGCCATAGAGCGAATCCAGCCTCAAGCCGCTTGCCGAGAGGTTTTGCTCGAACCATTCGAACGGAAACAAACGCACGCGCTCCAAATACTGCCTGGGCGCATCCGCTGCCTTTTTGTCCGAAACGGTAATTTCCTTTTGCACCCAATCGTCCGCAATGGAACGCACTTCCTCAATATGCAGTCCCGTCTCTTCATCCGTCCGCTCCGAGCGAGGGACAAGATAACGTCGGACATGGCTGGGGTTCAGAAAATCGATCAAAAAGGAGCCGTCCGGACGCAGCACCTTGCGAATTCCGCGCAGCACGTCCACGTTGTCCTCCTCCAGCGAGAAATAGCCGAACGAAGTGAACAGATTGACAGTCGCATCAAAGCTTCCCTCGGCAAAAGGCAGCTTGCGCATGTCCCCCTCCACCCAGGCAACTCTGCCCTCCGCATCATGCTTGCGCGCCTCGCCCAGCAAAATGCCCGAGAGGTCCACTCCCGTTACTTGATAGCCATAGTCTGCCAGAGCAAGCGCATGCCTGCCCATGCCGCATCCGATGTCGAGCACGCGCGCCCCTTCCGGCTGCCGCAGCCATTCGACCATCCGACGCGCTTCGCGTCCCGCCTCTTCCCAATTGCGATGTTTGTACACAAGCATATAGTCATTGCCAAAGCTTTGCTCATACCAAGGTTTTATCATCGGCGCTCCTCGTTCCTGCTCTTCATGATAGATTAGATGACGCAATTCATCTATTGTACTTGAAAATGCCAATACCCGCAAAAAGCAATCGGGCCGGCATAATTCATGGTCATTTGTGCAAACTATGGAAAATGTGAAGGACGCGTATCGTTTCCACGCGCCGATAACGAAAGGGGAAGAGGCATGAACGAACGGATAAGACTGCTATTCTCCGAAACGGTCGACCTGAAGCTCGAAACGTTGACCAACCGCGAAATGACGCTGGAGACGGCCTATTTCGCCCCGCTGTGCGACGAGAAAAAAATAAATGATTTTATTCTGGTGCCGTTCACCAAAGGGGAATTCTCCTTTCGCAAACAGCTTGAGATCAATCCGGAGTACAAATCGGTCAAGGACCCCGCTGCATGGCAGGATCTGCTGCTGAAGGGCCATATTTTGCTGGAGACAGGCGGGGATATCTATGCCTTTGACGTTGTGCGCATCATCAGCGTCGATAACGCTCAAACCCAGGTGGAGAGCGCTATCCAGGGGCCGCAGCTCGCCCTCAGCGAAGATATACGAAACTCCTTGAATCTGATACGCAGCATGTATCCTTCCCCCGACGTTTCAGTAGAGGAATATACGATCGGGTATTTGTCCAAAACGCCGGTTATGGCGATTTACGATCAGCGGCGCGTCGATCCGACCGTGCTGGACAACTTGCGCAACAAGCTGACGACCATTAATGTGGACATGGTGCAGGCCGCCGGGGAGCTGGAAAAGCTGCTGATCGGGAAGCGCAAGCATCTTTTTCCGACTGTGCTGATTACCGAACGGCCCGACCGGATTACGCGCGCGATGTCCAAGGGGAAAATTATTTTATTGCTTAAAGGAAGCATGTTCGCCATTATTTTGCCTGCCACGTTCTTCGACTTCATGCATGCGGTTGAGGATATATATGACAGCTTCTGGATGACGCGTCTGCTTATTTTTTTACGCTACGCCTCCATTATGCTGACCATCACGCTGCCGGCCTTGTACATCTCGGTCGTCTCCTACAATCCCGAGGTGTTCCGTGTACAGCTTGCCTTCTCCGTCGCGGGCAGCCGCTCGGCCGTGCCTTACCCCTCGTTTGTAGAAGTGTTTATTATGCTGTTCATGATCGAAACGCTGATTGAAGCAAGCATTCGCTTGCCCCGCTATATCGGGTCCACCGCCACAACGGTAGGCGGCCTCATTCTTGGACAAGCGGCGCAGCAAGCGGGACTGGTCAGCAGCATTATGATTATCGTCACCTCTGTCGTCGCGATATCCAATTTCGTCATACCCGTCAACTCCTTGTCGCTGTCGATTCGTTTTTTGAAATATCCGCTGATTTTGATCGCCATTTTTTTCGGCATAACCGGTGTTACGGTGGGCATATTCGCTTACGTCGTCTATCTTTGCAATTTGCGAAGCTTCGGCAAGCCTTATTTCCGCATCTTCGGCATGCTTAGACCGCTGGAAGGAGATATCGGGCAGGTGAAAACGAAATGAATCGGTATATCATCTACAACTTCATGCTCATGAGCTTTATCAACTTGATGATGTATGTGCCGCATATCCTTGTCGAACGACGTTACTCGGGCGCCGTCTCCTCCATTCTTGTCGGAACTGCGATCGGGACGCTGCTCGTTTATTTATATACAAGCGCGATTGCCCGCTACCCTGGAATGGGGCTTCCCGAAATCATCAAGCTGAATTTCCCGCGTTGGGTTGCCGCCCCGATTCTGCTCGGGTTTGCAGCCATTTGGTGGTTCGCGACGACGATGGTTACGGTATCCTACTCGATTCTGGTCAATCGCTTCCTTAATCCCGATGTCAATACGACGGTTATTTTATGCTTGCTGATTATCGCATGCGGCTATGCCGCCACCCGCTCCACGCTGACCGTCGCTTTTGTCACCGAGATTGGTATGATGATAAACGCGCCTGTCATTATCTTCATTTTGTTCAAGGCTGTCAAAAGCCCGCAGCTGAATTTTGACGCGATCCGTGTCGTAGCCGGCTACATTACGGTAATGCCAACGCTTACTTGCGTCGCTGCCGCTACCTTCACGTTTACCGGCTACATCACCTTGTCCATTTCCAATCGGCTGTTTCCGCCCAATTTCCGCTTCAAGTTCCGTTGGGTGTATCCCGTGTTTGGGCTGATTATATTGCTGATTACGTTTTTTGTGCCAATCGGCTTTCATGGCACCGAGGCGGTCAACCAATATATCTACATATGGAGCGTAACTGCGGACTCCCTTCTGATGCAATACGGCTTTATTGAACGTGTCTTGTTTCTCTTCCTTATCGTTTTTCTCAATCTTGCTCTCGTCTTCACGATGGCCGGATGGCATCAGGCTATGGAATTTGTCAAAAGCTTCTCGTACAAGCATGAGCCTGAAATCGACAGTCCGCAAACGCCCGTCAGCAATTACGTCATTGTCGGCATCTTTATGCTGCTTGCTTACATTTATTTAATGCTGACGAACGAGAAGCTGAATATGCAGATTACAAGCTGGTGGCTGGTCGTCCGCATGTTTTTTGAAATATGCGTCGTTACGCTCATGTTCGCGCTGAGCAGAAGGAGGTCGTCTTCCGCATGAAGGGAAAAGGTCAGGCGCTTCGAACAAGCGGATGCGTTATGCTCTGTTTCATGCTGCTGCTGACGGGATGCGGGTTCAAGGATATCGATAAACGTTTTTTTGTGGTCGCCCTTGGCATTGATCAGACGGAGAACGAAAAAGCTCCCTATCGCATTACGCTGCAGCTAGCCGTTCCTTCCCCAAAGATCGAGCCCGGCGCGTCCAAAGTCCAGCTTGAAACGATTGAAGCCGCTACGATTTCCGAAGGCGTGCGCATGCTGAAGGCTTACGTGGATAAAGAGCTTGATTTCGGCCATTGCAAAGTGTTTATTATCGGCGAGGCGCTCGCGCGCAGCGACTATGGCGATGTGCTGCAATGGATGACGAGACGCAGGGATATTCAAAGCGTCGCCGATGTGGCTATAGGCAAGCCGGATGCGGAATCTCTTCTGAAAGTGCAGCCGATATCCGAGCGCTACCCGGGCAATACGCTGTTTCTCAGCTTCGGAAAGGACGCAACGGAATCACCCTATACTTATATCGAATCGGTTTTTGATTTCTCGCGCCGGGCCAGCGAGAAAGGGCTTGATCCCGTGATGCCGGTCATTCGGCGCGATGACAAGGAAAGCTACGTCATCAACCGCGCCGCGCTTTTGAATAAGCAGAAGATTCAGCTTATCCTTAATCCCATAGAAACGCAGCTGTTTAATCAAATCGCCCAGCATTTCGTTAAATCGTCGCTCCATGGCATGTTTGAAGGAACGAATCTGGTTCTGGCCATTACGGAAATTCATTCGCGCTATAAATTTATCAAGCAAAGCGGCGGGCAGGAAACGATGAATATGAACATTAGGGTGAAGGTGGTATTCGAGGAGGCTCCCAAAGGCCTGTATGAGAAGCATTGGTCTGACATCGAGCGCCAGCTTAGCTTGTCCTACTCCAAATCGGTGGAAAAGCTGCTGCGCAAAATTCAAAAGTCGGGCGTCGATCCGCTTGGCCTGGGATTGCGCTACCGGGCTACCCATCGCGGGGAAGCCGCATGGGGACACTGGCAAAAAATCTATCCCGAGCTGGACTTTCAAGTAAACACGCAGCTGAAAATCGAAGGGACAGGCATCATTAAATAACAACAAACCCATGCTCGCGCGAAGCGGGGCAAGCGAAGCGGCTTTCGCCGCTTGCCCGCCCCCCTTGCCGCATGCGTCAAACAGCCTTGCGGGCTGCCGTGCAGCGTGAGCCAAGGCTTGCCTTTACGGCTTCGCGAGCAATCTGGTCGTTGCCCGCAGCTCGTCGATTGTACCTGCTCCGATTCCGAACATCGCGGCGCGCAGCTCGAACTCAATGCGCTCGAATTGCTGCAGAAGCAGCTCCTGCGACAGCTCGCCGCTCGCCGCCTGCGGCAGCAAGACGCGGCCAAAGCCCGCGAGGTCGGCCCCAAGCGCCAGCGCCTTCGCCGCATCAACGCCGCTCCGCAGACCGCCGCTCGCCACGATCGTCGTCTGCGGCAGACGGCGGCGAATCTCGCTTACGCTTTCCGCCGTCGGAATGCCCCAATCGGCAAAAGCTTCAGCCGCCTCCCGGCGCAAAGCGTCGCCGGAACGGAATTTCTCCACCTGGCTCCATGAGGTTCCTCCGGCGCCGGCCGCGTCGATAAACGCGACGCCTGCCTCGTGCAGCGCTTCCGCCGTATCGGCATCGATGCCCCAGCCTACCTCCTTTATGCCTACAGGCACAGGCAATGAGCGGCATACCTTCTTGATCGCAGCAAGCAATCCGCGAAAATCGGTATCCCCCTCCGGCTGAAAAATCTCCTGCATGCTGTTCAAGTGCAGCACGAGCGCGTCCGCCTCGGCGATGTCTACCGCCCGGCGGCAAGTGTCCGCGCCGAACCCGTAGTTCAATTGCACCGCGCCCAGATTGGCGATTACCGGCACGCTTGGCGCGTCCTGACGAATCGAAAACGACGCCGCTACCTGCTCATCCTCAATGGCCGCGCGCATCGAGCCCAGCCCGATCGCCCAGCCGCGCGCTTCGGCCGCCACCGCCAGCCGGCGGTTGATAGCCCCCGCTTCATCGGTGCCGCCTGTCATCGAGCTCACGAGAAGCGGCGCGCCGAGCGGCTTGCCAAGCCAGCTTGAGCTCAGCGATATATCTGCAAATGCCAGCTCCGGAAGGGCATTATGTTTGAATCGGTAGCGCTCGAAGCCCGTCTCGACTCCGATGCCGTTCACCTGCTCCTGCAAGCAAATTCGTATATGCTCGCCTTTGCGCTTCGCAGTAGCCGCTTGTTCCTCTACGGTCATCCCGATTCCTCCTATTGATTGGACGGGACTGTACCCGCCTTTACTACGTCCGATATTGCCTGACAAGCTCCTCCGCAACGAGTTGTCCGCCTAATGTTACGATAGGCGTACCTCCCCCGGGATGTGCGGTTCCGCCTACAAACCAAAGACCCTTGATGTCGCGCGAGCGATTGCCCGGTCGAAAAAAGGTTTGACGAGCGCCGTTCGAGGATATCCCGTAGATCGCTCCCCGATGCGCGGACGTGTCCCGCAACAGCTGCTCCGGCGTGTATGTAATCGCGACTTCCGCTTGCCCCAGGCCATCCAGCCCGCATGACTCCAAACGTCTACGTACAAGCATAGCATAATTTTCAGCTTCTTGCTCCCATCGCCACGAGGCTGTCACATAAGGAGCGTTTACGAGCACAAACAAGCTGCTCCCCCCGGGCGGCGCGGCAGTCCGATCTGACAAAGCCGTATGGCATACGTATATCGCAGGATCTGCAGGCGGCTTTTTCTCTCGAAAAATATCGGCAAATTCATCGGCATAATGCTTCGGATAAAAGACGGTATGATGCAGCAGCTGGCTATACGTCCGGGGTATGCCCAGCAATTGTACAAACCCGGACAGGGACGGCTCATAGCGGTCGATACGCCCATCGGATACCGAAGGGCGATGCTCGGGCGCAACCAAATGGCGATAGACGGACAAAGCGTCTCCGTTCGCAATCACCAGGCTCGCCTCGTAATGCCGTCCGCCGCATTCGACTCCGCTTACCCTGCCGTTGCGCACCGTAATTCGCTCCACCGGCGTATTCGTCTCTATTCGGACGCCAAGCTCCCCGGCAAGCCTCACAAACGCCTCGACGATCGCATACGTCCCGCCCTTGACGCTGTAAATGCCCCGTTCCCCCTCTACATGGGCAAGCATGGCAAATATCGCCGGCGCGGAGTAAGGCGAGGCTCCTACGTATGTCGCATATCGTCCCAGCATAGCTAGCGTATTCGGATGTCGGAAGTAACGTCTAAGCAGCCGGTGCAAGCTGGTCAGCGGCTTGACACGCATAAAGCTCCATGCCAGACGCGGGTCCAGCTTCTCCTTTACCCCTAGCAGAAGCTTTCCGAGAAACTGCTCCTCCGACAAACGGTAGAGCTCGGCCGCTTCTCTGCAAAAAGCCGGAAAACGCGCGGCGTCCGCCTTGCTGTACACCGCGATCTGTTCAGCGGTCGCCTCCGGCGATCCGGTCAAATCGACGATTGCCCCGTCTTGGAACACGTTGCGCGTCGCCTGGCTCAGCCGCTCAATGGTCACGTAATCCTCCATGTTTCTGCCCACGGCTTCAAACACCTGGCGGAACAAATGCGGCAGCGTAATCGTGCTAGGACCGCGATCAAAGCGATAGCCGCGTTCCTCAATGCGCTGCAGCTTCCCGCCGGCAGCGGGCTGCTGCTCCAGCACCCGCACCTTGAAGCCCGCATGGGCAAGCCGGATCGCCGCCGACAAGCCGCCCAGTCCCGCTCCGATAATAACGACGGTTTGGTTCCCGTTCCCTGTCATTCGTAGCTCCTTCCTTTCCATTCGTAGCCTTTGCCGGATTTCGCGGCCAGCCAGGAAGACGCGCCGATTGCGATAATCGCCAGCATGCTGAGCGGCGCAAACGGCGCCAGCCATATCGGCTGGCTTTGCCAGCGATCCGCTACCGCCTTGATTGCAACGCCAAGCAGATAAGCCGTCAGCGCAGGCAAGGCGAGCGGCGGATACAGCCACGAGGCAAGCAGCGCAGCGGGCGGAGCCACATACAGCAGCGCATAGGCAAGCAGAACGGCAAACAGCAGGCGACTGCTTCTGCCGAGTCCCGCATACATATTTTTGGTGTACCCCGCCCATACCTCCGCTGCGCTGCCATACATCCTCATCGTTACCTGCTCTCTCACATCCGTCAGTGCAACGGGATGGCCTGCCCGCTTGACGGCTCGCATCAGCGCCATATCGTCGACCAGATCGCCACGGTTGGCTTCATGCCCGCCTGCAAGGTCGTAGGTTGAACGATGAACGCCGATCCAGCCGCCATGCGCCGCCGCAAAACGCGGATCGCTGGAGCCGCCGACCAAGCGAATCGGCAGATGGCAGGCAATCGTAAACCCCATCATCGGCACGACGAGCCGCTCCAGCCATGTGCCCGTCTGCTGTCTGGGAAAACCTGAAATCAGCCCGTGCGGCCTGCTCTCCATTTCGCTAATCATCGCTTCAATGGCGCCGGGCAGCATACGCGCATCGGCATCGATAAACCAGAGCCATTCGCCTCTCGCAAGCCGAGCCAGCTGATGGCAGGCATACGCCTTGCCCACCCAGCCCTCCGGCTTCTCCGCTCCGGCGGCAACGCGGAAGCGCCCGTCCGCAGCTGCGTACGAGCGGGCTATAGCTGCCGTCGCATCGGAAGAGCCGTCGTCGAGCACAATAACCTCGATCTGTTCTTCACCGGCGGGCAGAGAATCAGCGATTGCCTGCAGGCACGCCCCGATATGCCGCTCCTCATTCCTCGCAGGAATTAGAATGGACATTCGCACTGCGCCTAGGTTCGGACGAACATCGGTTGCCAGCCTAGGCGGCTTGGCAGCGGCATGCGGCTTGCCGAACAAAGGGAGCTGTCTGACGTTCCACAACGCGAATAACAGCTGGAAGGCAAGGATCAGCGCTATCGACCAAAAAACGATTTCCATGCGCTTGCCCTCCTCCTGAACGTTCGAAATGCTTCGCTTGTCGAGCCTCCCGGCTTCGCCAGCCGTTCAAACGCTTCGTTTCCATCCGGTCCGCACGAGATGACCGCTGCTTTATGCCGTTCAAGCTGCTGCTCAAGCGCTGCCGCAAGCCGCTGCGTAATGGCCGCTTTGCCAAGCTCCCCCCAGTTTGCAATCAGCGGCTCGCCGCTCATGAGCGTGGCTTCCGCCTTCTGATGATGATACAGCGAATAATAGGCGGTCACGGGAATAACAATCGCCTCCGGACACTGCCTTAGCACATGCGCGGCCCCCTCCTTCAAGACGAGCGGACGCTCCTCCAAATGATAAATGTCCCCCTGCGGGAACATCCACACCCGCTTGCCCTCCTGCAGCAGCCGCGACGTATAGCGCAGCGAAGCGATCATCGTCTGCGGCGTTGTTTTATCTATGGAATAGGCGCCAAGCCGGCAAAAAAATGGAAATTGCTTCAGCTGCTCCTCCGCCATCATGACATAATGGTCTCCCTCGGACCTGGCGCGGAACGCCTCGTAAGCGAGCAAGCCGTCCCACCAGGAGCTATGGTTCATCACATACAGAACACCGCCTTCATGTTCGGCATCGAGCGAGCCGCTCATTCCGACATAATGAAAATGTCTCGGCAGCAGCCAGCCTTGCTGGTAGGAATGATACAGCCGGTCAAACGTTCGGCTTTTGCGTGCTTCGAGCATAGCGCAGCCTCCCTTCGAGAAGGGCGATAACCGCGAAGGCAGTTGCTGCGGCGCCCCATAGGCCCGCCTTGCAGGCGAGCAGTCCGAACATGACATGCATGCCCTGGTACAGCCGGACAGCTTCGCTATACAGCGCTGTCATCCCTGCTGCCGAACCTCCGCTGCGCACCTCACGGACCTGCCGCGCAGGAAGATGCGGATACAGAAACGACAGGAGCGCAGCTGTAACGAACCATGCCGCGAAATTTTGCAGCGGAACGCCATAATACGTTCCCCAAGCTCCTTCAGAGCTCCAAATCCAGAATTGCTGATGAAAGGCAACCGGATCAAGCACCAGATCAAACAGCACGCTATACATGCCGACCTGCAGCGCCTTGCCTAGACGGGTGGCTGCCCGGGACAGCAGCACCCCGCACGACATGACCCCTATCCATGCAAAGCCGATGGCCAGCGGCACTCCGCCGTCCCAGAAGCGAAGCGTCGCGCTGTAATCGTAATGGCCGAACGGATAACCGGTTTCCGTTCCGACCCACTCCAGCAAATAGGTGACGGCGCCGACAAGCGCCGCTCTGGCGGCGATGCCCCGCACGCGGCCGCCCAACCTTCGCTCCAGCATGACCGCATATAGCGCGAAGAAGACGAGGAACAACCCGTTGCTGAAGCCGAGCACATCAGGCACTTTATAGAAGAGCATGAGCCCAAGGCCGATCGCCAGCCAGAACCAGAACAACCAGCGGATCATTTTCATGAGACGGCGATGCCCGTTTTTGCCTTGGCCAGCACAGCCCCCATGCCATGGCGCAGCGCCAGACGCTTCATAATCGTCATCTTGCTATACGCGCTGACATAGCTTCTGCGGCTGTATACATCATAATGATGCTGGGCGGCGTCCTCCAGAATCGCTTCATACATGCGGGCTGCAAGCTCTACGCAGAATCCGCTCGTCCGCGGATACTGCTCCAGATCGGCCAGCCCTTTGGCGAACCAGAGGCGCGCAAGCTCGGAGAGCTCACCCATCAGGGAGCGCCATTGCAGGTTAACCTCTCCCCGCTCCCACATCGCTTCCGTGTAGCCATGCTTGCGCATCAGCTCGAGCGGCACATAACGGCGCCCCTTCATTTTGTCCTCGCCGACATCGCGCACAATGTTCACGATTTGCATCGCCTTCCCGAGCCAGATTCCGGATCGCGTTACCTGCTCATCCGGCGCGTCGTGCAGAACGGGCAGCAGCATCTCGCCAACCGTTCCGGCTACAAGGTAGCTGTATTGCTCAAGCTGTTCCAGCGTTTCGTAGCGGGTAAGGAGGTAGTCGAGCCGCTGTCCCTCCATTTGGCGGATAAACGGCTCGGGCTTGACCTCGAACGCAGCGAACAGCCAGCGCAGCGCAGGCCAAATGAAATGACCGCTCGCCTGGTCAAGCTGGCGAAACGACTGCTCCAGCTCATCCAGCGTATACGGGGAACGATGCGGCTCATCCACAGCGTCGTCAATCATGCGGCAGAAAGCGTAAATGACGTATACAGCCTCTTTGCGCGGACTGGGCAAAAAGCCAAACGCTTTATAAAATGTCGTTGATCCCTCGGATATCATTTGCTCACAGGCATCAAGCGCTTTTTTCAAGTTGTTGTCCATGTTGCCCACTCCTCTATTAAGTGATCTGCCAACATTTTGGCTCCTTGCATGACGATCGGCACGCCGCCTCCCGGATGAATCGAAGCCCCTACACTGTACAAGCCTTTTATTTTATAAGGAGAAAATTGCGGACGGAACGCGCCGGATTGGGTCAGCGTCGGAGCAATCCCGAAGCTCCCCCCTTTGTACCAGCCCTCTTTTGCACCATCCTGCGGCGTCCGTACTTTTTTCCACACGATCGAATCGACAAGGCCTGGAAACAGCCTGGCGTCGGCGTCGGCCAGCACGCGATCGATCATCGCGCCCGTCTGACGCTCCCAATCGTAATCGGAATGCGGCTCCACCGGAATCGGAGCGGGAATAAGCACATACAGCACCGTCTCTCCGGGAGGAGCCGCTGTTTCATCAAGCGCGCCGGGATTGAAAATATAGTAGGCCGGCAACGGCTCCCCTTCGCCGGGAAACGCGCGGCTGGCTTCAATTTGCTCCAGACTGCCCGGCAGATGGTCCGGCATCATAAATTGGTGAGCGCTTCTGCGGCCGTCATCCTCCCAGCTTCTGGCGACGCCGACATAGACAAGCACGCAGCCCGTCGACGGCTTAAAGTCCCGCTTATCGACAACCGACGCGCTGCCCTGCAGCATGGCGCCAAGATGCGGAAAATCGCCGTTGTAGATAACGGTATCGCAGGAATAGCGTGTTCCGTTCTCAAGCACCAGCCCCGTAACCGCCCCTTGCTCGGTTACAATCTGCCTGACCGCTCCCTCGACTCCCGTTTGCACCTTGACGCCAGCGCGGCGCAGCGCGCGCTCCAGCACCGCGGCAAGGCTCGCGTACCCGCCCTTCACATACCAGATGCCGAACGCATGCTCCGCGTAAGGGATAAAGGAATAAAGCGAGGGAGAGCCTGACGGCTTTCCGCCCACATAGAGCGTTTGCAACGAGAACGCGTCAATAACCCGGCGATTGGCGTAATAGCGTCCGGCCAGCTGGCGAACGTTCAAATGAACCTTCAGCCTTGCGAGCAGCTTGACATTTCTGCTTGTGAAGAAATGCCTCTTTCGCAGAAACGGACGCTCCAGAAACGCTTGCTTCGCTTCGCGAAACAACGGCTCCATATCGTTCATATACCGGAGAAAGCCGTCTTTGTCCGCCTCGGCCACCTTCTCAAGCTCCTGCGCCATCGCCTCCTTGTCGGTCCATTTCGTCAGCATAAAGCCGTCAGGGTAATGGAGCCTGTACATGGGATCACAACGAACGAGTTCATATTCATCCTCGCCGACGCCCGCCTCCCGCAGAATGCTTCGCAGCATTTCGGGCAGCAGCACAATGGTTGGACCCCGATCGATGCGGTAACGGTCGTTACTCTCATACGCGAGCCGTCCGCCAAGCTCTTCCTTGCGCTCCAGCAAGGTAATTTCCGCTCCGGCTTTTGCCAGCAGCAACGCGCTGACCATGCCGCCGAGTCCGCCGCCTACAATAGTCGCCTTCATCGAACAGCCCCCTTGCTTGCGGCCATAGGCGCTTGGCGCAGCGGCTGTGCCGCGCCATGTCCGTCGCGCTCCATAATCAGCCTGGCGCTGATGCGAGCCGACTCCATAATCGTCGGCAGACCGCTTCCAGGATGGGTTCCGCCGCCGACGAGATAACAGTTTTTCACATCCTCGAAAGCATTGTGAGGACGCAGCAGCATCATTTGGTCGAGCGAATGCGCCATATTAAACGCCGCTCCCTTGTACACATGCATGGACTGCTGCCAATCAAGCGGAGAAATGATTTTCTCCTGCTCGATCCAGCCCGACAGTCCTGCAAGCGCCGGCTCCCGCTCGGCACGAGCCAGCACGCGCTCACGCATGGCCGCCAGCGCATCGCAGTCGCTCCAGTCGGTCTCTCCGTCGACATTCGGCACAGGAACAAGCAAATACAGAGCTGACTTTCCTTCCGGCGCCAGTGTCGGATCGATAGCGCTTGGGTTATGAATGTAGATGGAAGCGTCCATACTGAGCTTGCCTTGCATCATTTCCTTTAAATTTCGGCCGTAGTTTTCGGCGAACATGACCGTATGATGCGGCATATCGACTTTTCGATCCAGCCCCAGGTAGAGCATAAACGTCGATATCGACCATTTCAGCTTTTCAAGCCGCTCCGGCTTCCATTTGCGCAGCTGGTCCGGCTGAAACAGCTTCGTTATCGCCGTTCCGAAATCCGCATTCAGCACAACATAGTCCGCATGCAGCGTCTCGCCGTTTTCGAGCAGAACGCCTGTCGCCGTCCCGCCAGCCGTAAGCACCTGCTTTGCCCCTGTGCCCAGGCGAATGTCTCCGCCATGCTCGGCTACAACCTCGGCCATTGCGCCGCATATGCGATTAACGCCGCCAATTGGATGCCATAGGCCGTATTTATGTTCAATATAGGATAGAATCGTAAACGTCCCCGGACATTCCCAAGGAGACATCCCCAAATATTTCGCTTGAAACGCAAACGAGTAGCGCAGCCGCTCATCCTTGAAATAACGGGACAGCCGGCCATAGACATGATCATTTAGATGAAGGCGCGGCAAAGCGCGGAACGTGTCCTTGCGCACGTAATCCGTCAGTCTTGCGAACGGACGCTGCAGCAGCGGCATTACCCGTTCGAATTTCTCCTCCTCCTCCTTGAGAAAGCTTAAATACCCCTTGGACTCTCCCGGGAACAAACGATCGATCTGATTGGCAGTAGCCTCGCGATCACGCGAAGGCTCAAGTCGCGTTTCGCCAAATTGAAGCCGATAAAGCGGGTTTACTTCTTTTAACGTTATGTAATCCTGAAGCTTCCTCCCGGCAGACTCAAAAATCTCCTCCAACAGGTGAGGCATCATCAAAAACGTAGGCCCTCTATCAAATGTATAATCGCCAAGCTTAACAGCCGAGGTTCTCCCGCCAACATAAGATTGCTTCTCCACAACCGTAACCCGATAGCCTTGAGCGCTGAGCAGCATAGCTGCAGCCAAACCGCCCGGACCGGCTCCGATGACAATAACGCGTTTCTCCTTGTACACTGCTCCACCAACCTTATACAAAAGTTATACATATATTATACAATTTAATCTTATGCTTTGTAAATCGCCATACACTCTGAATTCTCCTCCTCTGTCTTTCATTCTATTAACGGGCAACTGAAAAGTTGTCCAACAACCAATTTTGATTTTTTAACTCAATAAAATGATTTTTGCAATCATTTAACATTGAATAAATTTCATTTTTCCGGTACACTACTAATAAAGAAGCTCAAGGAGGCTCATCATGAACATCATTACTTTCGACAGCCAGCAAGAGCTGGATAGCTACGCCGCGCAATTGTTTCTTAATCAAATAGAGACCAAGCCCGATTCCGTTCTTGGACTGGCGACAGGATCGACACCCATCGGAATTTATGACAAAATGATAGAATTGCATGAACAAAATAATATAAGCTTCGCCAGCGCCGTATCGTTTAATCTGGACGAATATGTCGGTTTGCTGCCAAGCAACGATCAGAGCTATGCCTACTATATGGAGAAGCATTTGTTCTCCCGAATCGACATTCGCAAGGAACATACGCATTTGCCCGATGGAACCGCCGTTGATCTGGAAGCGGAATGCGCGCGCTACGATGCCATGCTGGAGGCCCAGCCTGTCGACATTCAGCTCCTTGGACTTGGCCATAACGGCCATATCGGCTTTAACGAGCCGGATGCCGGCTTGTCCGGGGGCACGCATGCGGTGGAGCTTAAGTCGGAAACGCGGGAGGCCAACGCCAGATTTTTCTCCTCGATGGATAAGGTTCCCCGCTATGCGATTACGATGGGGGTAGGCTCCATTCTAAAGGCAGGCGCGATCGTGCTGGTCGTTCGCGGAGCGGATAAAGCCGCGATCGTCAAAGAAGCGCTGACAGGCCCGATTACGACAAGCGTGCCCGCGTCGCTGCTGCAAACGCATGCTCGCCTGACCGTGCTGCTGGATCGCGAGGCTGGAAGGATGTTGGATTTGAAATGAACGATACAACGCGGCCGTTGCTTATCCGCAACGCCATAATCGTGCTTGAGGAGCGGGAATGCCCGGGAACGGTAATTGTGCGGGACGGGTTCATTGAACGAATTGTCGAAGAGAACGGAACCAACGACAGTACAGCTGCAGCTGGCGAAGCGTTGACGGAGCAATCGTCAGACGGCGTCGAGGCAAGCGAGTTGGTTGAAGTAGATGCCGAGGGAGGCTGGCTGATGCCAGGCTTTATCGACATGCACGTTCACGGCGGATTCGGAGCGGATTTTATGGATGGCGCGTCCGAAAGTCTGGATACGATTACCCGGTTTCATGCCGGACATGGCACTACGGGAATGCTGGCAACGACAATGACCGCCTCCAAGGACGCGATTGAAGCGGCGCTGCAAGCCGCTGCCGCCTACCGGGCCGGCGACATGCCGTACGCAGCGTTGCTTGGCGTTCATCTGGAAGGACCGTTTATTAGCGAGAAATGGCCGGGCGCGCAAAATCCCGCTCACATCAAAGCTCCGCAGCTCGATTGGCTGAAGCAATGGAACGCGCAATGGCCCGGCTTGATTCGCCAGCTGACGCTTGCTCCGGAGAAAGCGGGCGCCGAGGAAACGATTCGCTGGCTTGCTGCTCAAGGCATCATTGCGGCCTGCGGCCATACCGACGCCTTGTATGAGGAGGTCGTGCGCGCGGCCGACGCCGGCTTGACGCAAGCGGTACATACGTACAACGCCATGCGCGGCTTGCATCACCGTGAGCCGGGCACGCTTGGCGCGGTGCTGACGGATGAGCGAATCCACGCTGAGCTGATCGCGGACGGACTCCATGTGCATCCAGCCGCCATTCGTCTTCTGCTCGCCGCCAAATCCCGCGACTCCGTCATTCTGATCACCGATGCGATGGCAGCTGCGGGTATGCCTGACGGCGATTACAGTCTCGGCGGACTGGCCGTAGTCGTTAAAGACGGCGAAGCGAGACTGAAGGATGGCGGCGCTCTTGCCGGCAGCTGTTTAACGATGGCCGGAGCCGTTCAGTTTCTACGCGAGCACACCAGCCTGTCCATGTCGGAGATCAGCCGCCTGGCCAGCTCCAATGCCGCCAGACAGCTTGGCTTGTCTGCGCGTACGGGCTCGATCGCCGTCGGCAAGCAGGCTGATCTTGTGCTGCTGGACAAGCAGCTTCAAGTACGCAGCACTTGGGTACAAGGACGCGCGGTAGCCATTTCTCACTAAAGGGAGCGGGACAAGCGACCGCTCAGATTCATCCACAAAAAACAAATCGAGCTGCTTTACCCCGTTGATTGTTGAACGGAAACCGTCAAGTCGGACACTAGCCCGCTTGCCGGTCTCCATTCTCTTGCAGGGGGTACAGCAGCTTTTTGATTTGTGCTGCATGTCATCTATCTTCATCTGCATTAATTCGTCTACATTCCTTCTACATTCGCTATATATTTCCTCCGATCCACCTCCCAGCCGATGCTGCACGCCCTGCATGCTCAAGATCCCAGCCGCTAACTAAGTATCAGGCAGTCTTTTCGTTGACACGAATAGTTGTCGGACATATAATTGTCATAACAACTAAATGGTCGCAATACTATTCATAGAAGCAATGGAGCAAGGGTTTGCCCGCAAGGCAAGGCGGTCGTTTTGCCGCCCTCTATTGCTGTGCCTAAGGAGAGGAGCTTACCATGCCCTATTCACTGGAACGTTCTGTCGGTTTTATGCTCGGGGTCACTTACCGCAAAGCAGTCGCCCTATTTTCGAGCCGTTTAAAGCCATACGATGTAACCACCGAGCAATTCGCCGTCCTGTATCAAATTAGCTTGAACGAGGGAGTTTTTCAGAAGGAAATTGCCGCCTTGTCCTATAAAGACCAGCCGACTACGGCGAGGATTGTCGATCTGCTGGTCAAAAAAGGGCTTGTGCGCCGGCAAGCGAGCGACAGTGACAGAAGAGCCTATTTGCTGTATTTGGAGCCGCCGGGACACGAGCTCGTCGATGCGCTGCTGCCGCTTGAGCTTGCGGTTAACAAGGACATTATGAACGGGCTGAGCGCCGAGCAAATAGAGCAATTTTTTACCGTGCTTGAGCAATTTGCCCGCAATCTCGATCAACAAATGCAGCAGAAGGAGTCAGACATCAATGGTACCGACTAACACAAGACTTTGGAGCAAAGCCTTTATCATTCTTATGAGCTGCAATTTTTTGCTTTTTTTCGAGCTTCATCTTATTGTTTCTCCGTTAACCTCCTACGTGCAGCAGCGCTTTGATGCGTATGCCCTGCAGGTTAGCCTGTTCATCTGCCTGTTTGCCCTTAGCGCCATCGGCGCCCGCCTTTATTCCGCACGCGCGCTGGCGCAGGGCAAGCGAAACAAGCTGATTTACGGCGGCTTGCTGCTCGGGCTGGCGGCAACACTCGTCTACCCGCTCGCAGGCAACATTGCGATGCTGCTGTTGCTGCGCATGCTGTTTGGGGTCGGCTTCGGCCTAGTCAGCACCGCCTTCCCCACGATGGCCTCCGATGTTATTCCGATGAAACGGATGGGGGAAGGAATGGGCTATTTTGGCCTTTCGACCACCCTTGCCATGTCGCTGGGACCGCTCGCCGGAGCCGCCCTGCTGCATGATGCGGGCTTCTCCGCGCTCGTGCTGGCTACTGCGGCTTCGCTGATCGTTATTTTCCCCCTCAGCTATTCGTTAATATCCCGCAAGCCGCAAGCCTCTGCCATTTCCGGTTCCATTGGCTCCCCGGAGAGCGGCAAGCCTGCTCGCCAATCCGTTCACGGGCAGGAAGCTCCGCGTCCAACTGCAAGCAGGCCTCTGCTCATACCCAGCCTGTTAAACGGATTGCTGTCGGTTACCTACGGCGGGCTTGTAGGGTTTATTATTTTATTCGGCAAGGAAAGCGGAATCGCAAGTCCCGCTTTATTCTTCCTGTTTAACGCTATTGCCATCCTCCTTGTGCGCCCGCTTGCCGGCAAGCTGTATGACCGCAGAGGTCCGGCCGCTCTGCTCGTTCCGGGCAGTCTGTTTGTCGTGGCAGGACTTGTTCTCCTTTCGTACGTAACGACGACTGGCGGATTATTCTGCGCAGCCTTCCTGTACGGAATCGGTTACGGCTCCATGCAATCCACCCTGCAAACCTGGATGATTCAATCGGTCACGCCGGAGAAGCGGGGATTTGCAAATGGCATGTTTCTTAATACTCTCGATTTCGGAATTGCAGTCGGGGCGCTTATGCTTGGCATGATCGCCTCGGTTTCAAGCTATAGCGCCATGTACCGTTATTCGGCTTTGTTTATGGCGCTTTTCCTCCTTATATATTTGCTGCAATTCCGGAGGTCGACCGTCGCCGCCGCATCTGCGGCGGCCAAGCGACAATCTCAGGCGGACATCGCTGACCGTCTAAGCGCTCAATAGCTCACCGAGAAGCGTTCCGCCACCCGACCCGCTTTTCTCGTCTTTGCGCAGCGCAAACAGCCGGCTGGAGCTTAACGCTCAGCCGGCTGTCGTCATTTCTTTATTCGGATTCGGAAATATAGGTATCGGCGCGATAAATACGGATTTGGTTCGCTTGCAGCGCAGACTCCAACTCGGCGGGCATCGGAAGATCCGTAATGACCCCGCACAGCTCGGACAAGTCGGCAATCGAGAAAAGAGACGTTTTGTCGGTTTTGGTATGGTCGAATACCGCGTAAGTCGCCTGCGAGCGCTTGATCAGCGCCTTCGCTATTTGCGCCTCTTGCTCGGAATAAGTCGTGATGCCGCCGTTCGCGGAAATCCCGTCTACCCCGATAAACATTTTCCCGATATGAAGCTGACTGACCATGCCCTCGCCGAGCGGTCCACACAGCTCAAAGCTGTTATGGCGCATGATGCCGCCTGTAACAACGACCTGAATCTGGCTTCCTGCAAGCTCCATCGCAATATTGACCGCATTCGTCACAACCGTAATGCCTTTGCGGTTTTTAAGCAGCTTGGCGATCAAATAATTGGTTGTGCCGCCGGACAGTCCCACGACATCGCCTTCCGCTATCAGCTCTGCCGCCAGCCCGGCGATTTGCTCTTTTTCCAGCATCGACAGACCGGTTTTCTCCGCAAATGGCAGCTCGCGCACCGCGTGCATCCCATCGTACATCGCCCCGCCTATCGTCCGAATGACCGGATGCTCCGCCTCCAGCTGCTCCAGGTCGCGTCGGGCCGTCGCCTCCGAACAGCCGAACCGCTCCACCATTTCGGCGATGGTGATCCGGCCCTGCTGCTTCAAATATTGAAGCATGGCCTCCCGCCTGCGGCTGCCTTTGGAGCTCCCGGCTTCCGCCATCATTAACGCTCCACCCACGCTGTCTGGGACAGCCGCTGCTCTACGACCTTCCACTCAGGCAGCGCTTCCCAGTCGCCGCGCATTTGAACGACGAGCGAACCGTTAACGCTGGCCAAGCGAACCGCTTCAATCGGCGTCATCCCTTTCATGATGCCGGCCAAAAATCCGGCGCAGAACCCGTCGCCGGCGCCAACTGTATCCACAACCTTTTCGGCGGGATAGAACGGCAAGCTTTCCTCTTGGCCCTTGTCGAGCACAACGGTCGTATCTCCGCGGCCTTTAATAATGCTGACGGCTTTCAGCTCGCTCAGCTTGCCTTTTACGTAATCATAATCGTCGGTGTCGTACAGCAGCTTGAGCTCGTCCCAGCCCGGAAGGAAATAGTCGGCATCCTTCGCAAGCGGCAGCAGCGCCTCGCGCGCTTCCTCAATCGACCACAGCTTGAGCCGCAAATTCGGATCAAAGCTGACGAGCACGCCGGCATCCTTGGCAATATCTATGGCGCGGCGCACCGTTTGATGGCAATTGTCGCTAAGTGCTGATGTGATACCGGTTACATGAAGCAGCTTGGCTCCGCGTATGTAATCTTCATCGAGCTGATCCGGCGTCATCCGGCTGGCAGCGGAATGCTTGCGGAAATAATGAACGGCCATACGGCCGGCCACATGCTCCCGGAACATCATTCCTGTAGGCGCTTCCGGGTGAAGCTGCGCGCGGGAGACATCAACTCCCTCTCCGCGCAGCGTCTTCAGAATGATTTTGCCGAACGGATCATCGCCCAGCGCGCCAAACCAGCCGACAGACGCTCCCAGACGCGCCAAACCAATCGCCACATTGCTCTCAGCTCCGCCGAAGCCCTGCTCCAGCGTTGCCGAACGTTCAATCGCTTTGTGCTCCTGCGGCATAAACAAAGCCATCGATTCGCCAAAGGTAATAATTTGCGGTGAAGATTCAGTCATGTCCTAGCCTCCTGCAGCTTGATTATAAGCCCCGTAAGATAAGTTTAACCCTGGTACATAGGGAATTTCATAAAGTAAACGATAACAACGTACAACAGCAGAATAACAAAGCTGAGCGTCCGGGCTTTATTGATATGCGCCGTTGCGCTTTTTCCATCATTAATGGACGCTACCACCTGCTTGAGCGGCTTCGTAACGATTCCGCCGACAGCGGCGATCGCAAGAAACAGCACAACGACAAGAATCATCCAGAACACGGTATAATCCGCCTTGGAGATCATATAGCCCCCCGTAAGCAATTGCAGCACAAGAAAATATTGCGCTATCCGGTTAGCCGATACGAGACCGTCGGCAAGTCCGCCCTGGCCCAAGCCTGCCAAATTCGAAGCTCGTCCGATCATGAACGGCAGCACGATATAGAAGCCCATGCCTACCGCGCCAAGTACGTGCAAAAACAGCATGACGTTAAACATTTTCTTTCCTCCTTTTATCGTTGGTGTATAAAATGGGTTGATTGCTTTTCAACGCACACTAAAGATAGTTTATCAGAAACGAATCGTTTTTCAAATGCGCTTCTGTGAGCAAAATCCTACTTTTTCAAGCCGTACTTGCTGATTACCCCATGTATGGAAAAATAGGATACGTCCTCGGGCAGCTCGTCCTTGATCGGCCTTAGCTTCTCCACGCCTACCTTCTCGATTGCCGCCATAATCAGCGGCTCATGCTCGGCCGGAATGATGCGTCCATAATCGATGTCCATTCCTTCATCGGCGCACCGGATCAGATGCCCTTCCACGGTAACCTTCCCGAGTCCCCTCTCGGCAGCAATGTCGGCCGGCTCGCGGCCCTCCTGAAACATCGCCAGCGTCAGGTGGTGGCTCGGCTGCTCGCCGCTCTCTCCTGCAGCGGGACGAGCTGCCGCCCCTTGGCCAGAGCCGTTGTCCGTCTGTGTAGGCCCCTGCTTTCCGCTTGAACTGCCAGCCTCTCCTTCACCCAGAAAGGGCTGAATGATCTCCAGCAGCTCTTCGCCGTATTTATCCGCCTTGGCGGACCCGATGCCTTTGATTGCAAGCAGCTGCTCGGCCGAGCTTGGCCTGATATTGGCAATTTCTCTAATCGTCGCATCAAAAAACAACATAAACGGAGGCACGCCCTCGGCTGCGGCACGCTCCTTGCGCCAGCTTCTGAGCGCTTCAAACAGCGGCGATGAGGCGGCCAAATCCGCCGTTGAAGCCTGACGGACCGTCGAACGCACCCTCTGCATAATCGTTTCTCGTCCTTCGAGCACAGGCAATGCGTTTGCAGTTAACGACACGACCGGATACTGGCCCTCGCTCAGCCTCAAATATCCCTCGGCGACCAGCCAGTACAGCCAGTCGGCAATTTCCTTCTCCGGCAAATGCCGCATCAAGCCGTAGGTCGTCAGCCGGTCCAGCCCGAATTCCAGCAGGCGTTTGTCCCGTGAGCCCTTGAGCACCTTCGCCGCCATGGTGACGCCGAAGCGTCCCTTCATACGGCCCACGCAGGACAACGCCATTTTGGCCTCCTCGGTCCGGTTAACCGGCTCGCTTTTGTCCAGACAGCTGCTGCATTTGCCGCATGCTCCGACGCCGGTCTCACCGAAATAATCAACGATAAATTGCTGCAGACAGCGCTGCGTCCGGCTGAAATTCATCATCATATGCAGCTTGGACAGCTGAATCGTTTTCCGTTCATCGTCGCCTGTGCCCTGCTCAATCAGAAACCGCTGCACCTGCATATCCGCCGGCTCGAACAGGAGCACGCATTCGCTTTCTTCGCCGTCGCGGCCTGCCCGGCCCGCCTCCTGATAATACGACTCGATGTCGCCGGTCATTTGCCAGTGCAGCACATAGCGCACATTGGGCTTATCAATCCCCATTCCAAAAGCATTCGTCGCTACCATTACCCGTATATCATCGAACCGGAAACGCTCCTGCGTGTCGGCGCGCTCTGTATCGGACAGTCCGCCATGATATTTGCCTGCCTGCACGCCGCTTTTCAACAGCTGCTCGTGGACGTTCTCCACCTCTTTGCGCGTAGCGGCATAAATGATGCCCGATTGCTCCTTGCGCTCTGCTACATATTTGTGCAGAAACGACTTTTTGTCCACGCCCGTCACAACGGACAGCGACAAATTCGGCCTGGCGAAGCCGGTAACGAATACATTGGGCTCGCGCAGCTTCAGCATGTCCGAAATGTCCCGCGCCACCTCGTTTGTAGCGGTAGCGGTAAAGGCTGCCACAAGCGGCCGGTTGCTCATCCTGCCGATCCAGCCTGCCAGCTGGCGGTAGCTCGGACGGAAATCATGCCCCCATTGCGATACGCAGTGCGCTTCATCAATGGCGATTAACGGAATTTCAAGCTGCTCGGACAGCGACTGGAACATCGGCGCATCAAGGCGTTCAGGCGCCACGTAGAGCAGCTTGTAATCACCGCTTAGCGCGCTGCGCATGACCTCGCGATACTCCGCCGCGCCAAGCGAGCTGTTCAGATAAGCAGCCGGCACGCCTACACGGCGAAGCGCGTCTACCTGGTCCTTCATCAGCGAAATAAGCGGTGAAATAACGAGTGTGGTGCCTCGCAGCAGCAAGGACGGGATTTGATAGCAGACGGATTTCCCTCCGCCTGTAGGCAAGATAGCGAGCGTATCCCGGCCGCCCATGATGCCGCCGATAATTTCCTCCTGCCCTTTGCGGAACGTATCATAGCCGTAAACGCGCTTTAACACCGCTTTTGCTTCATCGTTCAACTTTTTTCCTCCCCCCGTCAATAAACAGAAAGGACCCCGGCAGCAATCTGTCGGGGTCCTCCCAAACGCATGTATGCAGTTAATGCGCGAAACAAGCGATCTAGCCCAACGTCACAATGTCGATGACGCTGCGAACCGACGCAGCGGATTTATCGAGAGCCGCTTGCTCCTCGGCTGTCAGCTCGAGCTCAATCACCTTTTCGATGCCGTCGCCGCCAATAATCGTCGGGACGCCCATGAACAGGCCGTCGTACCCGTACTCGCCAGCAAGCAACGCGATCACGGGGAGAATCCGTTTTTTGTCCTTGAGAATCGCTTCCGTCATCTGTACGAGCGATGCTGCGGGCGCATAATAGGCGCTGCCATTGCCAAGCAGGTTCACGATTTCGCCGCCGCCGACGCGGGCGCGCTGGACGATCGCTTCGATGCGTTCCTTCGCTATGAGCTTATCAATCGGAATGCCGCCTACGTTGGAGTAACGAACGAGCGGAACCATGTCGTCGCCATGACCACCCAGCACAAAACCACGCACGTCCTCGACGGAAACGTTGAGCTCCTGCGCAATGAACGTGCAATAGCGGGCTGTATCCAGCACGCCGGATTGGCCGATAACCCTGTTTTTCGGGAACCCCAGCGTCTCGTAGGCCACATAGGTCATCGCATCGACCGGATTGCTCAGAATGATGACGTAGGCGTCCGGACTGGTCGCTTTTACCTGTTCGCATACGGACCTGACGATGCCGGCGTTCGTATTGACGAGATCGTCCCGGCTCATCCCGGGCTTGCGCGCAATGCCCGCCGTAATAATGACGACGTCGGAGTTTCTGGCGTCCTCGTAGCTGGATGTGCCGACGATATTCGCATCGACCCCCAGTACGGGCGTCGCTTCAAGCATATCGAGCGCCTTGCCTTTGGTCGGGCCTTCAAGCGCTGCGATGTCGACAAGCACAACGTCCCCAAGCTCTTTCTGGGCGAGCATAAGCGCCGCCGTCGCGCCGGTAAACCCGGCCCCTACTACCGAAATCTTCTTGCGTTGAATCGCCATGATCAAATCGCCTCCCGTTTCTAGTATTTACACAATTCACAGAAGGAAACCCATATTCAACCCTGCCGCGCTTCTGCAAGCGCAAGAATCGTTTATTCCTATAAGCAAACGCGCCTCTGCAACTCCCGCAAGCCAGATGCGGGTGTCCAGAGGGCGCAGCGCTCCGGGGCCTCTGCCGGATTAACCGGAGAGACCAGGAGCCATTCCATATTACATATTTGCAATAATTTGATTAGCAAACTCGGAGCACTTCACTTCAGTTGCGCCTTCCATCAGGCGAGCGAAGTCGTAAGTAACCGTTTTGTTGTTAATCGATGTTTCCATACCTTTATAGATCAGGTCAGCCGCTTCCTGCCAGCCCAGGTGCTCAAGCATCATTACGCCGGAGAGGATTACGGAGCCAGGGTTTACAACGTCTTTGTCCGCATATTTAGGAGCTGTACCGTGCGTAGCTTCAAAAATCGCGTGACCTGTCAGATAGTTGATGTTGGCGCCTGGAGCGATACCGATGCCGCCAACTTGTGCAGCAAGAGCGTCGGACAGATAGTCGCCGTTCAGGTTAAGCGTTGCGATTACGTCAAAGTCAGTCGGACGAGTAAGCACTTGTTGCAGCGCGATGTCAGCGATCGCGTCTTTTACGATGATTTTGCCGGCAGCTTCAGCATCAGCCTGTGCCTTGTTCGCAGCGTCTGTGCCTTCTGCTTCTTTAATCACATCGTATTGGTTCCAAGTGAACGTTTGCTCAGCGAATTCTTGCTCAGCCACTTCGTAGCCCCAGTTCTTGAAGGCGCCTTCTGTGAATTTCATAATGTTGCCTTTGTGTACAAGCGTTACCGATTTGCGACCATGCTGAATCGCATATTCGATCGCTGCGCGAGCCAGACGTTGGGAACCCTCTTTCGATACTGGCTTGATGCCGATGCCGGAAGTTTCAGGGAAACGGATTTTGTTAACACCCATTTCGTTCTGCAAGAATGCAATCACTTTCTTAACGCCTTCGGATCCTTCTTGATACTCGATGCCCGCGTAGATGTCCTCTGTGTTCTCACGGAAAATAACCATGTCCACAAGCTCAGGACGTTTAACAGGGGAAGGCACGCCGTCGAAGTAACGAACCGGACGCAAGCAAGTGTACAGGTCAAGCTCTTGGCGAAGCGCTACGTTCAGGGAGCGGATGCCGCCGCCGATTGGCGTCGTCAAAGGACCTTTAATGGCAACGATGTACTCGCGAATTGCCGTCAGCGTGTCGGCAGGAAGCCATTCGCCGTACTCGTTAAAAGCCTTTTCGCCGGCAAACACTTCGTACCAGGCCAGTTTTTTGCTGCCGTTATATGCTTTCTCAACTGCCGCATCCAGTACGCGCTGCGAAGCTTTCCAGATGTCGCGGCCAGTGCCGTCGCCTTCAATAAAAGGAATGATCGGGTTGTTAGGAACCTGAAGCACACCGTTGTCGATTGTGATTTGCTCGCCTTCTGTCGGAAGCGCGAATTTCTCGAATTGAGCCATGAATGAAATCCTCCTCGAATACGTTTAATAGAATGATAAAGCTGGGGTGCTGCGCCGCAAAAAAGGGAGAATCGTGCAAAACGGGCCGGCCGCTGCCGTTCCGGCGACGATAGCCCTTCGTTTCGCATAGATCTGCAAGCCGCAAACAAGCAGAAAACTTATACCCTCCCATATGGCATGCGTAAACGGCTAGCGCATCCTTAGATGGCGCTAGCTCGCGTGTCGCATCGCAATATAAGCCAAGTACAAGTATACCACTTCTTAGACCTTATAGCCCGACAAAAATCCGCTCCCTGCCATTACCTTGCGCCGCAAGCGCTTAGCGCTGCTCGATTGGGACGTATTTCGCGTTGACCGGACCTACATAATCGGCGCGCGGACGAATCAGACGATTGTCTTGATATTGCTCCAAAATATGAGCGCTCCAGCCGGAAACGCGGCTGATTGCAAAAATTGGCGTAAACAGATCGCGAGGGATCTCAAGCGTCGTGTACACGGAAGCCGAATAGAAGTCGACGTTTGGCTTCAATCCTTTTTGACCGGTTACGAGCTCCTCGATTTTTACGGACATTTCATAGAGTTCCATATTGCCCGTCAGCTTGCCCAGCTCGCGGGACATCTTCTGCAGATGCTTGGCGCGCGGATCGCCGTTTTTGTAAACGCGGTGCCCGAAGCCCATAATTTTCTGTTTGTTCGCAAGCGCGTTGCTGATGTAGCCTTCCACGTTCGCGAAGGAACCGATTTCCTCCAGCATGACCATTACCGCTTCGTTGGCGCCGCCGTGCAATGGACCTTTCAAAGCGCCGATTGCGGATGTTACGCCGGAATAAATGTCGGACAGCGTCGCAACGGTAACGCGCGCAGCGAATGTCGATGCGTTCAACTCGTGATCCGCATGCAGCACAAGCGCCTGATCAAGCGCCTTAACCGCTACGTCGGACGGCTCGTTGCCAGTCAGCATGTACAGAAAGTTGTGGGCGATCGATACGCCTTTTTTAGGGGCAACGGGCTCCTTGCCTTCGCGGATGCGCGCAAATGCGGCAATAACGGTTGGGAGCTGCGCCTGCAGCTTAATCGCTTTCAATTGATTGGCTTCAGAAGTCATATCATTAGCTGCCGGATCGTATAGGGCAAGGCTGGATACAGCCGTGCGAAGAGCGGCCATAGAATTGGTATCGCTTGGATAAAGCTTTAGTTGATCGATTACGCCCTGTGGAATGGCAGCGTACTCGTCCAGTTGCTGCTGAAGACCGTCAAGCTCGGAACGATTCGGTAATTTACCATACCATAGCAGATAAGCAACCTCTTCAAAGGTAGCATTCTCGGCAAGGTCGTCAATGTCGATCCCGCGATACGTCAAAACTCCGTCAATAATGGAACTGATGGAAGACGCCGCTGCGACAATTCCTTCCAGACCTTTAGTTGCTGTCATCGTTCTCTCTCCTTCAACGTAGATATAGTCATCTTTCCTAACATCACTCGCTTATTAACACCATCGCTTTTAATCATAGCTGATTTTGACCATGATGTGAACAAATAGGGGCATAAAAATGCTTTATCGGCATAAATAATAATTTTATCGTCGTTCCTTTTTCAGCATCTTTCGCACGCTCCTGTGCATTTTTCCCTAATGAGCTCCATTTTAGCCATGCTCCGGCATGATTTTTCATGCTTCTTGTCAGATATTCGATCATCACTCATTTATAACTATTTTCCGCTTTGATATAATGGTAGAATGTCCGAAAGAGACAAGCAACAGAGTACATTGAAGACGGAGGAGCTACATGACAAGGCAACGAATTGGCATTATCGATATCGGCTCCAACTCGGTTCGGCTGGTCGTCTATGAGCAAACCGATGAAGGTGCCCACCGGGTCGCCGATAGCAGCAAACGTTCCGCAAGGCTAAGCGAGCGGGTTGACAAGGCTGGTCGCTTGAGCGATGCGGCTATAGATGAATTAGTAGATACGATTCAGCATTTTCAGCTGATATGCAGGCATAATCATACGGAGCAAATCCGCACGGTAGCGACTGCCGCCATTCGCAACGCAGTCAACCGCGAGGATATTCTTCGCAAAATAGAGCTTGCCTGCGGTCTCCGAATTGAGCTGCTCTCCGGCGAGCAAGAGGCGTATTACGGCTTTCTCGGCATGATCAACGCCTTGCAGGTTAAGGACGGCTTCCTTATTGATATCGGAGGCGGAAGCACGGAGGTTACGCTGTTTCGCGATCGTTCGATCGTAAGCAGCGTATCCTTCCCGTTCGGCTGCGTCAGCATGAACAAGCGTTTCGGCAGCAGCGAGTCGTTGACGGATGAAGGGCTGCGAGCGCTTGAGGAGGTCGTGCTGAATGCCGCGCTGAAGGAGCCATGGCTCCTAGAATCGCCAGGACTTCCCATGATCGGCGTCGGAGGCACGGTCAGAGCGCTGGGTAAAATTCATCAGGCCGCGGTGAAATATCCTTTCCCGCAAACCCATAATTACCCGATTACGGGCCAGCAAACGGATGAGCTGTTTGATTATATGCGCCGGCTCCCGGTCGACAAACGGCGCAAAGTGCCCGGCTTGTCCAAGGACCGCGTTGACGTCATTTTGCCCGGACTTGCCATTTTGCGCGTACTGTTCCGCACAACCAAGGCAGTCCACTATCGCATTTGCGGCGCTGGACTGCGGGACGGCCTGTTCCATGCAACGAAGTTTCCGGATCGTCCCAAGCTGGACAACGTGCTGAGCTACAGTCTTGGCAACCTGTCGGCCCTTCACCCGCAGGCCCCTAAGGAGCACGTTCGGCAGGTTAATCGGCTGGCGCTGTCCTTGTTTGACATTTTCCAGGCATCAAGCCAGCTTCCGACGCAATCGCGAGTGCTGCTGGACGCCGCAAGCCAATTGTTCCGGATCGGCGCCTCCATCGATTATTATGAATATGCGAAGCATTCCTTTTATTTAATTATGCACTCGCATTTAAACGGCCTAACGCACCGGGAAATTGTGCTCGTTGCGGCTATCGCCTCCTACAAAAGCAAAAACCGGGCCAAGCAGCAAATTTCGGATTACAAAGAGCTGCTGAGCGAACCGGATTTGGAGGATATTTGCAAATTGGGCGCCCTGCTGCAGCTTGCAGCCGCGCTCGACCGCACGGAAACACAGGCAATTCAGCAATTAAACGCGCAGCTAAATGGGGCCCAGCTGCTGCTGCGCCCCATTCATCAAGATAGCTCGCTTACAGTCGAGCGCCGCGAGGTAGAGGAGTTAGGACCCGAATTCAGAAAGCTGTGGGGAGTCACGCCTCACCTTGAAACCGTTTGTTAGGCCCGGCTTTTCCATGAAGAAATGGCCTTCGCCGCGAACTGGCTCCTGAACGGCTCCTTGCCTTCAATGGATACATGCTCATAGGTGCCGTTCGGCTGCAGCTCACGCGCTTTGACGTTGTCATCCGTGTTGAGCTGCAGCATTTTAATGAGCGTTTTCCTTAGCTCTGGGTCGAATACCGGGCACATCAGCTCGATTCTCCGGGTCAAATTCCGCGTCATCCAATCTGCGCTCGATAAATAAACCTCTTCTTCCCCGCCATTATAGAAATACATAATTCGCGAATGCTCAAGAAAACGGTCTACGATGCTGATGACCTTAATATTTTCACTGCGGCCTGCCACGCCCGGCCTCAAGCAGCATACGCCACGCACGATTAGCGTAATTTTGACGCCGGCCATAGATGCCTCGTACAGCTTGTCAATCATGTCCTGATGCGACAAGGAGTTCATCTTGGCCACAATTTTGGCTTCCTTGCCCGCAAGCGCATTCTGCCGCTCCCGGTCAATCAGCATATACAGCTTGTCCTTGAGATCTGCCGGAGCAACGCCAAACGCCTTCCATTCATAAGGCGAGGAATAGCCGGTTACCTCATTGAACAAGGCGGAGGCGTCGCCGCCAATAATCGGATGCGATGTAAACAAGCCAACATCCGTGTATAGAGCCGCCGTGCTGTCGTTGTAGTTGCCGGTGCCGACATGCACGTAGCGGCGCAAAGTTCCCTGCTCGCGTCTTACTACAAGCAAAATCTTGGCATGCGTTTTCAGCCCGACAAGGCCATATACCACATGGCAGCCGGCTTTTTCAAGCTGACGGGCCCAAGCGATATTCCGCTCCTCGTCGAATCTGGCCTTCAGCTCCACCACAACGGTCACTTGCTTGCCGGATTCCGCCGCCTGACCAAGCGCTTGCACGAGTGCCGACTGTCCGCTCACCCTGTACAGCGTCATTTTGATCGCCAGCACGTCCGGATCATAAGCCGCTTGCGTCACAAAATCGTTAACCGCAGCAAACGATTCATAGGGATGATACATAAGCACGTCGCGTTCACGTATAACCTCGAACATGTCATCAACGTCATCGAACTCGGCCGGGTAGACCGGCTCAAGCTTTTCATAACGCAAGTAATCGTAACCCGGCAAGCTGTTCGCAAATTTCATAAGGAAGCTCAAATCAAGCGGACCGTCGATTTCGAACAGATTGTCTTCAATCTCCAGCTCGTCATTCAGTCTTTCCAGCGCATACGGGTGCATTCCCTTGGCAATTTCCAGACGAACCGGAATGCCCCACCTCCGGCGGCGAAGCTCCTTCTCGATCTCCTCCAGCAAGTCCTCCGCATCTTCCTCATTAAGATTGATGTCGGCATTTCTCGTAATACGGAAAGCAGAAACGGAGAATGGGATATATCCAAAAAATAACGTATCGATAAATTGCTCAATCAAATCTTCCAGCAATACGAATTCCGTTTTTTTACTGTTCGTTCTGCCCGGAACCGGCACAAGCCTCGGGAGAATGGACGGCACTTGGACTAGAGCGATATACGGCTCCTCGTCCTCCGGATCGCCAGGCTGCCGAAGCAAGACGGACAAATAAAGCTCTTTGGTATGAACAAGCGGGAACGGACGGCTTTGGTCAACCGCCATCGGCGTGAGCACCGGAAATACGATTTCATGAAAATAGTCGGAAACCGCCTTCGTTTGTGTAACGTTCAATTCGTCGAAGGAGCGAATAAAAATGCCTTCCCGGTTTAACGAGCGGAATACCTCCCGGTACGTGCGATATTGCTCGGATACCATCTGGGCGGTTCGTTTAAGCAGTCGTTTCCACAAGCCTGACGGCGTATAGCCGGTAAAATCCACTTTGGTAAGGCCCGCACGCATTTGCATCTGAATACCCGCTACGCGTACGCTCATAAATTCATCAAGGTTGCTCGTCACGATCGCCAGAAACTTCGTGCGCTCCAGAAGCGGATTGTTTGTGTCCTGAGCCTCCTGCAGCACTCTGCGATTGAATTCGATCCAGCTTAAATCTCGATTAACATAAGGCGATAGATGCTTCGTCATTGTGTTGTTGCCTCCCAAGCATTAACGGCTGTCTTGCTTTTCACGGCACTAGCTCATTTTACCGTGAACGTTATGTACCTTGATTATGGGCTATAACTATTATTCCCATGTTAACCTTTTGTAAAGGATACGTAAATTTTGCGTACAACGTTTCAAGCTTAGAACTTACCGCGATGCAGATGGCCTCCGCGCATAAAGCGTTCGATCCATTGCAGCAGAAATACGCGGTAATAACGCCTTGTGAACGGAATCAGCAAGGTAACGCCCACGATGTCCGAGATAAAGCCCGGCAGCAGCAGGAGCGCTCCGCCAAGCGCCACGCAGAAGCCTTCAATAAGCGACAATCCGGGAATTTGTCCCAGCTGCATCTGCTTTTGCGCTTCATTCCATACCTTGCGTCCTTCCGCCAGCGACAAATAAGCGCCTGCAAGTCCTACTGCCCCAAGCAGAAATAAAGTTCTCCATCCGCCTATCCATTTGGAGACAAAAAATATTCCGATCAGCTCCACCCCAAGAAAAATGAGGAGCCATGCAAGCACACGCCGGCTGATTTGAATTCGCATATGCATTCTTCCTCCTCGCTTGGCCGCCATTTGTCCAGTTTAATGTCCCTGCATTCGTTCATACAGCTCAGGCAGCGTTTTGTTCAAGCGTACAGGCTGCCAGTCCTCGTTCACCCATACATGCTTGGTGCCGCCTTCCACAAGCAGCTGCCCGGGCGGCGTTTCCTTCCCGTCAAGCCATCCCGTCTGAACGTCCTCGTCCGCTACCCGCCTGATCTGTGAAATGAACTCTACCCTAAGCGGCGTACAATTGCCAATTCGTGTGCAGACAAGCACCTGATCATCGTAGCGGGCGGGCAGCGCATACCGGCAAGTTAAATCCACAACCGGCAGCAGCAAGCCCCGTTTTTCAATTTCCTTATAGGTAAATCCCGCTGCCCGCACCCACTCGGTCCTGCCGATTTCAAACCAATTTATGTAGTTGGCATGAAACACAACACCCATCTGATCCGTTTCCTGATAACGGACGCGAAGCGGATGCAGCAGCCAGCTCCCAGCAACCTCCACAATGAACCTCCTTAACCCGGCTTGCCCTCCGATTGCCCATCTTTTATCTCAGCAAGTGAAAAGCAACGAACAAAGCACTTTATGCGACTGTATGTATTTGCAAAAAGCGACGGTGCATTCACCATCGCTTTTGTTCTTGCCTATATAATTTACGCTTCTGTTTGACGCTCGGGATTACAGTACCTTGGATTGACCGTGGTAGATAACGCCCGTTTCGCCATATACGGTTACTTCCATGCCATCCTTCAACAGCTCAGTTGCGCCGTTAACGCCAAGAATGACAGGAATGCCAAGATTGATGCCTACTACAGCCGTATGGCTTGTAATTCCGCCTTGCTCAGTAATAACGGCGGATGCTTTTTCAAATGCCGGCATGTATTCCTTATCGGTTGCAACAGTAACGAGAATCGAACCCTCTGTCGCTTTAGCGATAGCCTCCTCAGGAGTGCGCGCCACAACGATTCTTCCGGTAGCGATTTGGCTGCCGACGCCTTGTCCTTGAGCAAGCAATTCGCCGATGTGGTGAATTTTGATCAGGTTCGTTGTGCCTGCGCGTCCTACCGGTACGCCTGCAGTGATGACTACGGTATCGCCAAGGCTCAGGAAGCCTGTGCTCATAGCGCCTTTAACCGCATTTTCGAACATTTCGTCCGTCGTTTCCGCTTCAGGACCAAGGACCGCAAATACACCCCAGATCAGCGACAGTCGACGAAGCACCTTCTCGTCCGTCGTAACGGCGATAATCGGCGCTTTTGGTTTATATTTGGACACCATGCGAGCTGTGAAGCCGCTTTGCGTCGAAGTAATAATCGCTTTTGCGCGCAAATCGAGCGCAGAGTTCGCAACAGCCTGGCTGATTGCTTCTGTTACCGTCGTTTGCTGAGCATCCGCTTGCTTGCGGAAAATTTCACGGTATTCAAGCGCATTTTCGGCGCGCTCGGCAATACGGGCCATCGTCTGAACCGATTCTACCGGGTAACGTCCAGCCGCTGTTTCGCCGGAGAGCATGATAGCGTCCGTGCCGTCAAAAATCGCATTCGCCACGTCGCTCGCTTCCGCGCGAGTGGGACGAGGGTTCCGCTGCATGGAGTCAAGCATTTGTGTAGCTGTAATAACCGGCTTGCCCGCCAGGTTGCATTTTCTAATCATGTTTTTCTGTACGAGCGGAACTTCCTCGGCAGGAATTTCTACGCCAAGGTCGCCACGCGCTACCATCAGACCGTCGGAAACCTCCAGAATCTCATCCAGGTTGTCTACGCCTTCCTGGTTCTCGATTTTGGAAATGATCTGGATGTGGCCAGCGTTATGACGCTCCAGAAGCTCACGGATTTCCAGTACGTCGCTTGCTTTGCGGACGAACGAAGCGGCGATGAAATCAACGCCTTGCTCGATGCCGAACACGATATCGCCTGCGTCCTTCTCAGTGATGCCAGGAAGTGAAATTTTCACGCCCGGCACGTTTACGCCCTTCTTGCTCTTGATTGGTCCGCTGTTCACGATACGGCATACGATTTCGGTTCCGTTAACCTCTTCTACCGTCAAGCCGATCAGGCCGTCGTCGATTAGAATCGTCGAACCGACCGAAACGTCGTTTGGCAGGTTATCGTATGTAATCGGCACGCGATTACGATCTCCCAAAATTTCTTCTGTTGTAAGGGTAACCGTATCGCCCTGATTAAGCTCGATCGGCTCTTCCTTCAGCTTGCCAAGACGGATTTCAGGACCTTTCGTATCCAGCAAAATCGCCGTCGACGTGCCAAGCTCAGTGTTGGCGATACGAATGTTGTTAATCCGGTTGCCGTGCTCTTCAAAGTCACCGTGCGAGAAGTTCAAACGGGCAACATTCATTCCCGCTTTAATCAGTTTTTTTGTGTTTTCCAGCGATTCGCTGGAAGGACCGATAGTACAAACGATTTTTGTTTTGCGCATGTTCATTATCCTCCGTCATCTTGCATCAAATTCGATTATATACTTGCACGATGTTCCCTTCGTTATACGAAGGCCCCATTCATTATACACGATTCTACACTGCCGGTAATGTTAAAATAATGTTAGCCCGCTATTGAACGGTCGGCGCCCCGATCGACTCCTGCTCCTGGGATGCGTCGGCTCCGCTCTCGACTGCCGTGACAGCAGCGGCTTCCGGCTCCGCCACGCGGAATTGTCCGACTTTGCGGAACTTCGCATAGCGATCCTCGATCAGCTCGGCTGAATTCAGCGGCAACAGCTCCTGCAGGTGCTGCCATAGCTTATCCTTAATTTGGACGGCCTGAAACTCCAGGTCTTTATGCGCACCGCCTTGCGGCTCGGGGATAATATCCTCGATCACGCCAAATTCCAGCAAATCCTTCGCCGTAATCTTCATTGCTTCAGCGGCTTGATCGGCACGCGAGGCATCCTTCCACAGAATGGAAGCCGCTCCGTTAGGCGAAATGGCGCTGTAAATCGCATTCTCCAGCATAAGCACACGGTTGCCAACGCCAAGCGCGAGCGCGCCGCCGCTGCCGCCTTCTCCGATTACGACGCATAGAATAGGCACGCCGAAGCCGGCCATTTCCCGCAGATTGCGGGCAATCGCTTCCGATTGGCCGCGCTCCTCGGCGGTTTTGCCCGGGTACGCGCCTTTCGTATCGATAAAGGTAATAATCGGCCGTTTAAACTTGTTCGCCTGCTCCATCAGCCGCAGCGCCTTGCGGAAGCCTTCGGGATGCGGACTGCCAAAAAATCTGGCGATGTTGTCGCGCGTATCCTTGCCGCGCTGATGCCCGATGACGGTAACCGGCACGCCGTGCAGCTTTGCAAGCCCGCCTACGATTGCCAAATCGTCGGCAAACAGGCGATCGCCGTGCAGCTCCATAAAATCGGTGAACACCGCTTGAATGAAATCGAGCGAGGTGGGACGTTGATGGTGACGGGCCATATGCATTTTTTGCGCCGGGGAGAGCTCCTCGTACAGCTCCTCTTCCAGCTGCTTGCACCGTGCTTCAAGCCTTGCGATTTCTTCGGTGAAATCGATGCCTTTATCCACGCTCAAGCTTTTCAGTTCGGTAATCTTCTGCCGCAAATCGATCAGCGGTTTCTCAAAAGGCAGTTCACCCGCCATAGGTGCTTCCCTCCCTTGCGACGTGCATATCGAGCAGCTTTGTTAACGTTGCTTTCATATCCTTGCGATGAACGACCTTGTCCAGCTGACCGTGCTGCAAATTAAACTCGGCCGTCTGGAAATCGTCTGGAAGCTTCTGGCGAATCGTCTGCTCGATGACGATACGTCCCGCAAAGCCGATCAACGCTCCGGGCTCGGCCAAATTATAGTCGCCAAGACTCGCGAAGCTGGCGGATACGCCGCCTGTCGTCGGGTCGGTAAAGATCGAAATAAACAGCCCGCCATCGCCTTGAAACTTGGACAATGCCGCGCTTGTCTTCGCCATCTGCATCAGGCTAAGAATGCTTTCCTGCATCCGGGCGCCGCCGGAGGTCGAAAAAATAAGAAGCGGCAGCCGCTTTGCATGGGCCGCTTCGATTGCTCTCGTAATTTTTTCACCGACGACCGAGCCCATACTGCCCGTAAAAAAGTCAAAGCTCATTACGGCCAGCACGGCCGGGAAGCCGCCGATTGTCCCTTCGCCCGTCACGACAGCCTCGCGCAAGCCAGACTTGCTCTTCTGCTGCTCCAGCTTGCCCGCATAACCGGGAAACTCTAGCGGATCGACCGATTCCATATAGGCGTCGAATTCGGTGAACTGCCCGTCATCGACCGTCATCGCAATGCGCTCGGGCGCGCTTAGACGGAAATGATGGCCGCAGGAGGAGCAAACCTTCAGGTTCTTCTCCAACTCCTTGCTGTACTGAATCGTACCGCATTTGGAGCACTTATTCATAAGCCCCTCGGGAATGCTGTCCCGCTTGCGCGGCTCCGAGGGGATTGTTGCATATTTCTTCTTTGTAAACAAATCCTTTATTTGCACGTATGACACCTCTCAGGGGAGCAATAGTATAGAATCGTCCGCATTCATGGCCGCATAATGGAGTTGAACACTTCCTGCACTTCATCCAGCTCGCCCGACGGCACGAGAATCTCGTATTGCTGTTTGGACAGATTAACTGCGCGGACTTTAATTAGAAAGCCTTCCTCTGTAAGCCGCTGCTTGATGTTATCTGCAATTTTTGCTGTTGGTGCGATATAAATGACCGTCCACATGATGGTTCCTCCTGAAAACTTTGCTAACGCAAAGCTCACTTCTTACGTATAGCTATTTTCCGGCAACAGGCCATATGATCTCATAATCATATCATAGTCATGGCGAATCCGGCAAATCATATCGGAGCGCTTTCGGGTCCTGGTGGGCAATCCGGGCCGATGCAGCCGCCGCCAATCCGGCAACCAAATCGTCCAGAAAAACATGGATGCGGGGTCCCTTCACATTCAGCGACTTAATGATGCCCGGCTTCACTTTATCCAGGTAACCGAAGCTGGTGAGGCCGATCATGCCGTATACGTTCGTGATCCCAAGCGCCAGCGTCTCGTCTACGCCATACAACGATTCGTCCGTTTCCATAATGGATTGCAACGGCTCGGGCAACAGCTTCCGCTCCGCCAATTCATCGAGAGCGATGCCGGTATACATGACATACTGCACCTCGCGCTTGTTCAGCACCGCCCTTACGCTTTCCTCGCATTCCTCCATAGTCAGGTCCCCATTGTAGGGGCGCTGCAAGGAATAGACAATCTCCGTTACATCTGCCACCGACACGCCACGCTTCAACAGCCATTTTTCAATTCCCATCATGCTCGCTCATCCCTTCCGCATCTGCTTGTACATGCTACCGCAGCAATCGCATCGTGCAGACGGCTTCAGCGCGAAGCAGGCAAGTTCGCTTCCCAGCCTATTACGCGCCTATCTCCGCTTGTATCTATAGACATATGCGGAAGGGGGCTTGAACGTGCATATCTAACTTACAAGTTTAGCTTACAATTTGACGGGCTGCATCAGGCCATCCGCTCCAAACGAGAGAGAGTCGATGCAAGTCTCGCGGTGGAAGCCTTTTCCCTCCGTAAATCTTGTAAGCGGCGTTACAAAGCGGTGGTAGGCGATCCAGTACCGATCGGTTTCCGGCTCCTGCATAATCGAGTGATGGCCCGTACCGAGCATTCCCTTCTCCGTATTTTTGACAAGCACCGGGTAGCGGTAAGTGACGGGACCGTACAAGCTCTCCGATGTACCGTAGTTGATATGGTAGTCTTCGCTGCCCGTATCGTCGCAGGACCAGGTGAAATGATATAAGCCGCCGCGCTTCAGCACGGTTACAGCTTCCCTGAAATCGTAAAGCCCCTCGATGTTGCGCATCGTCTCTTCCAGCACGCTAATCCTATCGTCGCCGAGCTGAACGATGGCCCCCTTGCCGTTGCCAAACAGCAAGTAAGATGTGCCATCCTCCTCCGTATAAACGGCAGGGTCGATGGTTTGCCACATTTCGATGCCAAGCCGCTTCATTTGATCCAGCGTAATCAGCGGCTCGGGCTGCGGGATGAACGGACCGATGGGCGAGTCCGCTACCGCTACGCCGATTGCGCTTGTGTCATTGGCCATTTTACCGCAGAAATAGAAATAATAACGTCCGTCCTTGCCCGCCGCCGCAGGCGCCCAAGCGTTGCCGATTGCCCACGGAACGTTGTCGGACTGCACGTCCACGATGACGCCTTCATCCTTCCAAAGCTTTAGATCATCGGAAGAGAACACATGGAACTTCGTTCCCGACCAGCCGTCAAAGCCGTCCGTCGTAGGATACAGGTAGTAGCGATCGCCGAATTTCACCAAATCCGGGTCTGCGAACTGACCGGGAAGCACCTGATGCCCGTCGCCGTAAGCGGCTAGCAGATTGGCGCTTTCCTCGGCCGTAATCGGCAGCACGCCGCCGTGGCGTTTTTTGGTCGCGCCCAAATCGAAGGCTCCATCCTCCAGCACACGGAACTCGCCGCTATCCAGATCGGAGATCAGCAGCGGCAAATAACCTTTCCCTTCCGCAAACCTGTCGACGATCAGGCACCATTCCTCACGGTCGTTCAGCTTGAAAATTTGCGGCCCTTCTACGCCGAGCATGGCCTCAAGGACAGGCGCGTTCAGCGAAGCAAACGCATCCTTGTCCAAAGAAGAACCCTTCTCCGCCCGAATGTTTTTAGTCGTTTCATCCTTGGAGAATCGATAGTAAGCTCCATTATGCGCAATGATCGTCGTATCGATAATATGGTTATCACGCTCTATGTACTTTTCTGTAGCGCTGAACGTGCGGAAATCGCGGGTGCGAGCGCTGTAAATCTTATGCTTCTTGTCCTCCTCGGACTCCTCCCTGGTCGCGGATGCCCAGAATACCAGGAATTCCCCGGTTTCCTCGTCGTAGATCGCTTCCGGCGCCCAAGCGCAGCCCGCTCCGGGAATGGCGAGGGTAACCGGCCATGGCTCCGACCAGTTCACGAGATCCGCCGATTCCCAAATGATCATATCGCGGCTGCCTTCATGGACGGCATGATGCCAGCCTTTGCCGCTTGCGATACGAAGATCCGTCGCAATCAGATAAAACGTTCCATCCTTCGGCGAGCGTACGAGAAACGGGTCGCGCACGCCTTGCTCGCCAAGCTCGGAGCGGAGCACCGGCAGTCCTGCGTTCAAATCCTTCCAATGCAGGCCGTCCTCGCTATAAGAAAAATAGACTTGCTCGCCGTCAGGCTGCTCCCCGATAAAATGGACCAATAGATAGGCTGAATAGACTGGTTTGCTAGTAGACAAAACAATTCCTCCTCGGTTGTGTGTACATGTGTAATTACTACTTGTCGTCACTTAATGACGATCGTTCCTGCTCCCAGCAGCCTTTCCACAGCACCGACGAGCTTATCGGAAGGCTTGACCCGGTAGCTCTCGCTAAGCGCGAGCGACTTCTGGCTGCCTTCATAGAATAGCACGGTGGACAGCTGGCCGGGATGGGAAGCAAGCAGCGCTTTCAGCCGATCCAGCACGTCAGGCTGCTCGTTAGAAGCGCCAATCTTGATATAAACGCGTTGCTGCTTTCGCTCGCTGCGTTCAGCTTGGCCGGCTGGAGGGTGCGCGCCTGGGTCTGTATGCCCGGCAGATTTCCGTTCTGGCGGACGCTCTCCGTCGCCGGCTTGCGGCGCAGAGTCCGTTCTGGTTCGTCCTTCAGCCGCCGGCCGGCCCTTCCACTCGCGCGACTGCTGTCTGGCCGCCCGCGCGGATGCCTGCTTGCGCATCCTGTTCGCTTGCTGCTCCAGTTCCCCCGCATCTTCGCCCATCGGAATGGCGTCCTCGACAATCAGCTTGTAATCGTCCTCCTGCTGCTGAACAGTCGCTTGCAGCAGCACGATTCCCCCTTTTTCAAGCTTGCCCGCCAGCCGTCCCCATACCGATGAAAAAACAACCGCCTCGACCCGCATAACCCGGTCTTCGACCTCAAGAAATCCCATTGATTGCCCTTTTTTGCTCCGGTACGGCTTAACGGAGGCTAACATGACGGCAACGATTGCAATCGTCCCATCCGGCGCGTCGTTCAAATCGACTAGCCGGTCGAGCCCTGCCCCGGCAATGCTCCGTTCCGCTTCGTCAAGCGGATGGCCGGACAAATAAAGGCCGAGCAGCTCGCGCTCCAGCTCAAGCTGCTGCGATTGCGCGAACGGCTGAATGTTCGGCATCTCAACCTCCCAATTCGGCGCTTCGTCGAAGCCAAACATGTCGAGCTGAAGCTCATCGCTTTCCTTCCGCCATTTGGCCGCCGCCTGCACCGTTTCCTCCAGGGCTGCCAGCTTCTGCGCACGATGGCCGGGAAACCCGTCGCAAGCTCCGGCCTGAATCAGCGACTCGAGAACTCTTTTGTTCACTACGCGCAGATCGACCCGTCTGCATAAATCCAGCAGGCTATCGAACGGCCGCTTCGCCCGCTCGCGCAGCAGCGCTTCAATCGCCTGCGTTCCCACGTTTTTCACCGCCGCGAGGCCAAAGCGGATCGCTGCTCCGTCAGGGGTGAACGTTACGCCGCTGGCGTTGACATCCGGCGGCAAGACGGCAATGCCGACTCTTCGGCATTCATCGACATACTCGGCCGTTTTTCGCTGGTTGCCCGTCACCGATACGAGCATGGACGCCATAAACGCCACCGGATAATGGGCCTTCAGCCAAGCGGTCTGAAAAGCAAGCACACCGTAAGCGGCGGCATGGGCACGCGGAAAGCCGTAGTCCGCAAATCGCACGATCATATCGTATACGGCGTTGGCGTCGGCCTCCGAATACCCCTGCTTCAAGCTGCCGGTCACGAAATGATTTCGCTGCTCGTCCAGCACCTCGCGTTTTTTCTTCGACACGGCGCGACGCAGCAAATCCGCTTCGCCTAACGAAAAGCCCGCCATTAAAGAGGCGATCTGCATAATCTGCTCCTGGTAGACGATAATGCCATACGTATCCGAGAGGATCGGTTCTAGAGAAGCATGCGGATATTGGACCGCCGCTTCGCCATGCTTGCCCTGTATATATTTTGGAATAAACTCCATGGGACCCGGCCGATACAGCGCAAGCACCGATACGATATCCTCGAATTCCGAAGGCTTCATATCCTTGAGCACGCGCCTTACTCCGGCGGACTCCAATTGGAAAATGCCGGTCGTATCGCCGCGTCCGAGCATCGCATACGTAAGCGGATCGTCATCCCTGATCTGGTGAAAATCGATCGTCTTGCCCGTCTCGCTCTTGATCCAATCGAGCGACCGCTCAAGAATCGACAAGGTTCTTAGGCCAAGAAAATCCATTTTGAGCAGGCCGACCGCTTCCAGATGCTCCATTGAATATTGGGTCAATGGCGTATTCTCGCTGCCTGCCTGCAACGGCGTGTAGTTAGTTAGCGGCTCCTGCGAAATAACGACGCCGGCAGCGTGCGTTGAAGCGTGACGCGGCATGCCCTCCACCTTCATCGCCATATCCAGCAGCGCGGCTGTACGCGGCTGGCGCTCGCGGGCCTCGCGCAGCTCTGCGCTCATGCTTTGCGCCGCAGCCAGCGTTATGCCAAGCTGATTCGGTATCAGCTTGGCGGCGCGATCCACCTCGCTGTACGGTATGTTCATCGCCCTTCCGACATCGCGAACGGCCGCCTTCGCCGCCATCGTGCCGAACGTAATGATTTGCGCGACATGCTCTTCGCCGTATTTGGCCGCCACATAAGCGATGACTTCATCCCGGCGCTCATCGTTGAAATCGATATCGATATCCGGCAGCGTCACCCGTGCAGGATTGAGAAACCTCTCGAACAGGAGCTTGTATTTAAGCGGATCGACATCGGTAATTCGGAGCGTATAAGCGACAAGGCTGCCTGCCGACGAGCCCCTGCCGGGACCGGTGCGAATGCCCCGTTCATGGGCAAAGCGGATAAAGTCCCACACAATTAAAAAATAGTCGCTAAAGCCCATGCTTTCGATAACGGCCAATTCATAGGCCAGCCGCTTCTGCGCCTCCGCTCGCGCGGGGGCAGCTTCGCTCCAATCAGGCAAATGCGCATAGCGGGCCTCCAGCCCGTCCCGGCACAGCAGGGACAGGTACTCTGCAGAGCTCCGGCCATCCGGCACAGGCCTGAAGACAGGCAGCGGAGCGCGGCCAAGCGCCAGCTCCAGGTTGCATTTATCCGCAATTTCGGACGTATGGGCGATAGCCTCCGGCACATGCCGGAACAATCCCTCCATCTCCTCGCCGCTTTTTAAATAGAGCTGATTGGTAGGCATTTTGAGGCGGTCCTCATCCTCGGTCGTCTTCCCCGTGCCGATGCAGATCAGCACATCCTGCACCTCTGCATCCTCTGCGCGCAAATAATGAACGTCATTGGTCGCCGCCAGCTTGATGCCGCTCTCGCGAGCAAGCTCAATCATAAGCCCGTTTACCTTCTTCTGATCCAGCATGCCGTGATCCTGCAATTCCAGATAAAAATCCTCGCCAAAAATATCGCGATAACGAAGCGCCGCACGCAGCGCTTCATCTCTGCGGTCATGAAGCAAATGCTGCGATACCTCTCCGCCCAGACAGGCGCTAAGACAGACAAGGCCTTCGGCATGCGCGCGCAGCGCCTCCTCATCGACTCTGGGCTTATAATGAAAGCCCTCCAGATGACCAATCGAGCTCAGCTTCATTAAATTACGATAACCGGTCTCATTTTTGGCGAGTACGAGCAAATGATAGATTGGATTCTCCTTGCGGTTGCCTTTCTCAAAACGCTGGCCGGCCGTAAAATAAAGCTCGCAGCCGATAATCGGCTTGATGCCCGCCGCAAGGCAAGATCGATAGAATGGAATCGCCCCGTACAGGACGCCATGATCCGTCAGCGCAAGCGCCTTCATCCCGAGCGACGCCGCTTGGGCCGTCAGGTCGCGGATACGCGCTGCGCCATCAAGCAGACTGTATTCGCTATGTACGTGCAAATGAACAAATGGCTGTTGTCTCGGTCCGCTCATGACTGCCGATCCTTCCTTTCGCTGCTATACCGCAACTGTCGTTTTGCCTATTTTATCATAATTGCGGCGGACACGCCCATACAATGGTAGCAGGCTGTTTAATCGGGAGGTTAGGGCATGAGCTATTTTTTATCAAAAGCAGGCCTCGATTTTTTTGTAGCGTTTGGCGTCGTGATCGGAGGGTCGATGCTAGCAGGCATAGGCTCTGTCTTTATGCTGCTGCCGCCTGCCGCTACAATGGCGGATACGGCCGCGCGCTTGAAAATCTGGGCGATTGTCGCAGCCATCGGAGGATCGATTGACCCGGTCCGGGTCATTGAAAGCAACATAATGGACGGCCACCTTTCACCTGCCGCGCAGCAAATTTGCTTCATTATCATCGCTTTTCTCGGGGCGCATCTGGCAACGGAGCTGGTACGGCTGGTCTGCAAAGGGGCGGTCTAAACGATGAGATTGCCTCCGTTCGACCGTTATGTGAGAGGGCTGCAGCTGTGCGGCGTTCTGCTCGTCGGCATGATTGTCGGAGCCGCAGTGTACAATTCGATATTTATCGCGCGCTTCGAAGCGCTTATCGTGCTGAAAAGCGAGCTGGAGGCCCGACTGGAGCAATACGAGCAGGATATCGAGCTGCTGAATCAGTATAAAAACAAGCACTCGGTCATCAAGAGCATCAAGCCTCGGATCGAGCAGGAAGCAGGCTTGCAAACCGGCAGGCCGCGGCTCGATCAAGTGACGGAAACGGAGCTGATCAAAAAAATTAAAGCCGACCTCGGCAGCTTCCTTGGCAAAAGCATCTACGAGATCGACTCCGACGCTTCTCTTGTGCGCAGACTGCTCAGCCGGATGGTATACTCCGACGTATACGGCAAGGAATACAGCATTGAAGTCAAAACAATGCTGGTTGCCGACAACGTATTATACGTCTGGGTAACGGTAAGAGAATATACGAAACCTCCCGCTTGAGCGCAAACGGGCGTTTCATGATACAATAGAGCCTGACATTTCCATGCGACTTTTCGCATGAAAGGGGCTATCGCTACATGGATCAACTAATGCAATGGCTATTTGCGCCGGCCATTATGATTGCGCTCATCTGCTCGGCCTGGTACAGCGTGAAATCGCGACGGGCACAGGACGGGTACGACAGGGGAATATTCCGGGCCAAAATGAATATCAGCATGGGCTGCATGCTCGTATTTATCGCTCTCGTGCAGCTGTTTCTCTCGGCCGAATCGACATTGCGCATCGTTATCGGAGCGATCTTTCTCGTGCTTGGCGTATTCAATTTGTTCGCAGGGCTGCGCAATCTCAGTATATTCCTTACAGCCAGAACAAAAGGAAAGGCCTAAGGCCTTAATAAGGATCGATCATCTGCGCCGTCAGCATCGCCTTGGCGGCCAGACCCTGCCCATCCTTTACCTCGATTTCCAGCTTCGTAAATTTCCGGCTCATTTCCAGCGCGCGCGGCACGATCGTAATTTCGCTGTCAATCTGCACCGGTCGTACATAATATGTCGTCATGCTCTCCAGCAAGTAATTCCGTTTGGCCGTTTCCCGAATCATTCTGCGCGCTGCCTGTGTCATCAGCGTCGCCAGCAGTCCCTCCGACACCATCCCGAGCGAACCCGACATTTGCGGCGTAATCGTTCCCTTGTACGCAATTCCCCATTCATCCTGTCCATTGACGCTCTCCGCAGCGATAAATCCCGTCCACATCAAATCCTCGAATGTCTCGCCGGAAGCCGGCTGCTTGCCTGCGAACCTCATGGCATCGAGCACTTCTTGCCTGGTTACCACGCCCATCAGCTTGCGGTGCCGGTCGACGATCGGAAGCAGGTCAATGCCCTCCGCAGCCATCGTATGCGCCGCCGACGCTACCGTAATATTCGGAGCGGCGGTGATCGGATGCTTGGTCATCAGCTTGTCGACGGTCATTTCCTCTGCGGCGCCAACCGCATCCTTCGCCGTCATCATCCCGATTACCCTGGTGCGCTCATCCACAACCGGAAAGCGGGAGTAGCCCGTTTCCCGCGACAAACGCTGAAAATCGGCAATCGTCTGGAGAGCCAGCATAACATCAGGCGGCTTGCTAAAGGTAACGATATCCTCTATAAGCAAAATTTTGCGTTTAATCAATCGGTCGAACATGGCGCGGTTGATCATGGAAGCGACGGTAAACGTATCGTGCCGCGACGAAATAATCGGCAGCGAACGTTCATCCGCCAGCCTGATTACTTCCTCGCCCGGCTCAAAGCCGCCCGTAATGAGCACGCCTGCGCCTTCCTCAAGCGCACCGCGATGGGCAAGCGCCCGATTGCCGACGATAAGCAGGCTCCCTTGATCGATATAGCGAAGCATGGCCTCCAGCTCCATCGCGCCGATAACAAATTTATGAAGCGTCTTCTCAAGGCCCGCCGCTCCGCCGAACAGCTTGCCCTCAACGATTTCCGCCACCTCACCGAAGGTAAGCTGATCGAGCGCTTCGCGCCGCTTCCGATCGATTCTAACGGTGCCGATCCGCTCCTTCGTGCTGACGAGGCCGACGCTCTCCGCTTCCTTAAACGCCTTGTACGCCGTCCCTTCGCTTACGCCAAGCGCCTTCGCAATCGCTCTGACCGAAATTTTCGTTCCGATTTTAAGCGTTTGAATGTAATTCAATATCAATTCGTGTTTGGTTCCTGTATCGTTGCCCGGTCCTGCCGCAGCCATCTTCATTCCTCCGCTCTTCCAATCTTCTTTCATTATAGAAGAAGCTGCGGCTCAAGTCATGTCGGCGCTTCCCGCCCCCTTACAGCTGCCAGTTCAATAATACACGTTCCACCTTGAGCTTGGCGTCAACCGCTTGTCCAGTTTTTCCAATAAGCTCCCATTTCTTGAAAAGCAGCTGGACCGATTGCTGGTTAATCGCGGTTTCCGCCCCATTCTTGATAAAGGCCTGCCAGTCGTAATCGATCGGTACGGGGTAGCGCAGCGACAGAATCGGGTAGCTGCGCAGCTCTATGCATTGCACCGGGATTTCTTCATATACGTTGGAGAACAAAAAAGAGCTTTGCTCGCTAAACGGTCTGGAAATCGGATCGGACTTCAAATCGAGCATATATTCCACGATTTGCGTATGCGGATTGACACGGCAACTGAATGTTCCATGAGCAGCAGACGCTTTATCGACCTTATGCGACATACGATAAGTAAACTGGATCAGAAATGGAACATTGCAATAATAAGCTCGTACTTTCCTAAAAAATTCAAATTCGTCAACCAACGTCTGGCCTCCTCATGCCGTAAGGCTTTCACCCTAGTCTATCCTACCACGCAGATTGGAATTGGTAAATTGCCCCTGTATAGGTAAGGATGTTAATAGAATGAACCATTTTACACAATTATAGTAAAGGGACCATTGCGAAGTCAATTACTATAGTAGCTATTTTTTATACATTCTATAGCGTGTTGTTGGGCATAACTGAAACCTCTATCGTTGAATTGAGGTGAGCGGATGAGTGAAATCGCGAAGCAAATCGGCGAAAACATTCGTTATTTGCGTAAACAGAGAGGCCTAAGCCAGGAGCAGCTCGCTTTGCACGCCGATATTACTCCGTCCTATATGGGACAGGTCGAGCGCGGTGAAAAAAATCCCACGGTCGACGTGCTTAGCAAAATCGCCCAAGCTCTTGGCTTGTCGCTGGAGCGGCTAGTGAACATAGGGAACGACCCGGAACACGCCGAAATCGAAAATGAAGATGGCTATGCCTACAAAATTGCCCATCAGCTTAAAGCCTTAACGCTCAAGGATCAAGAATCGGCCTACCGGATTATCAAGGAGTTCGTCCGTGCCATTAAATAAGAGAAGCAAGCCGGCCCTGACGGGCGGCTTGCTTCTCTTATTTGCTTCCCTCCGCTTATGCCGCTTCCTGTCCGCGTTTCCCGGCTAGCCGCGCACCCGGCTTCGCTCGACCGCCTTCTCCGCAAGCCTGCGTTCCCGCAGCAGCGACCTTGCCCGTTTGACGCGCGCCAAATCCTTGCGCTTCTCCTCCGGCATCATCAGTGCATTGAGATGCGCGGATACAATGACAAATGCAAATAACGTCCAGACGATTGCAAATACATTAGTCGCCTCCCAGGTCGCTCCAAGCTCAAGCCGCGGCAGCGCGTAGCCCAGCATACCGAGGGCAATCAGCAAATACACGACATGTCTCCTTTTTCCTCGCAGCATTGCGTTCAACTCCTTCACCTTCTCCATCAGGACGGGACTTGTCCCCCATAGAACCAGTATATGAGCGTCTTGGGACAACTATGCCCCCTCCGATATCGGAAAAGCCGCTGAAAACAACCGCCCACATCGACTATACGGATTCACCAAGGGATAGATGTCCTCATATGATAAATTAATTCGTGTAAAACACCTATAGGCCGCTTCCCCGTCACCGTCATCCTCCTGCCTGGAAGGAGATTTACGATGCTCAAATCGAAAGTAGCCGTACAGGTGGTCAGCTCCAGCATGCTTCCGGAAGATACAATCATGTTAGGCGAAGCGTACATCAAGCAGTGGAAAATGCCCCAAGGCCAGCATATCGTACTGAAATTCGGGGCGTTTCGCCAGCATGTTAAGGTTATTCCGGTCGCCAAATTCGACGGCGTGCGCATCAGCCAAAGTCTGGCGCGTCAGCTTGGCCTCGCAAGCGGCTCAATGCTGCGGGCGCATTACAGGGCCGGCGACGCCACCCTCGTGCTTGGACCGCTGATCGGCGTGCTCGTCAGCCGCGCTTACCCGGATATGCCGGATAAACCTTTCGGCTCGATCACGCTATTCTGCCGGGAGCTCGTTGAAGCCTGTGCGGCGCAAGGCGCTTACGTTTATTTTTTCACCCCCAGCCAGCTTGACGCGAGCAGCGCCACCGTTGAAGGCTGGGTGTATCAAGAGGGCTGGCGCATGATGACGATGCCCGTGCCGGACGTTGTCAACAATCGCCTTACGACCCGCAAGCTGGAGAACAGGCCGAGTGTGCAGCATTTTATGAAAGAAGTAAAGATTCGGCACAAGGCTACCGTGTTCAATGAAAAGTTTCTCGATAAAACCGAGGTATTCGACGCGCTGAAAAAGGATGAATCGCTCGTCCGCTACTTGCCCGAATCCCATCTCCTTCGCAACTATACGATGCTGAAATCGATGTGCTCTCGCTATAACAACATTTTTCTAAAGCCTGTCCGCGGCAGTCTCGGCAAAGGCATTATCCGCATTGCGCGTTCGGAAGGAACCGGCTATCAGGCGATGTTCGCCACAACGGCCGGGACGCGCAAGCAGCATTACGCGAATCTCGTCAAGCTGTACTCCACCATTTCCGCCAAAATGAAAACCGTTCGCTACCAAATCCAGCAAGGCCTGCAGCTTATTGAAATCCAGAAGCGGCCGGTCGATTTCCGCGCGCTTGTGCAGAAGAACGCTGAGGGCAAATGGAAAATCACCTCCATTGTCGCCCGTACCGCAGGCAGCCAGCATTTCGTATCCAATCTGGCAAGAGGCGGCACGCTCAGCACCGTCGGCGAAGCGGTTGCCCGCTCGAACCTGCAGACGGGCGTTAACCGGAGCGATGCCACGCAGCGGCTTCAGCAGGCGGCGCTCAATATCGCCCGCGGCATCGATGCGCACATTCCCGCCCATTTCGGGGAGCTCGGCATTGATCTGGCGCTTGACACAACCGGTAAGGTCTGGCTGCTCGAGGTCAATTCCAAGCCGTCCAAAAACGACAATACCCCGCTCAACGACAACAAGATTCGCCCGTCCGTCCGTATGATGATTCAGTATTCAAGATTTTTGTCAGGCTTCTGAAGGGAGGCTCCGCCCATGAGTCACACGATTACGCTCGCCGTCGTCGTCGCCGCCCTGGTCCGCCAAGGAGATCGCCTGTCCGTACCCGAGCCGGCATTTTGCAAGGCGCTAAGCGAGCTTGGCAAACGACGAGGCATCGACGTCTATGTATGCTCGGCGGACAGCTTCGACGCGGAGCCTGGCCGCCTTACTGCCTGGCGCTGGGGGGAAGCGGGCTGGAGTCCCGGAGCCGCCGCTCCGCCTGACATCGTCTATGACCGCAGCTTCTTTACTTCCTTCGCGCAGCGGCTCGCCGCAAACCGTCTGCTTCAGCGCTTGCGCCTGCTAAAGCGCTACAGAATACTCGGCGGCGGCTTGCCAGGCAAAGCGGACGTGCATGAAGCGCTTCGGCGCCATCCGGAGCTTGCCGGCCATCTGCCTCCCTCCTCCCGCTTTCAGGCCGGGGAGCATAGCGTCGCGGAATTGCTCAAGCCGCATGCCCATGGCGTCGTGCTAAAGCCTTCCGCAGGCATGCAGGGCAAGGGCGTCGTGCATCTTGCCCGCTCCTTGCAAGGCGAGGGCGTGATCGCCAAAGGGAGAAGCGGCTCCAACCGGGTTGTGCAGCGGCAATTTGCGAGCGACTCGGCTTGCGACCGCTGGCTCGAACGCGTCACCGACGGAGTGTCCTATATCGTCCAGCCTTACCTTATGCTGCGCGGCGACGACGACAAGCCGTTTGATGTACGCTTGCTGCTGCAGAAGGACGGAGACGGCAGATGGACGATTACCGGCAGCGTTGTCCGCACGGGGCAGCCCGGAACGCTCACCTCGAACCTGCATGGGGGCGGCAGCGCCGAACCGGCCCTGCAGGCGCTTGCCGATAAATTCGGAGCGCCTAAAGCCGAACGTTTGCTGTCCCGCCTCCATACAATAAGCATGCAAACCGCTGTTCAGCTCGAGAACGAATTCGGCAGACTGGCCGAGCTTGGGCTTGACTTAGGCATTGAGCCTGACGGGAGCATATGGCTGCTTGAGGCCAATTCCAAGCCTGGCCGCTCCTCCTTTCGGCTGATTCGAGATGATGCGGCCTGGCGGCTGGCGGTCGAAAGACCGCTCAGTTATGCGCAGTGGCTGGTCAATCGTTCGCTGCCGTTTGCCACAGTCGCTGACAGCAAGCACAACCGGACGGCAACGTTCATTTCAGGCAGCCAAAAACGGCCTTTCAACGTTCAGGAGGTTCATCGATGAGTTTGACAACTTGTAACGTACATTTCTCGCAGCAGCCCAGCAAGACCGTCTATTTGTCCAGCCCATTGCTGAAGCAGTTGAAGCTTGCCGGCAAAAAAACGGTTCACCTGAAGCTGGGGAACGAGGTCATCACAGCCGATATCAAGACTTTAAAACGGCCTGGCCATCATTTGTACTTGTCGGCAGGCGTTCGTCAATCGATACGCGTTCCCAAATCCGGCAACGTGTACGTCCTTAACTCGGGCGAAAACGAGGTGCAGCTTGGTCCGCTTGTCGGCATATTGAGCGATCATAACATTCGTTCAGAAAGCAATCCGTTTGGACCGCGTACCGGCTTTATCAAACAAATTATTCGCAGCGGCGAGCACAAAGCGTATATGTTCGGCTTTACCCCAAGCGATATCAACTGGCAGCAGGAGACGATCAACGGCTACTTCCTCAATGCCAACGGCGGATGGTACCGCAAAATCATTCCGCTCCCGGATGTCGTCTACAACCGGCTGCCTAGCCGAAAAGCCGAAACCACAGCCTCCATCAATTCGCTGCGCGAGCGCTTCGTCAGACGCAAAATCCCTTTTTTTAATTGGAGCTTCTTTAACAAGGCGGATGTGTATAAGCTGCTCGACAAAGACCCCGAGGCGCTGGAGCATTTGCCGGAATCCGTTTCCGCGCCCGCTCCCGAGAAAATAAAGGAAATGCTGGAAAAGCATCAATTTCTTTATTTCAAGCCTGCCGCGGGAAGCCTCGGCATCGGCATTTACCGGCTGACCTATCATCCGAAACGCGGCTACTTCGCCCGTTATCGCAAGGGCCGCCAAAATGTGCTGCTGCGCTTCACCACCTTTCAAAGCCTGATGCGCATGCTGCAAGCCCGACACGGCACCAACCTTGGCCAATATGTCGTGCAGCAAGGCATCCGGCTCGTGGAAATTGACGGCTGCCCGCTGGATTTTCGATTCCACATGCATAAGAACGGGCAAAACGAATGGGTGCCCGCCGGCATCGGCGCCAAGAAAGCAGGTCGCGGCAGCGTCACCACGCATGTAAAAAACGGCGGATCGTTAATGACGCCCGAACAGGCGCTGAGCAAAACGTTCGGAAGCGACGCCGACGCCGTGCTTGAAAAAGCGAAAAAAGCGGCCGTCAAGCTGTCGGAAGCCATTGAACGCAACTATCCGCATCGGCTTGGCGAGCTGGGACTCGATATAGGAATCGACAAGGACGGGGAGATTTGGATGTTTGAAGCAAATGCCAAGCCGGGGCGCTCCATCTTCAAGCATCCTGCGCTGCGCTCGGAGGGGCGCGCGTCCATCTCGTATATTCTGGAGCATTGCTTATATCTCAGCAGATTCCAGGGGCAGGGAGGGAATGGCTAATGGACGGCTTTCTTCCCGAGGACTCGGATTACAGAGAGCTGCGCGCCGGCCGGACCGTACTTGCCATTCTGACGATTGAGGACGATCATCAGCAGTTTCGCGGCAATCGCAAAAATTTCATCGATCTGATTCGCACCGGCCAGAGCATGGGCTTTATCGTCTACGTCGTTACCGCCAAGCACTTGAATCTCACGGGCAGCAATCAACAGGGCTTCGTCTATAACGAGGAAATGGATGTATGGTCCAAGCGGCTGCTTCCATTTCCGGACATTATTTATAACCGGATTCCACTCCGGGAGGATGAAATGCTGCCTGCCGTCAAGCAGAAAATCGCCGCTTGCCGCAAGCATCCGCGCATCAAGCTGTTTAATCCTTCCTTTTTCAACAAATGGGATTTGTTCGAATGGCTCAAGCTGTCCAAAATCACCAAGCCTTATATTCCCAGCACCCGCAAGCTGATGAGCGTCGCCAGTCTTGGCAGAATGATGCGCAAGCATTCCTATTTGTACTTGAAGCCGGAAAGCGGCAAGGCCGGCAAAGGCATCATGACGATCAAAGTCCATGCCGAGAAGCAGCTGCCTTTTCGGCTCAAAATACAGGAAAGCAAAAAAAGCGCCACCTACAATTGCGCCAGCATAAGCAAGCTGTGGAGCCGGATTCAAAAGGAAAGTCTTGGCGAGGCCTACATTGCTCAGCAGGGCATTCCGCTCGCCTCCTACAATGACCGCAAATTCGATTTGCGGGTGCTGGTGCAAAAAAACCAGCGCGGACAATGGGACGTGACCGGCATTGGGGCTCGGATCGCAGGAGCGGCCAGCATAACGACCCATGTCCCCCGCGGCGGAATGATTGAGGATCCGGAAAAGCTGCTCGCCCATTCATTTAATGAGGAGCAGGCGCGTAAGCTTCTAACGAAGGTCAAAAATACGGCTGTTCTGATTGCGCGGCAGATTGAGCGCGCATCGGGCCAGCTGCTGGGCGAAATGTCGATGGATCTTGGCGTGGACGGCAACGGAAACCTATGGTTTTTTGAAGCCAACTCCAAACCGATGAAATTCGACGAGCCGCATATTCGCCAGAAATCGCTGGAGCGGATTTTTCATTACGGCGCGTTTCTGGCAAAAGGAAAGTCCGATAAAAAGGTGGGAGGGGCATAGCATGAGGCTGAAGCTGCATTCGCCGGAGGAGTGGCGGCAAGGAAGAAACCGGCTCATCCAATTCGCAATTCGGTTCGGCGAGCGGCGGCTGACAGCGGCTACGCTGCGTACACTTCGGCAGCTTGATCCGTCGCGGCTTCAAGCTCCCGGCAACCACGCGGTCCGTTATGCCACTCACGGCTATGAGGCTAGCTCAGGCTCGCGCGATTCCAGCATGGCTGGTTCACTGGCAACAGGAAGCTCTCCTTCTCTCGCCGCAGATTCCGTCGCTGTATCGGCCTGGCTCGACAGCCGCTTGGTGGGCTTGGGTCTGGCCGTTGCCGGCGGCGAGGAATGCTGTATGGTTGTCGTCCATCCCGAGGCTCGCAGTCTCGGGGTTGGCGGCGCGATTGTACAAGCGATGATGAAGGAGCTTGGCGGGCTGATCTGTATGGTCGCCGCTGACAATACCGCCAGCATGGCGCTTTGCTTCCGGCTTGGCATGACCGCCGTCTCCATGCACCGGGGACCTACCGGCAAACCTACCCTCCGCTTTGAAAGGAGAAGCCTGCATGACAAAGCCCGTATTGGGCATTCTGACCCTGTATCTCAATGACGCCGGCTTGCTGGAGGAGCGCCCCGTTTACCAGAAAATGATTGCAGCGGGTCAAAAGCTTGGCCTCCACGTCATTGTTTTCACGCCAAAGGACGTCGACTATCAGGAAAATATGGCATACGCCCATATTTACCACACAGGCTCCAAAACATGGTCGCGCAAATGGACAGCGATACCCTCGCTGATCTATGATCGGTGCCGCATTCAACGCACGGTCCGTTTCGAGCAGCTCCAGCGCTTTCGGAAGCGCTACGGGCACTTGAACTATCTTAATCGCCCGCTCCGCAACAAATGGACGATACACCGGATACTGTCCAAGGACGCTCGGTTCAAAAGCCATCTGCCCGGCACCAGGTTTATCGAAAGCGTACAGGATGCCATCGATATGGTTCGCAAGCATCCGCTCGTCTACCTGAAGCCGATCAACGGCACAGGCGGACGCGGCATTCTGCGCATCGAGCGCAAGGCGGACGGAAGCCTGCTCGTGCAAGGCCGCGAGCAATCCAGACGAATCATCAAGCCGCAGCAAATGCGCTTGTCGACGCTCGGCAGCTACTTGTCCGATTGGCGCTTGAAAGAAAATCGCTATATCGCCCAGCAGGGCATTCAAATCAAGCTGGGGAACGGTCGCGTACACGATTATCGTATGCTGGTGCAAAAAAATAGCGAGGGCGTATGGGAAGTGACCGGCTGCGCGGGGCGCGTGGGGGCGGTCGGAAGCATTACGTCGAATTTGCACGGCGGCGGCCATGCGGCCACGATGGGCTCGCTGCTTCAAGACTGGCTCCGCGATGAAGTATCGCCGGACATGGTCAAAGCGGAGGCCTACAAGCTCGGGACAGGCGTCGCCGCCTATTTGGAGCAATGCTACGGCAGACTTTGCGAGCTTGCGCTTGACCTTGCGATCGACCGCAAGGGCCGTATCTGGCTGCTGGAGGTTAATCCCAAGCCGGCGCGCGAAGTGTTCATCCAGGCGGGAGAAAAAGAAACCTACCGGAAGGCCGTTGTCAGGCCGATCGAATACGCGCTGTGGCTCTACCAGCAGAAACGCAAGACCGTCGGCAAGGATAAGCTGGCAAACGTAGCCGACACGCGCAGCGATCTGGAGGATTGGGGACAGTGGGAAGAGCTGTAGGCGCTTGGGGCACTGTTCGAGCAGGCCATGGTCCTGCTGCACATGAACGGACGAAGAGCATTCATGGACCCGCAGCGTCACAATTCCGCTAGCTCATTCATCGAACCTCACCGGACCAGTCGTTTCGCAAAAAAAGCGCCGCCATGTTTCCGAAACGCTCCTAGCTTGAGTCGTTTGGGTTCCTGTAGCGGCGCTTTTCTGCGAGCAGCGTCACAATTCCGCTAGCTCATTCATCGAACCTCACTGGACCAGTCGTTTCGAAAAAAAAGCGCTGCCATGTTCCGAAACGCTCCTAGCTTGAGTCGTTTGGGTTCCTGTAGCGGCGCTTTTTTGCGAGCAGCGTCACAATTCCGCTAGCTCATTCATCGAACCTCACCGGACCAGTCGTATCGCAAAAAAACCGGTAGTGGTCACTTGCTTTCTCTTAGACGGACTCGGGTCCGTGTTTCCATTCTTTCCGTTAGCGACTGTCTCTCTTGCGTTCACTTAAACGGACCCCGTCAGGGTTTCGATTGATTTCGTTAGCGATTGTCTCTCCTGCGTTCTCTCTAACCCGGTCCCGGCCTTTGATCCGACTAATTACGTTAACGTTTAACTCTATTGCTTACTCTTGCCCGCAGCCAGAGCGTGATCTAACCATTTTCGTAGCGGCCGACACTCTTTCCAAATAAAAATAAGCTGCTTGTTAATCAAGCAGCGCAACGATCTCTCGAAAATCATTTATGTGAACGTCTGCGTCGTCCAGCTCGGAGGCTCGTCCATAAACGGCGTAAGCGCAGCCGATCGTCTGCAAACCATTGCCCTTGCCAGCCTCGACGTCCGAAGAGCGGTCGCCAACCATCCAAGCGCTTGTTATGCCATGATCAGCAAGCAGACGTGCTACCAGGTCAACTTTGCTTGTCGTTCCATACTCGCCCGCGCTGTATAAGCCGTCGAACAGCTCCGTCAGCCCTTTATGATGAGCAATTCCCTTGACATAAGCCTCAAGTCCGTTGCTGGCAACGAACAGCTTAAGTCCTCTTGCTTTTAATTGGCGCAGCGTATCCTCCACGTACGGATAGAGCTCCCCCTCGCCATTGGCAAGACCGTCCAGCTCATATTGCAAAAGCAGAACATCGGCTCGTTGGCGTGCTTCCTCACTGCCGTCAGGCATCACTTTACGCCAAATATCGTCAAGCAGCATGCCTAAGCATCCAAGCAGCGTCTCGACGGGAGGTGTTTCCTTCGTATACAGCCCCTCTTCCCGCAGCGTTTCAAACACTCTTCGATGAACCTCTACGAGCAAGGTTGCCGTTTCCAGCAAAGTGCCATCCATATCAAAAATAACCGCCTCAGGCTGCGGCAATCTGTTCGTTGTCATGCTTTCATCCCCTTCCGCTATGTCCCCCTACCATCTTAAGCGAGAGCGTTACCCGCTGCAACCTGTTTCTACCTAACCGATCAGCTTGCATCCTGTCGAGTGGAATCCGTACCAGGAGAATGAACACCGGCAGCCGCTTTTCGACCTTCGTATCCCGGAGCATCACGACAGCGTGTCAGCCTTTCCTCGAAGAACCATAGACGATACTCTCGACCTCCTAAGGGCCGAATGGATTAATAATGTTACTGTAGACGCCTCACTCGACCTCCTAAAAGCCGAATGGATTAATAATGTTACTGTAGACGCCTAACTCGAGCTCCTAAAAGCTGAATGGATTAATAATGTTACTGTAGACGCCTAACTCGACCTCCTAATGACCGAATGGATTAATAATGTTACTGTAGACGCCTCTCTCGAGCTCCTAAGGGCCGAATGGATTAAAAAAGTTACTGTAGACGCCTCTCTCGAGCTCCTAAGGGCAAAGCTAATATGCCGGTCCACTAATTCTACCTTCGGCCTTTAAGGGCAACTGGAGGATCGCGGGAGGAAACGGCATATTGGCCGGCAGCCTATAAGCCTGACAAGTTCAAGTCAACTTGTCGGGCTTTTGCCATATGAGCAAAACAAGCCTTGCAAGCGTGTAGGTTCCAACATACGACGCGCTAGCCAGAAACCATCGGTTCAGCAAAACGCGATGCACTTCCGTCATAAATACTGTATCATGCGCAAGCGTGCCTCGGACCACATCCGCAGCGATGACAGCAAACGTAAAAAAAGCGAGCGCAGCTATTGTATCGATCGCTTTTCCGGCAATTGAGCTATAGCGAATAAGCAGGGCAATTATAATGGCCCCCGCTGCCAGGACGATTCCGATTATCCACATCTGATTCACCTCAAACTCATTGTGGACATGAAGCCGCAGCGCTATACGCCTAGCACGGATTGCATGTATACGCACTCTCCCGTATCCGCCTATACATCGGCTTGGCCCTCTTTTGCTTAAAAAAAGTTATTGAATAAATAGGCGACATTTCGTGTACATACTTATAGTAGACGACTGTAACCGTCAACCTTGACACCCCTCCCGGTGGCGTAGCTGACGGTTCGCGCAAAAACAGAAGACGTATATTTGTGCAATGCCTATACTTAAAAGGAAACCACAATCAAGGAGGAACACGCTATGACTAATCCTTACCGCTGGTGGAACGCTGCAGGGCTGGTGCTCATGCTGGCGATCAACGCACTTGCAGTCTGGCTGCCGCTTGGCGGCAAAACGACCGGCGAGCTGTCGGCCCAATATCCGGTGCTCATTACTCCCGCTCCTTACGCGTTCTCTATTTGGTCGCTTATTTATCTCCTGCTGATCGGCTTCGTCATATACCCGTTCACTGCACGAGGCAAGCAAAGCCCGTTGACTGCGCGTATCGGACCCTGGTTCTTCATTAGCTGTCTAATGAATGCAGGCTGGATCGTCGTCTGGCATTACGAGTTTTTGTCTAGCAGCGTTTTTATTATGTTCGCGCTGCTGCTGTCCCTTATCGCCGTCTACGTTCCGGTACGCCGTCAGCCTCCCGTTCCGACCAGCGCAGACCGCGCGCTTGTCCTGCTTCCGTTCAGCATCTATTTGGGCTGGATCAGCAACGCTACTATTGTGAATGTTACGGTTGTGCTGCATGCGGCTAACTGGAACGGGCTAGGACTGTCCGCCGAAGCTTGGACGATTATTCTGCTTGCAGCGGCGCTTCTGCTGGCGCTTGCGATCGGTTTTTTCCACCGCGATCCCTTTTTTATGCTCGTATTCGTCTGGTCGTTCATTGCAATCGGAGTCAAGGACGGTCAGCCTGATGCAGTGATGCTGTCCTGCTTTATCGGCGCCGGCATCATCGCGGCCTGTTCCGCCTATTTGCTGCTGCGCGGCAGCAAGAAGCCGCCAGGCGCCGCATATTGAAAATTCCGACCGATTATGTCAAACTGAAGGCTGGATGATGGGAGTCAGCACTCCCGCAGGAAAGGACGTGACGGTTCAAGCATGACCAAATGGCTGCTTCGTTCCATGACAGAGTTAAGCTCGCGCAAATGGATTTCTCGAATAACCGGCAGATTTGCGCAATCGGCTGCAAGCCGTCATTTTATCCCGCGATTCGCCGCTGCCTACGGCATTAAGGTCGACGAAGCAGAGAAAGCGCTAAGCGAATACAGAACGCTCAATGAATTTTTCACACGTCGTCTGAAGCCCGGCGCCCGCCAAATCGATGATGGACGGCAGTCGCTCGTCAGTCCTGTCGATGCGCTGGTTACGGGTGCAGGCTCTATAGAGCAGGGGACATTATTAAACGTCAAGGGACAAAATTATACGGTTGACGAGCTGCTCGGCGGTTCTCCGCGCGCCGCTAATTACATGTCCGGCTATTATCTGGTTCTTTATTTGAGCCCTACCGACTATCATCGCATTCATGTGCCGGTGACCGGACATGTGGTCGAGCGCGAGCATTTGCCTGGCAAGGTCTATCCCGTGAACGATTTTGGCTTGCGGCATATGCGCCGCGTGCTCAGCCGCAACGAACGATTGATTACATATATGAGCAATGCCGACGGCGAGGTAGCCGTCATTAAGGTAGGGGCGATGAACGTAAGCAGCATTCGTTATATTTTGCCTATGAAGGATGATTTGCGCCGCGGCGATGAGCTTGCATGCTTCGAATTCGGATCGACGGTCGTGCTCCTGATGGAGGATGGCAGCTTTGAGCCGAGAAGCGATATGAAGCCGGGGGTAAAGGTCCGTATGGGCGAGAGGCTCGGATTGCAGACCGGTAAAAGCACAGCTGCCGCCCTCAGGGAATAGCTGCCCGCAATTCCCCCCTGCACAATCATGGGCAACGCTCTTGCGGGCCGGGTGATGATGGTCACAACAGGAGAACCCTTCTTAGCGCAGGAGCGATCACGCCGCCTTGGAAGGCAAGAGCGGCAGTCCCAAACGTCGCTTTATGCTTTTTTCAAACCTCACTAGAAGCCTATCGGTTTCAAAAAAAGGACTTCAATTTCCACTTTAAAGTGGAAATTGAAGTCCTTTCGCTTGTCATACGCGACACCCCTCAATAATGCGAACACTTTGAGGATAGCTTCATATTTTTTTATAAAAAAATAAAAAACATGCGTGAAAAGGAACGGTCACCTGATCTCAGAGGGGCTGCGGCCGGTGTATTGTTTGAATTGTCTGCTGAAGAAAAAAATATCGCGGTAGCCAAGCGCGTCCGCTACCTCAGTCACGTTCATGCCTGCGTGCATCAGCAAATGCTGCGCCCGTTCAATCCGCGTCCGTATCATGTACGTCTGGACGGACATGCCGATCAATTCCTTGAACTTCATTGAGAAATAACGCGGCGACAGCTGAGCCCGCATGGCCAAATCCTCGACCCGATGGGCGATGCCCGGATTTTGTCTGACGAAATTGGCCACCTCATGGATCGCCTCCGTCAACTGATTGCTCGCCTTGCGCTCAACCGGCAGCTGCCTGTCCTCCCGCAGCAGATGAATCATCAGCTGCTTGAGAATTAGCCTCCCCTCTTCCTCTGCCGCAAACGTCTGGACAAGAAACAGCCTGACATAACGGGACAGCATATACTCGAAATCAACCGTATCGGTCAGCTGCCGGTATCTCTGCGGAACAGAGTCGACCGGCTCATTCACGCCAAAATGAATATAGGAAAGCACCAGCGGCTTTTGCGGATTGTGGGTCGCGCTCGTATAATCGCCCGGCCGGAACAAAAAGCAGCTTCCCGGTCCCACTTCATAATGAGTGCCGTTGACCTCCACTTCCCCTTCTCCGTTCCAGACGTAGAATAAATCAAAGTTAGCCATCGGCTTCTCGCGCCTCGCCCATCTCCAGCCCGGCTCGCACACGATTTTGGCGAAAGCGGGCAGCAAGACTAACGAATCAGGCGAAATATGCAGCATAGGGCTTCCTCCCCTGCCTAATCTTTCATATTATACTCTGCCGACATCATACACCAGCTTCAATCTATTGTGCAAGCCGTCGATTGTTCAAAAATATTTGCTTTGTTCATGGCTCCAGGCATTAAAAAAATGTTATAATAGCACCCGACACAGTCAATACCTGTTTACTAAATTTTAAATGAATGATTGCGGAAGGATGGAATATAGTCCATGAACCCACTTGCTCAGCAGTTAAACGAGACCTTGCAATTGGAAAACTCAAACGTCTATGCGATGCTATCGAACCTTGGCAAAGCGATTTACTTTCCAAAGGAGGGCATACTCAGTCAATCCGCCGAGGCTAAGACGAAGGCAACCAAATTTAACGCGACAATCGGCATTGCAACCGAGGGCGGGCAACCTATGCATCTCAAGGTTATTCAAGACACGCTTTCCTCCTACAATCCGAAAGACATATATGAATACGCTCCGCCTGCCGGCAAACCGGAGCTGCGTGCCGCATGGCGCGCAAAGATGATCAAGGAAAATCCTGCGCTTGAAGCCAAAGGATTCGGCAATCCGGTCGTCACGAACGCGCTTACGCACGGCCTAAGCATTGTGGCCGATCTGTTCGCCGATGAAGGCGATGCGGTCGTTATACCCGATAAAAACTGGGAAAACTATGAGCTGACTTTCGGTGTCCGCCGTGGCGCGAACATTGTGGAATACCCGCTGTACAATGCGCAAACCCGCTTTAACAGCGAGGGACTTCGCGATGCATTGCTTGCCCAGAAAGACAAGGGCAAAGCGATCGTCGTCCTGAACTTCCCGAACAATCCGACGGGCTATACGCCTGACGCCGCGGAAGGCGAGGAAATTGTAGCCGCGATTCGCGATGCGGCTGAAGCAGGCGTCAACATCGTTGCAGTCACCGATGACGCTTATTTTGGTCTTTTTTTCGAAGACTCGCTGCATGAATCGCTGTTCTCCCAGCTGGCTGACCTGCATCCGCGCGTACTGGCGGTCAAGGTAGACGGCGCAACCAAAGAGGAATATGTATGGGGCTTCCGCGTAGGCTTTATTACGTATGCCTCCTCCTCGGCCGCAACGCTTGCCGCGCTGGAGCAGAAGACGCTAGGCATTATTCGCGCAACGATTTCAAGCGGTCCGCATCCGTCGCAGACATTTGTGCTGCACGCGCTCACATCGCCTGATTTCGACGCCCAGAAGGCCGAGAAATATGAAATCATGAAAAGCCGCGCCAACCGCGTGAAGGAGCTGCTCGACAGCGGACGTTACGGCGACACGCTTCCCTACTACCCGTTCAACTCCGGTTACTTTATGTGCCTCAAGCTGACCGGGGTCGAAGCTGAAGCCGTTCGCATTCACCTTCTCAATGAATATGGCATCGGCACGATCGCGCTTGGCAAAACCGACCTTCGCGTCGCATTCTCCTGTATCGAGGAGCAGTATCTGGAAGAGCTGTACGATACGATTTACAAAGCGGTCAACGAAGTAAGCGCGAAATAGTCTTGCAGCTTGTTCTAGCAAGCGAAAACGACTGTCAGTCGCCTTGCTATGGCGAATCGTGCCGTGTTTGGCGGAGACATAGCGTTCCTTTAAATGAAAGAGCTGCCTTCGAGGCAGCTCTTTTTTGCGGGAAAACGTCCATTTTGTTAGGGCGAGTCTGAACTCCCGTTCAGAGGCACCTTTCACCGCCTTTTCGCCCCCTGCTTCGTTCCGTTTGCTTGATGTATCCCCGGTACACCTTCACAAACGCGCCTTGCATGGAACGAAAATTCGACAAAATGTGCGGTCCTCAGCGTTCTCAGACACGCCCCGGTGTTAGCGTATAACGGTTGGCGCGAGCCAAGCAAATAGCGGGATATTGCGCAGCAGGCCAAACAGGATTGCGGAGATAAGCATTCCCCACATTAATCCCTTTGCCAAGCGGTCCTTGCGCTTTTTGACGGAGATGACATACGCGGCATAAAGCGGGAGCACCTCCCAAAGAAGCGCATTGTAGCGAAAGGATTGCGCGGCATCCCCCTCCAGCAAGGCCATCGCCGCCCTCGTAATTCCGCAACCGGGGCAATAAAGCCCTGTCAAGCCATGAATAGGGCAAGGCACGCCCAAACCGGTTAGCGGCAGCCACGCTTTTAAGTACAATACCCCGCCAATAGCAAGAGAAGAACCCCAAATCAGCTTGGGATTCTTCCATTGTTCGTTCCACTTAGGCCAATTTATTGACATCTGATTGTACCAGACAGTACACGACTATGCCAAAACCGAATATCGAGAGAATCAAATACAGAACAGAGTTGTCGTTCGCCGGGTAGCCGCGCTGCTGCTGAGCCTTCGCCACCTGCTGACCGACTTGGTAGGCCCAGACAATACTCCAGATGCCGCATGTGATCAAGCTCAGCAAAAAATGCTTAACGCCCGAAAACTCATGGTCGCCGCTAAGCGTGCCAACCTCATTTGTTAGTACAATAAACCAATAAATACCGTAAATCCCGCATGTTATCAGCGTTAGTAAAAGTGCCATAACCACGCTTCTCTCATTAACCAAAAAGCATCATCCTATCTTTTATATTTCCAGACAAGTTTTCTTGTCTTGAATATGCCGTCAGCCGTTTCTATGAAAAAGCCGCGCTTAATCATCAATTTATTACCAAAAACGACAATTTCATTATAGGAGATTGCTAGGCTAAATACAATATATAATATGGAAATAGAGAAATAAATAGTGAGCTTCGCCCTTCTCCCAAAGATTGCGCAACCCTATTGCAGAAGCAGAGCCGCCTCGAATGACGACGGCCCTTTACGGCATTTTTATAGCTTATGCGAGTCAATTGGCCGTATTCCACCAAATCTGCTGACGGTTAATCCTCGTCCATTTCCCGGCGAATAGCCTTAACCAGCCGGGCGGGCCGGAACGCCAAATACAGAACCGCCAGAGCAGCCGCCACGAGAACAGGCAGGAGATGCCCGCTGCCGATAAGCGGGAATGCGATAAATACGAGCAGCAATGCCGCACATACGGCCAAGGCGATCCGATCCACCTTCACATATTGCTCCAGACGCTGCGTGTCCGGCAACGGATACACGTGATGCCAAACGGAATAACGATGAATATGGCGCAAACCGCCTAGCTGAAGACCGATGATCCCCAGAAACAATCCGTATGCGAGCAGCGCTCCCCACCCGCCGAACAAAGCGGCGTCCGCTAGCCAGTATAGCACGAGGCTTCCAAGTGCAGCCAAACGCAGCAATATGCCTCCGGTTTCCGTGCGCAGCAGCGAAGCTGTATATAAATAGGAGAACGTGCTTCGCCTGCCGTATGGAATAAACGCTAACAGCCAGGACAAATACGCTCTGCGGGCAGTAGCGGACGGAAGGGTAGGAACATCGATAAACAAGCCGAAAAATACGTAAAACCGCTTGCGTGTCCGCTCCTCCTCCGCAATAAGCCGCTCCCAAGGGAAACGATGCCGACTAGGAAGCTTGTACACCAATCCGAGCAAAAGCGCTGCAAGCAGGGTAAATAATACAGCCTGCCACAGCTGAAAGGATAACCATACGGCCAGCATCATGCCGGTTAACGTCCATCGCAAAACTCTCAGCAGCCTCCTTATGCCCGGCCAGCACAGCTGGCGCTCTCGCCAGGCAGCCTGAACATGGACGGCTCTAAGCAGAGCGGAGATCAGTACAATGGCAACAGCTCCAATCGGCGCTTCGGCATGCCTGTAAAACGGCAGGTAGAGCACCAATGCGGCTGCCGCAAGGAGCCCGGAGCCGATGGCTCCGCGTCGAAAGGACAGCCGCAAATAACGGCCCATTTGCGATTCCCGCGGCATCATAAACACCGTATCGGCCGCCGCAAGCCAGGTTCGCAGCGGACTCCAGCACACGGCAGGCGTCAACACGGCAACGCCAACCGCTGCAAACGGGAACTGCTCGGGCAAATGACGGAGCAGGCTGAAATAGCCGATGGTCGCCGATACGAACAGCAGCGACAAAAATGCCGGAAATCCGCTTTGTCCCATATAACGAATATAAGGCAGAATTTCCTTGCGGAAATCACGGGCGCGTTTGCCCCATACCGCTTCCAGCGTTTGATGTGCTTGCATTAGCCGGAACCTCCGCTTACCAGCCGATAGAAGGCTTCCTCAAGCGATCCGCTTCTCGTTTCCACGCCAGCCGTCCGCGCAACTTCCTCCAGCGTGCCCTCAGCAACGATACGGCCTTGATGCATTACGATATACCGATCGCAATAAGCTTCGACCGTCGCCAAAATATGCGAGCTCATCAGGATCGCTCCTCCTGCTTGCTTGACCTCAACGAGACGCTCCAGCAGGGAACGGATGCCGAGCGGGTCCAAGCCCAGAAAAGGCTCGTCGATAATATACAGCGGCGGGTTGGCAAGCAGCGCATTCATGATCATCACCTTCTGCTTCATGCCTTTGGACAAATGCGAAGCAAACGCCTTGCGCTTTGGCGTCATTTGAAACTCGCTAAGCAGCTCCTCCCGTTTGGACCCATAGGCCTCCTCATGCACGCTGTAAGCCATTCCTGTCAGTTGCAAATGCTCCTCAACCGTCAGCTCGTCGAACAGCACGGGCGATTCCGGAACATAAGCGAATGCCGAGCGATAGCGCTCCGTGTCCTGCTCCAGCGTGACGCCATCCACCTCCACCACCCCGCTGTGCGGCTTCATCAGGCCTAGAATATGCTTGATTGTCGTGCTTTTGCCCGCTCCGTTCAGTCCGATCAGACCGACCATTTCTCCGGCCTTCACCGTAAAATTCAAATCGTGCAGCACGGGCCGCCTTGGGCTGTAGCCGCCTGTAAGCCCTTTGACCTGCAAAATTGCTTGCATCGCTTCACCTTCATTTATATGTAATAGATTGTATACTCCTCTACAAGCATAACGAATTGCAAAGCGAATATCAAAAGCAGTCTCTCAAGAACGCACAAAAAAGCTTTTCCAATTCGGCTCAAGGCCTTCATGGAAAAGCTTGGACTTGCAAAGCTGCATATGCGCTATTTAATGATAATCGCTTTAACGACTCCGTTCTCGCCTTTTACCTGGATTTGCTGGCCCGCCTTCAGCAGCGAAGCATCCCCGGAAATCGTTACGCCAGGATCAACATGGTAGATCAGAACGTCGGTTTGCCCGTTTTCTGTCCTTGTTAGCGACACTGCCGACAGCTTGGCCTGCGCGTTAAAGGTCAACGAATGCACTGTCCCGGTCTGGTCGAAGGAAACCGTCTCCGCCGCCGCCTTTGTCACTTCGATGAAAACAACTTTGTTCTGATAAGTGCGCACCAGCACCTCATCGCCAGCGCGGAGCTCGCTCACCGGCGCCTTGCGGTCGCCGCGGAAAATAAATACATTGGCGTCAAGCGCAAGCGTCAGCTCGCTTTTATCAGCTTTTACGACGGTAATGCTTCCATTGGCCGACGCCGCTTTCAGGCTGCCTGTAATCGCCTGGTTATCGTGATTTGGCATTTCCGTATCGGTCCGGTCCAGCAAAGCAGCCAGCTCAGCGCGGGTTACAGGCTGGTTTGGACGGAACGTTTTGTTGCCGTGCTTGTCCGCGTAACCGGCGATAATGCCTTTTTGCAACGCAAGCGCCACATAGCCGACAGAGCCTGCCGGAATTTCCTTGGCATCCGCAAAATCCAGCTTTGTATTGTTCAGCGCCTTCGCTTCATCTTCCAGCTTAAGCGCTTTTATAAGCAGAATCGTCGACCATAGACGAGTCGCAGGCGCTTCCGGTTTGACCTCGCTTTCCGTTTCAGCGAACAGATCGTTCTCCACCGCTACGGCCACATAACCGACTGCCCATGGATACTTTTTGACAATTTTTTCGGCATCTCGGAATTGCAGCTCCGTACCCGCTTCCTTCGCAGACTCGGCCTCTTCTCGCAGTCCCATCAGCCGTACGGCCGCCGTCAGCGTTTCGATACGGCTAATCGTTTGCGAAGGCTTGAACGTGCCGTCATCGTAACCGTTGAACACGCCCTTGGAGGCAAGACGCATAATGTATTCCATCGCCCATTTGAAATCATCTTCGTCCTTAAAGTTCCAAGTGACCTTATGCCCGTTGTTTTTGCCGCCGCGTTCCTTCTTATCCTCCTGGCGTCCCTTGTCGCTTTGGCGTCCTTCGTTGCGCCCGTTGTTTCCCTTTCCTCCGTCCGCGAATGCGGATGTCGCCCCACCCGCCAGCATTAACAACGCAAGCGAGGATATTGCCGTCTTTTTCCATAGTTTGTGATTCATCAAGAAAGCCACTCTCCTTTGTCGATTGCGGATTTGCCGCATGTTTCCAACTTCGCTCATAGGTTTCGGAGGAAGTCGATCGATTTAAGAGGGTGGCTTCAAAAAAAGTTTTTAAGATTTGTTTTCCTCGCGCTTGGCCTTCAGCCATTTTGGCGCGCCTTTGTTTTTGCCTTCGCTTTTGCGAGCGGCCTTTGGCTGAGAGGCAGGCTTCTGCTTGGCCTGACCGCCCGGCTTTGCGTTTCGCATGGCTTCTGGCTCTAGGTCGGAGCGACGCTCTGAGCTTGCCGCTCCGCGGTTGTCCAGCGCCCGCTCCGAACGAGCGGGCGCTTCGGAAATGCGCGCGACCTTGCCGCGGCGCGAATCTTCACCGACCGTGCGGCGCTCCGCTTCGGCCTCGTTTTTGCGGACGGCGGGCTTGCCCGTGCGATCCGGCTTGTGACGGGTCGCCTCGCTCAGCTGCTCATCGGTCAAAAGCTTGCCCTTGAACATCGTTCGTTCTTCAAGCGCAATGCCGAGCTGCTTGCGGAACTTCTCCATGATGAACCGTTCCTGCGGCGTAATAATCGTAATCACGGTACCCGTACGTCCCATGCGGCCCGTCCGGCCTGCACGGTGGACATAATGATCCGCATCAGCGGCCGGATCAAGCTGCAGCACAAGCGGCAAGCCTTCAATATCGATTCCCCTTGCCGCCACATCCGTTGCCAGCAGCAGCTGGCAGCGCCCGTCGCGAAAGCGGGCAAGCGTTGCCGCGCGGCGCTGCTTGTCCGCATCTCCGTATAAAGCCTCGACCGTAAAGCCCTCATAGCTCAGCTTAGCTTCCCAATTCGCAATATTGTCCGTATCGTTCAAAAACAGCAGCGCGGAGGATGGATTAAGCAGCCGTACCAGCTTGCGTGCCGTATCGGTCTTGTCCCGTCTGTCGCTGACGACAAAATAATTGGTAATCGTCTCCGACACACGGTGCTCCGGCGTAATCTGAATCCGGGTCGGATTGTTCATCCAGCGTCCCTCGAACCTGATCATCTCGTCAGGGTACGTCGCAGAGAAAAATGCAATTTGCCTTGTACGCCCCATGGCGAACAGAATCGTCTCCACCTCTTTGGTGGAGCCAAGATTAAACACCTGATCCGCCTCGTCGATCACAACGGCTTTCACATCCTGCAAACGCAGCTTGCGCAGCTTCAGCAGCTCGTGAATACGCCCCGGCGTGCCGATTACAAGCTGCGGCTTCAGCTTGAGCTTCTCAATCTGGCGCTTCATGGCAGCCCCGCCAATCAATTGCTGAACGCGAATGCCCAGCGGTTCGCCGTAGGTTTCCGCGACGCGCACAATCTGCATGGCCAGCTCCTGGGTAGGAGCCAGAATGACGCCCTGCACCTCGTTCGAGTAGGCGTTCAGCTTCTGCAGGAGAGGCAGCAAATATGCCAGCGTTTTGCCCGTTCCTGTCTGGGATCGCGCAGACACGTCGCTTCCGCCGAGCAGAATGGGGATAGTCTCGGCCTGGACCTCGGTCGGTTCGGCAATTCCCGCTTGCTCAAGCTTTTTAATGACGGCATCCTTAATGCCGATTTCATTCCATGATACCTTTATATGGCTCATCCTTCTGTCCTCTCTCAACTTGCGGTTTATTTGCGGTTCAGCCAAGGCCCAAGCAGGCGGTCCACCGTACGCGGCAGCAGCTGATAGAGCTTTATGCCGATAGATGCCGTCTTGGGCAAATCCATCTCATCCTTTTTCCGTTCCATAACCCGGAGAATTGATTTGACAACATATTCAGGCTTCATCATAAACCAGCTTACATTTTTTACATACGTCCCCGATGGGTCGGCCAGTTCAAAAAAAGGAGTGTCGATCGGTCCCGGATTTACTGCGGATACATGAATGCCATGCTCCCGCAGCTCCATCCTCAGCGAGTTGGTAAAGCCAAGCACCGCATGCTTCGTCGCGGTATAGGCTGTCGATTTCGCCGAGCCGATCTTGCCCGCCATCGAGGCGATATTCACGATTTGTCCCTCACCCTGCTGCAGCATGTAGGGAATCACCGCTTTTGTGCACCTGACGATGCCCATATAGTTCGTATCCATCATCTGGTCGAATTCGTCTACAGGCATGTCCGTAAACCGCTCAAACTTCCCATAACCCGCATTATTCAGCAAAATATCGATTCTGCCGTGCTTCGCTATAATCGCTTCAACCGTGTGCCGTACCTGATCCGTATTCGTAACATCCATTTGAAAAACGGAGCAGCCGCCCTTGATGCGTCCGGCGATCTCGGCAAGCTTGTCCCGGTTCCTCCCCGTCAGCACGGGAACAGCCCCCCGTTCGGCAAGCCGGATTGCCGCCAATGCGCCGATGCCGCTCGAGGCCCCTGAAATCAGCACCACTTTCCCCTTTAACATCATTTATCACCCATTCGCCGGTGTATATGCTCCGCCTATCAAGCCTGATAGCTCAAGTGTACCCGATCGGCCGTGAAGACGCAAAAAAAGCTCCCGCAGGAGCATTTTCTGTGCTAAGATGCGATTAAAACTTGGATGTCAAGCTCACCGATGCCGTCCATAATGAGAGGAACGGTCAACGCCTTTTGAGCTGAAAATCCTGCGGATTGCGCCGATTGAATGACCTTAGGCGGGGTAATGTCGACCCGAACGCCTTGATTAAACAGCATCGTGCTGGCGTTGCCGCTGATCATATTGCCGAGTTCGGAAATCGCGCTTCGACCGATTTCATCAATTTCTGAAATGACGAAGCCGCCCATCATGGCGGATACCATCTTCAAAGCTACCTGCTCGCTGAGTCCGAATACAATGTCGCCATTCATTTGCCCATTAATCCCAATCTGAATCCAAATATAATTTTCTACAAATTTGATATCCTTCAGACCAAGTTCTCCGGTGGCAGGACGAATCTGGATGACCTGCTCAATTACAATCTTTGCAGATTCTAGAAATGGGTTAATATATTCAGCCTTCATAAAAGAGGTCCGCTCCTTCTCGACATGATTCGCGCTCTGTCTGATTTGTTTTTATTATACTTAATTTTCTAGGACAAGTATACTATTATTCGACGATATGAACCAAAAGAACTAGTTAATAATTAGGACGACCGCATGAAAAACCAACCTTTCAAGCGAGCTTTTTATCGCAGCCTGCAAGATTTGCGTAAAAATTGTAGAAACGTGGAGGAAGCAAGATGCCTAATGTGTGGGCTCATTTTATTTTTGGACAGCAAGTGCTCAAGCACCTTGACGAGCTTTCATTGTGCAAAGGCGATCACCGCCTCCATACGTTTAATTTAGGGTGTCAAGGGCCCGACTTTCTTTTTTATCACCGGTTTCTTCCGTGGCAGCAAAGCTCCGCTCTCAACCGAATGGGCACGGAAATGCACAATAGGCATTGCGGACCTGTTTTGATGACGCTGCTCGATGCCGTTTCCGGACGCGATGTCTCGCGGGAACACCCCGATGACGCAACGGTGTACGCGCTTGGCTTTGTTTTGCACCACATTCTCGACAGGCATGTCCACCCTTACGTTTTCAGCAAATCGGGCTTTCGCAAATGGGATCATCAACGTTTTGAAATTATGATGGACACGCTGATCGCCGCCGAGCTGTGGAGCGTGGATACAACAAAAACGCCGACCTGGAAGCATGTTCGCACGGCAGGCGGCTTTCCGGAGCCGATTATTGACGCATTCGAGACTGCCGCCGGGGAGTTTTATCCCGAGCTTGCACCGCAAATCGCACGGCGACAATGGAATGAGGCCAAACGCGATTTTACGGCCGCGCAGCGCCTGTTCCACGATCCCACCGGCTTGCGCCGCAAGCTTACCTTCGGACAGCTCGAGCCGTTTGTGTTCAAGCCCGTAGCGTCCGAGCTGGATATATTGAACACAGCTGAACAGCCTTGGCTGGACCCCGTTTCCGGGGATCATTACCATTCTGAAAGCGTGTGGACGCTGTGGAATCGCGCGCTGGAGGATGCCATCGCCGTTATTGCGGCCATTCTGGCCTGGCTGCGCGCTGCAGCGAGCTCTGCCCAGCCCTTGCAGCGGGGCAACGTTCTGGAGCTTAGGAGCGAGGTCGCTCGCCTCCTCGGCAATCGTTCCTATGAAACCGGCCTTGACTGCGAGTTCGGCCAGTCCATTCGTTTTGCCGATACCATCTGGGATGATCAGCCTGGCATTACGAAAGCCTGAACTATCGTGATAGTCATTAGTTATGCGCACATACATCTCTCTAGCTTCTATCATATGCTATTGCATAGGTAGAATTTTGTAGAAATGAGGGATTGCAATGGCTGATCCTAACAACGGTTACATTGAGATTAATGGTCAATTGATCCGCGTTTTTGACGATAGCGAGCTACGAACCATCATCGATCAATTCTACGATACAGCGACGGGAACGATAAAAGTATCGGCTCTCCCCGAAGACATTAGTCATACGCCGGGTCCGACCGGTCCTCCCGGTCCGCAAGGACCTCAGGGACCTCAAGGCGAGCGCGGGCAAAACGGCGCCCAAGGCGCTCAGGGGCCGACCGGCCCTCAAGGGCCACAAGGGCCGGCAGGACAAAACGGCCAGCAGGGACCTCAGGGCGAGCGCGGGCAAAACGGCGCCCAAGGCGCTCAGGGACCGACCGGCCCTCAAGGGCCACAAGGGCCGGCAGGACAAAACGGCCAGCAGGGACCTCAGGGCGAGCGCGGGCAAAACGGCGCCCAAGGCGCTCAGGGGCCGACCGGCCCTCAAGGGCCACAAGGGCCGGCAGGATACGGCGCCCAAGGCGCTCAGGGGCCGACCGGCCCTCAAGGGCCACAAGGCTTGCAGGGACCTCCCGGAGCTGCAGGCACAGGCAGCGGGGATACGCTCACCTATACGATTGAGGTCGAGCGTTTCGGCATTACGGCAGGCCTTCCCGCCAAGCCGTACACGAACGCAGACTTTTTGCGGGCGGACGCGAATGTGCAGGGCATAAACAATGCGATCGAATGGGCAGCGGGGCAAGGCTATACGTACCTGATTTTGCCTCAAGGCGCATACCCGATTTGCTACCCCCGCGTCATTACGATCACGCAAAGCCACATTACGATTGATTTTAACAATTCGACGCTAAAGGTTATTTACGATTCGACGAGCAAATCCCCCTTTGATCCGCGCCCGAACGCAACCGACTATTATAACTTTCCAGGCAAATTCTCCAACGGTCAAGACGGAGTAAGCATTAAGCTGCAGGGCGTGAAGGATTCCCATATTAAAAACCTTGTGCTGATCGGCTGCAAGGACGATCGCAGCTTTGCCGTCGCCTCCGAGGCTATGCTGGAATGGACTTACGGCATTCAGGTCATCCGCGGCTCCTCGAGCTGCTCCATCCGCAATTGCAAGGCAAGCAGCTACATGGGCGACTCGATAAGCTTTGACAGCACTTCCTTTTTTGAATACGCCGAATTCGCGCTTGGGCTGAGCGTCAACGACGTCGACCGGAAGACAGGCGCCCTTATTCCCGCTACCGGCAAAAACTTAACGTCGCAGCTCCTCAACCTGCCTGCGGAAACATTCGACAGCTTTCTCGTCGGCGGAGCCGGCTATACCCGTCAAACAGCAATAAACAACAAAGAATTAAGCGTAGTCTACTATGCGGCCGACAACACCTATCTCGGCACCTATGACAACAAAAAAATATATACGCCTATTTCCATTCCTCCAGGGGCCCGAAAATTTCGGCTCGTGTTCAACAATGAAACCTCCACGACAAAAAATATGCAAATTACGCTGAAATTCGGATTGACGCCGCATCACAACATCGTCGAATACTGCGAGGTTTTTAACATTCACAGGGGCGGCATTACGCTCGGAGGCAACTACAACGTGATTCAGAACTGTATCCTCCATGACGGGACCGGCCTGCTCGATCGCAAGCCCTTGTTCACGGATTCCACGCGTTACGGCATCAATCAAGAGGATTCCTACGGTGACAACTGCATTATTCGCAACAACCTGTTCTATAATCTTCATCACGGCATTCTGGCAGGCTGCTATACGCTGGAAATTCACAACAATCACCTTTACAATCTGGGCGGCATCGGCATTAATCTTTATTCGCTGCATGCAGCCAATGTGAAAGAAAACTATTTGTACCGCTGTCAGTCCGGAATCGGCCTGATGACCGCTCATTTGCAATACGCCCACGTCAATATCGAAAATAATACGATTGCCTACAGCAATACGATCAATCTGGCAGGCGAAGGCTACGATGTCTATTTTCAACGCAATACGCTGATTGACCCCGGCAGCTTCAGCATGCCGAACGACAGCAAATTTATTTGCAGCAGCAACCATTTCCGGTGGACCGATTCGTTCAGCGGCATCCCGACCGTATTGGCCAACCGCATTGAGGATTGTTCATTCGAGGGTCCAGCCGTGCCCCGTGAAATCTATTTAAGAGCCTATGAGCTGCACAATACGCGCATGACGAATCTCAACGTACGGATCGAAACGAGAAATCAGACGACAGTCGCCGAAAAGGTCCAGTTCACAGGCTGCCGTTTCCAGAAATCGCTGCTGAACAATCACATTTTTTCGCAAAAGCAGCGGACAGCCGTCTTTACTCGCTGCATGTTCTCCGATTCGATCATCAAAATCGGAAGCATCAATACGCCAGCGGAGGCTCCCGTTACCGTACTGGACGATTGCACCCTGAATGCGGACACCATCGCGTACCTGTTCCAGACCGAGTTTAATTCCGGCTACGGCTGGGTAGAAGTTTTGAACAGCTTGATCGAGATTAAAAACAGCGCCTTCGCCTATCTGCTGACCAACAATTTCAACGTTCCGCAAACGAACAGCCTTACCCTTAAAAAATGCAGACTGGTTTATACCGGCGCCGGACGCCTCTCGTTGCAATACTATAATCCAACCAACAAGAAAGCGATTAAATCGTTTGCCTCCATTCGCAGCGTGTTTGTCAATATGACGCTGCCTGCTCCCGAAGCCGGCGTTTATGTCGATTACGATCCCCGCGAGGAAGGAATGGCGCCGCCTGAGGCGGGGCAGTGGTTCAGGGGAGATACGTACCGCCATGCGGCTCCCGTTCCAGGCGGCTACGTAGGCTGGGTTTGCATCTCTGCCGGCTTTGCAAGCTCTGTTCTCTGGAGCCCTTCTACCGTAAAGGCCAGAGGAGAGCGCATAGTCGTCGCGGGACGGGTATACGAGGCGGCAGTGGCGGGTACGACCGGATCAGCCGCTCCAGCCTGGGCCGCCGCAAACGGACAAAATACGGACGGCAGCGTCACGTGGCAGGAAATCGGACCGCTTGCCGGCTTTAAAGCCTATGGAATGATTGCGCCTTAAAGCGGAAATGGCATCTTGCCGCTTCACCCGCAAGCGCCTGATTTCAGGTCGCCATTCCCGCATTTCTTGATTATTTTTAGCGCCTTAATGGCGCTATTTTTGTTGTACATCGGCGAATTCTGTGAAAACGTTAATCCTACTGCCGTTTTAAGCGTGATATAATGCTTCCTGAAGAGCGAGTGACATAAATACCCATATTTATAGCACAATCTATTTCATGTATGCGGAGGTACTTATGATTAAACAACTCAGACTGCGGAGCAGAATGATGCTCATTGGCTTATGGGCTATTGCGCTGCTGTGCGTCGGTCCCCTGTCTTCTGTCTCGGCTGCGCAAGCCGCGGAAGGCACCAGCATTACGATTAATGACAAGACAGTATCCATAAAAGAGGCTTTGCTGATCGAGGACGGCAAGCTGCTGGTTCCCGCTTCAAAAATCTCGGGCTTGCTGAAAGCGCAATACAAATGGAACAAAGATACGGAAGAAGCGACTATACATAACTCATTCGGCGATACGATCGTTATCGGCAATGAAGTGCCGGTTGTCTATTTTAATGACGAAAGGTATGTGCTGGAGCAAGCGCCGTTCATGCACAAAGGAAACCTGTACGTAGCGCTTCGTGAGCTGGCGGAGATGCTTCACGGCTCGCTCGAATGGAACGGCGACACGAATACGGCGAACATTACGATCGTACCGTATGCCGTCGTGACGCAAGACAACAGCCTTGCTGACATCAGCAAGGAGCAAGGTGTCGCCCAAGCCAGGCTGCTTGCGAGAAACGGACTTGAAGGCAGCTCGGACGTCAAGGAAAATGCCAAGCTGCGCGTCGTGATTCCCTCCATTATGACGAATAAAGCTACCCCGTTCACCGATGCGGATTTAAGGCTGCTGGCCAATATTTCGCAAATCGAAGCGGGACGCACCTCCTACGAAGGCCAGCTTGGAGTAGCCAACGTCATTCTCAATCGCGTCAAGGACTCGCGCTTTCCGGACACGATCAAAGGCGTTGTCTATTCCGGCAAGCAATTTCCCCCGGCACACAATGGAATGCTGGATAGAAGCACGCCGAACGCCAGCGCGCTGCAAGCGGCCAAGGATGCGCTAAATGGCAAAAACAACGTTAAAAACGCGCTGTACTTTTTTAATCCCAAAGTCACAAAAGGCGCCTTCTGGTCCAATCTCGACGTCATTGTGACGATCGGCAATCACACCTTCGCAAGATAAGGCGCAGCGACATAGGCGCTAGACATTGAACAAACGCCTCGCACTCCACCTAGCTGGAGTCGAGGCGTTTTTGTGCTGCGCAAGCATCTTGCCGCATAGCCGGCGTATGGGCAAAAGCCGGCGGCTACCCCGCTTGACTCGCTTTGTTCCTTCTGAATTGCAAACGGATTAAACGCAAACGCTCGTACAGCCGGTCGACAGAAGGCTCGTCCGTCCCTTCTCTCTCTGCCTTGCCATATACTTGTTGAAGCACTGGCTTCAGATATTTGTCTCCCACCAATTCCAGCGCATCTCTTACCAGCTGACGCTCCTCCTCCGGAATGCCGGCGAGCTCGCGATCCACGAGCGAGTCGGCATTATAGCCTTCCGCCTCCAACTGCTCAATCCGGTTAAGCAGCTCGCGCCGGGGCAGCTCCAGCTCTTCCTCCAGCTGCGCCAAGGTACATCCCTGCTGGAGAGCGCTCAGCAGCCGCTTCTTCACCGAATAGCGTTCCATCTCGGACTTGTACTTCAATTCCTTCTGGCGGAACAGCCACTCTGTGAAAGCGGCCGAATCCAGCTCCCGCTCTACCCAATGCAGCGGAAAGCTTGTGCTTCTGGCCGAGGAGCTTGTAATCGCAAGCACCTCCTCGGCGTATGCTTTATGCTTGGCTGTGCCCCAGCCGGGAATTTGCAGCAGCTCCTCCGCCGTATGCGGAACAAAGGCGCTGATCATCCATAAAATCCGATTGGTTGCGATCAGATACGCGGAGCGTTTCTCCTCTGACGCCTTGTTCCTTCTCCATTGCCTAAGCAATTGAAACAATGCCTGATCTGCAAAAAGCTCCCCGTAGCATTGCAGCATCGGGATGATGCTTCCATCTCCCGCCTTGCGGTCATCGAGCATCCCTTCAATAACAGGCGTATAGCCTTTGCCCATCATTCTCGCGACGCCATGGCGAAATGCGGCAATTAGCTCCTCCCATGACGTTCCTTCAAACCAAGCGTCGGCGGCATCTTGCTTGCTGCCGGCCGCAAGCCATAAGACGCTCCACACGCCCTGACGCTCGCATATGGACAACTGGGCGCTGGCGATATTCCCATCCTCCTCCCGCTTCTCGAACGTGTTCAGAAATACGATTTGCATAGTAGCTTCATCCTCCCGGACATGATGATTTGTACGAACGTCATGACACGGATAAGCCGCAAGCCGCTGCAGCCGAAGGGATGCCCGCACAAAAAAATAGAAGCACCTCTCCGCTTGCCGCGGATGAGGTGCTTCCTCACGATCATTCATTCGATTGCTTTTATGCTATCATATCGGTCCATGCATGACAAGCTTTTTTGTTTCAGCTGCAACCGGCTGACGCCGCATGCAGGCAAACCAATTAAAGTTGCGTGCTAACGGCTGCTTTTCCGCTAGCGGAATCGTGTATAATAAAGGCATTGCTATCTACTTGGAGGAATACAGACATGCTGCCTGATTACGATTTTATGTCCGATACGACCGAGGATACCTCGACCCGCTTCGTTACGTTTGTTACGCCCAGCCTGAAGCGCTTCGATCTGGCTGTGACGACAACCGGACGATTTTACGGAAAAAAGCTGGTTACGGATTTGCAAGCCGGCAAAACCGCCATCATTGGCCCGGATGATCTGGAGGAGGAAGGCTACCTGGAATACACCTTCTCGCTTTCCGAGGAAGAGGCGGCCGAGCTGGCCCAATTTTTGTATTTTGTTGTAGGAACGGTGCATTTTACCGACTGATCGGGGCACACTGTTACGGTGATTTATTACCTGTATAGGAGAGGAGGCCCGCTATGGACCGCTTTATGGATGAAAAACGTCAGCCCTATGCCGATTTGTCCAGCGTAGAGTCGCAGCGAAACGATTTGATTCCCGAGGAGTTTCCGGAAGGCCCTTACGGCACCGTTCTGCGATCGGAGAGCCTTGGCAAAAGCTCGCCCTGGCGCAGCGATCAGCGGCCATCAAACCGCTTCGCCTACGAAAACAGGCAGCTTCATGCCTTGCAGTCCCGCGATTATCCCGGCGAGGACGATTACGATTCAATGATTCCTGAAGTTCATGACGAGCCTTAGACCCGGCTGAGCCTGACAGAATAAGTAACGAACGCAGCAGCGGCCCCTCAGCCGCTGCTGCGCAACGTCATGCGCTACAAATCGTGTACCGTCACTTCGCTGCGCACCATGAATCTCGCATTCAAACCCGCCTGGCCAATCCCCTTCGAGATGTAGCATACGCCATTGTTCATCCGGTGCAGTCCCTTGTAGATCCCTTGGTCCGCCAACGGACCCTTGCGCTTTATTTTGAAAAAATAAGGCACGTTCAATTGCTTGCCATGCAGATGTCCCGCCATCAAATAGTCGTACGTCCGCTTAATATCGAGCACAACATTCGGATCATGGGTAACGACGACTGTCGGCTTGGCCTTGCTCTCCTCTTCAACCTCTTCAAACGCCTTTTCGGGCCTGCTGTGCCCTGTAGAGGCATTATCGATTCCGACCAAGTTCCAGCCATCTACGACTATAGCTTCATTGCGCAGCACCTTGATCTTGTATTTCGCCAGCAGATCCAGCAAGCTTTGCAAACGGGGCAGGTCGTAATCATGGTTGCCCAGCACCGCAAAAGCCGGTATGCCGCTCTCCGCTATCATCTGCAAATAGGACTCCAGCTTGGGCAAGCAGCGTTCATCGTGCGTATAATCGCCGGTAAGCATGATGTAATCCGGCTTGGTACGGCGAATTACCTCTTTCAGCCGGCCCGCGCGAATCCGCAGCATGTCGACATGCAGGTCGCTGATCTGCAGCAAACGCTTGCCAATGCCGATTCGATGCTCAACCGTCTCCACTTTCAACCATTGCGTAGGAAAAATAAAAAACAAATAAATGAGCGCCAAGCCCGCAAAAGCTATTGCAACAATCATATCCCAACCTCCATCTCACCGACACCCTACGACAAAGTATAGACAATGCGTGAGCAATTCACAATAAGGTGTTGACAAGGTTTAAAGGGAAATGGTAACCTATGATCAAGTTCTTTATAAAGAACAAAACAAACAAGTTAACGCAAAAACGTTCACTATAAAATTACAACGTTACGGAAAAAGCCTTTACACATTCAAAGCTTGACAAATGACGAGCACCAGTTCTTTTTTAAGAACAACGCGTCTGTAACTGTCCGTTCAGGAGGAAACCATGAGCGCAATAACCGGAATCGTTCAGCTTCACCAACAGCCCTTGCCTCCCGAAGCAGGCCGCTCCATCATGCAGAATTTGCAGCGTTTTCCGGCAGATTATGTACATACCTGGACATGCGGGGACATTTTTCTCGGCTGTCACGGCCAGTGGATCACCCCGGAATCCCGCAATGAGACTCTGCCCAACTATTATGCGGAAAGAAACGCAGCCATTACGGCAGACGCGATTATCGACAACCGCGCCGAGTTGTTCGGCAAGCTGGGCATAGCGGCGGATCGACGCGCCGACATGACGGACAGCGACTTGATCCTGCAGGCCTACTTCAAGTGGGGGCAGGAAGCGCCCAAGCATCTGATCGGCGACTTCGCCTTTATCATATGGGACGGAAGAGAGCGCACGCTGTTCGGCGCACGCGATTTTTCGGGAAGCCGAACGCTCTATTACGCGCTGACTCCGGAGCAGCTCTCCTTATGCACAACGATGGCTCCGCTGCTTGCGCGGCCCGGCGTAGGCAGGCAATTAAACGAACAATGGGTATCCGAGTTTCTGGCGATTCCTATAACGACCGAAGCGGTCGATATGTTTTCCACGGTCTACAAGCACATCGGTCAAATTCCTCCTGCGCACAGCTTTGCGTTTAAGGACGGACAGCTTCATTTCAACCGCTACTGTGTAATCGAGCCGGGGCAAAAGCTGCGCTTGAAATCCAACGGCGAATATGAAGAAGCGTTTCGCGACGTGTTCAGTACGGCCGTATCCTCTCGATTGCGCACCATTCGCGAGGTCGGGGCCAATCTGAGCGGAGGGCTCGACTCCGGCTCCGTAGTCAGCTTTGCGGCGCGCGAGCTGCGCGAGCAGCAGAAACGGCTGCATACTTACAGCTATGTGCCCGTAGACGATTTCACCGACTGGACGCCAAAAAGCCGCATCGCCAACGAACGGCACAATATTCAGGCAACCGTAAGCCATGTCGGCAACATCGACGATCATTATTACAACTTTCCCGAGCTGAACCCGCTTACTGAAATCGACGACTGGCTCGACATTATGGAGGCTCCTTATAAGTTTTTTGAGAACTCCTATTGGATGAAGGGCATTTACAAGCAAGCCCAGGCGCATAACGTCAGCGTGCTGCTCACGGGGAGCCGCGGCAATTGGAGCGTTTCCTGGGGGCCGGCGCTCGATTTTCAGGCAAGGCTGCTGCGCTCGTTCCGGTGGGTTAAGCTCTACCGCGAGCTTGGCATGTACAGCAAAGCGCTTGGCGTCAAAAAATCGCGCATCTTCCCGCACGTAGGCAAAAAAGCTTTCCCGGAGGTAACGCGCGCGCTCTTTGCCTCAAGAGAGGACACGGTGCCGGATTTGATAAACCCGGAATTTGCCGCGCAAACCAAAGTGTTCGAGCGTCTGGAGGAGTACGGCTACGATTTCTGGGGCCACTCCTGGCAAAATGTGTACGATGTACGGAACAAGCAATTCGAGAAGCTGTATTATTGGTCGCTTACCGGGAAGGTAGGCTGCAAGCAGTCGCTGCGCCATGCGCTGTGGGAACGCGACGCCACCAACGATTTGCGCGTCATCCGGTTCTGCCTGTCCGTGCCGGAGGAGCAGTATGTGCAAAACGGATTCGATCGCTCATTGATTCGCCGCGCTACCAAGCACTATTTGCCCGACCAGATCCGGCTTAACCAGAAGGTACGCGGCATACAAGGAGCCGACGGCCTGCATCGGCTGCTGCCGCAATGGCGCGGGCTGGTAAGCGAGCTGCGGCAGGTGCTGGAGGAGCCGGCAGTGGCTGGCTATTTAAATATCAAGGAGCTGTCCAGAGCATTGCAAACGCTCAGCGCAAGTCCTAAGCCGGAGCAAGTCTTTGATACCGAGTTCCGTATTTTGATGCGCGCGCTGATCTTTTGCCGGTTTATGAAAAAACTCGCTTGAAGGGAGGTGATATCATGCAAAACGTACAAAAGAAAGCTTGGCAGCAACCTACGCTGGAAGTGTTGAACGTCAATATGACGATGGCTGGCCCTGGTATTGCAAAACCAGACGCGGTGCAACCGGATCCGACTGAGGTGATTCACTACAGCTAGTCCTATAAGGTTTGTTCTTTATACTTAACGCTTACTGCCCTTATATGCTCGTATATAAGGGCAGCTTAATTCATTCCCCCGGATTTGGAGTGATTGGAGTGATCGGTATGCCGGCGACAGGCAACAGGCTTGCCTACTATTCCTTCGGCCTTATCATTGAAAGCGAATTTCCCCTTCCCGAGCTGCCGCTGCCTTCAGCTTATACAGGCGGCCAGTCTCCCGACTTGACCGTGCGTCAGGACGAGCTTGGTTCGCTTTGGAGCGAAGCGAAGCGCATCAGCGACTATCTCGCTATCCATGAGGATACGGTACTGATCCGCGTACCGGATACAGCGATTCTGGGCATGCGCGCCGGAAAAGAAATCATCATCAGTCCCTTCGGCAAGGCGGACCCCGATAAAATCAGGCTGTATATTCTCGGCACCTGCATGGGCGTCATTCTTATGCAGCGCAAGGTGCTCCCTCTGCACGGCAGCGCCGTTGCCATTGCCGGAAAAGCGTATGCGATTGTCGGCATGTCCGGAGCGGGCAAATCTACGCTTGCCTCCCTGCTGCTTGCGGACGGCGGACAGCTCATTAGCGATGATCTGATTGCGGTGACGCTGGACGCTGCAGGACAGCCCTACGCGCAGCCCGCTTACCCGCAGCAAAAAATGTGGCAGGACACGATCGGCTTGCTCGGGATGAATGCAGGCGAGCTCCGCCCGCTATTCGAGCGCGAAACCAAATTTGCCGTGCCCGTTCCGGCCCAATTTTGCGGCAGCGCGCTACCGCTTGCAGGCATTTATGAATTAGTAAAAACCGAAAGCGACGCAGCGATTCAGCCCATAGCCGGACTGGAGAAGTTCCACACGCTGCTTCAGCATACATTTCGCGGCTTTTTGCTGGAGCCGCTTGGCCTCATGGAATGGCATTTTCGCACGTTAACGCAATTCGCGCTCCATCTGCCGATGCAGAGACTGCACCGTCCTCAAGCGCAAGCTGCCGGTTTTAGCGCCCCGAAGCTCTCGGCGTATATCCTCAATCAAATTCTGAAGGGAGATTAACAGAGATATGGAAACGATCGGAGCCATAACTTTAGACGATAGCGTTACTGTATGCGAGCAAAACATCGTAAGCGATATGGGCGGTGAAAAGGTGATGCTCAGCGTCCGCAACGGCAATTACTACAATCTTGGCCAAATCGGCGGACACATCTGGGATGCCATTTCCGGCGGACAGCCGCTTGCAAGTCTGGTTGACGGCCTTTGCGCGGAATTTGAAGTGGAAAGGGATGTTTGCGAGCAGCAGGTTATCGTCTTTTTGGAACAACTGCGGAAGGAAGGATTGATCTATGTTCATCCGAAAAGCGAGGACGCTGTTCACGCTTGATGCCCGAACGCTCCGTTTGTATGTGGAAGCCTGCTTCTATCTCGGGTATGCCCGCCTGCAAATGCTTCGCCCCTTCGCCAAGGTCGCTCCCGGGCTTGGCGTCAAGACGGAGGAAACGCCGGCTAACTGCGAGGCGGAGCAAATCCGTACGCTGCGGCAAATTACGTCCGCCATTCATATCGCCAGCAAATATACGCCATGGGACAGCAAATGCCTCGTACGGGCTATCGCGGCAATGAAAATGCTGGAACGAAGGCGGCTGGCAAGCACGCTTTACCTCGGTACGGCCAAGGACGAAGGCGGCAAACTGATCGCCCATGCTTGGCTGCGAAGCGGCCCCCTCTACATAAGCGGCGCAGATGTCATGCATCAATTCACGGTTATCGAAAAATTCGCCAACAGGGCAGGCTAAGCGCTATGCCCTATTCGTTCTGCCTGAAAGGAGAAGCCGACGATGTCCTTCCTGTCGCATTACTTGAAACGGCTGCATGCCGCAGCCGGCCTTTCCTTGTACTTCAATATTTTTGCAATGGCGGCCAGCAGCCTGCTCGAAAGCGCAAGCGTTCTGATGCTCGTGCCATTGCTCGCGCTGGTCGGCCTTTTTAGCCTGGATGGGGGAGGCGGAGCTTTCGCCAGTCTATCCGGCGTGCTTGACGGGCTGCCGACCTCGACCGCTCTTGTGGCCGTACTGGCCGCTTACGTGCTGCTTGTCCTTGGCCAAAATCTTATTGCCCGCAGCGTTATGATTCACAGCGTCAGCATTCAGCAGCATTTTGCCGGCCGCTTGCGCATGGATGCGTACAGCGGTATATTGCGCGCAAGCTGGCCCTTTTTTCTAAAAAAACGTTCATCCGATTTAATCAATTTGATGACCATTGAGCTTGCCCGCGTGCTTGGAGCCGTTAATTTGTTTATGCAGCTGCTGGCGTCGCTCATTTTTACCGTGGTTCAAATTGCGATAGCGTTATGGATTGCGCCGCTTCTCACCCTTTTCGTGCTAGGCTGCGGTATGGTGCTTGGCCTTTTCTCCGGCCGCTTTATTCGGCGGGCAAAAACGCTGGGCAATCAAACGTCCCAGCTGTCGCAAAGCTATTTGGCAGGCTTAACGGACCAAATCAGCGGAATAAAGGATATTAAAAGCAATTCGCTGGAGTCCTCCCGACTGCAATGGCTGGCCAAGCTGACACAAGGCATGCAGCAGGAGCAATTAGCCTATATCCGCTTGCGAATGAACTCGCAGTTTGCTTACAAGGCAGCCTCTGCTCTGCTCATCGCCTGCTTTATTTTTATATCGTTTCGGCTGATGGAGCTGCAGGAAGCGCAGCTGCTGGCGATTACGGTCATTTTTGCGCGCCTGTGGCCGCGCTTTACGAGCATACAATCGAATCTGGAGCAGCTTGCCTCCATGATTCCGGCCTGTCGGGCGCTGCTAACGCTCCAGCGGGAATGCGAGCAAGCGATCGAGCGGGTTAATCCGCAAGAAGGCTCTAGCGGGCCGCTGACCATCGCGCAGGGGATCGAATGCCGGAAAGTTTCTTACCGCTACAATTCCGGAGAGGAGACATTTGCTTTGCGCAATATTCAAGCGTATATCCCCGCGAACCGAATGACCGCCATCGCCGGTCCTTCAGGAGCGGGTAAAAGCACGCTGATCGACTTAATCATGGGCTTGATCAAACCGGATGACGGCGAAATTTTGATCGACGGAGCCCCGCTTGCAGACGACAAGCTGCAAGCCTATCGACGCTCGATCAGCTATGTTGCCCAAGAGCCCTTTCTTTTCCACGCCTCCATTCGCGACAACCTGCTCATGCTCAAGCAAGACGCAACGGAGACGCAGATGTGGGAAGCGCTGGACTTTGCAGCCTGCTCCGAGTTTGTAAGGAAGCTTCCCCAAGGGCTCGATACAGTCATCGGCGACCGCGGCATAAGGCTGTCCGGCGGCGAGCGGCAACGGCTTGTTCTTGCCCGAGCGGTCATCCGCAAGCCTTCCATTCTGGTTCTTGATGAAGCGACCAGCTCGCTTGACACCGAGAACGAGAGGACTATCCAGGAGGCGATTGATCGGCTGAAGGGCTCGATGACCGTTATTGTCGTAGCACACCGGCTATCGACGATCAGACATGCCGATCAAGTGCTTGTCATTGACAGCGGACGGATCGTAGAGCAAGGCGAATACGGAACATTGGCTGCCGACAAGACCAGCATGCTCGGTCATCTGCTGCATGTGCAAGCGGAGGGGGCCAGCGCCTGAGCGTGGACGGAGAAGGATAAGGACGCGATTATGCGCAAACGCTCCCCGCCCGGCTGCTCCTGCTGCAGAAAGCTGACGCTGTTCGTTCTTCATGATGAACGCCTCCCCCAACAAGGAAAGGGCTATTCCGTCGGTCGCGATGGACCGTCTGGAATAGCCCTTTCCGGAATTGAAGCAACAAGTGTTCGTTATACAGGTATATTGACGCATAATAACCAATTCCATACAGCGGAGGAAAGTTAAAAGGTTTCGCAATTGAGAATTTTTAGTTATAATAGAGGCTAATCTACAAAGATGCAATTGACGGAGGAGTACGCCATGATCGGAGAACGTATCAAGATGCTGCGCAAACGCAATGGACTTTCCCTTACCGAGCTTTCGATTAGAGCCGGAGTAGCTAAATCCTATTTAAGCTCCATCGAACGAGGGCTGCAGCAAAACCCCTCCATTCAGTTTCTTGAGAAAATTGGCGCTGTGCTGAAAGTAACGGTCGAAGAATTCCTGAATCAGGATTCATCCGAACAAAATTCGGACCAGTTGGATAACGAATGGTCCGAATTGGTAAGAGAAGCTATGGCTTCCGGTATTAGCAAAGAACAGTTCAGGGAATATTTGGAATTCAATAGATGGAGAATCGGACGAGAGTAGCTTGCTGCCTGGCTAGACAGCCGCTTCATGCTTTCCCGCTTGGCCGCTCTCCTGCAGAATCAATATGCCATGTCTAACGTCTTCTTTCGTGTATCCCATCGCTTTCGCTTGTTTCATTAATTCCACCCACTCCATGTCCAACTGCTGATTTCCATCAGATTTACCCGATACCATTGTACCCATAGTCCCCCATTCATTATTGGGGCGGTTGCACCACTGACTCCATGCGCTTAAGGTGCCCAGATACTAAACGCACTTCATCGTCTCCCTTAGTATTTGGTTGTCCTTTTATAATTATAAAACAATCGGCTTGCGCATGTTGTCGCTTCATGTCTCACAACTTACCAACTTCCTTACTAATTTTGTCGAAAAATTTGCAGGGATGTTAAATAGATACAGAAAGCCTGCGACCTTCAAAGGCTGGCTGATGCGTACGGTAGCCCTCCGGATTGCCCAGCTGCCAGCGCCATGCATCCTTGCACATTTGGTCCATACCCCGCTCAGCCGACCAGCCCAGCTCCTCTCGGGCTTTTGTTGTATCGGCATAGCAGATTGCGATGTCTCCCGGCCTCCGATCCGTTATTTCGTAAGCGATGGAGCGGTCTGAGGCCCTTTCGAACGCGGCGATCACTTCCAGTACGCTGTACCCCTGACCGGTTCCAAGGTTGTATACCTCTACACCCTTGCCGCCAACTATTTTTTCCAGCGCCTTCAAGTGTCCTTTTGCCAAATCTACGACATGGATGTAATCTCTTACGCCCGTTCCGTCGGCTGTCGGATAATCGCCGCCGTATACGTGAACCTGGGAAAGCTTGCCGATTGCGACCTGCGCAACGTAAGGCAGCAGATTATTGGGAATTCCGCACGGGTCCTCGCCTATCAGCCCGCTGGCATGCGCGCCAATCGGGTTGAAGTAACGCAGTATCGATACGCCCCACTCCGCTTCCGACTGCGCCACATCCATCAGCACCTGCTCCAGCATAAGCTTCGTTTGCCCGTACGGATTCGCTGCCGACAACGGAAAATGCTCGGCAATCGGTACCTGCTCAGGCAGCCCGTACACCGTAGCCGAGGAGCTGAATACCAGCTTATGAACGCCGTGCGCCTTCATCGTCTCGCATAGCGTCATCGTGCTCATCAGATTCGTGCGATAGTAAGTAAGCGGCATTCGCACCGACTCCCCAACCGCCTTCAATCCGGCGAAATGAATGACGGCTTCAATCGCATGGGCTTCAAATACCCGGTGCAAGGCCGCTTGATCCTGCACATCCTGCTCATAGAACGTCAAGCTTCGGCCGGTAATCTGCTGCACCCTCTCCAACGCCATCTCGCTGCTGTTCGCCAGATTATCCACTACAACCACCTCGTAACCTGCCTCCAGCAGCTCCACGCAAGTATGGCTTCCGATATAGCCTGCGCCACCCGTTACCAAAATCGCCACATCCATCAGCTCCTATCCTAATCTTAGTCGTTCTTTAAAAAAACAAATATATTCTTAATAAAGAACAATCCATTATGCTTGCTCCCCTTTCGGAACGAGCATTTAGCTTCCCGTCATATCCAAGCTCCGCTTGCGGCGAGGGAGCCATTTCGCGACCCGGCCCGCTGCCGGCAGCTTGCTCAGCAAATGACCCGCAGCCGACTTCAAATAACGAAACTCCTCCGTCCTGTAAAAGCATCCTGTGTACAATCCGCATACAAGCGCGACGCACAACGTTCCCTTAACCAGCAGCCACAGAATCGTTCCCGACGGCAGCATGCGTTCCACCAGCGCGACGCCTCCGCAAGCGCCAACGCCAAGCAGCGAGTAGGCCATGTATCGATAGTAATAATACCGGAGCGGCACTTGAAAAACCTTGCGGTATACGAGCCACGGCGTATTCCAGAATGGGACGAGCAGCGCGCTGAGCAGCGAGCCTGCAAAAATGCCGGCGATGCCCCACATCTGCACCAGAAGAAACGAGACGCCGAGATTGATCGCCGCTTGGACGATCGGGGCGTAACGGTCTTCATGGAAAATGCCTGCCGTCGTTTTAACCGCGCTCAGCGAATTGCGCATTCCCCTTTCATAAAAGGCAAGAACGAGCAGGAGCAGCACCGTATCGGACATCGTGAACTGGGGACCAAGCCATAGCGTAATCAGCGGCTCCGTCAGCAGATACAGACCGATCGCAAGCATCGAATACAGCCAGAAGTTGAGCAAATAAGTGACCCTGAAGATCCGGTACACGGCGTCCGCTTTTTCCTTCGCCACCAGGTTGCCCAGGCTGTGATACATTCCGGTGAAAATTTGGTTTAGAAAGGTGCGGCAAATGTCGATCAGCATTTTATAGTTGGAGTACAGACCGACGGCGGCAATGCTGACAAAGGCGGATATCAGGATGCTGTCCACGCCGAAAATAAAATAATTGCCGACGTTCTGCAAAATAATTGCCTTCATGTTGCGGATAAAATTCGCTTTTGTTTCGGGGTCGAGCCGATGCTTCGTTTTTTCCTTCAAAAATGGATACATCCGGTTAACCAGCTGCGCGAGCATGATGGCGGTAGCAATCGATATGGCGCTTTCCAGCGCCAAATACAGCAAATAGTTTTCCGTGTAGTACAAAATCGCGATTTTCATGCAAGCCGATAATATCGCCGAAACCGAAAACACGGCCGTTACGATATAGTTTTTTTGATTGACGTTCAGAAATGAGTTTTTGTAAACAAATAAGTACGGAGCCGCCGTATTCAGCAAAAAAAGCAAATAAATCGCCGGCAAATGCTCGACGTTCGCATCCTTGATAAAAACGTCGAGAAAAGGCAGCAGCGCGAGGCCCAGCCCGGTCACAACGCCCGCGATAACGAGATACGCCTTGCGGTACAGCTGCATTAAAGCAAGAATTTTGGGGCGATCATTGTCCGCTACGGGCTTATAAAGGTTATAAATGATACTGGAGCCGATTCCCGCCTCGGCGAGCGTAAGCATCGCCAGCATGCTTGTAAACAGGCCGTTTACGCCCAAGTATTCGATGCCGAGCGTATGAATAAATACGGTGCGCGAAACCAGGCTGAGCAGCGTAATAATCAGCTGGTTGCCAAGCCCGACCGCTATGTTCAAAAAAGAGTTTTTGACCCGCATGCCGTTCCTCCGTCCGCCTTATGAAGCTTTAGCCTTAACGTCCGCCGCGGCGTTCATCATCCGAATGCAGAACCCTTGCGTAAACGGAAGAACGTTAAACAAGGTCGAATAGACGCCGATATCCTTGGTATCGCCCTGTGAGAAATCAACGGCTCCGTTGCGGCGCGTTACCTTCATTAAATAATCGATCGCCCGCTCCGCACCGCGCGCGCAAGGCTCCGCTATCTCGGGCAGCTGGGAAGCCTGCGTCAAGTACCAGCCCAGCACCGCCGTCGCCGAGGAATCCGGCCGCGCCTCCTTGCGGGTCACCGTCCAGCTCCAGTGTCCGCCTTGCGATTGGAAGGCAAGCGCCGACTTGGCGAATCTGACGACAAAGCGCTCCAGCCTCTGCTTCGCCTCGTGCTGTGCCGGAAGCTCCCGCCATGTGTCCATCAGTCCGATGGCAAACCAGCCGAGACCGCGCCCCCAGCCGAACAGGCCAAGCGGGGTCGAATGTTGCAAATGATACGCATGCACAGGGAGGAAGTGGGTGTCCAGCACGCCATGGCGAATGTATTGCTCCAGCTGACGCACCGCCAGCTCGATGCACTCCGGCTTGCCGTAGCGTTTGCCGTACGCGACAAGAAACGGGCAAATAAAGCCAAGCGTATCCACGTAGCGATAATTCGGCATAAACGTACGGTACTGAACGGTCCCGTCCGCTCCGATGCAAGACTGGATCAGCTCCCAGGTATAGTCGAATGCAGGACGGTAACGGTTCGGCGCTGCTCCGTTCAGAGTCAGGACGCTGTAAGCGAGAATCGCGCAATCAATCGTAGTCGGGACCACTTTCCAGCTTCCATCGGCATTAAATTTGCCGGCGAGAAACGCGCTGATCTGCCCGTCTCTATCCGTCTGTCCCGCCGCCAGCGGCTGCTCGGACAGTCCCATCAGGAGCGCCCCCTCCTGCCAGTGCTGAATGGAGTGGCTGGCGTACTGGCCGCGCAGCATATCGATCGCTACCAGGCGCGTATTGTCGGTTTTTCTTATGGTTGGCGTGCTAAGCAGCCATTTCCAGCCGGTGTCCGTAATCGCCAAGCTCCAATCCTGTTTATTTGCGTGCCTGCCAATGTGGATGCGGCCCAGCCAATCCCTCCATATCGGTATTAAATCGATCAGCAGCACCAGCGCCGTCAGCGCTCCACATGCAATCGCCGCCGTCAGCAGCATAGTGATTCTCCTCTCCCTGCCTATACGAGCGCATATAGTTTATCTATTTCATGCTCCGTGCCGAGCTGCTCGGCAGCGAGGCGCCTTGCCAGCCGCCCGCGCAGCACCTCGTCCCCGATCAGCCGGCGAATGCCTGCCGCGATTGCGTCTGCGTTCATCTCGACGATCAAGCCGTTCTCCTTATGCTTGATTTGATCCTTCGCCGTGCTGAAGTCGGTGACGACAATAGGCTTGTGCAATATTTTCGCCTCGTCAATAGCGATCGATTTCCCCTCGAAGCGCGACGGCTGGACGTAAATATCTGCGCTGCGGATATAGGGGTACGGATTGTCGCGCAGCCCGATCAGCTTGAACGATTGCTCCAGCCCATACCGTGAAATCATTTTCTCCAGCTCCTCCCGCTCCTCGCCCTCGCCGATCACTTGCCACTCAATCGCATAGCCTTCCTCTACCAGCAGCCTGCAGGCTTCTATCGCAAGATCGAACCCCTTTTGCTTGACCAGGCGGCCAAGCGAGACGATCGTTGCAGCGCGCGCAGCGGAAACCCGCTTTTCAGACTCGGTCTGCTCCGTTTGCAGAGCCAGCGCGTGAATCATCGCCGGCGACACGATATTGTGGATTACCTTGACCTTGTCCCGATACTGCGGAAATCTTCGCTCCAGCACCTCGCCGCAATGCTCTGAAACCGTAACGAGATAGTCCAGCTGTGCAAAATAAGACCGGTCCAGCGCCGCATCCATGCCCAGCTTGTCGTAGTCGTTATGAATAAAACCCAGCTTTCTTGCCGCATTTACCTTCTCGATACTGAAATAAACCGGGTTCTTCTCCAGAAAGCCGATCGCCGCATCATAACGGCCCGGCAGCGAGTCCAGCGCCTGCGACAAATGTTTCCATACCCGCTGCTCGCATCGCGCCCGGTTTTTCTCCGTGCGAAAGATCAAGCCGGCGCGCAGTCTTGAAAGCGCCAGCCGGTAGCGCCGATGCTGCAGGCAATCCGCAATGGCCGCCTTGACCGACATATCGAAATACGGGTAAAGCGGCGGCTCTTCCAGCAGCTTGACCTGAGCAGGCAGGCTGGCCAGAAACATCCCTTCATGCCGGAACAAAAACAAGTCCACCTCATAAAGCTCGTAATCGACGGTCCGCAGCAGCGAAATGAGCGATTTCTCCGCGCCGCCGCAGTTCAAATTGTTCATGACGAACAGAAGCTTCTTTTTCAACGGCCTTCCCACCTAGGCAAAAAGTTTGTACAGCTTGTAAATCTCATCCTCCGTACCGAGCTGCTGATTCGCCAAATGCGCGCTTATCCGCCCGGCCACCTCCCTGTCGTCAATCAGTCTGGCAATTCCCTCGGCCATGCTGTCCGGATTCATCGCCACAATCAGACCGTCGACGCCGTCGGTAATTTGATCTTTTGCGGTGCTGAAATCGGTCACGACGATAGGCTTGTGCAAAATTTTGGCTTCGTCGATGGCAATCGATTTGCCTTCAAAGCGGGAAGGCTGCGCATACACGTCCGCCTGCTGCAAATACGGGTACGGGTTGGCCTTGAGGCCGAGCAGAATAAATCGCTCCTGCAGTCCGTGCTGTCTGATCAGCGCAGTAAGCCGCTCCCGCTCCTCTCCCTCGCCGATAACGTACCAGCGAATCCGATAGCCAAGCGCCGTCAGCCTTGCGCAAGCCTCGACAGCCAATTCAAATCCCTTCTGGTGGTGTAGCCTCCCGATCGATAAAATGACGACCTCGTCCTCATGCCGCTCGTACATAGCTATCTGCTCCTTATTCACCATTGCGCGTATCACCTTGGGCGAGACGATATTATAGATCGTCTTGACCTTGTCGCTCTGCTCCGGAAAGCGCTGCTTGAGCACCTCCGCGCATTCTTCCGATACGGTAACGATTTCGTCCAGCTTCTCGAAGTAGCGAATATCAAAACGCGGGTCCATGCCCAGCTTGTCGTAATCAATATGTACCCAGCCGATTTTTTTGGCGGCGCTCACTTTGTCCACACAGAAATAGGTGGACGTTTTCTCCAAAAAGCCGATCGCTACATCGTAGCGTTCTTCCAACGGCTTGAACGCCGGCGACATATATCGCCAGGAATACTGCTCGGCAACAGCGGTGCCGCGGCCAAGCAGGTTTCTCCACGAGTAGAGAATGCGGCTCATGGCCAGTCTGGGCAGTCCCCGCTTCAGCAATTGCCAGACGGCCTTGCCGATCGGAAGCGAGAACAGGCGGTACGTATCCGGCGGCTGCACCAGACGCACCTCCGGCGGCAGAAACTCCATAAACAAACCTTCATTATTAAACAGGAACAAGTCGACCTCGAACCGGCTATAATCCATTTGCGACAGCAAGTTAACCAGGCTTTTTTCACCGCCGCCTGCGGCCAGTCCAGGCATAACGAACAGCAGCTTCGTTCTCATACGCACCTCAGGCAAGCTCATTTAAATACTGAACGGCACGATAGGAAAGCTTTTTGATTTCCGGTATGCGCCGTTTAAGCGTCAGTCTGATCCGGTCCTCGTCGCGCTGCAGTTCATCGAACGCCTGTATCAGCCTTGATCCGTTCGAAAGCTCCTGCAAGCCCAGCACCAGCTTCTCGTCGCCGAACAGATCCTTGGCAATGCCCCTCGACTTGACGCTGTAGCCGAGCACCATTGTAGGCACATAGCTGGAATAAGCGGCGATTGTCGCATGGGTTCTCGCTCCGATAAACATGCGCATGCGTGAAATATAACCTTTATATTGCACGGCATTTAAATGATCAGGCAGCAGCAGCACCCGGCCCGTATGCTTGAAGCGCTCGTCATACAGCTGCAGCACCTCATAATCGTGATTGCCCTCTTGGACAACGTGCGGGGTTAACGCAATCGTCATTTTCGTCGTGGCGAGTATGTGCTCGATCAGCTTTTCTACCGCCTCATAGGATGGCTTGTTTTTCTTCCATACGAGCGGACTGAAATTGAGGCCAATCGTGTTGTCCTCCTGCCAGCCCTCGGGAAGCGGAAGCTCCTCCTTCTCCATCGTAAAAGCGGGGTCGGCGCACAGCTTCACATTCGTCAGCCCTTTTGCCCGCAGCATATCGAAGGTCAGCGTCTCGCGCGGCAAAATCAGATCAAACAGCTTTAAGTCGGCAAGCTTCCGTTCCGACATATCCTCCTCCCCGATCGAGCAGCCCCACAGCACAAGCTTTTTGCCTTGCGCCTTCACTCTTCGGTCGATTTCGTACCAGCCGGGCTGCTCGCCATAGCAGTAGTTGTCCCCGCCTATGGAAAGGCAAACGTCCATGTCCTTTATATTTTTAATGATGTTATGATGGATTTTGCCGAGCGCGTACGATTCGTCCTGAAACAGCTTGACCTTGAACGAGGAGATAAACCAGTCGACCGAGTATTTGCGCAGCGGGAGCGCTCCTCCGTCATAGATGCCGTCCAGCCGCGTAATGCCCCGATCCGTTTCCGGCTTGGCGGAGGCCAGGTAAATATGGGCGCCGTGTATGCGTTCCTTCAGAATGTCGGTGGAGGATCGAACGATTGCCTCGCAGCCGCGGTTTAAACTTCCGTCATGCGCGAACATCATGATTTTCATGAGACCAGCCCCTTGCTTGATTGTTTTTATTTCGATAGCGGCTATATGCCGTGAGCAGCTGAATGCCGAGCAGCGAGCGCGTCCGGATAAAAAACAGCAGCAGCCGCTGGTAGCCTCCAAGCCGCCCTTTCATTTCTTTTTCGTATACGGAAAGGGCCGAGCGAACGCGGCGGTGCTTGATCATTCTGCTGACGTAGCGCCACTTGTCCCAATAGCTCAGATTCGCCGAAGGCTCCAGATAAATATGTACGTAAGACAGCACATTATGAATGAGCTTTACCGCTTTAAGCCGATGAATGGCCGACGGGCTCACTTTGCTTCTGTAACAGGGGGGAGTATCCGATTCGTACACCTCGACCGCACGCATAAAATAATCCTTGGCTGCTACATTGCGCGTTGCGCTGCCTGGCGTCTCCCGGTAATAGTAGCCGGTATAATCGATATAAAGCATGCTTCGGATACGGCTGAAGTATAAAATATTGAACATGCCGTCCTCGCCAAGCGCTACACGCTCCGGAAATTGAATGCTGTAGGCCTCGATAATCCGTTTGCGGTATAGCTTGTTGCATGCCGTATTCAACGAATCGCTGCGCATAAAAAAGGGCAAAACCTCATTCCGGATGCAAGGCTCGGGAATGACCATATTGGAATGAAAGGGATAGCTCGTTACGACCTGATGGCCGTCCAGTTCGCTGACGAAGTTGGATACAACCACGTCGCAATCCTCCTGCGTTGCGGCAGTGTGCATTCGTTCGTATAAATCCGGAGCGATATCGTCATCCGCGTCCACAAAGCCGATGTATTCGCCCTCAGCGGCGGCAAGTCCCGCATTTCTGGCCATGCTGACCCCTTTGTTGCACTGATGGATGACCCGGATACGCTTCTCCTTGGCCGCGTAACGCTCCAGAATGCTCGCGCTGTCGTCCGTAGAGCCGTCATTGACAAATATAAACTGGCATTCCCGCAAGCTCTGCGCCAGCAGGGAATCGATACAGCGGCGCAAATAGGGCGCGGCATTAAACACGGGGATGACGACGCTCAGCTTGGGCTTCATACCGCCTGCCTCCTCCTTTTCTCGTCGAATAGAAGATAAAGCTTGTCAAGCTCCTCGCGATTGCTGTAATTGGTATTCCGGCACGCCTCGGCCAGCCTGTCGCGCAGCGCCTGATCGCCGTACAGCGTTTCAATGCCGGCGGCAATGCCGTCCGCCGACAGCTCGGCAATGTAACCGTCGACTCCATGGACTACCTGGCTGTCAGCCGTCGAGTAGCGGGTAATCAGCACCGGCTTGCCTAACGCCTTCGCCTCGGTTACGGTAACGGCTTTGCCTTCGTAACGGGAGGGCTGAACGTACAAATCGCAGGCGGCCATATACGGGTAGGGGTTCGTTTGCTTGCCAAGCAGAATGAATTGCTCCTCCAGCCCGTAGCCTGCAATCAGACGCCGCACTTCGGCCTCGTCTCCGCCATAGCCGACCACGTACCAGACCAGCTGCTCATAGCCACGGTCGCGAAGCAGCTTCATGGCTTCCACTGCCTGATCCATGCCTTTGGCGTGGGACAGCCTCGCCACCGACAGCAGCTTGAAGCGCCGATCCGCAGGCATCGGATTGTCGGGCCATTCATCCTCGGCTTGATTGCGAATGTGGGCAGGAGACAGAATATTCTCAATAACGAACAACTTGTCGCGCAGCGATTCATACTTTTGCAAAAAAGACGTTCTGCACGCCTCGGACACCGCAATAATGGAGTCAAATTTGTTCCACATGGCCAAATCGGCGCTGTGCAGCGTTTCTATCGTTGAATAATCGGTATGTATCCACGCTATTTTCCGCTTGGCCTCGACCTTCTCGGCCACAAAATCATGCGGCCACAGGTAGCTGATCGCCACATCGTAGCGCTGAGTCAGCGCCGGCAGCAGCGGACGCATATATTTCCACATAAGCTGCTGCTGAATGTAGCCCGGCTCCGCGATGCCGGTAAGCTTGCCGACGATAGCCGCGTGCGCCTTGGACAACAGCCGCATGAACGCAATCGGAAGTTGTCCGGCTTTAATCAGCTCGCCGATTCCTTGGCGGAAGGAAGCGTACTGCGGAAGCTCCTCCAGCAGCTTCGCCTGATCTCCAAGCAATGTCATAAAATCGCCCGTATGCCGATAAAGCATGAGATCGACGCTCTGCCGCTCGTAATCGAAGGCATCCAGCATGCCTGCCAGACTCCGCTCGACTCCGCCAACCTCCATATCATAGGAAGCGATCAATACGTTTCTCATGATTATCTCCCGCACTTTCCTTTTCATTTTCAATGGAAGCTTGAGGTTTGTATTTCCTCCACAGCCAGAGGAACGGCCGCAGCACGAAATACAGGCCATGCAGAGGCTTAGGCAGCGGCAGCGTAACGGCGTCCTCGGGATACGGATAGAGAAAGCTCGCCAAAAACTGCAGCTTCTGCCCCCAGGTCAGCAGCGAGAACAAATACCGCTTATGATAACGCTGCACCTCCTGCGGAACGGGGTCGGTATGTAAATTGACCATTCGATGAACGTAGAACATCGTATCCTCGGCGAGCCAGTGCGCTTTCCTCTGGGCGAGCAGCGGGCGCATCTCCTCGCGCAAAGGCACGGCGAACAAGCGGGAGGCAAGCAGCACCGCCTGGCCTCCGATATGCAAATAGCGATGCTTGCGGAGAAGCTTGACAAGAGCAGGCCAATCCAGCCGCTGCTCCACCAGCTGCTTGATATCAAGCAGCCAGCGCAGGCGCGACCACCCGTGTCTGGCCCCATGCGAGACGAGAAACAAGAACAGATCCTCGCGTCCCAAATAGTAGATCGGACGGTTGATGAGCGAGCTTTTGCGCTTGCGGCTCCATAGCTCGTTGAACGCGGGCTCGCTCGACGGAGCCGGATTAAGGCGCCAGTGCAGCTCTACCTTGATTCTTTTATCCGCATGAAAAAAGGTAGAATGGTGATGCCGCCACTTCCAATCGCCCAGCACCGTATCAATATAATCGTCCTTCTCATAGCCCATCGCCAGTAAAATGCGCTCTGCCTGTTCAAGCTCTTTTATCGGAATAAGAAGATCCAGATCGCAAGAGGTTCTCAGCGAAACGTCGCCATACAAATCTGCCGCAATCACAGGCCCCTTCAGAAACAAAGAGCGGATGCCTTCCTCGGAAAACGCCTTGGCCAGCTGCTCCATTTCGCCGCTAAGTCCCAGCATAAGCAGCGTATTGCGATAATAATCGCGCTGAAACATCGTTCCGACGAACGCGGGCACCTCTGCGGCATTGATCTCCTGAAGCTTGCGATTGACGGAGGGAAATACGCGATGATGCCGGGACAGCTCAATAAACCGATCCCAATCGACGCTTCGCAGCAGCTCCTGCAGCTCAAAATTTTCCTCTACGCCATCTGTTCCCGACAAAAGCATCAGAATCAGCTTCAGCTCATTCGACAAGTCGTTTATTTGAAAATGCACGTCGTTATTCATGAAAGTCTCCTTCTTGCCAATTAGCCAATAACGAACATCAAACCTTATTTCGTTCTATAAAACGAACACAAGTACAGATTATCACCTTCCCTTTATGCTGTCAATCGTTATCCGGCAACTTGTCGGTTGGCGTACAGACGAACCGCCCCGCATGACGCCGCTATAAACCTCGCAGCCGGGAGCCTCTCATAGCTTGGTAGAGTTGTACGCTTCTGATAGAATATAAAAAGAAATCGTTCATTCCATCCAAGGGAGAGATTCGTTTGAGCAACGCTATCGTCATCTACGGAGCTGGCGGTCACGCCAAAGCCGTCATCGATACGGTTGAGAAAGAAGGCCGTTTCGCCATTGCCGGTCTGCTGGACGGACGCAGGCCTGCCGGTACCATTATGTACGGCTATGAGGTGCTTGGCGATGAAAGCTGGCTTGTCTCTCCTTCGCAGAAGCTCGCCGGCCTATTGGTTGCCATCGGCGATAACTGGACAAGAGCCAAAGCGGTGCGTGCCATAGCAGGCATCGCTCCCGGCGCGCCATTCGTTTCTGCCGTGCATCCGGACTCCTCTGTTGCAAGAGGCGCAAGCATCGGGGCCGGCAGCGTCATTATGGCCGGAGCCGTCATCGGCAGCGACACCGTCGTTGGCCAGCATAATGTGCTGTATACCCATGCTTCCCTCGATCATGATTGCGCAACCGGAGATTTTGTTACCTTGGCGCCCAAGGCATGCACCGGAGGCAGCGTTAGGATCGGCGATTATTCGGTGCTGTCCCTGCAAGCGGCAGTCGTCCATAACAGGTCGATTGGCGAGCACACGGTCATCGGAGCCGGATCTGTCGTTCTCCGCGATATAGCGCCCTATTCCGTCGCCTATGGAAGTCCTGCCAAAGTTATTCGTTCGCGCGAGCCAGGCGAGCCGTATCTATAAAACTTAGCAGGCACAAGCTTCCCGCTCCTTCCCATCGGGAGCAGCTTACGAAGCCGTCTGCGCGCTGCTGCGGACGCCGTTTCCGAATACGTCGCTTATGCAGTCGATGACACGCATCTGGTCGGCTCCGCTCATGCCGGAGCCTGACGGCAAGCAAAGGCCGCTGCGGAACAATTGCTCGCAATAGGCTCGCTCGCCCTCTGCATGCTCGTAGAAACGGGTACCTTTGAACAGGGGCTGCATATGCAGCGGCTTCCAGAGCGGACGTGCTTCAATGTTGGCGGCTTCCAGAGCGGCGAGCAAATGCTGGGCGGTTACCCCCGCCTCCTCGGCGTCCAGCACCAATGCCGTCAGCCACCGATTGGAGCGCGTGCCGAGCAGCTCCGGCATAAAGGCTACGCCCGGCTGATTGCCAAGCGTCAGCGCATATTCTTCAAAAATAGCGCGGCGGGCGGCCACCCGCTCATCCAGCACCTGCAGCTGCGCCCGGCCCACTCCCGCAAGCACATTGCTCATCCTGTAGTTAAAGCCCATCTCGCTATGCTGATAATGCGGCGCCTGATCGCGTGCCTGCGTGGCAAGAAAGCGAGCCTTGGCCAGAAGTGCCGTATCATCGGAAACGAGCATGCCTCCGCCGGAGGTCGTTATAATTTTGTTTCCATTAAAAGAGAAGATGCCCAGCTTGCCCAAACCGCCGCTTTGCTTGCCTTTATAGGTCGAGCCAAGCGATTCGGCGGCGTCCTCCACAATAGGCACGCCGTATTCGCTGCATAGAACGTGGATTTCTTCCATACGGGCGATCTGTCCGTACAGATGGACGACAATGACCGCTTTAGGCAGCTGTCCGGCTGCGGCCGCATCGCGCAAAGCGCGGCCAAGCGCCTCAGGCGACATATTCCATGTCGCCGGCTCGGAATCGATAAAAACCGGCTCCGCGCCGCAATAGCTGATCGGGTTGGCGCTGGCGATAAACGTGAAGCTGGAGCAAAATACCGTATCCCCCTTGCCCACATCCAGCAGCTGCAATGCCAGATGAATGGCAGCCGTGCCGGAGCTGACCGCCGCCGCTCCCTTCGTACCGGCATAAGCGGCCACCTCCTGCTCAAACGCATCGAGCTGGGGACCGAGCGGCGCGATCCAGTTCGTTTCAAACGCCTCATCAATATAACGCCGCTCATTCCCGCTCATATGCGGCGCGGACAAAAAAATTCTCGACTGCTGCTGACCTGACATGTATACACGTCCCTTCCCCGTTTGTTTTCCCGCACCAAATAAAAGCTTTATTCCATCCTGGCCGGTTGTTCGGCCAGCGGAACAAAGCTTGTGTTTGCTGCTTTTGCAGCCGCATTTGTCGCGGCTTTTGTTGCTGCTCTTGTCACTGCTTTGTCTTTGCTCTTGTCTTTGCTCTTGTCTTTGCTTTTGTCTTTGCTCTTGTCTTTGCTTTTGTCTTTGCTCTTGTCGCTGCTTCCGATTCCATTGGCCGACGGCCGCAAAAGGACATTGCGCCCCTTCCGTTCCCCCCGGCTTATCCTGCGCCGCGCAATGCAGCGGTCCGCCTCAGCGCTCATCCCTCATGGCTTCGCGACGAACCAAGGAACATCGGCATCGTTGCATGCCCTTCCTGCGAGACGCCCTCCGAACGAATCACCTTGCCTGCGGTCCGCAGCAGAATCAGAAGATCCAGACGCAGACTCTGATGCTCGACGTACCAGACGTCATGCTCAAAGCGTTCCTCCCATGTCGTCGCATTGCGTCCGTTAATCTGCGCCCACCCGGTAATGCCCGGCCTTACCAGATGCCGCTTCGCCTGCCGCTCCGTGTATAGAGGCAAATATTCCATCAGAAGGGGCCTTGGCCCGATCAGGCTCAGCTCCCCCTTCAGCACATTTACGAGCTGCAGCAGCTCATCCATACTGTACTTCCGCAGCCAGGCGCCAAACGGAGTTAGTCTCAGATGATCGGGCAGCAGCTTGCCCAGGCTGTCCCGTTCATCGGTCATCGTTCGGAACTTGTAGACATGAAACGGAACGCCGTGCAGCCCCGGTCGCTTCTGTCTGAACACGATCGGACCGCCGAGCTTCATACGGACGAGCAGCGCTACCACAACGATCGGCAGGCTTAGCACAAGCAGCATTGCGCCTGCGACTACTACATCGAATAATCGTTTTACCATGCTTTTTCTCCTAACTCAGCAGCTTTCTCATTCGGGCAATGACAGTCGGTCCCACAACGCGGCTCACCGCGCGCTTTACCTCGCCTCTTAGCCGCACATGCGCGGGAAGCCAGGATTTGGCGAAATGATGAATCGTATAGCTGTTATCCGTTCGGTAATTGCCGCCATTGATATAATCGTAGGGACTGAAATAATCGCGCGGATAAAAAACAACCCCATTGGCGAGCCTCTGCTCGCTGCCGTCTGCGACCAAGCCGTAACGCTCGCAGATACGGGTAATAACTGCTGTATTCGTTGTCGTATCCAGGCTGCCGTCTTCGTTTATAAACGCTCTGCCGTCATAATCCTTCAGCAGTTCCTTGATCCAGGCATGGCCTTTAGCCGCCCCCATCGTCCCGGATTGCAGATAACGCTCATCCTCGAAGCCGGAGAACGCCTCATGAAGGAGCAAAGCGTCGAGCGGTCTCAGCACCTCCACATCCGTATCCAGATAGATGCCGCCATAATGATACATCGCATGCAGCCTCGCATAATCGCTGACGAACGCATATTTTTTGGCCTGATAGGCTTCCGCCACATACCGGTTAGCCTGCAAGTCGAAGTTGTCCTCGTTCCATTCGATAAACGTGTAGTCAGGCAAATGCTTTTGCCAGCTTTTCATGCATTTGACGATTTTTTTGGACTTTTCCCCTCGTCCGAACCAGCAATAGTGCACCGTTCTGGGGATACGGGCCGTTCCGTTCAAGCTTATTCCCCCCAAGGCCATTTAATATAGTCGCTCTCGTATTCCAAGCCAAGCGCAATAACCGATTCATAGAAATAGAAACCGAAGTAAAAAACAAGCACCGCCAAATATACAAGCTTCTGGTCCTTCTGGCGAAACACTTTAATGAGCCATGCGATAAGAATTAATTGATAGAGATTGAAATAGATCGCCATACGCGCAAAAATCCAGTTTTGGGTGGAAATGAGCATGATGACGGCGCCGACCAGGGAAAGATTAACGAAAATATCCGCCTTCGGAAAAATAGCCCGCAGCCGCTCCCTGCTGAAGTAGGCGATAACGAGCGGCATCATCCAGACAAGTGCGCGGATATAGCTCGCTCCGCCCTCCGCAAACACCTGATAATGCCCATATTGCGTATCCTTAATGGCGCTGAACAGCAGCTCGGAGAACTGATTGAAGCCAAGAATGAAAGCGACGGCGATGCCAAGCAAAGAAAAAGTCGCTCTGGTCCACGCCTCCCGGCGCACGACAAAGTAGATCGGTATCATAATCAAGGCGCTCTGGTGAAACAAGGAAGCGAAGCCGACCAGCACAACGTAAGCCTTCCATTTCCCCTTCAGCAAAAGCCCTGTACAGGCAAAAATGATCGATGCCGTCAAAAATTGCCGGATGCCGTTCATCGAGATCGTGAACGTGCCAGTCGTAATGTACAAATAAACGCTTAGCTCATATAGCCGCGTATAATGATAAACGACCGCCATAATGAGCAGATTGGTCACTACCGCCGTCGTAAGCACAAGAATTTGCGGATCAGGCGTGAACTGCTTGAGCAGCATTTGCAGCAAGCCGAACCCAATATCCCTGCCGCCGGCGAGCGAGGCCCACGTATGCTCGTTAACCGTGTAGCCGTGCATGTACAGATAGGTGTCCCCTATATTGGAGCGCAGACCCGCGACAAGAGCGATGACTAGCGCGGCCGCGACGGCCAGCATCCGATTCGGCGTTATGCTGGCCTGGGCGATTCCTGCAGGAGCCGTAAAGTATCTGGCGGCCGCGGACAAAAGAAATACGCTCGCCAGCGTCATCCACAAGATCGTCATAACCTTAGTCCTTCCTATGACGGGCGCACAGCCATGCCGCTATCGCTTGCGCAGCGGCACCGCGTTTCTTCCCGTATTCTGAATGTAGAGGTACAGCAGCAAGCCCGCCGGCAGCGCCAGCAAGGTAGCGCCCTTGCGCGGCGATTCTCCAAGAAAACGCCAGTTGCGCATCAGCAGGCTGCTAGAGACGTAATGAGCGGCTTCTTGAATAAGCCGGCGCCAGGATGGCGCATACGTCATGGCGGTTTTGCGAAAAAACTGAAAGCCGCGCGGATTGGTCCGGTATTGCTTGATCATGTTGAGGCTCGAGCCGTCCTGCAAGTATTCGACGACACACAGCGGCTCATTCAGCAGGAGCAGCGGGTATTGCTGATCAATCAGCATATACTTGTAGGATAGCGGCACGTACTTTTCTCCCGGATAGACCGGATAAGGCGGAACGGCCGATGTAACGGCCGTCCGGTATACCAGCTTCTTGTCTCCTCGCACCTGATGCAGCACATACAAATCGGTCAGCGCGGCATGCTTCAGCTTATCCGGCAATCTGGTTCCGATGATCTCGCCGCTTTGCTCCATGTCGAGACCTACAATGCCTGCATATGAATCGCTGCCATGCTTGCGCCAGAAGTCGGCTATTTTCTCCACCGCATCGTCGGTCATGTAGTCGTCTGAATCGATACACACGTTCAGCTCCGTCGTTATCCGCTCATATGCTGCGTTATGGGCTCCGTGCATGCCTTGATTGTCCTGATAGTGATAGCGGATCGGAATGTTGTTCTCCCTTATCCACGTTTCCACTAGCTCCCTCGTCCCGTCGGTAGAACCGTCGTCGATAATGAGCCATTCGAAATCCTTGCAGGTCTGACGGAGTAAGCTTTCGTAGCATAAATGAAGCGTATAGGCCCGATTGTAGGCCGGGGTAAATACCGTCAACAGCCTGCTCACGTATAACGCCTCCTATCCCGTGCCGGCTGAAGAAGCGTTCGCCAGGTAATAATCCGACAGCCACTTCGCCATTGTCGTCGTATCATAGCCGTGCTTCGCCAGCGCGTCGGCTGTGTTTCTCCGCTCGCGGGACGACTTCAGCACGGCGTCCGCCCATTCGCCCGGCGGATGCTTCAAGCTTATGTAAGTTACGAGCCCGGTCAAATCAGCTTCGGTCGTAATCGCATCAGAAGCGATACAGCTAAGTCCGGCCGCCTGCGCTTCGACCAGCACGACAGGCAATCCCTCGAACAGCGAAGGAAACAGGAAGATGTCGACGCCCTGCAGCAGCTTCGCAACATCCTCGCATACGCCGAGCAGCTTGACGTTTGCCCTAAGACCCAGCCTCTCGATCTTCCGTTCAATGGCGGGCCGCAAATGCCCTTCGCCGGCCAGCACCAGCAGCGCAGTCGGCTCTTTGGCGACGATCGCCTGGAAAATATCGATTAAAAAATCATGATTTTTCTGCTCCTGGAATCGGCCGATATGGCCGATCACAAGCCTGTCGCCCGCCGCAAGCTCCTTGCGGCTCTGCTCGCGCACAGCGGCGTCAGGCAGAAAGCGGGCGACGTCAACCGCATTGTTCATTACGGTCATTTCGCCGGAAGCCGCGAGCTTGCTGCCGAACAGCCACTTGCCCGCATTGCGGGAGCAAGCGAAATAGCTGCTTGGATGATCGCGCATCGCCCATCTGGCATACAGCCGGAACGGGAGCTTGTAATCGAGTCCGAAGTCGCTCAGATGACTGTGCATAATCCGGCACGGGACACCGGCTTGACGCGCCGCCCGCATGACAAAGCTGCTGTTCTCGTTAATATGGGAGTGAACCACTCTATAGTGAGGATAATCCTGAAAAAACTGGTCAAGCTGCTTGAAATACAGCCTGTATGAGCCCGGCCTGATCGCAGGCAGCCGAAACAGCTTGCCCCCGAGCGCCTCAATCTCGCGATCGTAATGCCCCTCTTCCTGTCGATGAACGATAAAGTCAAACTGAATTTTGCTGCGATCCATTTGCCGATAGTAGTTCATCAGCATCGTTTCGAGCCCGCCCCGATTCATGATCGTAACGACCTGGAGCACCCTCATCGGTTCCACGCTGTTGCCTCCCCGTATTTCTTATTCTTAACGCATTCATCGCCAGCAGCATGACATAAACGGCTGCGGCCTGACCCGACCCGGCGAACCGGAAAAACAACCGCCAATGCGCCGCGCTCCGACTGGCGTCAAAGCTTCGCAAAGCTTCCGACAGCCGTTCGCGCTTCAACAAGGCCTTGACCCGGCTAAGCTGCATCTTTAAGCCGGAAGCTTTATTCGCATTCATAATGTTGAGTCCGAGCCCGACAACATTCATAGCAATCCGATTGTTTAAGGCTGATTTATAATCGCCGTCCAGCCCATGCTCCGTCAGAAAGTCCGTTATGCAGCTATACAGCTTCTCGAAGCGCTCAGGCAACTGCGGATTGTAGGACGAGGTGATCGAGCCGGCGTTGGCGCGCCAATAATGATAGGAGGCCCGGTTCATGAACAAAAAAGAGTCCGCATGGTAGAAGGCGCGCAAATTAAACAGCGTATCCTCATTGCTCCCGATTTGGTCCAAATCGATAAACTGCAGCTGATTGCGTTCAATTAAATCCGCCGCATACAGCTTCGACCAGACCGTGCCCCAGGCGTCCAGATTTTCCGGCTGCATCGCTTCTCCGTCAAGCGGCCCTACCAGCCTGCGCACCATCTCTCGCCGTACATCCGCACCGCGATATACCGTGCCGTCCCGCAGCGGGAACAGCTTCTCTTTGGCATGCGTGCCAAATTCTCGGACATAGCCGCACATCGTAATTGCGATGTCCCCTCCAACGGCAGCCTCATACAGCCGCTCGTACATATCCCGGTCCACCCAGTCGTCAGGGTCCACGAAGCCGATGTAGCGTCCGCTTGCGGCGCGAAGACCGTCATTGCGGGCTGCGGATACGCCCCCGTTCCGCTTGGCTACGATGCGAAGCCGGCTGTCTCGTTCCGCATAACGATGCAGCGTCGCCAGGCTCCCGTCCGTAGAGCCGTCATCGACGGCAATGACCTCCAACTCGCTCAGCGTTTGCCCAAGCAAGCTCTGCAAGCAGCGGTCCAAGTAACGCTCCATATTATATATAGGCACGATGATACTGACTTTGGGCTTCATCCTGATCCTCCACCATAAACGATTGATAAATTTCGCTTAGCTCTTGCTTCACCGGCAGCAAGCCGAAGGCTTGCACATGACGAACGCTATAGCCGCCCATCCGCTTCCGCAGCTCGGCGGATTCGCTTAGGCGCCGCAAGCGTTGAGCGAACTGCTCATGATCGCCTGCCGCGACAAGAAAGCCGTTGCCATCCTCCACGATCAGCTCGGAATGACCGCGATTGGCGGTGGCAACTACAGGCAGTCCGCAGGCCATCGCTTCCATTATATTGACCGGCAGCCCTTCCCGCAGGCTTGAAGCGACGGCAACGTCGCACATCGGCAGCAGCTCGGCGATATCATTGCGATAGCCCAGAAATCTTACCTGCTCCTCGACGCCAAGGCTTTCCGCAAGCTCGCGGCATGAGGCCATCAGCGGCCCTTCGCCCGCAAGCAGCAGCCTGGCCTGCGGCACCTGCCCTTTCAGCTCGGCAAGCGACCTGATCAACAATGAATGATTTTTATTTTTATTGAATTCCGCCGCGTAGAACATAAGGAAGTCCTCGGTCCGATAACCCAGCTTATGCCGCAAACGCCACTTGTCGAGCCATGCCAGCGGCTTAAAGCGCTCGGTGTTCACGCCGACGCCGTGTACATGGGCAATGCTTCCCGCTTTAAAGCGCTTTTGTTTCGCCAGGCTGTAATCCTCATGATTAATCGTAATCAGGCAATCGGTTGCTCCGGCGAGCAGCTTCTCGATCGGATAATACAGGAGCCAGCTAAGCGGCGAAGCTCCTTTGCAGAAGTGAAACCCATGCGCGGTATAGATCACCTTGGTTCCTCTTCGTCTGGCGCCGCTGGCGGCAAGACGGGCGCATACGCCGCCCATCGGCGTATGGCAATGAATGATATCGTAATGCTGCTGTCCGATTATGCCTTTGAGCTCCCGATACGCCCGCGCATTGCCCGCGCGAAAAGGGGAGCGCTCAAACGGCAATTCGAATTTGCGGTCCACGAACGGCAGCTCGAGGCTGCCCCTTGCCGCAACATGAACCTCCCAGCCCTTCTGCTTAAACCATTCCATTACCGGCAAATGAAACGCCTTGAAGTGATAATCCACCGTTGCGCAAAACAATATTTTACCCGCCATATCCGCCACCCTTACATTCGTAATAAAAAATATAAGTTATGCCTGATTGATGGATTCACGCTCAATCAGCCCGGACAAATAGCTGATCAGCTCATACCGCAAATCGTCGCGCTGCAGGGCGAATTCCAGCGTCGTCTGAATAAAGCCCATTTTTTCTCCGACGTCGTGCCGCTTGCCGTCAAATTCGTAGGCATAGACCGCCTCCGACATATTCAACGCCGCAATCGCATCCGTCAGCTGAATTTCGCCCCCTGCTCCAGGCGTCTGCCTGCCAAGCACGTCGAAAATTGCCGGGCTCAAAATGTAGCGGCCCATGATGGCCAAATTCGAAGGAGCATTTTCCCGTGAGGGCTTCTCCACCAGATGGCGAATGCGATGGAACCCTTCCTCCATCAGCGTGCCGTCGACGATTCCGTAGCGGGATACCGCCTCGGCCTCTACCCGCTGCACCCCGATTACCGAGGTCCGGTATTGCTCGTATTTCTCTATCATTTGGCGAATGCACGGCTTTTCCGCGGAAATGATGTCATCGCCAAGCAGCACCGCAAACGGCTCGTTGCCGATAAATTTTCTGGCGCACCAGATCGCATGGCCCAATCCCTTGGGCTCCTTCTGCCTAATGTAATGGATGTCCACCATATCCGCCGACTTGCGCACTTCGCTCAGCAGCTCGAATTTATGCTTGGCTGTCAAAATTTGCTCCAATTCGATCGAGTTGTCGAAATGGTCCTCAATGGCCCGTTTGTGCTTGCCCGTTACGATAATAATATCCTCGATGCCTGAGGCGATCGCTTCCTCGACAATGTATTGAATCGTCGGCTTGTCGACAATGGGCAGCATTTCCTTCGGCATCGCCTTCGTAGCCGGCAAAAATCGCGTACCAAGACCTGCCGCGGGAATAATCGCTTTTCTAACCTTCATCATTTTATTAGCCTCCTTTATCTTTCTAGCCGGTCACCGATACAAAATCGGGCTCCGCCACGACATGATTCGCCAAATCCAGCAAACGGATGCGCAGCTCTACCTTGCTCATGTCCGCAAAGCCGCGAATCAGCTCCTCAACATGGTCAAAATACACCTCGATCGATTGGCCTATGTAAATTTTCGGGTAAACTTGCCGCTCGCTGATCTCGCCTTCCTTCAGCATCTCCTCGAACAGCTTTTCGCCGGGACGAATGCCTGTGTACTGAATGCCGATTTCCTCTACCGTGTAGCCGGACATCCGAATCACATTTTGCGCCAGCTCGGTAATGTTGACCGGCTCTCCCATATCCAGCACGAATATTTCTCCGCCGCCCGCCAGAGCGCCGGCTTGAATGACCAATCGGGACGCCTCCGGTATCGTCATAAAATACCGAACCATGTCGGGATGCGTCACCGTTACCGGCCCGCCCTTGGCGATCTGCTTTTTGAACAGCGGAATGACGCTGCCCCGGCTCCCCAGCACATTGCCGAAGCGTACGGCAACAAATTTCGTCATGCTCGTTCTGTCCATATGCTGTACAATCATTTCCGCGACACGCTTCGTAGCTCCCATGACGCTTGTCGGATTCACGGCTTTGTCCGTCGAAATCATGACAAATGTGTCGACCTTGCTGGCGCTGGCGGCTCGTGCCGCATGCAAGGTGCCCAGCACATTGTTCTTGAACGCCTCTTCCGGGTTGCGCTCCATCAGCGGCACATGCTTGTGGGCGGCCGCGTGGTACACGACCTGAGGCCGATGCTCCAGCATAACGGCCAGCATTTTCGCTTCATCCTGCAAATCGGCGATTTCTGTAACAAACAGGATGTTCGTATGGCCGTACAGCTCTTTAAGCTCCAACTCAATCGAATAAATGCTATTCTCGCCATGGCCAAGCAGCACCAGCTTATTCGGCAAAAATTTCGCCACCTGCCGGCATACCTCCGAGCCGATCGACCCGCCGGCGCCTGTCACCAGGACGACCTTTTGTGTCACATAACCGGAAATACTGTCGATATCCAGCTCCACCGGCTCGCGGCCGAGCAAATCCTCTACCTGGATGTCCCGGAACTGATTCACGGACACCTTGCCTGTCGCCAAATCCTCCAGCATCGGGATGATTTGCGTCTTCGCTGTCGACTTTGCGCATTCGGCAAATACGGCGCCTAGCTGATTTCTTTTCAGGGAAGGAATCGCAATCACGATATTGTCTATGCGCTGCTTCTCCACGGTAGCTGCAATGCTTGCCAAGTCTCCCACGACAGGAAGCCCCAGAATGTCGAGATGATGCTTTTTACCGTCATCGTCGACGAAAGCCACGGGCTCAAGCTCTGCCTCCCGATTCGCCAGAAGCTGTCTGGCAAGCATCGTCCCCGCCGAGCCCGCCCCGACGATGAGCGTACGGCTGCGCCTGATCCTGCCGCGCTGAAACTTGGCGTTAAGCAATCTCCAGCATAAGCGGGAGCCGCCGATCAGCAGCATATGAATCATCCACGTTACAGCCAGCAGCCGAAAAAACACATCCTGCAGCACAAGCTGCTGCATGACTCCCGCGGCGATGATGGACAGCGATACCGCCTTGCCGATGATGACGAGCTCGCCTACGCTGGCGTACTCCCAAGCTTTTTTGTACAGCTTGTAATAGAACGAAAAAAAATGATGGCTAAGCAGCAGAGTTACCGAGCTAATGACAATTGGCAGCGTCACAACATTAAGCGATGCGTCTAGCAGAAACCTGCTGCAGAAAATAGCGCCAAGCACAATCAGCGAATCCATGAGAACCAGAAATGATAACCGATGCTCGTATTTCAAACGACTTTCACCCTTTCTCCTTCTTTGTGCCGCCGCTGCCACTTGCGCGCAGCGACACGCATTAAAGTGCTTAACTAGCCGGCCCAGCAATGAACCTGCCAGTTAAAAACTTTAACGTCAGAACGGGGCATTGAACCCCACCTCACGCCACACCCCTGACGACACAGCGTCTAAGGCTCCAACCTGCCCACAGCATGGCCGAGTGCCTCCGTTGATAACGGGCAGGAGACATCACCGAAGGCTTCACGCCTTAGTTGTACTTAATAAAGAACAATATTGCCGCAAAAAAAAGCGCTATCCGATGGACTCATCAAACGCTCTTTTTATTTAGTATGACGCCAAGAATGTTCGCTTTAGCGAACAATAGCGCACGTTTCGCTTCCTTCGCTTGATCCTGTTGGGTTTTTCCGCTTCTGACGAGCAGAATCACGCCGTCGCATTTGCGTACGAGGGCATTCGTCTCGGCTACGCCAAGCACAGGCGGACAATCCAGCAGCACCATATCGTAATGCTCCCCGCCAAAAGCCATGACGTCGGACATCAGCTCGGAGTCAAGCAGCTCTGTGGAATTAAAAAACCGCTGTCCGCTCGGCAAAATGTCCAGCCCTTCCACCTCGGTGTTATAGATGGCATCCAGCATGTCGAGCTGCTGTCCAAGCACGGCCGACAGCCCTGGCGAAGCCGGAACGTTAAACGTTTGATGCAGAGTCGGGTTGCGGAAGTTGACATCGATCACGAGCACGCGATCGCCCCTCTGCGCCATGCAGATCGCCAAATTGACGATTGCCGTAGACTTCCCCTCCCGCTCGGAAGGGGATGTGATGAGCAAGGACTTTATTTTTTTGCCGTCTGCCGCGTATTGGATATTGTTGCGGATTGTACGATATTGCTCGGCAATCTCGCCGTAAGGGTTGGCGTACACCAGCAGGCTTTTTGCAACGAAGGCTTTAGCCACTTTTTTGCGTTCACGAACCAATTGTCTCACCTCTCGCTACAATCGTTTTTTGCTTTTTGGACGCGCGCTTGTAATCCCGCCGCTTCATCCCCGCCACTTGCCCAAGCATCGTCAAGCCGAGCTGATCCTCGATATCCCTCTCCGACTTAATCGAATCGTCGAGCGAATCCAGCAGGAACACAAGCGCAATACTCAATACGAGCGCCGCCATAAACGCGATGAATACGGACGTATTCGTCTTCTGGTTAATGGAAGAGTCGCTGGGCTGGGCTTCCGTCAGAATTCGTATGCTGCTTACGCCCAGCGTTGAATTCGCAACCTCGCGATACACCTCTACCGTCTTGTTCGCAATCGCCGCCGCCCTGTCAGGGTCGGAATCCACCGATGTAACGACCGTAACCATGGAGTTCTCGACGCTGTCCGCGCGAATCTGTCCTCTGAGCTCTCCGACGGTTTGCGGCAGGTCCAGCTCTGCAATTACGCGCTCAAGCACGATGGGCTCTCGAACCATTACTTTAAGCGTGCTCACCACTTCCGCGCTAGCGGCCACGATGATTCGCGAGGACGATGCATAGACAGGCGCTTCGGGTCTGGCGTTATACAAGCCCGCCACAACCGTGACGCCGATCGTAATAAGCGCAATTAGCCATACTCTGCGGCGCAGCGTGCCGTACAACGCTTTGAGGTCAATCTCTCTGCCTTTGTCCTTCTCGCCACGATCCTTCTGCACGTCTTCCAAATGCTTGCCATCCATTTTGTCACCTGCTAACAATGTTTTTTATAAAGAACGATAACTAAATATTAGTTCTTTATATAGAACATGTCAATACAAGATTTCCTTTTTTCTAGTTATCGATATGAAGAATAATGATATTCGATGTTTTCTTTTTTTCGTCGGAGGAATCCCGGTATTCAAGCAGGCCTTCCTTCCACATATTCGATTTTATCAAGTCCTTCAACGCCTGAAAGTCGCCTTTGCTCATGCCCTCTTCCACAGCTTGTTTAAGGATGGCGCGCCATTCCTCGTCCAATTGTTCCGTCTCATGAATTTTTGGCAAATTCTCTTCCCCCAGCAAATATTCGATGTTGGAATCGAGTGGGGCGGCTATTTTGGCCATTACCTGAAGGGATGGATTGTTCTGCATATTTCGCTCAATATAGCTGAGATAGGACTTGGAAACACCAGCAAGATCGGCAAGCTTCGTTATCGAATAACCTTTCTTTTCACGTAGACTTTTTATCCGTTCCCCAATCATAAAATTCTCCTTAGGCCAGTTTAGATCCTTCCATTGCGCCTCCTACTCCATCGCCCTTCATTTGTCAGGAAACGCTTACCGCCGGTTATGAACGCTGCGACAGCTCGACGCGCTTAAGTTTAGCCGATACGCCGGACGTTATAACATACGATATTTATATTTTAGTTCTTTAATAAGAACAGGTCAATACAGTTTAACTATTTCGCGAAAATATAGCCCAAAAGAAACAGCCCCTCCGCTGCATGCGAAGAAGGCTGCTCGACCGTATTAGCGCTTTTGCGTTCCGTCATGGCAGCTCCCCATGCGCCGGAAAGCTGCCATGCCATGTAGCGGACGCTTGTTCCCTATTTGTTCACTTTATCCTTCAGCTCGCCAAGCTTCTCCTGGGCAATGCCCTTCACCTTGTCCCATTTTCCTTCGGCCTGCAGTTTCTTGTTATCGCTTGCCTTGCCGGAGTCGTCCTTCAGCTCGCCTTTCAGCTGATTGATTTGCCCTTTGATTTTATCCTTGAGTCCGTCTTTGCCCATCGTGATCATCTCCTCTTCGTTGTATGCACATATATACCTCGGAATCGGAACGTTTAAACAGGCAATAGCTGTACTCCAGTCATTTCGGCCTCGTTAGTTGCTGCCCGCGGCCGCTTTAAACACCTCAGCCAAAGGCTGCGCCGGACGGCCAAGCAGCTTCTCAAGATCATCGCTCTCCACGTAAAGCGAGCCTTGACGAATCGCCTCCTGCATGCCAACGATCATGTCTACGACAAAGTCCGGCAATCCGGCGCCCTTCAGCGCTTCTCCGAACGCGGCATCGTCAACGTCGACCACGTTAATTTCCTTGCCCAACGCTTCGCCAGCGATTGCCGCCAGCTCCGCTTGCGTGCGCGGCTTGCCAGTCAGCTCATACACGGTGTTGTGATGGCCTTCTCCCGCCAGCACAGCTGCTGCCGCCTGAGCGTAATCGAAGCGGCTTGCCCAGCCGATACGGGCATCTCCCGCCGCATTAAGCCAAGGGGCGCCATGCAATACGCCTTGGATGCTGCCCAGTTCATTTTCGACATACCAGTTGTTGCGCAGCAGCGAATAAGGAATGCCGCTTTCGCGAATCGCCTGCTCAGTCGCCCGATGCACCTCCGCAAGCCCTAACGTGCTGGTGTCCGCCTTTCCTACGCTTGTGTAGGCGATAAAGCCGACTCCCGCTTCCTTGGCCGCGTTAACAGCGTTCTGATGCTGGCGAATTCGCGTTTCATTGTCGCCGTCAGCGGAAACAATCAGCAAACGGTCGATGCCCGCGAACGCGGATTTCAACGTTTCCGGCTGATCAAAGTCGCCGTGGCGAACGTCTACGCCTTGCTCGCGAAGATGAGCCGCCTTCTCCGGGCTGCGAACGCTGACAGCCAGCTTTGAAGCAGAGACTGTTTTTAACAGCGTCTCCACTACGATAGAACCCAATTGACCTGTTGCGCCAGTTACTAATATTGTCATGATAATGACCTCCAACATGTAATTTATATAAAATAAATGGAGCTGCTCCATTCATCCTATAGCTAACAACGGTTTAATTGTAATCAGAATTGTTATAACAAATCAAGTTACAACATTGGCGTTAAAAAAAGCTCATTGTGAGCTTTTATTAACGATCGCTTGATCAAGCATTTGCTGAATGGTCGTACCCGCCAGCTGCGACTCCAGCGCATACTGCGCCTTGGCAAGTTCATCGTGAAGCGTAACTTGAATCGTTCTGCCTACCGGACAACGCAGGTTCGGTTCATTATGAATATGGAACAAATGCCCCTTATCGATCGCTTCCACCGCATGATAAACGTCCAGCAGTGATATCGCCGAAGGCTCCTTCAATAACGATGCTCCGCCGACGCCTGCCCTGACCTCTATAAATCCGGCTTTCTTGAGCATTCCCATAATTCTGCGAATGACAACTGGATTCGTATTCACGCTGCCTGCGATAATGTCGCCTGTACATTCTCCAGGCATCGTTGCGATCAAGGTTAGAGTATGAACGGCCATTGAGAAGCGACTGCTGATTTGTTTCATTGCTGTTCACCACCGTTGTAACCATAATAGTTATTTCCGGTGCGTTTGTCAACTGCCTTATCCGCCGCTTTTTAATACAGCATTTTCACCATTCTGTAGATCGCCAAGGACGGTTTAACCACCTTGCTTACCTTGCGGTAGCCTACCCGCTCGTACAGCTGGGCGGCGCGAACATTATCGCTTCTTACCGTGAGCGATATCTTTTCATACCCGAGCGATTTGGCCTCTTCCTCGGCAAAATTCAGCAGCTGCGCGCCAACGCCAAGCCCCCTGCTTTCCGGCATCGTGGCGAGCGTGCCGACATGGAACTCATCGTCCTTGCCTTCTTTTAACGTCAGAATGGAATACAGCTCTTTTAGGTTGGCCAAATGATACCCGATTAATCCCAGCTTGCGTGACGCGAGCAGCTTCCGGAAGGTCGGCCATGCCAACCGGTCCATCCGTTTAACCGGATAACAGGTGACGATGCCGAGCGTCTCTCCGCTCTTGACAGCCTCGTAAGCGTATTGATGACTGAACCGGCTCTCATCCGAACGCCACAGATGATCAAAGGTTTGATCCACGACGCTTTGTTTCCTTGAACCGGCCAAAGAAAAGGCCATATGGTCAAGCGCCATCTGGTTCAGGCGAGCTCCGACCTGCGAGAGCGGACTTGCTTTTACAATCGTAATGTTAGGCATTATTATCCCCCGCTTCCATCTTTAATTCCAACAACCACCGGCGAAGGGCTGCCGTCTGTTAGGTCGGAAGCAGGTTATTCTGCCTCTGTCCATCGACCGTCGCGATGCCCTGAACCTTGACGTTCACCGTCTGAATCGTAAGCCCCGTCATGCTTTCGACCGTTTCTCGGACATTGCGCTGCAGCTCCCTGCACACCTCATGCATGCGTACACCGTACCGGATCACAATGCTTAGGCTGATTTCCAGCTTGGATTCGTCGGCTTTAAGCTCGATTCCGTTTTGCAGGCTGTTGCCGCTAAGCTTGTTGGCGATACCTTCGACCAATCCGGTGGACATGGAGGCGATACCGCTGGTCGCAGCAGCAGCCTTTCCGATTATTTTTGAAACGGCAGCATGCGAAATTTGGATCGTACCTAGCACATTATGAATTCGCATCAAACCTACTCCCCTCTAAAGCCGTGATAAAACGTGTCAACAACGAGCGCAGCAGCCGAATTTTTGGCTAGATGCCCGTCCTGTACCTGCTGCCAGGTCAGGAATACGAGCGAATAGAGCACATTTACAATCCATTCCTTGTTTACCCCGGCTCGAAAATACCCCCGCTTCTGCAGCATGCCGATCACCAGCAATAGAGGCTCGCGCAGCTTCCGATCCGCTTCCTCGATCTCCTTGTTGTAATGGACCGACGCGTCATGCGCGAGAAAATAGATTTTGTCGCCGCGCGGAACAAGAGCTTCAATGAGCTTGGGAAAATAGCTCTCGCACTGGTCCTCGTCAAGGGGAATCGCGCTCATTGTCTCGCTGACAACTTCAATCGCCCGAAAACCCAAATACGCCATCAATTGCTCCCGGCTGTCCACATAGCGATGAAGGGTGGCGATTCCGATATGGGCGGCTTCCGCAATCTCCGCCATTGAAGCGCCCGGTTTCTCAATAAGCAGCGAAGTGGCGGCATCCAGAATCGCATTTAGCCTAAGCTGCTTGATCGGCGATATTTCCTTGCTCATAGGCGGCCTCCCTCAAATAAAAGTGATATTAAAACCTATCATTTAATAGTATATTAAATCATTTTTATTGAATGATCAAGATGCCTACAGAGATTTGCCCCGTCTATTAAACAATGCGGAGCTGCGTACGTTGACATACTGGGGACATCGCGGCTGTTCTTTACAGAGCAGGTGGAAAACATCGGCTTGCCGATCGGCTGGAACTGAGGGTTTGAAGAAACTGATGACATTTGGAACTCCCATTCTAAAAGATTTGGCGATTTTCTTAGCACTATTTCTTTACCTGTTACAAAAATGGGGTCTTCCAGAAATCAGATTTCACTGAGTTTCTGGAAGACCCCTCTACTGTTACCTCGATTGCCGCGCAAAGGCTCGTTCAAGCCAATTCATTTTTCTAAGCAGAAAGAAGTGATCAAGCGCTTGCCTGTAGCTGATTATTAAGGAGGAGAAACACTCGATAAGCAGTTCAGAAAATTCAAGCTCCCGCCTGATGTGATGCTCCAATTCCTCCAAAGTCTCCAAGATCGTATAATGTTGGGTAATAAGAGCTACGATAACGCGATAGTTTTTTTCGGTCAACTCCTCTGTTTCCATCGCCAATAGCTTATGCCTGCTGTCCCATGATGCCGTGCGCCGCTCAATAAAAATATCGTTGATCGTTATGGACGCGATTCTACGAAAATCTTCCGGCTCCAACTGTCTCAGATAAGCGGAATCCTTATACAAGCTAACTGCGTTCCCCGCAGTATGGAGCATCGCTTCCAATAATGGCTTGCTTTTCAACCCTTTATTTTTGAGCAGCTTCCTTATTTCTTTCATGTCCAGCTCTTTGGCCAATTTATGCACTTCATCCTGTAATTGATCAATGTCTTGGTACAAGTCCGGCTCGTTGATCTCTACCCATTCAAGTATTGGCCGATAGCCGGCTTCGATCAGCTTGAGTACTTTACCGGCGACCTCAGAGTCCAGTTCCTCGAACCATTGATTAAGCTTTTTGCAATAACGAGCTGTGATTGAAGTCGAAGACACCAGGCTTACCTCCCTCACTAGGCTCAAGAATACTCGCAATTCTAGTAGAAGCGTATCGCTTATCTTTAATGTCTTTGACATTATTAATTATATTATCCAAACTAGTCGATTCAAATGGTTCAACCTTCTCAAGCTGCTGTGAAGAAGCCGCTATGAGGTCGGAGCTATGACGAAGCGCTCTTGAGGGCTTCTGGCTAAACAATGAGGGGAACTCCACCTTCTTCGAATTACTCACAACAAGCTCCCAATTCCGCGCAGAAGCTTGTTCATTATTGGCCGCCTGCCACTCCACGAATTGACGCCCCTGAGACGTCAAGCTGTAGTAGCGATGCTTGCCTTCCTCATCACAGTGCACAAAGCCCTTGGCCTTAAGCGAGCGGAGCAGGTTGCTCATTTGTTGGCGATTGGTTACACCGACTAGCTGGGACAGCGCTGTAGGCGTAGCCCTCGGATGACGCTCGAGTTGCTTCACAACGCTCCCTTCTAAAGCAGGCAGAGTGCGCATCGTTCGATCAAGCTGCTTCTGTTTAACAGAATGGCGCAGCATCAATGCCGCAGCATTAGCCATGCCCAGATTGTACGAGTACAGATCATCAGGGCGCTTGTCGCCGATCGTTTGCTCCAGTCGGACTCTTATTGCATCCATCTCGTTGGTGTCGAAGCTGGCCGCTATTGTATGAGTTGCTTCTTTAATAATAATCAAGAGATGATCATAAGCCTGTTCTTCATCCTGACCGAATAGCTGCTTCCATTGAATGATTGATTCTCTAATGGATTCATTCATTTCAATCACTCCTTCTATTGTACATTTATTGTACACTTTATTAGACAATTAGCAAAGATAGCCCAATAACTTTCACAGGTGTTTCGGTTTTGCTTTTTCTCTGTCCGATTCTGAAATATGCGCAATGATTTGCCCCAATGTGAGAACTTCCATCTCCGCCGATGAAACATACAAGCTTTTGAAGCCCGGCAAGTACACCACGATTCTCGATTCCTTCCCCGCTCTATCTGCCGTCACGGCTGCTACACCTAAATTGTTGCATATAATGACAATCGCATTGTTGCGTTCTCCCAATTGGTGCATTACCCTCTGAAATTTCCCCCCTGACGGGTTAGGAGTCATTGCCATAACGAAGATGATATCGACACAATGCTCAATCAATATATGTTCAATTTGAGAATTAAGAAAATCAACACAAATGAAGAAAGCCATTCTCCCTAATGAAGTATTGAATAGACCTATTTCACGATTGTTATAGGATATTTTCTCCACGCCGGGATGCTGACGAAATGCTTCCAGTTGCCCTTGATAGTCCTCCAACTTAGGTAAAATAAACCGGTTCATCTTGTATACCTCCGACTTGACCTTCCCCTCGCCGTCAGATATCCATGCACGATTATGCAATACACCGCTCACTTCCTCATGAAAGGAGCCTGTAAGAAATAAAGACAGCTTATAATTGTTTGGATTGCGTAGATCTTCTAATGATCGTTCCGCAATTTGAGCAATTAGCTTGCTGCGAAGATCGGGCGAGGTAAACAACTCGGGCATCATAATAAGATCAGGGCTTGCTTCCAGCGCTGCGCTGAATAACGACTCCACTTTAGCCTCATATTTATCTATATCTGCATATTTCTGAATGAAGAAAGGAATTAAATTATCATCCGTTTGCGGTTCGCTGATTACAGTGTAATCGCTGGACAGATTAAATTTCCCAGGGATAAACGCAAGTTTAAAATCGTTAACATCCTCGATATGTATTTGTGAAAAAGACAAGCTTTTGTAAGCAACGGTATAGTAATCGTATTCCAAATCAACCAGTTGGAAGCTGCTAATTCGCTTGTTGAGCAATAGATAGTTAGGATCAACTGGCGCTGTAAATGCTTCGAGAGTTTGAAGCTTCTTCATTATTACCGATTCTGCTCTGTAGATAAGCTTTCCATACCGAGTTTGAATAGGAAATAACGTCCTATAACTTACTGACATATCCTCCTTCAAATCCCGCAAATATTTATCCAACTCAAGCAGAACACGCATATGGCGAATTAATAAATCCTTGGCATCCACTGACTTTGCCAAAATTCGCTTCAATAGCTCGATTGTTGATGATTGCATTCCCCAATTCAATTTTCGTTTGTAGGGGAACTTATACTCCGTTACATGCGCATTCCATTGCTCGCTAATTTCTTGGGCTATCGCCTCGACATGCGGCCACTCATTCCAGACAATTGAATGATATTGAATATAATTCACATTGTTTAATGCTCTATAATGAGCTGCATACCAGTCAAGAATAGTGTCAAACGTTCTCTCCTTGTCACACGTACACGCATCATCATTACATGAAAGCTTATTATGCAGCAAATCGAAATTGCGAAAGCCTTCACAGAATATAGACCTCATCATACGCTCCAAATCCACACGCTGCATCTCCTGTCGAACAATAAAAATGGGCGGAACTATTAATTATTCCATATTTAATTATATCCTCTCTCATATTACAATTTCTATAGTTGAATACTATCAACGAGAAGAAAAGGAGGTGTTCGGTATGGGCGAAAAGAGACAGCTTTACAGTGAAGAGTTCAAAGAACAGGCCATGCGTTACATTCAGGAGCAAACGAAGTCGGTGATGCAGATCGCTTAGGAGCTGAATGTACCGGAGGGCACGATACGGCAGCCCCAAGCTTCTCCGGAAGTTTCCGTGTGTCTTGTCAAAAAGTTAAAGACATATCGAATTAAAGAAGCGGCTTCATTCTCTTAACGGTATACGAACCGCTTCCATAAGAAATTCTCTCGTCGCCAAGCCACAACGTCGCCGACACATTGGGCGGGATGTCCACCGTCACTTCAACCGATTCGTTATCCTGTTTCCACTCTACGCGAATGACGCCATGCACGCTTTCATAAGAGCCGCTTGCATAAGCAAGACCGCAGGTGAAGTCGGGTTTAATCACTATATCTCCATAAGCGATGCCAGCCTGCTCGATGCCCAGCACTCTCCGATATAGAAAATCTCCAATGCAGCCGAAGGCGTAATGATTGAAGGAGCAGCCTGCCGCCTTGCCGTCCGGGCGAATAGCATCCCAAGATTCCCACATGGTAGTCGCACCCTGCTCGATCTCATACAGCCAGGATGGATATTGATTCTGATACAGCAGCTCAAACGCAACATCTGCATATCCGTTCTCATAAAGAACATCCAACAAATGCGGCACCGACATGAAGCCGGTATCCAGACGGGTGCCGTTTAAGCGAATCAGCTCAACGAGCTTGCTTGCCAATAGCGGTCGTCTGGCCTCCGATACCATCCCCATCCGCAGAGCAAGCACATAATTTCCCTGCAATTCGTTGGTCAGGCTGCCGTCCGTTGCAACAAACTCTTCTTCGTATGCCTTCCGAATTCTTTCGTTCAACGCCCGATAACGCTCGGACTGCTCCTTATAGCCTAACTCCTTGCAAATCTGACTAAAGATATGAATCGAATGGGCAAAAAGCGAGGTGCTGATAAAATCCTTCGTCAAAAATGACGACCGAGGTCCGTCAGCAAAGCCAGACTCGTTGACGATGCTGGGAGCGAGCCAATCTCCCAAATGGAAGCCGGTATTCATCAGGTAACGCTGATTTTCCAAACGTCTGCCCTCTAAATGAGCAGCCTCCGGGGGAAGCTCGGAAGCTAGTTTCTCCAAGTGAGCAACCCATTTCTCCATCCCTTCAAAATGCCTGGACAATACTTGAAGATCGCCGTAGGTCTGATAAAGCTCCCATGGCAAAGTCAAAATCACATCGCCCCATCCGATTGAACCGGACATATGCATATGCATGTAGCTCCTTATGACTGGAACGATGTTGAGCACCTGCCCGTCCTGCAACTGATCGGCCTTCAGGTTGCGGAGCCACGGCTCAAAAAAAGCGAACAAGTGCTGATTAAATAAGGCGGTCTTGCCGTAAATCAACACATCCCCGGTCCATCCCGCCTTTTCCCTCGTCGGGCAGTCGGTCGGAATGCCAATCATATTGGAACGCTGGCTCCACACAATGTTGGACTGCAACTGGTTAAGCCTCTCGTCCGAGCACTGAAACTCGCCTGTTATCGCATTATCCGAGCTAATGGCTACTGCTTGGAAGTCTTCCGGCTTTAATTCACCCGAATAGCCCTTGATGCGAACATAACGAAAGCCATGGTACGTAAATTTGGGTTCAAACTGCTCCTTGCCCTTGCCATGACAAATATAAGTGTCCGTCTGCTTGCGATGATCGTCCACAAAAGGATAAAAAAAGTTCCCTTGCTCATCCAGCGTTTCGCCATGCTCGAATACGATTTCCATCCCCTCGTGTCCGGTTATTTCCGCTCGAATTACCCCCGCGAGATTTTGGCCAAAGTCGATCAGGGTATCTCCGTTCGGCGTCTTCAATATCTGCTTGGCAGACAGGACGTCTACAGCTCGAATAGGCGGATGGGCTTGGGCAAAAAGCCGACTTTTATCGTAATCCTTTACACGAACGCTGCTCCAGGTCGAATCGTCGAACCCTGCCAGCGCATAATGATTCCGTTCCCTTCTCGCATCATACGTAACGCCGGTAAACAGATCGGCGCTGCGATAAGGGCCATCGTACGAATATGAAAAGGATTGATCCGAGTGGAGCGTCTCGCGGGAACCATCCTCGTACGTCATTTCCAGCTGCAGCAGCAAGGCGGGAGTATCTCCGTAATCGTTGCCGCGTCCTGTGGCCAGCTTGCTTTTGTACCAGCCGTCCGCAATAGTTACGCCAAGCGCATTTTGACCGCTCAATAGGGCATTTGTGACATCATACACTTGATATTTCAGCAGCTTGTCATACGAGGTAAACTCGGGACTAAGCAGCGCATCCGTGATTGCTTTCCCGTTTAATTGAATATCATAAACTCCGTGCGCAGTCAGATAGATTTTTGCTTTTTCAAGCTTTTTGGTAATGGCAAACTCCTTGCGCATCATCACCGCAGGATGATACGGCTGCAATGGCAGGCTCTCCATTACCGCATCCATATTCAAGTAATCGACTTGCTCGCCTTTCATCATTTTCTCCACAAAATCTTGCCAAATTCGCTCTGCATCCAAATAGGGGTTATGCTCCAACACCTGCAACGGCTCCGGTTCAATAAAGGAGGCTGTCCAGTCCGACTCGTGCAAAAAGCCCGTTTCAAAAACGTGCTCTCCGCTGCATGCATATTGATCGCTTTGATCCCATAGCTCGATGCGATAGCTGTATTCAGCGCGGGAGATGAACGGCAAGCCTTCATACGGAATCGCGTACGTGCGGCGAGACTCGACCCTGCCGCTATCCCAAACCACTTTGTCGCAATGGCGGACTGTAATTCGATAGCCTTTCTGAAAGGTATCTGGCCGATCCGACGATAGCCTCCAGCTAAATACAACGGTTTGACTATCGATGCCAATCGGCTTTGTATCATAATTACACTGAACATGAGAAACGCTTAACATGAATGACAACCTCCCTTTCGATTTATCTTTTTTTGAAACCCCGATCCTTTTCATTTGATGCAAATAAAGACCTCTCTCCGCCGATGCAGAAACAGAGATCTTTATTCCTTCACACGCTTATCTGACTTGAAGTTAACTATCCCCTACCTACTCTTTCACAGCCGCATTAAATTGCTCCAGCAGCATCGACAGCGTCTCCTCCGTCATCGCTCCGCCGGAGAAAGAAAGCAAGGCCCGCAACGGAAGATCGCGCATCATCGCCGCCATCATATCTGCCGATACCGCATCGGAAGGCTCTGCGGACTGCGGAGCCATGCTCTGCAAATGCTGCAAAATCGGCGCCGTCCGCGGTTCCGCCATCAGCTCGCCGAGCGTCGTGTTCCGGTGATACACCGGCGTTTTCCTGATCGTGGAAACGACATGCACAGCAGTCTCCAGCTCGATCTCCCGCGAAGAACGGCCGATCAAGATTCGGTATGCGCCAGTTTCCGCCTCCCACTCCGCAAGCTCCGGATTATAGCTGGCAAAGCTGCGTTTGCCGAGCGTAAACGTCACGGTTTCACGCTCGCCCGGACCCAGATCAACCTTGGCGAAGCCTTTCAGCTCCTTCTCCGGCTTGATCATCGAGGAGCCGACAGCGCTCACATACAATTGCACAACTTCCTGACCGCGCCGCTCTCCCGTGTTCGTGACGGTGACGGCAACCTCGACTGTCTCAAGATCAGTCATTTCGGTTCTGCTCACTTCAATGGCAGAGTAAGCGAACGTTGTGTAGCTTAGTCCATGCCCGAAGGGAAAAAGCGGCTCTATATCCTTCGCATCGTAAAAACGGTACCCGACAAAAATGCCTTCGTTGTACTCCACGCGGTCCCCTTCACCCGGAAAATAAGGATGCGACGGATTATGCTTCAGACTGACCGGGAACGTCTCCGCCAGCTTGCCGCTTGGATTAGCCTCGCCAAACAGCAGATCCGCGATCGCTCCGCCTGCCGCCTGACCGCCAAGGTAGCCTTCAAGCACCGCCTTAACCTTGGGCAGCCAAGGCATAACGATAGGCGCTCCGTTGCTGAGGACAGCTATCAGATTGGGCTGTACAGCCGCCAGCTCATGAATCAGCTCCACCTGGTTGGCCGGCAAATTCAGATGCTGGCGATCATAGCCTTCGGATTCGTAGCGGTCAGGCAAACCGATGAACAGCACGGCAACATCGGAGACAGCCGCCAGTGCGCGGGCTTCGGCCAACAGCTGCTCATTGCTATCGTCGCTTGCCAGCTCGTAGCCTTCCGCATAGGACACGTTCGAGGGCAAGGAAGCCAGCTTGCTCATTTCTACTACGGCATTGTCCAGACGAGTGGGATTTACATGCGAGCTTCCGCCGCCTTGATAACGCATAGTGGCTGCAAGCGCGCCGATAACGGCAATTTTCGCTTCCTTGCGAAGCGGCAATAGTCCGTTATCGTTTTTCAGCAGCACCATCGTTTCCCGTGCCGTTTCTCTAGCCAATGCATGATGCTCGTCCTGGTCATAGGTCGCGTCTTCCTTGCAGCCGTCCGCCGCCCGAAAAATCACGCCTAGCAGCCGTTCAACCGATGCGTCCAGCACCGATTCAGCCAATCGTCCGGCTTGTACGGCTTGAATAATTTTGGCGCTGCCGATGCCGCTGCTCGACGGCATCTCCAGCTCCATGCCCGCAGCGACGCTTGCATCCGCCTCGTTGACCGCGCCCCAGTCCGATACGACGATGCCCAGATGCCCCCACTCCCGCTTAAGAATGGACGTCAGCAGTCTTTCATTCTCCGAGCAATACTCTCCGTTAAGCCGATTGTAAGCCGACATGACGGTCCATGGCTGCGCTTGCTTGACAGCCATCTCGAAGCCGGTCAAATAAATTTCTCTCATGGTGCGCTCGTCCACCACGGCATTCGTTGTCATGCGGCGATGCTCCTGATTGTTCACGGCAAAATGCTTCAGCGATGTGCCGACGCCCTGGCTCTGCACGCCCGTAATGTGGGCCGTTGCCAGTTCACCCGTTAAATACGGGTCCTCGGAAAAATATTCGAAGTTGCGGCCGCATAGCGGAGAACGCTTAATATTGGCCCCGGGTCCAAGGAGCACGCCCACTTGCTCCGCCTGGCTTTCCTTGCCCAGCGCCTCTCCTACTCGCTGCACGAGGCTGCGGTTCCAGGTGCTGGCGAGTCCGGCAGCCGACGGAAAGCACGTTGCAGGCACACTTTTATTCAGGCCGAGATGGTCGGCTTCTCCCGCTTGCTTGCGAAGGCCATGCGGCCCATCGGTCAGCATGATCGAGGGGATGCCAAGCCGCTCGATGCCTTTGGTCCTCCAGAAGCTTTCCCCCGAGCATAAGCCTGCCTTTTCCTCCAGCGTCATTTCAGCAACCAGCTTGTTAAGATCTCGCGTCATTTGAATTTGCTCCTCTTTTGGGCCAAGCCTGCGCAACGTTTCCGTCCGTAGCACGCTTTAAAGCCTTTTTTGTTTGCGGGTAACAACCGCTTCAGCTATACCTGCCATCAGGCTCCGCTTTTGGCCGCTAGCTTTGAGCAGGCCCGCCGCGTCTTTTCTCCAGATCATCCAATATTTGAACATACTGCTTCTCCAGAGAGAAGCTGAACATCAGCACCGCGATTATGAAATAGACGATGGCGGGAATGTAAATATTAAAGCCGATAATCATCTGCCTGGCCGCCTCGCCCTGCTCGGCCGCCCCCTCCTGATAATTGCCCCATGCGAGCATCCAGCCGATCAAGGCGGTCCCGATGGCGGTTCCCATCTTCTGCGCAAAGCTGTTGAAGCTGTTCGTCAAGCCGACAATGCGCTGGCCGTGCTTCCACTCGCCGTATTCGATCGTATCCGTCAGCAGCGGCATCAGGACGATCATAAGCGGCACGAGTCCAAAGGACTGCAGAATGGAGCCGATCAGGCCAAGCATAATGCTTTCCACATCAACCAAGCGCACCAGCAGCCCTGCAATGCCGATCATTAATCCGACGATGGCCAAGTTGCGTTTGCCGATCCGTTTCATGACCGGCCCGGAGATCAGAAACACGACAATAACCGGTATAAAGCCAATCGCGCCCATCAGACCAACAATGTTCACATCGCCCCAAATGTACTTGGCGTAGTAAGTGCCGGATGAAACGCCCAAGGCAAACAGCACGTTAGCCAGCAAGCCTATCCATACGATGATCACCCAATATTTGTTCGTGACCAGAAGCCTCAGGCCCGCCCCTACCGAATAGCTTTTCTGAACCTCGCCAAGCTTCTTCAGCTCTTCGGTGTTGTACTTCTCGGTAGTCGAGCGGAAAGCGATATAAACGCTGACGGCCGCGATCAAACCGACGACTGCTGCTAGCGTCGTCCAGGCGGCGCGCCCGCCGCCCATTGCGTTCACGGCAGGAATAAAGCCGATGGCAATAACCATTCCCGCCAAATAGCCGAAGCCGGCGCGGTACACGCCCATCAGCGCGCGGTCCTGCTGGCTGCGGGTCGTGAGCGCCATCAAGCTGTTATAGGGGATTGAGGTTGGCGTGTACACAAGCAAGAAAAAAATCAGATTCGTGCCCAGCGCGTAGATCACTTTGGCGTTGGCGCTCCATTCGGGGACACTGAACAGCAGGACGATCGATACGAGCATCGGCACGCTCATCCACAGCAGCCAAGGCTTCGCTTGTCCATGACGCGATCTTGTGCGGTCTACCAGCACGCCCATCCCGATGTCGGCGAACGCGTCCAGCACCTTGGTGAGCATAATCAACGTTCCGACCAGAGCCGCGGAAACGCCGACAATATCGGTATAGTAGTACATCATCAGACCGACCAGCCCCGTACTCATATTCAATGCGAATTGGCCCATTGCATCGCCGGCCAGGCTTCGATTCGTTCGTTCTCTTGACATCTTGACTCCTCCTACAATTGCGTCTTGCTGACATAGGAATAGTGTAAGGGCTGCAGGAATTTGTCGAAATAACGCGATATGAACTTCGATAGCGGATTTCAAAGCTTGCAGCCAAGCTCAATAGGCTCATGGCAGCTTATGCAACGACCGGAACAGCTCTCAGCTCGCGATCCAGGCTTGCCAATTCCTCCGGCGACAGCAATTGGCCTCCCCACTCATTCACTTGACGCAGCGATACCTGCTTGGCGTCTTGCAGCTGCTGGCTGTGCTCCAGCGCCGGAATAGCGGCAAATACAAGACGCTGACAGGCTGTGCTTTTCAGTAGCATACCAAGGTTGATATCGACACTGTACTCCTCGACCTTTTCTTCGCGAGACCATGAATCCGCGGTTTCAAAATCGCCAAAAATGTGCTTTAGCCACGCTATGCACAATGCAAACCATCCCGCCGCATCAGGGTCGGTCATCACATTTCGACCGCCGGATGTAGCCGCCTTCGCAAGCGACAAGCCATGCGTGCCATTGCGGAAAATATGCAGCTCAAACGGCACTTGGCAGCGTCGCAGAGCTGCAGCAAGCGCCAGCGCATTGTCCACGGGCACCAGCGTATCGGCATGCGTGTGGAATATAAAAGCGGGAGGGGTACGCTCATCGACAGCGACATCAATATCCGGCAGCGAAACCGGATATATGCTTTTGTTGATGCTGGGCAGGATAGACGGGTAGCCAAAGATCAACGCATCCGGCCGGACACGTCCCATCGTTCCCAGCGCGCCGGCCAGATGGCCGCCGGCGGAGAAACCGCATACCGCTACCTTATGCGGATCAATTCCCCATTCGCCGCTGCGGCTGCGAACAAGCTCCAGCGCTTCCTCGGCATCTTGCAGCGGCCTTGGAAATTCGGCTTGCTCATTCAAAGAATACCTCAGCACGAAAGCATGGTAGCCCTCTGCCAGAAACGCCATCGCCACCGGCTCCGCCTCGCGATCCGAGCATGCTCGGTATGCGCCGCCGGGAAACACAAGCACGGCAGGGCGAACATCGGCGTTAGCCAGCTCGGGTGATGGGTCCAGCAAATAAGCGGTTAAGGTTACGCCTTGGTTGGTCAGCTTTTCTTGAAAACATTTCATCATATATGCCTCCTGACGCGCAGAAAGGCAATGGCTGACGCACCACTGCCTTTCCCCCGTTCATTTAATTTTTGACCGTCTCGTACCACTCGTTAACTTCCTTGGTCATGGCGTCCCCGCCCGACGACTTCCACTTCTGAACGAAGCTGTCAAATTCGTCAGCCGGCTTCTTGCCATAAATAATTTCGATATACGTGTCCATCTGCATCTTATTCAGCAGCTCCTTGCGCGAAAGCATCGTTTTCGTCGAAGGACCCTGGAAATACTCCCGGACGTCCGCATCCGTCTGCGTCATGTCTACCAGTAAAGCCCCCAATGAGAATGCTTCAAGCGGGTTGCTTTCATCCTGCCCCAAAATGCCCGTCGAAGCTAATGCCGCCAAATCCGTGTCGGTTACGGGCTCTTTGCGGGCTAGCTTGACATTAGCCTCCAGATGCTTCGATGGATACAAGCTGTTTGCGCCTGTAATCGTATATTTCATCGTTGCCACTTTGCCGCCCGGAATCTGCTTTTCGTCCATGACCGCTTTGCCGTCCTTGATGATGTAGTCGTAGCCCTCCTGGAATCCCTTGAATACAAAGGGATCATCGGAGTTATAGTTATCAAACATCGCATTTTGGTAATGGAAAAAAGCTTGCAGCGCTTCCTCCGAAATATCCTTGCTGATCAATACTGCGCTTGTGTAGGAATTGGCGACAGTTCGCATCGTTGTGCCGTCCGCGCCTGCCGGAAGCGGATAAGGATTATAGTAGGCCGTAGGATTCGAGGCAAGCATTAAGGAGCCCGGATATACCATCATCCAATTCTCTCCGCCTAGCATGCCTACTTTGCCGGCGGCCACATTCTCGGCCACCTTGTTGAAGTCATGCAGCGCAACGTCATTGGCAATGTAGCCTTTATCCTTCCATTCCTTAAGCTTGCCGAGCGCTGTTTTAATCCCCGGCTGGGTCGAGCCGTATTGCAAATTTCCTTCCGCATCCGGATACCATCTCTCCGGAACCGCCCCGAACATGCCGAATACCCAGGAGGGATCGCCCATCGGTGCGCCGATTACAGCGTCTTTAATGGCAAGCTCAAGAGCGACCGTGTCTTTTTTGCCGTTGCCGTCCGGGTCTTTGTTCACGAATGCGTCCATTACCGCCTCCAATTCCTCCAGATTAGTCGGCGCTTTTAACTCCAGCTTGTCAAGCCAGTCCTGACGAATCCAGAGCGAGGACTGCGTCCCCATCGTTTGACGGATAACGGGAATCGCCAGCTTCTTGCCGTCCTTCATGAACGGATGCCACGCTTCCGGCACCTCAGCCAGCGCCGCCTTCCAGGTTTCTGAAGCATATTTGTCGAAGGCTTCTGTCACGTCCAGCAGCTTGCCTGAGTCCATAAAGGTGTTAATGGTAGCCGAATTGGTCGCCGTGAACAGATCAGGCAGCTTGTCGCCGGAGGACAGCATCAGCTTCAGCTTCGTATCGTAGGAGTTGTCCGCAAAAGGGGAGGTCCACTGCGTGTCCATTACAACGCCAAGCTCTTCCTTCGCCCACCGTGTATGCACGTTGTCCTTGTACGTCTCCCCATTTTTAAACTTTGCGGTAGGGTCCTCGGGCCTTACCATCGTGATGGATACGGGAGGATCAATCTTTCCGTCCACAATATTCAGCTTGACCTCCTCGCCAGGCGTGTTTCCTCCGTCGCTTCCCTCTTTATCGCCGCCGTTGTTGCTGCATGCCGCAATGGAGCTGAGACCGAGCGCCAGCACGAGGCTTGCAACCAGCATTTTCTTTTTGTTCATTCTTCTTACCCCCTGTATCGTGAGTGACTTGTTTTCTCCTGCCACTCCATTGTAATAGCGCTTTCATACGAGTGATATAACGGGAAATCAACATGAGATATCGTTATTTAAACTATTACGAGGCAGCCCAACAAATCCGCGTTGCCGCTCAATCATTAAGCGTCCTCTCAACCGGGTCCCTACTCCTTCACCGCGCCAATGACAATGCCTCTCGTAAAAAATTTCTGCAGCACCGGATAAATCAGCAAAATCGGCAAAGCGCCAATAAGCACCTGAGCGGCCCTTATGGAGCGGTTGTTAAGCTTGGCAACCTCCGCTACATTGCTGGCATCGACAATGGGCACGGCGATCAGCGTCTTGAGCAGCGTGCTGAGCGGCACGTTGTCCGTACGCATGTAGATGGAGCCCATAAACCACTCGTTCCATTCCGCAACGACCAGAAACAGCCCGACGGTAGCCAGCACCGGAAGCGACAGAGGCAGGAACATGCGCAGAAACACTTGACCGTGGTTCGCACCGTCCATAAACGCCGATTCTTCAATTTCCTTCGGCAATGCCTTAAAGAAATTCATGATAAGCACCAAATAGAACACATTCACAAGCGAAGGCAGCACAAGCGCCCAGATGGAGTTATACAAGCCCAGACTCGTGACCAGCAGATAGGTCGGAATCAAGCCCCCGTTAAACAGCATCGCGACGACAAAAAAACCGACAAACCCTTTATACCCAGCAATGCCATCGCGTCCGCCGCCCTTGGACAGCACGTAAGCGGCCATGCAGTTTATCATCAGGCCAAGACCCAGACTAAGCGCGGTACGCTGGATAGACAGCCAGATGGATGGGAAAAATACAGGATTATCAAGCGCCTTGCTGTACGCATGAAAGGTCACGTCAATCGGAAAGAAAGTAACCTCGTTGGCCATCACCGGCGCGCTGGAGCTTAGAGATATCGCCACAATATGAATGAGCGGAACGAGACAAATCAGGGCAAGCAGCACCATTAGAATATGATTGAACGCTTGAAACCAGCGTTCAGACGTTGTTGTAACCTGCATGAGGTTCCTCCTTAGAATATTTTGTAGCCGGCAACCTTATAAGCCAGCCTGTAGGCGCCAACGATTAGAATGAGACTGACCACTGACTTGAACAGACCAACGGCGGTAGAGAAACTGTAATTCCCGTCGATCAGACCGATCCGATAAACAAAGGTGTCGATAATATCGCCCTTCTCGTAAACCAGCGGGTTGTACAAATTAAAGATTTGGTCAAATCCGGCATTAAGCACCTGGCTCAGCGACAGCGTCAATACGACGACCATCGTAGGAATCAGCGAAGGCAGCGTAATATAGAACACCTGCTTCCACCTTCCCGCGCCGTCGAGCTGTGCCGCTTCATACAGCGCCGGATTGATGCCCGCAAGCGCCGCCAGAAAAATAATCGAGCCGTAGCCGAACTCCTTCCATACCTCGCTCGAAACGACCGTAACCAAAAACCAATTGTTGTCGCCGAGGAAAAAAATCGGGTTAAAGCCCAAGGCCTGAATCGCCCGATTGACAAGTCCGTTATCCGGATTCAACAATTCGACGAAGATGCCGCCAAGCACGACCCAGGATAAAAAGTGCGGCAGAAAAACAAAGGTTTGCACGACGCTGCGCAGCATTTTTTTTCTGACCTCATTAATAAGCAAGGCAAAGGAAATCGTCGAAATAAAGCCAAAAACCAACTTTAGCACCGCGATGCGGAGCGTATTCCAGATCACTTGCACGCTGTCCGGGTATTCGAACAGGAATTTGAATTGTTCCATTCCTACCCAATCCGATTTCAGTATGCCCAGATACGGCTTGTAATCCTGAAAAGCCATTACCAGGCCGCCCAATGGCAAATACGTAAAAATGAGGGCGAGCAATACGGCTGGAGCAAGCATCAAATAGAGCTGCCAGCTGTCCTTTCGTCGTACGATTTTTCCCTGCTGCTTCTTGGCTGTCATGTCCATAAAGAGCCTCCTACACGTTTAATAGCGATGGGATAAGTGTAAGATAGCGGCTCCGTGCAGAAAATAATGCATTCCAAACAATGATAGCGTTTTCTTAACATGCGTAATGCGGACATAACGTTTTTTAAACATCTATAATTCATTTGCAAGATTTCATCCCAAACCTTCGTTGCCGCATTGTAAACGCCATCCCGCAAGCCTACAATAATAGGCAACAAACCTTATGCGCACAGAAGGAGCTAGCCATGCTCAAACAATATCCGACCTTCGTCAAAATCATGCTGCTTATCCTGTCCACGACGATTATCGTCATGATTATGTATACGGTTACGATTCAATCCAGCCTGAACACCGTAAGGTCTGACATTCAGGCCAACAATCTCAACCGCATCCGCTTTTCCGTCAACAGCCTGGATGCCAGTGTCGAGCAGCTCAGCATGCTGGCCGCAGCGCTTGAGACCAATTCCAAGGTGGCTCTGCTGCCGGCGATCGATCTGATGGACAGCTTTGATCAGGTAAAGCTGATCGGCGATCTGACCGACAAAATGACGCTGCAGAGCTTCTCCGAGGGCTGGACGAATACCGTCTCCATCTATTCCCCTCTCCTGCAAAGCTGGATCGGCCAATCGCCCGTCAAGCTGCCTTCGCCGCAGCAGGAGCAAAGCAACAGCTGGACGCTGAATGCGGAGCAGCAACAATTCGCTTTCTATCGCCATCATAGCGGGTATACGATTCAAGTCAGCTTTCCCGTGTCCAACATTAGAGAAATGCTGGATCAAAGCGTCGTCGATACGAATGATCCTATTCTGTTCAGGCCAGGGATGATACCGATCTACAACGAGCAATCCGACAAGAATCGGGCGGACAAGCTGCTGGAGCGTCTTACACCGCTGCTTACGCAAGCCGAGGGCACGGAAACGCTAAGCGTTGACGGTGTTTCCTATATGGTCAACTATCTGCGGTCCGATTCGCTTGACTGGTATTTGATCGACTATGTGCCGCTTGACGAAGCGCTGCAGCCGATTGTCCAGACACAGAAGACGTTCTATATTGCCTGCGTCATGCTCCTGCTGGCGAGCGCGCTGACCATCCTGTTCTTGTATCGCAAGGTTCAGCTTCCGATCGTCACGCTGCTCAAGGGAGTAAGGCTGCTCAAGCACGGCGACTTTTCCTACCGGATCAAGCGCGCCAGCCGGAACGAATTTGATATTCTATACGATAGCTTCAACGACATGGCAAGTCAGATCGAAGAGCTGATCGAAAACGTATATAAGGAAAAAATCATTTCCCGCGAAGCGCAGGTCAAACAGCTGCAAGCTCAGATCAACCCTCACTTTCTATACAACTGCCTGTTTTTTATCAACAACATGACCAGGCTGGGCAATGACGAGGCGGTCACCGCGATGACGCAAAATCTGGCTGAATATTTTCGTTATACGACCCGCCTGAACGAGCCTGTCACGACACTCGAGAAGGAGCTGTCGCTGGTCGCCAACTATTTGAACATTCAGAGCTTGCGAATGAACAGACTGAAGTATGCCATAGCGCTTCCCGAGTCCATGAAGGAGCTTGCCGTGCCCAAGCTGCTTCTGCAGCCGCTTGCCGAGAACAGCGTCGTCCACGGCATCGAGAATAAGCGCAGCGCAAGCTATGTTAGAATCGAGGCCAGCGAAACCGTTGACGGCTACCAGATCGTCGTCGAGGACGACGGCAAAGGCTTGAGCGAGGAGGAGCTTGCAGCGCTGCAAGCGAGAATCAACCAAGTGCCCGACGATTCGGTTGGCTGCGCCTTATGGAATATCCGGCAGCGGATGCTCATCTATTTTCAGGAGCCTGCAGGCATTGATTTTATTCGCAACGATAACGGCGGGTTGACCGTCAAGCTTTACTGGACCACACGATAAACCGCACATCAGGAGGGGAGCTCCCATGTATCAATTGCTCATAGTCGATGACGAGCAATCCGTTGTCGACAGCCTGGCCTTCACGGTTCCTTGGAGCGATTACGGAATCGATGAAGTTCATCGCGCCTATTCCGCAGAGGAAGCCCTGGCGATCGCCGGAAGCTGCGCGATTGACGTTATGATCACCGACATTCGCATGCCGGAGATGGACGGACTTGCGCTGATTGAGCGTATACGCCGCTTTGCCCGCAAAATTCGCTGCATTATTTTATCCGGCCATGACGAATTTGAATACGCTCAGCAAGCCATCCAATACGGAACCGACAATTATTTGCTCAAGCCGGTGGACATGAATCAGCTGGTCCAGTCCGTACAGCGCTCTATCGCCGCCATTGAGCGGGAATGGGCGGAGATCGGCTCCAGACAGCGGCTGCAGCGCGCCCTGCACGCAAGCTTGCCCTTGCTCAAGGAGCGGCTGCTCAACGAGCTTATTCAATCCATCCCGACAGGGAAAGCAGCGCTTCAAGAACGTATGTCCCTGCTGGAGTTCTCTTTTGACCTGGAGCGTCCGTTCACGATGATGCTCGTCAGATTGGACGAGCAGTTCGCGAGTTATGATCTGGCTTCATTGCCGCTCATGGAATATGCCGTCGGCAATATCGCCGCAGAGGTGTTCGAGTCCGTGTTCGACCTATGGCATTGCACGACCGAAGACGGCTACCTCGTATTTCTGATTCAAAGCACCGAGCAGGATTCGTTAGCCTTAATCGACCCCTTTGCCGTCAAGCTGCAAAATCATGTGCAGCGCTTCCTGAAGGGCTCGCTGACCATCTGCATGAGCGGCGTGCTGGCGGGTCCGGAGCTCATCCGGGACACCTATCATGAGTGTGTCGCCTCCATCCAGAGACATGCAGGCGGACATGCCAGCTATTTTCTGAAAGCCGATTCTGCCGATGCAGGCCGGAAAGCGCAGAAGCCGCCGCCCCTGTACGACCTCAAGCTGCTGCCCAGTTTGGTGGAGTCCGGAAAATGGGAGCAGGCGCAGAGCATTCTGAGCCGGACGATCGGCCCGGAAGCGCAGCAGGAGCATACGCACGAGCAGTTGCTCGCGATATTGCTTCAGATTGCCGCCGCGCTCGCATGGGGGTGCACCGAGCCCGGCGAGCGGCTGGAGAATTTGCTTGGCGACGAATTTGGCGTTCTGCTTCGACGCAGCGGCCATCTATCCAGACAGCGAATATGGGAGTGGAGCGAGAAAGTCATCGACTCCCTCAAGGAAAGCTCGCATACGCAAATGGAGAACGCCCATCAGCAAATCGCAGCCAGGGTCCGCCAATACATCGAGGAGCATCTGGAGGAAGGCATTTCGCAGCAGCTGTTGGCCGACTATATCGGCATGCATCCTGTCTATCTGTCCAAGGTGTACAAAACGGTGACCGGAGAGACGATCGGCGACTATCTGCACGCTGTCAGAATGGAACGCGCGGCCTATTTGCTCACAAACACTGATCTCAAAATTTCCGATGTAAGCAGCGGAATCGGCTTTCTCGCCACCCCGCACTTCATCAAAGTGTTTAAAAAGCATTATGGCGCAACGCCTCAGGAATTCCGCATCAAGATATAAGCTTCGAGCAGCCTGACGGAAAGGGGAAGCCAAGAAGCAAGAAGAGTGGCTTTCCCAACGCCGATCCGACTTTTTTGGAATCCTCATAGAGTCAGATTTTTCAATAGAAACAGACCTCAATCTCCACTTTCCAGTGGCAATCGAGGTCCTTTCGCATGCAAATAGGGATCATTCCGTATGAAACGAGCAGGTTCAGGGATAGCTCCATTACTTGCGAATTCCTTGGAGCTTCCCCATCCTGATCTGTTTTCTATCATTCGTTGCCCTGTAACACCCACAAGCTGGGGCACGTCCATGGCCTGATCAAAGCTTTATGGCTGCAAGCTCCTTATCGATAGCGTCCATATGCTCCTCCAACGCGCTAAATCCGGGATAGCTGGCAAGATCGCGCATGGAAGCGGCGCCCATTGGCCCGGCGGCTCCCGGCGACAAGGAAGCAGCTACCGGTACAAAGCGTACAAGAATCGTCTTCGCCTGCTCGTTGCCGAGCAGATCGTCAATCGGCGTACGCGTGCTAAACCGTTTCATATAAGGCTTTGTCGGCAAATATTGTACGGCATAAGAGCCCGCGCTTAGCTCCAGCCTGACTGCGTCTCCCTCTTGTCTGGCTTCCACATCCTCTGCGGCTGCCGACACGCCATTCACGAGCACCTCTTCGAGCAGCGCATCCGGAAGCTTGACGGTAGCGGTAGCGTCGAACGGAACGGTGAACGAATAGGACAAGCGGCCCTCCGCTTCATCGATCGACCATCCGCTCTCGATCCGGCCGGCTGCCGTATTCACGCTGGCCTTGGCCCATTTCAGACGCATATCCGGCTGTGGCGCCAGCAGCGTATGGCGGAAGCCAGGCCGCTCCTCTACTGGGTTGATGCCCGCAACATGCCGGTACATCCATTCGCTGATCGCCCCGTACGCATAATGGTTAAGCGAATTCATTCCGGCCTCGCTGATAGAGCCGTCCGGCAGAATCGAATTCCAGCGCTCCCAGATCGTCGTCGCATCCAGCTTGACCGCATACAGCCAGCTTGGATAATCGTCGTTCAGCAGCAGCGTATAGGCGATATCATTGCTGCCTTCAGCCGACAACACCCGGTTAAGGTACGGCGTGCCGACGAAGCCGGTGCGCAGATGCATATTATCCTTGCGCATTCTCAGGCGCAGATCCTCCGCAATCCGGCTTCTGAACTCATCGGGAACGAGATTCATGAACAGTGCAACGGCATAGCCGGTCTGCGTATCGGAGGCCAGACGCCCATTGGCAGTGAAAAACTCCTTCTTGACCGCCTTCCTCACCTCTTCTGCCAGCTGTGCATACTCTCGCTCCTGTTCCTTCCGTCCAAGCGCCTTTGCCGCCTTCGCTACAATTTCGGCGGAATAGACATAATAGGCGCTCGCAATAAGCAGCGTATCGGTCCCGCCCATCGGAGAATTCGGATCGGACCCGTCCAGCGCCAGCCAGTCGCCGAAGTGAAAGCCGCTCGACCACAGTCTGCTGCCGCCAGCCTCCTCGTCCGCTTTGCGAATATAATCGACCCAGCCCCTCATGCTGTCGAACTGCTGCTCCAGAATCGCTTTGTCGCCGGAGTGCAAATAAGCGTTCCATGGGATAATCGTCGCCGCATCCCCCCATGCGCTGGAGCCGCCGCCCTGCACGACACCTGCCGGCACGACCATCGGAACCATCCCGCCGAGCTCGCTTTGCTCCTGATACAGATCGTAGCCGTATTTGCTGAAGAACGCATAGGTATCCATATTGAAGCATGCCGTGCCCGAAAAAACCTGGGCATCGCCGGTCCAGCCCATCCGCTCATCGCGCTGCGGGCAATCCGTCGGCGTATCGAGAAAGTTCCCTTTTTGCCCCCACATGGCATTCTGGAAGAGCCGGTTGACCAGCGGATGATTCGTCTCGAAATGGCCGGTCGTCTCCAAATCCGAATAAACGACGCATCCGGTGAAATCGTCCAGGCTAAGCTCGCCATGCCAGCCTTCCACCTTGACATAGCGGAAGCCGTAGAACGTGAAATAAGGTCGAACCGTCGCTTCTCCTCCGTCAGCCGTGTAACGGTACTCGGCCTTGGCCGTACGCAGATTATCGCGGTAGAAATTGCCCTGCTGCAGCACTTCTCCATATTGGAGCTTAATCACGCTGCCCGCTGGCGCCGCCGTACGAAATTCCAGCCAGCCAACCATGTTCTGGCCCAAATCGATAACCGTCTCCCCTGCGGGAGTCGTCAATATGGCCACAGGCTTCAGCCGTTCCTTAATCACAACAGGCAGGCTCATCCGTGCAGTCAGCCGCTCATAGCCGAGCTCAGCCGCCTTCACCGGATACACAGTCTTCTCCGCAAAGGTCGCATCATAAGTCTCGCCGTCATAAATGTTGCTGTCCATGACGCGCCCCTTGCGCGCCTTCCATGCAGCATCAGTGCCGATTACCTGCGTCGAGCCGTCCGCATAGTTCACAACAAGCTCCGCCAGCAGCGCAAACTCGTCGCCGTATATATTCTCCACTCCGCCATCAAAGCCAAAGCGCCCCTTGTACCATCCATTTCCGAGGGCAATGTCGATCCGGTTGCTTCCCGCATGGAGCATCGAGGTCACATCATAGGTTTGGTATTGCAGCCATTTATGATAGGCATTGTACAGCGGAGCCAGATATTCATCTCCCGCCTTCACGCCGTTGATTTCCATTTCATAAACGCCGAGTCCGCAAATATAGACCCTTGCGGAAGCGACCTCGTCGGTCAACTCGAAGTCCCGGAACAGGACGGGGTGAATATGCTTTTCCAGTTCCGGCGAGATCCATTCGCCGATCCACGGCTCGTCCAGCTTTGCGGTCTCGAACCAGGCCGGCTCGCTCGTCGCCGTCTCTCCGTTATCCGCCCATACCGTTACCCGCCAATAGTAGCGTGTGCAAGCCTGAAGCTCTCCCTGCCATTCGAAGGACAGGCTGTCGATATCCTCGCTTGGCCCGCTGTCGAACACCAAGGTATGGAATGCTTCATCGAGGGCAACCTGTAGTTGGGCCGCTGTTTGTGTTTTGGCCTCCGTATCTGTAACAACATATGAAAATCTCGGATGCCCGAGCGTAAAGCCAAGCGGATTGACGATTCGATTGGTTTTCAACTGCTGGATTTGCATAAGCTCATTCCCTTCTGCGTGTATGTGTACCTATGTCCATTATAAAAATGCGTCCAGAAGACTTATATAACGCAAATGCAACATAGATAACGCTTTCTTAATGCCTTAGCTTGGAGGCTAACGTCGCCCTCTCGCGACATCAACCTGGCTTGGCGCAGCTGCCGCAAGAACGGCGTACAGAAGACGCTGCCTATGGACAAAAAGGGGCTGATCCCAGAGTTTATCCGGCATTCTCAGCCCCCATTTCCGTGCACCAGCAATCAGCTTGTCCTTACAGCGTTAATCCGCCGTCAACGAGCACGATCGAGCCGGTCATGTAGCTGGATGCATCGGACGCCAGAAAAGCCACCATTTCCGCAAGCTCCTCCGGCTCGGCGTACCGTCCCATCCGCATGTTCGGGAACTCTTCCGGCACGTAGCCGCTTTCTTGCAATTGCTGCGGCACGCTGGCGGTAATGCCCGTTGCGACGCCGCCCGGACAGATGGCATTGACGCGGATGCCGCGTTTGACATACTCAAGCGCCGCTCCCTTCGTCATTCCCACAATTCCGTGCTTGCTTGCCGTATAGGCCGCCAGGCTGTGCTCGGCGCGTACGCCGGTTGTCGAGGCTGTATTAATAATGGCCCCGTAGCCCTGCTCGTCCATAATCTTCAGCGCATACTTCATGCCAAGGAATACGCCCTTCAGATTCACATTCAGAATGCGATCGTAATGATCCTCTTCAATATCCTGAAGCAACGAGAACTTTTGAATAATACCGGCATTGTTGAAAAGCACGTCTAGCTTGCCGTAGGCATCCATTGTCCTTTGGATAAAATGCTGCACATCTGCGCTATTGGAAACATCCGCTTTCACATAGATGCCTTCCCCGCCATTCGCTTGAATAAGCCGCAGCGTCTCCTTGCCGGCCTCCTCGTTGAAATCTACAACCGTTACTTTGGCTCCGCGGGCAGCCAGCTTCAATGCGCTCGCCCTGCCAATGCCGCCTGCCGCTCCAGTGACAATCGCCACTTTCCCTTGAAGGGACAAGCTATCGCCCGGTGCAGAAACAGCCTCGGCAGATATCGCAGCTGCTGGCACGGGAGCCAGCGTAATGCCCGCCAGCTCGGCTTTGAGTCCCTCCAGCCGCTCCTGCGGCAAGCTCACCTGCGGAATCGCCGCCAGTTGATCCAACGTATGCATCGATGCCATTTTAAAGGCGGGCGCCGACACAAATTCCGGCAGATGCTTCGCAACAATAGCCGCCGCCGCTTCACTCGCCAGCAATTCGCCAATCGTCCATTTTTCATTGTAAGTCATAATAAAAGACCTCCCTAAGCGGAATAATGATTAAAAACGATAGTATAACTATCACCATGATTTTTAATATATCATCAACTCGTTATCTATTCAACTTTCCTTGTTTAAGAAATAGACAGCAGCTGCGAATCACCGTTTAGTCCATAGCATTGACAGCAGCCAGCCAGTTTGTTAGCATGGCTTAACAATCGCTAGCAGAACAAGGAAGTGACCTATTGAAAGCCAAGCACAGATACGAAGAGGAGCGCCGCAGCATCCGTTCTATGCGTGAGAGCAGCATTGTCGAGGCCGCCAAAGGCCTGTTCGCGCAAAAAGGGTTCGATAAAACGACGATGCAGGACATTGCAGACGCGATTCCGCTCGGTATTGCTACCGTTTTTAGATATTTTGCCAAAAAGGAAAAGCTCATCGTTGCTGTCGCCTGCTCGATCCTTCGTTCGCAGGAGGAGGCCTTTCGCGAGGTGAACGAAAGGGAAGGCACCTGTATGGACAAGCTTTCCCGCTTGTTCGACCTGTTCATCTCCTTCCAGCAGGAGGAGCATCGAGAGAACATCCGGCTCATTGAAGCTTTCGAGAGCTGGGCGGCGCTGCTCGGCGATTCCGACCACATGCTGGAGGAGTACCGCACAGCTTTTGCAACCAATCGGGAACTGTTCGGAGCAATTCTGGCGCAAGGCAAAACCGACGGCTCCATCCGGAACGATATTTCCGTCGACGATACGCTGCTCACGCTGATTAACGTATTCGGCAGCTTTACCCAGAAGGTATCGCTCTCCCGCAATCTCGCCAGCATCCAAGAGGCAACGCAAAGAGACAACCAGCTTGCCGTGCTGAAAAACGTATTTCTGGATTATTTGCAGCCAAGATGAAGGGACGGTGTGCCGCTTCCGGCGGCTCACCCCCTCATTCCGCTGCTTTCAAAGCAGCCTGCCCCGGCTTAAACGGGAGGGACAGGTTGTTGGCTTAGGTTAATTGGCATGCGCAGCTTTTGAAATGCGTTCCGGCTCCTCTTCCTTTTTCCCCAATTGCCTCATCACTTCCTCACCCTCCACATCAATATTCGGCAGCAGACGGTCCAGCCATTTCGGCACATACCAGGCTGTACGGCCAAGCAGCTTCATTACGGCCGGCACAATTGCCATTCGCACGATAAATGCGTCGAACAGCACGCCGAATGCAAGCGCCAGTCCCATCGATTTAATAATCGGGTCTTCCGTAAAAATAAAGCCAGCGAATACGGCAATCATAATCAAGCCTGCTGCAACGACTACTGCCCCGCTGCCCCTGACGCCTGCTACAACCGCTTGTTCCGCATCTCCTGTGTGCGTATATTCCTCCCGCATGCGGCTGACCAGAAACACCTCGTAGTCCATCGCTAGTCCAAACAAAATGCCAACGACGATAACCGGCAGGAAGTTAAGAACCGGTCCAGGCTCCGGTATGCCGAACAGTCCGATCAAATGACCATCCTGAAGCACAAACACGACAAATCCAAGCGTTGCCCCAAGCGAAAGCAGGAAGCCCAGCACCGCCTTGATTGGCACCAGAATCGAGCGGAATACCATGAGCAGCAAGATAAACGCGAGCACAACGATGACAACGGCAAATTTCGGCAGCGCCTCGCTAAGCTTGTCGGAAATGTCAATATTGACGGCTGCCGCCCCGGTAACAAGCAATTCTACGCCGCTCTCCGCCTGCGTCTGCTCGGACAGCCCGCGAATCAGATGAACCAGCCCGCCCGTCTCCGCATCGTGCGGACCGGTCTTGGGCATAACCGTGAACATAGCCGCTTGCCCGGAGGGACTCGGATAGGCAGGCGTTACGCTTGCGACGTTGTCCAGCTTATCGAGCTTGCTTGCAGCCTGGCTAATTGCAGCCTGCGGGTCCTCCTTGCCCTCAGCCATTGCCACGATAATAAGCGGAGAATGATAGCCTGGCCCGTAGGCTTCCTCCAACAGATCATAGCCGCGCCTTTCTGTCGTTTCCTCTGATTTCAGGCCGTTATCGGGCAGCCCCAGATGCATGTGAAGGAACGGCACGCTAATGACGGCAAGCACGGCGATCCCTGTCACCGCCACGACTAGCGGACGACGAGTGACGAGCACTGCCCATTTGTCCAGCATACCCGGCTTTTCCCCGCTTCTTCTGAACTTGCGTAGAAAAGCGTTGCTATTGGCCGGACTAATCTTCTCGCCTGCAACGGAAATAAGGGCTGGGACCAGCACGATCGCTATAAGCACCGATACGAATACGCATACGGCAGCGGCAACGCCCATCATCGTCAAAAAGGGAATTTGCACTAGCGACAGCCCGCATAACGCGATAACGACAGTCAAGCCTGCGAAAACAACCGAGCTGCCTGCCGTAGCGTTGGCAATGGCAACGGATTGCTTGACGCTGTACCCGTCAGCCAGCTGCTGACGATAACGCGCGACGATGAAGAGGGCGTAATCGATGCCAACCGCAAGTCCCAGCATGACAGCCAGCGTAATGGAGACGGACGACATGTCCACCGCATTGGAGCCAATTAAGATGAGCAGCACCCCGATTGCAAGTCCGATAACAGCCGTAAGGATCGGCATGCCCGCCGCAAGAAACGAAGTAAGCGTAAGAGCCAGCACAACAAACGCGATGAGCACGCCAACCGCTTCCATAGCGCTCAATATTTTCAATTCCGAGAATGCGACATCGCCGCCAAGTTCAGTCTGAATGCCTTGTTCACGCGTGGAATCGATAATACTCCGGACATGCTCCTTGGATTCCCCGCTTACCTCGCCCGCTGGAACGTTGTAGGTTAGCGTTCCGTATCCGATCTCCCCGGTTGCATTCAGCGAAGCGTTGTCGTACGGGCTAACCGCTTGAACAACCGCTTTGTCCTCCTGCGCCTGCTTCAGAAGAGACAGAACCTTGTCCTTCACCCCCAGCGATTCAAGCGTTTTCCCCTCGGGCGCTCTGAAAATGAGCATGACCTGCCCGCCAGCCGGACTCCCGTCAACCGAAAACTCTTTTTTCAGCAGCTCTCCTGCTTCCTCTGACTTCGTGCCCGGTATGGACATATCCCCCGTAAACGATACGCCGAGCTGCAGCACTCCCGCTCCAAGCAGCAGGATGATCAGCAGCGCTCCTGCTAGTACTCTTTTTCTGGCTTCGAAAGCCCATTCTCCTAACCGAAATAAATATTTAGCCATCCCTATCTCCCACTCCCTCTCCACAAGCATCCAGCTCATGACGTTGATGCTTTAAGTGTAGAGCAAAGGCAGGCATTGCAAATCGTCCGTATGGGCATGCTCCTGCTGTACGTTAGGGCAATTCGAACGGGCAGGGCGAGGATGATGGCCACTGGCCCCAGCGGTTCCGATGTCTTTGCGCGTCCTCAGCATTGTGCGCGACTGGCTATGTGTACGGCAGCTTAGACGGCGCTTGAGTCGTAAGTCACATCGTACAAGCGATTCCCGCACAAAAAATACGCTTGCCTCATAACAGAGACAAGCGCAATTTATCCTTTCACTATTCTGCTGGACTACAGCTGCAGCAGCCCTTTTTCAATGGCGAGCGCAACCGCCTGCGATCTGGAATCGACGCCCAGCTTGTTGTAAATGTTCGTCAAATGAGCTTTGACCGTACGCTCGGAGATGCCGATGTCGCCCGCAATCTCCTTACTGCGGAACCCTCGGGCTACGGCCCGCAAAATTTGAGTTTCCTTATCCGTGAGCAGTTGGGCATCCGTGCCGGCTTGATAGGTCTCGCGGGCATGAAGCCGGAACACCCGCTCCGTTATTTCAGGCTGAAGCAGCGTCTCCCCCCTTAATGCAGAATCGATCGTCCGAATCAGATGCTCTCGGCTCGTATCCTTGAGCAAATAGCCCTTTGCCCCGTTCATCAGGCTTTCCAGCATCCGCTCATCCTCGTTGTATGTCGTCAAAATAATGACCGGAATGGCCGGATACTGCGCTTTCATCCGCTTTAATGTTTCGAGTCCGCTCAATACCGGCATATTCAAATCCAGCAAGACGATATCGGGCTGCGCGACGGCAGCAAGCTCAAGCGCAATCTCTCCATTTTCGGCTTCGCCCACGACCTGAAAGCGGTCATCGGTTTCCAGAATCAGCTTCAACCCCTCGCGCACCAGCCAATGATCATCGACAATCAACACTTTATAGGTCATGTTGTCTCCCCCCTCCGTGTCCCTTTGACAACTTGAATGGCTGTGCCTGCTCCCGTCCCGCTCTGAATATCCAGTTCAGCGCCTAGCAGTCTGACCCGTTCCCGAAGGCCGATCAGCCCGTAATGGCCAGCGACTCTGCCGATTGAATCCGGATCAAAGCCTCTTCCGTTATCCTTCACAAGGACAAGCAGTTCATTCGTTTGGTCGGAAACCGTCACCCCTACCTGGCTTGCTGCCGCATGTTTGGCTACATTCGTAAGACATTCGCTAACGATATGAAGAACATGCTGAACGGTTACGCTCGACCAGTTGAGCCTGAGATCCAGCATGAGCTCCGCAGGCACGCCTGTCGCTTGCGTGAACCGGGCGACCTCCTCCCGTACCGCTTCCGCGAAATCCAGCTCCGACCAAGCCCCTTTGCGCAAATTGTCTATCGCCTCGCGCGCTTCGGCAAGCGTTCGTCTGGCCTGCTTCATAGATTGCCCAACGATTTGCTGCGCCCTGCCGGTATTGCCCTTTTCCAGATACGAATCGATGGCTTCAAGCTGCATAATCAGCCCCGCTACTCCTTGGGCAAGCGTATCATGCAGATCGCGCGCCATTCGCTGCCGCTCATTGGCAATCGTAAGCTCCTCCACCTTCATATGCGCAAGCTCCAAATCATGCAGAAAGGCCTGGGTACGCACCCTTGCCCGAAATTGCTGGTAAAATAAAACGGCGTAAGCCACCACGACAATGACCAGCAGCAGCAATAGCGGAATCAGCAGGGCAAGCTGCTGCGCCTCGCTGACGCTGATAATCGCCAGACAAAACAGGCCGTACAGCAGCAGAAAAACGAAAGTAACCTTGAGCTTCTGATAGTAAATGCCCACGCTTTGTCCGATCAGAATCGGGAACAAGCCCAGCAGGGCCACAGCAAATCCGTTTGTCATCGTCAAAGCGCTTGCAAAGATCAGCATGCCCTGAATAACAAAATAAAGCCAGGGCCTGCCTCTCGCCATACGCTCGGCATCCCAGTGCAGATAAGCATGCAAGGAAATGACTGCGGTGAACAGCAGGCTGCGAAGCGGGCTTGACTCAACCGCATTTTCCAAAATTATCGTAGCCGCATACACAAGCGCCACCCAGATCAGGATCGGCACTCGCGAAATGCTTAGTTCGCTCATTTGCGACTTAGCCATGCGTTCATCACCCCGCATTATTATAATGCATGCTCGCAGGCTCCGTCATGTCCGTTCGGGCAACCCTTTTGTACATATTTTTTGTTCGGGGAAACGTCATGAAGGTTAATCGTCTTTGGCGATGACAGAGCTAGCGCCGTTTAACCGTTACACTCGCTTGAGCAGATACGCTAAGCTGCATCCTCCATACAAGAAAAACGTTCAGCAGCAGCACGCAAGCGGACAGCATAAAGATGCCCTGAATACCCGCAACGCCCAGCAGAAATCCCGAAATAATCGGTCCGGCTACACTTCCAAGACTCACGGCGCTTGCGTCGAAGCTGTAAGCTCGCGTCTCCATTCCGCCCGGCGTACGCTCTTTAAGCAGCGTGCGCACCGTGGGGATTAGTCCGCCCAAGCACACGCCGAGCAGCGCGCGCAGCGTGAGCAGCTGCCAGTAATCCGTGACCAGCGCATGCAGCGCAACAATAACGCTCGTCCCCGTAACGGCCAGCAGCAAAATTCGGAGTGCTCCGATTCGGTCGCCCCATTTGCCGAGCAAAGGTGAACATATGAAATTGGTCAGACCGGCGAGCGAGCTGACCAGCCCGACTTGCAGCGTCAGCATGCCGGCATCCGAAGTCAGCTGCTGTACGAACAGCGGAATAAACGGCAGGGCGCCGGTAAGCGCAAATTGAGCGCCCATGCTCACAACGAACAGTGTCGGCACTCCCCTGACGCCGCATAGGACGCGAAGACCTTGCATGACAGAAATATGCTGATGGGCACGCGCAGACGCATCCTCTGCACGCGGCGCTTCCTTCACCCATAATGCCGCCATCAGCGCCGCAAAAAAGGTTACGGCGCCGGTAATCAGAAACACCTGCTTGAGTCCGACCCATTCAGCCAGCAGACCGCCGATAAGCGGCCCTGTAACGGTGCCGGCGATGCTGCCGGATTGCAGCATGCCCATAGCGAAGCCAAGGCGCTCTTTGGGCGTACTCGTCGCCAGCACCGCATTGGCGGCGGGCGTATAACCGGCAACGGCTCCGTTCAGCAGCCGAAGAGCCAGCAGCTGCCACGGCGCCGTCACGAGTCCCATCATCGAAATAACCAGAGCCATGCCGAAGCCGGCGCGCAGCATCATCATTTTGCGGCCGTAACGGTCCGCCACCTTCCCCCAGAGCGGTTGAAAGAAAAACAAGGTAATGAAGTGGGCCGCAAATATGATGCCGGACCAGAGCCCCGCCTCCTCCGGATCGGTTATGCCAAGCTCCTGAATGTACAAGACAAGAAAAGGCGTGATCATCGTCGCGCTGCCCATGACCAGGAAATTGCCAAACCAAAGCACCGCCAAATTCACTCTCCAGTTCATTCGTGCATCTCCCTCCTTCTTCATTTCCGAAATTCGGCCAATCGGCTCATGCGAAATACGACAAAAAAAATCGCGCAGCGGCCAGCCTTGCAGCCGATGCGCACGATTTTTGAGGATGGATACGCTTTGCCGATCAGGCTTCGTTATGCCTACTGTTCGCAATGCGGCAACCTATTCTGCTTAACGACACTTTTGCTCCTTTTAGCGCATGCTCCGTTTCGAATACAGCAGATAGATAAAAAAAGGAGCGCCGATTGCCGAGGTGAATATACCAGCCGGTATATCAAGCGGAGAAAATAACAAGCGGCCGGCCAAGTCCGCCAGCGCAACGAGAATCGCTCCGAGCAGCGCCGCTACAGGGAGCAATCGCCCAAAATGATTGCCTACCAGCTTGCGGGCCATGTGCGGCGCAATCAGGCCAACAAATCCAATGCCCCCGGCCACTGCGATCGCAGATCCGGCCAAGCCGACACTGATCAGCAGCATGATAAGCCGATTCATCTCTACCCTGCTGCCGACGCCGCTTGCCACTTCATCGCCAAGCTGCCCTACGTTCACATAGCGCGACATAAACGACGCCAGCGGCAGCAGCAATGCTGTCCAGGGCAAAATCGTCAGCACCGTCTCCAGGCTTGAGCCGTATACGGACCCGACCAGCCATACGTAAGCCTGATTTGCTTCATTATGCGGATTAAACACAAGCAGCATCGTCGTTAACGCGCCCAGTAGCGAAGAGATGCCAACGCCAACCATGACAAGCCGATAGGGCGTCACCCCTCTTTTCCAAGCCAAAAAATAAAGCAGCAGCGCCACAGCCGCGGCGCCGCACATGGCAGCTGCGGGCAGCCAGCGTATGCTTGATACGGCCAATCCATAATGGAGAAACAGGACGGCAGCTACGGAAGCTCCCCCTGTTATGCCGATTAAATCGGGCGAAGCCAGCGGATTGCGAATGATGCCCTGCAGCACCGCACCAGCCGCCGCAAGCGAAGCGCCGGACAGCATCGCCACCGCCATACGCGGCAAGCGCAGCTTCAGCAGGACGGTCTCGTGCGCGCGCTCCCCTACCCCGGCCAAGGCGCGCACAACATCCGGCGGAGCGATGGACATGCTGCCCAGACCGAGGCTTGCCAGTGCCACAGCGGCAAGAACGGCCAGCAGCAGCAGGCTGACGACGATCAGCCGGTTTGTACGAAAGCCTTGGCCTCCGAAGCGCACGACTTTTCTTCCAGACAGCCCTCTCACGTTTGCCTTGCTCCTTTCCGAGCGATATAGATGAAGAACGGAGCACCAATGACAGCCGTTACGACACCAACCGGAAATTCCTCCGGACTGATGAGAAAACGGGCCGCCACATCGGCTGCGGTCAGCAGCGCCCCTCCAAGCAGCGCGCAATAGGGCAGCGTCCAGCGATGATCGATGCCGACAAGAAACCTGGCAATGGCGGGAATGATGATGCCTACTAGCCCGATCGGTCCCGCTACCGACACCGAGCCTCCGGCAAGCACAACGATGACGACGGCTGTCAGCGCCTTAATCGCTCTTGTCCGCTGCCCAAGCCCCTTCGCCATCTCCTCCCCCATCGCCAGCACGTTCATTTCTTTGGCCAGCAGCAGAGCGGCGAACCAGCAGACGGCCATGTACGGCAGCACGGTTTGCAGCAGTTCCATGGATCGGCCTGCGATCGAGCCCGTCAGCCAGAACAGCACCGTATTTAATCCTTGCCTGTTTAAGACAAGCAGCGTCTGTGTAGCGGATGCAAACAGCGCCGTAATCGCCGAGCCCGCCAATACAATCTTGACCGGACTAAGTCCGTCCCTGCCAACTGCGCTTAGCGCGTAAGCGAGCGCAGCACCTAGAGCGGCGCCGCAGAACGAAATCCACATCAGCGACTGCATCGATTGAACCGCAAGCGCCAGAACGGCGAACACGACAAAAAAGGTGGCGCCGGCATTGACGCCCAGGACGCTCGGAGAGGCGAGCGGATTGCGCGTCAATGCCTGCATCAAACAGCCGGCTACGGCCAGGCTTGCGCCTACGGAAGCCGCAATCAACGCGCGCGGCAGGCGAGTTGTGCGAATGACCATTTGCTCGGTCACGCCCGGATCATACCGTAAGAGCGTATCCCATCCCGTGCGCCACGAGAAAACGGTCGCTCCGTACAGCAAGCTGGCCGCTATGCAGGCAAGCAAAATCGCAAGGCAAACAAGCAGCCCTGCGATGCGCATTCCCGTCGAAGCGGTAAATCGCATGTCATGCACACTCCTTAACGGAACGCAGAAAAACGGGGGTCCCCCGTTTTTTTGCGTTCGCTTTCGATTCGGTTTTGGCCAAGACGAGCCATTCCGCTACAGCTTGAACTGCACGAACAGATCTTCCAGCATCTGCTTCGCTGCAAGCGGGCCGGCTCCAAAATTCCAAATAACCGGATCGACGCGTACATACGTATTATTTTTGACCGCGCGCATCTCTTTCCAGAGCGGATGGGAGGTCCATTCCTCATACAATTGAGGCACATTCTCCTGCCCCGGCAGCTCAGTGGTAATATCGAAAATGTAATCCGCGTCAAATTGAGGAATGTGCTCCTTGGACATCACGTCAAGCCCCGAGCCGGAAAATTCGACCTGCTGCGCTTTCGGAACGGCAAAGCCGACCTCCTTCATAAACAATCCCGGGAATCCCGCCAAGTAGACCTTGACACTGTTGTCGCGCTGGATACGAATAACCGAGACTTCCGTGGTCGCCAGCTTGTCGCCCATCTTCTCCCGGAACTCTGCGAGTCTGGCATCCCAATCGCCAATCAGCTTGTCCGCTGCTTCCTGCTTGCCAAGCGCCTTGCCCGCAAGCTGAAGATTGTTCTTCCAATCGGCCAAATCGGCCGTCAGAATGGTCGGGGCAATCTCGGACAGCTGCGCATATATTTGTTCATGCCGCACCTTCGTGCCGATAATAAGATCGGGTTGAAGCTCAACGATTTTTTCCAGATTCGGCTGTCCTTCGTCACCCAGATTTTCTACCCCGCTCATATCGCCAAGATAAGCGAACCAAGGCTTCTCGGATACCGATTCCACCGCGCCAACCGGCTTAACGCCAAGCGCGGCTCCCGCATCATTCATGCCTTGGAACAGATAGACGACCCGTTCAGGCTCTTCGTCCAGCGTAACGCTGCCAAGCTCATGCTCTATCGTTACCGGAAACGCACCTGGTGCCGCGCTCTCCGGCGGCTTATTCGCGTCTGTCCCGGCCGATGTTTCTGTGTTTTCTTCCTTGCTGCCGCATGCTGCCAGAACCAGCAGCATAATCAATGCAGCTATAAACCACTTTGCCCTTTTCAATGCTCTCTCCCCTTCTTCGTCGGCAAGCCGAGCGAACTGATTATCGTTTATGATAATAATAATTATTATCACTTTATCAGTTTAAAGAGGGAGCGGCGAACTGTCCATGTAGTTTTTTGTCCAAAATCCTTTACTCATTTGCGGCCTTATGCAGGGCCCTCCATCATGTATTCGCGGCTGCAGATATCGAAGCGGATATCGACGAAGAGACGCTCGCACTTGGCTTGCCGTAATGCTCCCGCAGCGTCGTTCCCGTATATTCCGTGCGAAAAAGACCCCGGTTTTGCAGCTCGGGAATGACCTTGTCCACAAAATCGTCCAACCCGCTCGGCAACGAGGCAGGCATCAGATTAAAGCCGTCCGCCGCTTCGCTTCGCAGCCATGCCTCCATTTCATCGGCCACCTGCATCGGCGTGCCGACCATCGCATAATGGCCGCGGGAAGCGGCGGTGCGCATCATAAGCTGACGAATCGTCAATGATTCGTTCCGGGCCATATCGATAAACATCCGATGCCGTCCCTTCTGCGAATTGATAACCGCCGTATCCGGCAAGTCGTCGAACGGCAATGGTCCGTCCAGCGGGTAGCCGGCAAGGTTTACGCCAAACAGATTCGACAGCCGGTACAAACCGTAATCGATTTGAATAAGTCCGTTCAGCTCCTGCTCCAGCTCTCTGGCCTCTGCCTCGGTGTCCCCGATGATGGGGCAAAAGCCCGGCAGTATGCACATATCGTCAGGTCTACGGCCGTATTTGGCTAAACGGGACTTTAAATCGGCATAAAACGCCTGTGCCGCTCCCATTGTATTCTGGGCGGTGAAGACGGCCTCGGCCGCCATCGCCGCATATTCCATTCCGGTATTGGACGCGCCCGCTTGAACAAGCAAAGGGCGGCCTTGCGGAGAACGAGGCAAATTAAGCGGACCGCGGACCGCATAATAAGAGCCGCGATGATCGATCGCCCGGATCTTGCCGGGATCGGCGTACACGCCATCCTGCTTGTCCAGCATGATGGCATCCTCGTCCCAGCTGTCCCACAACGCTTTGGCCACCTGAAGAAATTCCTCGGCTCGCCGATAACGTTCGCTATGCTCCGGCAAAGGCTCGTCGCGAAAATTAAACGCCGTGTTGTTGCCTGTTGACGTCACAATATTCCAGCCCGCACGTCCGCCGCTGATATGATCAAGAGAGGCAAGCTTCCTGGCTACATGATAAGGCTCGTTGTACGTCGTGGACGCCGTAGCGATGAGTCCAATCCGCTCGGTACCCATCGCTAGCGCGGAAAGCAGCGTGAACGGCTCCAAGCCTTGCACGACCTTGTAGCGAATAGTCGGCGGCAAGCCGTACGAATCGGCGAGAAACAACGAATCTAGCTTGCCACGCTCGGCCGTTTGCGCGAGCTTCAAGTAGTAGCGGACATCCGCCGCGCACTCCGGGCGGCTGTCCGGGTGGCGCCAGGACGCCTCATGGTGTCCTGTGCTCATCATAAACAAATTCAGATGCAGTTGCTTGGTTCCCCGTTGCATGAATAACCTCTCCCTTCAAATGTTAGTACGCGCTCGCCGCCGTTTGCTCCGAGCCGCGTCCTGCTGGCCGCTGCAAGCCGTAATGCTCGCGAAGCGTCGTTCCCGCATATTCCGTGCGGAACAATCCCCTGTTTTGCAGCTCGGGCACGACTTTGTCTACGAATAGATCCAGCCCTCCCGGAAAATAAGGCGGCATCAGGTTGAAGCCGTCCGCCGCACCCTCGCGGAACCAGCGCTCCATTTCGTCGGCAATGCTCAGCGGGGTACCGGTAATGGCGAAATGGCCGCGCGCGGAGGCGGTGCGCATAATCAATTCCCGAATGGTCAGCCCTTCTCTCCTCGCCAGCTCCAAATACAGCTGATGCCGCGCTTTTTGCGAGTTGATCTCCGAATTTTTGGCGAGCTCGTCATAGGGCAGCGGACCATCCAGCGGATAGGGAGTCAAGTCCATTTTCAGAAGGTTAGAGAGCCGGTATATGCCATAATCGATTTGCGTCAGGCTGTGCAGCTCCTCCTCGAGCTCCTTGGCCTCCGCGTGTGTATCGCCGATAATGGGGCAAAAGCCCGGAAACACAAGCAGCTCCTCAGGCGAGCGCCCATGCCCGGCAGCCCTCGTCTTCAAATCGGAATAAAACAGCTGCGCAGCAGCCATTGTGTTCTGGGCTGTGAACACGGCTTCGGCCACCTTGGCGGCAAACGATTTGCCCGTATCCGATGCGCCTGCCTGAACCCGTACCGGATGACCTTGCGGCGGTCTGGACAGGTTCATCGGTCCTCGCACCGCGAACCATTCTCCCCTGTGATGAATGTCGTGAATTTTGTCCGGATTCGCATACAGACCGGTTCGCTTGTCGCCCACAAGCGCATCGTCCTCCCAGCTGTCCCACAATTGCGTGACAACATCCACAAATTCGGTCGCTTTGCGATAGCGCTCCGAATGCTCGGGCAGCGGCTCATCGCGGAAATTGTAGGCGGTCGCATTGCCAGTGGACGTCACGATATTCCAGCCGGCCCGGCCGTGGCTCACATGGTCAAGCGAAGCGAATTTGCGCGCCACATGAAACGGCTCGTTGTAGGTCGTTGAGGCGGTGCCGATGAGGCCGATCCGCTCCGTTCCGACCGCAAGCGCGGCCAGCACAACGAAGGGGTCCATCAGCTGCTGCACCAAATATTGAATCGTCGGGGGCAGTCCGTACGAATCGGCCATAAACAGCGAATCCAGCTTGCCTCGCTCGGCCGCGCGCGCAAGGCGCATATAATAATCGATATCGGTCACGCCAAACGGCTCGCTGTCCTTATGACGCCATGACGCTTCATGATGTCCCGTGTTGCGGATGAATAAATTGATATGCATTTCCCTCTTAATAACGTTCATTTTGCATTCTCCTCCTCAAGCTCTTGTTTAGTGCCAAGCCAACCGTTATCGTCCGCATACAGGTGCAGCGGGTGAGGGTGGCTGAGAAATTCCCGGTGCGAGATCGCCCAGCCGTATGCGCCGGCATAAGGAAACAACAGAACGTCTCCGACGCGTACACGTTCAATAAAGGCTTCTTTTGCCAGCCGATCCTTGGGCGTGCACAGCTCTCCGACAACTGTGACATGCGTTGAGACATGCTCCGGCCTTGCGTACGGATAAGACCAGCTGTCAATGGGGACGATTCGAAACGGATGGCTGTGCCCCCAAGAAGCAGGAAGCCGAAAATGATGGGTGCCTCCCCGCAGCAGTACAAAATCGTTGCCGTGGCTGCTTTTGACATCCACCACTTCCGCCGCATAAGCGCCGCTTGAGGCGGCGATGAAGCGGCCGCATTCAAACATCAATTTAGCCCCGTCAGGCATAAGCGGGCGAATGCGCTTGTCCAGTCCCTCTGCGAATCGCTCCCAATCGAATTGACGCGTCAGGTCCGCGTAGTTGACTCCGATGCCGCCTCCGCTATTTACATATCGAATCTCAAGTCCGAACCTCGTTGCCCAAGCCTTTACAAGTCCGCAATAATGACGAACGAGCTCGAGATGGCGCTCCTCATTCAAGTTGTTCGACACGGAGTGGAAATGAAAGCCGTCAAGCCTTATGCCCTTCAGCAGCAGCGCTTCCTCTATCACCTCGGGGACAAGCTGTTCGTCGATACCGAACTGCGTCTGGCCTCCAGCCATAAACAATGTCGCATCAGGCAGCGTGCCGCTGACATTGACGCGCAGCAGCACCGGGACAACCATGCCGCTTCGTTGCGCGATCAGGGACAGCCGGATCAGCTCATGCCTGCTTTCCACATGGATATGGCGCACGCCGAGCGAGAGCGCTTCTTCCAAGGCCGCATCCGTTTTGACGGGTCCTCCGAATACAACGGGAAGCTGCGAAGATAGCGACCGCGCGATGCGCACCTCCCCTGCGGATGCCGCCTCGTACCCGTGGACAATGCCGGCCAGCGCTCCCGCGAACGGCGCCTCCGAATTTGCCTTGAGAGCGTAGAACAGCTCGCAAAAGGAAGGAAGCGCGGCCATCAGTCTGCGCGCATGCCGACGAAGCTCGGTTAAATCATATAAATAGGCGCATAGCGGCTCCGGGCCTCCCGCCAGCAGCTTTATTTTACGATCCAGCCGTTCCGTCCTTGGATCAATAACCTGCTTCATAGAGCGCCTCCCCGCGAGTCGCCTGTCCCTCCTCTTCGCAATGGGAACGCAGCGGATTTTTGATCGGAACATAGAGGGGCGTTTCACCATGACCGCGTGCCCAGCTCAACAGATTGGCCTTGGCCGGCCAGTGGTGCTCGCCAATCAGCCTCTGTACATAGCGGCTTGCGCGATCGGCGCGAAGGCTATCCGATGTCTGCAAGCTGTTCCGAACGACTTGCCACAGCAGCCGCTCATCCTGCCGCAAAGCGCGACCCAGCGCGTGGACAACATGGCCGAGCTGATTCACCAGAACATAGTAGCGAAAGCGCCGCCAAGCCTCCTCCGCCTCATACAGCGCAGGATGGCCCGGCGAAAGTCCCAGCTCCTCTCCACGCTCCGCGCAAATGCTGGCTCCTTCCAGATCGCGTACGTAAAAGCGGGTCGGCCATCCTTTATCGAGCGTCAGCAGCGTGTTCTGAGCGTGCGCCTCCAGACTGATGCCCTGCTCCGCGAACAGCCATAAGAGAGGCGCAAGCGACAACCGGACATACTCATCCAGCCACGCCGCAACAAACGGCAGATCGGCGGCCGTCCCGCGCTGCTTCGCCGCTTGCTGAACGCACAGCCATAAAGGCGAAGTTTCGCCGCTGTCATCCGCTTCCAACAAAGCCGCCAGCACGCATGGATGATCCGCAGGACCACCCGTCTTGACGTCTGGATTTCGGCGAAATACGACACCGAAGCTTTCCGACAGCGAACCGAGGCCGCCGGTCTTGCTGTCGTCAATCGTTCTGAAGCCGTCTTCGGGAATAATGCGGAAGTTCGGGAATGGCAGAGGGCTAGCCGCCGCCGCCACTGCCCGCCCCGCTTCTATCGTCCTGTCGAGCTGTTCGACCGGATTCACGCGAACGAAATGGGTGATGCGAATGTTAAGCGGCAGCTTGTACATATAGGCGCCGGTCGGATCGCATACCGTACGGACCGAGGAGGTTGCATAGACCTCTTCCCCCAGCTCGCCAAGATGAATAAGGCGGCCGCTGCCCAGCAGTTCCTGTACCTCTGGCTTCGTCAGCAAAAAAGCCGCCTGCCACGGGTGAGCCGGGAGCAGAGCAAATTCGCCAGCTGCGGCTCCAAGCCGCGCTTTCGCTCCCGCCGTCACAGATGGAGAAAACAGCTCGTTGCCTTGCGATAGCCACTGCTCATGAACGAATGAAGAATGCGCGGCAAAATAATGAAGGCGGAACGTCCCGCCAAGCTCCGGGGCATAGCTGCTTTTATCGGCGTCCGAGAAGCCTTCCGAGCTTTTGGGCGTCGGATGGAAGGGATGGCCGCGCAGCAGCGATTGCTCTGCGGATCGCATATCCGGCGCATAGCCTGATGCAAGGTGTGACATCAGAGCGGACGGCTCTTCCTGCAAATAGCGGGTCATATTGTCAAGCGAATGGCCAAGCTGGCGCAGCAGTCTCTCGGCGTCCGGCTCGCCCTGCGTTTCCTGCCCAAGCTCCGCAAGCAGCCATTTCGCCAACTCAAGCGCACTTGTCACAAGGCGCCTGCTCCCGTCCGCTTCCCGGTACAGCCACAGCTCTTTCCCGTATTGATGGTGGCCGAAGGCCGAATACCAGCGGAGCGTGCCTTCCATTCGCGCCCGGACAGACGGAAGTCGGATTTCCATGCGTCCTCCCTCAACGGATGGCGTATGGTTTGCGCCGCTGCGAGGGTCCTGCTCGCCTCTCTCCCGTAAATAAGCGTTGAGCAGCCGCTCAATGTGCGCATGCTCTGCGGCTAACCGCGCGTCTTCCGTTTCCCTCGGCCTGCTCATCCCGCCTCTTCCTCCTTCCCGAGCGCATGGATGCCGCCCAGTAAATCCAGCTCTGCGCCAATTCCCAGCTCCCGCGCCCTGCGGTAGATTTCATAGCCGCATGCGATGTCCTCGATGGCCATGCCCATCGGATTAAGCACAATGACTTCCTCATCGCTCTCGCGTCCGGGCTTCAAGCCCGCAGCCAGCTCTCCTAATTCTGCATAGAGCCGCTCACGGGAAAACTGGCCCGCCTCTACGAGCTGATGGAGCACCTTCTTCTCGCGGTTCGCCTGCTGCCAGTCGTCCACCACCACTTTATCCGCCCCTAAAAATACATCCTTATGCAAATCCATAATGGAAATATTGCTGATAAAAGCGCCCTTCCGCACCCATGCGAACGGAATGTAAGGCTGATCGGCTACCGTGCATGTAAGGAGCACCTCGCCTGAGCGGACAGCCGCCTCCGCCGTTTCTTCGACCCGAACGGATATCGTTCCGAATCTGGCGCGCAGCGATCCCGCCAGCGCCTCCGCCGCTTCCCGGCGCACATCATAAAGATGCAGCATGCGAATAGCCGGAAATTGCTCCAGCAGCGTCTGCAGCTGCATGGCGGCGATTGCTCCGCAGCCGACGCAGCCAACAGCCGTAAAGCCTGGCTTGGCCAGATGGCGCGCGCCAATAGCAGTCACTGCCGCAGTCCTCATCCCGCTGATCAGTCCGGCCTCCAGAACCGCGATCGGGTAGTTGGTGGCGGCGTCATTTAATATAAGAACGCCGCTCGCACGTTCCAGCCCGCGCATTGCCGGGTTATCGTGCTTGCTGCCGATCCATTTGATCCCGGACACGGGATCTTCCCCGCCTAAGTGGGCGGGCATTGCAATAATACGATCGGCAATATGTCCTCCATGCCCATCCGTCCGCAAATACGGCTTCAACGGCTGGACGATTTCTCCCCGCGCATGCAGCTCGAGGGCATATTCGACTGCTTTCACATACAGTTCCGATGTCCCTCCGCCCGCGAGTCGTATGTCTTCTCTGTTCAAATACAATAATGTCGGCGTTTCGTTTGTCATATCGCTTCTCCTCTTTCCTGCCGTATACGTGCAACCCATTGCTCGTCATACACACTATCCATGTATCGCTCTCCCCTGTCGGGAAACACCGTCATTATCGTGGATTCCGGCGGCAAATCCGGCAGCAGCTTGCCAAGCGCCGCCACGATTGAGCCAGAGGACCCGCCAGCGAAGATGCCCTCCTGCTGCAGCAATGTCCGGCAGCCTGCCGCAGATTCCACATCATTGACATAAATGACCTCGTCGATTTCCTCCCGGCTAAGCAGCTCCGGTACACGGCTCGCTCCGATGCCGGGAATATCCCGTTTGTCCGCTTTGCCTCCGAAAATGACGGAGCCGGCTGCATCGACCGCGATTACCTTAAGCGAGGGATTCGTCTCCCGCAGACGTCTTGCAAAGCCAAGAATGCTGCCGGTTGTGCTGACTGCGCATACAAGGTAATCGATCGGAGCGCGCAATTGCTCTACAATTTCCGCGGCGGCCGTATAATAGTAAGCCTGCCAATTCCATTGGTTGGCATATTGATTGATCCAGTAGGTGTCAGGCTGCATGCTGCACAGCTGGCCCACCCGGCGAATACGGGTATGCAGATAGCCTCCCTGCTCATCCTTCTCCGTTACCATCTCGATTTGCGCGCCAAGATCGGTTATTAATTGCAGGTTGGCCGGAGAAATTTTAGGGTCCACCACGCAGGTGAGCCTAAGTCCCTTGATTTTGGCAACCATCGCCAGCCCGATTCCCAAATTTCCGGAAGTGCTCTCAATCAAGTGCGTTCGCTCGTTTACAAGACCCTCGCGCATGGCCTGCTCGATCATATAAAGCGCCGAACGGTCCTTCATGCTGCCTCCCGGATTCATCAGCTCCAGCTTGGCGTACAGCGAAACATTCGTATGCGGGAACAAGCGCTGCAGCCGTACCAATGGAGTCGCTCCCACACATTCAACAACGGAATCGGACACTTCTCTCAACGACTCACGCTTCACAGGCATATCCGCTCGGATCATGGCAAGTCCTCCTCTTGTTTGGCCTCACTCAAAGCTTGGTGCAAAGGATTGCGAACAGCGTGATTGCGAATGACCTGCTCGCCGAACAATCTGCGCCGGGTCAACTGGCCAACCTCTATCGTTTCGGCAAATAAGTTATAGCGAGACGGCTCAGGCAAAGGCAGCAAGCCTTCGCATCGTTTGACCTCCTCTGCTGCAAGCTGCCAGAAACGCCGTTCGGGCAAGCCATAGTTTTTTTCCATAAAAAAAGCCAGCTCGGCCAACATAATTTGAAAAAATGAATCCATCAGAAAATTGCGAATTTTCTCTACATTTTCCGTCTCCATTGGAGACGTGCTGTAGCTGTTCGGATGCAAAGGGTCGGAATCCCGCAGCCCGCGGAGCATATCCCGCTCCTTTCCTTCACGCTTGTAAAAACGCACGCCGCCCGGAACATCCCGCGCCGCCAGCCGCTCCGGCACGCCGTTTCGGTGAATCAGGACAAGATTCTGTCCATGCGCCTCCAACGCCACTCCATGAACGAGCAGCAGATGAACGAGCGGATGGATGCAGACCGCAAGCAGCTTTCTCAGCCACTTCTCCATACCCATCCCGACAATCCACTCCTCGATCAGCGGCTTGTCTCCGTTGCAGGCAGTCAATACGGTAATCGGGGCAGCCGATTCCCCGCTCTCCAGGCAGACGGTGACATTTTCGCGCAAAATAGCGCCAAGCGTGCCATAGGCCGACTCACGAAGCGGCTCAGGGAATGCCTCGTAGCGGAAGGAAACGCCGGCTTCCTCCTTCAATACGACGAATCGGAGCTGTCTCCGCAGCACATCGTCGTTTTCTACAAGAGAGGCCAGCCAGCCCGACAATATCGGAGCGTTCGTAATATGATGCGTTCCGAGAATCCGAATGGCGGACGTGTTGCGAATAGAAAGCGCGACCTTTACATTGCTTTTGCCGGGAGCCGTCATATTGGATAACGTGCGAATCGATTGCTGCGGCGCATATTCGTCTCCCGCCTCCCCGAGCACCACGATGCGGCGGTCCTCCATAAAGCGAAAATACAGTCGAATCGTTTGTTCCCTGAACTGCCACGGATGTACCGGGATGAACACATAATCCTCCGGATGAACGCCAAGCAGCAGCAGGCTGCGAGTAAAGCTTGCAAACGTGTCGTCTCCCAATTCAAGAGCCACCTTCTCCTGCCACGAGCTTCCGGGTCCTGAAGCCTCGCAGACGTCCTCACGGCGCACGGCCAGCCAAATCAAGCGAAAGCGCGGGTGGAACTCCGGTCCGTACGCTTCATTGTCCGCCATGTTAAAGCCGATACGCGATTTGAAGCAAGGGTGGTAAGGATGGGCCTCCAGCACATCTCCTTCCAGCAGCTCGAAGCTTCGTTTGCCTAGCAGCGGATGCTGTTTGCGGTAATGGCGGCTTGCCGCCTCCTTCAGCAGCGTTTGCTCCACCTCGCTCACAAACGTGGTCAAATAACGCGGCTCCTCCCGAAAAGAGGTGCATAGCTCCTCCAGCAGCAAAGCCGCATCGTCCGCTTCCTTCAGACTTCCATCCGCAGTCCTTCTGCGGACAGGCTGCCCGGATAGACGCACGCGGCCAAAGCTGTCCGTCGTTCGCGCTTCCAGCAAATAGTGCACGGGCTTGCCTTGGTCATCCACGCCAGGCAGCTCCAGCTCCCTCGGCATATGGTCGGGCGGGCCCGGAAGCCGTTCAATCATATCCTCGTACAATAAAGCTTCCATTAGCTGCCGCAGCACGCGCCTCCTGGCCTCCGTATAGGCTGCAGAAATGTACAACGAGTCCGCGTGCTGCCGCTCGCCAATCGGTTCGGAGACTTTCATCGATTCACCTCTTTCTGATTTTTGAAGGCATGCAGCGCATTGGGGACATAGTGATCGCGCTCTCCCTTGTTCCCCGAGAGCCTGCGCCACGCCAGCCTTCCAACGAATACAGCCGGTTCAAACAAGTCAAACGCGGCGAAACGGGCGGTCAGCTCAGGATGCTGCCTCTGGTAGCGGTAGATGGCTTCCGCTGTCAACTGCCAGAAGCGCCCTTCTCCAAAGCCGTAATGCCGCTCCAAGTGATGTGCAAGCTCAGTCAGATTGACAAAAAACAAAGCATTATGCAGAACATCCCTCGCTTCGCCCGGCACCTCCGTCTCCGGCCGCTTGCCGGGGTCGGCACCCTCGGGGCAATAGATCAGAACGCCTCCGGAAAAATCCTTGACCGCAATACTGACGGGTATGCCCTTCCGATGCACGAGCGACAAATTTTGCGCATGCGCCTCTATCGCTACCCCATGTGCATACAGCAAATGCACAAGCGGCGGCACCACCGTGTCCAGCAAAGCGGTCAGCCATTCCTGTACGCCAAGCTCTCGTACCCAATCTTCAATAAATGGCCGTCCGTCTTCCTTTGTGTGGCATAATGCGGTAAACGGAACCGCCTCTTCCCCATCCCCGAGATAACGCTGTACGCTGTCGCGCCAAATTGCTCCCAGCATGCCCGCCGCATCCTGTCGCACGGGACCCGGCAGCCGCTCCGTACGGAACGTAACGGAGGCGGTCTCCCTAAGTACGATGAGTCGACGATTCATACGAAGGTAGGTATCCTGTTCTACCATTTCAAGCAAACGTTCTGTTACGGTTACGCCGCCTCGCGCATGTCTGGGGCTGATCGTCCGTACGGACGAGGTATTCAGCACATTCAGCGCCAGCTTCACGTTAGGAAGCAGCGGCTTCGTCCTGTTGGACAAGGTGCGCAGCGATTGCTGCGGCACATAAAGCTCTTCCCCTTCTCCAAGCCAGACCAGGCGGCCGTCGGCCAAACAGCGGAAGAACAGGCTTTCCGCCTTATTGCGCCACTGCCAGGGATGGACGGGGACAAATACATATCGTTCAGGCTCATAGCCTTGATCAGTCAGGGAAGCTATAAAATGGTTGTACAGCGCCTCGCCAAGCTCTTGTTTGGCCCACGCTGCGTATGCTTCGTTGCCGACAACGGTCAGCTCCGCTTCTTCGGAACGAACCGCAAGCCATATCAAGCGGATAGGCGACTGAAATTCGGGTCCATACATCCGGTTATCGTCCAGATGAAAGCCGATGCGCGATTTGAAGCAGGGATGATAAGGATGCCCTTCAATGACAAGCCCTTCGAGCTCGTCATAGCCTGCAGCAACGATCGGTATCTCGTTTCCTTGACGCCAGCTGCGGCTGTATGCCTCCTTCAAAAGCGTTTGCTCAAGCTCTCCGGCAAAGCCGGCCACTCGAACCACGTCTCCTCTAAACCCTCCAGCTGCGGCAAGCTCCTGCAAAAAAATCGTCAAATCCGTCGCTTCGCGCTCTATATGCTCCTGTACTCTACGTACCGGACGCTCGTTCAATACAATACGGCCGAAGCTTATTTTCCGGCTGCCCTCGCATATATACACGACAGGTTTGCCTTCCATGTCCAAACCTTTTAGCTTTCATTCGCAAATACCCGACCCCGTCTTGCCGATGGATGCATCCACTATATTTTCATATAGAAGAGCCTCCAGCAGCTTCCTGAAAACCCGGCGTCTGGCTACCGCAAATGCGGAGGAAACGACAAGTTCCCCGATTACTTGTGACGACAAAGCATGGCTGATCGTCCGCACCGCCTTTCTCAAAAGATAATCATTCTCAAGCAATAGAATAAGGTCGTATGGAAAAATCGTCCATGTGCTATTTTGTCAGCTTTGCTGGAATAACCGCCTGTTCGATAGAAGTCGACAAGAAGCGTCATTATTTCCGGAAACCAGGCTCATAGATCAATTTTTTTCATAAATAAATAGACTCCCCCGTCGCCCATTCAGGGTCTTTAGGAGGAGTCCGCTTGCTTATTCACTTATGCCAATTGCCATTCCTTGACGGCGCTGCAACGATTACAGCGGCTATACGGTCAATTGCGGTTGAGCCGCTTGGACCAGTTCCAGCAAATCATCCAATATGGCCTCTCTGCCGCTTGGAGACCAGCTCATTCGAAACCAGTTCGGTATGTGATGCACGCGTTGCTTTTGCACGGCGCGTATCGTAGTCCATGCATGCGTGCTGCGCATACGCGCATAGACCTGCTCGCTCCCCGCACGCAGATGATTCATATGAATAAAAAGGCGATCCGCCTCAAGCAGCGGCAGCCATTCAGGGGCAAGCTCCAGATTCGCAATGCTCGTCGGCATATTTTTTCCCGGCAGCAGCCCCAGCTCTCCATACAGCAATTCATTGAGCGGGTGACCCACCATCCCTTGCAGCCGAATGCCCAGATGCGTAACCTGAATGACGATGACAGATTCATCGCCCATGGACGATTGCAGCAGATTTCGGACTGTTGCAGTCCGTGCCTCCAGCTCTTGAAGGCGGTCGTCCATTTCCGTCTGGAGTCCGACAATTTCCGCCATTTTGCCGTAATTGGTCTGCCAGCTCATCTCGGTTAAAGGAACAACCTGCGAAGCCAGCGTTTTGAATTCCTCTATGAGTGGGCGATGATGGCGATCGCAAATAATTAAATCCGGCTTCGCCGCCCTTAACTCCTCCATTCGGCTGTGAAGCACATAATCATATTCTTCCTGGTTCATTCCGGGGTACTGAAAGCAATTGATGCTGGCTGCCGGCTCAAGCCCCAGCGATCGCAAGCAATCCGAATAGGGCAAGCACGACGCAATCGCCACCTTCATCCGGCTTTGCTTCATGAACATAGTTGGCGACACGCCAACTGTTCGGTTAAATACATGACTGAAGTAGAACTCGTCCCGAAAGCCTACGGCAGAGGAAACATCCTTGATTTTATGGCGGTCCTTCTCCAGCATCCGCTTGGCGCTTTCAATGCGAATGCGTGTCAAATATTCCGTAGGGGACATCCCCTTCACTTGCTTGAATAAACGCGAGTACGAGCTTAACGTCAGGCCGGCTATCTCGGCAAGCCGTTTCACGTCCAGCTTTTCATGGAAATAACGCTCCATGTGCTCGATAGACAGCTCGATGCTCCCTCGTGATGATGAAATTTCCTGTTTAGGCTCCGCTTGCTGCACGAGCACATTCAACAATTCTTGAAACCGTATTTGTATATGCATGTCGGATTGATTCTGACAAGCCGCATCGTACAGCTTTTCAATCAACCCGAATACCTGGCGGGGATGAAGCAGGCGCAATCTTCCTGCCGGCAGCAGAGGCGGCTCCCCGCGTACCAACCTGACAGCTTCCTGTCCTGCCCGGATGACAGGAGCGGTCATATGAGAGAATGAAATGACAAAATATTGAACCGAATCGGAGTGGCAAGAAACAAGAGCTGGCGTATTCGGCGGTATAAGAATAAGCTGCCGGGCCGCAAACAGGACCGTTTCTTCACCCATGCGAAGCCTGCCGTTCCCGCTAACCATGTAAAATAACACATATGAAGCATGTTGGCGCAGCTTCAGTTTCCCCTTAAAGGTACGACGGCGAAATCCAATGATGTGCAGCAGAAACACGTGATGCTTGACGGGCTTGTAAACACCTGTTCTTTTAACCACAAACACCCTCCCTCTGGAGTATCGCTCCCAGTCTCATTCGATAATAATTATCATTATCAAAATATCATAGTATTCACTTTTTTTTCAAGCTTTACCTGCAAACGCTGGTACGTTCAGGAAGCTATAAACCAAGTTGCTGTTTTCGCGAAACTAGCAGCCATACGTCGATAGCTTTTTTATTACAGGAGTAGTATTTAATTGAGTTTTTCTCCTTTTTGGCTCCTACTGTTGGCTGCGGTTTTCTAGCGATTGCGGTTGCTTGAGATGTGACGTTAACTAAATGCCTTCATGACGGCATGCCGCCTTTCATGGTGAATTGAAATACGCTTCCTTCCCCCTGCTTGCTCTCCACCGACAAACGCCCCCCGCTGCGCATAATAAATTGACGCGTGACCAGCAATCCCAGCCCTGACCCCTTCTCTCCCGCAGTGCCTTCCAAGGAGTGAAGCTGCACATCCTCGAACAATTTCCGAATCAGCTCTTCACTCATGCCTGCCCCGTTATCGCGGACGGAAACCGTAACCGTCTCCCTTTCCAGCTCGGCATCCATATGGACGAAACCTCCGGGATTTGTAAATTTAATGGCGTTGGACAACAAGTTGCGCATAATCAAACCTAGCGTTTCCCGGTCCGCATACACTCTCATACCATTGGCGACGGAATGCTTGACGGCGATCCCTTTGGCCTCGCTTTGCGTATGCAGCATCTGAATGCATTCCTCGATCGCTTCATTCAGGTCCAACCAACTTGGACGAAGCGTCATGTCTTCCCGCTGGCTGCGGAACCACTCCAGCAAGTTGGTGGTCATCCCCAGCGTATTCCGAATCTGACCGCCGAGCTGCGCTATGATCTCCCGATCGTCGCTCTGGAAGCGGCCCAAATCGTCCTCGAGCAACTCGATCAGTTGAAATTGCAGCGCAAGCGGACTCCGAATGTCATGCGATACGATTGCAATGAGCTGGTCCTTAAGTTGATTCAGGCGAGCGATCTGCTCCAGATCCCGCTGCTTCTCAGTAATATCGACGATCAGCGAAATACTTCCTTGCCCTTGCCTGCGAAAAGCGTGGAGCGGATATACGTTGACGCGGTACATTTTCCTCTCGCCTTCCGCCCAAGCATCGATCTCGACGCTGCCCTGCTTCATCTCCTTGCAAAGCGCGAGCCACTTCGGCCATCTGGCTAGCAGCTCCGAGATGCTGCGATCCGCGATCGATGAATAGCCCAAGCGAGAAAACCACAAGGAAGATTGCTTGTTGCTATCTATGACCTTGCCGGAGGCATTGGCTACGACGATGCTCTCTTGAAGCGTATCCAGCACGAGATTTCTGGCATAGGGAACAAGCGAAAAAAATCGGGAGCGCAAAATAATGATTAACATCAGGGAGCCGATAAAGCCGCAATATACCGTCAACGGAAGCAGCCACGAGGACCATTGCGGATTGGCGAACTTGATCACTTCCAGCACAAACGAAAACGTAGCAAGAAACAGCACCCACATCCCGGGCCTGCGCAAATCGCCGCGAATATTTCGCATGTATTGAAGCAGAGCAAACAAACTTGCAGCCGTTAGGATAAAACAGAACATGGTAAAGGATAAGGAATACGCGGTCCGACTCGTCTCCAAATGTCCGTCCACCAATTCTATCGAACGATAAATCCAATGCAGCTCGGCATCCAGCCACATCTGAGTGGACCAGAGCGCGAAAGCAGCCAAAATGACGGCCTTCCAGCGAGTTTTCAATGGCTTGTCGGGAAAAACCCATTCCAACACGAACAGAATGAAAAATGGGATCATCAGATTAAGCGCGGTTTGGTGAATATGGCGAAAAAACAGCTTTTCTGCTAATGTAAAAACGCTTTTCTCCAGTATGACGCCGGCGGCGTACACAAACCGGCAAGCAATCACTCCTAGGAGGAATCTTATGCCCCTCTGTTTCCGAAAGCTAAAGACCGAAACAAAAATAATGCCGATTATCAGGAGGGATGCAATCATAAATAGAAGCTCTATTGTCGCGCTCATGAAGGATATCCTTTGACTGGTTTCTATAGGTAGATTCACTACTCCTTTATTATAGTTGGCGTCCATAGACTAGACAAGAAAAGGGGCGATTGCCGATAATCGCCTTTTCACGGGAAAAATTCGCCGCTAACGTCGGAGTCAATTTCGAAGCGTATCAGTCCTCCTTGATTGCAGCAACTGACGCAGGCGGAGCAACGAAACAGCTGCTTCCGCTCTAGTCGTCAATTCTTTCGGCACAAGCTGATTGCCTCCTCGCTTCTCCCTTTTTCTGATTAGTAGACTGACTGAATAAAGGAGCGCAAACCATAAAGGCCATAAACCGACAAGACTATTCAAATTATGTCAATTGAGGTAGAATTGAGGTTATATTATAAGGGGGATACTATGATGCAGCTAAGTCAGTTCACATTTGGCGGAGCACGACAAGGCTTTTGGCAAGAGGTTATTCAGCCTGCGGCTAGTGTGAGAATGAACTTGTTGGGCAGCAACAGCAAGTTTTCCACTATGTCCTTGCTTCCTCCGCAACAACCGACAATTATCATTCACAATTCAATGGGAGCTGCGGGGCTGGAGCAGTATAAGGCTAATGAGAGCGTGCTACGTGAACAAGCCATTATCCGTGCGGCTACAGCTTCTTTTAAAATCGGCAAAAATGCAGATGGCAGCATATGGATGGAGGATCATCGTCCGGAGGCGGCGTTAGCTAGGATGCGAGCGACTGGCGGAGAAACGGAGATTGACTGGTTTAAGCTGAACATGGATTATGATGCAAGAGCAGGAGCCGGAACGGGAAATTTGGATGAGGTTGCTCTGCGTATTGATTATTATGCTTCGGAGTATGCCCAATATAAGACACGGATTGAGAATCAGTTTACTGGCGAGAAGCAACAAGCGGAGCTTGCGAAGCTGGAGCAGTTTTTTGCCAAGAAAGTAGGATCGGAAGCAGAATACTTCTCCAAGCAGGTAGGCGGATTTTTAGCTAATAATGGCGTTCCGGGAGAAGAAGAGGCGCTGCGCAACAGCTTTCTTGATGTGTATGAACAACGGAAATCTACCTACTTGCTGTTTATAGGGAATAACTCTGACTATGCTGGTGTGCATGGAACTGAGGATGAATGGTTATTAAATGCCGGTGAATTCATGGGCGAGCAGCTTCGATATGCCATGCTTTCACAGGAACCGGAAATGAATTTGGATAGCAGACACGGCTACAGTGTGGATGATTTGCAGGCAGTGGGCATGATGACCAAGGAGCTGTCCAAGGCTTCTACTCTATTGAAATCTCAAGACCGGTCGGAGGAGGAGCTGGGCATCCGGCTTGGTATGGCGGCTATGAAATATACGCTGCTGTCTAGTCACTTCCAGCTCGGTGAAGAGATTCGGGAAAAGATGGATAAGGCTATGAAAGGGTTTATCCAGAATGAAATGGACCGAGTAACGGCTTATATTGAACAACAGCGAGCAGACCCTTATGTACGGAATAAGCAAGCGTATGCGATCGACTTTGACCAGCAGGCCGTATTGGATATTATCAAACGTATGGTTGATAATCTCAGTGAAGAAGATGTAGATGCGGCATTTCGATCAGATTGGAGCACGATGGTTTCTTTGTATACTTCAAAATTTCAGGATTTTTCAAGCAGCCAGTTGTCTCGCTATCATCCCTACAACTCGAACAGCTCCTGGGTTAATCAGAACCTTGCGGGAGACTGGAACCGCTTCGTGCAGCAGCTTTCAGGAACAACTGACAATGACTTGGGCCGCTATCTGCTTAAGGACCAGTTTCAGTGGATGGATATACGGGCCTAGATAACTTAGAAGCAGGCTGGAGCATCATCGCTCCAGCCTTTGTGCTCGAAAGACCGCTCGGTGCCGCTTGGCCAGCAAGCTCTCGACGATTTGAGCTTCCAGAGATATCGGGTCATTGAATTAGGAGCAATCTGCGTTTTAGAAGCAATCTGCGTTAATGAAGAAAACCTGATTGTTCTTCACCGCCGGGAGGTTCTTCCACAGGCTGCTGCCATATACGACATCAGGGTCTCCATCGTCCCAACCCCAATTGCTTGTGAAAAAATAGTCGCCAGCGTGATCAGGCAATTGCTCCAGCGATAGCCCCTACCAAAGCCAGAGCCTGCTATGCGCTGCTCCTGAATAATGGCCGGAGCCTTCAGTCCGACATCCCCGTACAATCCTTCATCGCCACGCTCTCCTTGATTCCCCCAGCGTAGATTCCTTTGGCATAGAACTGCAGGATCGAGACGACTTTATCGCCAACCTACTGACGTCCGGATAGTTAACCTAGAGCTCTTGCAATATCTTTCGGAAAGAACGGGAATTACGCTCCAAGGCTTCAATTTTTATTTTAGGAATATTCACCTTTGCATCTCCAATTTTATCGTAGTGCCCTGATCTTTTACAGCGACTCCAATATTCTATATTGAGTCAACCTGATCCGCTAGCCGTCACGGTAGAGCATATGCCCGGTCTCGTATTTCAACACCACCAACCATTTCGCCTCTTCGTCGGCCGTAAGTCGGAAACTTTCGTTACTGACCGATCGGGAACCCGTTATACTGCAACGACTGATATGCTCGGATCACACTTTTAATTGGTCTATCTGCTCAACTATCCTCGTTCCATGTCTTACGCTTGACGATATTTCAACTTGAGCATCGCATCCATTAAGGGACGGCACCTCTCAGCTTTGACCCCTACCCTGTCAAAATAGAGCTCTCATTCCATGCATCTATAAGTGATTCGATTTTGGTAAATCTATTATCATGACAATATAGGGTGATGGCGCAATCGTGTTTCAATCCGCGCATTCCATACGGAGTGCGACCCTCGTTGCGGATATGAGCAACTGCTGAATCAGTTTCAATCCACGCATTACATACGGAATGCGACCTTTATTCGGAGATGATCACAAGGTTGTCATTGTGTTTCAATCCACGCACTCCATACGGAGTGCGACAAGGGGACTCAATCGATCGCTCGTCACTTGAATGTTTCAATCCACGCACTCCATACAGAGTGCGACGCAGGTTGCCCGGCTGCCCCCACGTATAGTCTTGGTTTCAATTCACGCACTCCATACGGAGTGCGACTGGCATACACAGCAGTATTGCCAACGTGGGGCAAGTTTCAATCCACGCACTCCATACGGAGTGCGACTAATCCAACGATCGACGTCAACGCCTTGGGTGCGTTTCAATCCACGCACTCCATACGGAGTGCGACAAGCGAAGTTACTATCGTGCGTTGGACGGCCACAGTTTCAATCCACGCACTCCATACGGAGTGCGACTAGACCGGATCGTATTGATCTCCCTCTGAGCCGGTTTCAATCCACGCACTCCATACGGAGTGCGACGAGACGATAACATGATTACAGGAACAATGACGATGTTTCAATCCACGCACTCCATACGGAGTGCGACTAAAATCGGATTGCTTATAAAAGTCTCCGCCAGTTGTTTCAATCCACGCACTCCATACGGAGTGCGACACCTCCTTCTCTCTTCAGATGTTGTACCTGTCCAGTTTCAATCCACGCACTCCATACGGAGTGCGACTTTTTCGATAGTTGTGTCCCAGCCTGTTTGATTGTTTCAATCCACGCACTCCATACGGAGTGCGACTCACGGAATCATTCATCAAGGCCAATGCAGTCTGTGTTTCAATCCACGCACTCCATACGGAGTGCGACGAAGAGGTAACGTTAAAGGCTCGCGTAACAAACGTTTCAATCCACGCACTCCATACGGAGTGCGACCCTCGATCTCGTAGCCGTCTGCTATGAAGTAGTGGTTTCAATCCACGCACTCCATACGGAGTGCGACTACCTTGCCGCGTTCTTACTTTTGACGCCGAAAAGTTTCAATCCACGCACTCCATACGGAGTGCGACAGGGGCGGCAGAAACAGCCCCAAAGTCGGAAACCGGTTTCAATCCACGCACTCCATACGGAGTGCGACTTGATTAAGCTGATTGATCATGGTTGCCATAACGTTTCAATCCACGCACTCCATACGGAGTGCGACAAATGAGATATTTTGTTGCTGCCAAGCTTCATGGGTTTCAATCCACGCACTCCATACGGAGTGCGACCCATCGCGCCTGTATGTCGGACAAGCTGCTGCCGTTTCAATCCACGCACTCCATACGGAGTGCGACCCTTGAGCGCATCTATCGCATTTTGCAAATCCTGTTTCAATCCACGCACTCCATACGGAGTGCGACTGATGGCCATTCTGCTTTCTGATAGCCTTCACGGTTTCAATCCACGCACTCCATACGGAGTGCGACCTTTAGTTTGAGTATGTTGTTAACAGATAACTTAGTTTCAATCCACGCACTCCATACGGAGTGCGACTAAGCGAGCAGGGTTAACCCAAGAAAAGTTGGCTGTTTCAATCCACGCACTCCATACGGAGTGCGACCAGGAACGGGCGAGGACCTGCCAATATAGGAGGGGTTTCAATCCACGCACTCCATACGGAGTGCGACGCAAGCAATATGTCGCCCTTGCGTGGTTTTATATCGTTTCAATCCACGCACTCCATACGGAGTGCGACCATCAAGTGGATAAGCAAAGTCCTTGAAGCAATACGTTTCAATCCACGCACTCCATACGGAGTGCGACAACAACATAACGGAGCTGGTTACACAGCAATCCGTTTCAATCCACGCACTCCATACGGAGTGCGACGATTTCAAATTTCCCTACGCCAGTTACATTGACGTTTCAATCCACGCACTCCATACGGAGTGCGACCTACGCCGGACGAGGGCAATTAGGCGTATTAAAAGTTTCAATCCACGCACTCCATACGGAGTGCGACCGTTATGCCGCATTGTTGCTGCTGGTAGAGTTTGTTTCAATCCACGCACTCCATACGGAGTGCGACTTCGCTGCAAATTTCATAGAAAAAGAACCAGCAGTGTTTCAATCCACGCACTCCATACGGAGTGCGACAGTCGTAGCGTCGCATTGACTCATAACATGCCAGTTTCAATCCACGCACTCCATACGGAGTGCGACAAGTTGGGTCCAGAAATCAGGTGGTTAGTGAGAGTTTCAATCCACGCACTCCATACGGAGTGCGACTGGACGGGACAGGATACAGCCGGTTTCCTGATGCGTTTCAATCCACGCACTCCATACGGAGTGCGACCACGTCGCGTAAGCCTGAAACCATTAACCAGCCGTTTCAATCCACGCACTCCATACGGAGTGCGACAGTCCTGGACCAGAGCATTTTTGGCAAATGGTAGTTTCAATCCACGCACTCCATACGGAGTGCGACAGCAGGTATATGGTATAGCTTCGCTTGGCACAGGTTTCAATCCACGCACTCCATACGGAGTGCGACCTTGATATTTTGACATCGCTTATCCCTCCAATGGGTTTCAATCCACGCACTCCATACGGAGTGCGACGACATTCGATTTGCTGGATCAAATCGCAATGGAGGTTTCAATCCACGCACTCCATACGGAGTGCGACCGCTTGTAAGTCATGGCGAATGGGGCGAATGGCTGTTTCAATCCACGCACTCCATACGGAGTGCGACCAACCCTTTGTTTCAAAGTATAGCGCTGCTTTTGTTTCAATCCACGCACTCCATACGGAGTGCGACAGCGAAAAGATAAGTGATTAATGCCAACATGGCATCAATCACTCTACTTTTCAATTAATAAATCATCGAAAAAATCTGGGTCAAACCTTGACTTTTCTTGATGCAGCTTGAATTCGACATATCTCTACAATTTCTGAGGTGCGAATCCCCTAGGGTTTTTATGGGAGCTTCACATTCGCACCAACCGTTCACAAAAAAATTCGCCTATAAAATAAGCGGAGCCTCCATATCATAGGCTTCTTTTGCACCTATATGTTCAACCTTGCTCTTGTGATTGTCACCCAAATTGTAGAAGCGCAGACTATCGGTCTGCTTATCAATTAGCTCCTCTAATTCATACTTCAGTTGGCGAAATTGCGTCGCATCTACAATACACTCGAAAACGGAATTTTGTACCCGCTGACCGTAGTTTAGACAAGTCTTAGCCACTCGTGAGAGCCGTCTGCGCCCTTCCTTGCTTGATGTACTAACATCATAAGTAATTAATACGAGCATACCTTCACCTACTTCCAGAAAAATGGCGGGTATTCGTCCAAATCACCACGAATATGCCTCGCAAGCAATAAGGCTTGGGCGTAGGGAACAAGTCCCCAGGCTATTTTTTCGTTCAAATAGGGGTGCGTAATCTTCTCCTGCTTGCGTTCCTGCCATGCCTTGATTACCGCTTTCCTCGTGTCATCGTCCATAATGACGGCGCCATTTTCTTTTTTCACGAAGCCGCTGTCGTTCACGACCTTCTTATTAATTAGGTACAACACCATTCGATCCGCAAATACGCTCCGCAGTTCCTCCATCATATCCAGCGCAAGCGAAACCCGCCCCGGACGATCACGATGCAGGAAGCCAACATAAGCATCAAGCCCCACAGACTCCAGTGCGGCTGTCACATCTTTCGTAAGCAGCGAGTAGGTAAACGAAAGCAACGCATTGACATTGTCCAGAGGCGGCCGCTTATTGCGACCATGGAAGAAGAACTGCTCCTTTTGCTGCAAAATCAACTGGTCAAACACGGAATTGTATTGCACAGCAGCCGACCCTTCCAGCCCGCGCAAAATCTCCAGCTGCTCTACGCCGCGAATAAGCTTCATCGTCTCCGATAGCGAAACACTGACCTGCTTCATTCGTTCGGTATCCAGACGAAGCGCATGATCCCGCAAAGCACGCTCAACCACCCACTTGCTGTTATAAACTTTGCCCAAAATCATATTTTTGGCGAGCATCGCGCTTCGACGCTCATCATCGGAAATCCGATACTGTTCTTTGCGCAATATGACATTGCCTCTGTCCTCTCCAACAACCCGGGCCAAAAATCGCCCATTGCGGGTCATGAAAGTCAAACCAATATTATTGGCTGCGCATTTCCCCATCAGCGCTGGACTAACCCCCGCATACCCAAAGGTGCAGACTCCCTCCAAATTATGCAGCGGATAGCGCCCGGCAATTTCATCGTCTCGTTTAATCACGATATTTTCGCCATCAAGCGATAAATATGTATCCGGCATCGTCACATAAAGTATGTTAAGCAGCTTTTTCATTCGGCCAACCTGCTTTCGATAAAGCTTGAAACGGGTTTTCGCTCCAGCATTTCCGGCAAACATACGACATTCAATGAACAACTCTGACAATGTGGTCCTGTCTTCGCTCTCGGCGTATGGTTCCGCTCATAGTAGTGGCGCATCTCATCGAGACTTTGCTTGACCTTCGCTTTGTCCGCTTCCGTAACCGGCACCTCGACACGATGCTTGATTTCATCATAATAGAGATAGCCCATCGACAGCTCGCACATTAACATCTCTTCCAGACAAATGAGCTGAGCTACTAATTGCGAGCGATCGGAATCATTCCGCTTCGGCTTGCCCCGCTTGTATTCCACGGGATAGGGAAGGTAAAGCCCTTCCTCCCCCGCCAATGGAACACCCGCGCTGTCCCGAACAAACTCAACGACATCGCAAATACCGGAAATACCCAGTCTTCGCGACTGCACGGGCAGGGCGCGGACAATGAGCTTGTCCCCTCGCTTCTCCCGCAGCATCGGCTGGTCGGCTTTACGGTGCAAATGCGCCCCCTCTACCGTGCGGACATTTTCTTCCCATTGCTGCTCAATATGGATAAGCGCCCATTGCCTTCGACAAAAGTTGAAATGCTGAATGCCAGAAAGCATTAAAAAATCTTCTTCGTTATTGTCCCACATAGCGTTGAGGCTCCAAGCCCTCAAGAGGTTGAATCTTCCACGTGTAGTCGTCGATTGATTTCCCTTCAACTTTTCCTTCTTCCAATTGAATTTTCAAGGAGCGATGTACCTTCGCCGAGGAGTATTGTCCAAGCTTGGACTGATGCTCCCACCAGTAAAGATTATGGACCTCCATGCTGCCATCCGGCCGCGCGGACGAGGTATCATTTTCAAAAAGAGAAATGAGTGCTTGTTTAATCTTCTCCGCATCAGCCTTGGTAAAACCCGTTTTCTCCGCCAATTGGGTATTGATGCTGCCATAGATGACATACACGCCAAAATCCACTCTATGCTTCATTCCCATTGTGTCCGAGCCCTTCTTGTTCGGGTCCTTGCCCGTCACCGAGTTCACACTCTTCGTAATTTGCGTGCTTGTAATGGCAATCGGTTCGACGCTCAGCGCTGTATGGATCGAGACGGGTCCGCGCACGCCCACGGATACGCCTGTTGAAGCGTCCGCCCCGCTAAAAGCAAACACCTGACCGAAGCTGCGCACATCTATCCACGACTTGCAGGCCGCCTGCGCGTAAAGCTCATTGTTTTGTTTTTTGCCCTTGGCAAACTCTTGAACCTCGGCATTCGCATCTACACGCTCTTTAATGCTGCGAAACCCGTCATCTCGTCGCTCATCCGACTGTACGAGAATCGCTTCGCCCATATCCTGCAGCCTGTTGCGGATTTTGCGCTTTAGGCATACATCGGAAATTTCGCCATGCCCTTCATACGTTTGCCTTGGACGGTTGCCATTTAATGGGTCGCCATTCGGATTGGCATTTCGGACGGACAGAATAACAGCAAAATCAATTTTATGGTCAAGTATGCTCATTAAAATCGCTCCCTGTATCATTATTTAGTAGATTTGAAAAATGAAAATATCTGGCTATTCCTCTGTGTCGTCCTGATCGCTTTCTTGCTCGCTATCTTGCCCCTGCGTGGTGTCGCTGCCTTTATCTTTTTTGCTCGTATACAGATCGTGACGCTGGCTGTAGAAACCAAGCAGATAAAGGCCGCTAAGCGGAGCATCCGTAAAATGCTCAGGCTTCAGCATCGCGCCCACCTCATCAAGCAAGCTGTTGTAATACCGCGCATCCGTTCCCATTCGTGCCTGATAGGGCTGCAGATTGGATTGAATAATCGTCCATGTACGCCCCGGACGCTGAGCAAAAGCATTCATATAGCGGACTGCATTCGATGCCCGTTTCTCTTCTCTGCCTAATGCCCGTCTCTCCAGCACATCAGCAATTGCCAGCATTCTGCCAAACAGATAATTTCGATCATCCGATTGTTTATCTAGGCTCACTTGGAAGACCCCCTTCTTATTCGATTTATTAACGAGCGCACAGGCGATGCTCAGCGTTTTCTCCCATTCCCATAGCTCCATCCCTACAGGATTTGAGGCGCGGATGATTGCGCTACGAACGATGTCTATTGGAATTGGACGGCCATCCACGATACAGGGCAGCATCCGCTCCAGCAGCCCTTTCACTACTTTGTCGCCGGCCCGCGGCCCATAAGCGGCGAAAGCAATATCCTTTGTCGCTGGCGCACCTGTAAAAGCTCTATATTGCTCCGCTTCGTTCTTCCGGTACCTATGACGCCAAAAACAGGATTCATGCCATTGCTGCAACCGATTCATGAATAGCTCGCGGTTCATATCGCGGTAATAGACAATAGACAGCCTTCCTGGAGTTGCAGCGTCCAGCGTCATTATAATGACATTCGATTTATATTCGCCATCGTAACGGAAGCCGCTAAGCGCCTTTCTTACTTCTAACGCATGATCCCTATGTGCCAAATTACCGCCTTGCGGTTCATCGCCTTCCTCATCCTTCAGATAGTCGAACAAATCCGCCGCCGGGTCTAGCACCTCAAGCCGATCAGGTCCCCACACGAGAAACACTTTACCGTCGAGAGTGAAGGATTGCCGATCAATCAACCATTTCAGTGCGTTATGCGCCTTCTGCGATACCACATAGCTGACAGCGGCCGCATCACGACTCGTACGAAACCGCCCACGAAAGGTGAAGCCGCTTGAATCATTGGCTGAAATCAGCTTCGTTTTATCACCGGAGTTACGAATTTTCGAAGCATGCTTGTCCGCATAAGGGAGCTGCTCGCCTGTCACATAACATAAGTCCGTCTCTGCAAGCTGTTCATTATAAAAATCAATGAAAGACTGCTGAACCTCGCGATCCCGCCACAACCTTGGCTCGTTATCACCTGTTATCTCCACGGCGAATCGTACAAAAGCCGAGCTTTGGTCGGAAGCAATTACTTTGAAAATCGCAGGCTTATCCCGGCTCTCATCGCCTTCAGTAGGCGCCCATTTTTCCAGCAGCTTGTCCTGCTTGTCTGTCCATAGCACTTCATGCTCTACTAAATCCGCTATCAGCATGCCTTTCTGCACATATCGATACACACTTTCCACCTTGCGATGGGAATGAGCCGATGTACACCATGCACGCAGCTGCTCCAAATAATCTGCATGGGGCGTATACTTCTTCACCTCGCCAACATATTGCTCATAGTCGCCAGCGACATACATAAGCTTGTCAAACAAGGGATAGGGAACCGGTGCGCTTGTCCGGCTGGCCGCAGCCTCGGTGCAAGGAATAATGGTGTTACCTTCTTCCTTCTCAATCACTTTCGCTCTTAGAAATTCGCCCTTCCCGTTCAATCTCACCTCGATATGCGCACTTTGGGTCGTATGTGAAATCGGGATGAGCGCATATTCGCGGCCATTTTTTTTCACCTCGAATTTCCCTATAGCATCCATATGGTTATCATAGGTATTGCTTAAATTCGCGAGCCAGTTCATGCATGCTCCCCCTCTGCAAAAAGTTGATTATGCAGTTGGTCGACAGACTCCATGTTCTCGGGACCGAAAGCTTTTGCAATACCTTCACCTGTCTTGCGAGTCAGCAGGCACTCTTCCGGGCGAATGAAGCGGATAATGCCATGCTCCATCTTGACTGTCCACAGCCTTGTTTCCCGCTCTGGTCTACCTGTTTCATCTGGATAGCTGATGCCATGCACCATATGGCCAAAGCCTACTTCCGGCACCTCGTCATAAAAGCCCGTTCCTTCGTTAAAATCGCAAGGCTCCACATAGCCCTGACATTCACGCGTCCCCAGAAAAATATCTCTGCGCCCTCCCGACTGAACCGACCGCTTGGCGATATTGTGATGCTTATGCTCGTTGTGGTCATAAACGAGATCCTCCCGATAGGGATTAAACTCGAAATGGGCGCGGACTCGATATTTCACATCCTTCAAGTACGTATAATAAGCAAGCGTATTGCCGCCATTATATTCAATGGGACGAATGCCCTTAGACTCCGTCTGAATGACGTTCATGATACGAACCTCGTCGATATACCAAATAATTGTGGGCTTCCAGTAGACTGATTCCACAATTCCTTTCAAAGCCTGATAAGTGGGAACCTGGTAGCTGAACTTTTCCCCGCCGATTTTGGTCAACGGGTCGGTGAACAGTGCATAGTTGCCGTATACTTCAAATTCAATTTGGTTGCGCATCTTGTTCTCCTTTCTATTAGCTTTAAATAGATTAGTATAGTATATATAGTAAAATCTTAGCTTCGTGAAGACTTTTTATGAATCGCTCATGGCCCTCACGAAGCCTAAATGTTTCACCCAAAAATCGCTGGCGCCATTTCACCTTCGCCATCCGTCTCTACGCCAAACTGCTTAGAATAAGCATTTTCCCGCAAAGCAAGCACCTCGCCATGCAGCAAATACTGAATATCGCCATTTTTTTCAAGCTTCCTAAACTCATGCTCATAAATATTGACGACGTAAGGCTGGAGCTGGCGCAGCAGCTTGCTCAGTTCTCCCGCTTTAAGCTCGCCATTTAAATCCAAAATCAGCCTCTCCCCTTCCTCCCCATAAGGAGCAAGCACCGTTCGCGACGAATTGCTAATGACTTCAAAATGCTGCTCCGCCGTAGCGAGTGCCGAAAAGCTGACCAGATCGGGCAGCTGCCCGTGCCTCCCTTTGTATCCCGCAGCAAAATTTTTATTTATCTCCAGCAGCTCAAAAATATTATCATCAAGCTTCTCCACATGGTACTGCATCTTATCTTTAATCAAGGCATAGTAGTAGCTAAAATAAGCCTGCATTGCCGCCTTCGACAGCAGCTCTCCCCCATACAGCTTCGGATCTTCCTTCATATCGTCCAATATGCGCTGCGTCTGATCCGCCCCGATGCTAATTTCCTTCAAATGCGTCAGTACCTCATCCGCAGACTTCATAACATAAACATGCCGAATGGCATCCTTCCCATGGCGGTTGCACCTGCCCGCAGCTTGCGCAATGGAGTCAAGTCCTGCAAGAGAACGGACGACGCATCCAAAGCTAATGTTGACACCTGCTTCAATAAGCTGCGTGCTGACGCAAATGACCCGTTCCTTTTCTTCCGAGGCGAGTGCATTCTTCAGCTTTTCAAGCACATCCTTACGATGAGCCGCGCACATATTCGTGCTGAGATGAAACAATCTGGCATCGCAGTCTCCTGACCTCTGACGCTCCTCCAGCTCAGCGAACAGCTTGCGTACTGCCGTCTTTGTATTCAAAATGATCAGTGCACTGTCGATCTCATCCAACCGATCCAGCACAAAATCCGCCAACTCCTCCGCCTTCCAGCCACTCGGGGTCGTTCGATCCACAACCTCCACCCGCTTGAAGCTCAGCCCCACCTCATCAAGATTTTTGATCATTTCAGCATCTTCCTTCAATTGCAGCCGATGCTTCACTCCGTCCAGAGCAGGCTGTGTCGCCGTACAAAGCAGCAGGCTGGAGCGTCCGAATGCATGTAGAAAATTCAATGCCGCATTAAACAAAGAAATACACTTAATTGGTACAGACTGCACCTCATCGAATATAATGACCGCATTCGAAAGCTGATGCAGCCTTCTTACATTCCGCGTTCCCTTTGCATAAAACGTATTCAGAAACTGAACCATCGTTGTAAAAATAATCGGGCGATCCCACGTATCTCGCGCCAATTTGATTTGCTTGCGCCGAACATCATAAGCTTCGGCCTCGGCCGGATCTTCAGGCGGATCATGCTCCTCAATGACATTGGAATGATGCTCCAAAATCATATCGTGCTCCTGCAAAATATCCCTGACTTCCTGTGCATTTTGTTCCAAAATTGTTGTGTATGGCACAATATAAATGATTCGTTGCTTTCCTGTCTCCAGCGCATGCTTTAGCGCGTAACGCAGACTCGACAGCGTCTTGCCTCCCCCAGTAGGAATCGATAAGGTATAGATCCCTGACGGACGCAGTGCGAACGCATCACATTGCAGCGACATGTCCCGTCTCAGGCGATTAATCTTATGGTCTGCGTCCTCGGCCTCATCCATTTCGTCCAACTTCCTCATTAAAGCCTCATAGCTTCTCTTGAAAAATGGCCCATAATCCGCCGCTGGCTCTGCCGCCTCCTCCTCTTCAAACTGTCGCGAATTGGTCCGGTCCGCGTCAATCAGGCAGCTGAAAATATACTTAATCAGCAAGGAGCAGGTTATTCTGGGCAATTTATATTTCTGCATGACCGCAATAAGCTGTTCCAGCTCGGCAGCAGCCTTCGCAAAATACGCATCCAGCTCGGCCTCGCTATTCTGCTCAAAGAATACCGCATTCGCTTGTTCATAGCCCTGCTCAATGTCTGCTTCCTTCTCATCATCCACTCTTTTTAGAAATGGTGACGTTTTACCAGGATCAATAAAATCTCGCAGCCCTTGGTGATGGGAAATAATACAGTTTGCGATCCACTCTGCCGCCATCTTCTCGGTATTTTTTGTGCTTTTCTGATGATATTTGCGATAGACTAGTCTTCCGCCTGCGGTCGAATGATCGACTGAGCCTCTTTTCGGCGCCTTCGCATCCTCATGCTGCGCCGCCGCTACTGCAAGCTGAATATAATTTTTGAAAGCCGTCGTATTTTTGCCTAGATCATGAAGCCAACCCGCCAGTCCCGCTAGATGGCCGGCACCTATCTTGCCTCCAAGCTGCTCGCAGGCTTCCTTTACCTCCTTCAAATGCTCATGAACCGTTTGAATTTTGCCATCATGTTCCCGAATATGTGCAATATAGTCCATAGCGCCCCCTGAACTGGTTTTAAATCCCTATTATAGGTACAAAGCTATAGAACACAAATTCGACAACATCCAACATATCCCTTCATTTCCACTTAAATTTTGTGTAAAACCGACTGTTTCTTCCTTTTTATTGCGCATGGTGAACATAAAATAGCCTCCACCTCAAAAAAAGAGATGCAGGCTGAACAGCTTTAACTCTAATACTTATATATATGAGGCGAAGTGATGGCTGGTTGGTAGCGATTTAGGCATTGATGGTGTTGTTACAAACCATATGGGTTATAACTATAAGTAAAGGGCGTGATGTTATAACAAAACTTGTGAATCATCCGGGCTTTCGTAAACTTCAGGTCGCACGTCCATTGTTTTAACCGGACGAAGCAGAAGAAGCAGACGCATGATTGATCCAACTGGCATACTCGCGGGCCCATCGGACGGTCTTTCGCAAGAATCGATTGAAGCAATGCGTGAGTATAGACGAAAAGTTAAAAGCGGTGAAATTAGAATCAGTTATCCTTAAAGCTCCCTTTTTGGGAGTTTTTTTTATATCTATTTCTCAGAGTAATACAAACGAATGATCGTGCTATATTCATATTTACATAACTATTTGGAGTTAGATACAAGCGGAGAAATTAAATCTTCCCCTCTTTGCCGTAAAGGGAAATGGTGACCGTTTGAAAATCAGCGGCGCGGGTCTTAAACAACGCCTTGAGTTTGAGCGCCTTGACGTTCTTGGGTGGACGCCCACGACTAGACTTCTTGGCATTAGGACGTTCTTAGATGATCACATTGGATCGTGCTTTGATCACCATGCATCCGGGTCTCGGAATCCAATTAGCAGACCTGTATCCGCTTTCAAACAAGGAGTGACGAAAAGCTGTGGTCCAGCAAAAGCGACGTATGACCAAACGCTTCGGCTGCTGCGAAGCCTTGCTCAATCATCTGAACGACATGCGAAGGCGACTCAGACTCATTACTCATCCTGTTCCATTTCAGAATAGTTTGAATGCTGTCTTGTACATTCATGGATAAGGGCAGACAGAACCATTTTCGGGAACCGCCGAACAGAATAACGATGGCGCCGAACAGATGACCGAAGATATAGTCATTCTTAGAGATATTTTCAGAATGCGACGGCTGTGCTGTTTATCCATGTAATCTCTCAGGTTGTTTCAATCTAAGCACTTCGTACGGAGTGCGACAACCCTTCAGTATCGTGATCAACTGCTGCAAAAACTTCAATCCACGCACTCCGTACGGAGTGCGACCCGCCAATGGCCTTGTGGACGGTTAGTTGCACCTGTTTCAATCCACGCACTCCGTACGGAGTGCGACTCTTCCATCGCTTCCTCGTGGCAGTACAGGTGTTGTTTCAATCCACGCACTCCGTACGGAGTGCGACCGGCTTTCAAGTCTTGAAGCACCTGCAAGTGAAAGTTTCAATCCACGCACTCCGTACGGAGTGCGACTTTGCAAAATGTGTCGGTGCGGAAATGGGGCAAGTTTCAATCCACGCACTCCGTACGGAGTGCGACTCTACACCGGCGAAGACAGCTTTAATGTCTTTGGTTTCAATCCACGCACTCCGTACGGAGTGAGACTTACTACTATTACTTAATAATACTACTGTGGAAGTTTCAATCCACGCACTCCGTACGGAGTGCGACCAGGGCTATAGGTGCTGTACTTCATATTGCGAACGGTTTCAATCCACGCACTCCGTACGGAGTGCGACGGGGACGTATACCGCCATTCGGTTTATAACCGATGTTTCAATCCACGCACTCCGTACGGAGTGCGACACATTGGGCGACAAGGGGTTTTGGGATTACTTTTGGTTTCAATCCACGCACTCCGTACGGAGTGCGACTGCCCTTTTTTATCACCGGAAAATGGTACGATGAGTTTCAATCCACGCACTCCGTACGGAGTGCGACATGAAAGCTTCAGATTGGTCTTTATGGAGTGCTACTATAAAGATGCAGTCGAAAAACACCCTCGTATGGAATAAAATGAAAGCAGACGAGGGGACGAGAGACAATGAATCAATACGACAAAACGTTCAAAGAAGAAGCGGTAC
>NZ_STGF01000010.1 GCF_005222705.1 Paenibacillus sp. SY21-1 | reverse complement strand
CAAGATGAGATTTCCCAGTATGTAAGACCCCTTGAAGACGACGAGGTTGATAGGTTCGGGGTGGAAGCACAGCAATGTGTGGAGCTGACGAATACTAATCGGTCGAGGGCTTATCCTAAAAACCCCCCACAAAGTGAAGCGAAGGCTTCGAGGCGTATGCCGGCTACTTTGCGGGGACCCCATAATAGAGCAACAAGGCTTTCAGCAGCCTCGCTTTCGTATCCAGTTTTCAAGGCGCAAGCTTTGACCAAGAAATAAGTTATACATACGGAGCTGTGGTGTAGAGGCCTAACATGCCTGCCTGTCACGCAGGAGACCGCGGGTTCGAATCCCGTCAGCTCCGCCATTTTTTTAACGAATGGCTAATAAGAAACATTGGGGATTAGCCAAGCGGTAAGGCAACGGACTTTGACTCCGTCATTCCTAGGTTCGATCCCTAGATCCCCAGCCATTATTTATTTTTTTGCGGAAGTGGCTCAGCGGTAGAGCATCGCCTTGCCAAGGCGAGGGTCGCGGGTTCGATTCCCGTCTTCCGCTCCATTCTTACATGACAGCATCTTGCGACGCAAGATGCTTTTTTTTGTATATTCTGATAGAGCTGAAGGGGGAATACGGATGACGGATAGAGCCCAGCTTGTATTTTTTCTAGGAGGCGCGGCTGCGGGCAAAACAACGTTGGCCAAACGTCTTGTGAGCCATACCAAAGCGGTTCTGCTCGATATGGATACGCTGCTCCGTCCAGCAGCGATTGCATTAATGACGCAAGCAGGGCTTGATCCGGATGATCGGGATTCCAAGGCGTACAAGCGGTTGTGCCGCGATCTGGGCTACCGGATTACGATGGATGCAGCGCTGGAGAATCTGGCGATCGGCAACGATGTTTATGTAATCGGCCCTTTTACACAAGAAACAGAGGCCCCTTTATGGATGGAGCATGAGCTCGCAGCCATCGGGGCCTCGTTGGAGACGGTAAGCGTCAAGGTTATTTTTGTACAGCTTCGCAGCGAGCAGCTTTATTACGAGCGTCTGGTGCAGCGCAATTCGGTGCTTGATCGTTGGAAGCTGGACAACTGGAGCGAATTTCGCAATTCGCTGCGTCCTCGCAAGGTTGCATGGAACATTTCGCCGCAAGCAGTCAAGCATTTCGATAATTCGGAGCCGCTTACGGAAGAAGCGCTTGCTGAGCTTACGGCTTTTCTCCATATGTAAGAAGCTTTAGCGTATCCGATTGGCTTGTTAACCGGCAAAGCCGCCAATAAGGGCCGTTCAAGGCAGGAAGACAGCGACTTTTGGTCCGTGTGCGAAAGCTTCTACCGCTCTGCGCTCAGGACTTTGATTGAGCCGCGGGTTGAAGCTGCAGCCATCTGTCTTGCAGCTGTTTGTATCGTGCTGTCGTATGTGCTTCGCTCTGTTCGTTATACACAATATAAGTGTCCTGCAGCTTAATCAAAATGTAGGGCGGGTTATTTTTAAATACATAGAGACGACTGGCTCCAAGCTCCTCCAGCTTGAAATAGCCTCGGGCGTACTGGGAATTTGCGATGCCGTTCGTACGAAAGCCGGAAGGCACGGAATTTTCCAAGGACAACTGCTGAATATCGGACAGCTCGAACGAGTACCCGTATTCGGGATAGTCGATCGTGACGGTCTGCCCGTCCGTCTCCACTTGCAGCGTTGGGGACGTAGTATCCGAGAACAGCAAGATTGCGACGAGCGGAATGACGATTGCAAGGACAAGCGCAGCTGTGCCGTATTGCAGCCATTTGCCGGCGGCAGTTGCGAGATTGACCGTTTTTCCGCGGCCTACACGTTTTTTTACAAAAACAGCTTTGTCTTCGCGATTGTAATAGGCCGTCCCGCCAAGCCAGGAGGCATCGCTGTCTAAGACGACGCTCTCTCCGTTCGTAACGCTTAGCCGCTCTTCAACCATGCGTACCTTATGATTAACGAATAGAATCGCGCCAAGGGGCACCAATGAGACCATAATCATGCCGATCAGCCATAATGTAAAGTCGGAGGAGTCGCCGCGCGTTAAGATCCAGTAGGCGACAATAGCGTTCAAGCTCTCGAAAACGGCCATCAATAGCCATAGCAGCGACCAATATCGGCTTGCCGTTCGATTAATGGCTGCGTTGAGCTTGTGGTTTGGCGTGTACGCTTTTGGCTTCGTATGACGAAAAGCATAGAACAGGCCAAAGATGATGCCAGTCATGACAAGCGAAGCAAATCCGGTTATCGTGAGCAGGGAGCTTTCATTGGAGATGGATGAGAACAGCAGTGCCAGCGAAATAAGGACAGGAATGGAGAACCAGTACGGAGACACGAGCTTGGCATGTTTCAGCCTTTGAATTTCGGGGCCTAGCGATAAAATTCTGGTTTCCCCGACGAACCAGCCGTTGCTGCGTTTGAGCTCGGTTGTCCGTCGGTTAAATTTTTGAAAAGGAAGCCTTGCCGTATACAAAAAAACGGTCAGCCACATGAGCACGTAAATAAGGGCCATTGGAGTATAACGTTCAAGCCAAAAAAGCGGAATCGTCGATAGTAACGATACGACGCCGAATTTAACGTAGTGCTTGCGGTAAGCGGATTGCAATTGCTCCAGCGCCGGATCGGCGAGTGCATGCTCGGGTAACGTGACTCCGAATAGAAGCGCTTTGCTTTGTTTTCCCTGCTGCAGGTACAGGAAGAGAACAAGCGCGAGCACGAGCAGAATCGGAATAATAAGAAGGATTGTATCCATGAGCTTACCTCCTGTTCGATAGAATAGCTTTGATGGGCGGTCATGGGCATCAATTAGTGATATTAATATAAATCCGGCGGGTTGTCAAAGGCAGGAAGCTTGGACAGAGCAGAGCGCGCAGCGCTATAATAGCGGTAGAAAGGGGCAATGACAGCATGGTGAGATTCGGAGTTATCGGCACAAATTGGATTACGGGAGCCTTTATCGAAGCCGCGAAAGAGGTAGAAGGCTTTGCCCTTGCGGCGGTATACTCGCGTTCAGAGGATACCGGCAGAGCGTTTGCGGAGCGTTACGGCGCTGTACATACGTTTACAAGCGTGGAGGAAATGGCGGCAAGCGGCACAGTCGATGCTGTCTATATTGCAAGCCCAACCTCCTTCCATGCGGGGCATGCGGAGGCTTGTCTCAAGCAAGGCATTCATGTGCTATGTGAAAAACCGGTCGCTTCCAACGCGCGCGAGTTTAAGCAGATGCTTGCGGCTGCCAAGGATAGCGGAGCGCTGTTGATGGAGGCCATGAAGTCGACGCTGCTGCCGGGCTTTTCAGCGATTGTTGACCATTTGCCGAGAATCGGGACGGTTAGGCGTTATTTTGCGAACTACTGTCAATATTCTTCGCGTTATGATGCATACAAGGCAGGAAATGTTCTCAATGCCTTTAAACCGGAATTCTCCAATGGGGCGTTAATGGATTTAGGGGTATATGGAATATATCCGCTGGTTGCGCTGTTCGGCAAACCGGATGTTGTGAAGGCGACCGGCGTCATGCTAGATTCCGGGGTGGATGGAGAAGGCAGTATCGTGCTGCAATACAAGACGATGGATGCGGTTGTCATGTACTCCAAAATAACGCATTCTGCGCTGCCGTCCGAAATTCAGGGCGAGGAAGGCAGTCTTGTAATCGATAAAATCAGCGAAATTACCAAGGTTGAACTACAGTATCGAAACGGAGAGACGGAGGATCTGTCCCGTCCAACGGCGAGCAAGCTGATGATGTACGAGGCGGAGGCGTTTATCCGGCTTATTCAGGAAGGGAAAACGGAATCCGACATCAATAGCCACGCCAACTCGCTGGCCGTTCTGGAAATTATGGATGAGGCGCGGCGGCAGATCGGCCTTGTTTTTCCGGCGGATCGTTCGTAACGGACCATGTAGTCTTTCAAATTGCAGCAAGAAGCGGCTGGGCTCGCCCGAGGACGCTTCTTGCTTTTTTTTTATAAAAGATTCTATAACTTTTACATTTAGAATCGGCTTCTATTTCAACGTGAAACGTTTGCTTTGCCGCAAGAGTGCGGCGTCAGCCGTTTACGCTTGTGAAAGCCGATTGCCTGAGCGCAGGCCGCCAACGGTTCTCGTTACGGCTTGACGGCCAGAATCCGCAGTCTCTTGTAATCCGCGAACCATTCATCGTTGCGATACAGGTCCGGCTTGACCATGGTGATTATCTCTTGATAAATCGCTTCTTTTTCTTCTAGGGCGTTGATATCAAAAAAGAAATCGTCGGAGAACATATCCAGCCAATCGCGCATGCCGCTGCTGCCTTTTAACGGGGTAGGACGATTGAAGTGCCAAGCGAAGCTGACCCTGAAGCCCGTTTGCTCAAGCAGAGAGGCGTATTCGCCCAGCTTCGGAAAATACCAGGGATTGCGGCCTGCCGGATCGTGCCCGTATTTCTCCAGGACGTGCTCAATAGCAGTCGTTATCGTATCTACGTTCCCGCTGCCGCCGAATTCGGCGGCAAAACGTCCGCCAGGCTTTAGCGCAAGCCAGATGGAGTGTGCCGTCTGCTCCGCCTGCGGCATCCAGTGCAGCGCCGCATTCGAGAATACGGCGTCAAAAGGTTCGTCCGAGCGGTAATTCACGCCATTGGCGACCTGGAACTCAAGCTGAGGGAATTTGCTGCGTGCGCGCTTGATCATATCCTCCGATAAATCGACGCCGACGACAGTCGCTCCCGCTTCCGCAAGGGCAACCGTCAAATCGCCGGTACCGCAGCCAAAGTCAAGAATACGTTCGCCTGCCTTGGGCGCCAGCAGCTCCACTACACCGCCGCCAAGCTTTGAAACAAAATCAAGCTTGCTGTCATATGCCTCCGAATTCCACAGGTTGCCAGATGCCATACGTTCCATTGCGATCCACTCCTCTTGTATCAAGTGAGTTAAGTATATAAGAGGATTTCTTATATGGAAAATATATATAACTGATAATGTTTATAGGTTATAACTATAAACAAACGTCGTTTAGCAGGATTCAATTTGTGTATGAAAGGGTAGCTTTACATCAGGAGATTGCGACTGAAGACCCGATCATGTTGTGCCGAGAGGGCTTAAAGCCCATTCTTTGCCGCAAGGGTTGACAGCAAGGAATATTAATGTCATTATGTTATTAACAAATTAATAATAACAAAAAGAAAGCCGAAAGGATGAGCGGTATCATGATGAAGGTCAACGGGACGGAAATAACATTCGGTACGTTTCCAAACGGCGAGACGCTAATCGATGGGGATGCGATTCAGAGCATACTGAAGCCCATAAATACGGTTATTTGGAAGTATGAGAATGATGGAGACCTAATCAAGCTGATGTTTATAAAACGATATATAGACCAGCATCAGGCTGCTTCCTCCCTGATCGTTGCCTATATGCCATACAGTCGAATGGACCGGATTGAAGGTGCCTCCGCTTTTACGCTGAAGTATACGGCAGGCTTGATTAATTCGCTGAACTTTATCAAAGTCATCGTTATCGAGCCGCATTCGGATGTGACCATGGCGCTGCTGGACCGCAGCGAAGCGTTGTACCCGACGTTGAGCCTGCTGGCTCAGGTCGCAGATGCGGCAAGCTTGGACTGGAGCAAGGATGTGCTTTTCTTCCCCGACGCAGGCGCTCAAAAGCGGTACAGCAAGCTAAAAGGCGACTACAAGCAGGTGGTGGGCTTTAAACAGCGGGATTTCGCAACGGGACGCATTCAGAGGCTGGAGCTTGTCGGGCAAGTGCCGGATGCTCCGTTCAAGGCGTTAATCGTTGACGATCTTTGCTCGTATGGCGGCACGTTTCTGCTTAGCGCAGAGAGGCTGAGAGAAGCTGGAGCATCACACGTATACCTGCTTGTTGCTCACTGCGAGAAGTCGATTTACAAGGGCAAGCTGCTGGAAAGCGGGCTCGTAGACGGCATTTACACAACGGATACGATTCTGGATGTGGCCGGGCACGATATCATTCACATTTTTGAAACGGGAGGTTTTATTTATGAATAAAATGAACGGATACCCTGCGACGCTGCTGTGCGATTTCTACAAGGTGAGCCATAAAAATCAGTATCCTAAAGGGACGGAGCTGGTTTATTCGACCTGGACGGCCAGAACGACCCGATTGGAGCACATTGATGAAGTCGTTGCGTTCGGCTTCCAGTCGTTTATCAAACAGTATGTGATCGAGTATTTCAACGAGCACTTTTTTGCCAAGACGAAGGAAGAGGTAGTAGAGGAGTATAAAAGAGTGCTGAAATATGCGCTTGGCGAGGCTGAACCCGATGCTTCGCACATCGCGGCGCTGCACGAGCTTGGTTATATGCCTATCCGCATCAAGGCGGTTGAAGAGGGAACGCTGGTGCCGGTCAGAGTGCCCATGCTGACGATCGAGAACACGCTGCCTGAATTTTTCTGGCTGACGAATTATTTGGAGACGCTCATGTCGTGCCAGCTGTGGATGCCGGCGACAAGCGCCACGCTCGCCTTTGAATACCGCAAAATTTTGCAGGATTATGCGCTGCGTACGAATGGCGATACCTCGGGCGTGCCTTTTCAAGGACATGATTTTTCGATGCGCGGCATGGGCGCCTTCGAAGCGGCGCTTGGCAGCAGCGCGGGACATCTGATTTCGTTTACGGGCACGGATACGATTCCGGCCATTTTGTACCACGAGAACTATTACAACGCCGATATGGAAAAAGAGCTTGTCGGCACCTCGATTCCGGCAACCGAGCACAGCGTCATGTGCGCCCACGGCCGTGATGAAATGGCTTCGTACCGCTACCTGATCAATGAGGTGTACCCAAGCGGCTTCGTTTCGATTGTATCGGATACCTGGGATCTCTGGACGGTTCTGGACGTGGTGATTCGCGGCTTAAAGGACGATATTATGAAGCGGGACGGCAGAGTGGTCATTCGTCCGGATAGCGGGGATCCCGTGAAAATTATTTGCGGCGACCCGGACGGCACAAGCGAGTTCGAGCGTAAAGGCGTTATGGAGATCTTGTGGGACATTTTTGGCGGCACGGTAACGGAAAAAGGCTATAAACAGCTCGACAGCCACATTGGCGCGATCTACGGAGATGCAATAACCATAGCGCGCTGCCGGGAAATTTGCGAGCTTCTGGAGGCCAAAGGCTTTGCTTCGACCAATATGGTTTATGGCATTGGCTCGTTCACCTACCAGTACAACACTCGTGACACGTTTGGCTTTGCGCTGAAATCGACGTTCACGATTGTGAACGGGGAGGAACGGAAAATTTACAAAGACCCCAAAACGGACAACGGCGTTAAAAAATCGCAAACGGGTCTTGTTCTCGTCACCGAGGAGGGGGGAGAGCTGCGCTTGACCGATAATCTGAGCATCGCTGAATATGAAGCGCGCAAAAACGAGGATAAGCTCGAGGTTATTTTTGAAAATGGCAAGCTGATCAAGGATTTGACGCTCGCAGACATTAGAGCAAGGCTGCTTGGGCAATTGTAGGCTGCTGCGGTCACATAGCGAAAAAGCATAGCACAGGTGTTCCCTGCCGCTATGCTTCTTTGCTGTTATTTTAACTAAGGGGAAGCCGGCGATGGATCACTCTCGTTTCCGAAACAGGTGAGCAGCTTGGCTGCGGAAGTTCTGCGTTTCGCTTTTGGAACACTGTCGAAATAACCCAGATGCAGCGTTCCCGCGATTCGCTCATCCGACCTTACGCCAACGGCTCGGTGGAACCGTTCATCCCAGTTGTAGTCATGCGTTTTCCATACGACACCGATGTCACGTTCCCACGCGAGCAGCTGTATATTCTGTATGAGGGCCGAAGCGGCCATTAGCGCCTCCTCCCACTCCTGATGCTTAGGAAAGGTTTTGACGACGACGATCAGATGCGCTTGCATCAGCGAGCAATATTGCGTTTCAATCCAATTGTCCCATTTCTCAAGCATTTCCTTGGACTGGGTCAGCCGGACGGCATCCGCAAACTTGTTTCGGCCGTCTCCCGTAAACAGAATAAAGCGCCAAGGCTCCTTAGGGGAATGAAACGGCGCCCATACGGCGTCTTCGAGCAATTCCGCAATCGCGTTTTGCGGCAGCGGCTTGCCGTTAAAGTTGCGAATCGTTCTTCTGCCGACGATAGCCGATTGCAAGCTCATGGTTTGCTGCTCCAATCGCTCCATGCTAATTCCCTCCGCCTGTAAGACTGTCTACGATAAACGGCAGCATCGCTTCCAGCGTAGCGGGATCGTTAAAGGCAGCGGAGGCTTTATCGATGTAGAATACACGGTTCGCTTTAACTGCAGGGAGTCCGCGCCATATTTCGCTATCATAAGTCGGGCTGGAGTTGCCGCTCTCGCTGGTATCCGGCGTCGTGAATATATAGTCCCCGGCAAAATCGGCTACCTTTTCGAGCGAGATGTCCATGGAGCCCGATTTGATGTCGAAGGCCGCAGGTACGTTGAGTCCAAATTCGTCGTACAAAATTTCCGTGCCGCGTCCAAAGCCTTCTCCGTAAATGTATACGCCCTTGTCGTATGGGCTTAGCACCGACACGGTCCGGTCGCCGACCGCCTCCAGCACCTTCGGTTTGGCCTCTGCGATTTTGGCTTCCCAGCCGTTTACCCACTGCTCCGCCGTCTCTAAGCGGCTTGTCAGCTTGCCGAACTCAATCAGCTGCTCCTTGTAGTTCCGCTCGCCGTAATTGACGGTAACGACAGGAGCAATTTTTTTGATTTCCTCCAGATTTTCCGTGTTGGCAAGCGCTACAATCAGGTCAGGATTCAAGGAGATGATTTTTTCGATCGAAAAGGCGCCCCATGCCCCGATATCCTCCATCCCGTCAAGCTTTCCTTCGTAATAAGGATTGTCCATCGTCATGCTCGGCGCACCGACAGGATTGATGCCCAATGCCATAAAATAGCCGACGTAAGCATGTGTCAGTACGACAATACGCTGTGGATTGCGAGGCACTTCGACCTCGCCGTCCGCTGCTGTGTACAACATTGTCGCGGAAGCCGCTTGTGTTGGTTGGCCGGCCGGTTCACTGGACGCCGCGGCCGAGGTGATGGCGGCGTTGCCGCTATCCGCCGTACGGTTGCCCGCCGGCGCCCCCGAGCACGCGCTCAATAGCAGGGTGAGGCATACGAGCAAGGTTAAAGCGGTCGAGCTTCTTCTGTTTCTGATCAATTGAAAATCCCCTTTGCCTTCATGTTGATAATCATTATCACTTCGAGCTCTAATATACCGCTTGAGCGGAGCCGCAACAATAGACGATCTTAGCATGAGGAATGGATTATGCTGCTTTCCGGCAAAGGAAGCCAACGATTCGCGCTCGCGGAATTTCAGGGGAGACAAGCCCGCATGCTTTTTGAAAATCCGGCTGAAATAATACACATCGGAGTAGCCGATAGCTGACGCAATGCCCTGCAGAGATTCGTCTGTTCGCAAAAGCAAATGCCGCGCTTTATCTATCCTTAACCGAATCATATATTCGATCGGACTGCAATCCGCCCTTTGCTTGAACTGCCTGGAGAGGTGGCTGGCGCTGCAATCCAGCATGGATGCCAGCATGTCCAGCGTAATCGCTTCCGTGTAATGCTCATGAATGTAGCGCATCGCCTGCTCTGCGGGATCGGCCGGTATCACGTTAACCGTCTGCACGCGAAGCTGGCGAACGAGCTCATAGACAAATTGATAAAAAAGGCTTTTGGCGTGCAGCTTTTCCAACGTTCCCGAAGAACGCCATTGCTGCGCGAGAAGCTCCAGCTTGTCGTATAGCGACAAGGGATAGGCCGGCATGCAGCCGTATTGCACCTGAAGGGGCTGAATCGATGAGAGGGATACGCGTTTGCGCAGACTGTCAGGCGCGCTCACGGTGGGTTTATATAAAATCAGATAGTAGTCGAATCTCTCCGCAGCAGGCCGAATCTCCAAAAGCATACCCTTGCAGCTATGCAAGGCAAACATGCCGCTAACCCGATATTCCGCTTCATCAAGCATGATTAGCGCCGAGCCGCGCACCGAATAAAGAAAACCGTTGGCCGGCATACGGTAGACGGAAGGGGAATCTCCCCCGCTAATCGATACATATCTGACATCCAGCAGCTTCACCGATGTCTGTGTCCATACATGAGCATGCTCGCTCCAATCCATTGTGCATCCCTCGTTCATTCTCTGTTCATTCATCTCTTTTCATCTTACTGATAATCATTATCACAATCAATCCTTAATCGCACAAAAAAGGAACGGAGGCAGCCGGTGCAGTTAAAATCATCCAATATCGCAAATCCATTTCTGTTATTTCCGATAAATGGGTTGACAATTTTAGGGGAATCCCTATATGATAATGTAAATTAACGCAAAGGAGGCTGATGACGATGTTAGGATATGAACCGAGTGTACAGCGTGCAACGAATCTAGGGGAACAGCATGTACTGCTTCATCCATCCCATATGTCCATGTCATCGGCCTCAACGGGGCCTGTGACGGTTTTCTGATCCTTTAACCAATGATCACCGGCGAACATTTGTTACCGGAGGCCGGCTATCGGTTCAGAGCAACAGGCGCAAGCGAAGCCATGGACGCATCTACGCGTTCATGGCTTTTTTGCGTCTTCACTATACAATCACAGGGAGAAATACAACGATATGGAAAAACAATATTACCAAAAAGTGAAGCTGCCGGCAGGAGACTTGCACGTTTACGCAGGTCCTGAGCTGTATGCAGCGCTTGATTATACGGTATTCACGATGGCGAACAACAATTTGCAAATTCCGAACAGGCACTATATGAGCTATACGCCCGATGTGCATGTCGGCGTCGGTACTTGCATCGGCACGACCGCCGTCTGGCGCGAGGAGGATGGATACGTATCGCCTTCAATCGTCGGCAGCGACATCGGCTGCGGCATGCGTGTGCATGTGACGAATTTGAATCTCAACGATGTTCTGGATATCAAGCTGCGACGCAAATTTGTGAAAGCCATCGAGAAAAGGCTGCCGATCGAGGAGCATGCCCGCGGTCATTACTCGGATATCCGGCTGGAGCATATCGTCAAAAAAGGGCTGCATGGCCTGCCAAAAAAGTATATTCCCGATGGCTATACCCCTCGCAAGGCCAGCTCGATGACCCATGTGGAGAGCAGCGGCTTCCACTTCGACGAGGAGGTGCTGGCAAAGTTTCCGGATATCATCTGGCATCGTTCGCACCGTCAGCTTGGCACGCTTGGCGGGGGCAATCATTTTGCCGAAATTCAGGCGCTTGAAATTGCGGAGGAAAACCGGGATGTTGCAGAGGCCTGGGGACTGAAGGATGGACAAATTATCGTGATGATTCACTCCGGCTCGCGAGCGTGGGGAGGAGCGGTCAGCCAATACTGCAGCAGCGATATGGCCAAAATGATGAAGCGCGAAGGAATCGGCACCGCCGATCCCAAGCTGCTGTATGCACCGCTCGCGCACCCGCTTGGTCATACGTACGTGAACCTGATGTATTCGGCTTTAAACTATGCGGTAGTCAATCGTCATCTGATAGCGTATGCCATTGGAGAAGCGGGCAAGGATGTGTGGGGTTCGAAGTTCGAGATGAGAACCTTGTATGATTTGATGCACAACTACGCATGGGAAGAGCGACATGAGGGTCAGAACTATTTCGTCCATCGGAAAGGGGCGACGAGGGCGCTTCCGGCAGGCCATCCGGACAATCCGGAGCCTTACCGCGCAACGGGCCATCCTGCGCTAATCCCAGGATCGATGGGGTCCGCCTCGTACATTATGGTAGGAAGCCCCGGAGGGGAGGCCAACTTCTACTCGATCTGCCACGGCGCAGGACGCATTCGTTCGCGCAACGCGACGAAACGACTCGTTTCGGTAGAGGAGGTAGAAGCGGCGATGGGCGTAGGCACCGATCGGGAGATTGTCGTCAACCAGCGCTCGTTCGAGTCGCTGGTCGACGAATCGCCGCAGGCTTACAAAAACGTGGATGATATTATCGAAAGCGTCAAGGGAGCGGGACTGGCGCAGGTTGTAGCGAAATGCAGGCCGCTTGCGGCCATTAAAGGAGCATAAAGAGGTAGGGAGCCGCAGGCTGCTTGGCAGCCTCGGCTCCATACGCGAACAAGGTGGAATGGATATGTTGATTCGGAATGAAATCGAAGAGCAATTGCGTCAAATCGAACGGGAGGAGCAGGTGCGGATCGTGTATGCCTGTGAATCGGGCAGCCGGGCGTGGGGCTTTCCTTCGCAGGATAGCGACTATGACGTGCGTTTTATTTATGTGCGGCGGGCGGAGCGGTATTTATCGATTTTTGAAAACCGGGATGTGATCGAGCGTCCAATCAGCGAGCAGTTGGACATAAGCGGCTGGGATATCAGAAAGGCGTTATGGCTGTTCCGCAAATCCAACCCGCCGCTGCTGGAATGGCTGCAGTCGCCGATCGTCTATGAGGAAAACACAGGTATTGCGGGCAGGATTCGCGAGCTGGCGTCGCTCAGCTTTTCGGCACGCTCCGTCATCTATCATTATCTGCATATGGCCAAAGGCAATTATCGGGACTATTTGCAGGGCGAGACCGTTAAGATCAAAAAATACTTTTACGTGCTGCGTCCGCTGCTCGCTTGCGGCTGGGTGGAGAAGCATCGAGCGATGCCGCCGATGGCATTCGATGAGCTGGTCCGCGAGCTGGTTCCCGCTGAAAGCTCGCTTCGGGAGGAAATCGAGCGTTTGCTCGTTCGAAAAAAGGCCGGCGAAGAGCTGAAGCTGGAGCGGAGAATTCCGGTCCTCAACCATTTTATTGAAGAAAAACTGGCTTATTACGAGCGGTTGGCTCCTTCCTTCGAAACGGCCGCTGGGGTGCCGGATGAAGCGCTCGATAAGCTGTTCAGGGATTCTCTGCACGAAACCGGCATGCTGGAGGCTCTGCTGCGTCCATCCAAAAATTGAAGCGTCAATAGCGCAGCCGCAAGCATACGGCGGTTCAGGAACGGCGATGAATCGAGGATTTGTTGTCCATTAAGCCAGTAACGGCTGGAAAAAGGAGGATTTATGTGGCAATCGTACAATTGAAATCTACAAACCCAAGCTTTTCCTTTATCATCCGCAAGCATCCGGGCAATGGCATGCTGCTGCGATCAATTCGCAAGGGCATGGCCTACGGCTGGTATACGGGGGAGTCGGCGTTTAACGTCTACTTCAAGGATGCGGATAACGAGGTTTCTTACAAGCGGCACGCGCAGGAGCAATTTGAATATCTGAACGTTTCGCGCTACAACTCCCCCCAGTTCGTGCTGGGGGCGATCAACGAGTTTTTTGCCTCGCCCTTCAAGGAGCAGAACGCACAGGATACGGAGGGACATGAGCATTCCTGCTTTATCCATATGATTCATATTGACCGGATGAGATATGTGGAGTTTTTTGAAAAGCATTTGCCCGATTATCGCTTTGAACTCGTTCATCATGCCCACAAAAGCTATGCGTTTACCGTCACGACCAGCAAAAGCCTGCATGAACTGCTGCATGTCATGAGTGTGCTGTGTCTGTTTCTGGCTTTGTTCAGCGATGAGTACATCGATATATCCGATGAGATTCTTAAAAAGTATTTGCGCAGCGTGCAAATTATTGACGCTCCTTTCTATATTCGCAGCTTGTTTGCCCGCAATTTCCTCGCCTCGAAGGAACGGTTCAAGCGGTACAAGTCCGAGCTGGAAGTAACAAGCCGCTATGACCGGATCAGCTTGGATTTTGGCGGAACCGGCCAGCAGCGCAGAAGCTTTATCCGCGGCATTCTGCCCTTCGATAAATCGATTGTCGACGTGGGCTGCGGCGAAGGCTTCTATGCGATTCCGTTCGCTTCGAACATCGAGCATAGCTATTACGCGATTGATACGAATGAAGCTCTGCTGCAAACGGTGGAGCGCAAGGCTCAAGCGAAAGAGATCGCCAACATTGCTTTGTTCCCGTCGCTCGCTCACTATGCGGAAGCATACAACGGAGAAACGGTGGATGTTATTCTGACCGAGGTGATCGAGCATATGAGCGTGGAGGAGGCGGAAGCTCTAATAAGACACATATGCGAGCAGCTTGCTTTCGATCATCTGATCATAACGACGCCTAATGCCGATTTCAACCGCTATTATGAGCTTGAGGCTTTTCGGCATGATGACCATAAGTGGGAGATGGGGACGCAGGCGTTCCAGTCATGGCTGACGAAGCTGATGGAGGGAAGGGAGCTTTCCGTCGAATTTGTTGCAATCGGAGAAGGCGTCAACGGCATTCAGACGACACAAGGGGCAATGGTTAGAAGGAAGAAGAGGTGAAGAGGAATGGAACTGCGAACAAGGCTTCATACGATTTTTATGCTGATCGGTCCAACGGAATGCGGCAAAACGACTTTCGCAAACGAGGTGCTGCTGCCTCAGCTTGCGTTCGAAGACGCGGCAAGCGGCTTTAAAGCGAATGTCCAATATTTGTCGTCGGACGGCTTGCGTCAGGAGCTGCTGGGAGCCGATTACGACAAGTACGAGCAGCTCATGCTGGAAGCAAGCGAGCCGGCCTTTCAGCTTCTGTACGAAAAGCTGCGGCTGGTCACCTCCTTCCCGATAAACGCGGAGTTTGCGGTGATCGATACGACGGGCTTGTCGGAGGACTTTCGCGCGAAGGTGCGGGAAATAGCGGAGACGAACCACTATAATCTGGAGGTTGTGCTGTTCGACTACAAGCGGCGAGAGGATTATATGGCAAGCGAGCGGTCCAAAAAAATCATTACCAACCATTTGAACCGGCTGCGCAAGGAGGTGCTCGGCTCACTGGCCCGGGAGCGCTACGGCAAGGTACACAAAATTCGCGTCAAGGATTTCGGCGAGTCCGAACCGAACCAAGCGAGAACAACCTACAAGATAGAGGTTGAGGACAAGGAGCTGTTTCTGTCTACCTTGCTCCCGCAGCATGAGAAGCCGATCATCATCGGCGATGTTCATGAATGTGTGGAGGAGCTTCAGCATTTGCTGCTCGGCTACGGCTTCGCATTGGAGGAAGGCATGCTGATTGCGCGGGGGAAGGCGGCCGGCATGAAGGCAATTCTCGCAGGCGACTGGATCGACAAGGGGCGAAAAACGAAGGAGACGGTAGTGTTCCTCCACGCGAACCGCGAGCATTTTCGATTCGTGCTGGGCAATCACGAAAGCTTTGTCTATCGTTATTTGCGCGGGGAGATTAAAGGAGCCGAGCAATGGCTGATCGATACGTATTTTGATTCTATCGCCGTATTGCAAGCGGATGCGGAGCTGCGAGGGAAGTTCAATGAGCTGGTCGAGCAGTCAGTGCCGTTTTATCGCAAAATCGCATCCGCGGCGGGCTCTTCCTTCTATGTCACCCATGCGCCTTGCCGCAATAAATACGTGGGCAAGCTGGATACACACTCGCAGCGTCAGCAGAGGACCTTCCGTCTCGATCGGGAGGCGTCTTATGAGCAGCAGCTTGCTTTTTTGCAGACGGAGGCGGTAAACGGACATCCGTATCATTTGTTCGGCCATATTGCGGCCAAGCATGCGTTCCGAATCAAAAACAAGCTGCATCTGGATACGGGAGCGGTGCATGGACATGCCCTGACTGGCGTGACGATGTCGGGCAGACCGACGTTGCGCTCGCAAAAGTCCGGCTCGGCCCGGCTGCGCGAGGAGCTGCCGTCACTGTTCCGGGAGGAACGGAAAGTGTCGATCCATGAGCTTGAGCCTCTTCAGCTGCGCTTGCTTGCATACAGCTCGGAGAACAAGGTGAACTTTATATCGGGCACGATGTCCCCGGCCGACAAGGATATGGCGGCGGGCGAGCTTGAATCGCTGCGCAAGGGGCTCGACTACTTTAAGGAGCGCGGCGTAGAGAAGGTTGTGCTGCAGCCCAAGTATATGGGCTCGCGCTGCACGGTGTACTTGTTCAAGGAGGTGAACGAGTGTTATGCCGTCAGCCGAAACGGCTACCGGATCGGCAAGCTGGAGCTGACGCCGGTCTATGAAGAGCTGCTGCGCAAGCATCGAGCCTACATGCTTGAACAGGACATCGCGATGCTTATTCTGGATGGCGAGTTGCTCCCATGGCATGCGCTTGGAGAAGGGCTGATCGAGCGCCAGTTCAGCCCGATCGAGAAAGCGCTCGATAGCGAGCTTGCTTTTTTGGAGCGGAACGGCTTTGAGCAGGCGTTGTCGGGACTGGCTGACACCTATGAAGCAAGCGGCTTCGAGAAGGATCAGCATACGATGAGCAAGACAGCGCTTGTCGAAAAGCATGGCCTGGCCACCTACCAGAACTACAAGCACGCGCACGAGGCGCTGGAACGCCGGGTAGCGCTGTCTGATCATCGGGAGGCTTACGAAACCTACAAAAGGCAGCTTGACCTGTATGCCGCTGAAGGGGAGCTTGTTTATAAGCCGTTTGACCTGTTGAAGATCGTCTACGCTGATGGCAGGGAGGAGCTCCCGGACTGGAACACCTCGGAGATGTTCGCATTTTTGTCGGATGACGACGCTTTGGCGGTGACGCTTGACGATGAGAATAGCTATGCGGCGGCGGAGGGGTATTATAACGCATTGACGGTAGAGCAGCATATGGAAGGCGTAGTCATCAAGCCGGAGAACGGGCATTCGCACGCGGTTCCGTACATGAAGGTGCGCAATTCGGCATACTTGTCTATCATTTACGGCTATGACTACCGTTTCCCTCATAAATACGCCAAGCTGCTCAAGCAAAAAAATATCGCCTCCAAGCTTCGTGCCTCGCTAAGCGAATATCGGATGGGCAAACGGCTGCTGGAAATCCCTCATGCGGAAATCCGGCCCGACAATCAAGCGTATGTGGACGCCGCGGCCAATGTGCTGTTTGAAGCGGCCAAAGAGAAGGAGATCGACCCTCGATTGTAGCGATGCCTCAAAGCGCGGATTGGCGCCGACTCGCGAAAGCATAGAAACAGCCATCGTGCAGCCCCGGCTGCACGATCCGAAAAAGCCAGGCCGGTGGAGGGGCTTCCTCCTTCCGTCCTGGCTTTTTTTTAAAACTCTGTATCCCGGAGAGAGGGAAGCATTCTGCAAATGCAGTCCCGATGTTTAACCGCATGTTCACAAGGGTAAAAGGAAATAGTAGTTAAGGAAAGGGGAGACGCGCTTGAAATTAACGCTGGAACAGCGTATTCAATTGCATGGCTTCAATAACTTAACGAAGTCTCTGAGCTTTAACATGTATGACGTATGTTATACGAGGTCGAAGCAGGAGCGCGAAGCCTATATTGCGTACATAGACGAACAATACAACTCGGACAGGCTGACCAAAATATTGCGAACGGTAGCAACGATTATCGGCGCGCATGTACTGAATGTGGCGAAGCAGGATTACGACCCGCAGGGGGCGAGCGTTACGCTGCTCGTATCGGAGGGGCCCGCCAGTCATGAGCCGACCGAAGCGTTCGAGGAATCGCCCGGCCCGCTGCCGGAATCGGTCGTGATCCATTTGGATAAAAGCCATATTACCGTCCACACCTACCCGGAATATCATCCGGATGAGGGGATCAGCACCTTTCGCGCGGACATCGACGTATCGACCTGCGGAGAGATTTCACCGCTAAAGGCGTTGAACTATTTGATCCATTCGTTCGATACCGACATTATGACGCTGGATTACCGCGTTCGCGGGTTTACAAGGGATATTAGCGGACAAAAGCTGTTTATCGATCACGATATCAACTCCATCCAGAACTATATTCCTAAGGAAGCAGCGGCGCAATTCGATATGATCGACGTTAACATCTATCAGGAAAATATTTTTCATACCAAATGCAAGCTTAAGCAGTTTGACTTGAACAATTATTTGTTCGGCTATACGAAGGAGTCTTTGACGGCGAGCGAGCAGGACGAAATTACGCAGCGGCTGAAAAGCGAGATGGATGAAATCTTTTACGGAAAAAATATAAGGAGCTGATTAACGATGGCCAATACGCAAACGCCAAAGCCGGTTAACCCGCCACAGCATCAGGACAGACAACCGGGAATTGAATCCCAGATGCATCCGGAGCCGGTATACGAATCGGACACGTACAAGGCAGGAGGCAAGCTTAAAGGGAAAGCGGCGATTATTACCGGTGGAGACAGCGGCATAGGCCGTGCAGCGGCAGTCGCGTTTGCGAAGGAAGGCGCGGATGTCGCCATCGTCTATTTGAACGAGCATGAGGATGCGAAGACGACAAAAGCGGCGATCGAAAAGGCCGGTGTACGTTGTCTGCTCATCGCTGGCGATGTAGGGGATGAGGCGTTCTGCAAAAGCGTCGTTGAGCAGACGGTCGGGGCATTCGGAAAGCTAGACATCCTGGTTAATAATGCGGCAGAGCAGCATGTCCAGCAGAAGCTTGAGGATATTACGTCCGAGCAATTGGTTAAAACCTTTACAACAAATGTATTCAGCATGTTCTATTTGACTATTGTGGCGCTGCCGCATTTACAGGCCGGCAGCTCGATTATTAATACTGCTTCCATTACCGCCTATCGAGGAAATCCGCAGCTTATCGATTATTCAGCTACCAAAGGCGCGATTGTGTCATTTACTCGCGCACTTGCCGTCAACCTGGCTGGGCAAGGCATTCGCGTAAACGGCGTTGCGCCGGGTCCCATCTGGACGCCGCTTATTCCTGCTACTTTTCCGGCGGACAAGGTAGCGGAGTTTGGCTCAGACACGCCAATGCAGCGTCCTGGTCAGCCTCATGAGCTTGCAGCCGCTTACGTCTATCTTGCCAGCGAGGACTCCAGTTATATGTCGGGTCAGTTCCTGCATATTAACGGCGGCGAAATCGTAAACGGTTAATCGTGCCGAAAAACGCGCCTATTTCGCTATATATCGACAAAGAACTGTGCAAAATCGCGCAGTTCTTTTTCTTTTTTCAAACAATAACGGTTGACAAGGATAAGGGGCAGTGATAGATTACATTTAATATTATTCGATAAAACCTACTTGATTACTTGGTATTTTGTCGAATGATCAGAGGAAACGCTGACCGTATGATCGGAAGTGTCCATGAAGCTGCATTGCCGGGGAACCGCAATGTTTGCGTGGGCGCTTTTTTTATTGCTTCCATGGAAGAAGGGTCAGTACGACAGGGGAGGTGAGTGCGATGATCGCCGGCGATTGCAGCAAGGAACGCACCATGCAGGCAAGAAGCCATATGAGCTTATCCGCTTCGGAAGCAGCAAGGAGGTTAAGAGGATGAATCGCGATTTGGCGCAATCGGCTGCTTTGCATCAACCCGTCAGACGGAAGGCGGCAGTCCGATGGAGAGGTTGGGCCCGTATTCGAAAAACACTCATTGGTTTTATTTTTCCGGCAGCCATTTTGCTGATTTGGGAGTACCTGGGGAGGAAAGGTGCTATATCGCCGCTTTTATTCCCTATTCCGAGTCGTATCTTTCAAGTATTCGTCACGATGCTCAAATCGGGCGTGCTCTGGGACAATATGCAGATGAGCTTGTGGCGAGCAGCCGCGGGTTTTCTGGTCGGAGGTTCGCTGGGTCTGACGGCAGGCTTGCTGGTCGGCTTCCTTCGCAAGGTGGAGCGGGCGGTCGACCCGACGATTCAAATGATCAGAATGGTTCCGCATTTGGCGGTGACCTCGCTGTTCGTGCTTTGGTTCGGCATTGGCGAGGCCAGCAAAATATTGTTAATTGCGAAGGGGGCATTTTTTCCACTCTACATTAATACCTACCTTGGCATACGAAATGTCGACAATAAGCTGTTTGAGGTATCGCGGGTGCTCGGCTTCAGCAGGAGCAAGCAAATTATGCAGGTGATCATTCCGGGCGCGCTGCCAAGCATATTCACGGGGATTCGTTTTTCCATAGCAGTGTCCTGGCTGGGACTTGTTGTTGCGGAAATAATGGGCTCCTCCACCGGGATCGGCTACTTAATGATGGATGCGCGGGCAATGAGCAAAACCTCTGTCGTATTCGTAGGCATATTTATTTTCACCGTATTCGGCAAATTGACGGATTCCTTTATTGTTTGGCTTGAAGGCAGATGCATGAAATGGAAGGACTCGTTCGAGGGAACGGGCTAGGAGGGCAGCCATGAAAACGCGAAAACTAACGTTCGGGGATATGTCAGGCGTCGTGCTGCCAATCGGACTTGTCGCATTGTGGCAGCTGCTTGGCGGGCTAGGCATGATTGATACCTTTTTTCTTCCGACTCCCAAACAGATCGGCGCGGCTTTCATAGAATTGCTAAGCTCGGGCGAAATGCTGCAGCACATTGCCAGAAGCTTTCAGCGGGCGATGACGGGGTTTGTGTGCGGGGCAGGAGCGGCGCTGGTTATCGGATTTCTAACCGGCTACTCCCGGCATTCGGAGCAGCTGATCGATCCTACTTTGCAGTTTTTAAGAATGACTCCAAGCTTGGCCGTTGCCCCGCTGATCATTTTGTGGTTCGGCTTCGGCGAAACGTCAAAAATTGTAATTGTAGCGGAGGCCGCCTTTTTCCCGATGTATGTTCATACCTTTCTGGGCATCCGGGGTGTAGATCGCAAGCTGTTTGAGGTATCGCGGGTGCTGGGCTTCGGAACGGGAAAAACGCTGCTGCGCCTTATTTTGCCCGCCGCCGCTCCCGGCATTCTCCTGGGCATCCGGCTGTCGCTCGCCGTATCCTGGCTGGGGCTGGTCGTTGCGGAGCTGATCGGCTCCAAGGAGGGGATCGGACATCTGATCAACTTTGGGCAACAGTTTTTTAGAACGGATTATATTTTTGTCGGCGTTATCCTGTTTGCGCTGGCGGGCAAGCTGATCGATTCGCTGCTGCGCTGGCTGGAGCGGAAGCTGCTGGTCTGGCAGGACGGTTTTCAGGGCTAGTCAGGCTTATAGATAGAAGGATTGAATAGGACAACTAAACGGAGGATGGGGAATTGAGAATGAAAACAGGAAAAATGACGATGCTGGTTGCACTATTGGCGATTATGCTGCTTATTCAGGCTTGCGGAAGCGGGAACGGCGGAACGGCTGCTCCAACAGCGAATGAAGGGGAAAAAACAGCGACGAACCAGCCGCAGGCTGCGGCAGAGGCGGACGGGGAGCTGAACATCGGCTTTGTCGGGGCCTCGGAATTTCCGCCCGGCGCGGAAGGGTGGGGCCTGTATACGGGAATTATACAGGAGGAATTGAAGAAGCAAGGCATAGGCACCATTAACGTCACCGGCTTAGGGACCGGGCCGGATTTGAATGAAGCGGTAATTAGCGGGCGCATCGACCTCGGGACCTCGGGGGATGCTCCATCGATTCTGGCCCGGGCCGCGGGCGCCAAAACAAAGGTTATTGCGCAGCCGCTTATTCAGAACAACAGCTTCCTGATTGGCAAAAAAGGCGGCGTTGCTACAGCGAAGGAGCTGGATGGGAAGAAGATTGCCGTCGTCAAAGGCTCTCAAACTCACCGGTATCTCGTAGGCCTGCTGCAAAAGCTGGACATTAAGGCCGAAGTGCTGGACATGCGCGGATCGGAAGCTCTGCCGGCGCTGGCGCGCGGGGATATCGACGCATTGGCAGGCGTATCGTATGTGCTTGAAAATTACCTGCTCGTTCATAAAGAAGGGTATCCGCTGCTTGGCGAGGCTTCTGAATATCCCGATTTGTATGGAACGACGTCAACGTATGTGAGCGAGGCTTTTTTGGAGAAATATCCAGACTTTCCCAAGGCGTGGGCTGAAGCCAGAGCAAAGGCTTACAACGATCTAGTCGCCAAGCCCGACGAGTATTACAGCTTCCTGGCAAAAAATCTGGGAGCCGACCGCGAGATAGTGGACAAGCTGTATCCGATTGAGGACATTCAGGAAACGGCACTCAGCGACGACGGCATCGAGCGGCTGCGGAAGGCGAAGGAGTTTTTGGTCAACGAAGGCTTGGCCGAGCTGGACTTTAATTTTGACGAATGGATTGTACGTTAAGGGAGGATACGATCATGGCAGAAAAAAGGAAAAGAAAGCTGAAGCTGGCCGCCTATTTGCGCGGCGCAGGCAACAATATCGCGGGCTGGAGACATCATGCGACGCCATCTGACGCGCCGGTCAATATCCGGTTGTACAAAGAGATTGTGCTGATGGCGGAGGAGGCGAAATTTGATTTTGCGTTTCTTGCCGATTCGGCCTATATCACCAAAGAATCCGCTCCTTATTATGTAAGCCGTTTCGACCCGATTGTAGCGATGTCGGCGCTGGCCTCCGTCACCTCCAGAATCGGGTTCGTGCCAACGATGACGACCTCCTTCAGCTACCCGTATACGACTGCGCGCCAGCTGGCCTCGCTGGACAAGCTCAGCGAAGGGCGCGCAGGCTGGAATGCGGTGACCTCGGCTATCGAGCAGGTGGCGCGCAATTTTAATGGAGACAAGCTGTATGAGCATGAGGTGCGCTATCAAATGGCGGAGGAGTACATTAAAGTCGTCAAGGGGCTATGGGACTCATGGGAGGACGATGCCTTCGTTCGCGATAAAGAAAGCGGCTTGTATGTGAACTTTGACAAAATGCATCAGCTGAATCATCAAGGAGAATATTTTTCGGTGCAGGGTCCTTTGAATATGGAAAGATCGCCTCAAGGCCGCCCGGTCGTATTTCAGGCGGGCGCCTCGGAAGCCGGCAAAAATCTCGCGGCGCGGGAAGCCGACGGGGTTTTCTCCAGCACGGATAATTTGACGTTGGAAAATGTAATCGCGTATGCGCAGGATTTGAAGCGCCGTGCGGCCGGCTTCGGACGAAATCCGGACGATATTCTCATTTTCCCTGCCATGACGCCGATTATCGGCCGGACGAAGCAGGAGGCCGAGGAGAAATATCAATCGACTTTAGGCTACATCGATGATGAGCTCGCGGTGAAATATTTGAGCAGATTTTTCAGCTTCTTCGACTTTTCGCAATTCCCCCTGGACAAGCCGCTGCCTCCGCTGGAAGGGATCGGGTCCAACAGCTTTAAGTCGGGCACGGAAAAAATATTAAAGCTTGCGCGCGAGCAGAATTTGACGCTTCGCGAGCTGGCGCAGCGAATTGCCGCGCCTAAAGGCGATTTTGTAGGAACGGCCGAAGAAATAGCCGATAAAATGCAGCTGTTCTACGAATCGGGCGCCGTAGACGGCTATATGGTAGCGGGGGATGTCCAGCCGGAGGGACTGCGTGAATTTATTCAGCATGTCGTGCCGATTCTGCAGGAGCGAGGCATCTTCCGCACGGAATACGAGGCGGATACGCTGCGCGGCAATCTTGGTCTGGAGTATCCGGTCAACCGATACACGCTGGCTGGACAACGGGGCTAATCGGCCCCGTCGTCAGCGGCGACAACAAGGAGGTTCAGCGCATGAGCAGCAAACAAAGAACGCTTAAGCTTGGAACGATTATACAAGGCTCGGGCTCGCATATCGCTTCATGGAAGCATCCGGGCGCGCGCAGCGATGCGGATACAAGCTTTGAGCATTATGTAGAAATGGCGCGAAAAGCGGAGGCGGCCAAGCTAGACTTTATATTTATGGTGGATGGGCTGCACATCTCGGCAGCGACTGCGCCTCCTTTTCTGAATCGCTTCGAGCCGACAACGATCCTGTCCGCTCTGGCCGGAGCCACCTCCAGCATTGGATTGATCAGCACGTTATCTACGACCTACAACGAGCCGTTTAATCTTGCAAGGCAGCTGGCTTCGCTCGATATGATCAGCAAAGGCCGGGCAGGCTGGAATGTCGTTACGTCGGCGGCAGATGCGGCGGCAAGCAACTTCGGCAAGGAGCGCCATCCCGAGCATGGCTTGCGTTACAAGCGAGCCATCGAGTTTGTGCAAGTCGTGAAAGGCTTGTGGGATTCGTGGGAGGACGATGCGTTTCTGCGCGATCGCGAGAGCGGCCGTTTCTTCGACCCCGCCAAGCTTCACGAGCTTAATCACCATGGGGAGTTCTACGATGTGGCCGGGCCGCTGAACATTGCCCGTTCGGTGCAGGGTCAGCCGGTTACCTTTCAGGCCGGCTCCTCCGATTCCGGCCGCCAGCTGGCGGCGCTGGAGGCCGATGCCGTCTACGCCCATATTGATAGTCTGGAGGAAGGAAGACAATTCTATAGCGATATCAAATCCCGGGCGGCCGCGCTTGGCCGCAACCCGGACGAGGTGCTGGTGTTCCCGAATTTGAAGACGTTTATCGGGACGACGCTCGAGGAAGCGGAGGCCAAATACGAGCGGGTATGCTCTTATGTGGCGATAGAGGACGCGCTGGATTTTTTGGGAAGGTTTTTTAATGAGCACGACTTTTCGGCCTATCCGCTTGATGAGCCTTTCCCGGAGGTCGTCAGCCTCGGCGAAAACAGCTTCCGATACAAATCCGAAAAAATTGTCCGCATGGCGAAGGAGGGAGGCTGGACGCTTCGTCAAACCGCCCTGCGCGTTACGACGCCAAAGGGGCCGTTCTTTGGAACGGCTGACGAGGTGGCGGACAACATTCAGCTGTGGTTCGAGACCGGGGCGGCTGACGGTTTTGTGCTGGGCAATCAGCTTCTGCCTGACGGGCTGGATGATTTCACCGGGCTGGTGCTCCCGCTGCTGCGCGAGCGCGGCTTGTTTCGGAAGGAGTACGAGAGTCATACGCTGCGGGGTAATCTCGGCCTGGGCTTCCCGGAAAATCGTTATACGGTTCAAAGATATTCGGGCACCAGTCGGCTGCATGTATAGGTTTTTTAGGATTGGCCTTATCCGTTTCATCCCAATATGAAGGTAGAAGAGGAGAATGTACCATGACGAGCAAACCGGTATCGCATCACGAGCTTCCCGTATTTTCAAATGTTGAGGAGCATAGACAGCATATAAAGGAGCGGCTCGCCGCCGCCTTTCGCGTATTCTACAAGCTTGGCTTTGATCAGGGCGTTCGCGGCCATATTGCCGCGCGTGACCCGGAGCATCCCGAGCTTTACTGGACGAACCCTTATGCCGTCAGCTTTAATCAGATTACGACCGGCAATCTGCTGCTGCTGAATTATGACGGGCAGATCGTTGAAGGAGAGGGAGTCGTGCATCCTGGCGGCACTCGCCTTCATATTCCGTTGTTCAAGGCTCGTCCCGACGTCAAAGTGATTGCCCATACCCACTCGACTTATGGTAAAACGTGGTCGACGCTCAACCGGCTGCTGGACCCGCTTACCACGGAGGCCGTAACCTTCTACAACCGCCATGCGCTGTACGATACGCTGGCGAACGGCGAAGGCGAGAAGCTGGCGGAGGCGCTAAAGGGACTGAAGGCGCTTATTCTCAAAAATCATGGACTTGTTACAGTAGGGGATACGGTAGACGAGACTGCATTTTTGTTTATTTCAATGGAAGAAGCCTGCAAAGTGCAGCTTCTGGCCGAAGCCAACGGCAAAACCTATCCGATCGAGCATGAACGTGCGGAGAAGCTGTCCGCTAACGGCAATCCATATAACGCATGGTTGAATTTTCAGCCTTACTATCAGGCGATTCTTAAAGAAAATCCGGATTTGCAGCCATAATCGGCGATACAGGAGGGAGAGGCATGAAGCTTCATTTAAATGGCAAAACGGCCATCGTAACCGGCGGCAGCGCCGGCATCGGATTTGCAATCGCTCAGGCTTTATATGAGGAAGGAGCCAATGTCGTGCTTGTCGCACGGGACGGCGCACGTCTGGAGCAGGCTGTTGCGGCTTTGGAGCGGTCAGCCGATGCGGAGCAAGCCAAGCGGGTGATTGCGGTTAGCGGGGATTTGCGGGATAAGGAGACGGCTGCACGCATTGTAGATGCGGCGGTTCGGCAATTCGGCCATATCGATCTGCTGGTGAACAATGCAGGCGCCGCCAGATCCGGAAGCTTTCTTGAGCTCAAGGAGCAGGATTTCCTCGATGCGTGGGAGGTCAAGCTGCACGGGTATATCCGGCTGGTTCAGTCGGCTGTGCCCGAGCTTGCCAAGCGCGGAGGAGGCAGCATCGTCAATATTGCAGGCTCGGCGGCAAGAACGCCAAGTCCGCTCTTTGTTACCGGCGGGACAGCCAATGCGGCGATCGTCAATTTTACAAGAGGCATCTCCAAGGAGCTGGCCAAGTCGCGTATTCGCATCAATGTCGTATCCCCGGGCGTGACGGCGACGGAGCGTGCGGAGCGGCTGATCGCCCAGCGGGCCGAGGCCAAACAAATTACGGTAGAGGAGGAGCGAAGCCGAACGATCGGCGAAATTCCGCTTGGGAGACTGGTCGAGCCTGAGGATATCGCCGCCATCACGTTATTTTTGCTATCCGACAGAGCCAAAGCCGTGACAGGAGCCGAATTTGTCGTGGATGGAGGAGCTCAGCCGGGTCTATGACAACAGATGGCGCCAGAGGACTGGACGCCCGGGAGAGGTTTGGCTTAGTCGCTGCCATCGCCTTAGGCATTACGCTGAATCCGCTTAATACAACGATGATTTCCGTCGCGTTTGTACGGCTGCAGGAGCATTTTCAGGTCGGATTCGGGGAAATATCGTGGTTAATTGCAAGCTACTATATTACGTGTGCGATCGGGCAGCCGGTTATGGGAAAGCTGAGCGACAGGCTTGGGCGCAAACGGGTTTTCCTCTGCGGCTTGTGCCTAATCTGTCTCTCCTCCACGCTTGCGCCGCTGTCTCCCAGCCTGGGGTGGCTGATGGTCTTTCGCATTATTCAGGCACTCGGCATTTCGACCTTCCATCCTGCAGGAATCGGAATGATTCGCCGCTTTTTAAGCGAAAGCCAGACCAGGGCGATTAGCACGATTGCCGTATTTACGTCGACAGCCGCAGCGTTTGGCCCGTCGATTGGCGGGCTGCTCGTTCATTATGGGGATTGGCCATCCATTTTTATCATTAATTTTCCGCTGCTCGCCGTCTGCTTCTGGCTGGCTATCCGCTGGATGCCAAGGGATGTGCGGGACGAAGCGACTGGTGCGGCCTTCGATTGGGCAGGCATCCTTTTATTCGGCTTTTTTATTACGATCAGCCTCTTTTTTCTGATGTCGCTGCGAACGGTTCCCCATTGGGGATATTTATTCGCCTCTCTGGCATCGGCGTTTGTTCTATGGGTATACGAGCGAAAGCACAGGGCGCCGTTTATCGATGTGCGTTTTCTTCAGAGGAAACCAAAGGTAAGCATCATTTATCTTCAATTTATAATGAGCAACATGGTTACGTACGTCATTTCGTTCGGGCTGCCGTCCTATTTGCAGGGGGCCATGCTGCTTAGCTCGCAGCAAGCGGGAATCCTTATGCTTTTTAACGCAGGAACGAGCCTGGTTGTAACTCCGCTTATTGCGCGTTGGATTGAGCGGAGTGGATACAGGCTGCCGCTGCTCGCCGGCTCCGGCATTATGCTGGCGGCGGCGCTGCTTCTGCTTACGCTTCACGAGCATTCGCCGCTGGCTCAAGTCGCCGTTGTGCTTGCCGTCTTCGGCCTTTGCGGCAGCTTCCATACGATCGCGCTTCAAACGGCATTATACGAGCTGGTAACGCCTGCGCAGACGGGAGTCTCGTCTGGCTTGTTTATGACTGCCAAATATACGGGAACGATACTGACCTCCAGCTTGCTTGGCGCTGTATTCGGAGCCGAGGTCGGCTCGAAGGGCTTGCATGCGCTGGCATGGGGCTGCGCTGCGCTCAGCGCCGCGCTTGTACTGCTTGCCGGCTATATGGCTGGCCGCGGCTGGCGGTTATTGGACTGGCGCAGCCGCTGGAGCGGCTGATCTACGGGCTTGAGCTAGAGAAACAGAGAATCGGGAGAAAGAGAAAACCGCAGGAGACCGCCGTATGGCTGAGGTCCTGCGGTTTTTTTTGAAAATATAGGAACGTATATCGTTTCGCCATACGTTCTCCATATTTCTATACGAAGCTTTGGCTTAAGCTACCATACGGCGATGCTTCCATCCGTGCGAGAGTCCGTACCACCGCACAGGACGCCGGTATCCGGGTCCCGCCAAATAATTTGACCGCGCCCGAAGGAGCCGGACTCAAGCGCGTAGCGGATATCATGGCCCTTGCGGGCGAGCGCCTGTGCGGCTGCTGCCGGAAAGCCCGGCTCCACCAATACCGTCCGATCGTTCGTCCATTGCCAGCGAGGGGCATCCAGCGCGGCCTGCGGATGCAGGCCGAAATCGATCGTGTTCATAATGGCTTGGACATGACCTTGCGGCTGCATCAGTCCGCCCATTACTCCAAATGGGCCTATCGCTTGCCCGTTGCGGGTCAGGAAGCCGGGAATAATCGTATGATAGGTTCGTTTGCCGGGCTCCAGCCGATTGGCGTCGTCCTCCTCAAGCGAGAAATCGCTCCCGCGATTTTGCAAAGCGATTCCTGTTCCCGGGACAACGAGCCCTGAGCCGAACTGCATGTAATTGCTTTGAATAAAAGAGACCATATTCCCTTCCCCGTCTGCGACCGCGAGATAGACGGTTCCGCTGCCTTTGGGCTGTCCGGCCTCCGGCAGGGCAGCGCTCTCGCCCATGAGCAAGCGGCGCTCTGCGATGTAACTCTCGGACAATAGCAAAGCTGCATCGAGCGTCATTTGGCGTGAGTCGGTAATGTAGCGGCGAGCATCAGCGAAAGCCAGCTTTATCGCTTCTATCTGCTTATGATACGTATCTATGGCGCCGGGCTGGAAGCCGCTAAAGCCGTCCAGCAGCCGGAGCGCTTGCAGGGCAATTAGGCCTTGGCCGTTGGGAGGGATCTCCCACACGCTGTAGTCCCGGTAAGGGGCGCTGATCGGCTCCACCCACTCCGGTTGGAAACGGGCCAGATCCTCATAGGCAAGAAATCCGCCTGCCTCCGCCATAAAGTCGGATATGCGCTCCGCAAGCTCGCCTTCGTAAAAGGCGGCTGCTCCCGTTTCGCCAATAAGCCGAAGCGTACGCGCGTGATCGGGAGAAGACCACAGCTCTCCGGGAGCCGGCGGGCGTCCATTAGGCGCGAATGTCGTAAACCAGTGCCGGAAGCAAGCATCCTTGAGCAGCTTGTTGTATGTCTCGCAGGCTTTGCTCCAATGGTAGCCGATCGTGGACGTAACGGCGAAGCCTTCCTCCGCATAGCGGACGGCAGGGGCCAGCGTCTCGGCTAGCGACAGTCGGCCGAAGCGCTTGGACAGCTCTCGCCATGCAGCGGGAGCGCCCGGAACCGTTACGCTTAATGGGCCGTATTTGGGCATTGCCCCGTATCCTGCCTGCTTCACTTTATCGATGGTAATGGCGCTTGGCGCCGGGCCGCTGGCGTTTAAGCCGTGCAGCTTGCCGCCGGTCCAGATTAGCGCAAATGCGTCGCCGCCGATGCCGTTGGAGCAGGGCTCCACAACCGTTAATGCCGCAGCGGCAGCGATTGCGGCGTCTATGGCATTGCCGCCTTGCTTCAACATGTCCAGTCCGGCTTGCGCCGCAAGCGGCTGGGAGGTGGCAACCATGCCTTTTTTGGCATAAACGGGTGTACGGAAGGACGGATAAGGATGATACAACGGATCGAAAGCCAGCTTACTCATCAAACAAGTCCGAGCTAAGGTAGCGCTCCCCGTTATCCGGAGCAATGCACAGCACCCGCTTTCCCTTTCCTAAACGTTTGGCTTCCTTGAGGGCCGTCCATACGGCAGCGCCCGAGGAAGGGCCGACGAGGATGCCTTCAAAAATAGCGAGCTGCTTGGCTGTCCGAATCGCGTCGTGATCCGTCACCTGCACAATCTCGTCAAAGGCGTCGCGATTTAAAACGGCGGGCACGAACCCAGGTCCGGCGCCAATCAGCTTATGCGGCCCGGGCTTGCCGCCCGATATCACCGGCGAGCCCTTCGGTTCAATGACAATGATACGAATGCCGGGCAGCTTCTCGCGGAGCACTTCGCCTGTTCCGGTAATCGTGCCGCCAGTACCTGCGGTAGCGATGAAGGCGTCAAGCTGACCGTCCATTTGCTCCAAAATTTCAAGCGCAGTTGTGGTGCGATGAATCGCCGGATTCGCCGGGTTCTCGAACTGCTGCGGGACGAAGCTGCCAGGTATGCGGCGCTGCAGCTCAAGCGCCTTGCGGATCGAGCCCGACATGCGCTCATTGGCGGGCGTCAGCACAACCTCTGCGCCATACGCCTTCAGTATATTTATTCGCTCCTTCGTGGCGTTGGACGGCATCGTAATGATGAGCCGATAGCCCTTGGCGGCTGCGTTCATCGCAAGTCCGATGCCGGTATTGCCGCTTGTAGGCTCGATAATGGTCGCTCCCGGCTTGAGCCTCCCGGATTTCTCCGCTTCCACGATTAAATTATAGGCGGCCCTGTCTTTAAGACTTCCGCTAGGGTTGAAATACTCCAACTTGACGAACACCTCGGCGTCCTCATCGCTAGTTAAGCGGTTCAATCGTACGGCAGGGGTTTCCCCGATCAGCTCTGTAATATGGTTGACTCGTTTTGCGGTCATGGCGCATGCCTCCTGAATGGTTCAAATTGTCCGTTTGCGGATATGTTTCATTAAATGCCTGAGCCGGCTTCTCCCCACGAAAGCTCCTCCACACGCTCGAATTGGCTGAGCACCTTATAGCGCAAATCCTGGAAAGCGGGACTTGATTTTTTGCGGGGATAGGGCAGGCTGACATCCATGCGAGCGCCGATCTCTCCGGGACGAGGCTTGAGGATAACGATATGGCTGCCCAGAAACACGGCTTCATCAATATCGTGGGTAACGAAGATCATCGTCGTGCCGTTCTGGCGCCAAATGTCGAGCAGCACTTCTTGCATATGGGCCCTTGTGAAAGCGTCAAGCGCGCCGAAGGGCTCGTCGAGCAGCAGCACCTTGGGTTTGCGGAGCAAGGCGCGCGCGATCGCTACCCGCTGGGCCATCCCCCCGGACAGCTCGCGCGGGTAAGCTTTGGCAAACCCGTCGAGCTTCACAAGCTGAATGAGCTCATCGACTCGCTGTCTTACGCCCGGATTGCGCAGCGACAGGTCGGCGGCTATATTTTTCTCCACAGTCAGCCAGGGGAACAGGCGCGGCTCCTGAAAAATAAAGCCTTTTTCTATGCCTGGCCCCGCTATGGCTTCTCCTTCCAACCGAACGCTTCCCTCATAGGCGGCGTCGAGCCCTGCAATGATGCGCAGAAGCGTGCTTTTGCCGCAGCCGCTGGGGCCGATAACCGTGATAAAAGCTCCTTTTTCTACATTTAATGAAATATTGTGCAAAGCTTGAACCTGTTTGTTGTCCGTTTGAAAACGTTTGGTCAACTCTCTTATTTCGAGCAATGGTGTACTCATAGCATTGTCTCCTCTCCGTTGTTCCTTGTTTATGGCTAATGTAAAAAAACATCGCTAGCGCCAAGGGCTGTACATGCCCGGCAGATAGCGATGCTTCCGTTTGTACGGTCAGCGGCGATATCGCGATTTTCGTTGTCATTCGACATTAAACCAAGTATACTGGTTGGTATTATCAAATATTATTGAGTGTACTCTACCACTAGCTTTCGGGGTTGTCAATTCGTATTCAAAGCGGCCTTGAAAGGAGGCAGCTATTTTTACGAAAAATCAATGTCGAATATCGTTGTAAGTCGTCATTGGTTGTCATAAAATGATGCCACAGGCCAGTAGATTTGCTTGCTTCTCTTATTAGGACAAGGACACAAAGAAACGCAATGGACTCACTTCAGGAGGTTAAAAAGTGAACAGGATGAAATTGAGAGAGAAGCTTATCGTGTTTTTTATACTGGTTTTGTTAGTGCCCTCCGTAAGCATCGGCTGGATATCGTTCGATACGGCCAAAGCCAAGGTCGAGGAGAAAATGTTCGAAAGCGCCCAAAGCAATTTGCAGGTGCTTGACGAGATGGTTACAGAGCTGATGGAGGCTACCCAAAAAAATGTCGATTTCCTCGCGTCGCAGCTGCAGGCAGGCGAAGTTGGCGGGGTGCAGGGAAACGAGACGCCGCAAATCCGCACCATGCTTGACGCCTTTAAAAATACCCATCCCGATGTCGAGCTGGCATCTGTCGGCACGGATCAGGGCGTCTATGTGAATTCACCCGTTACTGCGGTTAATCCGCCCGATTACGATCCGCGAAAACGCCCTTGGTACATCAGGGCATCAGAAAATAAAAACAATCCTACGATTATCAATCCGTACATATCGAGCAATACAGGAAATGTCGTCGCTTCGGTAGCGCAAACGACGGCCGACGGCCACGGTGTCGTATCCGTGAGCCTGTCGCTGAAGGCGCTTGAGGAAATTGTCCAAGCAACCCGAATCGGACAGGAGGGCTATATTTATTTGCTGGATGGCACGGGGAAATTAGAAGGGATCGAGGCGGTAAAAGAAGCAGATCGCGCGTTTCATTCCATACATGCCGAGGTTGAGCAATTGAAGGGACGTCTGGAGGATATCGCCGCGGCATCCCAAGAGATGTCGGCCAGTACGGCAGAGGTTGTAGATGCGGTTTACCGGATCAACGACGTGTCCGAGCACAATGCAGCCGGTTCGGAGAATATATCCGCCGCTACGGAGGAGCAGGTCGCTTCAATGGAGGAAATATCCGCATCCGCGACCTCGCTTTCTCATCTCGCGCAAAATTTGCAAGCCTTGGTTGAACGCTTTAAGCTGTAAGCATGACGGTAAGCCTGACTAAAAGCCCATTTTTTTGGCGTAGTTGCCCCAGTGAGGACGCCTGCCGTCGATGTCGATAATACCGAATTCGTCTGTAAGGCGCCAACTGGAGAATACCTGCCCCGATCTGTCCATCAGGTCGGGGCTTGCTGCGAGCGCGGCAATGCCTCTGCCGATGTAGCGGGGAGTTTCCGATTGGCTGAAATGCTCGGCGTGCGGCCTGCCGCTATGCACGGCATCCTGCCAGTTCGCTTCGCCGACGCCGAAGTATTCCAGCATTTCCTCCGATCGCAGAAAGCCGGGCGTGGCGGCGACGGCGGAGACGCCGTGGGGGCGCAGCTCGGCGGCCATCGCTTCGGCTATATGGATCGGCGATATTTTGGCTAGACTATAGAACAAGCTTCCTCTGTATTTGTAGTCGATGCCGTCCGTCACCTCAATGATCAGTCCGCTTCCCTGCTTGACGAGCAGCGGGGCCCCGTAATAGGCGGTAATCAGATGCGCTTTGACGGCACGCTCCTGCATGAGCAGGCCATTGCTTAGAGAATGCTCCCAGAATGGCGTGTCAAATTCAATCAGCTTTTCCCCGCCCCAGATGTTATTGATCAGTATATCCAGCTTGCCGTTCTGCTCGGTTTGAATTCGCTCGAATAAAGCTTGCACGTCCGATTCAACCGTATGATCGGCCTGGACGGGAATGCCTTGTCCTCCAAGCGCGGTGACGAGCTCGGCCGTTTCTTCGATCGTCTCCGATCTGTTCAAATCCGAAGCCTGTCCGCGAACGCTCCTCCCCGTACAGTATACGGTCGCTCCCGCTTCGCCCAAGCTTGCGGCAATGCCGCGTCCCGCTCCTCTCGTAGAACCTGCTACTACAGCGATTTTTCCTTCTAAAGGCAGCATTTGATCCACTCCTCTGTATCATTGTAATGAAAGCATGTCATCGTCAACCGCTTTTCATGCGGACAATGTTTAATACCTTCATAGTGTAGCAAAGCTTATATGACAACCTCTGTCATATATAAATGATACAATGACAATAAACAGGAAGGGAGCTGGCGGCATGAGGGCAAGCAGGCTGATTTCAATTGTATTGCTGCTGCAAAACTACCGGAAGCTTACCTCCAAGGAGCTTGCGGAGCAGCTGGAGGTATCCGAGCGAACGATTATGCGAGATATGGAAGCGTTGAGCGGAGCGGGAGTACCGGTATATGCGGAACGCGGATCGCAGGGGGGCTGGACGTTAACGGAGGGGTACCGGACCGATTTGACGGGGATGCGGGCCGAGGAGCTCTCTTCCATGCTTATTGCAGCGAAGGTAGGCTTGCTGGGGGAGTTGGGGTTAGGCGAGCATGTGGAGGCGGCCGTACAGAAGCTGCTTGCGGCAGCGCCGGGCGAGGCGAGTGCAGGCGCCGCAGATGTCCGGCAGAAAATTCATATCGACGGAGCAAGCTGGCATCAACAAGATTCGGATCAGCCGGATTGGCTTCCAGTCGTACAGGAGGCGGTATGGGGCAACCGCAGACTGAGAATTCTATATAGGCGTGACGGTCAGCCTACGGTTCGTATCGTACTACCGCTCGGCCTGGTAGCCAAGCGCAGCGTTTGGTATTTGGTCGCACAAACGGAGCGGGAGCAAGATGGATGGGAGGCATGGCGGGAGCATGATGAACAGGCAAGCGAGTCCGCTGCTGCTGTGGAAGACAGGGAACCTGGAGGAACGTCCGAGAAGGATGATGGACTAAGAACCTACCGCATATCCCGACTTGAGAAGGCAACGGTGCTTGAGAATACCTTCCGAAGACCGCAACGCTTTGATCTTGCCGCCTATTGGGAGAAATCATTAGGCTCCTTCAAGGAAAGGCTGCCCAAATACTCAGCAACTGCGCGATTAACAGAGAGGATCGTTGATCGTCTGTCCCGTGAGCGGTACATTAAGGTCGTGAGGACAGAACGTGAGAGTGACGGTTGGCTGACGGCGACGCTTGAATTTCAAGGCATGGAATCTGCCGCGGAGATTATCATGGGTTATGGAGGAGAGATCTGTGTGCTGGAGCCGGAGCAATTGCGACAGAGAATCATGGATGGACTGCGTGCCGGCTTGCTGCATTACGAGCGGACCTGAAAATAAATTTTTTCAAATGCATGCTATTGCGACGACATAGACATGCCGGATGAAGCAGCACTCTAAACAATGGTTCTGTCACTGCAAATTGGGGCTGCGGCAATATGCCGCAGCCCTGTCCGTGTTTTATGCAATCGGCTGATTCTCAAGCACAAGCTCAAGCTGGACCGCAATGTCGTTTTCGGTGCTCAGCACAACGCTGTGCGGGTTGGACATGCCGAAGTCCTCGAAGGTTACGGTTGTTGTTGCCGACAGCTTGACCTGATTGTTATCGTAGAGCGCTTTGCCGGCAAATACGGCTTCCTTGTCCGTTCCGCGAACATTCAGCGTGCCGTTCATAGTAAAGTCGTAGACGGTTCCCTCCGCCCACTCCGATGGAAGTCCCTCGATGGAGGCTGTAGTGAATTTCGCTTGCGGGAATTCGGCTGTATTAAAGAACTCGGCCTCCTTCACATGCCCGTCGCGCTGGCTGTTGCCGGAATTGATTTTGGTTAGGTCCAGCGTGCCCTCGCCCTTCATGCTGCCCTGCTCGTCCAAATTGATCGTCCAGTTGCCTGAAACAGCGCTATTCTCGAAGTTGACGGTTTCCCGGGATGTCGTTACAGAGAAATAGACTTTGGATGCGTCCGTAATATTCCACAGGCCGTTCAATTCCTCGCCGGTAACGGCTCCGTCCGCAGCAGCCTCCGTGTTGGAGCTGCCGGTTTCGCCATTGGTGCTGCCTGCCGCAGGAGCCTCGGTGGCCGATCCGCTGGCCGGAATAACCTGCTCGATTTCTACATTGTTGCCCAAATAATTATTCATGATGGTGTAGCCTCCGGCTCCGACAATAATCAGCGCGGCTGCTCCTGTAATGATCCAATTCCTCGTTTTTTTGTTCATGGTTTTCTCCTCCTCAACAGTTGGAAGCCGGCACGGTCGTGTATAGCCGTTCACTGTTGTTTTCTAATTTTATTGGTGTATGTCTTGGCTAACTTTGCTTTACTATAACAAGCAATTGTGTCGTGAACATGTCGAGATGGAAATTGCCGCCTATTTTTTTTGAAGGCTGGACGCCATTGCAAGCGATGCTTCATAATGAGGAGCATATGAGAAAAGTATAACGACGGGAAAGCGCAGGAAGGTGAGCAGCTTGCAAGCTATATTAATTGTTGAGGATGAGGAAGCCATATCGAGAGTGCTTGCCGCCTATTTGAAAAAAGCGGGCTTCAAGCCGATTCGGGCTGCGAACGGAGCGGAGGCGATGGCTTATTTCGAGCAGGAGCAGCCTGCGCTGGTTCTGCTCGATCTGATGCTGCCGGACCTGGACGGCCATGAACTGCTGGCCCGCATCAGAGTAACGAGCGCCTGTCCGGTCATTATGCTGACGGCGAGAGACGGGATCGGCGATCGGCTTGCAGGCTTGAACGGGGGAGCGGACGATTATATGAGCAAGCCCTTCATGCCGGAGGAGGTTGTCGCTCGGGTCAACGCCGTATTGCGCAGAAGGCCTGTCTGGACAAGCGATGAGAGCAGGAGGCTGTATGGCAATCTGGTTATAGATTTTGCCGCCAAGCAGGTGCTGATTAATGGGGCCGAGGTGGAGCTGAGCCGGAGGGAGCTTGCTCTGTTGTTGTTTTTGGCAGAACGGCCGAATCGGATCTTTACGAGAGAGCAGCTGATCGAGCAGGTGTGGGGGATGGATTACGACGGCAGCGACAGAGCGGTGGATTTGTCGGTTAAGCGATTGCGCCGGGCGCTGTCCCACTGGTCCCCGGAAGCCGGGGAAATACGTACGATTCGGGGGATGGGCTATCAATGCTGGCTAAAAGAATGAAGGATAAGCGCACGTCGCTTTTGTCTTACTGGACCATAAGGTATTTCGCTATCCTGTGCGTAGGTCTCGTAATTATCGCAGGCTCGGCCGCCTATTGGATCATGAATACCGCCACGGACAGCCGTCTGCAGACCGCCGGATTGCTGGCCCAGGAGATGGCTGACCGCGTTATCGTCGAGGACGGACAGCTGCGCATCCCCCCAAACTTTGACAAGGTGCTGGGCAGCCGCTTTCAGTATTTCAAGTTTGAAAAGGAAGAGCTCTGTCTGATCATTACCGATGCGCAGGGCCATCTGTTGTATTCCTTTCCCCCGATGGGGCCGGAGGACGTGCAGAAAAAGCTGACCGACGATTTAAGCGAGGCGAGGGACAGCCGCTACACCGCCGTTCATGCAGAGATAATGGACGGCGAACGCGAGGTTGGGCAGGTGGCGCTGCTGCAAACAAACTGGGCGCTTGCTTATTCGCCGAACCAACTGTTGCTGATTGTCGTTTTGCTGCTGACGCTCGTCTTGTGCGGATGGTTTACGCTCTACTCCCTTTCGCGCAGGCTGGCACGGCCGATTCGCAAGGTGGCGGACAGCGCCCGCCAGATCGCAGACGGACACTACGACGTCGACTTGAATTTCGAAACCCGCGAGCGGGAAATAAATGAGCTGATTGGCTCTTTCAGGGATATGGCGCTTCGTCTCAAGCAGCTGGAGGAATGGCGTGCCGTATCGCTGGCCGATGTGACGCATGAGCTGAAAACGCCCGTTACGTCCATTAAAGGGCTGCTGATGGCCGTGCGGGAGGGAGTCGTCAGTCAGGAGGAGGCGGACGAGTTTCTGGATATCGCGCTCAAGGAGAGCGGCAGAATGGAACGAATGGTCGCCGACCTGTTGAATTACAACGCCTTTTCATCGGGAAGTCTGGAGGTGCGGAGCGACAGGCTCGATTTGGGCGTGCTGGTATCTGAGATCGTCTATCAGTGGAAGCTGGCGGACGAGGAGGAAAAGCTGAAAGTCAGCTTTGAAGCGCGGGGAGACAGGTTGACGACAACCGGGGATGCGCTGAGGATTCAGCAGATTGTCGTCAACCTGCTTAATAACGCCGTACAAGCTGCTGTGCCCGGCAGACCAATAGAGCTTCGCGTAACCGTGCTTGTTGACGCGGGCCATGTCCAGGTCAGGATTGCGGACAATGGCTGCGGGATTACGGGACAAGAGCAGTCGCGCATATTTGAACGGTTTTTCAGGGGAGAAGGAAAGAAAAAAAGGATTCGCGGCTTGGGTCTTGGCCTGCCGTACAGCCGTTTGCTGGCAAGAGCGCAGGCAGGAGAGCTCAGGCTGGAGCACAGCGAGACGGCGGCGGGCTCCGAGGACGGGCATTCGGGCAGCACCTTTGTACTGGAGCTGCCTTATCGGCCTGATGAAGCAAATCGGGGAGAAGGCGTCGCTGCCACGGCGAGCCATAACGCCTCCTTGCCGGGCAAATGGAAGCCGGGACGTCTTGCGCCAACGATCCGTCGCAGCCGCTGAGCGGAAAACTCATACACGGGCTAGCTCACATGCCAATTAGCAATGCTTTAGCCCGACACCCGGTCGGTTATACAAAGGAAAAGGCCCTCAATCTGCACTTTTCAGTGGATATTGGGGGCCTTATGCATACAAATGGGGACATCTCCGATTTAAGCGAATACTTTCGGCGCAGCACCTAAAGCTTTGCCTGGAAGCTGATTCGCGTACCTTGCCCTAATGCGCTTTCGATGCGGATTCCCTTGCCGAACAGCTGCTTCAGTCGCCGGTCCGTATTGATAAGACCGATGCCTGTACGCGCCCCAGGCGTCCGTCGCGCATACAGAAGCTTTTCTACCAGTTGCGGGTCCATACCAGGTCCGTCGTCCTGAACCGAAATGTCCGCTTCTTCGCCAATTCCCGCAACGCGAATCCGTATCGTTCCGCCCGTCGAATGCTTCAATATGCCGTGACGAACGGCATTTTCTACAATAGGCTGAATGCTGAGCGGAGGAACCAGCAGCCCGGGCAGCTCGTCCACCTCCCATATGACGTTAATCCGATCCTCGAACCGAACCTTCTCAATATACAAATAAGCACGCACGAGCTCAAGCTCATAGCCAAGCGGAACCAGCCGGTCGGAGTTGCGAAAATCGAAGCTGTAGCGCAAATAATCGCCGAATACGTTCAGCAGCATTCTCATTTGCTCAATATCCAGCTCGCCGAGAGCGGAGATCGAGTTAAGCGTATTGAACAGGAAGTGCGGCTGAATTTGCGCTTGCAGCCAAGCCGCTTCCGTACGCTGCTGCTCGCGAACGGTATGGGTAAGCTCCGTCAGCGCTCTGACGCGGGAGCGCAGCTCCAGCGCGTCGACGGGCTTGATGACGTAATCGTTGGCTCCCGCCTGGAAGCCTGCCTGAATGTCCTCCGTTCTGCCGCGTGCGGTCAGAAGGAGCACAGGCAGCTCTGAGAGGCTGAAGTGCTTGCGAATTTCGCGAGTCAGCTCGTAGCCGGAGTGATGAGGCATCATCACATCGGTAATGACCAGATTCCATTCCTGCGAATGCAGCAGCTGCAGCGCCTCTTTGCCGCTCGACGCGGTGCGAATCGTATAACCCGAGCGGGAGAGAAGGCCGGATACGATGCTTAAATTCACGGAGTCGTCGTCGACAAGCAAAAGCTGGAACCGGCCTTCAGGATGATCGTGGCCGATTATATCCTTCTCCTCGAGCAATGCCGCCGCCGATTGGAGCACCGCATATGATGCGCCGGACGCAGGCGCAGGTTCATTCCCGGACTCCGATACATGCGGGATGCCGGAGTCTGGCTCCGCTTCTGTACGTTCTACGGCGTCTGTGCGATGCGAATTCCCCTCCGCATGCGTTAATGCCGATGCGCGAGAAGCGAATAACGGCAGCGTAAATGCAAAGGAAGAGCCCTGCCCGGGAGCGGAGCGCACGGTTAGCTTGCCCTCATGCAGCTCGACCAGCTGCCTGCTGATCGACAGTCCGAGCCCGATACCGGTAACGCTCGACGTTTCGGCTTCGGGGCCTTGCTCGTAGGGCTGGAAAATGCGCAGCTGGTCCTCCTTGCTCATGCCTATCCCGGTATCCGACACTGTAATGACAACTTGACCGTCCCGTAGAACGGCGTCAACGGCAATCGTGCCCTCCGACGTGAATTTTAACGCATTGTGCAGCAGATTAAACAGAATTTGGACAAGCCTTCCCTCATCGGCATGGATGGCGGGAAAATCCTCCGCTACCCGGTTTTCAAACCGAATCGGCTTGGCCTCTCCCAGAAAATGCACCATTTCCAGCGCACTGCTTACTACCGGATAAAGCTGTACGGAACATCGGCTTAGCCGCACGCGCCCTTCCTTTAGCCGGGTCAGATCAAGCAAGTCGTTCAGCAGCAGAGACATCCGTTTGCCTACAGTCAGAAGCAGCCGAAGCCTTTCCTTGTTCTGCTCCTCCTCCAGGCCTGAACGGCTATCCAGCACGGTCTGGGCGATATTCAGCATGCCGTGCAGCGGATTCCGCAGCTCATGAGACGTCTGGACGAGAAATTCGTCTTTGCGCTTGTCTTCCTCTTGCAGGCGTGCGGCGAGCTTGCGGCTTTGATCAGCCATGCGGAAGTACAGCCTGAGCCAGTAAAGGGCGAAAGCGGCAAATCCGGCGAGCAGGTCGATCGGATAAAAGCTGAGATCGATCATCGCCATATTTTTGGCGATGCCCCAGATCATGTTGTTCATAAATGCAGCCGTCCCGAGCAGGAGAAAAACGGCGTCGAAATCGCCGCTTCGAATCGCCCGTACGGCTAGCACCGGAGCTGCGACAAAAGGAACGACGGTTATAAGCGAGTGGATCGTGTCGGTTGCGCTGATCATTTCTATCGGAAGGATCAGCATGGCGAGCGCATAACCCCCGCATACAAGAGTGTAGGCCCTGTTGCCGGGCAGCCTCTTGCCGCCCAGAAGCAAATGCCGCGCGTATTGGAGGAGCAGGACGGCAGCACCAAGATAAGACAAATAATACAGCTTGTAGGTCCAATCATAATCGATGCCCGTCAGGGACGGCAGAATACGGTCGTCGTCTACGAGAATCGAGATGACCGCGCAGACTAACAGAGCCGAAAAATACAGCGGCGATCTCTGCCTCGGAACGGATATGTACAGCGCTAGAGCATATAGCGCATGCAGCAGCAGGATTAGCACGACGGCTCCTTGGACGCCCGTCGTAAACCAGACCAAGCGAGAGATTGCGGCTTCACTGCCAAGCTTGATCGGGACGCGCATGCCGCCCATAATCCGATCGTTGAAATTGGCCATTTGCACAATGAGTTCCAGCTTCTCTTCGTCTGTGCTGAATGTGACGGTGTATGGAGTCATACTGGGCGTGTAGGTCGCCTTGCTGTCAGCGGGCACGCCGGAATGACCAAGCAGCCTGCCGTTGACATACAGGGAGGAGGAAGCCGGCAGCGCTGGCACCCGTATGCTGTAGGTTCTCGCGTCATTTGGCTCCACTAATACGCGCAGCCGGTAGCTGCCGTAACCGAAGGTTCCATGGTTTTCCTTATTGAACAGCTTGCTCCAGTCCCCTGGAACTTGAACGATGGAAGTCCGGTCTTCCTCCGTTAGTTGCGAAGTGGCGGTTATAAGCTCGTTCGGATAAAACTCCCAGCCTCCGGCAAGGCTCTGAATCGTTCTGTCGTTAAAGTCCCAGCTCCTCAGATCCAAAACGCCGTCATGGGCGCTTGCGGAGGAAGGCTGGGTATACAATTCGATCCAGATTAAGCGAATACCGGTCAGGACGAGCAGAAATAATACGATGGAGAGCAGTACGTTTCTAATTTTCATCATGACGTTTTATTTCGACAATGTTGGCGCGTAATCCTTCTGGCCTGGGATTTGACGGGGAGCCGCCGATTTCGATAAAATTCAAGCTATAGTGTTTCTGACACAGAAACGCGGCAACGAAAAGGAGATGACCGTTCATGGACAATTTGGACCGTTATTTGGATAAGTATGCGGAGTTGATCGTCAAGGTCGGCGTAAATGTGCAAAGCGGGCAGCATGTATTTGTTACCGGCGCAGTCGACCAAGCAACGCTTGTAAGGCTGGTTGCGGCCAAAGCCTACGAGGCGGGGGCCGGGAACGTGCATGTCGAATGGGCGGATGATTCGTTATCCCGATTGAAATACGAGAAAGCCGCGGATGAGGTGTTCAGCGATTTTCCCGCTTGGGAAACCGCCAAGCGTCAAGCTTTCGTTGACAAGGGAGCAGCTTTTGTCTCGATCGTATCCTCCAGTCCCGACCTCCTCAAAGGAATCGATTCAGCGCGTATCGGCAGCTTCCAACGGGCATCCGGCCAAGGACTGAGAGAGTTCAGACGGGCCATTCAATCGGACAAGGTAAGCTGGACGGTTGTGGCTGCGGCGGGCCAGGCCTGGTCGCAGAAGGTTTTTCCGGACGATGCGCCGGAGGCCGCAGTAGAAAAATTGTGGACGGCAATTTTCAATTCCGTGCGGCTGCATGAAGAAGATCCGGTTGCGGCGTGGCGCGCGCACAATGAAACGCTGCATGGCAAAGGCGACATTTTGAACGGACACCGCTTCCGCAAGCTTCATTACCGGGCGCCGGGCACTGATCTGACCATCGAACTGCCGGAGCGTCATCTGTGGGTCGCTGCAGGCAGCACGACGGTGACAGGCATTGACTTTATGGCAAACATGCCGACAGAGGAAGTATTTACGGTACCGCTGCGAAGCGGAACAAACGGATACGTATCAAGCACCAAGCCGCTGAGCTACGGCGGTAATATCATCGACCGCTTCAAGCTGACATTTGAGAACGGCCGGATTGTGAAGGTGGAGGCCGAAGAGGGACAGGATATTTTGCAGCAGCTTGTAGATATGGACGAGGGCTCGCATTATCTCGGCGAAGTGGCGCTTGTGCCGCATGAGTCGCCCATTTCGCAATCAGGCATTCTGTTCTTTAATACGCTGTTCGATGAGAATGCGTCCAACCATCTTGCTATCGGCAGCGGCTACGCCTTTAATATAGAAGGCGGCAAAACGATGTCGCCCGAGGAGCTTGAAGCGAGCGGCGTGAACAGCAGCATTACCCACAACGACTTTATGATCGGCTCGGCCGAAATGGATATCGACGGCATCAAGGATGACGGCACCAGCGTGCCGGTATTCCGCAAAGGCGCCTGGGCTATTTAGTCCTTCTTAAACAAGCCTCTGGCCCGCTTTAACAAGCGGGACTGGAGGCTTGTTTTGCGTGGATGGATGGACGCCTTGTCCCGGCTGTTTGAACCTTATCGGACAAAGCCGGCATGACATTTGTCATGTCGCCTATTATGACGTTTATGACTATTCCGCAGCGCCGCATTTCTTTACAATTAGTTCAGAATAGCAGATAAGAACGATTATTGGCTTCCTTATGCCAATCGAGGGGGAAATCAGGGCGTGAAAGAGCCGAAACAAGCTCAGTTGCTTAAAAAGGAAGTAGCCGTCTTTGAAAAAACAGTTTTAAAAACGAGCATCAGACAAATGTTGAATACGCTGATTCCGCTGGTCGTGCTCTGGTACGCCGCTTATTTAAGCTTATCCGTCTCCTATTGGCTGACCGCACCGCTTGTGTTGCTGACATCGGCTTTTGTCATTCGCACCTTTATTATTTTCCATGACTGCTGCCACGGCTCTTTCTTCAGCAGCAAACGCGCCAACGATATCGTAGGCATCATTACTGGCGTGCTTACGCTGGTTCCCTACCAGCAATGGAAAAACGCCCATGCCATTCATCACGCGACGAGCAGCAACCTTGATAAACGCGGGATAGGCGACTTGTGGATTCTGACAACCGGCGAATTTGAATCGGCCTCCCGAATGCAACGGCTGCTATACCGGGCTTACCGCAATCCGCTGGTCATGTTCGGACTAGGTCCGATCGCGGTGTTCCTTGTGCAATACCGCTTTAACCGCAAGGGCGCCAAGCGCAAGGAGAAGCTTAATACTTACCTGATGAACGCGCTGATCGTCGGATTTTATGCGCTGCTTATTTGGGCGATCGGCTGGCAGTCCTTTCTGCTGGTGCAGGGCCCTGTGTTCTTTATTTCCGGCATGCTCGGCATCTGGCTGTTCTACGTCCAGCATCAATTTGAGGAATCCTATTTCGAGCACGAAGACGAATGGAGCTATGTGAAGGCTGCCGTCGAAGGCAGCTCGTTCTACAAGCTTCCTAAGCTGCTTCAATGGCTGACAGGGAACATCGGCTATCACCATGTGCATCATTTGAGCCCAAAGGTGCCGAACTATTTCCTTGAGGAGGCTCATAATGCAACGCCGCCGCTGCATAAAGCGACCACCATCACGATCAGAGAAAGTCTGGCATCGCTTAAGTTTCATTTGTGGGACGAAGAGAGCGGAAAGTTTATCAGCTTCGGCACGTTAAGACGTCGCAACCGGCTGAATGCGCGCACGGGAGGCGCATCGCCCAAGCGTCCTACGCCAACCCGTTCGGCCAGCTAATCGGGGGCTCCTTTTTACCGTATACCGAATTGCCCGAAAGGGTCAGCGGGGATCATAAGCCTGTGCTCCGGCAGTCTTATGATGCCCGTTTCCTTATGCTTCCTTTGGCAATGGGCGAGTCTGGAAATAGCCTCAGTCTTTGGCCGTATGATAAAATGAGAGCAAAAGCTGCCTGGATCAGGCAGCCTGCATCCGTTGGAAGCGGAGACAAGGTGGCGCGTTATGAATAAATGGTATCAAATCTTTCACCGCAATACGGGCTTGATCCCGTATGTGTGGATCGTTTTTTGTATTTTGCCGTTTTATTTTATTTTCCGTTCGACATCGCCTTACGAGGCCGCGGCAGGCATCGTAATGATTATTTTGTTTTTTGCGTGCTACAGGCTGTCATTTATGTCCAAGGGGTGGCTCGTCTATTTTTGGACCAGCGTGCAAATCATTATTTCCATTGCAATGACGCTGCTGTTCAGCTACGTATACTTCTCCATTTTCTTGGCTTTTTTTATCGGCAATATTCAGAATCGGGCGGGCTTTATCACCTTGTACGCGATTCATCTGGTGAGCACCTTCGTCACCGTCAACTTCGGCTTTGCGACGCAGAAGTCGTTATTTTTTACCCAGTTTCCGTTTATTCTCATCAGTCTGATCGTTATTATATTGCTCCCGTTCAACACGCATAACAAGCTAAGGCAGGAGAGGCTGGAAGGGCAGCTTGAGGATGCGAACAAACGAATATCCGAGCTCGTCAAGCTGGAGGAGCGGCAGCGGATTGCAAGGGATCTGCATGATACGCTTGGCCAGAAGCTGTCGCTGATCGGACTGAAAAGCGATCTGGCGAGCAAGCTGATGAAGGTCGAGCCGGAGCGCGCGCTTGCGGAAATGAACGATGTGCGGCAGACGGCCCGAACCGCGCTGAAAGAGGTACGCGAAATGGTGACCAAAATGCGCGGAACGAGGCTGGAGGAGGAGATATTCCGGGTCAAGCAAATCTTAAAGGCGGCGGAAATCGAATTTGCGCTTGAAGGGGATGCCAGGCTGGAGCATACGCATCTGCTCAACGAGAACGTGCTGAGCATGTGCCTCAAGGAAGCCGTTACGAACGTCGTCAAGCATAGCGGTGCCTCGATCTGCACGGTTACGATCGAATCATCGCCTACCGATCTGGTCATGCAGGTGCGCGATGACGGCGCCGGCATAGCCGAACGCGACAAGGACTATCGGGGACATGGGCTGCAGGGCATGAAGGAGCGGCTGGAATTTGTGAACGGAAGCTTGGACATCAGCTCGGATAACGGAACGCTGCTGACGATTCGCGTGCCGAATGTGCTTAGACAAATGTAGAAGGGAAGTGGATAATCATGATACGAATTGTCATTGCCGAGGATCAGCGAATGCTGTTGGGTGCTCTTGCGTCGCTGCTTGATCTGGAGGAGGATATGCAGGTTGTCGGACGGGCAGGCAATGGGGAGGAGGCAATCAGGCTCGTTCATGACCTACAGCCCGATGTATGCATTATGGATATTGAAATGCCGGCCAAAACAGGACTCGACGCCGCCGAGGAAATTAAAGGGCAAGGCTGCAAAGTGATCATTCTGACCACGTTCGCGCGCTCCGGGTATTTCGAGCGCGCGATTAAAGCAGGCGTGTGCGGGTATTTGCTCAAGGACAGTCCGAGCGAGGAGCTGGCCGATTCGATCCGCAGCGTGATGGCCGGTCGCCGAATTTTCGCTACCGAGCTTGTGGACGAGGCCTATGGTCAGGAAAATCCGCTGACGGAGCGCGAGAAGGAAGTGCTGGAGCTTGTAGCCGACGGCAAAAATACGAAGGAAATTGCGAGCGAGCTGTTTATTACGACCGGCACGGTACGCAACTATATTTCGGTCATCCTCGACAAGCTGAACGTCAGCAATCGGATTGAGGCGATTACAAGATTTAAGGAAAAGGGCTGGTTTAAGTAGCTTTAAAAGCCAGTCCCTCCTCCTGCAAAGCTTCTCTGAGCGCAGGCATACTGCTGGGACCGATGCCGTGCAGCTTCAGAATTTCGCGCTCGGAGAAGGAGGACAGCTTCTCCAGCGTCGTAATGCCTTCGTGCTCCAGCGCCCGTCTCGCGGGGCTGGAGAGCCTGGAGAGAAAGCCTGCTGCCGGCTTGTTCTCCCTTTCACATTCCGGGCAGGTCGGACAATCGCTGCTTTTGTAATAGCTGTGCCCCTTATCGCATGTCCTTAACGTTTGTTTGGATGCAGCCATCAGAAATGTCTCCTTTTTGGGAATCTTGTACGGGTCATGTACCTGTGTTACCGAGCATAACAAGTCTTTATCCAAAACACAAACATAAGCAACAGCCTCCGAACGGACGTCAGGGTCCATCATGCCGGAGGCTGTTTTTTTGCCTGTGTGCGAGGCGGCCGGAACGCAAGTCTAGCGCTTGGGGCGCCGCTGCCAGCCGAACACCTTGACGTGAACGAGCAGCTTGGTCGTCCAGTGGGTGATCACGTAAACAATGAGGAAGAGAATGATAAACGGACGGAAGACGATAGCCAGAACCAGCCAGGTTACGAAAACTTGCCAAGGCTTCATTTGCTTCAGCTTGTTTCCCGGCCACAGGACGATACGGTAGAACAGATAGCTTTTTTGCAAGCCTTCCAAATATTCATCGCGTATTTGCTTATTGTCTGGGTCCAGTCTGATCGCGTTTTTCATCATCTCCAGGCCAAGCTCGTGATCGTTGCGCCGATCGGCGGCCCAGGCAAGATACAAGTAGACCAAATGCTCCTCCACTGCCAGCCTGAGCGCTTCCGCGGCGAGCTGCCGCGATACGGCGTTCTGGTTCAAGAGCGCTTCGACATAGCTGAGATTGGCCAGGTACAGCGCATTCTCTGGCATAAGCTCAAGCGCTTGCTCCAGGTGCTCTTTAGCCTCCGTAAAGCGCCCCTTGCGGTTGGCGATATTCGCCAGCAAAAAATAATAATGGGACTCGTAAGGGAATATACGAAGCGCTTCGTAGAGCGAAGCGGAAGCATCCTTCATATTTTCCGTTTCATAGTACGTATTTACGCGCACAAACCAGCCTAGGTAATTTTCGGGATCACGCTGCAGCGCTTCGCCCGACCAGTGCAGCGCTTGATCGTATTGCTCCATCCTCAGCGCTATCCGCCCCATCAGGGCGTATGCGTCAGGGTCCTCGGGCTCTTCCCGCAACAGCTGGAGCGCCTCATCCGCTGCCTCCTTCAGCCTGTTCCAGGAGAGGAGCTGATGGATGCGATCAAAACGCAAATTGATTGTCTGAGATTCATTCATCGCGTCGTTACCTCGTTTGTCCAGATATAGGTGCCAAATAAGCGTTAGACCGATCGGGAGCTTTCCGCTTGCCCGCAGAGCAGGATGGCAGCCAAAGTCGCGCCCGCCCGCTTATTTCATGCCATGCTCCTTCATATGGTCCAGCACGATTTGGAAATCCTGGTTGACATCGCTGAAGGTTGCATAATTTTTGGCGGTGGCGAACCAATCGAGCGTCGTTGCTTTGCGATGCTTGGCGGCCTTGCGCAGATCGTCCTGCGTAATCGGCTGAATATCGCCGGTCTCCAGCGTGCGTTCCAAAGCAACCTCGATGGCATCCTTGACGATTTGCTCCAGATCGGCGCCCGAAAAATGTTTGGTCTCGCGAGCGATACGCGTCAGGTCGAGTTTCTCAACCGGCTTGTTCGCAAGCTTCAGCTCCAGAATGGTTGAGCGCTCAGGCTCGGCAGGCGGCGGCACAAAAATCATATGGTTGAACCGGCCCGGCCTGCGCAGCGCCGAGTCCAGATACCATGGGGTATTCGTCGCACCGATGACAAACACCTCGTCATTGGCGGAGCGCAGCCCGTCCAGCTCCATCAGCAGCTGATTGACCAAAATGCGGTCATGATGCTGGCGCATCTGGTTCCGGCTGCCGCCCATCGCGTCCAGCTCGTCTATAAAGATGACGCAAGGCTTATGCTCACGCGCCTTTTCAAATATATCATGCAGATTGTTTTCGCTCTGGCCGACGTACATGCCAAGAATCGCCTGCAGCTCGATATGCATAAAGTTGGCGTTTATCTCGCCGGCGACTGCGCGGGCTAGAAAGGTTTTGCCGCAGCCTGGCGGCCCGTACAGTAACAGGCTTCCTCCGGCTTCCTTGCCGTAAGCGGCAAACAGCTCCGGCTGCTTGAGCGGCAAAATAAAATTCATGCGAATTTTTTTCTTCACGTCATCAAGTCCGCCGACATCGGCGAACGTCTCGTTTGGTTTCTCGGATTCTATCAAATCTTTTCCGTCTTTGTCGAATTGCAGCAGCTTTAGCTTATTTCGTCTGCGAGCGCCAAGCTCGTCTTGATCGTTGAAATCAGACATGATGTGCCTCCTTGAAAGCTGTTTTCTATCAGTTTACCAAATTTGGCAAAGAAATGAGAGGGGGCAAACTGCAAGCAGGATGATTCTCCCAAATTGATCTCCTTTATCGATTGTACTATAATATTTTATGCAACCTATATAACAGACGATAAGGAGACAAGGAGAAGAATGAAGCAGCAGTCCATTAGCGGCAGGGGAAAGACGAGCCGTGGGAAAAAAATCGCAGTTTGGTCGTTGGCCTCGCTTGCGGTTGTTATCGTAATTGTGTTTGTCGCTTATTCGTTTTTAATGTACCCTCCCTCAAGCATCGCCAAGGAAGCGATGAAAAGCGACGATAAGGTAAGCGTGATGCAAAATGGCAAAGGATATTTGTTTGAGCCCGCAGGTGAAAATGCGGCCATCCGCGAGCCGGGGGTTATCTTCTATCCCGGCGGTTTGGTGGAGCCACAAAGCTACGCGCCGATGGCCCGGCAGCTGGCGGAAGCAGGGCACCGCGTATATATTGCGAGCATGCCCTTTAACCTGGCGTTTACGTCGCAGAATCGCGCCGATCATTTTCTTGATGCGCATTCCGGCGAAAGCTACGTCATTGGCGGACATTCGTTAGGAGGGGTATTCGCTGCCCGTTATGCAGCCAGCCATCCGGATGCGGTAGACGGCGTATTCTTTCTGGCGTCCTATGCCGATGAGGAAGGGAGCTTAAAGGATGCGGGCTTGCCCGTTTTGCAGATCGGCGCTACGAACGATCAGGTTATGAATGCTGAGGACTGGGAAGCCGGCAAGCAGTATTTGCCCGCAAATACCGAATACGAGGTTATAGAGGGCGGCAATCATGGTCAGTTCGGCTCATACGGAGAGCAGAAGGGCGATAAAAAGGCGGACATTACAGGCGAGGAGCAGACCGCCCTGGTAACGGAGCATTTGCTTCAATGGATGGACGGCATTGTAAAGCAATAGACTGACCCGGCTTAGGTGCGGCGGTTGGACAAATAGCGGTAGTCGAGGATATGTTGCTCCTTGGCTGCCGCTATTTTTGCACCAGAAACATAGTGAAGGCTATGGAAAATCGGGCTTGACAGCAAGTAAGCAAAGTTGTATGGTTAGTTATATAAGTAATTAACCATATAAGTAAAGAGGTGATGGCGTGTTTGATGATCGAAGCCCGATCTACCAGCAAATTGCCGACAAGATTAAAGAAGACATTGTGAGCGGGGAGCTTCGGGAGGATGAACAGGTCATGTCGACCAATCAGTATGCTGCCTTTTATCGTATAAATCCTGCTACGGCGGCCAAGGGCTTTCATTTGCTCATGGAGGAAGGCATTTTGTACAAGAAGAGGGGAATTGGCATGTTTGTGAGCGGTGATGCGCGTCAGACGCTGCTTATGCAGCGCAGGGAACGTTTTTTTGAACAGGTCGTGGATCAAATGCTGGCCGAGGCAAATAAAATTGGCGTACCGCTCTCGGACATTATTCACAGAATCGAGCAATCGAAAGGCGGGGATAGCCGATGACGCTCGGCGTTGAAGTGAACGGACTAAAGCTGAATTATGGACGCTTTACCGCGATTCACGATATGAGCTTCAAGCTGACCGGAGGCAAAATATATGGTTTGCTTGGACGCAACGGCTCCGGCAAAACGAGCCTGCTGTCTGTCCTCGCCTCCTTTCGCAAACAAACGGCGGGAAGTGTCGCTATCGGAGGCCAGCCTGCTTTCGAGAACGAAGCCGTCATGGAGCAGGTATGCTTTATTCAGGAAAGCGGTCATATGATGGAAGGCGTGAAGGTAAGGGATGCGCTTGATCTGGCTGCGAGATTTTGGCCGAATTGGGATGAGGACTATGCCAGGCGCCTTGCAGATCTCTATGATTTGCCTTTGAACAGGCAGGTCATGAAGCTGTCCCGGGGGATGAAGTCCTCGCTTGGGGTTACGATTGGGCTGGCGAGCCGGGCCCCGGTTACCATTTTCGACGAAGCTTATCTCGGCATGGATGCTCCTTCCCGCTACTCCTTTTACGAGGAGATATTAAGGGATTACATGGATAATCCGCGGACCTTCATTCTGTCTACGCATTTAATAGAGGAAGTGGGCTCTTTGTTTGAAGAGGTGCTGATCGTGGATCAGGGACGGCTAATCCTTCATGAAGAGGCCGATGCGCTGCGGATGAGGGCGACTGCCGTATCGGGAGGGACGGAAGCGGTGGAGCGTTTTATCGAAGGGCTTAATGTACTGGACGACAGGTCGTTAGGCACGTCAAGAACGGTTATGCTGTATGAGGAGCTATCCGCCCAGAGACGGAAGCAAGCGCAGTTGGAGGGCTTGCAGCTCGAGCCAATCGCTTTGCAGGATCTGTTTGTGCAGCTGACGAAGAACCGGAGGGATAAATAATGGCTAGTCCAAGGAAGCATCCGGCAGTGAAAGTTGCAGGCGGGCTTGCGCGCGGTTTTCGCTGGCCGCTGATGATTTACGGCTTGATTTATGTGCTTATGTTTGCGGCGGTCCAGCTGGCTATGTCCATTTTCAATATGAGCGAGGACAGCGCCGCAAGCCTGTGGGGAGGCTTCGGCATTTCTCCAAAAATGTTTCTGCTTGTGCTGGGCATTCTGCTCACCCCCTTTATGCTCCCGGCATTTGTCGCCAACGGGGTGACGCGGAAGCGTTTTGTGCAGGGTACGACGTTGATGATTGCGCTATTATCCGTCTTGTTCGCCCTGCTTGCCACTGCAGCGTATCCGCTGGCTGCCTACTTTTTCGATCAGGCGATCTGGTCGGAGCAAATGGATTACGGCCAATTGTTCACGTCGAGCGAGCAGTACGGCATTATTTTTCTGGACCATGTGCTGCAATTTTTCACTTATTTCGTAACCGGCTGGATGTTCGGCTCCCTGTTCTACCGATTTGATTGGAAGTGGGCGACTGTGCTGTTATTTCCCGCCATGGCCCCTTTCATAGTGGTGGAAGCTGCGTTGTCCGTAAGCGGCATAAAGGAGCATTTAGGCCTAAGCGAGGGAGGCGCCGTCACTGTGGGAGTGCTGATCAGCTTCGCCGTTGCGGCGATCACAGTTTGGCTAGTCTATTCGATGCTGAAGCAAGTCGCAATCAAGAAAAAAGCTTGGGTATAACGTTGCGAAAAAAGCTGAATGTAACACGATCTGCCTCTTGGACCTAACGGGTCTGATGAGGCAGATTTTTTTTGCTCCGGCACATATCTTCTGTCAAAAAAAACTGTATACTTTAATATATATCTAAAAACTGAGAGAATTAAGTATGATTATGACAGATAGGATCTTATTTTGTAGGATATACGTATTTCAAGAGGCGGTAGTCTGAATTTATGCCGAGTTTTGTCGAAGGAATTGCCGTTTTTTCTTATATTTTGGAGCTTTGAGGTGTGGGGATGATTGGAATGTACAGGTTAGCAATTTTGCTTGGTTTGTTGGTAGTTATTACGGTTCCGTTCGGTACGTCCGTTGCCCATGCCTTATCTGATTCCCCGCCAGTCACAATTACGGAATGGAGGATGCTGTGGGAGGAGAAGGCTGATCGAGCCGTGGAAGAAGTGGCCAACATGCCGAATGAAAGCTGGATGACATTTTCACAGGGGGATTCGTTGCCGGAGAAGCCTGAAGGAATTAAAAGAGCCTGGGTTAAACTGGATATTCCTGATATAGACTTTTCCAGACCGTCATTATTAATAAGTAAACTTACTGCCAAGGATGTTAGAATTTACGACAACAACAGAGTAGTATACGAATCTAAGCGTGATTATCCCTACAATAAAAACGAGATTCTGCTGCCTCTTGACTCAACTGCTTCAAATATTTCTATTTATATGCTTCTTCATACCGATTCGGATTGGCTGGGCATTAAGGGAGATATTCGGATTGATGACTACAACAATTTAAATAAGAGATACATGAATAAAGAGGTTTTGGATGTCATTCTGGGAACATCATTATTGTTTATTTCATTGGCTATGTACATTTGTTCCTTCTTTTTGAATAAAACCCATTTGATGGGTTGGACTTCCCTAAGTACGATCATCATGTCCGTCGGATTTATGGTCATTACCTATTCGTCCTATTTACATAACATATATCCGCAATATGAATTCATATTCTTTTATTTGTTTGAGATTGGTTCATTGTTAATTATGCCGGCAACGTTTGTTTTTTTTGAAATGATTTTTGGGAGAGGCCCTCTAGGGTTAATTTCATACTTGAAAAGGTTTCAATTATTTATTTTGTGTTTCTCGTTAGTTTTTATTGTTATTAAAAATTTTGTTCAGGAAGTCAACGATATCTATCCGATGTTCTCCATGATTGTTTTTGGTTTTTCGGTCATTGTGGGGAATTCCATATTATTATTCACCCTTATAACGCATTGCGTAAAGGGAAATAGAGAGGCAATCATCATCACTACAGGATTTGGAGCCTTTTGCTTGGTTGGTATTAGCGAAATAACATGGTATTTCTATACGGGAATGAGTTATGAAATGTATATGTGGAAATGGGGCATTTTGTTTTTCATCGCCTCTATGATTGCTATACTGACAAGAAACATAATGAAGAATTATGATCAACTCATCATATACTCCAATAAATTAGAAGTGTTCAACAATGAATTGCAAAGATCTGAAAAGATGGAGGTCATCAGTCAATTGGCCGCTTCCGTTGCACATGAGGTCAGAAATCCGCTTCAAGTAACGCGAGGTTTTTTGCAGTTAATACGCGAAAAAACGCAAAATGAGAAAGAAAAGGGATTTATGGTATTGGCTATGGACGAGTTGGATCGGGCCTCTGAAATCATTACAGATTTTCTGACCTTCGCCAAACCTCAGTTGGATCAGACGGAGTTGCTGAATTTGGTCAATGAAATTCGTCAGATAGAGGCCATATTGATTCCTTTAGCTACCATGCAGGGAGCCAGTATCCATGTTGATTTGACGCCGGATTTATTCATCAAAGGCAATTCGTCCAAGTTTAAACAGGCTCTTATTAACATAATTAAAAACAGTATCGAGTCCCTGAGCGACGCAGGAGAGGTAAGAATAAAGTCATACAAGGATAGTGATGACAGAGTTTATATCATCGTATCTGACAACGGCGAGGGGATGGAAGAATCCGAGTTAAAAAGACTTGGAGAACCGTACTATTCCAAAAAGACAAAAGGGACAGGACTAGGCCTAATGGTAACCTTCCGAATTATTGAGATTATGGAGGGGACGCTGCAGTTCTCTAGTCGCAAAGGCTTTGGAACAGAAGCGATTATATGCTTCAATTCCGTTGAAAACACGCCAACCACCCAATAAATAGGTGGTTGGCGTGTTTTTGATTATTGCCAGTAAGCAGCCTCATCATTCGATACTTTTGTCACGTCAGCAGGATTCTGAGGAATAACCAGGTAATATTTGTTGGCGCTTTCCTCTACCACTGCTACTTCGATCGCATCCGGTACATCTACGCCAAAAGCTTCTTTAACCGCGCCCTTTGGGTCTGCCAGCAATTTCGCTTTGAACTCGGCATCTTCCCATGCTTTTTGGATCACTTGCTCTTTCAATGACAATGATTCGGCCACAATGATCATCCTTCCTCTTATGTATATCATTTCCAAACAAAGTATATCATTTATCCTAGGAAAATACTATCAAAATATTCTGTCATTCGACAAAGAAAGTAGGACTTTAGGAGTTTTTTTGACGAAATATAGGTTTTTGTGGGACTTTGAGGGGCATAGGAAGGGATGGTTTTTCTGGATTTTGAGATTTGGGCCTATTTGGCGCGGCATAGCATGAGAGAAGATTTTTCGCGTATAGGGGGAGATGGCCGGATTACGGAGAATATAAACGGTGCAGAACCGGGAAAGCGATCAGCGGCTTGAATGCTTTTTCTGATCTCTGTTGTCGTTCGCTGAAGAGGCTCCCGGTCCGTGATTCCATGCGAAAAGCTATGATGTCGCCATCATTGCGAAGCCGCGGCCCCGTCCAGAAAAAAACTGAACCCGCCCTGGAGCAGGCGCTTGCGTTGGTCTGCGATGGTGTCCGCCGCCTGCTGAAGCTGGCTGACGAGAAAGCTGTGGAAGTCGATCAGCTCGCCGATGTCGTTGCTTATGCCTAGAGCAAGCAGCCGCTTGTGATTGGCAACCGCCTGTTCGACAAAGCGGGACAGACGGCCGCGAACGTAAATGTCCGTCTCGATATCCTTCTCTGTAAGCGATGCGCCGTCCGGGCGCTCAGCTTTCAACAAAGCAATCAGTCCGTTGTAGCTACCCTCCGCCAAATCGGTTCTCCAGTCCATCCAGTCGTCGGACATTTGCAGCGTCACAAGCGCAAGGTCGACGGCCTGCTCAAGCTCGGGGATGAGCTTCTCCTTGCCGGTCAGCAGCAGCGCGCCGGTGGAGGCGATTTTGACAGGTCCGGCTTTGCCCGCTGTGCGCAGCGGATCGAGCACAAAATAATCGGCGCTTGCCTCATTCATTACGCTGTCGGCCCAACAGGCGCTGTAGCGCTCATAGCAGCTCCAGAAAGGTGATGCGGAAGGATACATTTCCCGCCATACGGCGAACATGTCCAGCAGCAGCAGGTTGCCCAGGGCAAGCGACTCTTTGAGTTGGCCGGAGGGAGCGTCGTCCATCACATCATCCTGAATAAAATAGTAGAGCATTCCATATACATTAGCTAACGCAAGCCGGCTGCATTGCTCCTCGGTTATGCCGGACAGGTTCCTGACCCAGAAAGGGAGCAGGCTGCAGATGTAATCCTTGCCTCCGTCCGTGTTGACCGGGTCGAACTTGGCGGCATAGCCCAGCCCCCATTCGTTCAGAGGAGCCGGATAGGCGGCGATGCGCCGCTGGGCCTGTGCAAAAACCTCGGAGAGCTTGTCTGCATAGCGGTTATACCATTCCATTTTTATATGACGCCTCCGCAACATAATGATGTATTTCTATCGTCTATTGAGGTAGCTGCCTTGCAAGCATGAAGGTGGTCTTGCGGCATCCATCTAATCCTACTATATCACGCCGCAATCATGTAAATCTTAACAAACTTTATAGCATGAGGAAAAAGAGGCGAACTGATTATTGAGTAAAATTTGAAAATCCAGTAAAATGGAGAGGGGTTAAGACGGCGGGGCGTCTCAGCGGTTATTGTCATAAACGGGCTATACTTACTAACTGGACTAAGGTCGGGGTTGAATCTATTACCTGAGCAGGTTTAGAATTTATTTCTCCTGCATTAAAGTTAATACCTAGATGAGAGTTCTTTAATGTGGAGGTAGTACGGCATGAATAGAGATGTAGATATTTATGTGCTTTTGACAAATACAGGCACCTTATTTTCCAAAACCATTCAGCTATATACAAAAAACAGACTAAATCACGCATCCATAGCTTTTGACCAAGAGCTTACAGAGGTATATAGCTTTGGAAGAAAAAATCCTAGCAATCCCTTTTTGGCCGGCTTTGTCAGAGAAGACGTACGCGGCGCTTTTTTTGAGGACTCGTTATGCTCATTGTTCAAATGCACGATTTCGCACAGCACTTACGTTTGCATTCGCAACCAGATTCGTTATATGGAGAAGAATCGCGATCAATACAAGTATAATTTGCTGGGTATGGTAGGCGTCATGCTGAATATTGAGCTGAAACGGGACTACGCTTATTTTTGTTCCCAATTTGTAGCCTCGGTGTTCGAGCAAAGCGGATTTGTATTGGTAGATAAGCCCGCATTGTTTGTCACTCCCGGGGATTTCGAGCAGACGTCGAAGCTGGAGCTTGTGTATCAGGGCAAACTGCATACGTATACGGGCGTTCAGACAGAATTGCAGGCATCCGGAGCGTTTCAAACCGCCTAGCAAAAGACCTCTGTTGCAGAGGTCTTTTTTTTGTGTACATTTATTTGAAACGATTAGGGCGTGTCTGAGAACGCTGAGGACAGCAAATGTAGCCGAAGTTTCGTTCCATGCAAGGCGCGTTTGTGAAGGTGTACCGGGGGTACATCAAGCAAACGGAGCGAAGCAGGGGGCGAAAAGACGGTGTAAGGTGCCTCTGAACGGGTTTTCAGACACGCCCTGGATGAAAGGATGGGTCAAATGACGATTACAAGCTTTGCGATTGTTGGAGGAGGCTGGCGCGCAGAGTTTTATATGCGAATAGCAAGGGCCATGCCGCAACGCTTTCGCGTACATACGATGCTGGTGCGTGACGAGCTGAAGGGCAAGGACATCGAGCGCGAATGGGGCATACCTACAGTGCGCACGATGGAAGCTTTGCTGGCGCAAGCCGATCATTACGAATTTGCCGTAGTATCCGTCGGCCGGGGAGTAGCGCCAGAGCTTATACGTCAATTGGCGGAGCGCGAAATTCCGGTGCTGGCGGAAACCCCGCCGGCCAGCGATGTGGACGCCCTGGTCGCCCTGTATGGCGCCTTGCCCCGACAAGCGAAAATACAGGTTGCGGAGCAGTATTTGTTCCAGCCGCTTCATGCTGCGCGTATCGCGTTGGTCCGCTCCGGCAAGCTCGGCGATATTTCGCATGTTCAAATGTCTGCCGCTCACGATTATCACGGCGTTAGCCTAATCCGCAAGCTGCTTGGCGTAGGCTTCGACAAGGCGGTTATCCGCGGCGAGCAGTTTCCATCGCTTATTGCCCGGGGACCGTCAAGGCAAGGCGATCCACAAGAGGATGGCATGGTTGAAACCAGCCAGCAGCTGGCTACGCTCCGGTTCGGCGATAAGCTGGCGGTATACGATTTTACGCGTGAGCAGTATTTTTCCTGGATACGCCGCAGTCGCATTCTCGTCAGAGGCTCGCTCGGGGAACTGGTGGACGAGCAGGCCAGCTACTTGCTCGATTATGCTACGCCCGTTCATCTGGAGCTGCGGCGGGTCGACAAGGGGCATGGCGGAAATCTGGAGGGCTATTACCATAAAGGAATCCTTGCGGGCGAGCAGTGGCTGTATCGCAATCCGACAGCACCTGCAAGGCTAAGCGATGAAGAAATCGCAATCGCTACCTCGCTGCTTCAAATGGCGGACTATGTGTCGGGAAGGGCGGGCTCCTTCTACAGTCTGTCCGAAGCGGCTCAGGATCATTATTTGTCGCTGTTAATGCTCGAAGCCATTAAAACGGGAGAAACGGTCGTTTCGGCAAGACAGCCTTGGGCAGAGGAGGAGTAAGCGCACGGGGGATACAAAGCTTCGGCAAGGCGCAGGATAGCGCCCCGGAGCTTTTATTTATTTTAGGAATTTGCAGCCATAATTTGGCGTATTCACAAAGCGGCGCAAATTAGCTATATTTGGTCATATTGCCAGCCTGACATTCGTTATTGCCTTCCAGTCAGCAATCGTCCAAGCCATGGCCGATCGTTGCCTCCAGCCCCCAGCATGTTCAGATTTTGTACAGAACCCGTCCGTATAATTCATTATATTGGTATTGGTTAAAAGGTCTTAGTAAATTAGGTATAAAGGAGCATTTGTGCATGCAGCTTTTTTCCAAGCTTTATTTGCGCTTGCTTGCTTCTGCTCTCCTCGTCGCGCTGGCGACGATCCCGCTTGGCGGCTGCACGTTGCTTGGCGGCGGGGCGGAAATCGTTCCGGACGAGCCGCAGTCGACGGCAATAACCGAACCGCCGTATGGACTGCAGCCAAGCCAGACGGTAGCTTACGTACATACAACGAGCAGGGAATTTTCGCTTACATTCAATGGAATGGGCAGCGAAGAGCTGATGAATGAATTGCTTGATGAGCTGGATAAGCAAGGCATCATCGCCACCTTTTTTGTGCCCGGCATGCGAGTCGCAGAGGAGCCCGGGCTGGCCAAGCGGATAGCCGAGAGAGGGCATGAGCTCGAGAACAATACGCTTAAACGGCTTGATCTCAGCAAGCTGCCTTACGATCAGGTATATAAAGAGGTTCAATTAAGCAGTGAAATCATCAAGAGAGAAACGGGCGTCGCAACGCAGTATGTACGGACAAGATCAGGCGATTTCAACGAGCCGTTGAGACTGGCCGCAGCGCAAAGCGGAGCAAAGGCGGTCGTATCCTACACGCTTAACTTGAATAACTGGAACGCTGAAACGGAGGACGAAAAATATCGTTACGTTCGCGACCATATTACGAGAGGCGGCATTATCGCGCTGGATACGGAGCTGAATCCGGATGTGGCTCAGGCTATTCCGATTATTGCCAGAGCAGCGGCAGATATCGGCTATGCCTTTGTCCCTCTTGGCAAGCTGATGGAGCAGGATGCCAAGCTGCTGCCGCTTGAGGAAATTCCGGGCTATGACGCGGCTAAGCGCAATCTCGACTATGCGGACGCGCCATACAAGCTGATCTATAATGCGGACACGGACAAAAAGGTTGTGGCGCTCACCTTCGATGATTGGGGAACGGACTACACGGTAACCAAGCTGCTTGATATTTTGGACGAATACGATGTGAAGGTCACCTTCTACTTGCGGGCAAACGGCGTGGAGCGTAATCCGAATTTGGCCAGAGCGCTCTCGGAGCTGGGCCATGAAATCGCCAACCATACGTACTCCCATCCGGTCATTACCGGACTGTCCCCGGAGGAGCTGCAGGAGGAGATCGTTAAGGGCCACCGCATTATGACGGAGGCGATTCAGCATCAGCCGCTTATGCAGTTCAGGCCGCCAACCGGCGCCATCGACGACGAATCGGCCAAAATTGTGGCGGCGACCGGCTATCATGATATTGCGATGTACGATGTGACGGTATTCGACTGGAACGAGGACAATGACGCCAAACATATTGTAGACGGCATCATGGAGCAAACCCAGCCGGGCAGCATCGTTCTGCTGCATATGCTCGACGATCTGCATACGATCGAGGCGCTGCCGGAAGTGATCAAGAAATTAAGAGCGAACGGCTACGAATTTATGCCGGTATCAAAATTATTGACGCAATAGAAATTACGAGCGGAAGTGGATGGGTGTACATGGACTTATACGACAGCATAGTGAATCGGCAGGCAAAAATAGCGGTTATCGGACTGGGCTACGTGGGGCTGCCGCTGGCGGCGGCATTGTCTGCCCATGCCGAGGTTATCGGCTTTGACGTCAGCGAAACAAGAGTGGAGAGCTGCAGGCAGGGCATCGATCCGACAGAGATGATCGGCGATGCGGCGCTTCAGGCATGCACGGTCGCCTTTACAACGGAAGAAGAGGAGCTTGCGCAGGCTGATTTCTATATCGTGACCGTCCCGACCCCCGTTCAGCAAGGCAACATCCCGGATTTAACCCACGTATGGCAGGCGAGCGTGGCGATCGGGCGCCATTTGAAGCCGGGCAACATTGTCGTCTACGAATCCACCGTCTATCCTGGCGTAACCGAGGATATTTGTCTGCCGATTCTGGAGGCGGAATCGGGTCTTCAAGGCGGACGGGATTTCAAGGTAGGCTACTCGCCCGAGCGGATGAATCCGGGCGACAGAATCCACCGGCTGGAGAACGTAGTGAAGCTTGTATCGGGCATGGACGAGCAAGCGCTGTCCGTTATTGCACGCGTGTATGAGCTGGTCGTGAAGGTCGGCGTGTACCGGGCGGAGAGCATTAAAGTCGCCGAGGCGGCCAAGGTGATCGAGAATGCGCAGCGTGACGTAAACATTGCTTTTATGAACGAGCTGTCCATGCTGTTTAATCATATGGGGCTATCTACGCAGGCGGTGCTTGCGGCGGCGGGCACCAAGTGGAACTTTCTCCACTTCTCGCCCGGTCTTGTCGGCGGCCACTGCATCAGCGTAGATCCTTATTACTTGACCTACAAAGCGGAGGAGCTTGGCAAGCCGCTCAAAATCATGACGGCCAGCCGCCAGGTGAACGATGGAATGGGCAAATACGTAGCCGGGCAAATCGTGAAGAGGCTCGTTCAGCAAAAGCATAATTTAAACACAGCCAAAATCGGCTTCCTGGGCTTGTCCTATAAGGAGAACAGCGCGGACATCCGTAATTCCAAGGTTTTCGATATTATTGAGGAGTTGGGGGAATACGGGATTGAGACGAAGGCCGTCGATCCGTTTGCCGACCAAGCGCAGGTCTTCAAGGCTTACGGCATTGAGCTTGCCCAAATGGAGGAGCTCCATTCGCTGAGCGCGGTCGTTGTCGCTGTGCCCCATTCCTGCTTTGCGGAGATGACGCCCGAGCAGTTTGAGCCTTTATACGGAGACAGCGGGAGCAGGCTGTTCGTGGATGTGCGGGGCTGCTACGATAAAAACGCATTCGAGCATAGAGGCTACGAATACTGGAGCTTATAGCCGGTTAGGGGGCTGACATGTTTAAGTTTAAGCGAAGCAAGCAAAAGCCTGGCGAAGTGCTGTCCGTTCCGAGGACGGACAGGCGGGTGCTGTCCTATGTTCCAGACCCGGAGCAGCAGCGTATAACCTTCGACCGTAGAGGCATGCAGAAGGACGAAACCGACAATCGCAAGTTCGATGCGGACTACATCAAGAAGCTGCAGGAGCTCAGCTTGCGCTATCAGGCTTCCTTCGAGGTGCTGGTCCGACGGAACGGCCGGAGCAAGAGAGCGAACCTGAAGGCGACGGCGGTGGATATTTCATCGACCGGCTTATTAATTGAATTGCATGATCCGAAGGGCCGATATATGGAAGGCGGCGAATATAGATTGGAATTCGATATCCCTCCGGGCACAATGCCGGAGGGATTCGAAGCGAATGTCAAAATAAAGGCCAAGCTGGTTCGTGTATTTCATCGCGGCGAGGGCGATGATCAAAAGCATATGCTTGCCTTCCAATTCGAGAAGCCGATCGCTGCCTATTTGCAGCGCAAGCGCTGGGGCTACTCGGTCTATATGGCGAGCAGCCTGCTGTTCGTGGCGGTTGCGGTCATTATGTTAATGCGGGTTGAAAGCATTATCTACTTCAAATACAATATATGGTTGTATCTGTACAGCTTGACGGCGGCGGCTTTTCTGCTGACCCGCTACCTGTTCGGAGCGCTGCATCGCGATGTGCCCGTTAACCGGCATTACACGCCGGGCGTAACGATCATTATTCCTTGCTTCAACGAGGAGGAATGGATTCACCGCACCATTCTAAGCTGCATCAATCAGGATTATCCTGTAGAGAAGCTGGAGGTCATCGTCGTCGACGATCGGTCCACCGACAGGTCGGTGGAGCAGATTGAGAAGGTTATTGCCCTTATTCACGAGGAGGCCGAGCGCTTCAAGACAAAGGCGAGATTGAAGCTGCATGTGCTTCCGGAGAACGGAGGGAAGCGGGTGGCGCTCGTTGAAGGCGTCGCCATGGCCAAGCATAATCTTGTCGTATTCGTCGATTCCGACAGCTTTCTTGAGCCCAATGCCATCCGGCATATCGTGCAGCCGTTCCAGGACCCGAAGATGGGCGGCGTAGCCGGCCGGACAGACGTGGAGAACAAATATACGAACTCGGTCACGAAGCTGCAGACGGTTCGTTATTATATCGCCTTTCGAATCATGAAGGCTGCCGAATCCTATTTTGACTGCGTGACTTGCTTGTCCGGACCTTTGGCCTGCTATCGCAAGGAGCTGATCGAGCAGCATAGAGAGGCTTGGCTCAATCAGAAGTTTCTCGGTCAGCCCGCCACCTTCGGGGATGATCGAAGCATGACCAATTTTATGCTGCAAACGCATCGGACGGCGTATCAGGATAGCGCGATTTGCTCGACGATCGTTCCATCCGATATGAAGGTTTTTCTCAAGCAGCAGATGCGCTGGAAGCGTTCGTGGCTTCGCGAATCGTTAAGGGCCGGAGGCTTTGTATGGAAGAAGGAGCCATTCATGGCGCTGTTTTTCTATATCGGTCTGGTTGTGCCCATCGCGGCTCCGGTTATCGTCCTCTATAATCTGCTCTATGTGCCGCTTGTTCACAAGGTGTTTCCCAGCACGTTTCTGATGGGCTTGCTGCTGATGGCGCTGCTGATGAGCTTTGCCCACATGCTGTTCAGACAGAGCAAGCTCTGGATTTTTGGACTCGTATTTTGCGTATTTTACGAGCTTGTGCTGCTCTGGCAAATGCCTGTCGCTTGGGTGACCTTCTGGAAGTCGACATGGGGCACGCGCGAAACGCCGCAGGATGTGGAGGCGCGGCTGAAGAAGGAAGCGAAGAGGGCGAAGAAGAAAAACAAAAAGAAGAAGGCAGACCAGCCGTTGTCGGCAGAGGCGGAATAGTGGCCTTGCCCGCGACAGCGCATGCGGCCGCTGACCCATGCCGGCGATTCTGATGGCCAGCGAGGATGATTATGAAGAAAAAATCCGCGGGGGGCGACCCCTATATTTTTCTCGACTACCGCAAGAAAGATCGAAACAAGGCTATAAAAACGGTGCTCCAGCTCATTTTTTTGGCGATAATCGCTTATGTTTTGTATCACGCCCTATTTGACGTCAAGCGTTATGCGGAGCCGTCGCGGGCAGAGTGGACAAGCGATAACGGGTTTATCGCCTTGTCCTATTTTGGCGTGGCCAGGTCAGGCACGAATGAGCTGATCGCCAAAAACAGGCTGGAGCAGCATTTGCAGGCGCTTTATGATAACGGCTATACGACGATATCCCAGCAGGACGTGCTGAATTATTACGCGGGCAGGCAAAAGCTGCCGGAGAAAGCGTTGTTCCTGGCATTCGAGGACGGACGCAACGATTCCAGCCTTTTTTCACAGCCGCTGCTGGAGAAGCTGAATTACAAGGCTACCATCCTCTCCTACGCGAGCAAGGTCGACAGCAAGGAAAAGAAGTTTCTTCATCCCAAGGAAATGAAAAAAATGCTGAAAACCGGCTATTGGGAGCTAGGCAGCAACGGCTATCGGCTTTCTTATATTAATATTATGGACAAGGCGGGCAATCTGATCGGTGTCAAGGATGAGGACGAGTTCAAGAATCGGGATCAGATCGCATATTACAATCATTATCTAATGGACTTTATTCGCGACGCAGACGACATCCCAATGGAAAATCGTGAGCAGATGGAAGCGAGAATAAATGGCGATTATGATAAAATGAAGGAAATTTACACGAGCAGGCTTGGCTCGGTGCCAAGCGTCTACATGATTATGCACGCCAATTCGCTGTACGGCGGGATGAACAGGCTGGTGGAGGGCGTGAACGACCGTCGGATCAGGGAGCTGTTCGGGCTGCATTTCAACCGCGAGGGCTTTGCTCTGAATGGCAGAACGGACGATCCGTACGATCTTACCCGTGTTCAGCCGGCCTCCTACTGGTACACCAACCACCTGCTGATGAAGCTGAACAAGGACAGCGGTCAGCGGATGAGTTTTGTGGCAGGCGACGTGAAACGCGCGGCAGCCTGGCGAAGCGTCAGCGGAGCGGCCGAGTATGTGGAGAATAAAATCGCGCTGACCTCCCCGCCGGAGGAAGAAGGCCTGCTCTATTTGCAGGGCAGCGACGACTACCGAAATGTGCGGCTTAATGCTGCGCTGACCGGGCATGCGCTTGGCCAGCAGCGTGTATACTTGCGCTACGATCGGCGCAGCTACGCCTATTTAAGCGTGACGATTGCCGATCAAGCGCTAATCGTAGAGCAGCGGGAGCCGGGTCGCTCGCCGGAGCGGCTGTATGACATTGCACTCGATGGGGCCGAAGCCGGAGAGCCTCTGCGGCTCGCGGTTACGCTAGCCGGAAGCTTTCTTACCGTTACGGTAAATGACAGACGGCTGGTGGATCGGGGAGAGGTTGCGCAGACGCTGCAAAGCGGGGGTATCGGGCTGGGCGCTCAGGCAAGCGAATTGAACGTGAAGGACGACATTTACGACGCGGTTTTTGAAGGCATTAAGGTTGAAGCGACCGACGAGGAAGGCAAAGCGCAGAAGCTGCTGTACCGCAACCATTACAGCGGTTTGGCAGGGCTCGTCAGCAGAATGAAGCATGCGGTGAACGCAGCATTTGATTGGGCGATCGATACGTTCTAGAGGCGGCCGTCATACGTTTGAGATACGGGGGAATTGCAATGGACATTCAGCGCAACACATGGTTAAAAGGAGCTTTGGCCGCAACGCTGGCCGCAGCATCCATCATAGGCTTGTACGGGTGCTCCACAGGCAGCGCGTACAGCGGAGCGGCCGTCGGTTCGTCCTCGCCGCAGCCGGCGGAGGAGACGTCCGCGCCTGCGGAGCTGACGGCATGGTTCGCCGATTGGGACTGGAAGGTTGGCTGGACGGATGTACAGAAGGTAGCCGACGGATTGACCAGTCTGCAGCTGTTCGCCGCTTATTTCGACAGCAATGACCGGCCGTTTCTTACCGAGCAGTTTCAAGCAAGCTGGCAAGAGCTTAATAAGAAGTATCCGGCGGACGAGCGGATGCCGGTGTACTTGACGGTAGTCAACGATTTTTTCAAGGCAGACGGGACAACCGTGCAGAAGGACAGCAGCTTGCTGACCCGTTTGCTGGCGACGAAGGAGCGCAGATCCAGCCATATCGAGGATGTCGTCTCGCTTGCGAAAAAATATGGCGTTGAGGGCTTGGAGCTGGATTACGAGCGAGTGGCGGACGGCGATTGGAGCGGGATGCTGCTGCTGATCGCGGAGCTGCACACAAGGCTGCAAGCCGAAGGCATGAAGCTGCGCGTCGTGCTTGAGCCGGGAGCTCCGTTCCACAAGTTCGATTTGCCGGAGGGGCCGGATTACGGGGTGATGGCTTACAATTTGTACGGCTACCATAGCGGGCCGGGGCCAAAGGCCGATCACGCGTTTATTGCGAAGCTTATGGAAAAAACGCTCACGTTGCCTGGAGATCCCTATATCGCTTTTTCCGGCGGCGGGTTTGACTGGGGGCCCAAGGGCAGCATCAAGGCGCTTACGGAAACGCAGGCCGTCAAGCTTGCGGAGCAGACAGTCAGCAAGCTTCAGCGCGATCCAGCCAGCGGGGGCGCCTTTTTTACCTACACGGATAAAAACCGCGCCGAGCACACGGTATGGTATGCCGATGCGGAAACGCTGGCAAGCTGGATGAAGACGGCCCGGGAGAACGGGGCAAGCAAAATGGCGATGTGGAGACTTGGCGAGCTGACTCCGTCCACGCTTGAGTTTCTTAAGCGCTATGTCGAAGCCAATGAACGCCAACGTTAACCGCAAGGCTTAAATGTGGTATGATTCGTAAAAAGGAGGCTGATGGGGATGAAGGGACAAAGCTTGCTGATTTCGGCGCTTGTGTTCGCGCTGCTGATCGCGATATTCGCAGTTATCAATATAGAAACCGTTCAGGTTAACTTCATGTTTACGAAGACGTCGCTGCCGCTTATTCTGGTCATTCTCATTTCTACGCTGCTTGGCGGTCTCACGGTCGGGATGCTGGGCATTTTGCGTCAAATCCGTTTGCATCGGACGATCAAGCAGCTGCAGCGTCAAGTTGCGGAGCTGACAGCCGATGCGGAGCTGGACGCCTCGATCAAGCAAGCGGATGAGCGGCCCGCTGCCCTGGCGAAGGAAGAAGCCTTTAAGCCGTCAGGCGGTTATTCCGAGCTGAAAGAGCGTTGAGGCCGCCGTTGAAGCAGCGTGCATATGTATACGCGTATGCCCGCCATGAGGATGAGGCGGAGCTGTGCGCGCTGGAGCTGCGGACGCTGCTTGACGCTCCTCTGCGCGAGGGCCTTGCATTAAGCTCGCATAAGGTGGAGACCGACCGCAGCCCCTTTGTCAAGCGGCGCTTGGAAATCGCATGCGAGGCGGATACGCTCGAAGGGCTGGGGCAAGAGCTTGGCAGCCTTGCGCTTGACGGCCGGACGTTCAAGGTGCTCAGCATGGCCGGAGATGAGCCGTACACCTATGAGGAGCACCGCGCGCTGGAGCGTGCAGTCGGCGCTGCAATAGTCGGTCGGGCGGATATGCGCACCCCGGAGCTCACGTTTGGGCTGATTCGGCTCGACGGCCGCTGGCGTTTCGGGCCGTGCGAGGACAATGCGGCGTTATGGCTGAAGCATCAGAGCAAGCCGCAGAATTATTCGACCGCCCTGCCGACGCGGGTAGCAAGAGCGCTCGTCAATACGGCCGCAGGGCGTGAAGCCGCGGGCTTGCGTCTGGTCGATCCCTGCTGCGGCATGGGGACGGTGCTGGTGGAGGCGATGTCGATGGGAATCGACATCGAAGGCTTTGACCTCAATCCGCTCGCTGTCCGTGGGGCGCGGATCAATCTGCGTCATTTCGGCATGCCGGAGCGCGCAGCGATTGCCGACATGACGAAGCTGGCGGGGCATTACGATGCGGCGCTGCTGGACATGCCCTACAATCTCTGCTCGGTGCTGCCGGAGGCTGAGCGGCTCGCGTTGCTCGGGTCCGCACGGCGGCTGGCAGAGCGGGCCGTTATAATTTCGACCGAGCGGCTTGATCGCGAGCTGGTTCAAGCGGGCTGGACGATCGCCGATCAGGCGTGTGTGCGTAAAGGCTCTTTTACACGTTATGCAACTGTAGTAGAATAGGGAGTAGACAATGGAAGAAGTGAGGTGAACCTATGTCTAACATCGAACAGAACGAAACGGCGGAGCAGCCTAAGCAGCTGACGCAGGCGGAGAAGGCCAAGCAGCTGCTCGCGCAGAAGAAGCAGGCCAAAGGCGGAGGCTTGGCCGGCCAGCAGCATCTATCCACGGGTACGCAGGCCATGAAGAGCCAGAACACGAAGAAAGTCAACAATCAGCGCAAGAAAATGGGCGTTTAATGTCTGCAAGGGCAGAAGCCCGACCATAGCAAATGACGCAGACGCCGGCTGGCAAAGCCAGGCGTCTTTGCTTTATAAGCCATGCATGAATGGCATGCAAAGAAGCCCTTAAGCCGAAAGCGGCGTCACACTCGACATTACGGAGCAGGCAGTAAATGGGCGATAATGGACCATATGGGTAATCGTTAAAAATCGGTGAACGGAAGAATGAATTTGAGCCTCCCCCCACATAATGAAGATACGGAAAATAATATTGTCACCGGAGGGATTTCAGCATGGCGGCGATGAAAGGATCACGGATAAACATTTATTTGCTGGCCGGCGTAGCCACATCCAGCTCCATTTTTACGGAATGCCAGAGCAAGCTGGAGAAGCTGTTCCGTACGCGGGACGTGGAGCCGGATATTCATGTCATTTTTCCATACGGAGATGCAAGCCGAAGCCTCGTGAGACAGGTGCTGGAGGTTCGAAGCGATCTGTCGAACCGCTTGACCGCCGGCCGGATCGGGGGCGTCAAGGCTTTGTCGCATATACGGGATACGCTGCGCGGCGAACGCATGCTGCTGATTGGACATAGCGGCGGCGGAGCGGCGGCCTATCAGGCAGCCAAATTAATGTATGACAACGAAGAGGTGGCGGACTTCCGCATCGTGCAGGTAGGTTCGCCCAAAACGCCGATTGCGGCAAGGCTGCAAGAAAAGGTCAGCTATTTTCATTCCGTTGATCGCGAGGGCAAGCCAAACGATCCGATCAGCCGTATCGGCACATGGGGCGGCTGGTCGAGGAGCAAGTTCGCCGTACCGCAATGGAACCGGCGCAAGTACGCCCCAGGGTATGTGGAAGGCATTGCGACGATTGGCGGACATGCGGATTACTTCCGTCATACGCATCCTTATACGGACCAAGAATCGATCTGCAATTTGGACAAAACGCTCGGGCGAATGAGCGAATGGTTGAAAGGGTGGGTGTGAGCAGGTAAAATGGGAAGGAGAGGCAGCCGCGGCCTATGCAGATAGAGCCCGGAGGCATGCCGGTCAGGAGGTGAGACGCTATGGCGAATACCCATACGTACTCAAGACGGGAAGAGGTAGCGAACGCGTTGACGCATGGCATTGGAGCGGGCCTGAGCGTAGCCGCGCTTGTGCTGTTAATTGTTTTCTCTGCTGTGAAGGGCACGGCGTTCCATGTCGTGAGCTTTACGATATACGGTACGGCCATGCTGCTGCTGTATCTTGCTTCAACGCTGGTCCACAGCTTTCCGGAAGGCAAAGCGAAGCGCGTATTCGAGGCGCTGGATCACTCGTTCATCTATGTGTTTATAGCCGGAACGTATACGCCGATTTTGTTCCACATCGTACAAGGGGCGCTCGGCTGGACGCTGTTCGGCATCGTATGGGGCGCGGCGGTTGCAGGCGTCATTTTCAAATCGTTTTTCGCTTCGCGGTTTCTATTTACATCGACGCTTGTTTATATAGCCATGGGCTGGATAATCGTGTTTGCATGGAAGCCGCTTACGACCCATTTGGCGCCGGGCGGCGTACAGCTGCTTATTACAGGCGGCCTGCTGTACACCTTCGGAACGGTATTCTATATGTGGCGCGGTTTTCCCTACCATCATGCGGTTTGGCATTTGTTCGTGCTCGGCGGCTCCATCGTCCATTTTTTCGCGATACTGCTGTACGTGCTCCCGGCATAAGAATGCCGCAATACCCGTTATTCAACATCCCCCTCATGTGCCGACAGATTAGCTGGAAATGCTGCGGCCGGTTGCAAGGGGATGTCTTTTCATTTAAAATGTAAGCGTTATCTAAAGGGTGTCCATCCTTGCCAATGAAGCGTTTGGATAGGACATGCCTGCGTAAAAAGGGAAATAGCAGAGGGGCGGGTCTGCCTGAGAAAAAAGAAATTATTGACTAAATTTCTGCTCTCGTATGTGCTGGTGCTGCTGCTGCCGGTTGTCAGCATTCTCGTGTATTATTATCCGAACTCGACCAGGGCGGCCAAAGAGAAGGAAATGGAATGGAATGCGCATGTGACCGAGCAGTTTATGACGTCGCTGGATATTTTTACGCGCTACGTATACGATCTGCCGTCCGAGCTGATGCGCAACGGGGATATGCGGATGTATATGGCGATGGATGACGATTATCGGCGCATCGTCATTGCGAACGAGATGCGCAAATACAATGCGACAGACGCTTTTATCTACAATACGCTGCTTTATGTGAAAAACATCGGCTATTTGTTCGCCAAAACGGGGAGCGTATACAGCGTGGACGATTTCGCCAACCGCGGCGTCGGCTACTATTATGAAGGATGGCCGCATGATCAGATGTTCAGCGAGCTGGACAAGCTGACATTGCCAGAGGTCAGGGCGGCCGAAAATGTCGTCGTCCCGGGCAATAATACGATCCGGATGGTGACGTTCATGCTGCCGATGCCGCTTGGCGGCGAGCACTCGCCGGCCTCTGTCCTTATTATGGTCAAGGAAGAGACGATCATCCGCATGATGAATGCCGTTTCGGATTCGTACAGCGGCGATTTTTTTATTTTTGACCAGCAAGGCAATCGCTTGGTTGCTTCCAGTGATGCGGCTTACACCCGGACGGACGATTTCAAGCGCGTCATGGAAGAGCTGGGGCGCAACGGGGCCGGTTCGGGCATCCATACGATTGAAGGCAAGTCGTATATCGTCTCGCACAACCTGTCGGAGAAGAACGGCTGGCAGTACGCAAGCCTGCTGCCCGTCACCGAGACGCTTCAGGATATCCGCACGCTGCAATGGAATACGATTCTTATGCTGCTGTTCATTCTGACGGTTGAAGGCATCGTCATTTATATCTCCATCCGCAAAAACTATCATCCGATCAAACGGCTGGTCGATTTTGCGACAGAGGTATTCAAGCATGAGGAGCCAAAGCAGCTTAATGAAATCGATACGATACGTTATGCCCTGAATGAGCTTTCCTTCGCCAATACGAGGCTGGATGAGCGCGTGCGAAAAACGATTCCCATTGTGCGGGATAACATTTTGTTCGAGCTGGTAAGCGGGCATTATACGAGCTGGGAGAGCTTTCACGCGCATGGAGCGGAATACGGGCTGCTCATGAATCGAGCGGCTGTAACGGCGGCTGTGCTCGCCTTTGAGACGGAACAGGGAACGATGGAGAACATAAACGCTCTCCTGCGTGAGGAGGAGGCGCGGCTTCCCGAAGGGAGCGCCGGTTATTTTTTTGCAAGCATCTATGAGCAGGAGATCATTTTTGTCGGGTCGCATGACGAGAATTTCAGCATCAGGAGCTACATGCTTGAGCTGCAGCGAACGTTATACGAGCAGATTGGACGGAAGCCGGTAATCGGCATTGGTTCAGCGGAGAGCGCGCAGACTCCCGAAGGCGTTCATCTATCGTATTTGCAAGCGGTGAGAGCGGTCGAATACGTGCGTATCCGCGGGCGGCAGGAGCTGCTTGCATTCAGCGAGATCGAGATTTCCCAGAATGGGACGGTGTCCTATTTTGCAGAGCTGCTGCAGTCGCTGGAAATGGCGATTCTGAAAAACGAGCCCGATGTCGCGAAAGCCGTTTTGGAGAAAATCATCGAGTATCTGGCAAGCAGCGGCATGCCGCCTTATATGGTCCGAACGGTATACTCCAATACGATCAGCATTATTTTGGGGGGACTGCAGCGGTTCCGTCAGGATGACCGGAATTTGCTGCGGTTGACGGATGCGGCGTTCCAGCATCGCTATTCGATCGAGCAGATGATCGGCATTATGAGAGAAAGCTGCGACAAGCTATGCGATATCATTCGCGAGACGCTACCTCCCGTCCGTTCCGCGTCACAGGAGGAAATTCTTGCGGTGATCGAAGAAAAAGGCTTTGACGCCAATTTCTCGCTGCAAATGTTCGCTGACCACTTCAGTATGTCATTGTCAGGCTTTAGCTATCATTTCAAAAAAACGATTGGCCATAATTTCAAGGAATATATCGACCGGATGCGTATCCAGAAGTCGATTCAGCTGCTTCGCAGCACAGGAGAGACGCTTGATTCCATCGCCCAGCAAACGGGCTACTCCAATACGTCGAGCTTTATCCGTTCTTTCAAAAAAATCGTTGGTACGACGCCCGGCCAATATCGGGAGTCGCAAAAGTAAGCGGAGGAAAGCTGCCGCCATGCCGATCGGGCAAGGCGGCAGCTTTTCCCTTTTTAAGCCGCGCGGCGTTAGAACGCGCATTTTTTGAGCATCTACAATATTTCAAAACCAATAAAACGCAGACGGAAACCGCTTACAAAATCATGTATAAAGCGTTTTCAAAAAATGTGGATCGATCAAAAACTGTCCGTATACATAAGGACGGCGCAACGTTTAGAGTAAAGGGGCCGAAGGGAAACAGGCGAAAGCGGCTTGTTTCCGACTCCACGAGCAGGCAACGCAAATGAGCCGGCATACTAAATGAATAACGGGGGTAATGCGCATGAAGAAGCAGATGGTTTCGGTATTATCTTTATTATTGGTAGGGGCAACGGTAATTACGGCATGCTCCGGATCGAACGGCGGAAATGAAGGCGCAGCCGATCCGGGCGGCAGCAGCGGCGAAGGAACGGCAAAGGTCAAGCTGACCGGGATTGTCGTGAAGCATCCGCTTACAAAGCCGGTGGCAGAGATGGAATGGCTGCAGGAGGTAGAGGATGCGGCCGGCGTAGATATTCAGTGGCAGGAGATCACGGCCGATTGGGGACAGAAAAAAGGTACAATGCTGGCGAGCGGGGATGTGCCTGATTTGTTCGTCGGCCCTAATGTCATTACGGACGCCGATTTCGCCCAGTTTAAAGGCTTGTTTCAAGATATGTCCGAGCTGGTGGGCGGAGCGCCGAATATACAAAAGATGTTCGAGGAAAAGCCGGAGACGAAGGAAATATCCACGCAGCGGGACGGCCAAATCTACGGCTTGCCGAAGTATCAGCGCTTTTGGCCGGATACGGTGAACAGGCAATATATTAATCAGAAATGGCTGGACAATTTAGGTCTGAGCATGCCGACGACTTGGGATGAGCTGTACGATGTGCTGGTGGCGTTCAAGGAGAAGGACGCGAACGGCAACGGTGATCCGAACGACGAAATTCCAATGGACTGGACCGGCGGCATCGGCGGATTTTTTAACCCTGCCGTTATGCTGGGCGGGATGGGCGTTACCTTGTCCTCCGACGTCAGCGGCCAAGGCTACTTCGTGGAAGACGGCAAGGTGAAAAACTTCCTGACAGATGAACGCTACAAACAACTGGTTACGTTTCTGAACAAGCTGTACAAGGCTGGCCTCATTAATCCGGAGGTGTTTACCCACGATTACACGAAGCTTCAAGCGGTCGCTCGCGGCGAAGGCGATACGGCCAAGGTCGGCTTTACATGGGGCTGGGTCGCGTCGGACCGGTTCGGGGAGCAGCTTGCGCCTCAATATGCGTCGATGCAGCCGTTGAAGGCGTCCGCCGACTACGCGGGGCCGCTATCGTGGAGCTATGACAGCTATACGCTGAACTACGGGGCGAACAGCATCGTCATGTCGGCCAAGACGAAAAACAAGGAAGCGGCGATGCGCTTTATTAACGAGCTCTACAAGCCGGAGATTGGCATTCAAGTATTGTTCGGCTCGATCGGCCCTAACATCGAGGACAAAGGCAACGGCTCGTACGCCGTGCTGCCGCCTAAGGATGCGAAGATGGACCCGGGCACTTGGAAATGGACGTCGACCTGGGCGGATAACGGGGCTTTCTACATTTCGGATAAGATCGATTTGACGCTAGGCAAGGATATGCAGGAGGTGCTGACGCAATCCGAATCGCTCAAGGATGCCTTGTCGGGGGTAAATACAAAAACGGATATTTATCCGGGCACCTTCGTTAAATACACGAGTGATGACAACAATGTGATGAGCCTTAACAATACGAACATTATGAATCTGGCCAACACAACGTTCGCCAAATGGGTGACCAAAGGCGGGATTGATGCGGAATGGGATTCGTACGTGAAGGAAAGCCAAAAGGCCGGCATCGATAAAAACCTCGAAATTATGCAGAAATATTACGATGAATTTGTAAGCAAATAACGCCGCAGCGGGATAGACGGGCGGTACGCGAACTGGCAAAGGAGCGCGAGACACAGCGGTTGCCCGCCTATCCCGTCCTCATTCGAAAAAAAGCGCGGCATGAAAGGAGGCGCGGCGATGCGCTCAGGAACGAAGCTTGGCACGGTCAAGCGTGATTATCAGCTGTGGCTGATGATTTTGCCGGCCATTGCCATCATATTTATTTTCAACTACATCCCGATGTACGGCGTGCAGCTCGCATTCCGCGAATATGACTTCAGCAAGGGGCTTACGGGGGGCGACTGGAAAGGGCTTTTCTACTTCAAGCAGTTTGTAGAAAGCTACTTGTTCACCGACCTAATGAGAAACACGCTGCTGATCAGCTTATCGACGATCATTATCGGCTTTCCCGCACCGATTATACTGGCGCTGGTGCTCAATCAGATTCGCCGGAAGCCGATGAAAAACCTGATGCAGACGACGGTATATTTGCCTCATTTTATTTCCGTAATTGTGCTGGTCGGCATGCTCAATGTGCTGTTGTCGCCCGAGACGGGCATTGTCGGACATTTGATGAAATCGATTGGTTTGGGGCATATCAATTTGCTGGCCTCCAGCAACACCTTTATACCAACCTATGTTCTATCGGATATTTGGCAGCATTGCGGCTGGAATTGCATCATCTATTTGGCGGCCCTATCGGGCATCGACCCTCAGCTTTACGATTCGGCCAAAATCGACGGAGCCAACCGCTGGCAGACGGTCAGATTCATCGATTTTCCGGCGCTCAAGCCTACGATTGTCATTCTGTTCATACTGAGCATGGGCGGCATTCTAAGCACGGGCTTCGAAAAAATATTTTTGATGCAAAATGCGCTGAACCTGCCTGTTTCGGAGGTAATCGCGACGTACGTTTACAAAATAGGCATCGTGTCGAATCAATTCAGCCTGGCGTCGGCCATCGGTTTATTTAATACCGTCATCAATTTTATCTTTTTGTTTACGATGAATGCCATCTCCAGACGCGTGTCCGACACAAGTCTGTTCTAGCTTGCTGCAGAGGGAGGAATCGCAATGGAAAGCATGCGCCCGCGGTTCGGAGGCGGCGAAATTGCGTTTAAAATCGTGTTGTTTGCGGTATGCGCCTTTATTTTTCTGCTGGTCGCTTATCCGCTCTACTTTATTATTATCGCTTCCATAAGCGATTCTACGCTGGTCGCTACCGGCAAGGTGCTTTTGTTCCCCAAGGGGACCAGCCTGTTCGGCTACGGCGAAATTTTCAAGGACGAACGGATATGGACCGGCTATCGCAACACGCTGTTCTACACGTCCGTCGGCACTCTGGTCAATTTGCTGTTCACCTTGCCTGCAGCTTACGTGTTGTCGCGCAAGGAGTTTAAAGCAAGAAAGTATATTATGTTCGCGTTCGTGTTTACGATGTTTTTTAACGGGGGGCTTATCCCTACCTATCTGCTTATGAAGGATTTGCATCTGACGAACACGCCATGGGTGTTTATCGTGCCGTTCAGCGTTAACGTCTTTTATTTGATTATCGCCCGCACCTTTTTTGAATCGACCCTTCCATCCGAGCTTTACGAGGCGGCGGCCATCGACGGCTGCTCGCATTTCGTCTACTTCGCGAAGGTTGCGCTGCCGCTGTCGAAGGCGCTGATTTCCGTAATCGGCCTGTATTATCTGGTTGGTCACTGGAACGATTTTTTTACCGCGCTCATCTATATACGGGATAATGAATTAAAGCCGCTGCAAATTATTTTGCGCGACATCCTGTTGTCGAACCAGGTGTTTGCGGGGGGAGCTGGAACTGGCGGGGACTCGGGCGGTTATGCTCAAAAATATGCGGATCAAATCAAATACGGCGTCATTATCGTATCTACGCTGCCGATTCTGGTGCTGTACCCGTTTTTGCAAAAATATTTCGAGAAGGGCGTTATGATCGGCTCGATCAAAGGATAGGAAGAAGGACCGCGCTGGACAATAGGCGCGGTCCTTTTACGTGAAGGCCAAAAGCAGGCTTTGCCGTTAAACCTTCAGCGCTGAAGGTGAAGTCGCTTCAACGGTCTTGCCTCGGGCGGCGTCCCGACAAAGCTCCTCGAATCTGCCCGGCTCGTCTATGTAAAGATGGATGCACTCGACCGATTCCTGCATGCCGAACATGCGTGTAACCGTCACCGGGTGCTTCATATGAATGGCGATATTGGGCTCGGTAGTCGGAGGAGCGACAGCTTTTTTCAATTGCTCCTTGGACAACTCGCCGGCAGTCGCTTGCCGGATGCAGTCGATTTGCTCCAGTGGCAGGCTGACGCGCAGCTTGAGGCCGTATCGAAGCATGAGCCGCTCTGGCGTCAGTACAATCGGACTGAGGCGCATGGCGCGATAATCGGCAATCAGCAGCAAGAGCACATAGACGTTGCTGAGCGTGAGCAGCCATGCGGCGAGCGGCATCCACTGCATCAGGAGAAAGTGGAAAGCGATTCCCTCCAGCAGCAGGATTTTAACGAGAATGAGCAAAATCAGTAAACCGCCGGAGCTTTCATGGTAGGTAAACGAGCTGAATCGTCCGCTATGGCCTGCCGATTTGCGCCAACTAAACAAGGCATAATAAAGGACGGTCAGCTCATGAGCGAGCAGCCTGCTCGCTTTCGAATGACCGAATGCTTCGTCTGCTCCCTTGCTGATAGCATCGATCGGATGGCTTTCGAGAAGGCGACCTCGCCTGAACGCCCCAATGAGGCGATAGCTAACCAGGCCTAGGTAGAGCAGCTCTAGCGGAATCAGGGTGTATTTGACGATTTCTAAAATTCCGCCGCTCTGCTCAGGCAGCATGACCAGCAGAATAAGGTAGCCGGCCAAGGCTAATGGAAGAATAGAGGCGATTGATTTCTTATGAGCGCGGTAGACAAGAAAATATACAAGAAGCGGCAAAACAACGACGAAATCAAGCGCAATGGCAGCGGTAAGCGTCTGCAGATTGGATTGAAACAGGCCAGTCTGGACGAGCGCAAGGTCAAACCATGCGATCAGCAAAACAAGTGCGGCGACAAGCTTAAGCTTGAACGTTTGGCGCAGTTGCAAGGTTTGTAGGCTCCTTTCTATTCTGTTTATTAGTTCCAATCTACAAAAAAAAGGAAGAGCAGTCAATAGATTGGCTTGGTCCTGCTACTCGGGACACCAGCCTGGAGGACCTGCGCAGATGGCTGAGGCAAACGCGGGCTCCTCCTGCGCCAGATCGGCAAAGTAGCTGGTCAGAATATGATTGCCCGAAATCGAACCCATGCGGAAACGGCGGCGTACCTCTCCTTTGACATGCATGTAGTAGTAGGTTTTTTTGGTTTTGGGCGATTCATAGACAAGCGTGGGCAGATGGGGCACGATGTCGAATTCGTTCTGGAAACGCCAGTGCGAGCCGACGGTAGCGTTATATTTCTGTACAAACGTCGGATCGCCAACTCTCGGCGCGCCAAAGGTATAGACAATGGGCTCGCGGCATGCGGAATTAACGGCAAGATCCACCGCGCATAAGGTGGCGAGCGCTCCGCCCAGGCTGTGTCCGGTTACAAAAAGCGGCTTGTCGGCCGGGTGCTGGGCAACCAGCGCCAGAATTTGATCGCGCGACGACATGTAGATGTCGGTGAAGCCTTTGTGGGTAAGCCCGGCATTTTTGACAGGGCGGTACGCGGTCTGTTGGGCGATGAAATCGGCGACCCAATCGACCGCCGAGCCGCTGCCCCGGAAGGCGAGCACGGAAGCGCGCTCCGATTCGAGCAGAAAGCCGAAGCGTTCCTCGCTGTTGTCCACGCCCTTGGCCGTAAAGTCGCCAATAAGCCGATAGCCGTCAGGCACCAAAAATAATCCATTTTTATTGTTAAATTGCACATAGGTTTGTCCGCATACGCCGGCCAGGAACAACGCCGTTCGCAAATCTAGCTCCTGAGTGCCGAAACGCTTTTTTCCGCCAGTTCCCATGCTGATTCCTCCGCTCTGCGTCCGCCTTCAGTTTGAACAGCCGCTTAAAGGGCTTTTCCGGCGCAGCGGGCCGGAAACTGTAAACTTGTATTTCATTTATATGTTCAAGCGCCCGCCTTGGTTCCGGCTCCAGAAGAATAAAATAGACATTGGCGGAGGATACGCTATAATCGAAGTATCAGGTTTGAAAGGGGATACATCATGACGTTGCAAATTGGAATCATCGGCACTGGCTGGTTTGGAATGATGCATGCGGAGAAGCTTGCCAAGCTGGAGGATGTTCGAATCGCCGGGTTTGTGGGCACAAGCCAGGCGAAGGCGGATGCTGCTGCAAGCAAGTTTGACGGCGCAGGAGGCTATGACAGCATACATAAGCTTTTGGAGGACCGCAAGCTGGACGCTGCCTATATTTGCGTTCCGCCGTTCGCACACGGAGAAGTTGAGCAAGCGCTGCTGGAACAAGGGATACCTTTTTTGGTCGAGAAGCCGCTTGCGGCGGATGCGCAGACGCCTGCAGGCATTGCGGCAGAAATTGAGCGCAAAGGACTGATTACGTCCGTGGGCTACCACTTTCGCTATATGGAAGGAACGGACCGCGCCCGCGAGCTGCTGGCCGAGCGCAAGCTAGGAATGGCGCTGGGCTATTGGATGGGCGGCATGCCTGGCGTCTACTGGTGGCGCAAAAGCGAAGGCTCGGGAGGACAATTCGTCGAGCAGACAACTCATATCGTCGACCTGCTTCGCTATACGGCTGGAGAGGTTTCGGAGGTATACGCCGCCTATGCCGACCGGATTATGAGCGGCGTTCACGAAGGGGTAACCGTGCCTGACGTAGGAACGGTTACGCTGAAGCTGGCTTCAGGCGCCGTAGCGACGATCAGCAACACTTGCGCCATCCCGGCGGGCTCCCGGGCAGGTCTTCACCTGTACACCGACAAAGGCGTTCTGGAGCTTGGGCACGGCGCGCTTGTCGATTTGGCGGAGGGACGCCGGACGGAGTACGAGAATAAGCTGAATCCATATGACCGCGAGAACGAGGCTTTCCTGCATGCCGTAAGAACAGGCGATACCTCGCTAATTCGCTCTACTTACGCCGACGCCCTGCAGACGCATCGCGTCACGATGGCGGCGAACGAATCGGCACGCACCGGTCTGCCGGTCAAGCTGTAGCGACAAAGCAAACGGAGGCTTCCATCGGGAGGCCTCCGTTTGTTTATAGGGCAAGCGTATTTCGAAACAGGAGCGATTGCGCGCTTATCTAAAGCATTAGGCCGATTCTTGCTGGGCTTTCTCCGGTTTTAGAGCATCTGCCGCCTCGTCGCTCTGTTGCTGGGCAACTGGCTGCCTCGTTACGCTGCGCCGTCCATCGACGCTGATCGGCACGTCGCCGGCTACCGTTACCCGGCGGACGATTCGGCGGGCGTTGCCGTAATCGTTAACCGCGTAATGCTGCGTGGCGCGATTATCCCAGATTACGACGTCGCCGGCTTGCCATCTCCAGCGGACGGTATTCTCCAGCTTGGTGATGTGGGATTGCAGCAGATTGAGCAGCTGAGCGGAGTCGCTGGACGAGAGCCCGACAATTTTTTTGGCAAAATGGCCGAGGACAAGCACGCGTTCTCCGGTTTCGGGATGTACTCGTACAAGCGGATGCTCGGTTTCGTATACGACGGATTTGAACACCTCGTTATAATGCTTGCGCGATTCCTCGCTAACCTGCGTCCGGTGCGCGGCGTAATCGTAATCGTTCGAGTGTACGGCCCACAGCCCGTCAACCAGCCGCTGCAGCTCGGCAGGCAGCTCCTCGTAGGCCGCTGCCGTGTTGGCCCATACGGTGTCGCCTCCCGCTTCGGGAATGACGACGGCGCGGAGCACCGAGGCTTGCGGGTAGGCGTCGACGAAGGTGACATCCGTATGCCAGGAATCCGCTCTGCCGCCGTGGTCGGAATGAAGCTCCAGCACGAACTCTGTTCCTTGCTTAATTGGGACTGTCGGATGGGCAACCGGATCGCCGAGCTGGCGAGCGAATGCTTCCTGTCCCGCATCGTCAAGCTGGTGCTGGCCGCGCAGAAAAATGACCTTGTAGCGCAGCAGCACCTCTCGCAGCGCCTTAAGCGTTGTCGGCTCCAGATTTTCTCCAAGCTGTACGCCTCTGATTTCGGCGCCGATGCGCCCCGCTACCGGATGTACGGAAAATGTCTCCTGTTTCGGTTGAACCTGCTCTGCTGTACTCATCCTTTTAACCTCCAATGTCCCTCGTAAGGGTTTATTTAAAATATAAGGATGTATAAGTTTTTCACTTATAATCGGCTTATATTTCAATACGAAACGAAAGCGTTGCCGCCAGTGGACGGCGTCAGCCGTTTATGCTTGGTTCTGCTCAGCCGTTTGCCGCAGGATGGCTCTGCAGCTCCGAGCTTGGCTGAGCAGGATGCTGCGGTCGCGCCAGACCGTAATGCCCGCGCAGCGTTTGGCTCGAATAGTCGGTTCGGAACAGCCCTCTGCGCTGAAGCTCTGGAATGACGCCTTGCGCAAATTCCTCCAGCCCGCCCGGCAAGTAAGGGGGCATGACGTTAAAGCCGTCAGCGCCGCCTCCCACAAACCATTCCTCCAGCTGGTCGGCAACTTGGAGCGCTGTGCCCGCAAACGTGCGGTGACCGCGTCCACCGGCAAGCCGATGCAGCAGCTGGCGAATGGTAAGGCTCTCGCGCAGCGCAAGATCCAGAACAAGCTGGAATCGGCTTTTGTTGCCGTTGATCTGGTCTACGTCAGGCAGCTTAGGCAATGGGCCGTCAAGCGGATAGGCATGCAGGTCGATTCCGACCATATTGGACAGCTGCGACAATCCGTAGGCCGGAACGGTCAGCTCGTTGATTTCCTGCTCTTTTTCCTTCGCCTCTGCTTCCGTAGCGCCGATGATCGGGCAGATGCCGGGTAAAATTTTCAGCTGGCCCGGCGAGCGGCCGTAGCGGAGCAGCCGCGTTTTGACGTCGGTGTAAAATTGTTTGGCTTCCTCCAGCGTTTGCTGCGCGGTAAATATCGCTTCCGCATATTTGGCGGCGAATTCCTTGCCGTCCTCGGAGGAGCCGGCTTGAACCAGCACCGGATAGCCCTGCGGAGGACGAGGGATGTTAAGCGGCCCGCGCACCTGAAAGTGCTCGCCGCGATGATGGACGGGCCGTACCTTATCCGCATCGGCGAAAACGCCGGCTTTACGGTCGATGACAAGCGCATCGTCGCTCCAGCTGTCCCACAAGCCGGTCGCGACATCCACGAATTCTCCGGCCCGTTCATAGCGCGCACGATGTTCGGGATGCTGGTCCAGATTGAAGTTGTTCGCCTCCAGAATGCTGCCCGAGGTGACGATATTCCAGCCTGCACGGCCATTGCTGATGTGATCCAGCGAAGCGAATTTGCGGGCGACGTGGAAGGGCTCGTTATAGGTCGTCGAGACGGTTCCAATAAGACCGATTCGTTTTGTGACGGCTGCAAGCGCCGAGAGCAGGGTGAACGGCTCCAGTCCAAGGAAGGCCCCATGCTGGATCTGCTTGTTTACCGCCAATCCGTCGGCGAGAAAGACAGAATCGAACTTGGCGTCCTCTGCTGTCCGTGCAAGATGCTCGTAATAGCTGAACTCCGTAATTTGCTCGGGTTTCGTATCGCGAAAGCGCCAGGCGGCCTCATGGTGGCCCACATTCATTAGAAATAAATTTAGATGCAGCTGCTTAGGCTGTTTTGTGCTCATAAGCGATTCGCTCCTTTTTATGGATGATAAAAGACGACGCTGCGTCTTTGCGGCTTAGTCCCGCACCGATTGCTTCCAGCCGGTCAGCCGTCGCTCAACGGCAATCAGCGCATAATTGACGATCAGCCCGATAACCGAAATCGTAATAATGCCTGCGTACATTTCCGTGATGAGGAAGCTGAATTGGGCATATTGGATCAGATAACCGAGCCCGGATTTGGCTCCGACCATCTCCGCAGCGACGAGCACCAGAATCGAGCTGGCTCCCGCCTGACGGATTCCGACGAAGATGGTCGGCACAGAGGCCGGCAGAATAACCTTTCGAAACAGAGCGACCGAGCTTAGTCCCATGGAGCGTGCCGATTTGATCAACAGGGGATCGACATTTTTGACACCGCTAATCGTGTTAAGCAGCAGGGGGAAGGCGCAGGCATAAAAGACGATTGCAATTTTGGACGTTTCGCCGAGGCCGAGCAGCAGGATGAACACGGGCAGAATGGCAAGCGCGGCCGTATTGCGCATTAATTCGAGAAACGGATTCAAATAATCGGCGACGGTCCGCCACCAGCCGATCGCCAGTCCCAACGGGATGCTGACCGCTATGGCAATCGCGAAGCCTCCAAGGGAGCGCGACAGGCTGGCCCCTGCATGATCGGCAAGCTCACCGGATAACAACAGTCTCCACCAGGTTGCCAGTACGTCCGAGAAGGGAGGGAAAAAGGTTTGGTTCACGAATCCCGTTCGCGGCGCCAGCTCCCAAATCGCGAGCAGCGCGAGGATGACGACCGAATTTTTAAACAGCCTGAGCAGGCCGCCAAACGACCAGCCTGTCGGCTTTATGCTCGTTCTCTCCTTTAAAATCAGCTCTCCTGCGCGGCCGTTAGCCATGTCGAGCCACTCCTTTACCGTAAGATTTGGATGCTGCGCTGTTCCCGAGGGTGCTGTTTTTCTCCTGCTCCTGCGCTTTGCTTACTTCGTCACGCAGCAGCTCCCAGATCGTATGGCGCAGCTTTACAAATTCGGGATCGGATCTTAAATCTTCCTCCGACGTGCGCGCTTCGAACGGAATGTCGATCACCTGCTTGATTCGTCCCGGCCGGGAAGACATGACCGCAACGCGTTGACCGAGATAGACCGCTTCTTCAATGCCATGGGTAATAAAAATAACGGTTTTTTTCGTGGCCTCCCATATTCGGAGCAGCTCGCTTTGCAGCGTCTCTCTGGTCTGGGCGTCCAGTGCGGCGAAAGGCTCATCCATCAGCAGTATTTCCGGGTCATAAGCCAGGCTTCTTGCAATGGCAACCCGCTGCTTCATCCCCCCGGACAGCTCATGCGGATAACGGTGCTCAAACCCCGACAGGCCAACAAGCTCGATAAATGCCTTGGCTATTTGCCTGCGCTCGGCGCGTCCGACCCCTTTGGCTTCGAGTCCGAACTCCACATTGCCCAGCGCTGTTTTCCAAGGGAAAAGCGCATATTGCTGGAATACGATTCCCCGATCGAGGCTGGGCCCCGCAAGCGGTTTGCCATCGAGCAGAATGCGGCCTGCGCTCGGCGCCGACAGCCCGGCAAGCAGGTCCAGCAGGGTGGATTTTCCGCAACCGCTTGGACCGACGATGACCATAAATTCGCCTTGTTTGACATCCAGGCTTATATCCTGAAGCGCCGATACCGGCTGGGCATTTTCCTTGGAACGGGCTTGATTGCCGCTAAGGCGGAACGACTTGCTTACATGCTCGATGCTTAGCTTAACTGTCATACGATCAGCCTCCCGCAATTAAAATCATTATTTTCCATACGGATTAAATTCGTTTGTGAACAGATCGCTTGGCGTATACTTGCCTTCCTTCAGCTCGCCTTCCTTGACGAGCCAGTCGATCCAGGTCTGAAACTCCTTGTCGGCAATCAGCCCGCCCTGGCCGGCAATGCCTGTGCTTTTCCAAAGCTTGACGGAGCTGGTGTCTTCCTTGCGTTCTCTTTCGTTAATGATTTTCTCGTAGCGGGCAATTACTTCCTCGCGCGGTGTCGTGCGGGCCCATTCGATCGCGGCTGCTGTCGCCTCTACGAACTTGCGCGCGGCATTCGGATTATCTTCGATAAATTTATCCGTCATCACGTAGCTGCCTGCGCTGAAATGGCCGAACAGCTCCTTGTCGGTAAACAGCGGATGGATGCCGCCCCGCTGCAGCGCTTTGTCGCGCAGTACGCCGCCCAGGGCGGCGACGTCCACTTGACTGGCGCGCAGCGTCTGCTCCGATGTGACCGGCGGCACGACGACCAGCGTGACCTGCTTGATTTCTTCGGCCGTTAGACCCGCGCGGTGCAAATATTCCTTAATGACAAATTCGTGGTGAGCGCCGAGCGTGTTCACGGCAATTTTTTTGCCGATTAGATCCTTCGCCGACGAGATTGGACTGCCATCCAGCACGTAATAGCCGGTCCAGGTCTCATCGTCAACTCCGTAGTAGCTGATGACGGATTTGATAGGCGCTTTGGCTGCAATCAGCTTGACAATCGCTCCGTTAAAGGCGCCGCCGAAATCGGTGTCTCCCGTCACCGCCGCCTGAATGTCTTGGGGCCCGCTAGTCGTGTTGCCGATAAATTTCAGCTTCAGGGGAGCCAAATACCCTAAATCCGCCGCAAGCTCGGGATAAGTGACGCTGCCGACATTTCCTTGGTAGCGTAATTCGGATACCTCTTCGCCACCGCCTGAGGCGGCGGAGGAGCGTGAGTCGCTGCCGCATCCTCCGAGCAAAGTGGAAAGGGCCAGCAGAATGACGAGCATTGACGCATTGGTTTGGTTACGTTTCTTCATGGGTCAGCCTCCTGAAAGGAATCATAAGATTAATATGGGTATGAAATAAATGCTTAAATTCCTATATACTTACTAAGAATTAATCTCTATAATCGACTATAAAGTTCTGCTATGCCGGGTGTCAACGGATTGAACAGAGAAGGCGGCGAATGACGAGCAATGACGAACAAACGACATTTTTCGCCTGGCTGAAGAACAACTTTCATAAATGGAGGCTGGTCATATGCCTATCAGGAAATTGAATTTGCTGTCGCTGCAGGAAGCGATGGATATGCTGGAGGTCAGTCGATCAACGTTCGATAGATGGCGCAAATACAAGGGGCTCCCGTACCGAAGAATCGGCAAGGAAATATGGATTGAGAAGAATGAGCTTGAGCAGTGGGTGCTTCAGCATTCCTTCGTGGCGCAAGGGCAACGACATGACGCGTCTGGCAGCAAGAAGGCGAAGGGGGAGGCTGTAAAAGTCAGGATCGGTTACCAAAGCCGTTCTGCGCAGGTATGGACCGCATTGCTCATGAAGGAGCTGGGATGGTTGGAGGAGGAATTGGCCTCCATTGTAGGCGAGCAAGGAACAGAGGTGCAATGGATTGACGCAAGCAGCGGGCCCGAGCTGGTGCAGCAGCTGCTTGGCGGGTCTGTCCATATCGCTTCGCTTGGCGATTATCCGATTGCGCTAAGCTTCTCGCTAAGCAGGCTGTTTCCTTTTTTTCGGCCGGTGCTGCTTGCGTTTGACGGCAAATCGACGGCAGGCGAAGGGATTTCGCTGGTCATTCGCAATGATATTCACATCCGGCATTTATCCGAGTTTGCGGATTTGCCGTTGTCGGCTGTGGCGCAATCCGCATCAGGCTGCAGGCTGGTAAAGCTTATGCGCGCAATCGGCGTCGATCAGGAAGCAAAGCTCAGGCATCAGGAGCTCGACGAGAGCTTGTCGGGCATTATGAAGCGGCATATCGCCGGCAGCGTGCTTACCGAGCCCTATATCAGCCTGCTGCAGCATCATGGAGCAGGCAGGGTCATGCTGCAAGAGGGGATGACAGGAGATTTCTTGACGGGTATTGTTGCCGACGAGCAATGGGTGGAGAAGCATTCCGGAGTGGCCTTGGCATATGTAAAAGCCCATATTCGCGTTCATCATTTTCTGAGAACCGACCCGGTTAAAGCTTCTCAGCTTATTGCCCGTATGCGGGGACTGCCCGCTGAGGTCGTATCGAGGGTGATTGGACGAATCCGCTGGGATGCGGCGATCTACGAGAAGGACATGAAGGGACTCGAGCTGCTTCGGAAGGATACCGACCAAGGGGCGGAGTCCTTGTACCGATTCGGGGACAGCGTTCGCCACCGTTCCGAGCTTTTGCTCGAGGCGATGGAGCAGCTAAAGCTTCCGACTCCGGATTATGGTTTGCTTCGCGGGGAATGGACGCATCATCAACTATATTGAAGGATACGTACAGTTTTTGCTTGCAGCGGGTGCGCGAAATGCAAGCAAGCGTGAACCTCATTTCAAGCAGCGGAGGCCCATGCCGTCGGGTAACGGCATGGGCCTCCGCTGCTTGCTCATATGCGGGGTTTGCTCCCGACGCGTCTGTCTTCGACCAGTGTGACGGCTGGAGGCTTATCGGCTTCAAGAAGCTCTTTGGCATACTTGCTGCTCTGTGATGCCTTCCGTTTCTTGCGCGAGCGAGAACGCTTGGCTTCGGTTGCTTTGCTTTTATTTGGTTCGGGTGTTTTGCGGCTATTCAGCAAATCTCCCGTCCAGCCCTTCTTCCAGAGCCAGACGTAGATAAGAAGGGTGAGCACGATGATAGCGCCGATCATGACGGGAAAGCCCAGCGGCTCTTCATCCCAGGCCAGCACCTTGAAGTTCGTTCCCCAGAGCGAGCCTGCGATAGTTGCCGGGAGGACGAGCACGGTGAAAATCGTCAGCGTCTTCATAATATCGTTGCCGCGAAAATTGGCCGTTGCGTCATCCATGGAGATGAGCGTATCAATCTCCAGCGAATAATGCTTCAGCAAAGATTCTATCCGCTCCAGCTTGTGCGTCATTCGTTTGAAGCCCTCGGAATCCGTAAGCTTGTCCATAAACGCTTCCTTTGCCGCCCCATGGACCTCGCGAACGGGGATGAACAGATGGCTCCAATGGAGCAAATCGTACCGTCTGTCAAAAATATCGTCAATGAGCCCGGTGCGATTCTCCTGGCGCATCGTTCTCTCCAGCTCGCCTAACCGCCGCTCAAAACCGTCAAGTCCCTCATGGAACGTCTCCAATATGACGCCGATCATGACAAACAGCGCCTCAGGGGCCGACCGGGTAGCATGGATTCTCGCTTCGTGCTGGACCGATTGGAGCCGCAGCGGAATGCGGATGTCATCATGCACCGTAATCAGCTGCTGCTCCGACAGCCAGAAGTGAAAGGGCTGGATGTCCGCTTGATCCTCCGTAATTTGCAGCATGAGCGTTCCGTACAGCAGCGGCTTCAATTCCGGCGTATCCGCTACGGTAATGACATTATTGCGCCGGTCCCGACATTCCTCAAGCCAGGCTCCGCATTCGGGAAACCGCTGCTTGAGCTCCTGGGCGTGCTTCTCGTCTTCCTTTGTGCTGTAGCTGCTGGTCGGTTTGACCGTTTTATGTCCGCTGAGCAAGGCGGTGGATTCCTTATGCGCTAACTTGCGGCTGGGCAATGCTTCATGCTTTGCGCCCTTTTGTTTCGCCAATTGAAGCACATGCCATTCCCAGCCCGCGGGATAGCGAAGCATTCGATGAATCATCGCCTTGCCTCCTGCCTGTCCGATTTTTCCATATTATTATTCCTCCATCATACTCTGAACTGCCTCGTTTGTTCAACCTAAAGTAAGAAGGAAATGACTTTCGCTTCGCTGATTGCGAGTGATTCTGCGCGCCGCTGGGCATACCAAATAAACGGCAACAGTAAATCGTATATGCATGCGGTTCTGCTGATTTCGCCCAGAACCAACTTAACTTGCTGGCGGACAACGAGATTCAACCAGACAGGAGAAATGATCGATGACCAGAAAAATTGGCTTGTTTCATACCGAGGGACAGGCGATCGACGCTGTCCGGCAGCTGCTTGGCGCCGGCTTTGTGCCCGGCGAGCTGCAGGTGCTGACCAAGGATGGCGAGCATTCCAGACGACTGGAAGCGGAAAGCGGCGTACATGCCGATGAACTGAGAGAGCTGGAAGAGACGAACGAAGGCGATCCGGGCACCGGCCTGTTCGGTCTTGGCGCCGGAGGTATCGCCCCGCTGCTTGCAGCGCCCGTATTCGGGACCGCCGGCTTTGGCACGACCGGAAGCGCGGCGGGAGCCTACCCATTAGCGGCGGTCATGCTGGGCAATGACGCGCATGTCGATACCCTTCGCTCGTTCGGATTGGAGAGCAAGGAGGCGGAGCTGTGCGGAGCGGCGCTCCGGCAGGGCTCGATTGCGGTAATCGTATCGACGGATGAAAGCGAATCGCTGCTGGACAAGAACGGAGGTCCTGACTTATCAAGGCTTGCCGCAGCGGAAGCGATATTCCGCGCGTGCAGCGCATCCATTCTCTAGCAAGGCAATCGTCCGTTTGGCAGGCATGACACAAGCCCCGCTATGAACGCTGTTCAACAAGCAGCTATTCCGGCGGGGCTTGCGCTTTTTGCAAGACAACTCTGGCATTTCCGCTCCGGCTCAAACCGTTGCCAGGGATGGACGGCTTAACTGGACAATTTCAGTCAGCGGATGACGCTCGCCTTTGATCAAGTCTCTCAACAATTTCGCTGCAATCGTGCTGTACACAGTGCCGTTGCCGCCATAGCCAAGGCAATAATAAACGGTGGAGCACTGCGGGTCTTGACCGATAAAAGGAAGTCCGTCACGCGATTCCCCGAAGGTTGCGCTCCATTCAAAGGCGATGGAGCCTTGAACGCCGGGAAATAACGCGTGAAGCTGCTCCAGCAGCTTGCGGCCGCGTCTATGGCGACCTGCAGCGCTGTGGAGGGGTTCTTCGACCTCCTCATCCAGCCCGCCGACGATGATCCTGTTGCCCGGCGTAGTCCGCATATACAAATACGGGCGTGCAGTCTCCCATAACAGAAAACGCTGATGCCAGGAGGCAAGGTTTTTCTGAGGCTCCGTTACGATGGCATAAGAGCGATTGAGCTCAGCTTTAATCAGCTGACCGCGCAGCTCCTCCGGCTCGTAGCCGATGGCGTACACGACATGTTCGGCTTCAATTTCGAAGCCGTCTGCGGTTCGCAGGAGGTGGCCGCCGCCTGGCAAACGCTCATGGCTGACGATATCGGTCTGCTCATGAATGTTTAGCCCCGCTTCCGCCGCCGTATTGGCCATCATATTGACAAAGCGGTAGGGATTGATTTCCGCATCGCCGCGTGTCACGATGGCCCCGGACTTGCGAAACGGAAAATGACGTTCAATCATCTCCGGTTCCCATAGATCGACATCGAGTCCGCAGGTTTTCATCGCCTCGTATTCATCGCGCAGCATCGGCAAATCCTGCTCGGAGGAAGCGAAATAAAGGCTGCTTCTCGCTTTGAAGCCCACGTCAGCCGGCAGCGCGGCAGCTATGTCGCCAATCGTGCGAACAGCGTCGCGGCAAGCCAGGTAGAAGGCAGAGGCGGCTTTCAAGCCAATCTGTTTGCTTAGCTTGCTGAGCATGATGTCGTTGGAAAACTGAAGCAGTCCGGTATTAGCCGATGTGCTGCCGCCGGCAACCTCGCCGCGCTCGACCATTGTAACCGACAGCCCGCTGTTGACGAACACGTAGCTGCATATGGTGCCCGACATGCCCCCGCCTATGACAAGCACCTGCGTTTTGGCGTTGCGCTGGAGCGGGGCAAAGCTTTTTGTTTCATTAGAAGTACCGGGCCAATATAAGCTGCCTGTGTATAGCTCCTTCATAAGTATCACTCCCTAAGGTAGTATTACCCGAAACGACAATTATGAAGCTACGCGTCTCCCAGCTGCTTGATGGCAGCACGGTAGGCGGTTGGCGAATGGCCGTACAATCTTCTGAACTGCTTGGAGAAATAAAGGGAATCCTGCAAGCCGACGGAGGCGGCAATTTGCTGCGTCGTCAGCTCAGGCCGGTCGCGGAGCAGCTGACGGCCCTTGTCCATGCGCAGCTTCAGCAGGAATGCGACCGGCGACAGGCCGGTTTGCTGCTTGAACAGTCTGGATAAATAAGCCCGATTGTACCCAAGCGATTCTGCCATTTGCTCGATGGATACCGGTTGGGCGTATTGGGTCGACAGGTAGTGAACGACCCGCTGCAGCAAACGATCGTTCTCCGCCACTCCGGTTCGCATGGAGGAGGAACCGCTTTCGAGCAGCGTCTCGTACTCGGCCAGCAGCAGATGCATGTAGCCGCACGCTTTGCGGTCCGCAGCCGAGCCGCCCTGGCGGAACGCTTCGTACATGCGCCTGAACAAGGCAGCTTGCCGGCGCTTGTCGGCTGCGAATACGACCTGCTGCTCCGCATGGAAGCCCGCTTCCGCAACGAGCTTTGCCGCCTGCTCGCCGTGAAAGGCTACCCAGCGATAACGCCAAGGATGATCGGCATCCGATTCATAGCTGATCAGCTGCTCCGGCTCGATCAGAAACGTGTGGCCTGCCCGAAGCTCGAAGGTCTGGCCGCCGCAGTTGAACAGGCCCTTTCCTTCCAGTACAATGTGCATTAAATAAAAGTCGTACACTTTGGGGCCAAGCCTGTGCTGCGGCTTCGTCTGGCTTTCACCGGCGAACAGCACACGCAGCGGCACCTGCTCGCCATAGGCGATAACAGGGTTGGACGATACGGTATACATTTCCTGTGACATTGTACTTTACACCTGCTTTATATTTAAATGAAGTCGTTGCGAAGTCTTGTTAAATCTATATTAACACTTTGCTTCTTCTTAACGAAAGTCACATTAGACCATGTAAAAAGCATATCCAGCCATTTTGTTTCGCAATCGGTTCAGCTATACTGTAGAGGAAGAAGCAACGACCACACTAACTTAAAAAGGAACGTGATAGCAGATGGCAAACATTGACGCGCTAACACAGCAATTTATACAGCAATACGGCGGAGAGGCAGCCGATATTTCGGTGTTCCATGCCCCAGGCCGAGTGAATCTGATCGGCGAGCATACGGATTATAACGGCGGCTACGTATTTCCGGCCGCACTGACTTTCGGCACGACGCTGCTTATTCGTCCGCGCTCCGATCGCGGGCTTGGACTGGCAACTACAAATTTCCCTACTTCCAAGCAATTGTCCATCGATGAAATCGTTTATGATGAGGCCGACGACTGGATGAACTATCCGAAGGGCATCGTGTTTGAGCTTCAAAAGACAGGCGTTACCTTCAAGCAAGGCTACGATCTGCTGTATCATGGCGAAATTCCGAACGGCGCCGGCCTTTCCTCCTCCGCCTCCATCGAAGTCGTTACCGCTTTTGCCCTGCAAACGCTGGAAGGGCTTGAGATCGATAAAGTGAAAATCTCCTTGCTCTCGCAAAAGTCGGAAAACGAGTTCAACGGCGTTAACAGCGGAATCATGGACCAGTTTGCGGTTGCCAACGGCAAAAAGGACAACGCCATTCTGTTGATGTGCGATACGCTTGAATACGAGCTGGTTCCGTTCGAATCCGGCAGCTACAAGCTTGTTATCGGCAACACGAACAAGCGCCGCGGTCTCGTCGATTCGGCCTACAACGAGCGCCGCAGCCAATGCGAGCAAGCCGTTGAGGAGCTTCGTGCCGCATTCCCGGAGCTGACGCTGCTCGGTCAGATTAATCTGGCGCAATTTAATGAAGCCAAGCATCACATTAAGGATGACGTCGTTCGCGCCCGCGCGCAGCATGTTATCGAAGAAATCGACCGCGTGCTGCAGGCCGTCCCGGCGCTCAAAGCGGGCGAGCTTGAAACCTTCGGACAACTGATGAACGGTTCGCATGATTCGCTGCGCGACCTCTACGAGGTGACGGGGCCGGAGCTGGACGCAATGGTAGCCGCAGCTCGCGAAATTCCTGGCGTGCTTGGCTCGCGTATGACGGGAGCAGGATTCGGCGGCTGCACCGTTTCACTCGTACACGAGGACAGCGTGGAGCGCTTCAAGGAAGAGGTTGGACGCAAATATACGCAAGAGACTGGATTGGTAGCGGATTTCTACGTTTGCTCGATCGGCAATGGCGTGGAGCGTCTTGTCTAGCAATCATGCACAAATAGCATTAAAGTCCAATAAGAAAAGAGGGCATCACTCATGGCAGTATTAGTGACAGGCGGGGCGGGCTACATCGGCTCCCATACGGTAGCGGCGCTTCAGGAGCGCGGCGAGGAAATCGTCATCGTTGACAATATGCAGCAGGGGCATCGCGATGCTTTGCTTGGCGGCAAGCTTTATGAGGGAGACCTGCGCGACGCGGAATTTCTCGATACGGTTTTTCAGGAAAATGAAATCGACGCGGTTATTCATTTTGCGGCTAATTCGCTTGTAGGCGAGAGCATGAAGGACCCGGGCAAATATTATCACAATAATGTATTCGGAACGCTGTGCCTGCTTGAAAAAATGAATCAATACAACGTGCGCAAAATCGTGTTCTCCTCGACAGCGGCAACCTACGGCGAGCCGGAGAATGTGCCGATTGACGAATACGACCGCACGCTCCCGACGAACGCATACGGCGAAACGAAGCTGGCAATGGAGAAAATGATGAAATGGTTCGACATCGCCCATGGCATTAAATTTGTCTCGCTTCGTTATTTCAACGCGGCAGGCGCGCATGAGAGCGGCAAAATCGGCGAGGATCACAGCCCGGAGACGCATCTGATTCCTATCGTGCTGCAAGCTGCCCTTGGCCAACGTCCACACATCTCTGTATTCGGGGAAGATTACGATACGCCGGACGGCACTTGCATTCGCGACTACATCCACGTCAGCGATTTGGCCGATGCGCATGTGCTTGCCGTGGACCGTCTGCGTACGGGCGCGGACAGCTCGGTTTACAATCTTGGCAACGGAACCGGCTTCTCCGTGAAGCAGGTCATCGATATCGCTCGCGCCGTGACAGGCAGGGAAATCCCTGCTGTCATGGAAGCGCGCCGCGCAGGCGACCCTGCGGTGCTGGTCGCTTCCTCGGCCAGAGCCCGCCAGGAGCTGGGCTGGCAGCCTAAGCGAGACAAGCTGGAAGACATCATCAAGAGCGCCTGGAGCTGGCATGAAGCCAATCCGCAAGGCTATAACGACAAATAGCGGTTTCTAAAGCGAAACGTACAAGCGCCGTCGCGGCCGGCTCTCCGGCGAAGCGGCGGCGCTTCAATCGAAAGGAGCAAAACCTCGTGACAGAACATCAGTTACCTGCGGCGGAAGAGGCGCTGCTGCTCATAGAACGATTGCTGCAATTTGCCCGCCAGCGCGGGATGGTAGAGGAACTGGATGAGGGCGCTGCGCGCAACGCGCTGCTCGATCTGTTCCGTTTCACCGAGCCTTACGAAGGCGATGTGCCAGAGGAGCGGCTCGACAGCGCTTCCGCGGTGCTGGAGCCTTTGCTCGACTACGGCTTTGCAATCGGCCTCATCGAGGACAATATCGTTACGTATCGCGATTTGCTGGATTCGCGTATTATGGGGCTGCTTATGCCGCGGCCGTCCGAGGTGCACAGAGCGTTCCAGGCCACGACGCAGAAGAGCGGACTGCCCGCAGCTACCAACGCCTTTTATGCCATGAATATCGATTCCAATTACATTCGGATGGATCGCATCAACAAAAACAGGTACTGGCAGCACGAAACCGAATACGGCGCGTTGGAAATTACCATTAATCTGTCCAAGCCCGAAAAGGACCCTAAGGAAATCGCGCTGCTCAAAACGCTGCCGCCTGCAAAATATCCAAAGTGTCTGCTGTGCGTCGAGAACGTAGGCTACGCGGGACGTGCGGACCACCCGGGACGTCAAAATTTGCGCGTGCTGCCGTTGGAGCTGCAAGGCGAGCAATGGTTCTTCCAGTATTCGCCGTATGTATACTATAACGAACACAGCATCATTTTTAAGGGCAAGCATGAGCCGATGGCTATTTCCCATTCTTCCTTTGCCCGACTGCTTGATTTCGTCGAGCTGTTTCCGCATTACTTTATCGGCTCCAACGCGGATTTGCCGATTGTCGGGGGTTCGATTCTAAGCCACGACCATTTTCAGGGCGGCCGTCACGTATTTCCGATGGAAGCGGCCGGCACGAGCGTTTCCTTCGGGAATCCGGAGCTGCCAGGCGTACGCTATGGCATCGTGAACTGGCCGATGTCGGTTGTGCGCGTGAACGGCCGCTCCAAGGCCGACGTGCACGCGGCGGCTTGCCGCCTGCTGGACGATTGGCGCGCTTACAGCGATGCAGACGCCGACGTTCTGGCATTCTCGGAGCAGGAAGACGGCACGTCTGTCCCGCATAATACGATAACGCCGATTGCGAGACTGCGCGATGACGGCGAGTATGAGCTGGACTTGGTGCTGCGCAACAATCGGACGAGCGAGGAGCATCCTGACGGCATTTTCCACCCTCATCAGGAATTGCACCATATCAAGAAAGAAAATATCGGCTTGATTGAAGTTATGGGCTTAGCCGTGCTTCCGGGACGGCTGAAGGATGAGCTTGAACAGCTGGCCGCGTATTTGACCGCCGGCAGCGGCAGGCAGATCGGCGAGCTGAACGGCGCCGACCACCCGCTTCACAAGCATGCCGAGTGGCTTGGCGAGCTGGCTGAGCGCCATGGAGCAGCCCTAACGGGCGAGCAGGCCAAAGCCGTCATCGAGGCGGAGACAGGCGACAAGTTTTTGCGCGTGTTAAAGGATGCCGGCGTCTACAAGCGCACGGAGGACGGCCAGGCGGCATTCGAGCGCTTCCTGACGGCTGCAGGTCTGGTTCGAGCCTAATCTTGCGATTTGTTAGATGAGGGCAGCCGGCAAATAAAAGGGTAGCCATGCAAGTAGACCTCTATGATTGTCTGTTACAGGCGTCAGGGAGGTCTGTTTGTCGTGTGCCGTTGCGACGAGCAGTCGGCTTATTTTGGTGCAAAGCAAGCTCTGAAATTGCCTGCCGACAGACGCCTTGAAATGCCGGGTTTGGCGGGCGAATCGAGGCATAAGCGGTCATGCGTGAAACGATGCTGGGACTTTAGACTGATTTTTTGAAACTGGCTTTATAATTAATTTGTAATAGGGAAAAATTTATGGTATTTTTTATAGGATATTGATTGAAATTTTTAAATTTTTGAGTAAACTATTTTGTCGGAGGGATTATGATGTCCGAAAAGATGCTGCCGTTAGACGATTTTTTGCAGCTGAGCACAGACGAACAAGTTGAAAAACTTAAACGCTGGAAGATGGATTACACGTTGAAAGATATTCGCGAGGCTTGGAATTTCAAGCATTCCGCGCAATATTATATGCTGCTGAAGAAGCTTCGCATTTATGAAAGAGTAGTCAATAAGTCGGACAAGTTCTATCCGATTCAAGAGCAGCTTATTGCCAGAGCGAATGCCGCAGCGGCGGAGCGCGGCTGGGGCGGCTCCGATCGCCGTCCTCCTACAGACAGCATTTCGTATCATTTGAATACGACGCTTAGCGGCCCTGAGCTTGCGGACCGGTTAGAGCGGATTGCGCATTTTCTGAAGGGCGAGAACAAGGATATTACAATCAAGCTAGCGATCGAGGCGGCGGACGTTCAGCCGAATGAAATCGAATAGAGCGATTGCGAAAGAGAACCGCGCCGGACGGCGCGGTTCTTTGTTGTGTTTGGCGGCATTCTTGCGCAACCGTACGGCATAATGGCCGCCGCTGCCGCAAAGAGATGGCGCCTGTCTAAGAAGGCTTTGTGAACATATGTTTAAAGCAGCTTTCCAAAATGTGCGCACCATAGCCTGGTAATTGTTGAGAAATGAAAACATATGTCTGATAATGGAATAATTTGCTTTTTTAAAATGGATTATACGTTGCGCAGCTTGCCCAGCTCGGACACGAGCGCCTCCACCTCGCTGATGCTGAATTTATCCTTGGATGCAACAATTTCATAAATATCGCGAATGTCCTCATAGCTGCCCATATTAAAATTGGAAGCCTGCATCGCAGCAGCCGAAGCCATCTTGAGCTTTGTTTTGATTGCTTCAATCATAAAAGCTACGTTCTCTTGGGTTGCTTTGTCCAAATCGTTCATTCCTTTAAACCTCCTATACGCTTTGATGCCATTGTAACATGTTCGGGATTCGAGTGCCCACAAATTGAACAGAGGCTAGAAATTGGATACAATGAAGGCGGGAAACTTTCATGTTGGACAGGATGGGCGGGTGCGTGGCAACGGAACTACAGCAACCTATATATAAGACATTTCTTGCCTCTATTGCGGAGGCTTACCCGAAACGGGAACAAATCGCCTTTGTATGCATCGGAAGCGACCGGTCGGCCGGCGATTCTTTTGGCCCGATGCTCGGCACGCTGCTCAAGGAGCAGGGGTGGCCGCATGTCGTGGGAACGCTCGAGCGCCCCTGCGACGCCAATACGCTCGTTACCGAGCTGTCGCTTATTCCGGAGGGAACGGTTTCTGTGGCAATCGACGCTTGCCTGGGCAAGCCGGGCTCAACGGGAAGATTTATTTGCGCGGAGGGGCCGCTGGAGCCGGGCAAGGCTACCGGTATGGGCTTTTCCCCCCTCGGCAGCTACAGCATTGCGGGCGTCGTGAATGAGCATGGACCAAAGGCGTACATGAAGCTTCAAACGGCTTCGCTCTATCTTGTCATGCGGATGGCAGGGGAGCTGGCCGATGCGATCGATCTGGCCTGGCGCGTGCCTGCGCAGCCGAGGCTATGGCCCTTGTAAGGATTGCGGAGACTGCGTACTATATAGGTTGAACTAAAGATTTGAACACATAACGGTCATAAGCCTACGGGGCAAAGATGGTGCTGTGCTTAACATTCAGGTCAATAACTAATCTAGCGGACTGTGATCTGCCTTTTGTGTTCTATGGAGAAAAGTTAGTTAGAAAAGTGATTGTAGCATGCTGTATGGAACTCTTGGGAGAAAAGTTAGTTAGAAAAGTGATTGTAGCGCGCCGTATGGAGCTCTCGGGAGAAAAGTTAGTTAGAAATGTGATTGTAGCGCGCCGTATGGAGCTCTCGGGAGAAAAGTTAGTTAGAAATGTGACTGTAGCGCGCCGTATGGAGCTCTCGGGAGAAAAGTTAGTTAGAAAAGTGATTGTAGCGCGCCGTATGGAGCTCTCGGGAGAAAAGTTAGTTAGAAAAGTGACTGTAGCGCGCCGTATGGAGCTCTCGGGAGAAAAGTTAGTTAGAAATGTGACTGTAGCGCGCCGTATGGAGCTCTCGGGAGAAAAGTTAGTTGGAAAAGTGATTGTAGCGCGCTGTATGGGGCTCTCGGGAGAAAAGTTAGTTAGAAATGTGACTGTAGCGCGCCGTATGGAGCTCTCGTGAGAAAAGTTAGTTAGAAAAGTGACTGTAGCGCGCCGTATGGAGCTCTCGGGAGAAAAGTTAGTTAGAAATGTGACTGTAGCGCGCCGTATGGAGCTCTTGGGAGAAAAGTTAGTTAGAAAAGTGACTGTAGCGCGCTTTTTGGAGCTCTCGGTAGGAAGCTTAGTTAGAAAAGTGACTGTAGCGCGCCGTATGGAGCTCTTGGGAGAATAGTTAGTTAGAAAAGTGATTGTAGCGCGCCGTATGGAGCTCTCAGGAGAAAAGGTAGTTGAACATGTTAAGATAGAACGCCTTGCTCAGGGATGTAAGGCTTATACATGAATTCTGCTTCTAAATGCTCGTTCCCATTAGAAACATAAGTTGAATTTATAGAAAGAAATGACAGGAAGGATGCGAAGAAAATGAGTAGCAAAAATGCGATAATTTCGATGGCCCAGCGGAAGCTGATGCTGCCAAGCGGCGTTCAGCTCGCCTATTACGATTCTCACCCTGAAGGCGGGGCGGAGGACGGAATAACGACTACGGTTGTGCTGCTGCACGGCTATTGCGGAAGCTCCTCTTATTGGGAGGAGGCGGCGATTCGATTGGAGGAGCGGGTTCGCGTGATCGCACCGGATTTGCGCGGACATGGACTTAGCTCGGCCCCGGAAGACGAAACCTATACGATGGAATGTTTTGCCGATGATATCGGACAGCTGCTTTTCGCCTTGCAGGTCCATAATGTTTTTCTGCTCGGCCATTCGCTCGGCGGCTATATTACGCTGGCGTTCGCTGAGAAATACGCGAAGAAGCTGGCGGGTTTCGGCCTCGTTCATTCTACGCCGCTTCCCGACAGCGATGCGGCCAGAGCCAATCGCGACAAAGCGGTGGCATCGCTTGAGGAGCAGGGCGTGGCGTCGTTCGTTGACGGACTTGTACCTAAGCTGTTTGCTCCCGCACACCTGGTTTCCCTTGCCGACAAGGTGGAGCACGTGAAGCGGATCGGCTACGGCACGTCGCTTCACGGCGCGCAGGCAGCGGCGCGCGGAATGAAAGGGCGGCCGGACCGGAAAAGCGCGATCCAGCAGGCGGAGCTGCCCGTTCTCCTTGTGGCCGGTGCCAACGACGGCGTTATTCCGGTAGAAAGCGTGTTTGCGGCGAACAGCGGGACGGCGGTTCAGACGACCTTGGCGCAAGCGGGGCATATGGGGATGCTGGAGGAAGCAAGCGCGCTTGCGGAAACTATTTTGCGTTTTGTACAAAACTAACCGATAGCGCAGTCAGCCTGATGAGCGAATGGGATGCTTCGAAAGTCTTAGCTGCGCTTGCGCCGTATGCGGGCAAAATTCGCTGCCGGGTGCGACGGGCAGCCATGCATTCCCACGTTTGCCGCCTGATGAAGGCGGCAGTCGTCTGCGCTTGAATACGCTGCCGCTAAGGGATACAGGGGCAGGAGGAGGAGAAACCGTGTTTCAACGCGATTATTTTATGAGAATGATTGAACAGATGACCGAAGCGGTCGGGCAGGTGCTGCAGCTGCGCAAGGAGCGCAAGCACGAGGAGGCGCTGGAATACCTTGACGATTTGCTCGACAAGCAGTTTCGGCTAAGCAGCAAGCTGATCCGTTCCTTGTCCGACGAGGATTTGGTCAAGGTGCTGACGACAAACGGCGTCCTCGAAACCGATCATCTTCAAGCGATAGCGCTGCTTCTCAAGCAGGAGGCGCTTATCTACGAGGAGCTTGGCCGCGAGGATGAGACCTTTGCCGCCAATGTGAAGGCCTTGCAGCTGTTTCTGAGGCTAGCGCTCGCCGATGCCGAGCCAACGCTGGCAGAGCCGCGCGAGCAGATCGGCGAGCTGCTGGAAACGCTGCGTCCTTACGAGCTTCCCATCTCCGTCAAGCGGCTGCTGATGGACTGGCACATGGCGGAGGGCCAATACGATTTGGCAGAGAATATGTTGTACGAGCTGCTCTCGGACCAAGCGATCTGGAGCGAGGAAGCGGCGGGCATCTACAAGCGATTGCTGCTGCTTACCGACGAGGAGCTTGAAGCAGGCGGCTTGCCGCGCGACGAGGTCGAGCAGGGACTGGCATCGCTGCTTGCAATACAGGATGAGAGTAGGAAGCAGGCATGAGCGAGCAATGGCAGCAACAAGCGAAGGAATGGGTGCAGACAGGCGATTTGCTTCAGGCTACGCTAAGCCAGCCCCGGCGCAAGGACGGCACGATCGCCGCCAAAACCGTCATTCGCCCCGTGCAGATTCGCGGCGGCCTTCACTATCAATTCGAATATCATGCTGCCGGCAAGGCATCCCATGACAATTTGACGGAAGAGGAAGCGGCGCAGAGGCTTGTCGAGCTGCTGGAACAGCATTACAGGCAGGCGCTGGTCAAAACGCCGGATGCGGATGTGCAGCTGCTGTTCAGCAAAAAAGGCAAGGCCGCGATCCTTCGCAAGCCGCCGACCGGCGGAAGCAAGCAGGCTGCGCCCCAGCACAATCGGCAGAAGCAGCGCGTGCTTGAGCAGGGGACGGCCGTGCCGTTTCTTGTTGAGCTCGGCATCATGACGGCGGACGGCAAGGTTCACGACAAAAAGCAGGACAAGTACAGGCAGATCAATCGTTTTCTGGAAATGGTAACCGATGTGCTGCCTTATCTGCCGGAAGACCGCGAGCTTACGATTGTCGATTTCGGGTGCGGCAAATCGTATTTGACGTTCGCCCTCTATCATTTGCTGGCCGTGGAGCAGCAGCGGAATTTGCGGATTATCGGGCTTGATCTCAAGGCCGATGTCATTGCCTTCTGTTCGGAGCTTGCAGAGAAGCTGGGCTACGATAAGCTGACCTTTCAGGTTGGAGATATTGCCCAATACGGCGAGCTGGAGGCGGCAGACATGGTCGTGACGCTGCATGCTTGCGATACGGCGACGGATGCCGCGCTTGCCAAAGCTGTCGGCTGGGGGGCTTCCGTCATCATGTCGGTGCCTTGCTGTCAGCATGAGCTGTTCCGCCAAATCAGCGGAGATGCGCTTGCGCCGATATTGTCGCAAGGGCTTCTGAAGGAGCGCTTTGCGGCGCTTGCGACGGATGCCGCCAGAGGCACTTTGCTTGAGGCGATCGGCTATAAGGTGCAGATGCTGGAATTTATCGATCCCGAGCATACGCCTAAAAATCTCTTGATTCGCGCTGTCAAAGGGAACAAAAGCGGCGTGTCGTTAAAGAAATGGGAGGAATACAAGGCGTTTCGCCAGCTGTTGAGCATCGGCCCGTCCCTTGAGCGGATGCTGCTGGACCGGCTGCCTGCGGACACGCCGCAGCAGAACGCAGCGCAAACGTAGCCGCATGTCGAAATAGGCAATTGTCGATGCTTTCAACATTTGCTACAATGGTGAAGGACTGCTATAAAACGAATGGGTGAACCGCAGTGGAATGGATGATCTGGCTTGATTTTGGCATGTTTGCCGTGCTGCTTGGTTTGTTTTTTTATGTGTTTGCCTCAAGCTCCATTACGGTACTGCATCGCGTTTATCTGATTCTGCATATGATTTTTATCTCATGGCCGCTATGCCAGTTTATATCGCAGACAATAGCTTCTCAGACGTACAAATTGTTTTATTTGCAAACAGCTTATGCCGGCCTATCTCTGCTTGGAGTAGGCTGGTTTGTATTTATCGTGTTTTTGGCGGGAGAGTCGTTCAGGCTCCAGAAGGGCCGGCTGTTTGTGGTTGCGCTGCCGGCGGTTATTTCAGTCGTAACGGTCGTCGTAAACCCGGGCAGCCAATTTCTGCGCATCAATGATCAACTGGACCCGGCCAAGCAGTTGCAGCATGGTCCGCTCTATTGGATAATGATTATCCAACTGGTGCTGTATATGGCGGCGTCTATCCTATTTATGGCGAAGAAGCTGCGGAGCAGCGAGTCCGAGGGTCAGCGAACGCTTATTAAGACGGCGTTTAACGGCATCTCGATGCTCCTTTTTTTCTCAATCGCCGATCTGTTCGTAAACGTCTATTTTATCGAATATTTTCACCGATATATCCCGCTTGTGTCCGTCGGAATGACCGCTGCAGCCCTGTATCTGGTTCACGCGATTGGCCGCAACCGGGTGTTCGACATCATCAAGACGGTGCAGCGGGACGTGATCAATACGATGGCGCTTGGCGTCATCGTCCTTGACGAGAATCATCGTATTATTGAAATGAACAGCATCATGAAAAAAATGCTTCGTCTCCGCCTTGGCGACAAATTTGACCGCGATTCGATTGCATCCCGACTGAACGGCTTGGCTTCGCGGGAGGTAGCGGCGTTTCTGGAGGAGGAGCGGAAGCGTCCGCTGGAGAGAATCGAATTCGAGATGGAGCTGGATCTCGATCCGTTCCGGCATATTATTATTCAATCTGCCCCCATTCTGAATCCCAGGAAGCAGCCGATCGGGCGTGTGCTGACCTTCCAGAACGTAACCGAGCTGCGGCTTCTCGTCGAGGAAACGAATCGTCAGAACGAGCAATTGCAGGACCGCTATCGCGATTTGCTGCTGATGCAGGACGAGCTGTTTCAGGCGAACAAGAAGCTGGAGCGGATGGCGATAACGGACGGCTTGACGGGGTGCTACAACAGGCGTTATTTGCTGCAGCATCTGGAGCAGGAGGTTGCGACGAATGTAAGATACGGAGTGCCGTTCTCCATATTCCTGTTCGATCTTGACCACTTTAAATCGATTAACGACCGCTACGGCCATTTGGCGGGCGACGAGGTGCTGTGCAGCACAGTCGAGGCTGTCCGCAGCGCGCTCAGGATGACCGATGTGCTTGCCCGTTACGGAGGCGAGGAATTTACCGTCTATTTGCCGCATACGAATCGGGAGCAGGCTGATATGATCGCGGAGCGGATTATGTCCGCAGTCGAGAGCAATCAGGTTGTGACGGGCGGCGGCGAACAGGCGATTGCCGTTACGATCAGCATGGGCATTATTTCGATCGAAAGCTTTGAGCCTTCGGTGGCGGACGATTCCAAAGCATTTTTGAGGGAAATGCTCGCCCAAGCGGATGCAGCTTTATACGAAGCCAAATACAATGGCCGCAATAGAATCGTAGCGGGGAAACTTGCTTAGCAGCAGGCTCGGACCATTGTGTTCGGGTTTGTTTGCAGTTGAAGGATGGTCAGTCTGCTTATGTTCTGATAAGATGGTCAGTCTGCTTATGTTCTGATAAAATAGATAAAGCCGGTAAATGAGCCAACACTATCGAAAGCGGGAACGAACAGAAATGAGAAAAGTGCAAATTGATAGAGTCAAGCCAGGGGATCGTATTGCCAAAACGATCTTTCAGGAAAATGGGAATGTTTTGCTTGGAGAAGGAGTAGAGCTAAGCGATCGTTACATCGAAAGACTCCAGAACCTGGGAATCGACTTTCTGTTTATTGAGGACGGGCTGACGACGGATATTATTCCGGAGGATACGATTCGTGACGAAACCCGCAAGCAGGCAGTCGATACGATTTATAAAACAATGAGCGCCTTCAAGGACGAAGCGGTAACAAAGGGCAGGACGATAGCTCCGGATATGGGCCGCAATTTCCGCGCGATATTCGGGCAAATTATGCAGGATCTGGCGACACGGCCGAATATGCTGGTCAATTTAACGAGCATTCATGCCAAGGACGCTTATTTGTTCCAGCACTCCTTTAACGTAGCGGTACTCGCTGGCATCATGGGTATTGCAAAAGGCTTGAATCGCAACCAGTTGGAAGAGCTTGGTATTGGCGCCATGCTGTTCGATATTGGAATGACCAAAATCGACTCCAAGCTGATTACCCGCACGGGCGGATTTACGCCGGAGGAGCATAAGCTGGTTCAAAGCCATGCGAAGGAAGGCTTTGATATTTTACGCAAGTACCATGACATATCGATTGTTTCGGCGCACTGCGCCCTGCAGCATCATGAGCGCTTTAACGGCTCGGGCTATCCGCGGGGCTTGAAGGGCAGCGAAATTCATCTGTACGGACAAATTGTCGGCATTGCCGACACCTTCGATGCGCTTACCTCGCCAAGGCCGCACCGCAAACGGTACACGGCAAGCGAGGCGATAGAATTTCTGTTCGCGGCAGGCGGCACTTTTTTCGATTTGGACTTAATCAGGATTTTTTGCAAGCATATATCGATATATCCGGTCAGCACCTCGCTGCTGCTTAGCACGGGGCAGGTCGGGGTCGTCAGTGAAAATAACGAGCTCGCTGTCCACCGGCCCAAAGTGCGCATTATTATGGAGAAGGACGGGACTCAGCCCAAGGAGCCTTATGAAATCGAGCTGAAGGACGAGCTCCATATTACGATCGTTAAGGAATTGTAGAACGACGGGCGCACAGTCCGGTCCAACTGACTATACCGGCTGCTCTCCTCTCGCATATCGTATGGTATCGCGAGATGAGGTGATAGAATGGTGAAGCGGATTAAGCCGCCGATACTGGGCATGATGGGCAAGCTCAAGGCCCCGGCCAAAGCAGCTAAGTCGCAGACCGGACCGGTATTAAACCGTCTTACGGTGCTGTGGGTGACTGGAGGCGGCGTTCCATACGACACGACTGGCTTTAACGCTGCCTTGTACAGAGGCAACACGCTTATTCAGACAGCCCGATTCGACAGTTACGGCGTTGTCTACTTCAGCCGTGTCGGGACACTTACGACAGTGGCATATACGGTGCGCTTATACGATCAGGCAGGTCGAGTCTACCGTACGCGGACAATTCCGGAAGGAAACGAAGCGTTTGCGGTTATCGGATAATCGAACCTGCATATTTTCCTTCCTGGGGCAGCGATGCCGGCAGGAAGGTTTCTTTTTTTGAAGAGACTTAAGTGAGGGATTTGCGATTTTGTTCCGCTTGTCCGCTTGCCTCGCAGCAGCGTGGACCAGACAGCCGATAAGGCAGGCCGGAGATGCGGCAGCATTGCTTTCACTCTAGCAGAGATTCATGTAAAATAGGGACAAACAGACCGAATAGGAGACGTGTGTTCCTCTATGAGCACTTTACAGCACCATAGACTTTCTCGGCTTGATGTGCTGCGCCGGATAACGTTTATTACGCTCGGAGCGATACTGGTGGCGGTTGGGCTGGAAATTTTTCTCGTCCCCAATCAGATTATCGACGGCGGCATCGTGGGCATTTCCATTATCAGCTCTTATCTGACGGGGCTGCCGCTCGGACTTTTTCTGTTTTTGCTTAATTTGCCGTTTCTGATCCTGGGCTACAAGCAAATCGGGAAAACGTTCGCCATCTCGACGCTGTATGGGGTATCCGTCATGTCGGTCGGCACGTTTCTGCTGCATCCCGTAAGTCCGCTAACGGTGGAGCCTTTTCTTGCCGCCATATTCGGCGGCGTTATTCTCGGCGTCGGTGTCGGAATGGTCATTCGGTTCGGCGGGTCGCTCGACGGTACGGAAATTGTTGCGATTGTGTTCAACAAACGTCTGCCGCTGTCCGTTGGCGAAACGGTGATGTTTTTAAACTTGTTTATTCTCAGCAGCGCGGGGTTCGTGTACACATGGGATCGCGCCATGTACTCGCTGATTGCCTACTACATTGCCTTCAAAATGATCGATATTACGATCGAGGGCTTCGATGAGTCGAAGGCCGTATGGATTATTAGCGAGGAATCAATGGAAATCGGCGCAGCCATCATGAGCAGGCTCGGACGCGGCGTCACGTATTTGAATGGAGAGGGCGGCTTTACGGGCGGCAGCAAGAAGGTTATTTTCTGCGTCATTACCAGGCTGGAAGAGGCTAAAATGAAAGCGATTGTAAATGAGCTTGATCCTGCGGCCTTTCTTGCGGTTGGCAATATTCACGACGTTAAGGGCGGACGGTTTAAAAAACGCGACATTCATTAATGCTGGGAATACGAAGGAGCTAGTAAATTGGACGAGTTTGCGCGAATTCAGCACTGGACGGCACAGCGCCAAACCGGGCAGTGGCAGGCGGAGCGGGGCGTAATCGCCGGAATTGGCGACGATGCCGCTGTCGTCGGGCTGACTGAGGCAATGGATGGAGTAGCCGAGCCGAAACGGCTGCTGCTAGCGGTCGATACGATGGTAGAGACCGTACATTTCCTGCCGGAGACGATGCGGGAGCAGGATGTCGGCTATAAGGCGCTGGCGGCCAACATCAGCGATATCGCGGCGATGGGAGGCGTTCCCTTGCACGCGCTCATTTCGGTCAGCGTGCCCCAAGCGTACGGACCTGAGCGGATGCGCAGGCTGTATGACGGGCTGTACGCATGCGCGGAGCGCTACGGTGTCGCTATTGTCGGAGGCGATACGACGTCTTCGCCGTCGCATTTGGTTGTCTCCGTCACGTTGACGGGAACGGTCACGGCAGGTCAGGAGCTGCGTCGCTCCGGCGCTCGGCCGGGCGACCTTGTGTTCGTAACCGCCGCTACCGGCCTTGCGGCGGCGGGGCTGCACGCGCTGCTTGCGCGGGGAAGCGGCGCGGGGGCGCATGCAGCCGGCCCGGCGCTGGCAACGCCGGGCAAGCCTGACGACCGCTCGCATGAGGACGAGGCGGCGCTGATCGAGGAGCTCGCAGGCAGCAGCGGCCTGCGGACCGAGCAGATAGGCAGGCTTGTGGAGGCGCACCGCCGCCCAAGTCCCTCCGTTCACGCAGGCCGCCTATTGCAGCGTCACGGCTGCCGGTCGCTGAATGACGTAAGCGACGGGCTGGCCAGCGAAGCGTGGGAGCTTGCAGAAGCATCCGGAGTGCGTATTTTGCTGGAGGAGCGTTTGCTGCCGATCAGCGGCAGTCTGGCTGCGTACGGCGCGTCGGCGGGCATGAACCCGCTGGATTGGATTTTGTATGGCGGCGAGGACTATGCGCTGCTGGGCACGCTCCCTCCCGAGAGGCTTGCCGGGGCGCAAGCGGATTTCGGGAAAGCCGGTAATCCTTTTTTTGTTATCGGCAGGGTAGAAGCTGGTTCTTCCGAGGTGCTGCTGGACAACGGGAGACGCAGGATCGCGCTGCAAAAGAGAGGCTATAACCATTTTACAGAGTAAGCGGGTGAGCGGATGAAGGAGCAAGCTTTGGGCGAAGCGGTATGGCTGGCAGCTACCGAGCGGGATACGATTACGCTAGCCGAGCAGTTGGCGGCTTGGTCGAAGCCCGGCGATTTGCTTGCGCTCGATGGCGATTTGGGGGCGGGCAAGACGAGGTTTTCGCAAGCCTTTGCGGCTGGGCTTGGCGTTAAGGGAGTCGTAAACAGCCCAACATTTACCATAATTAAAGAATATTCGGGGGAAAAGCTCCCTTTTTATCATATGGACGTGTACCGGCTTTCGTTAGACGAAGCGGATGAGCTTGGACTTGACGATTATTTTTTTGGCGATGGGGTTACCATCGTGGAATGGGCAAGTCTGATCGCTCAGCTGCTGCCGCCGGACCGGCTTGACATACGAATCGAGCATCTTGGAGGGGAAGAGCGTCGTATTCGGCTGTCAGGCTACGGGGAACGTTATGCGCAGTGGTGCCGGCAGCTTGACCGGCGTTAAGCCGGATAGCGGACTGCGGGTGGATAAGGCTGGCGGCGATACGGATAATCGAGGCTGTGTGCAGCAAGGAATGCAAGGCGATTTTCTTTAATCATGACGAGCAGAAGGCTCGATAGATTGTGGTTGCAATAAAGTCCGGTGCCCGCAATGGGCATACAAGCGTTGTGCGCGAAGCCGGACTGGATGGGGCTTGAAGGAGGAAGAAGCATGATGGAGGAAAAACGGCGTTCTGGACCGATACTGGCGCTGGATACGTCTACGGCGTCGATGGCTGCGGCCATCGTGGACGGCGAGCGGGTGCTGGCTGAAATCCAGTCGCTTGCGGAACGGAATCATTCGGTGCATATCGTGTCGAATTTAAAGGAGCTGCTCGTTCGCAGCCGGCTTGAGGGGAACATGCTGGAGGCGATTGCCGTCGGCAATGGACCTGGTTCCTACACGGGTATGCGTATAGCGGTCGCTGCGGCAAAAACGCTGGCTTGGGTGTGGGATAAGCCTTTAGTCGGCGTATCGAGTCTGGAAGCAATCGCTTATGGCGCTAACCGGCAGCACGCTGGAACGATGGACGGGCTAGAGGATACAGGCGGCAGGGAGCAGACGGGAGAAGGCTCTGCCGGGGGCGATGAGCCGCTAGATTCGCATAAGGAAACGGCTCCAGGCGCGGATTGGGTCATTCCGATTATGGATGCGCGTCGCGGTCAAGTATATACGTCGGCCTTTGCCATGGATGCGGAAGGATGGAAACGGCTGGCAGACGATGGCGTAAGAATGATGAACGGCTGGGTGGACCGGCTGGCGGAGCGCTTGCAGGCGGGCGAGCGCGTGCGGAGCGTTATGCTGACAGGCGACCTGTCCCTGCATGAAGGAGAGGCGCAGCGCTTGCTTCAACTGGTCCATGCCGCCGGCGTCAAGGTCCGCTTGCAGCCGTTTGTGCTGGAAGGAAGGTGGATTGCGGACCTTGGCCGGGTGAAGCTGGATGCGGGTTTGACGGAGAAGCACCACACCTTTGTCCCCAACTATACCCAGCTTACCGAGGCCGAGGTTAACTGGAATGCGAAGCAGGCGTCAGGCGGAGCTCCGTTATGACGATTGATATGGATCGGCTAGTTTTTCGCGCGATGATGCTTGCGGATATCGATACCATTGTTGAGCTTGAGCAGGAAGCGTTCACGACGCCTTGGACGGCCGAGGCTTTTACGAATGAGCTGCTTAACAATATGTTTGCCCGTTACATGGTGATGGAGCTGGGTGGCGCCATTATTGGCTATGCAGGCATGTGGGTGATCATGGACGAAGCTCATGTGACCAATATTGCCGTGCGCGCCGAGTATCGCGGACAAGGGCTTGGCCGCAGGCTGCTCCACGAGCTGCAGCGGACGGCGGTTTTTTTTGGCTCGGCCAAAATGACGCTGGAAGTGCGTGTGTCCAACGAGGTTGCGCAGGGGCTGTACCGGAAATTCGGGTTTGAGCCCGCGGGCATTCGTCCGGGCTATTATTCGGACAATAATGAGGACGCGCTGATCATGTGGGCGGAACTTGATACAACGCAGTTGGAGGCTGGAGAGCAATGAGCATGGAGCAGGTAGCGGAAAAGGCGGCAGCGGAGGCCGTCATATTGGCCATTGAAACGAGCTGCGATGAGACGTCGGCAGCTGTCGTAAAGGGCGGCAAGGAAATTCTATCAAACATCGTTTCCAGCCAAATCGATATCCACGAGCGCTTCGGCGGAGTTGTGCCCGAAATTGCGTCGCGCAAGCATGTGGAGACGATTACGGTCATTATCGAGCAGGCGCTTCAAGCGGCGGGCATCGGATTTGAGGATATTGACGCAATTGCGGTTACGGAAGGTCCCGGTCTTGTCGGAGCTCTGCTGGTCGGAATCGTCGCGGCCAAAAGTCTGGCCATGGCGCTGGACATTCCGTTAATCGGCACGCATCACATTGCCGGACATATATATGCCAACGAGCTGGTGGAGAACATCGATTACCCAAGTCTGGCGCTTGTCGTGTCCGGCGGCCATACGGAGCTGGTGCTGCTGGAAGGCGAGGGACGCTTTCGGATTATAGGGAGAACGCGGGACGACGCTGTCGGCGAGGCCTATGACAAGGTTGCGCGGGCGCTGCAATTGCCATATCCCGGCGGCCCGCACATCGACAGGCTTGCGGCGGAGGCGGAGCAGGAGCATGTGCTGCCCCGCGCCTGGCTGGAGCCTGACAGCTACGATTTCAGCTTCAGCGGCTTGAAATCGGCGGTGCTGGCGGCTATTAACCAGCATCGCATGAAAGGGCTTGAGCTGGATGCGACGGCGCTTGCGCGGGGATTTCAGTCGTCGGTTATCGAGGTGCTGACGACGAAGGCGCTTAGGGCGGCGCGTGAGCACGGCGCCCGGCAATTGCTGTTGTGCGGCGGAGTAGCGGCGAACCGCGGCTTGCGCGAGGCGCTCGCCAGCCAGTGCGCAGCTGCCGGGCTGCCGCTGCTGATTCCGCCGCATTCGCTCTGTACGGACAATGCGGCGATGATCGGCGCGGCGGCGCATCTCAAGCTTAAACGCGGAGAGTTCAGCGAGCTGACGCTGCGGGGCGATCCCGGCTTGCAGCTGGAGCAGTGGTCGGTGGAAGCGTAGCAGGTTCCAAAAAAGTTTGGCGCATGAATTGACAGACAATTAAGTAACCCCTATAATAAGCAACAACACTTCACAACCTATACCAAGCAAACGCAAGGATCAGGAGTAGTAGAGAATCGCCGGGGATATCGATGGCAATGTCTCGTCAGCAGAGCTGAGGGGATCAGGCCAGCGATACAGAGAGCTGCGGGATGGTGCAACGCAGTCGAAGGCAGCTTGAAACTCGCCTGTGAGCGGAACGATGGAAGCGGTGAGTCGGCGTCAAGGCCGGTTGCTCATAGCGTGTACATCGTTACGGTTAACCTCCGTAATCGGGTGCGTATCGCAAGCCATTGCAGCTTGCATATGCTTAAGGTGGGCGTCCTGCTCGTTTGCAAACGTAGGGATGTCAACAAGGGTGGTACCGCGCGGGTCTTTAACAGCCTGTCGTCTCTTGATTCAAGAGACGGCAGGCTTTTCTTGTTGACCGGACTGTGAAGGGAACATGCAAGATTATGCTTATGCTGCCTGATCAACAGCACAAGCACAGATGAAGCTAACGTCAACTACATTCACCGACAGAGCATAAAATATAAATCGATAAGGCACAAAACGATAGACGAACAAACGCAAGGAACAGGAGCAGTAGAGCAGGGGCCGGACAAATCGCCTGGGCAAACTTCCAGCATTGAGGATGCGAAGGATGCGACAGGCATGCAGAGAGCTGCGGGATGGTGCAACGCAGTCGAAGCCTATGCTTGAATCTCGCCTGGGAGCGGAAATGTGGAAATCGCGCGCTGGAAAAAGCGGCGAAAGTACATGTTTACGGCTGGCCGCCGTGATCAAGCCTACAAGCGGGCGCGGGTCCGCCTCGGCGGCTGCTTTGGCAGCGCTGAGCATCTGGACCCGGCCAATTGGAGTGGTACCACGGCTGCCTTGGGCGCGTCGTCTCTATACAGGAGACGGCGCGTCTTTTTTTAATGCAAGTTGAACCCTTGCATGTCTTGAATTTTTTTGCGAAACGTTAGCTTATGGCGCCAAAGGGACGGCTTTAGCCGACAGCTCTTGGTACACTAAACAACGATAATTGGAGGATAAACCAATGACAAACGAGATGAAGAATATTCAAATATTCGATACGACGCTGAGAGATGGAGAGCAATCACCGGGGGCGGCCATCGATCCGGAACGAAAAATCGTCATCGCCCGTCAACTGGGCAAGCTGGGCATTGACGTCATTGAGCCGGGCTTTGCCGTCTCGAGTCCGGGCGAATTTGCGGCAATCCAGCAAATTTCCCGAGAGCTGCAGCATGTGGAGATTGCGGGCTTCGCCCGCGCCGTGAAGCTGGATATCGACGCGGCGATCAAGGCGACCCAGGATGCGGCGCGCAGAAGGCTGCACCTGTTCATCTCCTCGTCGGACATTCATTTGAATCACCAGCTGCGCAAATCCCGCGATGAGGTTGTGCAAATCGCACGGGACATGGTAGCTTACGGCAAGCAATTTGTGGATGAGATCGAATTTTCGGCAATGGACTCCACCCGTTCCGGACGCGATTTCGTTATTCAGCTTGTGGAGGCGGTTATTGCCGAGGGAGCGACGATTATTAATCTGCCGGATACGCTTGGCTATGCGATGCCGGAGGAAATGGGCGAGCTGTTCCGCTATGTGCGCAAGCATGCCAGAGGCGGGGACAGCGTTCGCTACAGCGCCCATTGCCACAATGATTTGGGGCTGGCGGTGGCTAACAGCCTGGCAGCCATTTCCGCGGGAGCGACGCAGATTGAGGTTACGGTGAACGGCATTGGCGAACGTGCGGGCAATTGCTCGCTGGAGGAGCTGGTTATGGCGATCGAAACACGCAAGGATGCCATTGCGGCCGAAACCAACATTCAGATTGGAGAAATTTACGAGACTTCACGGCTCGTGAGCAGGGCGATGCATTTCCCGATTGCTTACAACAAGCCGATTGTCGGTCGCAATGCCTTCCAGCATGAATCGGGCATCCATCAAGACGGTTTGCTTAAAAATCGCAGCACGTACGAAATCATGGACCCGGAAGCGATGGGGATTTCGCGCAATATGATTATACTGGGCAAGCATTCCGGCCGTCACGCCATCAAGCATCGTTTGGCCGAGTACGGAATCCCGGTAGCAGACGAGCAAATGGAGCATGTGTACAACAAATTCAAAGAGACGGCCGACGCCAAAAAAATCGTAACCGACAACGAGCTGATCCGGATTGCCGGCGAGCTGACGGATACGCAGCCTGACCCTTATGTGCTGCAGGATCTGCATGTCCATGCCGGTTCCCAGCGCTCGCGTACGGCGACCGTCACGATTAGGGAAAATGAAGGCGGCACGGAGAAAGCTTACGTCGCTATCGGTGAAGGACCTCTTGAGGCTGTCATACATGCGATCCAGCAGGCGATTCCCGTGGCGGCCGAGTTTGAGGATCTGGAGCTGCATTCCCTGTCGACGGGAGAGGATGCTCACGGTGAAGCGGTCGTCAGCATTATCCACAACAACAAGCGGTTCCGTGGGACCTCTATCCACAACGATATTGTGCTGGCAGCGGCGGAGGCTTACGTAGCGGCTTGCAATCAAGCCGTCATGACGACAGGCAGCCGCCACGCCTCGGCAAAAGACGCAGTCCGTTAACCCATCATGCGAAATTTGTAATCTGATCTGAAGCGAGACCATTGATTTCTTTTTTTACAAAAATAATAAGCAGCAGCCGAATTGTGAATAACTTTGGCGAGCTGCTTTTTTTTATGTCCAGTAAAGAGGGATTACTGTAAAAATTAGTGTTGTGCACAAAGTTATCCACATTTCCCCATATTTTTGTGAATACAGACTGCTAATGCTTGTTATTGCTGCTTTTATCGGACCTCGCTAGACGCTTGTAAAAGGGGATATGTTTTTCATGTTTATTTTGTGGGTAATGTTAATATTGGGGATAAACAAGCGTGATCGGAAAAGGAGGTTCCATATTTCGACGAAAACCGCGTATTTAAAGGATAAATTCAAGCGAATGGTCGACTGAATTAACTAACAATTTATACAGGTTTGTGGATATGTATGTGTATAACTTTTTTTTGTGATAGGAATGCGGAGCGCAAAAAAAATGCGGAAATTACAAATCATCTTTTCGGTGAAAAGAAGGCTATTATCGGTTATCTTTATAGCATATTGCGCAATCGTCATCTTAAAATGTCCTTCAATAAATGATGGATTATGGCTAAATGAACCTTGAAGCTGAACGGAGGGTTTCTCAAGCATGGATAAGCGGACAGTCATTCAGGTAAGCTCGATTCGTAAATATTATGGCGGAGTTAAAGCGGTAGACGATATTTCCTTCCATGTTCGGGAAGGCGAAATATTCGGGCTTATTGGCGCTGGCGGAGCCGGGAAAACGACTATTATTGAAATGCTGCTTGGACAAGGAATTCCCGATAGCGGGCAAATTACGGTGCTGGGAATGAATGTGTGCATGGATGCGGAAGCTTTGAAGGAGCATATTGGCGTGCACTTGGGAAGCACGTCACTGGTCGATAAAATGAGCGTAAGGGAAGCGCTGGAGCTGTTTCAGGCTTTCTATGGGCATAAAACGGATGCAGAGCTTATGATAAAGCAATTTGGGCTTGAGCCTTATGCGGACAAGACGATCAAGAGACTGTCCGGAGGCTGGAGACAGCGCGTGGCCCTGGCGATCGCATTAGTGAACGATCCGAGGATTATCGTACTTGACGAGCCGACGACAGGTCTCGATCTGCAAGCCAAAAAAGACTATTGGGCGATGATCAGGCAATTAAAGCAGCAGGGGAAAACGATCGTCGTAGCCTCGCACGATATGGAGGAAGTGCAGATGAATTGTGATCGAGTCTGCGTATTGCGCAATGGGGAATGCATGGTTTGCGACGAGCCGGCAACGTTGATCTCAGAGCTGCCGGGAGGTGGAATGACGATGGAGGGCGTTTATATGCACTATGCGGTAAATGCCGTTGCCGATTACGCACATCGGGATTAAGGCTGTCGAATTGCCGGTACGCCTCCAAGGAGGGCTTTATAGACTATGGATCATCGTGATAGCATCGAAAGTCCGTCAGGTTCCCGCAATAAAATCATCGAGAAACGAATGGAGATGGTTGCTCTTTTATTAAATAGCCGAATAGAGGAGGAAGATAAGGGTCGCAAAGAGAAAGTTAGGAGACAGGAGATGAAGCGGCGTAATCGGAGCTATAGCCCATTTTACGGGCAAAAGCCAGGGAAGCTTGCGCGGCTAGCAAGCAAATTGCATCGCATGTTTCTGTAAAACTAGCGTTGTGCGTTTTCAACATGACGATGGAGTCCGGAGGATGAGCCGTGAACGAATGGGTTTCGGAGATTGGAGAACAAATGCGCGCGCAGGCTGAGCGGTGGTTCACCGCTGAGCCGCTTGCGCGAAGCGCATGCCGTTTTATCGAGGAGAAAATTGGCGAGTTTCTAAAGTTCGGCCAGCTGACCGTGCTGCATTTTTATATGTTCGAGGGCAAGGGGCATGAGATATACAAAGCGGCTGCCGCAGTCGAGCTGTTCATTCTCGCATCGGATATGCTGGACGATCTGCAGGACAGCGACTCTCCGGCCAAGCCATGGATGCAAATTCCTGTGGCCGAGGCGCTTCACATCGCTACTTCGCTGCTGGCGTTGTCCCAGCAGACGATGCTTCATTGTACGGATAACGATCGTATCCGCGCAGAAATGCTAGATATGATGAACGAGCGTTGGCTGAAGGCGGCCAACGGTCAGATGCTCGATTTGCAAAACCAGGCGAAGGATGAAGCTTCTTACATAAACATGATCAGGCAGAAATCCGGCTCGCTCATTTCGTTAGCCTGCCAAACAGGAGTTATGCTGGCAGGGCATCAGCGGAATGTGCAGGTCGAGGAGTACGCGATGGAAATCGGCATCGCCTCCCAGCTTAAAAACGATGTCAACGACATGCTTCGATGGGATGATAAAAGCGATTTTCTCCAGAAAAAGAGAACGCTGGTTACGATGTTTTTGCTTGAAAGTCTGGCTGAAGAGGATGGATGGATCAGCGATTATTATGAAGGCAGGCTGTCCCGAAGCGATATTTCCGCGTTTGACGGGCTGTTTGCAGCGGTATGCGAACGAACGGGAGCATTGCTGTACGGATCTGTCATGAGTCGCCAGCATTACAATCGATTTGTCGAGCTGCTGGAGCCATTTGCCAAAAAGGGCCCGTGGACCGACCTGTTTTTGCAAATTCTCAAGCAAAAAATCGCTTAGCCTGCAACCACGCAAAGTTTATTTCGGTAAATACGAATGATATTTGCGTTTGCTTGCCCTCTATTAACTGGTATAGTAGAGAGGCATTGTATTTATTGCAGTTCATACCTTTAAGAGAGGCGGAGGAGTTCATATGTTAAAAGAAACAATTCGTCAGTTAGCGGGAAGCACTGAGAAAATGTCTTTGGCCATGGGTGGACAACTTCAGCTGGCAGGCGTATCGACAGCTGAGAAGAAGGCGCTGCTAGAAACGCTTAGCAATAAGCAAGATAAAAACATTCGTTATCAGATGTGGGGTTAGGGAGCTACATATGGAGGGGAAGAGGGATGCATGAAGCCTACATTGCTTAATCGATCGATCACATTCCTCTTCCTTGCTGTTTTTCTCCTGACCGTTTTGTATATTACATCGGTCATTATTCGAATTCCTTCCATTGGAGCCGTTCTCACTTCCGATGCAGAAGGCAACTATTTTGTGAAGTCGACCGAGCCTGCGGGACAGGCCACGATGAAGGGAATTCGCGCAGGAGATCAGCTGCTGGAAGTTAACGGGAAGCCGGCGAATGAGTTTCATAATGTCATTCGTTATCTAACGATTGAGTATGCGGATAATGTGCTGGTAAGGCATAAGAATAACACCGAGCAGCTGTTTGACTTCCAGAAGGGGTGGAACGGCGAGCATTCGTTGTGGGAATTGACGCTTCAATTATATATTCCCGGCATATCGCTTGTTATCTTTTTTGCTTTTTCCGCGTTCTTATTTATTAAACGCCGTTATGACAAATCAGTGCTCTTGCTGATTGTTTTTTTTATTTCAATCGGTATTAGCTATTATAGCTCAGCTGCGTCATACCGCAGCGATCCGGTCGGCAACAGCGTTCTTTATTTACTGCTGCCCATGATTCCGTTATTGTTTATGACGTTTATGAACAGTTATTTGCAACGGTTTGATGACAAATTCATAACTAAACCGGCGCTTGCCTTTCTATTCTTATTGACCAGCATCGTTGGCGTCATGAGCTTGCTGTATTTTTGGACGAGCTTGTTCACGATCGACGTATACAACTATATTATGATGGCCTTTAGCGGAGTGGTGCTGCTCTGCAATTTGGTATGCGTATTTAAGCTTGTGGAGAAATTCATTAAATCGCGCAACACGAAGCTTCGTTCGTTGTTCACCATCACCCTGATTACGCATCTGGTCGCCTTTACCCCATTCGCAGCCTTTAACCTGCTTCCGCAAATGTTCGGACAGCAGCAGCTGCTTCCGGCGGCGTTTACGGCGTTGTTTCTATTCGTGCTCCCTGTCGTGTATTTTTATTTGTCGACATCAAGCCAATTGTTCGATATTGATTTTATTCTGACCCGCTTCAAATACTATACGGCGCTTTCCTTCTTGCCGAGCGCTATCATTGCGGGATTTGTCGCATTTTTGATTTTGGGAGGGAATAGCCCGTCCTGGTCCGCTTGGTTTGGTATCTTTTTTGTCATTCATTGCGGCATGACGTTGTTCTTATACGTAAAAGAGCTTATCGATCAGCGATTCAGGCCAAGGCTGTTCAAAGCCATGCACAGCTATCAGGACAGCCTGGATCGCTTCTCGCGCAAAGTGGCTAAAGTGATGAAGCAAACCGATCTGGAGGACGTGCTCAGACAGGAAATTAGCGCTTTGCTCCCGGTAAACCGAATTTCGTTTCTGCTCGTGGATCAAGCCGATAATTCCGTTACGCCGATGGGCGCCCAGCCTGAAGAATTGATAACTAGCGAGTTTTTGCTGGGAACGATGAACGATCTTCAAATCGGCGAATTAATCGAGCTGCCGTTTGGCCTCGGACTTGTCATCGGCCGTCAGCGGACCAAATACCACATTATGTGGATCGGGATGAAGACGAACCATACCCGCTTCAATTCCGACGAGCTGCGCTGGTTAAAGACGATGTCCAACTATGCAAGCATCGTGTTTGAGAACCTATTTTTAATCGAGAGCATCATTCATGATCTCGAGCTGGAGGTGCGCAAGGAGCAGGCACATTCGCCATGGGTCGTCAGGCTGCTGTTCTGCCTGTCGGAGAACGAGCGCAAGAAGCTTGCAGCGGATTTGCATGATTCCGCGCTGCAGGATCAACTGCTTTGGTACCGCAAGCTGGAGGCGATTATGATGGATCATCCGCTGTCGGACAAGCTGGGCCAGGAGCTGGAGGATATTAAAGAGGGCTTGCTTGACGTTATCCATCAAATAAGGGAAACGTGCAATGAGCTAAGGCCGCCGTTGCTAAAGGAAATGGGCGTGATCGAAGCTGTGGAATCCATTATCGAGCATACGCAGATGCGTGTGAATTTTGCCGTCGAGTTTCACGCCAAGCCGTTTATGGAGCCTTTGAATGAAGAGCAAATTACAGCCATTTACAGAATCGTGCAAGAACTGCTGCGCAATGCGGATAAGCATGCACAGGCGAAGCTTGTACGTCTGCGGCTTGAGCAGAGGCTGGGCAAGGTTTATTTTCATTATGAGGACGACGGCGTAGGCATGGAGCTTGACCAATTGCAAGCCTCCTTCGAGCACATGGGCTTGTCCGGCATTAAAGAACGGGTAATCGGCTTAGAAGGCGAAATTAGCTTTAACTCCAGGCGAGGAGAAGGGCTTGAGGTGTCCATCGTCCTGCCGGAGATGACAACATCCAGTCGATTAGAGAGGGGAATATCGTTTGATTCGCATCTTGTTAGTTGATGATCATCCTTCGGTCGGAGAAGGCACGAAAACGATGATTGAGCAGGATAACGACATGAAGGTCAGTGTGGTCATGTCCGCGATTGAAGCGTTGGAGCTGGTGCAGCAAGAGCAATTTGATTTGATCTTATGCGATTTGAACATGCCGGGCATCAGCGGTCTTGAGCTGACCAAAAGATTGATTCAACAGGACCCTGATCGAAAGGTGCTGATTTATACAGGGTACGAAATCGGCTCGCATTTTAATCTGCTGATTGAATCGGGAGCCTCCGGTTTTATTTCCAAAACGGTATCGCGCGAGCAATTGCAAAACGCAATCAGATGCGCCATACGCGGAGACGCCGTTGTGCCCATTGCGCTGCTTAAGCAGCTCAGACGGCATGAGGTGACCATTGGCCGCTCGGAGGTGTCCGTCGAGGATGTGTCGATTACGGAGCGAGAGCAGACGATTCTGCATGAGGTGGCGACAGGCATCAGCAACAAGGATCTGGCTATCAAGCTGCATGCGAGTCAGCGGAATGTCGAATACCAGCTGTCGCGAATTTTCGACAAGCTGAATGTGCGCTCCCGCTCGGAAGCGATTCGGGAGGCTCGTCGCCTCGGATTGATCAGCCTTGAAGTTTTTTAATGCAAACAAAAGCCGTTGGCTGTCGTAGGAGAGACGGCCAGCGGCTTTTCAACGTTTGGACAATGGAAGGAGAACAGCACGGGGGCTGCTTTCGACAGCGGAAGGAAGCTTGCTGCCGCATAGCCTACACCATCAGCAGCTCCCATTCCTCGTATGCCGCCGCAAGGGAGGTTTTACACTGTTCGATTTCAGATTGAATCTCCTGAATGCGGACATAATCGTTAAAGATCGCAGGATCGGTCAACTGCTGCTCCAGCTCGGCGATGCGCTCCTCGCCGTCGGCAATTTCCGTTTCAAGCTGCTCGATTCGGCGTTGTTTGGCGCGTTCTTCGCGTTTCGCCTGCTTGTCGGCCTCGTAGGAGCTAGCCGGCGCTTTCTCGGGCTGTCCCTTTGCGCCAGTCACGTTGGCTTTCGCCGCCAGAGCTTCCTGCCGGGCTTCCTCCATTTCCAGCTTTTTCTCCAGCATATCGTCATAATTTCCTAGGAAATGGACGGTTCCCGCAGGTGTCAGTTCGACAATTCGTTCAGCCATTTTGTTCAGGAAATACCGGTCATGAGAAATGAACAGCAGCGTGCCCTCGTAATCGACTAGCGCGGCTTCAAGCACCTCCTTGCTGAATAAGTCCAAATGGTTCGTAGGCTCGTCGAGAATAAGCACATTGGCTTCCGCCAGCATGAGCTTGGCAAGCGATACGCGCGCTTTCTCGCCTCCGCTAAGCGAAGAAATACGCTTGAGTACATCTTCGCCGCTGAACAGGAAATTGCCGAGCACGGTCCTTATTCGGGCTTCCTCCATATGTGAATAGCTGCCCCACACCTCTTCGAGGATGGTGTTCTGGCTGTTCAATCTTGTATGCTCCTGGTCGTAATAGCCGATTTTTACATGTGTGCCGAAACGTATCGTACCCGCTGTCGGCTCCGTCTGACCGACGATCGCCTTTAGCAACGTCGACTTGCCGATACCGTTTGGCCCGATCAGCGCTACCGTCTCGCCGCGCGTGAGCTGAAAAGTCACATGCTCGAACAACGGGCGGTTTTTGCCGCTGAATGTAATGGATACATCACGTACGTCAAGCACATCCTTGCCTGTCTGACGTTCGATTTCAAAGGAAAAGTGGGCTTTTTTCAAATCGCCCATCGGCTTGTCCAGCCGCTCCATTTTCTCCAGCGTTTTGCGCCGGCTTTGCGCCCGTTTCGTCGTGGATGCGCGGACGATGTTGCGCTGGACAAATTGCTCCAGTTTGGATATCTCATCCTGCTGCTTCTCATATTGCTTTAGATTGCTTTCATATTCGGCCGCCTTAAGCTCCATAAAACGGCTGTAGTTGCCCGTATACCGCCTGGCGACATGGCGCTCGATCTCGACAATCGCGGTCGCCAGCGCATCAAGGAAATAACGGTCGTGAGAGACGACGAGAATGGCGCCCGAATAGCTGCGCAAATAGCCTTCCAGCCAGGTGAGCGTCTCGATGTCCAAATAGTTGGTCGGCTCGTCAAGCATGAGCAGATCAGGGGCTTGCAGCAAGATGCGTGCCAGCGCCAGCCGCGTTTTTTGTCCGCCGCTGAGCGTGGAGATGACGGTATCCGGCGCAAAATGGCCAAAGCCCATGCCATGCAGCACGCTATTGATGCGGGTGTTCATTTCAAAGCCGCCTTGCTCGCGGAACCAGTCGGAGCGGCTGGCATAGCGCTCCAGAATGTCCGCATATTTTTTCTCGTCTCCATGCAAAGCGGGATCGGCGATCTTCTGCTCCAGCTCGCGCAGCTCCCGCTCGGCATCGAGCAAATGGGCAAACACAGCGCGCATTTCCGCTTCAATGGTACGCTCGGATTGCAGGCCGCTATTTTGGGCAAGATAGCCGATTTTCGTTTCTTTCGCCTTATGGACTTGTCCGGAGTCGGCGCTCATTTCGCCTGCGATAATTTTAAGCAGTGTGGACTTGCCGGCTCCGTTCACGCCGACTAGCCCGATACGCTCGCGCTCCTGCACTTGCATGGAAATATTGGATAGTATGGTGTTAATGCCGTAGCTTTTTGTAATATTGGAAACTTGAAGCAGCATCTTGAAACCTCCGCTAATAAATGAAAATAAATTGATTGGCTTGTTTAAATAGTGTACCACAAACGGGCTCCGACATTGGCGAAAGTTACATAACAGTGGTAAACTATAGGCAAGGCATCATGACGATAAGTAGAATAGGTGAGAGCTTTTGACGGAACGGGATTTAAAGGAGCGGAAGGCGGAATTTCGCGGACTGCATGCAAAAAAACGAAATGAATGGACGAACGAGCAACGACAGCAGTGGTCGAGCGCGGCTTGCAAGCATGCCATCGAGTGGCTGCAGGAGCGGCGAATCGAGACAATTATGGCCTATATCGCTTTTCGCAGCGAGCTTGACCTGACCGAGTTGATCGAATGGGGCTGGAAAGCCGGCAAGGATATACTGGTTCCGCGCTGCGTGGAAAGCGACCGGTCCATGACGCTTCATCCATTGCGCAGCTGGGACGAGCTTATGCGCGGAGCTTATGGCATTATGGAGCCTAATCCTGCGGCTACGCTGCCCATCGACGACGGCTTTGTGCCGGAGGTGGTATTCGTGCCCGGACTGGCGTTCGACCGCAGCGGGGGAAGAATCGGATACGGCGGCGGCTATTATGATCGCTTCGGGGACTCCATTCGAGCCGGCGGCAAGAAAGCGTTATGGGTTGGCGTTGGCTATGAGGCGCAGCTGGCGGAGGATATTCCTCTCGAGGCGCATGACTTGCGTATGGACTACAGGTTGTCGGAGCATCGGCTATTGGCCGTTGAGCAGAAGGCGGGAAGGGGTTTGGCGAATGGGATTGACGCATTTTAACGAGCAGGGTCGGGCGCGCATGGTTGATATTACCGATAAGGAAGTTACCTCGCGTGTAGCTGTTGCCTGCACGAAGGTGATCATGAAGCCGGATACGCTTGCGCAGATCAAGGCAGGCAAGATTGGCAAAGGCGACGTTTTGGCTGTCGCGCAGGTCGCGGCTATTATGGCGGCCAAAAAAACGGCAGACTGGATTCCGATGTGTCATCCGCTTCCACTTACCGGCATTAACATTTTGTTCAGCGACAATGGCGTGGACGAGCTTTACATAGAAGGCAGCGTGAAAACGACGGGCAAGACAGGCGTGGAAATGGAGGCGCTGACAGCTGTTTCAGCAGCAGCGCTTACGGTGTACGATATGTGCAAAGCTTTGCAAAAGGATATGGTAATCGGGCCGACGCAGCTAGTCGCCAAATCAGGCGGTAAAAGCGGAGACTATCGGATGCCAAGCAGCGAGTAATCGGATTTCGGATGGGAGGGACAGGCTATGCGATGGAAGGTTGCCATCTTGACGGCCAGCGATAAAGGCTCGCGCGGGGAACGCGAGGATACGAGCGCGCAGGTCATTCGCGAGCTGGTGGAAGAGGAGCTTGGCGGCGAAATTGTCGATTATCGCATTGTGCCGGACGAGCAGGATGAAATTATGGCGGCCATTATCGAAATGACAGAGTATTTTCACGCGGACCTGGTGCTGACGACAGGAGGCACGGGTCTCGCTGAGCGGGATATTACGCCGGAAGCGACGCTGAGGGTTATCGACCGCTCCGTGCCGGGCCTCGCAGAAGCGATGAGGATGGGGGCGCTGCAAAAAACGAGACGCGCGATGCTGTCGAGGGGCGTTTGCGGAATACGCGGCAAATCGTTAATCGTTAATTTGCCCGGAAGTCCGAAAGGGGTTCATGAAAGCTTGATGGCCATAATGGACCAGCTTCCGCATGCGTTGGGCATTTTATCCGGCAGACTTGGGGAGCATACAGGATGAGCGAAGTATTCGAGCAGCCTGCAGCAGACGCCAAGACGATATTGAAGGAAGTAGCCGTACAGGATGCGATCGGCTTGCGGCTTGCCCATGACTTGACCCGGATTATTCCAGGCGAGTTCAAGGGAAGGCTGTTCAAACGAGGCCATATCATTACCGAAGCCGACATACCGAGTCTGCTGGACATCGGGAAAGAGCATATTTACATTATGGAGCTGGGAGCCGGCGAGCTGCATGAGGACGATGCGGCAGACCGGATGGCCAAGGCGCTGGCCGGCGAGCAGATTCGGCTGTCTGAGCCCCATGAGGGCAAGGTAAGTCTGAAGTCGGACATACAGGGCCTTGTCAAGGTGGACAAAGCGACCGTGGATGCCATAAATGAGCTTGGCGAAATTGCGCTTGCTACCGTGCGTACGAATGCGCTGGTGCAGCCGGGCGGCCAGCTCGCAGCGACACGGGCGATTCCTCTAGTTGTGCCCAAAGCCAAGGTTGAGCAGGTTGAGCGAATTGCCCAGTCGTACCGGGAGCGGCATAACGGTATCGCGCCCATTCGCGTCATTCCTCTGCGCAAGCTTCGTGTCGGTTTGCTTACGACCGGAAGCGAGGTTTGGGGTGGCCGAATCGAGGACAAGTTTGGTCCAGCCGTAAGAGGCAAGCTTGAGGCGCTGGGCTCTGAGGTCGGCGAGCAGCGGTTTGCTCCCGACGACCGTCAAACAATTGTCAAGGAAATACACTACTTGCTTGAACAGCGTTATGATATGATACTAGTAACGGGCGGCATGTCGGTTGATCCGGACGATCGCACGCCGGGGGCCATTCGAGCTGCGGGCGCTGACATTGTCAGCTACGGCACGCCAATGCTGCCGGGGTCGATGCTGCTGATCGGATATTTGCAGGGAGTGCCGATTATGGGGCTTCCGGGCTGTGTTATGCACGATCCGTATACGTCGTTCGATGTGCTCTTGCCCCGTATTCTTGCCGGGGAAACGATTGTGCCGGAGGATATTACAAGCATGGGCTACGGCGGATTATACGGCTGTTAACGATTGGGGATGGCGGCAGATCAGCCGCCGCTACCGAAGAAGGAGGTTAGGCATATGTCAGGAATCGGCGCTACGGGCATTATTTTGCTCGTCCTTGTCGCTTTGCTGCTGTTCGGACCGAACAAGCTTCCCGAGCTTGGTCGCGCGTTCGGACGCACGCTGCGCGAGTTTAAAGCGGGAGCGAGAGATATTATGGAGGACGACGACCGCAAGGAAAAGGATTCAAGCAAAGCGGAAGTCAACCGCGTGGACAATTTAGAGAAGGATAATAAGCGGCTACCGGATTAATCGGTCCCGCTTTTTTCTTGAGCATCGAAGTTAGTGAAGGAATTGCTGCTGGAAGGAGGTGCGTTCAACTGGGAACGAAGGACGAAAGCAATTACTCATCGGGGTCCCGCAAAAAGCTCATTCGCGAGGAAGGGCTCATGCCGCTGCTTGAGCATCTGGGCGAGCTGCGCAGACGTATCGTCTACGTTCTGATTGTGCTTACGCTTGGCTTGGTCGTGGGGCTGATATTTGCAGAGCCTGCATACAACTTTTTAATGAGCCAGAAGCCGGCCAATTCGATATCGCTGCATACCTTTTCCCTATGGGACGGGATTGGGATGTATATGAAGTTTGCCTTTGTCATTGCCTTGATTATAGCAATCCCTGTCATTGCTTATCAATTATGGGCGTTCGTTAAGCCGGCGCTGCGTGAAAACGAACAGCGCTCCACGTTGAAATACGTGCCGTTTGCGTTGTTTATGTTTTTGGCTGGACTGGCATTCGCTTATTTTGTCGTGTTCCCGCTTGCCTTTAATTTTACGAGGACGGTATCGCAGCATCTGAACTTGGAGGAAACGTACGGCATCGCGCAGTATTTTGCCTTTATGTTCAATTTGCTTATTCCGATTGCCCTGTTGTTCGAGCTGCCGCTGGTCATTATGTTTTTGACGGCGATCCGGCTGGTCAATCCGCAGCGGCTTCGCAAAATGCGACGGCTGGCGTATTTTATTATGGTATTTATCGGAGTAGTCATCACGCCGCCGGACTTTATTTCGGATATTCTGGTTGCGATTCCGCTTATTCTATTGTACGAGGCCAGTGTTCTTTTATCGGGCACTGTCTACAAAAAGCAGCTCGCGGCACAAGCGAAATTTGAAGCCGATTACGAGAATAGCCTGCATAATGCGTAACGAAAGAAGAGGACAAAAGCCTCTTCTTTTTTTGTTGACAAAAAACAAAAGGAGGATTAGTATTTAAACAGTTGTTTTAAATGTTTGTTTAAATATAGGATTGGGGTGTTAGGGATGAAACAAGCTATTCAAGCTTTTATGAAGCGTCCAACGACGTGGATAGGCATTATTACCGCTGTCATGTTTCAAGTTATCTTCTCGGCGATATGGATGACGGGGTATAACGGCGTAACGGATCGAATTGATCAGCTGCGAATCGCGGTTGTTAGCGAGGATCAGCAAATGGGCCCGCAAATAGCGGCCGGGTTGGAGCAGAATTTGCCATTTAATCTAAGCGTCAATTATCCCCTTGAGGAGGCGAAGCAGCTGCTTAACGAGCGTGAGCTGCAGATGGTGGTCGTTATTCCAGCCGACTTCTCTCAGCAAGCAGCCTCGGCAGAGGGGCGAGCCAGCCTTGAGTATTTCATTAACGAATCAAATCCCGCTCTGATTAAAAGCATTATGAGCGGGGCGGCATCGCAAATTACAGCCGAGGTCAACAAGCAAGCGGTCGCGGCAGGCATTCAATCGCTGTTGATTCAATCCAACATGCCGGAGGCGCAAGCGGCTGGAGCGGCTGCTGGGCTTTCCGAGCGTGTAACGACAAGCCTTCAATCGACGAATGTCGTACAAGGCATGAACAATCAGATGGTGCCGATGATGATGGTGCTGGCGTCGTATGTCGGCGCGATGATTATGGGCATGAACTTGGAGCAGTCGGGGATGGCGGTAAGCGCCGCAGTAAGCAAGTGGAAACGGTTTGCCGCAAGGACGGTTCTGAATGTGGTAGCGGCGATCCTGGTTTCGTTAATCGGTTCTTCGCTGCTGGTGGCTTTCGGCGGACAAATCGAGCAAGGCTTCCTTCATATGTGGCTGTTCCAGCTCATTTTTATGCTTACGTTTATATTCGTATCCCAAATGTTCTTGTACGTATTCGGCATGGCCGGCATGCTGTTTAACATTATTGCGCTATCCGCTCAGCTTGTTTCCTCGGGAGCGATCGTACCCCGGGAGCTGCTGTCGTCATTCTTTATCAAGCTGGGCGATGTGCTGCCTGCGACCTATGCGGTGGATGGCAATATGAATATTTTGTTCGGCGGTCCGTCCGCCGCTTCCGATGCGCTATCGCTTGCCGTCATTGCGGTCATTGCGCTTGCAATCAGCGCGCTGGCAGTCCTGCTTAAACGCGGGGCAGTCGTCTCGATGCCTGCCGTATCGATAGCGAGCAAACGAAGCGGAAGCTAACAGGATGGTTGCAGATTGCAGACGAATGCCTCACAATAGAAGAAAACAGGTTGTGCTGGGGGAATAGGATGTCTACTGAGACGGATGTCAAAATCAGAATACTACTTGCAGCCAAAAAGCTGTTTGCCAAGCAGGGATTCGAGAAGACGACCGTACGTCAGATATGTGAAGAAGCGGGCGCAAACGTTGCGCTCGTTTCGTATTATTTTGGCGGCAAGGAAAATATGTTCGCGGCCCTGTTCGAAAGCTTTTTGCCTAATGATCAAATAGCTTCGATCGATCCCGATCTTGACCCTGTAAGCGGTTTAAAGCTGCTGATTCGCGGCGTTACCGAGCTCCGCAGGAAGGACATCGAGCTCATTATCATTATTCAGCAGGAAATTGTGATGGACACGGAGCGGGTGCAAAAAATTAAGCCGTACGTCATGCCGCTATGGCGTAAATGCAAGGATTGGCTAAAAGAGGGCAAGGAGCAAGGCTTGTTCTCCTTCACCTCCATCGATGCAACGCTGATGTTTGTCATCGGCACGATTCTGTTTCAGAGCCACCTTCCCTACTGGCAAACGCTGATGGAGGAGGAAGGCGTTGAGATAGAGGTCTTGGTTGAGGAGCTGACTACATTTATATTAGGCGGGCTGCAGACGAAGCATTAACATCTGCGGCCTGTTGTGATGGGATGAAAAGGAGCTGTAGTGGCAATGGCGCGTTTACAAGGAGTTTGGGAATCGCCGCGAAAGCGTGGCTTGAGTTTGTTGCTGTTGGAGGATGCGCCGATCGGGGATTTGCGTGAAAAGCTGCTCGCCGATGCAGGCCGTACAAGGCTTATCGAGGAAATAAGGGCCGAAGGGGACCGCATGCTCCAAGAGAGTGATCCAGATCTGCCGTTTTCGCTGTTTCGGCTGTACCGGGATACAGGAGAAAGACTTGCTTACGAGCGAGCGTACTTTGAGCGTCGCAAACGGCTGGCCGCATTCGCTCTGCTGGCATTGCTGGAGCCGGGCGACGAGCGGTACAAGCAAGCGTTGCACAATACGATTTGGTCTGTATGCAACGAGTTTACTTGGTGCTTGCCTGCTCATTTCGACGAGCAAAAGCAGCAAACCGAAATCGATTTATTCGCGGCTGAAACGGGATTTGCGCTTAGCGAAGCGCTGCTGCTTGCCGGCGAAGAGCTGCCCTGCCTACTGAAATCCCGTATTCGCACAGAAGTAGAGAAGCGGATTTTTCAGCCTTTTTTAATGGAGGGACCGTACGGCTGGGAGCGAGCAGAGCATAATTGGTCGGCTGTATGTGCCGGGTCGATCGGGGCGGCTGCGCTGCATCTGATGGACGACGAGGAACGGCTTGCCGCTATTTTGGACAAAGTGCTGCCTGCCATGGACTGTTTCCTTGCCGGTTATGGTGACGATGGCGTATGTGCGGAGGGATATTTGTATTGGCAATACGGCTTTGGGTATTTTGTGTATTTCGCCCAATTGTTGAAGGCTTCCACTTCAGGTAAACTGGACTTATTCCGGTCGGATAAAGTGAAAGCGATTGCGCTGTTTCAGCAAAAGTGCTTCACTGACGGCAACACGGTCGTCAACTTTTCCGACTCGCTTCCTGAAAGCGGTATATTTCTCGGTTTAAGCGCATGCTTGCAGCAGGAATATGCGGAATTCACGATGCCGGCGGAGCGTCTGCGCGCCCCTTACGAAGCCGATCATTGCGGTCGCTGGGCACCGGCGCTGCGCAATCTGATCTGGAGCGCCCCGCCGAGCGGCGGGCAAGAGGACGGCTGGCCGGAGGAAGCGTATTATTTGCCGGATGCCAAGTGGCTGCTGTCGAGAGCGCGAGCGCAAGGAGGCGGGAGCTTCAGCTTTGCGGCGAAGGGAGGCCATAACGACGAGCCGCATAACCATAACGATCTCGGACATTTTGTGCTGCATGCGGACGGGGAAGCGTATTTGGCCGATTTGGGCAGCGGAATGTATACGGCGGATTATTTTGGCGAGGGGCGGTATTCGTATTGGTGCAATGGCTCGCATGGGCATTCTGTACCGGTGATAGGCGACGAGCATCAGCTTGCCGGCAAGGCGTTCAGCGCCACGGTGCTGGAGGCGATGACCGGCGAAGCGGAGGATCGGCTTACGCTTGAGCTGAGCGGCGCATACAGGCGGGGCCTGATGTCCGGTTTGAAGCGACAGCTGCACTGGAAGAAGAAAGCGCTGCCGTGTCTGACACTGACAGATGCATTCAGCTGGAGCGCTGAAGGGGACATGGAGGGACGCTCGGTTGTCGAGCGTTTTATTACGCTGCTGGAGCCGACTGTTACGACCGAAGGCAGGGTGTCGCTTCAAGGGGAAAGATGGGAATTAATGATCTCGTATGATTCGTCCTTATGGCAGCCGATTGTTGCGGGCAGGGTGGATACGGATCATTTTGGCCGGGAGCGCCGTTGGTTTACGCTGGATTTTACGACGATTCACGATATTCGCGACTCGCTTACGGGGCAATTTGTATTTCAATTCAGTCGTTTAATGGAAAGGGGAAAGGCAGATGAATAACGGGGCTTGGGTTCAGGATGCTTGGAAGGATGTACATACAAAGGTTGGCAGAACGAGCAGCCGTATCGGGGCAAGATTTCCGCATGCGAGCGTTGACGGCGTTTACGTGTTGGAGGCGCCTCACTGGTGGACGGCCGGCTTCTGGCCGGGACTGCTCTGGCTGCTGTATCGCGACGAGGAGTCGCAGGATCAGCGCTATAAGGATATCGCGGAGGCTTGCGAGCAGCAGTTGGACGACGTGCTGATGGGCTATGACCGGCTGGATCACGATTTGGGCTTTATGTGGTCGCTGACCAGCGTAGCGCGCTACAAGCTGCTTGGGGAAGAGCAGTCGCGCAAACGGGCGCTGCTCGCGGCGAGCGTGCTGAGCGGCAGGTTTAATTTAAAAGGAAATTATATCAGAGCCTGGAATCCATGGGGAGAAGGAGACCGGAATGAGGGCTGGGCCATTATCGATTGTCTGATGAATTTGCCTTTGCTGTATTGGGCAAGCGAGACGACGGGCGACCCGAGATTCCGGCATGTGGCGACCTCGCATGCGAATACGGTGCTGGAACGGTTTATCCGGACGGATGGATCGGTTAATCATATTGTTATTTTCAACCCGGATACCGGGGAGTTCGAGAGTGTAAACGGCGGGCAGGGCTACGCGCCTAATTCCGCTTGGTCGCGCGGCGCTTCATGGGCGGTCTACGGTATGGCGCTCAGCTATCGTTACACCGGCGATGCCCGTTACTTGGATGCGGCCAAGCGTGCGGCGCATTTCTTCCTCGCCAATTTGCCCGAGGATAGCGTGCCCCACTGGGACTTCCGGCTGCCGCCGGGCATCGAGCGCTACCGCGACTCGTCCGCCGGCGCCTGCGCAGCCTGCGGCTTGCTGGAAATCGCGCGCCATGTGGCGCAGGAGGAAGCGGGCTTGTATGCGGAAGCGGGAGAGCGGATTCTGCGATCGCTATATGAAAATTACGGCGCATGGGACAGCGAGGACGAAGAGGGCTTGATTCTGCACGGGACGAGCCACTACCCTGAGCAGCGGAATATCGATGTGCCGCTTATTTACGGCGATTATTTCTTCGTGGAAGGCCTGGCGCGGCTGCGCGGCAATGCGGACACGTTCTGGTAACATTCATAAAGCGGCGAACAATGCATACGTTTGAAGGGGGAACGGATTGTGGCGATTGAGAACGTTGCGGGACAAAAGAGTGAAACGGCTGCGGCAGAAGCGGGGCGCGGCTACTGGCTTGCGCAAATGCTGCGGATAGGCGAGCCTGTGCTGAACGCCTTGGCTGAGCGGCGGCTGCGGCGCGATATGCCGGTGGAATGCGCGAGCCTGGGCACGGAGGCAAGCGCGGAGGCATTGGACGAGCTGCGGACGGACCGGGCGAAGTACACGCATTTGGAGGCGCTTGGACGGCTGCTGAGCGGCATGGCGCCTTGGCTGGAGCAGAAGGCTGCCGCCGATGCGGAGGAAGAGCGGCTGCGCGCGCGTTTGGCGGAGCTTGCGCGTGCGGCCGTGGATGCGGGGACAGACCCGGCTTCCCCGGATGCGATGAACTTCGACGAGGGCGGCCAGCCGATTGTCGATGCGGCTTTTCTAGCGCTGGCGCTGCTGCGCGCTCCTGTAGAGCTCGGCGAGCGGCTGGAGCCGCGCGTGCGGAGCAACGTCGCTGCTGCGCTGAAGCGGACGAGGACGCGCAAGCCGGTGTTCTCCAATTGGCTGCTGTTCTCAGCCATTATTGAAGCTGCGCTGCTCAAGCTCGGAGAGAGCGACTGGGACAGGATGCGGATCGATTATGCGCTCAAGCAGCATGAGCAGTGGTATTTGGGAGACGGGACCTACGGGGACGGACCGGAGTTCCATTTTGACTACTATAACAGCTTTGTCATTCAGCCGATGCTGGTTGAATTGCTGGAAGCGGTTCGCGGCCAGGAGGCGGAGTGGGATGCGATGCAGCCTGAGATAGAAAGCCGCGCCTGCCGATTCGCCGCAATTCAGGAGCGGCTTATCGCTCCTGACGGCTCCTACCCGCCGCTTGGCCGTTCGCTGGCGTACCGCTTCGGAGCTTTCCATAGTCTCGCGCAAAGCGCCTGGCGCGATCGTCTGCCGGCCGGCGTGAGCGCAGGCCAGGTTCGCAGCGCGCTGGAGGCGGCTGTCCGTCGCACGCTGGACATGCCTGGAAATTTCACGGCAGAGGGATGGCTGACGCTTGGCTTCTGCGGACACCAGCCGGGGATTGCCGAGCGGTATATTTCTACAGGCAGCGCTTATTTGTGCGCAGCAGTCTTTTTGCCGCTGGGGCTTGAAGCAGCACATCCATTTTGGAGCGGGCCGGAAGAAGCGTGGACCTCGCGGAAGGCTTGGGCGGGTCAGGCGTTTCCGATTGATTCGGCATTGAAGCGCCATATTTAATGGAGGCAGCGCTGCAGTCGGAGTATGCATTTTCCTGTTTTGGAAAAAGTAATAGGATGGACTCCGCTTTGGCGGTTAAACAGGCAATCGTCTCTGTTTTTATGTAAGTTCTCGTAAAATTAGAGCCAAGTACTTGAAATGTTTTGCGAAAATGAGTATGATGAAAATGGTTGTTAGCACTTCAAGCTTATGAGTGCTAACGAAATATGACAATAAGCGACAGATTTTAAAAGGAGGCTATTTTCAATGATCAAACCTTTGGGTGAACGCGTATTGATCGAACCAATCGCGAAAGAAGAAACAACTGCCAGTGGCATCGTATTGCCGGATTCGGCTAAAGAGAAACCGCAAGAAGGCAAAGTCGTGGCAGTGGGCAGCGGCACGCTGAAGGACGGCGTTCGCGTTGCTTTGGAAGTAAAAGAAGGCGACCGCGTATTGTTCTCGAAATATGCCGGCACTGAAATCAAATACGAAGGTAAAGAGTATTTGATCATGAAAGAAAGCGACATTCACGCTATTTTTGGCTAATACCCCTTAACGGGTCACATAGACGAAGGTAAGAAGTACTTACATTTACTATTAGGAGGTCTACGTTAACCATGGCTAAAGAGATTAAATTTAGTGAAGACGCACGCCGCGCAATGCTCCGCGGTGTAGATGCGCTTGCAAATGCAGTTAAAGTAACGCTTGGTCCTAAAGGCCGCAACGTCGTTCTTGAGAAAAAATTCGGCAGCCCGCTGATTACGAACGACGGCGTTTCCATCGCCAAAGAAATCGAGCTGGAAGACGCGTTCGAGAACATGGGCGCACAACTGGTTAAAGAAGTAGCTACCAAAACGAACGATGTAGCCGGCGACGGTACAACTACCGCTACTGTTCTGGCTCAAGCGATGATCCGCGAGGGTCTTAAAAACGTAACTGCCGGCGCTAACCCAATGGTTATCCGCAAAGGCATCGAGAAAGCCGTTAAAGCTGCTGTTGAAGAGCTGAAAGCAATCTCCAAACCAATCGAAGGCAAACAATCGATCGCACAAGTTGCTTCGATTTCTTCCGCTGACGACGAAGTTGGCCAACTGATCGCTGAAGCGATGGAGAAGGTCGGCAACGACGGCGTTATTACCGTTGAAGAATCCAAAGGCTTCGTAACGGAGCTTGAAGTGGTAGAAGGCATGCAATTCGACCGCGGCTACATTTCCCCGTACATGATTACAGATACGGACAAAATGGAAGCTGTGCTCGACAACCCATACATCCTGATCACGGACAAAAAGATCACGAACATTCAGGAGATCCTGCCTGTTCTTGAGAAAGTGGTTCAATCCGGCAAACAGCTTCTGATCATTGCTGAAGATGTTGAAGGCGAAGCTCAAGCAACTTTGGTTGTGAACAAGCTGCGCGGCACATTCACTTGCGTTGCGGTTAAAGCTCCAGGCTTCGGCGACCGTCGCAAAGCGATGCTGCAAGATATCGCTGCTCTGACTGGCGGCCAAGTGATTACGGAAGAGCTGGGCCTTGAGCTGAAATCTACTCAAGTTGAGCAGCTTGGTTCCGCTCGTCAAGTGCGCATTACCAAAGAAAACACGATCATCGTTGACGGCGCTGGCGACTCCGCTGACATCGTTGCTCGCGTTAACCAAATCCGCGCCCAACTGGAAGAAACAACTTCCGACTTCGACAAAGAGAAGCTGCAAGAGCGTCTGGCTAAACTGGCTGGCGGCGTAGCGGTTATCAAAGTCGGCGCGGCTACCGAAACAGAATTGAAAGAGCGCAAGCTTCGCATCGAGGATGCCCTGAACTCCACTCGCGCTGCGGTTGAAGAGGGTATCGTGTCCGGCGGCGGCACAGCTCTTATCAACGTATACAACGCTGTTGCTGCTGTTACGGCAGAAGGCGACGAGCAAACAGGCGTTAACATCGTGCTTCGTTCCCTTGAGGAGCCAATCCGTACGATCGCAGCGAACGCAGGCCAAGAAGGCTCCGTTATCGTTGAGCGTCTGAAAAACGAAAAAGTCGGCGTAGGCTACAACGCAGCTTCCGGACAATGGGTAAACATGTTCGAAGCAGGTATCGTTGACCCTGCTAAAGTAACTCGCTCCGCGCTGCAAAACGCTGCTTCCGTAGCGGCTATGTTCCTGACAACTGAGGCTGTTGTAGCTGACAAGCCAGAAAAAGACAAACCAGCTATGCCTGACATGGGCGGTATGGGTGGCATGGGCGGCATGATGTGATGAAATCATTATCGGAGTAATCCGATGATGAACGACCGCGCTTAAGCGGTGTATTTCATCCCCGATGGAGCAGAATGCGCTCCATGCGGTAATCGTCAGGCCACACCCTGATATAGCAAATAAAACGGGACCCTACGGGGTCCCGTTTCGTATTTAAAATCACATTACTTGCAAAGCGGCAGTCAATCGCAACCGTTACGGCAAACGGCAGGGGCAGTGACAGCCTCTACGCTGACACCAGGTACTGGTAGCGTAGAACGGGTGGTCCGGTGACTCTCACTTTATGAAAATGTCTTATATCTTCAAAAGAACTATTCCATACTCATTCGTAACAAAGTTCATGTCTGAATCGCGAGAAACCAGTATCAAATTAGCTGTTAAGGCAGTTGCAATAATGAGCGCATCAGGAGTTTTTATTTTCCGTCCCTTGCTTCTTTGCTCGCTTTGCATGGAAGCTGCTTTTCTTGCGACAGCGGAATCGACATGTATCATATGCCTTAGGGGAGAAAAGCCTTTCCGCGATTAAGAACTGATTGTGTTTGACACCGCTCAGTACTTCACATTCCGTAATCGTCGAAAAGAAAATCCGCCGTTGCTCTTCTTGGGCTTGTCGTACTAGGTTAACAGAGGCATGATCGTTGTCCAGAATGGCGATGACGATGTTCGAATCGAATAAATATCCGGAGTGGTTGTGGGTCACTTTCCCCAGCCCTCCCGTGACTCCTGAATGTGGTCCAATAATTGTTGCGCTTCCCCGGGTTTCAGAATTCCAACCACACTTAAAATGTCATCGACGGAGTAATCATCAAAGTCCTCGATGGTTTCTGCTTCAAGATCTATGACAAGCTTCTTGGTGGAAATATTGTTTTCAGATAAAAACTCCCTTAAGTCTTTTGCTATATGAGGATGGAGTTTGCGTACCATTGACATGGAGAACCACTCCGTTATCAAAATATGTTGCTAAATCGTTTCGCTTCCGCGATCTTCTTCAATCTTTACTTATAAAAAATTATACCTGATAATGGAATGAATGGATACGGCCGTGGCACAGAGTACGAGCCATTATCGTGCCTTTCATGTGCGATTGGGAGTAAAGTTAGTGCCCACAACTTGCTCACATTTTACCCACGAACTCTACGTATACATTGTATTCACACGGAGTTACCGAACCAAATTTTCAAGAAAATCGGATAAATACCCCACCAAGAGACTCAAAAAACACATGAAAACGTCCTTGTATCATGGGCGGCATGATGTAATAAAGGGTCCAAAAGCCCTTATATATCAAGGAAAACGGGACCTTTCGGGGTCCCGTTTTTCGCATATTATCACAAAAGCATCACAAACCTTTGGCAGACTGCTCGTTTAAAGTTACTCCAATAAGACTTATTTAGTTTACTCGTCCCATTCTTCTCCATCTTCGAGCCTGCCACGGATTTTGCTCTACTTATGGTACGGTTCATTCTCAAAAACCGTACTGTACTGAAAAAAATCCCTCCTTCACTTATCGTATGGGTTTAAAGCAGCCTGCTTCCAACCGTACCAGCATTAGTTTGTTAATGCTACAAGTCGTCATACTACCAACTCTAACGCTATATTCTCGATTGCAACGCACTTCTGGCAACCAGCATATATCCGGACCCCCGGATCGTAATGATTCTCTCAGGATTGACAGGGTCAGCCTCGATTTTTTTGCGTAAATTACTGATGTGTACAGCGACCGTTCTCGTATCCTCCAGACTCTCCATTCCCCAGATGAGCTGAAACAACGCATCGACACTGACAACACGATTAACGTTTTGTGCCATATAGGACAGTAGACTGAACTCTTTTTTCGATAAAAAGAGGGTTTCACTCCCCAGGTTGACGGACTGTGCGTAGAAATCCAGCGTCAAACCCGGCAACTCCAGCAGTTGTTCCCTTCTGCCCGTCGACACTCTGCGAAGATGAGCCTTGATTTTGGCCATGAGGACTCCCGGACTGAATGGCTTGGTTACATAATCGTCTCCGCCATAGGATAGTGCGCTGATTTTTACCTCGTCTTCCTCACGGCTGCTCAGAAACACGATTGGTGCATTTGTGTAGCTGCGTGCGTTTTTGCACCAGTCAATGCCGTTTTCATTTGCCAGCAGGACATCCAGTACAATTAGATCCGGCTCGAAAGATACGAGCAGCTTCATGGCTTCTGTCCCGTTATGACTGTAAGAGGTTAGGAATCCCTCCTTCTCGCAATACACCTGAACAATCTCGCATATATGGGGATCATCATCGACAATCATGATTTTGTGAGTGCCCACTACATCGTCACCTTCCTTTATTTACAATGCACGGAAGCGATACATAGAATATCGCCCCCGTCTTGCCGTCGCTTTCCGCTCGAACCGTTCCTCCATGCGCTTGCACGATTTCCCTGCAAATCGCCAGCCCGAGTCCGCTGCCCTCTACTTCCTTCTCTACTCCCGGTCGAGCATATTTGTAATTGCGATCGAAGATTTGCTCAAGCTGATCTGGAGGAATGCCTGTGCCAGAATCTTGTACGCTAATGATCGCATAGCGGGCATTGTCAAAAGCTAATGCAATACGCACCAGCCCCTCCCTGGAGGTGAACTTCATCGCGTTCGACACTAGATTAAACAAAGCCTGCTCTAATCTTTGCGCATCCATCTCGACAACAGGCAAGTTGGGTTGTTGATCTTCCGCATCTCCGACATCCAGCATGAACTCCAGCCCTGCATCACGTACGACCAGTTCATATTGTTCAAAAAAACGACGCAAGAAGTGAATCACATGAACCGGCTCCATTCGGTACGAGATTTGTCCCGTCTCCAAAAGCGACAAGAAGGACAACTCCTCGATCATGCGATTAATTCTAATCGTATTATCCCGGATATACTTCAGGTACTGTTCATTACGCTCAGGTTTGACCCCGTCCTGCACAGCTTCTACATAACCAAGCATGCTGGACAGCGGCAAACGCAGATCATGCGTGATATAGGCAAGAAGCTTTTTTCTCCCTTGCTCGGAGTGAAGCAACCGGTCATAGGATGTACGGAGATCATCATGAGCTGCGGACAAGGCCTGCGTGCGTTCCTGTACGATTCGTTCCAAATTCATATTCATATCGGTCAGCTTATTGTTAGTGTCCTGCAGCTCACGTGCAATCCTCTCCTCGTTCGATGCCGCCCTCGTAAATCTGGAAAAAAGCAGAATCATTTGCGCGATCGTAAACACCAACAAACCGAGTGGAGATGTATTTCCAATAAGTGACCATTCGTTGTAGTATAAAAAATCGTTGATGACCGTAACCAAAACAACCACCGAAACGAGCAGGAAGATCAGCGCTCCCTCCAGGCCCCGCACAGCCGCATGGACTAGCCCAACCATCAGATAAACGATATGCAGAACAATGATTACACCGATTACCAGCAACAATTTTGAATAGATTAGCGCAGGGGTCGTCACAACGATCAAACAGAGTGCGCCGGTTGCGATAAGGGTGACAAGACGAAACCAGCGCGATACATAATTCGGGAAAATGCAATCAAAATATCTGGTGATGATATAACCGCTGATGCAAAGAATAAGGTACTCAATTTTGAACTGCAATCCCCATGGAATAGCTGACCACAATTGTGTGATCAAGAGCTCGCCGACCAACAAGGAGCGGATAGCAAGCAGCATGGTGAATAGACCAAAATATAATGGAGCCCTGTCTTTGCGTCGTAAAATAAACAATAGGAGATGGTATATGCCAATGACTAGGAGGCTTGCGGTTATGAACATTTCATAGGCGATTCTCAGATTTGTCTTGACCGTTAACGCATCACTGCCGCCAAGCTCTATATATTTGGTGATACCGCCTCGCTTATGATGGAAGTTGGCTACTTGCATAACCAACTCAACCTTGTCATTCTCAGGTTGAAAGAACACCAGCTTCGTTGCTAGATGCGGAGTCACGCTACTTTTGTCCCGACCAACTACTCCAACTTCTGCCAATAGCTCGCCATTAACCCATAATTTATACGCATGAAAGATGGTGGGCAGCCTCAGAGCAAGCCGCTTATTCTTATCCTGCTCGCTCAGCAGGGCGACCACCCGAAAGGTTGCAAAGCCTGTACTCTTGAGCTTCCGATCATCTAACCGATAACCCAGCCAGGAACTCGGGATACTGATCCAGCGGTTATGATTTCCGCCGTTTGTAGAACGAAACTGGATGTCATCAGGCGACAGCAGCTCTTGCCAGTAGAACTCCCACTCTCCGCTTAACTTTAGCGGATTCTCACTCACATGAACCTGAGTTAAATCCAAAATGCCTTTTTCACTTTGGAACCTAGGGGAGTCCGATGCAGAGAGGATGACGTAGCTTGCAACCAAACCAACAATAACAGCAGCGGCTAAATAAAGAAAAATCGCACGAGAACCTAATCGAAGAATACTCCTCATGGTGCACATTACCCCAATCTACAAGAGCGCAAAAGCAAGTTGATGATCTAAATATATCATTCTTAAAAGAAAATGTATTCTGCAAATATCTGCGAGGTTCTGAACATAACTATCACGATAAAGTCTTTGATTAACGTAAGAAAAACAGTGCAACCCTGGATGTTTTATTAACGTGCAAACCCAAATTTTAAGTAATTCATGTTCTTACAACAATTATTAATGTAATCGGTGTCTTTGGCATTCTGTATCCGGAGCGGAAACTTAAAGTTTTCTTTGAGTTTCATTAACGGGCTAATCTGTCATGATAAAATACAAGGAGCCGTTCCTGTAATGAGGTAATCGGAGCAGACATGGCTGCCTACGAAGGAATATGCAGAGCTGCGATATCCTGTGAATGTTTGGGAGAAGAACGCGGTGAGCTTGAAACAGGTGAAAGCCCTTATTACGGGTGTTCTGAACGTTGCAAATTTCTTGGCAGAGGTTGGAGAGCGACTTTAGTTAGATAACTTTTCTGGCCGAAAAGATGACGATATGAAACGTAAATGTAGAAAAACGGGGTGAGTTTAATGCTGATATTAGGTAGGAAGCCTGGGGAATATGTTGTAATTAATGAAAGGATTATTGTTAAAGTCGTTAAGAACAAAGATGGGCTGTTGCGTCTTGCTATTGATGCACCACCAGATATTAATATTATGCGTGGAGAGCTGTATGAACAGATGCAAGAAGCCGCTATTAGGGAATCTGATCAATAACTTTGGTTTTTTTCGTGATATGATGTTACGATGAGCGTATAGTGAGGCCTGTGATCCAGCGAGCAATAAAACCCGTGTAAAATAGCAGGACATTTCCAGAACGCGGATACCAGGAACTAGGGCGTGTCTGAGAACGCTGAGGACAGTAAATGTTGCCGAATTTTCATTACAAAGCCAGCTTCCATAGGTTCTATCTAACTGTCTCAAGGTGTTGTACACCCTGAAGGCGGTTTTTTGCGTCACAGCATCGAAGTTTTAAACAAACGAATTATGATATGCGGTGTCTAATGAGGGATTCCGGCATTGGCATGACCAAAGAAGAACAAATACGGATAATGGTCAAATAGATGTCTCAAGCGTGCCGGGCCCAGGCACGACGTTTGCGGTCATGCCTGAAGTAAGAGAGAAATGCGGGTTTGCAATCACAGAGGCGCAGCGACAATTGAAACCGTCATTGACCGTTGCCGTCACGCTGGCATGTAAGCAGAACCTATATATAATTGCCCATTCCCTCGGAAAGCAATTAGGGGATAGGCAGCAGACATAAATCCGTTTACAATCTAGTTGTTGTCCATGCATAGCTGCAAATCAAAATGATGACTGAACTGGCCAGAGGAGGCTTGAAGAGATGATGGGCAAAGGTGCAAAAATGTACGATGAAGCGGCTTTTGTAGAGAGAGCGGTACGCGTTGCGCCGTCGGAGCGTCAGCTGGCTTGGCAGCGTATGGAGTTTTACGCGTTTATTCATTTTACGGTTAATACGTTTACGGATAAGGAATGGGGCGACGGGACGGAGTCGCCTGCCGTGTTTGATCCTTCCGAGCTTGATGCGGAGCAATGGGTAGCAAGCTGTAAAGCGGCGGGAATGACGGGGCTTATTCTGACCTGCAAGCACCATGACGGCTTCTGTTTATGGCCGAGCGCCTATACGGAGCATACGGTTGCAAACAGCCCTTGGCGCTCGGGAGAGGGCGATCTTGTTCGCGAAACGGCCGAGGCCTGCCGCAAAGCAGGATTAAAATTCGGAGTGTATGTGTCGCCATGGGACCGCCACGAGCGGTCCTATGGCGATTCGGAAACGTATAACCGTTTTTTCCTGAACCAGCTGCGAGAGCTGCTGACAGGCTACGGCGAGCTGTTCTGCGTCTGGTTCGATGGCGCCTGCGGAGAAGGGCCGAACGGCAAGCGTCAGGTGTACGATTGGGATGCCTATTATGCCTTAATCCGTGAGCTCCAGCCTGGCGCAGTCATTTCGGTATGCGGACCCGATATCCGCTGGTGCGGCAACGAGGCCGGACATGTACGGCCGTCCGAATGGAGCGTTGTGCCTGCGCATTTGCAGGACAACGAGAAGATTGGCGCGAAGTCGCAACAGACGGACGACGGCACGTTCGCATCGCAAATCAACACCGATGACGAGGATTTGGGCAGCCGCGATGCGGCGGGCGACGCGGAGGAGCTGATCTGGTATCCGGCGGAGGTGAACACCTCAATCCGGCCGGGCTGGTTCTATCACGCCAGCGAGGATGATCAGGTCAAATCGCTGGCGGAGCTGCTGCATGTCTACTATGGCTCCGTCGGCGGCAATGCCTGCTTCCTGCTCAATCTTCCCCCTGATCGGCGAGGACTGATTCATGAACGCGACGATGCCCGGCTGCGCGAGCTTGGTTCGACGCTGAAGCAGGTTTTTGCCGTTAATTTGGCGTCCAAGGCTGAGCCGTCGGCTTCCTCGACGAGCGAAGCGAAGCATGCCGCTTTGCGTGCGATTGACGGCGATGCGGAAACCTATTGGCGTCCCGGGACGGAAGACGAGCAGGCAAGCCTTACGCTGACCTTTGCTTCGGCCGTCCGCTTTAATCGAATCGTGCTGCGCGAGCCGATCCGGCATGGGCAGCGCATCGAACGGTTTGTGGTTGAATATCGTATGGGCGATGAATGGAAAACGTTGTACCGGGGAACGGTCGTCGGCTATCAAAAAATAGGCTTGACCGACTTGGTCGAAACGGACGCTGTGCGATTGACGATTCAGCAAGCGAGGTCGTACCCGATGCTGTCCGCCCTTGAGCTGTATGAAGCGGGCACGCCGTAAATACGGGCACTACCCGCTATAAACGTAAACAGGCTGTATCCTGCCGCCAAGCCGGCGAGGATACAGCCTGTTTACGTTTATTCGCAAGGCGTAAGAGCCGACCCTCCGGGCGGAGGGCCAGACAAATTCAGTTTAGTAGCAGCCTTTGTTGAAGCCCATACAGCTGCAAACGATAATGACCAAGAGGATGAAGAGAACAAGAACGCTCCCAGTGTTGTTGAAAGCACCACCTACGTATCCGGACATTGTTGAAGGCACCCCCTTACGTGTTGAGTACCCTGTATCTTATGCGCGCGTCGTAGGACTTGCGTGGGTGTTTGTCATGCCGGCAAATATTCCGCGCCGAACGCCCGTCAGCCATCCTGTCAAAAATAAAACTTATGCATTTCGCGCGGTACGCCGTTGCGCATCAACAGCTCCTCCACCGTTTCATTGAGCGACAAAGCGTCGCCTGCAGTGAGCAGCCTTACGGCAAATTTGCTGGCCTGCCGCTCATACTTTCCCACATTAAAAAATGACTGCTCATCCAGCCAAAACCGGTTAAAGCCCGGATGCAGGCGATCATGGCCAAGCTCATGCGCGCATACAAAACGGCTCCAGTCCTCCGGCAGGCGGTTATGGATGACGATAAAGCGTCGGCGCAGCTTTTTGAAGTATAGCCCGCGCGTCACCTCGCCCAGATCGGCGTATCGGATATGAATGCCGAGTCCTTGGGCAATGACAAACGGATCATTTGTTTTATAGTTGCGAACCAGCTTCAGGATCAGTTTATCCATGCGACACCTACCCTTCGGTATCGTCAGAATTGTCAGGCGTTGACCGGGCTTTTTTCTTATGTTTGTTCATCTGCTTGGCTTCCCAGAACAGGCCTGTCAGTACATCCATAACGCGTCTGCGGTCGTCGCTGTTCATCGGTACTCCGTCAAACATAATTTCCCCATCCTCTTCAAGCAGCTTCTTGAAATCGCGCTTATCCTTGGAGGTGGCCCACTCAGGAATGGCCGCAAGCGATTCCCGGCCAAGCAAGTAGTCGGTTGTGGTGTGAAGAATATCTGCGAGCTTCTGCAAATCCTCGCTGCTTGGCACGACCCTGTCATGCTCGATATGGCCAAAGTTGGAACGCCCCATGCCAAGTCGAGATGCAATATCCTGCTGCGTTAGCCCGTTTTCTGTGCGTAAGTCTTTAATACGGGTGCCTAATGACATTTTAAATACCCTCCAATTCGTAATCAATGGTATTTTAAATACTTGACGGTAATTAAAATACCAATTACTATAGATTTATCCGCTGGCTGCGAGATTATCAACTGAGCAAGAAGCAGAGTGGTATTTATAATACTCAATTGTAAGTATAATTTTCGGAAAAGGTATTGTCAATATCGTAATTTAGTTGGCAAAGCTGTCGATTGTGTACGGCATGAACAGCAAATAAATCAGGAAAAAGCTGCACGGCCTTGAAATGGTATTTTAAATACCCTATAAACGGAGGTCTTAATGATGAAACTGGACAATGAACAGGATATTATCGGCCAATTTACTACTTATAAACGGTTAAAAGCAAGAAAACGGCAGCTGGAGGGCATGCAGGTCGGGCCGGGTCTGCGCATTAGCGCGATTCAGGAGGATGACAGGCTGCAAGAGCTGCACAGGCAATTGCGAAAGCTGCCGTCCTATCTTTATTTGGACGAGCATGAGCAGAAGCTGGAGGCGGCGGCGCACGCCAATCTGAAGGAGTATCCGCTTGGCACGCGTTCACAGCTTAAAGCGATTATCGATAGCGGCGGCGCGGCTAGTCCGGCCGATCAGAAGCTGTTAAAGGAGCTTCAGGGTAAAATCGAAAAGGTGCTTGAAGCGCGTGAAGGCTCGGGCGGCTTTGAGGGATACATGGGCGTAATCGATAAAATAAGCGAGCTGCAGGACATCGACCGTCAGCTTGAGGCCGTGGACCAGGCTCTGGAGGCGCTGGAGGCGTGCGAGCCGGATTATGCCCGTTTAATCAGGCTTCGCTATATTGAAGGAAAACCCGCGGAGTTCGTCGCTTCGGAGCTTGGAGTCGTAGATCGTACGTTCAGAAGGTGGAAGCAAAAGGCGCTTGCCGAGATTGTCCGGTTTATGTCCGCATAGTGTCCGGCGCATGTCCGATATGAGCGAAAAAACCGTGCTAATATGATAGTGTGCCAAACAGATGAGGCGGAGGAACGTGGCGAGCAAGCCGAGTGTCCCCGCCTTTTGCATTCCGCCGACAGGAAGGAGCCGATCTTGGTACAGCATTGAAATGCTGCCGCCAATGTGCGGCAGCGCGCAAGAGATCCGATATGCTGGCGACGGGGATTCTTTTCCTGCGGGACGCTTGCATGCGAACGCGAAATGGGCGGGACGCAAAGGCGTTGAACCGCTCGTTTACGCTCTACAAAGGAGGTCATGGAGAACATGGCGGGAGGAACTTATTTGGTTCAGAACAAGGTGCGGCCAGGCGTATACATCAACCTGGTCAGCGAAAGAAAAGCGACGGCTGCCGTTGGCGAGAGAGGAATTGTGGCGCTGCCGTTAGCGCTTAGCTGGGGAGCGTCCAAGCAGGCGACTCGAATCGAAGCGGGAGACGCTCTGCCGGAGCTGCTGGGCTACGATTTAAGCGCGCCGCAATTGCTGCTCGTTCGCGAGGCGATTAAGCGCGCCAAAACGGTGCTTGTGTATCGCTTGAACGAAGGCGTTAAAGCGTCCGTAGCAATCGGCGCTTTGACGGCAACGGCAAAATTCGGCGGCGTACGCGGCAACGATGTGCGTATTTCCGTGCAGGAAAATGCCGAAGACGATTCGTTTTTTGATGTTGCGACGTACGTCGACGGGACATTGACGGATTCGCAGACGGTTGCAGCGGTCGGAGCGCTTCAGCCGAACGCCTTCGTTGTCTTCGGCGGCACTGGATCGCTGACGGAATCGGCGGGAGCTTCGCTGGCAGGCGGTACAGATGGAGCGGTTACGAACGCGGATCATACAGCGGCGCTTGCGGCGCTTGAGTTGCTCGATTTCAACACCGTTGCGCTCGTATCCGACGATGCGGCATTGAAATCGATGTATACCGCTTTTGTCCGCAGATTGCGCGATACGGAAGGACTGAAGGTGCAGGCCGTGCTGGCCAACTACCCGGCTGCTGACTACGAAGGCGTCATTAGCGTCAAAAATGGAGTCAAGCTAGCGGACGGAACCGTGCTGAACGCGCAGCAGGCGACGGCATGGGTAGCTGCCGCTACAGCAGGCGCAACGATGAACCGTTCGCTTACTTACAGCGCTTATGAGGAAGCGGTTGATGCCGATGTGCGTCTCACGCACACGCAGACGGAAGCCGCGCTGCTGGCAGGCGAGCTGGTATTTACCGCAAGCGCCGGCCGCGTGCTGGTGGAGCAGGACATTAATACGCTGACCAGCTATTTGCCGGAGAAGGGTCGCGCTTTTTCCAAAAATCGCGTTATTCGCGTGCTCGACGGCATTGCAGCCGATTTGAAGCGTTTGTTCGAAACGGCGTACATCGGCCAAATCGATAACAACGCAGATGGTAGGAGCCTGTTCTACGGCGCTTGCGCTGAATATTTGAATTCGCTGCAGGCGTTGAATGCGATTCAGGCCTTTAACGCGCAGACCGATTTGTCGGTAATGGCGGGAGCGGATTCGGACAGCCTGACCATTGACGCCTACATTCAACCGGTGGACAGCGTAGAAAAAGTATATATGAAAGTGACGGTGAAGTAAGATGGCATTTTTGAATGCGACAGATACGATTTCCGGCCGCTATTAACGGCTCCAATGAAGAGATGTTCTACATCAAAACGCTGGAGGCCAGCGTTGAAAAGCAGAAGGCCGAGATCAAGACGCTGGGCAGCCGCGCTTTGCAGCATAAGGCGACAGGCTGGTCCGGCACCGGCACGATGACAATTTATTATGTCACCTCGAAATTCCGCCAGCTGATGCTGGACTATATGAAGACGGGCGTAGACACCTATTTCAGCATCACCATCATGAACGAAGATCCGGCATCGCGCGCCGGCAAGCAAGTGGTTCGCCTGAACAACGTCAATTTGAACAAGGTGATTATGGGCAAGCTCGATACGGAAAGCGATGCGCTGGAAGAGGAAATGGAATTTACGTTTGAGGGCGTCGAGTTGGAGACCAGCGGCTTCTCCCCGATTCCACAGGCCTGATTTCTAGCTCGGCCCTTTAGTTGATCGCTAGTATTCGCTTGCGGATACACGGCATGATTCCATTTTATATAGATTGGAGAATTTGACAATGAGTGATTTAAGCGTATTTTTTGCGCAAAATGCAGAGGCGGGCCAGACGGAGCCGTTTATCGTCTCCGACCGCTTCAAAGGCAAGGACGGCGAGCCCGTGGCATGGGAGCTGCGCAGCATGACCGAGGCCGAGAACGAGGAGTGCCGCAAGGCCGCAACGCGCAAAGTAAAAACGAAAAACGGCACGATGGTGCCGGAGACGAACACGGACGACTATTTGGCCAAGCTGGTCGTCAGCAGCATCAAATTTCCGAATTTGAAGGATGCCGAGCTGCAAAAGTCCTACGGCGTGATGGGAGCCGAAAACCTGCTGCGCAAAATGCTGCTTCCCGGCGAGTATGCGTCTCTTGTCCAACGCGTACAGGATATTAACGGCTTCAACAAAAGCCTGAACGAGCTTGCCGACGAAGTAAAAAACTGATTAAAGAGGGCGACGGCGAAGCGAATTACGCTTACTACGCCCTCCACGAGCTTCACATTTTGCCACACGACCTGCTTGCCATGTCGAGGCGCGAGCGAGCGGCGATATATGCCATGATCGACATTCGCGTCGAAAGCGAAAAAAAGCAGCGTGCCAAGGCAAAACGATAATATGGACGGGCGGCGCTCCACTAGGAGCGCTTCGCCTGTGTGAAAGGAGGGAGAAAGGGATGGCGAGTCCACAAACTGCTGAAGGCTTTATTCAGTTGATGAATAGGATAAGTGCAGGAATATCAGGTGCGGCTGCACAGGGAGATCGGTTAGTTGGGGTATTAAATAAAGTTGGAGCGGAAGCTTCAAGCCTAAGCAGCAAGCTCAATAGCGCAACCTCCTCAATTAAGAGCTTGACCGAGAGCGCTGCGGGACTTACAGCCAAAGTTCAACCTGCCGTTAAAACTATAAATGATTTGGCTAGTGCGATAGACAATCTATTCCAGCTCATTTTTGGCATACCTGTAGACGATCCTCCTGAGAAGCCGAATATTAAGAAGCTTGGGGCGCAACTGCTAATCAATGCAGGACGGGCGGCGTTCTCGGAGCTGAGCGAAATCATTAAGGCCTCTATATCCGGTGCAATGGAGGAACATACGGTGAAGTCTGCATTCATTGCGCGTGCCGGGGGCGCAGCGTTAGGAGAGCCGCTGTATCAGAATATTCGTGAACGAGCGCTGGAGCTTGGAGTAGCACCAAATGACGCAACACAAACGGGATATAAGTTTTTATCAACGGCAAAAACGACCGAGCAGGCTGAGAGATTGACCAATATGGCTATGGAGATTTCTCTATTGCAGCCTGGAGGAGGAAATCCACAGGACGTTGCCAATGCGATTAACCAAGCCATGAAAGGTAATTATAGCAACCTGGCGGGGCAGTTTCAGATTAACATTGATGACTTAAAGGAAGTTATGAACGATACGGATATGAATAAGATTTTTTCAGAGGATGATATGGACGGCTTTATAAGTAAGCTTGATCTTATCCGTGAAAAGGCGAATATGGGAAAGGATGCGCTTGATCTTGTATCCGCCAGTCCGGCAGCGCAAATATCGACGATACAAAACCTTTTAAAATCCGGCTTTGCCGAAGCGGGGATGGGCGCCGTTAACGCCTTTTCGCCATTGCTAGCCAAGCTTAACGAAATACTGGCAAGCGAGAAATTCCAGGTTTTCTTTAATATACTTGGAAACGGCTTGACGCAAGTCGCTCAATTGTTCTCAGTAGTTGCGCAAGCGGCACTGTGGCTGTTTGAACAGTTTTTGACTTATTGGCCTGCGATAGCCGCAGTGTTTTTAATGATAAGTTCATTATTTTTACCACAAATGCTTGCTGCACTATGGGCGATGCTAGCCCCCTTGTGGGCGATGATTGCTCCTATTTTGATAGCAGTAGGGGCTTGGATTGCTGCTAACTGGCCTATTCTGGTTATTATTCTGATTATTGGTATTCTAATTGGGCTTATGATCCATTTTGGAACGACAGTTGGGGAAGTTGTCGGTTTTGTAACGGGTACGTTTGCTGCGTTGTTCGCATTGATTCATAATAGCATTGCTTCTTTATGGAATGACTTATTAGGCTTTATTGAATTTTTAACAGATGCCTTTAACGGAGCCGTATTTGCTATTGAATCGGTTATTTATACCGTTTTTACAGGTCTTGTAACGTTTGCAATTGGATTAATTAATAAAATTGCTGATCATGTCAATGAACTCATTACTTTGATAAATAAAGTAGCCAAAACGTCTATTTCTACGATTGGCACCTTTACAGTCAATACGCAAGCTTTTGGCCCTCCTCCGACACCTCCTGCTAAAGCAAATTACTCCAATTTGAAAATGGGGATGAAAGATGTAGGTGACGAATTCAATAAGGGATTTAAGTGGGGTGAAAACCTGACGAACAAGGCAAGCTCGGGATTAAAAGGATTTATGGGGAAATTGAACGACAAATCAGGTCTCAAGAGACCGGACGAGTCGATGGATACTTCAGGAAATCAGTTGTATGGCAATCCTGCGCTTGCAGGAGGCATGTCCCCCGATATCAACCGAGTCAATGAAGTCGGGAGCATCGACGAGAAGGTGGACATATCCAGCGAGGATCTGAAGACGATGCGCGAGCTGGCGGAGATGAAGAATATCCAGAACTTTGTATCGTTGCAGCCGACGGTAAGCGTCCAGACCGGCGATATTAACAACGGCATGGATGTGGACACGATAATCGGCCGAATCGAAAGGGTGCTGAGCGATCAGATCGCTTCATCTGCGGAAGGGGTGTACGGCTGATGATTACAAGAGGCAAGGATACGCTGCAGAGGAGCGTTTCCGTCCCGCGCGACGGGAATAGCTCCGAGCCGTTCAAAAAATTAAGCGAATACTCGCTGACGCTGAGCGTCAACAGTCAGAAGGATGTTATCTGGCTGCCGGTTAATCCGCCCGAGCTGGAAATCAGCGACGCAACCGGGGGCAAAACGTATGAGCTGTCGGGCATAGGCGAGATAAACGTAATCAAGGGGCCTTCGCTCACGTCGATTTCTTTCTCAAGCTTTCTGCCGGCGATTAACGCCCGTTATCCGTTTATTGTCGATCCCAACTTCAGCTATCCGGACTACTATATTTCCAAAATTAGAGGCTGGATGTCGTCGCAGCGGCCGGTACGTTTTATTTTTACCGGAGGCACTTTTAATCTGAATATGGCGGCAAGCATCGAGAAATTTGATTGGAAAGAGGTGGCGGGCTCCGGGGATGTCGAATATTCGCTTGGGCTCAAGAAGTATGTGTTCTATGGCGCCAAGCCTGTCCTTATTAAAAATAATCAAGCCAGCACGAAACGGCAAGCGCGGCCTTCCGACAGGGAGCAGCCAAAGACGTATACGCTGGTTGCAGGCGATACGCTGATCAAGGTGGCGCGCATGCAGCTTGGCAATGAGTCGCGCTGGCGGGAAATTCAAAAGCTTAACGGCATCTCTGATGCGCAGCTTACACGGCTGCAGGTCGGGATGAGGCTTAAGCTGCCGGGGTGAGGGAATGCTGACTATTTTGCTGGACAACCGGGATGGTAAGGTATGGGATATTACGACGCTTGTACCATCGCTTACGTACAAAACGAAACGGATCGGAGCTCCGTCCAGCCTTGATTTTACGCTAATTAAGGACAGTCCGTTCCAGCGGGAAGCGTTTAAGATCGGCAATGGCGACGTGGTTCTGCTGCGCAAGGATGGAGTGGATGTGTTTTACGGCTATGTGTTCGAGGTAGGCTTCGGAAAGGAAGAGAGCGTCACGGTTAAGGCGTACGATCAGATCCGCTATTTGCTGGGCAACGATACGTACGTGTTCAAGGATGTGACGGCGGCCGACGTGGTGCGAAAAATCGCGCAGGACAACGGTCTTGCTCTGGGGAGGCTCGACGCGCCAAGCTACAAAATCGCCTCTATGGTCGAGGATAACAAGAAGCTGCTTGATATGATATGCAAGTCGCTTGATCTGACGCTGATTCACAAGGGCGAAAATTATATGCTGTTCGACGATTTCGGCAAGCTGTCGCTGCGGAAGCTGGACGATTTAAAGGTGGACTTTGTCATTGGCAGCAGCAGCTTGATGATCGATTTCGACTATAAAGCTTCTATTGATTCCGAGACGTACAACCGAATTAAGATTTATCAGGACAACAAGGAATCGGGCAAACGGGACGTGCATATCGCCCAGGATAGCGCCAACATAGCGAAATGGGGCAGACTCCAGCTCTACAAGCAAGCCGATGAAAAAATGAATGCGGGACAGATTCGCGAAATGCTGGATCAACTGCTTACACTTAAAAATAAGGAGCAGCGTACGATTGGCATTGAGGCGCTTGGCGACATACGGGTTCGGGCGGGCAGCTACGTGCCGATTATCATCGACGAGTTGGAGATTAATCAATATTTTCTCGTGGATGAATGCACGCATAAGCTAGATGCGGATTCTCACACGATGAAGCTGGAATTGAGGGTGGTGTAATGGCCTTACTGGATACGATCAAAAAGGCGGGAGCCGCCGCCTACGCCTCGGGCAACCCGACGGCGGTGCTAGTAGGCAAAGTTGTTGGAATAAGTCCTCTGGAAGTAAACGTGGATCAGCGTTTTACTTTGCCGGAGGACTTTTTAATTGTGCCGGAAAGTCTTACTCGCTATGAACTGGAGCTGCCGGAGCTTGGCAAGCTGCTCATTCGCAGCGGGCTGGAGTCTGGCGATACGGTGCTGCTGCTTCGCGTTCAGGGCGGCCAGCAGTATGTGGTGCTGGATAAGGTGGTGCGGCGATGATTGTAAATGGATGGCTTGCGGCACCAACAACACAACGTTCGCCGACTAGAGTTACGTGTTACACAACCGGATTATCTCGGGAGGTGCGAACATGATTCCGCAAGGAGCGGCTGTTGCTCCGGTGACGCTGGATGAGACGCCGGAGACGAGTGTGACGTACCGGCTGGACTTAGAGAACGGCAGAATGTCTGGTCGGGTAGATGGTCTGGAAGCGGTCAAACAAGCAGTGTACAAAATTCTGCACACAGAGCGCTACGACTTTTTTTGCTATAGCCCGGATTATGGGGTAGAGCTTGAGGGCGTGATCGGCGGTGATTCTGCCTATTTTCGCGTGGAGCTAGAGCGCAGGCTGGAAGAAGCGCTGCTGCAGGATGAGCGGGTTCTTGAAGTGAGGGATTTCCGCTATGAGTCCGATGCAGAGAAGCTGTCAGTCGTCTTTACTATTGTGACGGAGTTTGGAAGCTTTGGAGAGGAGGTTGTTAGCGGTGTATGAAGCACTTACGTTTAGTGCGCTGCTGGGGCGAATGCTGGAGCGTGTTCCGTCGGATGTGGACAAGCGCGAGGGCAGCGTCATTTACGATGCGCTCGCCCCGGCAGCGGCGGAGCTAGCCGAGCTGTATGCGCAGCTGGATATGAATTTGGCGCTCGCGTTTGCTGAAACGTCCAGCGCGGAATTTCTGGATCGGCGCGCTGCGGATTTTGGCGTGATAAGACAAGCGGCCGTTCAGGCCAAACGGCTGGGCCGGTTTTATGGCACTGGCGGCGGACCGGTGGACGTGGCGATCGGCAGCAGGTTTGCGGCAGATGGGATCTACTTTGCAGCGCAGTCGAGACTTGCGGCAGGGGAGTATGAGATGGTTGCTGAACAGCCAGGAACGGCTGGAAATGAGCCCTACGGCAACTTGCTCCCGGTAGACTACATTGGCGGTCTTGCCCGTGCCGAACTGATCGATATACGAATTCCCGGGGAAGACGAGGAAGCGGACGCGGAGCTGCGTGCCCGCTATTTGTATCGCGTGCGCAATCCATCCAGCGGCGGCAATGCGGCGGATTACCGAAACTGGGCGCTGGAGGTAAGCGGTGTAGGCGGAGCAAAGGTGAAGCCGTTATGGAATGGGGCCGGGAGCGTCAAGGTCGTCATTGTCGATAGCGGGAAGCAGCCTGCAAGTCCGGCGCTGGTTATGGAGGTTGCGGACTATATTGAAACCGTTCGGCCCATTGGTGCAGAGGTGACGGTTGTATCGGCAACGGCGAAAGAGATCCAAGTGGAGGCTGTCGTAACGCTGGCCCCGGGCTACGCATTGCAGGCGGCGGCGGATGCTTTTGCACTGGCGGTTGGGCTGCATTTCCGCTCGCTTGCTTTTGCTGCGAATTACGTGAGCTTGGCGCAAATCGGACAATTGCTGCTTTCGGTTCCAGGCGTACTGGATTATACAAGCCTGCTGCTGAACGGCGGTACGGCCAACGTAGCGCTGGCGGCAGAGGAAATTCCGGCGCTGGCTGGCGTGGATTTGGAGGTGTAGCATGGCCTATCCGGATCAAATTGATGAATTTAAGCCCAAGCTGAACAAGAAGGCAGACGGTTCGGCGTACACGGTGCAAGAGCAGCTGGCGTTAAGCGATGGGAAATATGAGGGGCCGCTGGCCCACGACCAGATCGCCGCCAGCTCCGTGCGCATCTACACGGGACCGGATTTGACGGGCGATGAGGTGACGAGCTTCGTCGTATCTATTCCTTCTGACGCTCCTTGGCGACGGCTTATTAAAGTATTTGCGGATGCTCCGGTTGTGTACGCAACGTACCAGACACCTGGCGATCAGGTTGACGCCTCTGATGTGAATGCCCTTCAAACGGCAGTTACGGCAACGCAAACGGAGCTGGAACGCTACAAGGAGCAGGGCGTAATTGACGGCGGCTGGTTTTATGAGGGTTGAGAGGGAAAATGGATGGATGGATGAAAGGTAGGGAGAACAATGGCTCAAAGTGTAAAAATCAGGCGTGGTACGAAGGCTGAGCTTGTAGCGCGCGGTGCGCTTCTGTCCGGCGAAATGGGATTTTGTACGGATACGAAGGAGGTGTATATCGGTGACGGCACGGTTAACCTTTTTGTCGGGCGTGTGCTGTCCGGTCCATATGCATCGAGGCCGAGCGCCGGCGTGTCCGGCAGATATTATTATGTGACAGGCGGCGGGGCGAACAGCGGCTACCTGTATCTGGATGACGGCACGCAATGGGCGCGGATGAACGCGCTTGGACTTAGCGACCTGGGCGGTACGTTAGATGATATTTCGGATGGCGCTACCTATGGCAAGGTGCGAGGAACAGAGTTGACGGGCGGTCGTGTTAGCCGGGTATCCGATGGAACGAATACGAAGACGGCCGCAGAAATCAAGACCCATATTGATGATGCGACGAAGCATCGGATCATTAACGATGCCGGTACAGCGATCACGGATTTGTGGTCGGCGCAAAAAATCAGAAACGAAATTGAGCTGGCCAAACGCAATATCGAGCCGCAGGCATCCGTGAAGGACCAGCATTTGGCGACGCCGCCTGCGAGTCCCGTAGAAGGTGATCGTTATATCATTCCATCCGGCGGTACTGGCGTGTGGGCGGGCAAGACGAATCAGATTGCGGAATGGATGTCTGGAGCATGGGCTTATTTTACACCTGTGACAGGGTGGACCGCTTATGTGGACGATGAGCAAAAAATTTATAGCTGGAACGGCAGCGCTTGGGTGCGAACCGGCGGCGCCTTGCAGACGATTACGGCAGGGAATGGCCTTACCGGCGGCGGACAGGCGGATGCAGTGGCGCTGGCTGTTGGAGCTGGCAACGGGATTACAGTTGGCACGACTTCGGTTGCGGCCAAGCCTGGCAAAGGCATTGTCGTCAATTCGGTGGGCATTGAAGCGAATATCGATGCGGACAGCATCGTATACGATGCCGCCAATGGCAATCGCTTGACGCTGGGCGTCGTTGACGGCGGCACGTTCTAAGGGGGCGATGGAGTGCCTAGAAAAGTATTGATTCAAATTCGTCGCGGTCTTGAAGCGAATATTGGCACACTGGCTGTAGGTGAGCTTGGCTACTGCACGGATACGCAAAAATTTTATATCGGGTCAAGCACAGGCAATGTGCTGCTTGTTGCTGCGCAGTCGACCGGAGACATGCTGAAATCGGTTTACGATACGAACAATAACGGGAAAGTGGATTCGGCGGAGGTTGCGGACGCCGTGCCGTGGTCGGGCGTCAGCGGCAAGCCTGCAACGTTTGCTCCTGCTGCCCACCAGCATAGCGGCGCGGACATTACGTCCGGCACAGTCGCGGTTGCCCGCCTGCCTGCGGCGAGCGTGTCCGCCGCGGGTGTTGCGCAGCTAAGCAGCGCGACGAACAGCACAAGCGCTGTGCTGGCGGCGACGCCCGCTGCGGTGAAGGCCGCCTATGACTTGGCGGCCGGCAAGCTGTCGCCCGGCGTAACCTGGGCGCAATTGCGGGGTGGATCTTGATGGCGTATGGTGAAGCTTTATACGGAGTGTTGATGTTTGGCGCGACAGCGGGAGAGGAAGGGCCGGGTGAGCAGCGCCTGCCGGACTTGCTTGCTTATTTGCCAGAGTATTGGCATGGCATTCGCGAGATGAGGCTGCTGCAGGGGGAACTGGCCGCTGAAGTCGGAGAGACTCAGCTTGCTTGCGAGGACTTGCTGCGGCAATATTTTGTCGGGACCGCTACATGGGGATTGGCTTGGTGGGAGCGGGAATTTGCGCTTGCTACTGATCCATCGATGTCGGTGGATTGGCGGCGGGAAATTGTTCGTGCCAAAATTCGCGGCACGGGCACCGCCACCAGGCAGATGATTATTTCGGCTGCGGCGACCTTCTCCGGCGGCGATGTCAACGTAATCGAACACCCCGCAGAAGGACGCTTTGAGGTTATTTTTATCGGAGTAAAAGGCATACCGGCGAATATTGCTGGTTTTATTCGGATGCTGGATGAGATTAAGCCGGCGCATTTGAGCTATACGCTGCGGTATACGTATACGGTTTGGGATAATTTGACGAGTATAACGTGGGGCGAAGCCGGCTCGAAGACGTGGGGAGACTTAAAGGTGTTTGAGGGATGAAATCATGCGCAATAGGAATGACTTAACAGTAATGAATGACATAACAGCAAACTAGGAGGCGTAACCATGCTTACAACTAGCAATTTGGGTTTGAAGAAGCCTGAGGGAACTGATGTTGTCGATGTGAATGATTTTAACGGCAACGCGGATATTTTGGACGCTGCTGTTGCAGGGAAGGTCGATAAGGTGTCCGGCAAGCAGCTGTCGACGGAGGACTACACTGCTGCGGAGAAGTCGAAATTGGCGGGGGTTGCAGCGGGAGCGAATAATTATGTGCATCCAGCAAATCACCCTGCATCTGTGATTGTGCAAGATGGTAGTAATCGGTTTGTAACGGATGCGGAGAAGAGTGTTTGGAATGGCAAGGCCGGGAGTTCGGTAGCAACTACAACGGCAGATGGATTGATGGCAGCTGCAGATAAGCAGTTGAGCGCCAATCGAGATGGATATGGAACTACTGCGGGATCGGCTACTGCATATACGGTGAGTCTATCACCTGCTCCTACCTTGGTTGACGGTTTGAGAGTAACAGTGAAAGTGCATGCCGCAAATACGGGGGCGGCAACGATTAACGTCAATGGCTTGGGCGCCAAGTCCATTTTGAAAGGAAACGGCAACGCGCTTACTAGCGGAAATCTAAAAGTTAATTCTGTGTATACATTAGTCTATAATGGAACGGCTTTTATCTTGCAGGGTGAAGGGGGGGAGTATGGTACGGCGGTAGCGGCGGATGTACTGGCAGGGAAAACAATAGGGACGGAAAACGGGATATTTAGTGGGTTAATACAAAACAACGGAGCAACGAATTTACAAGCTTCATTGACAAGTGATATACTCATCCCTTCCGGTTACTACAATGGAGAAGGAAAGGTGATTCGTGCAGGTTTTACTGCTGGTTCTATAAATAAGTTATTTGTGGAAACAGCAACCTTATCTACAAATCAAACAGTTTACACGAAGCTGGTTGAGAAAACTGTACACTTAAATGGAACTTATAGGATTACATTTACACTAGGTTCCAGCACGAATAATCAATCTGTGTATGCTCGAATATATATTAATGGAATTCCTAGTGGACAAGAAAGGGAGCGTCCGTTTACTGATGCTATTCCATTTTCAGAGAATATTTTTTGTTCATCAGGAGACAAAATTCAAATTTATGCTAGATCAACTAATTCATCTGTGTCAGCAAGACTCATTGCAACATATTCTGAGTGGGAATCATTTTCCATAGCGATAAATGAGCGATTTATTTCATAAAAAGCTTGGATATTTGGGGGTGATTCATCTATGGTAAAATATCTTCTTTATTTCGATCTAACCCCAAGCAAAATGTTTGCTGCGGGGCTAGGGGCCGTTATGGCCCCTTGGATCGAACTGGTATATGGAGAGGGGCGATTGATTCCAATCGTCCTGCTGCTTATGGCAATTGTGCTTGATTGGATTACTGGAATTGCTGCCTCGCAAAAAGACAAAACTTACAGCTCCGAATATGGAAGACATGGCATACTTAGAACGATTTTTATGTTGGCGTTTCCGGTACTCGCAAACTTGCTCGATTTAATGCTCGGCACTCCGGGCTTGTTTTTTTATGCAGTTATTCTTGGTCTAATTTATCATACATGGCAATCGCTCACTGTGAATGCGTTTAGGGCAGGATGGGGCCGTTGGATTCCAGAATCGGTCATCGAGCATATTGATAGTGAATTGAAGGCAAAAGTGGAACGATCGACTAATAGACAACCCTTGGCGAAAACAGAAGCAACGGGAGTAAAGGAAGAAGATGCAGTCGCCACTAAATTCTCAGACACACCAGATGAACTTCATATAGAAACTATTTCTACTAAAACTACTGAAAAAAGGAAAGAAGTCCAGTGACAAACTACATCATCGACCACATCCCCCTAACAACCCCCAACAATCGCCGTCCCGCCCATCCATTGGCTCCCAAATTCATCACCATTCACAACACCGGAAACCCGTCGAGCACAGCCCGCAACGAGCGGGCTTATCTCACGAACCCTGGCAATACGCGTACCGCCAGCTATCACATTGTAATAGATGAACGCGAAGCGATTGAATGTATCCCTCTCGACGAAAATGCCTGGGCGGCAGGCGACGGAAGCGGGCTTGCGAGCGGGAACCGGACAAGCATCCACATTGAAATATGTGAAAGCGGGAATTACACCCAAACACTGAATCATGCAGCCGAACTGACGGCAAAGCTGCTGAAGCAGTATGGTTTAACGATTGAGCAGTTGAAGCGTCATTTTGACTGGAGCGGCAAAATATGCCCGCGCCTGATGTACGAAGGAGGCAAGTGGACGGGGTGGATAGAATTCAAAAGCAAAGTAGCGTACAAGCTGAAAGAGAGCGCCGCTGCACATGATCCAGCTAGCAATCCTGTTACCGACGCCACTACAAGCGTAAAACCATTAACTCCTGCTGTCCCGCAAACGGACGACTCGTCCGATCTTCAACTTTCCATCACTGAGAGAAAAATGCTAGTTCATGCTCTCAAATCCTTCAAACAGCAGAATTTGCTTAGCGATGCCAAATGGATCGATAAAGCCGATATGGGTACGTTGACACTATCCGAACTGGCTTGGTTGAATGTCATCATTTTATCACGTAAATAGTTTGCGTCTCGGTTTGGATTCATGCCGTTGAGAATTCACCCTATCCCCATCATTAGATGGACTAAAATTCCCCTCAATCCGCCCGCTTAGGCGTTTGCTCATTTCCTTCATCAGCCCATGCACTTTCCGCCTTAACACATAGGATACTGTGTAGTCAATCACAAAGGAGATGAGCAAATGAGCTATGGAGTAGCAGGTGTCGGTGCTGGTAACAACGGTCCTTACCCGGTTGCGGGTGCGAACCAATACTGCGGACCGAAGGTAGGCGGCGCGTTCAACAACGCGGGCAGCATTCTCGTTCTTTTCATCCTCTTGGTAATTATCTTGCGTGCTTGCTGGTAATCAGCCAACTGGACTATAACTTTAATCGCATACCAGCAGCCGCGTCTTATTCGCACCAATAGACGTTCAACTTTCTATAGAAAGTCAATCTCGATTGGCAAAGGAGATGAACACATGGGCTATGGAGTAGCAGGAGCGAGCGCGGGTAACTGCAGTCCGGTATATCCGGTTGCGGGTGTCGGCAATTGCGGACCTGGAGTTGGTGGAGCTTTCACAGGCGTAGGCGGAATCCTCGTACTTTTTATTTTGCTGGTTATCATTTTGCGCGCTTGCTGGCTGTAAAACGTAAGGTTCAACGGTCAGGCATCCACTATTCTCAAAAATAACCCGCCGCCTCTTTCACAAGCGGCAGCGATTCGAGCCTCCTCGGGACCTTTGCGTCCTGGGGAGGCTTTTTTTATTTGCAGCCGCATGACGGTGAATAAACGTAAATTTTACGATATAATAGGTGTCGGTATGTGTCGTGTCCATTTAGGACGGTATACAGCCAAGCGATCTTCAAGATGCATGAATGAATTGGATTTTTAGTAAAAAGAGTCTCGGACTATTCGGAAACGAAAATAGAAATCCGTTAGCTATAGGTACCGAAGTGACAATTAGCGCCCGGTATGAAGAGCTACAGTAATAAAAGTGATTGGCCCCGATTTAGCTGCTTGAGAGAAGTTGACCCATAGTAAGAAAAGTGACTAACTGAAGCCCATCAAGCGCGGAATGGCGGTCTACAGTAAGAAAAGTGACTCACCGAGGTCCAGCGAGCGCGAAATGGCGGTCTACAGTAAGAAAAGTGACTCACCGAGGCCCAGCGAACGCGGAATGGCGGTCTACAGTAAGAAAAGTGACTCACTGAGGTCAAGCGAGCGCGAAATGGCGGTCTACAGTAAGAAAAGTGACTCATTGAGGCCCATCGAGCGCGGAATGGCGCTCTACAGTAAGAAAAGTGACTCACCGAGGTCCATCGAGCGCGGAATGGCGGTCTACAGTAAAAAAGTGACTCACCGAGGTCCAACGAGCGCGGAATGGCGGTCTACAGTAAGAAAAGTGACTCACTGAGGTCCAACGAGCGTGGAATGGCGGTCTACAGTAAGAAAAGTGACTCACTGAGGTCCATCGAGCGCGAAATGGTGGTCTACAGTAAGAAAAGTGACTCACTGAGGTCCATTGAGCGCGTAATGGCGGTCTACAGTAAGAAAAGTGACTCACCGAGGTCCATCGAGCGAGGAATGACGGCCTACAGTAAGAAAAGTGACTCACTGAGGCCCATTGAGCGCGGAATGGCGGTCTACAGTAAGAAAAGTGACTCACCGAGGTCCAACGAGCGAGGAATGGCGGCCTACAGTAAGAAAAGTGACTCACCGAGGTCCATCGATCGCGGAATGGCGGCCTACAGTAAGAACAGTGACTCACCGAGGCCCAGCGAACGCGGAATGGCGGTCTACAGTAAGAAAAATGACTCATTGAGGTCCAACGAGCGTGGAATGGCGGTCTACAGTAAGAAAAGTGACTCACTGAGGCACATTGAGCGCGTAATGACGACCCACAGTAAGAAAAGTGACTCACCGAGGTCCATCGAGCGAGGAATGGCGGCCTACAGTAAGAAAAGTGACTCACTGAGGTCCATCGAGCGCCGAATGGCGGTCTACAGTAAGAAAAGTGACTCACTGAGGTCCAGCGAGCACGAAATGGCGATCTACAGTAAGAAAAGTGACTCACTGAGGTCCAGCGAGCGCCGAATTACGGTCTACAGTAAGAAAAGTGACTCACTGAGGCCCGTTGAGCGCGGAATGACGGTCTACAGTAAGAAAAGTGACTCACCGAGCTCCATCGAGCGCGGAATGGCGGTCTACAGTAAGAAAAGTGACTCACTGAGGTCCATCGAGCGCGGAATGGCGGTCTACAGTAAGAAAAGTGACTCACCGAGGCCCAGCGAACGTGGAATGGCGGTCTACAGTAAGAAAAGCGACTCACCGAGCTCCATCGAGCGCGGAATGGCGGTCTACAGTAAGAAAAGTGACTACCCCCGACTCAGCGAGAGCGAGCTCCAGATGGCGTTACCACGACTACTAACCATCATGACAGTATCATCAAATTAACATACACAGGAGATGACCAACCTATGATATCAAATGAAAAACGTGTGCCTATTCATTTGCTTTCCGGCTTCCTCGGCAGCGGCAAAACAACCCTGCTCCAAAGACTTCTCGAGCATTATTCGGCGCAAGGTTTAAAGCCGGCGGTCATTATGAACGAGCTTGGCGATGTCAATTTGGACGGCGAGCTGCTTGATGGCGAAGTGCCAATGGCGGAAATGCTTGGCGGCTGCATTTGCTGTACGATACGCGGGGATTTGGGCATGGAAATCAGCGCCCTGATCGATGAGCATAAGCCTGATGTTGTCATCATTGAATCGACGGGCGCTGCGAATCCGATGGAGACGATTGATGGAGTGACGGAAGCGGCCATGTATCAAAAAATAGACCTCCAAACGATTATTACCGTCGTAGATGGCCCTGAATTGCTGGCCCGCAGTCGCGACGGAAAAGGTCGCACGCTTAAGCTAATGAAGGAGCAAATCCGCTGCGCGACGCAGCTTTTGCTCAATAAATCGGACAAGCTGGAGCCCGAGCAACTCGTTGAAGCGCAGCAATTGCTGCGCGAGCTAAACGCACATGCGTCAACGATTGCGACGGTTCGCTGTATCCTCGACGATTGGAGCTTTCTGGAGCAATCCCCTTCACTGTCGGATTTTTCACAGGATGTGCTGGTGGATCAAAATGGGAAGGAGCTTGTTGGACATGTCTGCGGTACAAACTGCAATCATTCCAACCATGCCGAGCATAATCACCATCAAAACTCCCATCACCAGCAAGACCAGCAAGACCAGCAAGACCAGCAAGACCAACAAGACCAGCAAGACCAGCAAGACCAGCAAGACCAACAAGACCAACAAGACCAACAAGACCAGCAAGACCAACAAGACCAACAAGACCAACAAGACCATCAAAGTCATCAAGCCCATCAGGCCGATCAAGCGCATCGCTCCGGGGGAGAGCATGACCATACCCATGAAGGGGGATGTGTGGAACAACAGCACTATGTAAATGGTCAAGCGGCTGGAGGGACGGATGCTAAGCAGCATGCAGCTTCTATGACGGGCAACGATGAACACTTGCACAAGCATCATTCCCATGAGCATGTTATGGCGTATACGCATTATTGGAACAGTCCCGTGGACAGTATGGAATTCGAAGCGCTTCTGCAAAGGTTGCCGGACAATATTTATCGGGCAAAGGGAATTGTTACGTTTACAGATGCGCCAAGCCGCTTTCTGTTCCAATTCGCTTACCGGGAGTCCGACTTCATGCGGATTGATCCACAGGGGCATGTGAACGATGTAGCGGTTTTTATCGGTGAGCATTTCGACAAGGAATGGTTGTTGAACGAGCTAGCGCTGCTGGAGCAGTCGGAACGGGCGGAAGCTTAAAAGGCGTTTAGATGTTTGTCGAATTTTGCGTTTAGCAGGTCTATTCAGCGGACAGCCTGGGAAAAATATACTTGATGAGACGTTTAACGCCTCATTAGGCTAGTGTTACAGAAAGGTGTGTCCGCATATGAAAAAAGCAAGCATGGCCGTCGCAACTGCACTTGGGCTGCTGCTTGTCGCAGCTCCAGTGGCGACAGCTTCAAACGCGCAAGATGTATGGTCTGGCGAAACGGCTGCACAGAACATCGTAAGCATCGGCGCTAAAACGGCTAATGAGCTGATGTCGGCAGCTCATCCGATATCCGGAGATCGCTCTACTCGCCATGACGGGGGTATGACGCGTGAGGAATTTGAGTCCTTCCGATTAAAGAAGCTTCAGGAAATCGCGACGTACTTCGGTATAAATACGGAGGGTAAAACCGCGGCGCAGCTGAAAGAAGAAGTAGAGGCGGCCAAAACGGCCAACAAGGAGAAATGGGAAGCCTTCAAGGCTGAGCACAAAGCGGAACGAATGGAGCACTTGCGCCGTATGGCCGAGAAGCATGGAATCAAGACGGAAGGTAAAACGTTCGAGCAGCTTCGCGAGGAGCTTCACAAGCTCCACCAAGGCGGCAAGAAAGAGCATAATCCTTCCGGCAACAATAAAGCCTAACGAAGCGCGGCCTTCAAACGCCGAAAGCCACCTGAATGCGTAGCGCGAAAAAAGCGTTCTGCATCTCAAATCGCGCTGCCGAGCAAGCTTGACTAAAGCCTAACGAAGCTCGTTCTTCAAACGCCGAAAGCCACCTGAATGCGTAGCGCGAAAAAAGCGTTCTGCATTTCAAATCGCGCTGCCGAGCAAGCTTAACTAAAGCCTAACGAAGCGCGGCCTTCAAACGCCGAAAGCCACCTGAATGCGTAACGCGAAAAAAGCGTTCTACATTTCAAATCGCGCTGCCGAGCAAGCTTAACTAAAGCCTAACGAAGCGCGGCCTTCAAACGCCGAAAGCCACCTGAATGCGTAGCGCGAAAAAAGCGTTCTACATTTCAAATCGCGCTGCCGAGCAAGCTTAACTAAAGCCTAACGAAGCGCGGCCTTCAAACGCCTAAAGCCGCTTGAATGCGTAGCTCGAAAAAATCGTTCTGCATCTCAAATCGCGCTGCCGAGCAAGCTTAACTAAAGCCTAACGAAGCGCGGCCTTCAAACGCCGAAAGCCACCTGAATGCGGATCACAAAAAATAACATTCCACAGCTCAACCAATCCACTGATTGAGCTCAGATCAAACCTTCAGCAGTCGCAAAGGGCCGGTTCCCTGTCTGGCAACAGGAACAAGTCCAAGCGCGCGGATGAAGGTTTTTTCTTTTTCCAATGCCGCAGCCGGGCGAATGTAATGGCCGCAGCCAACCACGCCCCACGTTTTTCGCGGGATTTGGCCAGTCCGGGAACCATCCATGGGCTGACTATTACCACACGAAATGCCGGTTCGTCTGCCGGCCATACAAGGGAGTCCAATGAGCCCCCGCGAGCGGAAGGAGCTGCATGGACAAACCGAACTTTCCGGAAACATGCATCGTTGGTCGCAAGGTTGCGGCGCGGAGTTGGGCACTAAAACTCAGGCGAGTATGGAAGGACTAGTTTTTTGTAGGAATTTGTCGATTAATATAGGGTGAGATACCTATTTGAGCATTGTGCTAAGAGAGTTGTGTCAAGTATACTAGGGACATAGCATATTTTGGCGTATCGGCTTGCTGATTCTTTTTGACAAGAATCGACTTTGGGAGTTCGATTTTCGTAATGGTACACACCTGCGGATCATGCCCCTTGTACGGTACAAGCGCAAATATAGTAGATGACATAGCAATGAAAGCGGCTTTTATCCATATCGTGTCGACAACAAGGGGCTGATCGTGAGAATGAGCAGGTTAAGGTTGAGTATAGCTCAGAAGTTAATGCTGTCCTTGGGCATTCTCATTATTCTTTCGTTTGGAAGTCTCGTATCGGCTCATTTAGTGAAAGTATATAAGTTGAATTTGCGCGAGAGCGAGTTGGTGGCAGAAACGCAAATGATGGCCGGGACGCAGCGTCTCGGCCACTATACGGACCAGACGCTCGCCGTGCTGGACACGCTTCAGCTGTCCATGATGCAAATGCGGCAGAATAAAACGCAAAATCGTGAATATGTGGTGCAGCTGCTCAGAAGCAAGCTGGAGGAGCTTCCGCAGATTCTGGGTCTGTATACGCTATGGGAGCCCGACGCCTTCGACGGCGAAGACGCGCTTAACCGGAGCAAAGCAATATATGATGACAGCTCGGGACGATTTATTCCTTATGCGGTGAAGAAAGACGGAGAGATCCAGCTCCATCCCTCCGAGTATTACGAAGATCCGGTGAAAGGGAGCTACTATCAAATCCCTAAGCAGACCAAGTCCTTTTCGCTGATCGAGCCCTACATGTACAACATAGACGGGCAGAATACCCTCATGATGTCGCTGGTCCTTCCGCTGCTGGATGGGCAAGGCAATTACTTGGGCATCGTCGGAGCGGATGTCTCGCTTGAGGAGATTCAGAAGCAATTGGAAGAATTTAAGCCGCTCGGCGGATATGTGTCCATCGTGACAGCCGGTCAAATCTATGCAGCTAACGGCAGCGCTTCTTCTCTCCTTATGCAGCCTTACCAGAATTGGGCAGGGGAGAACAGCTTTGAGAAGCTCAAGGCGATTGCGCCAGGCTTGTTATACACACAGGACGCGGCCGGCTCGGATACCGTCATGCGGATGATCTATCCGGTCCCAGTCAAAAATAATACATGGTATATGGAAATGGTCATTCCAAAAATGAATATGCTGGAGTCCTTTTATACGAGCCTGAAGGAATCCATTATGATCATGCTGCTCGCGCTGGTGCTGCTGACGCTGGCAATGGGAGCGCTCGTCAGAAAGATTATTTTGAACAATATTCAGAAGGTCGTTCAGGCGACGTCCAATGTGGCGATGGGGCTGGACAACAAAAAGCTTGATATCCGCACGAATGATGAATTCGGCTATTTGGCCAAGCATTTCAATCACATGATCGATCAGCGCAATGAAGCGGAGCAGCTAATCGAATATCAAGCGACGCACGACCTTTTGACCGGCCTGCCTAACCGCTACGCGTACCATCTCCATTGGGATGCCCGCAGCTTGCGGGAGTCTCTCCGGGACGAGAACACGGCCATGCTCTACATTGATCTGGACCGCTTCAAGCTGATCAACGATTCACAGAACTACGTAACGGGAGATCATTTGCTTAAGCAAATGACCGATCGGATTGTGGCTGCGATGGGCGATCAGTGCCGCTTGTTCCGTTTTTCGAGCGACGAGTTTATTCTGCTGATCGAAGACGTCAAGGAGCTGTCCTCCGTCGAGGAGCTGGCGGAGAAGCTGCTGGCGGTTATCGCAGAGCCCGTTCGGCAGCCGGATCGAATTTATTACATAACGGCAAGTATTGGCATCAGCATTCAGCATAAGCTGTATGAAGGCATAAGCGAGCAGCTGCTCAAGGAAGCGGATACGGCGATGTATGTCGCCAAGAAGGAGCGCAATACGTGCAAGCTGTACGTTCCGGAGATGAACAATGTTCCGAAAAAGGAGCATCAGCTAGAAAGCGGCATGCTGCAGGGGCTGGAGCAAGGCGAGTTTATGCTGTATTATCAACCCAAAATCGATGTGCAGAACGGCGCTATCAATGGGGCTGAGGCGCTGCTGCGCTGGAAGCATCCGGAGTTTGGCATGGTATCGCCGCTGGAATTTATACCGATCGCAGAGCGAACGGGCTTTATCATCGCGCTGGGAGAATGGGTGCTGTATACGGCGTGCCAGCAGATCAAGGAATGGGAGCGTATGGGACTGACCGGACTTACCGTTAGCGTCAACATGTCCATGCTCCAATTTCAGCAAAAGCAGATTGTGCATACGATTGAGCGTATTATTGCCAATGCGGGCATAAAGCCGGAGCAGATCGAGCTGGAAATAACGGAATCGATTTTTATGGGAAATCAGGAGCACACGCTCAGAACGCTGCATGAGCTTCAGCAAATGGGCGTGAAGCTGTCGTTGGACGATTTCGGAACCGGTTATTCGTCGCTGAGCTATTTGCAGAATATTCCCATTGATACGCTTAAACTGGATAAAACGTTCATTAATGACATCGTAGGCGATTATAAGAAGCAAATGATTTTTAAATCCGTCGTTTTTATTGCGCATCATCTGAGCTTGCGCGTCGTGACAGAGGGCGTCGAGACAGAAGAGCAGCTTGATATTATTCGCAAGCATCAATGCGATGCGGTACAGGGATATATTTTTAGCCCGCCGGTGCCGGCTCCTCGTTTCGTTCAGCTGTATATGGAAAATCAGGCCAAGCTCGAGCCATAACGGCTGCGCTGCATGAGGCGAATAGGCGTCAGGATCATTGATCCTGGCGTTTTTTTATTTGAATGCTACAAAGCCGTCGTTGGCTTCGTCTTATGTATAGCTCGAGCAAATACAAGCAGCTCACGAAGGAGGGGGATGGGAGTGGAACATTCGGCGCCGGATTTGTTTCGTAACGTATTTGAGCAGCATTATCCGTCCGTCAGACGGAAGCTGGCTGCACTCGTCAGAGACGAAGCCGCAGCGGAGGATTTGGCTCAGGAGGCGTTTTTAAGATTGTACCGCAATCCGCCGGATCAGCCGGGATCGGTTGGGGCATGGCTCCATCGCGTTTTGACCAGGCTGGCCTATGACTATATGGAAAAAAAGGCAAGAGAACGCGCATTAGCCCAGAGGCAGGAGCAGCATTTGCTGGCTCAGCCGCTTAGCGCCTCTTCAGGCGAGCAGGAAGCGCTCGCTCGGGATGAGCAAGAGCAGGTTCGCGCCTGGCTTGAGGGGTTGTCGGAGCGGGATCGGCAATTGCTTACGCTTCGATATGAGGGCTACAGCTATGAGGAAATCGCCAAGCAGCTTCAGGTCAGGCAGCCGCAGGTAGGCACGATGCTGAAGCGGGCGGGTGAACGGCTGAAGCGCCGCGCGCTGCAAGCGGAAGGAGCGATGCGTCATGAAGGTTAAGCAAGAGGAGGACGATACGATGTCAGTGAAACCATCGGTGACAAGAGAGGAACAAATCCAAACCCAAGAAGCGTGGGCCAAATTGTCGGGCAGGCTCGCTCAGGAGCAAGCATCGCCGTTGTGGGCCCAATGGGCCGATGCGCAGTCAAGCCTGGAGCCCGATGCGCTGCAAGCCGAGCAGCCGCAAGAGCAACTGAAGCCTGCAATAGCGGTTCATGGTGTAGACAGACAGGCCAATGTCGTACCGCTAGGCAGAATGCATACAAAGGGAGACGACGCGCCGCAGCTGTCTGCAAAGCCGCAAAGCCGCTCGCTCCGCTGGCTGCGGAGGCATACAGGCAAGGCCATCGCCGTATGCGCCGCATCGTTGGTTGCGATTGTAGTCGCAACGCCGTCGGCGAACGAAGCGCTTGCCGCATGGCTGAATAAATTTCAAATGAACAATGAGATTGTTGTCGTGCAAGAGGACGATCTGCAGGCCGTTTGGCAAAGTCTTGGCGGCTATTCCGATTCACGCGAGAGCGTGAACAGGTTCGGCGAGTTCGAACATGAACAAGTGGGTGAATATGACGAATGGACACTGGAGCAGGCGGAAGCCAATCTGGGCTTTAAGCTGCCTGATCTGTCGGCTGCAGGCGAATATAATATTCGTACGAACAAACAGCCGGGCAGCATCATTACTCTACGGCTGAATGTGGACGAAATCAACGCGGCAATGAAAAAGCTGGGTGCCGCGAAGCTGCTGCCGCAATCGGTGGACGGCAAAAAAATCGCGCTGGTGACAGGAAGCGGAACCGCAGTGCAATACTTCACTTCGGAGGAGACGGACAATCAGCATCTCTCGGTGAGCTACCTGGGGAGCCCGTCCATAGAAGTAGATCCCACGCTCGAGGTGGAGGAGGCATACGAGGCGATTATGAACTTCCCGCTGCTGCCGGATTATTTGCGTCAATCCTTTCAGCAGTCCGTTGATTTGAAGAATGGGCGGGTCCCTCTCCCGCTTGTGGTAGACAATGCGCAGTCCGAAATTACGATTGGCGATAAAACGGTGTATATCGAGCAATATTCGCACAATGAATACGTAAGCGCCATATGGCTGCAAGGCGATATGATCGCGCAAGCGGGCTTCCGCGGCTTCAAGGAGCTGTCGGAAGTTCAGAAGCTGCTGGCCGAGCTGGTGCAAGAATGATCCGCCAGGAAGCCGTAACGACGAATCGGTTGGCCAAGGATTACGGCGACGGACGCGGCTGCCGCAATATTACGCTGACCATACAGGACGGGGAAGCCTTTGGCTTCCTTGGTCCCAACGGCGCTGGCAAAAGCACGATCGTCAAAATGCTGACAGGTCTCATTCGGCCAACCTCCGGCACCGCTCAACTGTTCGGACATCCCACTGGCTCGCTGCAAGCGCGTAGCTTAATGGGATATTTGCCTGAGCTGTTTCGTTATCCCGCTTGGCTGACAGGGGAAGAGGTGCTGTCGTTTCATGCGAAGCTGTGCGGACTGGATCGCGTGACAGCAAAGCAGCGCATTCATCGACTGCTCGACGATGTAGGCATTGGCAGCCGCGGCAAGGACCGCTTGAAGGGCTATTCCAAGGGCATGCAGCAGCGGCTTGGTCTGGCCTGCGCCTTGTTAGGCGATCCTGCTATCGTCTTTCTGGATGAGCCGGCATCGGCGCTCGATCCGGTCGGCAGGCATGAGGTGCGGGAGCTGCTCCTGCGGCTGAAAGGGCAGGGGAAAACAATTTTTCTCAATTCTCATCTGCTCGAAGATGTGGAGCTGCTGTGTGATAAGGTTGCCCTGATCAACAACGGTGAAATGCTGTCGGAGGGAAGAGTAGCCAGCGTATTAGGCGGAGGAGCCGTGTGGCGAATTCGCGTTGGCGGCTACTCCCCGCTGGCGGCTGAACGAATTGCCGACATGACAGGCGTTGCTGTGCAAACGACACAGCTGCCGGGAGAGGACGGCGCGGCGATTTTGCACATGGAGCTTGCAGAGGAGGAGCAAATCGGTCTCGTCAATTACCTTTTGATCGAGCTTGGCTTAACCTTGTATGAAGTAGGAAAAATCAAACCGAAGCTTGACGACTGGTTTTTGAACGCCGTCTCCGGCTTGGAGCATAGGGGGGAGCGGCGATGAAGGCGGTATGGGAATTAACCTGGAAGGAATTGATTCGCAAGCGGGTCACGCTGATGACGGCCATCATGACGGTATTGTTCTGGGTTACATATTGGCTGGTAGCAAGCGCCGTCTCCAGCGAGAAGGATACGGTGCTGTCTGTCAGCACGGTGATCCCCTTGATGGAGAATTTCGCGCAAGCTTCGATTATTTTGACGGTAGGCTTTTTCTTTGGAGCTTTTGCGCTGGCCTTTTTGTCGATTTTCAGCTCGGTATCGGCCGTTACCGGCGAAGCGGAGCACGGGGTGCTGCAATCGGTAATTGCCCGGCCCTTGCATCGCTGGCAGTGGTACATTGGCAGATGGCTGGGATTTGTAAGCTATGTGTTTCTTTATGCGCTTATTTTATTTGTAAGCATTATAGGCATTTGCTGGTTTGAGACGGGGATATTGTTCGAATGGACGGCTTTGCTCCCTTCTTTTCTGTTGTTTGCCTCGGTTGTGCCGCTGCTCGTCTCGCTAACGATGCTTGGTTCTTGTTGGCTTGGTCCGCTTGGCAACGGAATCGGGATGACGATGCTGTTCGGCATGGGCTGGCTTGGCAGCACAATTTCGCGAATGACGGCAGCAGGACGAGCCGCGAGAATCGGGATGGACAATACGGCGACGCTTGATACGATAACGGGACTCATTCGTTTAATTATGCCTGCGGACGCGCTGCAGCAGCGCATGCTGCACGAGCTTCTGCAAATATCCGACCTGTCCGAGTTTATGTATACGAACTGGCTGCCAAGCTTGTTCTCGAGCGGAGAGGTTCCGTCCAATTCGTTTCTTGTATACACTGCGCTATATACGCTCATTTTATTTATTGCAGGCATCCTGGTATTCAAAAAAAAAGATTTCTAAAGCAGGCTGTCTCCATGTTACCGGAGACAGCCTGTGCGTTTATCTAGATCGTCCAGCCTGAATGGACGATTGCGCTTACGTACCACGCTCCATCCTTCTCCTCCAACACAAGAATCAGGCTTTCCCAGTCCATCCCCGCGTATTGCTCATCAAAGCCGCTGAAATAATAATCCATGATAAAGCTTCCTGGAAACCTCTCGGCAATGTTCGGAATGCTGTTCCCTTTGCCTTTTATTTCATTAACGCCCACAGACTCGGCTTCCAAAAAATCCTGGCTATAAACAAACTTATCGTAATACTCCGCGAACGTCAGCTTGATCGGTTCGCCCGAGCCGTCAAAGGAGCCCCAGTTGTACACGGTGGGGTCAGTAAGCGAAGGCAGCTTGTCGGCAGGGAATACCTGCGCCGTCACTTTGTCGATATGGACATAAGGGGAGAACAGCACCCCTTTGTCCGGATGGACGAAATGGGCGAGCGTACTCATATCTTTTTCTTTCAGCGCTCGCATAACGGCAGCAGCCGCAGCGGCCTCGGATTCCGCCTTCTCATGGTGCGCTCCGATATGCGAGCTGTCGTTGCCATCGGTTGGCGCGGGAGAAGAGGTGCCGGCTGTCGGTTGAGCGGTAGCAGTCGGGCTCGCAGCTTCTTGTGGCTCAACCTCGTTGGATGCTGTATTCCCGCAAGCTGAGAGCAGCAGCAGGGAAAGAAAAATAACCATTTTTTTCATCGAGATCATCACCTTGTTTTCATTTTGTCCTTCATTAAATAGGAGATTGTTGTGCATCATCCTTGCTTAAACAGACGAAAGCGGCAAGTAAAGAGTTGCATCTGCTCATTGCGGCTTGCGTATAGAACTTAATTTTGCTACAATCAACTTGTTTAGTAAAAAAATTAACTAAATTACGGAGTGGCTATGGCAACGATAAAAGATATTGCGCAGGAGGCGGGGGTATCCCCGGCAACTGTATCGCGTGTGCTCAACAATGACACATCGCTTTCTGTCAGCGTCGAAACGCGCGATCGTATTTTTAGTATTGCCGAACGTTTGCAATATAAGTTGTCCAGGCTGAGACGAATGAAGCGCGAAGGTGAGATGTCGCGAAGCCAATTCGGACTGCTGATGTGGACGTCGATGGAGGAAGAGCATCAGGACCCGTATTTCTCCGCCATACGCAACGGTATCGAGGGGCGCTGCGAGGAGCTGGGCATTTCCATTGTGAAGGTGTTCAGAGGCAGCATGCCTAAGGAATGGCAGTCGCTCGATGCGCTGGATGGGCTGATCGTGGTCGGAACGATTCATGCGGACGATGTGCTTGAGCTCTATAACCGGCCGGACCGGATCGTATTCGTCAATCATTCGATTGAGCTGCCCGAATTTGATACGGTCAAGCTTCATTTTGAGCAGGCGACAAGAGCGGTCGTATCTCATTTGACTGGACTTGGGCATCAACGAATCGGTTATATCGGCGGCAATGACTACATCCATCGGCTCGACCAGCAGCAAGAGGATGAGGTTGGACGGGAGTCGCGCTCCGTTTTCTTCGAGCGCGCGATGAGCGAGCTTGGCTTATTCGAGGAACGATTCGTGAAGCTGGCTGAATGGTCGCCGAATACCGGCTACGCGGCAATGAACCAGTTGCTTGCGGAGAAGGACCGCCCCACCGCCTGCTTCGTCGGCAGCGATCCGATTGCGATTGGCGCGTTGCGCGCGCTGCATGAGCATGGCGTCAGCGTGCCCGAGGACATGGCGATTGTCGGCTTTGACGACATTGAAGTGTCCGCGTATTTGAATCCCCCTTTGTCGACGGTGCGCGTGCACACGCAGCATATGGGCAGATCGGCGGTGCAAATGCTGCTTGAGAGAATGGACGGACGCGAGGCGGCCGTACATCTGACGCTGAATACGACGCTGATCGTTCGGGGGAGCTGCGGCGGCGATGTCAGCTAGGCGGCATAAAGGAAGAACAGCACTAAAGAGCATCACCCCATTCTAATTTCATTTTTTGGAGGTAGTGAGCATGACTATTCTATTTGATCAAGAACGTTCGTTGTTCCATTTGCAGGCGAAGGATACGAGCTATGTCATTCATGTGCTTGAAAAAGGCTATGTTGCTCATCTGTATTGGGGCAAAAAAATTCGCGGCACACAGCTGAATCGTTTGCTCGAATTAAAGCCGCGGGCTTCCTTCAGCCCAAGCGACGCGAGCTCGGATTACAAGCTTACGCTGGACGCGCTGCCGCAGGAATATCCGGGCTACGGCAGGGGGGATTCGCGTTATCCGGCTTTCCACGCACAGCTGCCGAACGGTTCGACGATCTCGGATTTCCGCTACGCAGGTCATCGTATCGTACAAGGCAAGCCAGGTCTGCCAGGTCTGCCGGCTACCTACACGGAAAGCGAGGACGAAGCTCAGACGCTTGAGCTTACGCTAAAGGATGAGCTTACGGGCTTGACGGCGGTGCTCTCATATACGGCATTTGAGCAGCACAACGCGATTACGCGTTCGGTGCGCTTCGTCAACGAAGGAAGCGGCGTTCTTGAGCTGAAAAGCGCGCTTAGCATGAGTCTGGATCTCCCGAACGACGAGTTTGACATGCTGCAGCTATCCGGAGCTTGGGCTCGCGAGCGTTATGTGCATAAGCGCAAGCTTGTTCCGGGCATGCAATCAGTAGAAAGCCGCAGAGGCTCCAGCAGCCATATGCAGAATCCGTTTATTGCCCTGCTGTCCGACGGCGCAACGGAGGACCATGGCGATGTGTATGGCGTTAACCTTGTTTACAGCGGCAGCTTCACGGCAGGCGTAGAGGTTGACCAATTCCACACGGCCCGTCTGTTCATCGGCATTAATCCGTTCGACTTCAACTGGAGACTTGAGCCGGGCGAGCAGTTCCAGACTCCGGAAGCGGTGCTCGTCCACTCGGAGCACGGCCTTGGCGGGATGTCCCGCAGCTTCCACGACCTGTATCGTACGCGTTTGACGCGGGGCGCTTTCCGCGACAAAACCCGTCCGATTCTTGTCAACAACTGGGAAGGCACTTATTTTGACTTTAATGCGGAAAAAATCGAAGGCATTGCCCGTTCCGGCAAAGAGCTTGGCATCGAGCTGTTCGTGCTCGACGACGGCTGGTTCGGCAAGCGGGACAGCGACAATTCCTCGCTCGGGGATTGGTTCGTCCACAGCAAAAAGCTGCCAAACGGTCTGGAGGATCTGGTCAGCCGCGTGAAGGCGATGGACATGGAATTTGGACTATGGTTCGAGCCGGAAATGATCTCGCCGGACAGCGAGCTTTATCGCGCTCATCCGGATTGGTGCCTGCACGTTGAAAACCGCTCCCGCACGGAATCGCGCAACCAGCTTATTCTGGACGTATCGCGCGAAGACGTTCAGGAATATATCGTGAAGGTTGTATCGGGTATTCTGGCAAGCGCTCCGATTACGTACGTGAAGTGGGACATGAACCGCAATATGACCGAAATCGGTTCCGCCTTGCTGCCTGCGGAGCGTCAGCGCGAGACGGCGCATCGTTACATGCTTGGCCTATACCATGTGCTTGAACGCATTACATCGGCGTTCCCGCATATTCTGTTCGAAAGCTGCTCCGGCGGCGGCGGGCGCTTCGATCCAGGCATGCTGTTTTACATGCCGCAGACATGGACGAGCGACAATACGGACGCCGTCTCTCGCTTGAAAATTCAATACGGAACGAGCCTCGTGTATCCGATCAGCTCGATGGGCGCTCACGTATCCGAGGTGCCAAACCATCAGGTGGGTCGCAGCCCATCGCTTGAAACGCGCGGCAATGTGGCGCTTTCGGGCAATTTCGGCTACGAGCTTGATTTGACTAAAATCAGCGAGGAAGAAAAAGAGACGATGAAGGAGCAGGTCGCTCTTTATAAGGAAGTTCGCCATCTGGTTCAGTTCGGCGATTTCTACCGGCTTCTGAGTCCTTTTGAAGGCAATGAAACGGCATGGATGTTCGTCTCCAAGGATCAAAGCGAAGCGTTCGTCGTGTTTGTATCGGTGCTGCAGGAGCCGAATGCGAAGCTCAATCGCTTCCGCTTGAAGGGGCTTGACGCCAAGCGCGATTACAAGCTCCAAGGAACGGAGTCGGTCTATGGCGGCGATGAATTAATGTATGCCGGCCTTGCTACGCCGCAATTCCATGGCGACTTTGCCAGCAAGGTGTATCATTTCCACGCGATCGGCTAATCTCTAACAGCGGCAGCCGACCATGCACAGGCAAGGACCTCCTCTCCACGTTGACGTGGCAGACGAGGTCCTTTTTGGCATGTGCGGAGAGGAAGGTGAAGTTGCTGCCAAGGCTCCGCACATTCCGATAGCTGAGGAAGACGTTCATCTTTCGCGTCGGCAGGACAATTTTCACCAATTTGTAACGATTTATGGCAACGCGTTTACGTATAATGAAGTGCGCCTTCCTTATTCTGTAACTTGGAGTGACAAGCAGGGCGTTAGACAGAAATGAATAAAGGGGTGAAGGGGTTGCTGAAAGTGGAGCGCTTGTCTCATGTATTCCGAAACGGCGCTGAAACGACGCCGGTGCTGCAAAATGTCAGCTTTCAGATCGGCAAGGGCGAAATGGTCGCCTTGCTTGGAAGCTCGGGGTCGGGCAAGTCCACGCTGCTTAATCTGATGGCAGGGCTGATGAAGCCGACCGAAGGGGACATATACATAGCCGATCACAATATTGCGGTGATGAGCGAGAATAAGCTTGCTGAGTTTAGAAGGCGGCACATCGGCTTTATTTTCCAATCGTATGAGCTGATTCCGAACTTGACGGTGCGCGAGAATATCGAGCTGCCGCTCGTATTCCAGTCGGTTAAACCGTCGGTCAGAAAGCAAAAAGCGATGCAATTGCTGGAGCAGGTAGGCATTCCGGATAAGGGAGCGATGTTTCCTTCACAGCTGTCGGGCGGGCAGCAGCAGCGCGTCAGCATTGCCCGTTCGCTCATTACCGAGCCGTCGGTTATTTTTGCCGATGAGCCGACAGGCAATCTGGATACGAAAACCGAGGAAGAAATCATTCTTATTCTAAAAAGCTTAAATGACACGATGCAGACCACTTTTGTCATTGTCACGCACGAGCATGAGGTTGCGGAGCAGACACAGCGGATCATTACGCTGCGCGACGGATGCCTGGTCGAGGCCGCTTTGCAGCCGGAGCAGCCGGACATGCCGGAAAGCCGCATGCAGCCGATGAGGGAGGCTGTACATTGAGAGCAAGCGATATAGCGCGACTGTCCTGGGATCAAATTATGCGCCGCAAGGTCGTTACGCTGCTGTGCGCCGCAGGCTTGTCGATAGGCTGCGCCGCCATTGTGCTGGCGATCAGTCTTGGAGAGTCCACCCAGCAGATCGTGCAAAACGAGCTGACCAGCTTTTTTAAAATGGATGAAATAACGGTTCGTCCCGACGACGGCGCCGCGAGAAGGCCCGGCAGCGACGGACTGCTAAGCGAAGAGCTTCAAAACAAAGGTTTGCTGACGAAGCAGAAGGTAGACATCATACGTCAGCTTGAGCATGTCCACGCCGCAGCGCCGATGCAGCCGCTGAATTCTTACATGGAGATGGTGCTTGCCGACGGCAAGCAAGGATACGCCAACATAATCAGCACGGATCTGGATACGCTGGAGCTGTTCGAGCATAAGTTTCAGCAGGGCGCTCCGCTGGATTTTACACATTCCATCGTTCTGTCTTATGGCGCAACGCTCGGTCTGATGGACGAGCAGAAGCGCGAGGAGCTCTACGCGCATATGAACAGCAATCCTGACGAGGCTCAGCGCCAATATGAGCTTGCCATGAAAGCTCCTACGACGATGTATCAGCAGCAGGTTCAATTCAGAATGAGCGATGAAACGGGCAAGCGGTTTACGAGCAGCGCGTTTCGGGTTGTCGGCGTGCTGAAAAAACCGGATGGCGTAACCGAATCCGCCGCTGTAGGAGACAAGAAGATATACATGTCGCTAGAGTCGACGAAGCTGTTGCTCGAAGAGATGCGCGCCGGCGGCATCCGTGGGGTTCCGGGCAATCCGGACCAAAGTGCGGAGCGCTACGAGACGGTTGTGGTCAAGGTCGACAATGAGCTGAATGTGGAAAAGGTTGAGGAGATGATCAAGCGACTTTCCCTGAGCACTCAGTCCAATCTGGAGCAGAAAGAACGATTGGCTGAGCAGTTCGCCGTTTTTAAGACGATTGCGATGGGAGCGGGCGTGTTTATTCTTATTATCGCCTCCATTTCAATCGTAGTGGCCATGACCATGTCCACCTACCAGCGGCGCAGGCAGATTGGGATCATGAAAGTTCTGGGAGCCAACCTGGCTCAAATCCGCAATATGTTTATCGTGGAGGCAGCGCTTCTGGGTTTGCTCGGCGGTCTGCTCGGCGTACTCTTCTCGTATTGGATCGTATGGGGCATAAACGCGGCCATCATTCGAATGAATGTGGATGAAGGGAGCTTTTCCATCTTTATTCCCTTCAACGGCATTCTGATCGGGATCGCTTTTGCGATTATGACAGGCATTATATCGGGCATCTATCCGGCTATTAGCGCCTCGCGCACCGATGCGTTAACGGCTATCAAACGTGATTAGGAACTAAGTCATGAACAGGGGGCACGTCCGCAAGTGAAGAAAAAAATAAAATGGATCATTGCCGGTCTCGTCCTTATCGGCATAAGCGCGGTGTTGTATACGATATCGCAGCCGGCAAGACCGGCATCGATAGGCGAGCCTGTGCAGCAAATTACGTTTCAGGCGACGCGGGATACGCTAGTTAGCACGATTCAAGTAAAAGGCAAATCGTTATATGAGCAGGAGACGGCCGTATATGCGCCGTTCAGCGCAACCGTAGCAAAGTGGAGCGTGCAGGACGGGCAGCAGATCAAGCAGGGGGATGTGCTGTTTCAGCTTGATCAGACGGAGCTTAACAATCAGATCGTGCAGGAGGAGGCAACGCTGCGGAAAGCGAAGCTGGAGGCGGAGCTGCAAGCCTACGCCGCCAGCCAGACCGAGTCTGGCGCGCTTGCGCTGACGGAGGAGGAGCGCAGGCAAGCGCTGGTTATGCGTGAGACGGCTCGGCTGAATCGCGAGCTCGGCGAAGTGACGGAAACGATTCAGCTTAAAGCATTGGAGCAGAAGCGGCAGATGTTAGGCAAAGCGCAATACCGCGCCCCTGCCGCCGGCATTTTTCTGTTCGAGCAAGCGGGCAAGCAGCCGCAGGCTGTTGGCGACAATCAGTACATAGGCAAAATTGTCGATCTGAACAAGCTGCAATTTATTGCGCTTGTTGGCGAGCAGGATGTGTTCCGCATAAAGCCGGACATGAACGTAGAGGTTGGCATGGCGGCTATGAAGGATGTCAAGCTTACCGGCAAGGTGCTGCGCGTATCCAAATTCGCAAAGGGCGGCACAGACCAGAACAGCATTGAGCAGGCTGCGCAATTCGAGGTCGTCATCGCTCTGGAGCCGAGCGAATATTTGATAGCGGGCTTGTCGCTGAACGGGACAGTGGAAATCAGCCGCAAGGAAAATGTCATCGTGCTGCCGTCCATAGCCATCATGCGCGAGCAGGGAGCTGCTTATGTGATGGTGGACAAGGGGGCGGGCCAACTGGAGCGCAAGGAAGTGAAGCTGGGCATGGAAACGCCGGATAAAACGGAAATCGTTGAAGGGGTGGCGGAAGGGGAAGCGGTTGTGCTGCCATAGCGTACAGGCGCAATCGTGCAAGCAGAGCTTATCTTGAAAAAAAGAAACCGTGCATCATGCCATATACAGGCTGCTGCGCGGTTTCTTTTTTTTCTATCATGTTCAGCGATCTAGAAGTCGATTCCAGCAAGAATATAAGTGCTGCTTCCATTCTTGTCAGCAGAGAAGGTAAAGGAAACGTAGATGGAGCTGAATGAATCCCAGCCTTCCGGTTGGAATCTGTATTTGTAGGACTGGCTCGTTTCGGATTTCCCGGATATGTAATCCGTCTCAATCTGGCTAGCCTTGACCGTTTCAATCGATTTGACATAGGACGTAATGGTTCCGGCGCTGTTGCTGGCAAGGACATCATTCAGATGGGCGGTGTAGCTGTCCTTGAAGTAGCTTCTGCCCTGGCTGATCGGCGAGTTTTCCCGTTTGTCCGACATGTACGCATCCATATAGGCGTGAACTTTAGTTGGCTTGCCCGCTTTAAGATCCGCGGCAAAAGCTTTCAATAAAATGGCGGCCTGCGCTTGCATTTTCTCGGTCATGGCGGACGTTGTGCCCTCAAGCTTGATGATTTTACCAGCTGATGCAGCGGTTTCTACAACGGCGTCCGGCTTAGTCGTGGGCGCAGGAGTCGGAGAGGCTGCGATGTCGTTGTAAGGGATGCCCGATGCGCCGCTGTCGAGAGTAACCTGCTGCGTGCCGCTGTTAAATTCGAGCGTAGCGCCCAGCGCATTTGCTGCTGCGCGCAGCGGCAAATACGTTGTGCCGTTGTATACAATCGGAGCAAGCGTCTTTCCTGAGCTGTCGGTAGGCGTCCAAGCCTTGCCGTCCACCTTGAACGTGATGTTATAGTTTAAAGCGGCTTGTATTTTTTGTATGCCGGTGGAGGCTCCCGCTCCAATGGCGCCGAATACGAGGCTGCAGGTGAGCAGCGAGCCGATAAATACCGATTTCTTCATTTTCATGAGTCATAACCTCCGTAGAATGGATGTCGGATATCCCATACAAGCGCAAGTCGAAGCTGCGATGGAGTCGATTGGCAAAGGGATAACATTCCGCTCGTTCGCAGCGCCATTGTCTGCTCCCAAACGCCCCTTTCTATCGTCCCTGCGGCTTGCTTTGTTACTTTAATCGTAGAAGATAGGAGAATAGTTCTTTAGTTCTACTTCATCCTATAGCCCTATTCGCTTGCTATGTACTGGGGTTTCCAGAGTGAATGTGCAAAATAATGTAAAGGATATTTTTGTAAAACGCGATATACCTAGCATACGTCGATTAGGTATAGATGTCAATAACACTATTTAATAGATAATAGGGTGCGTTTAGTCGAAGAAAGCTATGGAAACAAGATTACATTGGAAATAATAGAAGAAGGGATGGGGAAATCGGGCGATTGCGCGATTGGTTTTTTAGTCTTATTTTATAATTGTGAAAATGGTTCCTAAGACTTGTATTAGTGATTCCTTTTGCGTGTATGAATCGATGGAAATTTGGTTGACAAGTGGGTACTAAGGCATGTCTATGGCGAATACGCAAGCTGATGCCGCCAGAGGACGGCGACAGCCGTTTACGCTTGGCCGATCGGACGGAGGAATGAAACTTGCGCTTGCTCTTGACGTAACGTCAAGGACTATACTTGATGGCAGAGGGGAGAGGAGCCGGCATGACACACACAGATAAAACGAAACGCCAACAGACGGAAAAGGAACGTCAATTTACGATTGGCGAATTCGCGAAGCTGACGGGCGTAACCGGGCGGACGCTGCGATTCTACGATCGCAAGGGGCTGCTGAAGCCTTCCAGCCGCAACGAATACGGACATCGCTTTTACACGGATAAAGATTTGATTCAGCTTCAAAAGATCGTAACGTTCAAGTTTATGGATTTTTCGCTGGAGGATATTTTAACCTTCCTCAACCGGCCCGAGCCGGATTTCGCGAAGTCGCTGTCCTTGCAGGTTGAGCTGCTCGAACAGAAAAGGAAGCAGCTTGATCATGTGCTGCATACGATTGAACGCATCCGCTGCATAGTGGAAGGGGCGGGCGAGGTGGATACCGACCTTCTTTTGCTGCTGATCGGCTCGTTGCAGAACGAGCAGCGTCAGAAGGAATGGATGGCCGAGCATATGCCGAGCTCATTCGTTCAGGCCGTGTTTATGGAGCTAGTGGAGCCTGAGGTCAAGCTTGAGCTTGAAAGGCGCATGACAGCGCTGCTAGTTCGCTTGCACGAGCTGTTCAGGCAGGGGAAAGCGCCGCAGGATGAGGAAGCGCAGCAGGCGGGGCAAGAGCTGCTAGCCTTGCTGAACGAAGTGGTCGGCCCTGCGCTGGAGAAGCTTAATGAAGGGGAGCTCGCTCAGATGAAGGCCATGCAAGAGCCGACTGCAAGCTGGGACCCGATTCTGTTTCCGCAAATGTTCGATGCGGAAAAGGAGCGCTTTTTGGAGCAGGTATTTGAGCAATTAAACTCTTGTAATGTGTTAAAGGGGGAGAAACCGAATGGAAACGGCTGAGAGAGCAGGGATGGAACGAAAGTCGCCGGGGCATCGTCCGCAGCCCATGGAGCAAGTGAAGACACGGGAAGAGCAAACGGCGGCAGCTATGAACACCAGGCAATTTATTGCGTTGATCAGACGCTACAAGCCGGCGACTTGGCTTATTGTTTTGGCCGTTGCGCTGGGTCTTGGGGAATCGCTGCTGTCGCTGCTCATTCCGCTGATGACCAAAAATCTGGTCGACGAGCTGTCCGCTTCCGCCCTTGCGATGAGCACAATCATCCTTTTGGGGGCTGTGTTTGTTATTCAGACGGCGCTCTCAGGCGTGTCGGTGTATACGATGTCTTATGTCGGCCAGCACTTGATTGGCGGGCTGCGCCGCGACCTGTGGGAGCGGGTCGTACGGCTGCCGGTCCCGTTCTTTGATCGCAACAGCTCGGGTGAAACGATGAGCAGGGTGACCAATGATACGAATGTGATCAAGGATTTTATGATCAGCCAGGTCATTCCTTTTTTTGGCGGCATCGTGTCGATAATCGGCGGGGTAGCGCTGCTGCTGTTCATTGACTGGAGAATGACGCTGCTCATGCTTGTGGCGGTCCCGGTCGCTTTCCTCATCTTGTGGCCGCTCGGCTCGCGAATGTTCAAGGTGTCGAAAGCGATGCAGGACGAAACGGCGCTGTTTCAGGGCGATTTGGGGCGGGTATTGGCTGACATCCGGCTGGTAAAGGCTTCGCTTGCCGAACCGGTCGAGCAGCGTCAGGGAGATGCCCGCATTATGCGCCTGTTCAAGCTTGGTCTCAAGGAGGCCAAAATCGTATCGCTGGTTACGCCGCTTATGATGAGCATCATGCTGCTTATCCTTGTTATGCTGATCGGCTATGGCGGCGTAAGGGTTGCCCAGGGCTCGCTTAGCGGCGGCGCGCTGGTGGCGATTATTCTGTATATGTTCCAAATTGTTATGCCGTTTACCCAAATGGCTTCCTTTTTTACACAGTTTCAAAAAGCGTTGGGCGCATCGGAGCGGATTGCGGTGCTGCTGAGCGAGAAGGCGGAAGAGGAGGAGGACCGGAAAACGGCCGTAGCGTCGTCTGGACAGCTGCCGATCTTGTTCGAGCAGGTCAGCTTCGGATACTCGCCTGAGCGGATGCTGCTGCACAAGCTGACGCTTCGTCTGGAGCCTGGGCAAGTAACGGCGTTTGTCGGTCCAAGCGGGACCGGCAAGACGACGCTGTTCTCGCTGCTGGAGCGCTTCTACGAGCCGCTTTCCGGCGTTATCCGTTACGGGAATACGCCGATTGCCATGCTGGAGCTCAAGGAATGGCGGGGACGCATGGCCTACGTCTCGCAGGACAGTCCGATGATGGCGGGCACGATCAGACATAATCTTATGTATGGACTGGAGTCCGCCGATGAAGGCAGGATGAAGGAAGCGCTCCGGCAAGCGAATTTGGGCGAGTTTGTCGCTTCGCTGCCGCAAGGGCTGGAGACGGAAATCGGCGAGCGCGGCGTTAAGCTGTCCGGCGGGCAGCGGCAGCGACTGGCGATTGCGCGGGCGATCTTGCGCGATCCTGATATATTGCTGCTCGATGAGGCGACGGCCCATTTGGACAGCGACTCGGAGCATCTTGTGCAGGAAGCGCTGCAAAGCCTCATGAAGGCGCGGACGACGCTTGTTATCGCACACCGGCTTTCCACCATTCGGGATGCCGATAAAATTGTCGTTCTGGAAAAGGGCGAAATATCCGGCGAGGGGACGCATGCGGAGCTGCTGGACAGCCATCCGCTGTACAGCAAGCTGGTGCAGCAGCAGTTTAACTGATTAAAGGACTTGGTTAACGGCAGCAGCTTCGCGCGGCTTTTCGGCTTCCCGAAGGGTTCCCGCGCGGCAGCGTCCAAGTTGGGGCTGGAAGCGCTCCGGCATCGCATATATAGCCGCGTGGAGGACGATCATGGGCATTCAGAGCATGCTTCATTTACAGCCTTTTGGGGTATAGTACATTATGGCTTGAACCTTGAAAGGAGCGTGCATGAGATGACTAAAGCGAAGAAGGTAGCTTTTCTGCTGGCCAACGACTTCGAGGATTCCGAAATGCAAAACCCGTTCGATGAAATGGTGAAAAACGGCCATGAAACGGAAATTATCGGCCTTAAGGCAGGCGAGGAGCTGAAGGGGAAGCAGGGCTCCGTCGCTTATAAAACGCATCTGGCGATCGAGGACGCGCATGCAGGCGATTATGCGGCCGTCATCATTCCTGGGGGAACGTCCCCGTCCAAGCTGATGAACAACGAAGCGGTGCAAGCATTCGTCCGCGAAGCGGACAAGGCCGGCGCGACGATCTCCGCGATTTGCCACGGACCGCAGGTACTGGCCGCGGCCGGTTTGCTGCAGGGCCGTACCTTGACCGCCTATCCGGGCATTTCCGAAGAAGTGGAAGCGGCAGGCGGCAAGTTTGTAGATCGCGAGGTAGTTGTCGACGGCAATCTGATTACGTCGCGAACGCCGGAGGATGAGCCGGCTTTTATTAGGGAAACGATAGAGCGGCTTGGCGTCAACGCCTGGTAGCGCTGAATTCCCATCTCCAGTCATGACGATGGAAAGCTGTCCCTGGCGGAAGGAAACCGCTCGCGGGACAGCTTTTTTCGCCTTTTTAACGGAGAAAGTCAAGCAGCTCTTTATTGAAGCGGGCGGGTTCGTCATAGAGAATGCCGTGTCCGCTATGCTCGAAGGCAACGAGCGTTGAGCCGTCGATGCCGGCCAGCAGCGCTTTGGAGAAAGCCGGCGGACAAATTTTGTCAAGCAAACCTTGAAAAATAACGGTCGGCACAGCGACGCTGGGCAAATCCGGCCGCAGGTCCTCATCGCGCAACGATTGAAACGTACGAACGGTCGCCCATTCCGCAGCCTCCAGTCCCAAATGATGCAGCCACTCGCTCATGGACGCGCTGATGCCTTCCCCTTGCTTGGCCGCTACGAATTCCGATTCGAAGCTTTGCAGGAACCGGGGACGGTCCCGGCGCATGGCGGCAATTTTGCCGTCGGCCTCCTCCTGCGTCATTCCGTAAGGAAAATGCTCGCGCTTCGTAAACGAGGGAGCGGCTGCGCCGATCAGCGCTAACTTGCGAATGCCGTAGCCTCCGTGGCGGGACATGTAACGAATCGCAATCGCGCCGCCGACGGAAAATCCGATCAGCACCGCATGCTCCAGCTTTAAATAGCGAATGACGGCGTGAACGTCGTCGGCAAGCCTGTTGTAATCGTAGCCGAAGGCTGGCGCATGGGATTTGCCGAAGCCGCGCTGGTCGATGCCGATGCAGCGGAAGCCTTGCTCCGACAGCAGCGTGAACTGCGCTTCGAACATTCTGCTGCTCAGCGGCCAGCCATGCAGAAAAATGACCGGAGTGCCTGTCCCGATATCGCATACATGGATGCGGATATTTTTCTCAACCTCGATATAATGACTCATGCTATCACTCCTTTCCCTACTTCTTCCTATTACCCGCTTAGGCTTTGTTTGAACATGCGATTGTGAAAAAACGACTGTTGAAAAAGCGCTAAAAGTATAGAACATGCGAGGGCTTTTCCGCTATAATATGGGGCATAGCGAGAGATAAGAGGCAGCCTGTATAGCTGCTGCGGCAGAGAGGAGTACGGCTTAAGCAATGCTGAAGGTTATGCTGATTGACGACGAAGAGCCGGCACTGGTGCATCTGGAGCGCTTATTGCTCGCTGATGGCCGGGTGGAGATTACAGGCAAATATACATCTGCGCAAAAGGGATTGGACCATATGCAAGTTGACCCGGTTGACATCGTGTTTCTCGATATCGGGATGCCCGAGATGAATGGACTGGAAGCGGCCAAGCGGATTCGGGAGATCGATGAATCGGTTCGCATTGTGTATATTACCGCTTATTCGGATTTTGCCGTTGAAGCCTTTGAGCTCGACGTGCTGGATTACTTGCTGAAGCCGGTGGCCATTTCCCGCGTGGTCAAAACGATCGACCGCTATGAGCATTATGCGAGCCAGATCAAGGGCAGGCAGCCGGAGGAAGCGGAGTCGGTCAAGCCGCATGCGGTTCGCTGCATGGGCAGACTGGAGCTGCTTGCAAGCGACTCGTCCGATACGGGGAAGATCAGGTTTCGGACCAAGAAGGCGCAGGAGATGTTTGCGTATCTTCTTCATTTCAAAGGAACCTGGGTGACAAAGGAACGGCTGATTACAGCGCTCTGGAGGGAATACGAGCAGGATAAAGCGATATCGTATCTGCATCACTCCGTATCCCGCATCCGCTGGCTGCTGAAGGAGTGGGATGCAGCGGTAACGATAGACTATTCCGAGGATAGCTACCGGCTGGGCTCGAATGGGATCGTAACCGACATTGAGCTGTTTGAGCAAATTGTGGATCAGGAGCCGTATCAATACAGACAGCACTGGAGTCGCTACGAGCACGCGGCATCTCTATACATAGGCGATTATCTCGAGGATCATAATTACGAATGGGCGGAAACGAAGCGTCTGAAGCTGCAGCATCAATATTTGCGGCTATTGATCGGCATGGCCGGTTATGAGCTGGACCATAGGCGCGAGCGATCAGCGGTCCACAGATTGTTAAAGGCGAAGGAAAAATTTCCTTACTCGGATGAAATCTGCCGTCTCCTGCTGTCCGCTTACAAGTCGTTGGGGCAATTGGATCAGCTTCATCGCTGCTATGAAGCGTTTGCCGAGGTGCTCGTAACGGAGCTTGGCGTACAGCCTGAGCAGGAAACGACCATTTTGTACCATAGGCTGCTAGCATGAAGGAGATACGCAACGAGCAGGCAGCAATGAAGCGACAATGGTGGACGATAGCGGTTTTTTTTCTGCTGGTCGTTTCCTTTCCGATATACGGGTATATTCAGAATAAAGCGCTGTACGACGACAATCCCGAATCGGTTCAGGGCGTGCTTGATTTAACGCAGTGGGATTTCGAACGGGACGGAACGATTCCGCTTGTCGGGGAGTGGGAGTTCTATCGCAGCCAGCTGCTGGAACCCGCCGATTTTGAGCAGCGTTCGATGACGGAGGACCAGCGGGCGATAGTCGATGTGCCCGGCCGCTGGAACAGCTACATAGCCGAGCACGGGAAACCGGAGAGCACCGGCTATGGTACATATCGATTACAGATTGACGCAAGCGATTATAAAAAAGGGACTTACGGCATCAGGGCGCCGAACATCAGATTGGCCCACACGTTATGGGTTAACGGACAAGAGGTGAGCGGAGGAAAGCCCGGCGCGACGGCCGAACAGACGAGATCGTATAACGCGCCCGAGGAGCACTATTTCAACTGGGGGGGGTCCCATCTCGAGATTGTCGTTCAAGTATCCAATTTCGATTATGAATCGGGCGGAATCATTTATCCCCTTCTGCTGGGCAACGAGCAACAAATCAAACGGGCAGGCAACTACGCTTTAAGCGGAGATATGATTAATACGACGGCGTTTGCCATTTTCTTTGTATTTTTTATTCTGCTCTATTTTATGAGGCGCGAGGAGCGCTCGCTGCTCTTTCTCTCCCTGTTTTGTCTTTCGGTCATGATCTACGTGCTGACGCATGGGGAGAAGCTGATGCTGAAAATGCAGCCGGATATGAGCTATGAGCTGTTTATGCGGGTGCAGTCGCTGTCTTCAACGTCAGGCTATTATTTTCTGCTTCATTACGTACACGTTTCGGTGCCGAATACGATTAAAACGACCGCATGGCGCATCTCGAACGCCATTGCGGCTGCGGCCTTTATTTTTGCTGTGTTTTTATCCAGTTTAAATTATTCCAAGTGGTTTCCGCTCGCCTTGACGGCGTCCGTATACATTTTTGGCGTGCTGCTGTATACGCTTATTATCGGGGTGCTGAGAGGGTCGCGGGACGCGGTTTTTCTCATTAGCTCTGCGATTTGCATATTCGTCTATATGATTGTCAGTACGATGCATGTGCTGGGCCAGCTCGAGAATACGTTTCTGATCTCTTTTGAGCTGCTCATATTCGTTGTCGTTCAGGTGCTTATGTTGGCCAAACGCTTTTCACGTTCCTTTCATGAGGTGGAAGAGCTGTCCAGCAAGCTTAAAACGCTGGATGGGCTCAAGGATGAATTTATGGCTAACACCTCGCACGAGCTTCGCACTCCGCTGCACGGCATCGTCAACATCGCCGAGTCGCTGCTGCAGGGCGTGGCGGGCTCCACAAATGCGGACCAGACCAGGCAGCTGGATATGATTGTGACGACGGGCCGCCGACTTAATTACTTGATAGACGACATCCTCGATTTCTCCAAGCTGCGGGGCGGCGAGCTCAAGCTGAATCGAAGAGTGGTGGATTTGCCGTCGGCGGCTCAATCCGTTCTGGAGATTATCGAGCAGCTATCCTCAAAGAAGGGGCTAAGGCTCACCCGGGTATGGCCGCTTGGACTGCCTCCGCTTGATACGGACGAGGACCGTTTGCGCCAAATCCTGTTTAATCTGCTGGGGAATGCGGTCAAATTCACGCATAACGGAGAGATCGGCATTACGGCGGAAGCGCTCCCTGGCATGGTCAAAATCAGCATTCGGGACAGCGGAATTGGCATTTCTCCGGATCGACTCGGAGATATTTTCAAGCCGTTCAACCAAGTTGCCGCCGAGGACAACAATCGCAGCTATACAGGGACGGGCATCGGCCTTACGATAACGAAAAAGCTGATTGAGCTGAACGGCGGCTCCATCGGAGTAAGCTCAGAGCCCGGAGTAGGCTCCGTCTTCTACTTCACGCTGCCGATTGCGAGCGAACAGGCGATAGCGGCGGAGCAGGTGGCTGCGAGCAGACAAATTCTCGCGCTGCCGCCCTCGGAGCAGCGCGGCGCCGACAACGTCGCCCCCAAGGCCCGAGCGGGACTGAACAGCTTGACGGTGCTGGCGGTGGACGATGATCCGGTTAATCTGCAGGTGCTGATCAATTTGCTGTCAATGGAGAATTACACCGTCATCGCCGTACGCAGCGGAGCCGAAGCATTGAAGGCGCTGAGCGGTGCGAGGCGCATCGACCTGGTCATTACGGACTGGATGATGCCCGAAATGTCAGGCATTGAGCTTTGCAGGCACATACGCGAGCGCTATAGCCTATCCGAGCTGCCGGTATTGATGCTGACGGCCAGAAGCCTTGCAGGCGATGTGGAGACGGGCTTCACGGCAGGCGTTAACGATTTTCTCACCAAGCCGGTCGACGGCGGCGTGCTGCGCGCCCGCGTCAGGACGCTGCTGGAGCTGCGTCAGCTTGTAAAAACGGCGATTCGATCCGAGCTGGCATTTCTGCAGGCGCAGATTAAGCCCCATTTTTTGTATAACGCGTTGAATACGATCATTTCCATTTGTCCGACCGATGCGGACAAGGCTACGGAGCTGTTAATGGAGCTAAGCAGCTATCTGCGCAGCAGCTTCGATTTCCAAAGCCGCGAGCAGGTCGTTACGCTGGATAAGGAATTGGAGCTGGTCCGTTCTTACGTTGCGCTGGAGCAAGCGCGCTTCGGCAATCGGCTGCAGGTGGTCTATGATGTGGACACGAAGCTGAAGGGCTTGATTCCGCCGCTTTGCATACAACCGATTGTCGAGAATGCGGTAAGGCACGGCGTAACGCAGAAAACGATGGGCGGATGCGTAACGCTTCAGGTGCGGCAGGAAGGGGAGTATTTGCAAATAAAGGTGTCCGACGATGGGGTCGGCATGAGGCTGGGCGCTCAAGGCCTGCTCGGACAAGCAATAGGCAAGCGTCAAGGCGTCGGACTGAGGAACATTCATCAGCGTCTGCTGTCGCTTTACGGCAAGGGCTTGATGATTGAGAGCAAGATCGGAGAGGGGACTACCGTCATCTTCGAGGTTCCTCAATAACGGCAGCGGGACTTGGCTAGCATTAGCCGGAAAGGACCTGCGGGAGGTCGAACAGTGAATGGTAGTCCGTAAGACAGGCGCTTTGAAATCGTGCCCATCTTACAGGGGGCCGTTCCATGTCCCCCGCAGGTCCTTCTTTTTGTCTATAAGGCGCCCCTTGGGATTATCCGCGCATGATGACGGAATCCTTGGGCAGCAGCAAGGCGAACAGCCCGAGCAGCGGCAAAAAGGAGGCCAGCTTGATAATGGATTCCACGCCGTGAGCATCGATCAAGGCGCCCATTAACACGGAGCCCAAGCCGCCAAGGCCAAACGAAATGCCAAAGAACAGGCCGGCGATCGTACCGACTCGCCCCGGCAGCAGCTCCTGCGCATAGACGATAATGACGGAGAAGCAGGACATTAGAATCAGGCCGATCGCAAGGCAGAGGAGAATGGCGCCGATTGGACCCGCATAAGGCAGAAGCAGCGCAAAGGGCGCCGTACCGAGAATGGAAAACCAGATCATTTTTTGTCTGCCCAGCCGGTCGGCCAGCGGGCCCCCCAGAAACGTGCCGACCATGCCGGCGAATTGCAAGGCAAACAGGCAGAGCTGGGCGTCCTTGAGCGGCAATCCGTATTTCTCCATGAAATAAAAGGAATAATAACCGGTCATACCGGCCAAATAAACGAATTTGGAGAAAAGCATCAGTACAAGAATAGCCAGGGTATAGACGATAAAAGGCTTGCTGAACGCAGGAGCCGAGCCGGAGCGCGCGGCCGCATTCCGCTGCTTAGGAGCTGTGTTGGCGACGCGCGCCTTGTACCAGCGGCTAATTCGGTATTGGAGCACAATGCCGATCACGGCAAGAATGGTGAACCATAAAAAGCCGTATCGTCCTTGCGGACTGATGAAGTAGGCGACCATCAGCGGAGCGAGCGCCTGCCCCGTATTGCCTCCAACCTGAAATATCGATTGCGCAAAGCCTTTGCCTTTGCCTGCAGCCATATGCGCCACGCGCGACGATTCGGGATGGAGGATCGACGAGCCGATGCCGATAGCCGAAGCTGCAAGCAGCAGGTAGGCGAGCGTAGGGGCAAAAGCAAGTCCAAGCATGCCTAGCAGGGTGAACAGCATACCGAGCGGCAGCAAGCCGGGCAGCGGCTTGCGATCGGTATACGCTCCAATGATCGGCTGCAGAATCGAGGCCGTAATGTTGAGCGTAAAGGCAACCCAGCCGATTTCGGCGAAAGTAAGCCCCAGCTCCTGCTGGAACAAGGGAAATACGGCGGGAACGACGGACTGCATCGCGTCATTGAGCAGATGGGCGGCGCTGACGCCTAGCAGGATGCTCATGGTCGCTTTGTTGGCGGTTAATGCTGCGTTGTGACTTGACATAGAGGAGCTTCCTTCCTATTGTGTAATAAAGCCGTGTTACCATGCTACTACATGGCAACCGGCGCCGCCATTGTGAAAAGTGCTGACTCTTGGCGCAGCAATCGCAACATAGGGCATAAACAAGGGAAACGCAGGTGAGTAGGCAATGCTGCTTAAATTGATGCTGCCGCAGGTAGAGGTCCACCATATCGCCAGCCGGTTCGAGAACGAAAGCCATCAGCATGATGACAGCTACCAAGTGACGATTCCGACCCATGGACAGTGCTATTTCACCCATGAGGACAAGCAGCGGACGCTTTCTGTAGGCGAAGCGCTGCTGCTTCGTCCGAGCGACAGACATTGCTTTCATATCGAAGAGAATGCCGGCGTTCTCGTCGCGATCGTCAAAAATGAAGCGCTTGAGGCGGGCCGCTCTCCAATCGGCGAAGAAGCCTTGTCCGTCAGAAGGATCAGCCCGGAACAAGTGAGGGGCATGCTTCGCGGCTGGTTTCAGGCTGCGCTTGCGCTTCCGGCAGGCGAGCAGCTTGCGCTTCAGGAGGCGGGCCAGCGCATCGTGACGGATGTATGGGATTTGGTCGCCGAGCCGAACGGAACAACGGCTCCGCTCGCTCGCGCATTGGCCAGAGATCCTTATCTGCGTCTGGCCCTTGACTATATCCATTCCTGCTACAAGGAGCAGATGACCATTGAGGAGCTTGCGGCGATCGCAAGGCAAAGCCGGTTTCATTTTATCCGTTCATTTAAAGCGGCCTTCGGCTTCACGCCTTACCAATATGTGCTTCATCTGCGCATTGAGGACGCCAAGCGGCGGCTGAGGGAGTCAGGGAGCACGGTAACGGACATCAGCTTTCAGCTCGGCTTTGCTTCGCCCAGCCAGTTTTATCGGGCCTTCGAGAAAACGGTCGGCACAACGCCCGAGCGCTTTCGAAGCCTTGTATAAGCGGGCTGCGCCGAGCGGCTTGCCGAGTCTCAGGATAAGGAAGTTAGAATAAGCCATACTTATCGGGAAGGGATGTGTAGCGTTTGGCTAAAGCGGACAAGCAGCACAAAAAAAGAGTACGTCTGGCCGATCTGGACCCTAAGGACACAGGAGCGTTTAAGCACAAGCAGGAGGCGGCTGCCGAGCGTGACAAGCTGCTCGAGGAGCTTGAACAGTGGCAGGAAAAGCTTGCATCAAACAAGCAGAGAGCTGTTTTGTTCCTTTTTCAGGGCATGGATTGCAGCGGCAAGGATGGCGTGATTCATAAGGTTTTTGCGGGGCTTCACCCGCAAGGAATAACGACGCATAGCTTTAAGGCGCCGACCGAGGAAGAGGCCGGACACGATTTTTTATGGAGGTCGCATCGCGTCGTACCCGGCCCTGGGCAAATCGGGGTGTTTAACCGCTCCTATTACGAGGATGTGCTCATTACCAGAGTGCACGGTCTGATCGACGATAAAGAGGCTGAGCGGCGCTTTAAGCAAATTAACCAGTTTGAGGAGCTGCTCATCGGCAGCGGAATAAGCATCGTCAAGATTTTCCTGCATATCTCCAAGGAATTTCAGCGGGAAAAGCTGGTTAGCCGGATCGAGAATCCGGATAAAAACTGGAAGTTTGATCCGTCCGATCTGAAAGAGCGGAAGTCGTGGGACAAGTACATCGCCTGCTACGAGGATGTTTTCGACAAATGCAGCAAGGCCGCTCCTTGGCATATCGTGCCTGCCGATCATCGCTGGTACCGGAATTATGAGGTGCAGCGCATAGCGGTCGAGGCGCTGCGCGCCATGAAGCTGCCGGACCCGCCGGCTCGTCCCGATTTGGCAAGGCTGCTTGACGAATTGACCGGCGAAGCGGAATAAGGTGTGGAGAAACGGCGTCCTGCTGGCAATAGCGAGCCGGGCGCCATTTTTTGCGGATGCGCACAGTTAGTATTGTATCCGTTTACACTACTGCATATAATGGCTGTATAAGGAGGCGGGCGATGAAACGATTCTATTGGCAATCAGGCAGAACATTGCGCTTCAAGCTGCTGTTCGGATTTCTGCTGCTGGTTATCCCGCTTGTCGCTTTTATGATTTACAACAATTTGTATGCCATCGATGTCGTTCGCAACCAGGTCGCGCAGTCCAATAAAAATATGATTGTGCTCTACATGAACCAAATCGACCGCAACCTCGAAGAGGTGGAGAAATATCTGTATAACACGGCCGCGGAGAATACCGGCTTGCTGGTGCTGGAGCAGCCCAGATCCAGAGACGAGGATATCTACAACTTTGAGAAATATCAATTGTATCAAAGCATGCTCAAGGATCTGGGCAATTATCGGAGCGTCGATTTTTTCTTTATGTATTCTCCGGCCAATCAGGATTTAATGACGGTTACGGGCAATGAAATCAATTACTCGGAGCAGGTTGCCGCAGAGGAAAGCCTGCGCGAACTAATGGAATCCGCCGATGGCGTTCAGGACAAGCTATGGTTCGTCCATAAAATCGGCAAAAACGATTATTTGACGAATGTGCTGAAGTACGGCGGCATTTACATTGGCGCGCTGGGCAACACCAAGCAGCATCTGATTCCGCTAAGCCTGCTCGATCTGGGGGAGAAGGGGAGGGCGTTTCTCGTAACCGAGAACTATACGGCTTTGGCGGAGGATGCGGCTGCGCTATCGGCGGGAGGTGTCCGGCTGGATTATAGCGGGGACAATTACAAGCTGACGGGAACGAACAATGAATTCATTCTCGTGGGTGAAAGCTCGCATCGCGGCTCGTTTGGTCTTGCCGCGATCATCCCCAACAGCGCCGTCCTGGAAAATTTGCCGTTTCTTCGCCGGATCGTACTCGGCATCACGATCGGGGCGCTTATTATTTTGCCGATCATCTTGTATATGCTGCGTAAGCTGATTCTTGCGCCGGTTAGCCGTATCATTCGCGCCATGCGGAGGATTGAGGACGGCAATCTGGACGTACGCATTCACGAGCAGGCTCCGACGCTTGAATTTGAGGTTATGAACAATTCCTTTAACCGGATGATTCACCAAATTCAGCAGCTGACCGTCAACGTGCTTGAGGAGCAGCTGCACCGTCAGAAGGCTGAGCTCAAGCATTTGCAGCTGCAGATTAATCCGCATTTTTTTCTCAATTCCCTTAACATCGTCTACAATTTGGCGCAAGTGAAGGATTACCGGCTGATTCAGGAAATGACGCATAGCCTGGTCCAGTATTTCCGGTTTATGTTTCGCAGCGACTCGCCGTTCGTATCTCTGAAGGATGAACGCGAGCACACTTACAATTATTTGCGAATACAGGAGCTGCGGTTTCCCGATACCCTGACGTTCAAGCTTGATATTCCGGATTCGCTAAGCGATGTGCAGGTGCCGCCTCTCATCATCCAATCGTTCGCCGAAAATGCGATTAAGCATGGAATGGACACCGAGCATGCCCTTCATATTGACATTCATGCGGAGCGTGAGCCGGGACAGGAAGGAATGCTGCGCATTAGCATCAACGATTCGGGGCGGGGATTTCGTCCCGAGGTGCTGGTGCTCCTGCAGCGCGAGATGGAGCTTCATGATTCCGCTGGGGAACGGATTGGCATTTGGAATGCAAGGCAGCGCCTTAAGCTGCTGTACAACGGCAGCGCGCAAATCGCGTTTTCCCGATCGGATACGGGGGGCGCTAAGGTTGAGCTCCTGCTGCCGGCTGCGATAGAACTGGAAGGGCGGGGAACATCATGAGAGAGCTGTTGATTGTTGACGACGAGAAGCATGCGGTACGGGGCATTCGGGCGGGCGTCGAATGGGGGGAGCTGGGCTTTACGCATATTCATGAAGCCTACAACGTCAGGATGGCCAAGCAATTGTTCGATGACCGGCGTATTGACGTGCTGATCTGCGACATTGAAATGCCGCAGGAAACGGGCTTCGAATTGCTGGAATGGGTGAAGGAGCATTCTCCGGATACGGAAACGATGTTCCTCACCTGTCATGCGGATTTTTCCTATGCCCAAAAGGCGCTTCAGCTGGGGAGCTGCGATTATATGCTGAAGCCGGTCAGGTTCGAGCTTCTGGAGTCGGCGGTGCGCAAGGCGCTTGGCAGGCTGGCCAAAACGGAGCAGGAGCGGGAGAAGCTAAGCTTTGTGGACACCTATGCTCATTACTATAAGCTGTGGGAGGCGTATCAGCCCTTGCGGATGGAGCGATTCTGGCAGGACTTGGTCAACCGGGCCGTTCCCGCAAGCCGGGAGAAAATTCGCGAGGCGCTGCGGCGGGAGGATCTTGATTTCGGGGAAACGGCGCTGTTCCTCCCGCTGCTGATCAGCGTGCAGCGCTGGCATAAGGTGCTGTCGCTGCGCGAGGAGAAGATTATGGAGTATGCGCTTCGCAATGCCATTGAAGAGCTGGAGCTTGTGAAGCGGCATGACGGTCAATTGATTCAGCTGCGGAGCGGGGCTCTGCTTGCGATTATGAAGCTTCCGGACGGGCGCGGCGAATTGGACGGAGATTACCGTCAGCAGCTGCGTGAATATATCGCCGCTTGCCACACGTATTTTTTCTGCGATCTGTGCTGCTATATCGGAAGTCCGGTCGCCGTGGAAGGCGTGCCCGGCATGTACGATAAGCTGGTGGAGCAGGAAGCGCATAATGTGACGAGAAGCAATGAAATCATACGGCTGCAGGACAGTCTGGCGAGACCGGACACTGCGCCGCTGCCCGTTATGAACGGCTGGACGGAGATGCTGAAGTACGGCAGACAAGCGGAGGTTCAGCGGGAAATCGGCGAATTTCTGGAGCGGATGCGGCTTCAAAGCTGTGTCGACGGTCGCTGGCTGAACGCTTTTTATGAGGATGTGCTGCAAATGATGTACCATGTGCTCCACTTCAAAGGGCTGCGGGCGCATCAGGTGTTTTCCGAAATGATCAAATCGGGGCATGCGCAGACGGCCAAACGCTCGCTTGCCGATCTTCGCGCATGGGTGGACAAGCTGATCCATGAAGTGATGCGGCAAATTCAGACGCTGGACGAAGGGCAATCGGTGGTGGACAAGGTGCGGGCCTATATCGCAAGCCATCTGAACGAGGATCTGTCGCGCGATGATATAGCGGGGCATGTCTGCTTGCACCCCGATTATTTGGCCAGGCTGTTTAAGGGCGAGCTTGGGCTGACGATTTCCGAATATGTGCTTCAGGAGCGCGTCGACAAGGCCAAGCAGCTGTTGTCCGGCTCCAATCTCGCCATTACGGCCATTGCCTACGAGCTAGGCTACGGCAACTATTCCCACTTCTCCAAAATGTTCAAAAAGGCGGCGCAAATGAGCCCCCAGGAATATCGCAAGCTTTATCAGTCACAGTAGCATCCTTCATACTCCAGAGCCTGACAGCCATCCTTAGCGGATGGCTGTTTTTGTTTGCGCGAAATCGGTAGCATCCGAAAAAGTCGGAAATGCGCATGCTTGATGTCGGAATAGTCGTAGTGGGAAATTCCGCAAAAAATTATGATAAGAGTACAAATCACGAAGGGGGAATGGAGCCGTGAATACGATCGCTAGCAAAACGGCGGCCGAGGCGAATGCAGGCACAGAGAGCGGGCGGATGCTGACTTTTAAGAAAAAGCTGGGCAAAGCGCTGCGCTATTGGCCGCTAATCGTCATGGTCATACCGGGAGTCATCTACCTGTTCATTAACAACTATATGCCCATGTTCGGCCTCATTATCGCATTCAAGGATGTCAATTTTACAAAGGGGATACTGGCGAGCGACTGGATCGGATTCAAAAACTTTGAATACCTGTTCAAAACATCGGATGCGCTCCTGATTACGAGAAACACGCTATTGTACAATTCCGTATTTATTCTGCTGAATACCGTTATCGCAATCGGGATTGCCATTATGCTGAACGAGGTCAGAAAAAAGTTTTTCGCACGTTTTTATCAGAGCGTTGTTCTTATTCCGTATCTGATCTCCATGGTTATCGTCGGGTATTTGGTGTTGGCCATGCTGAGCGGCGAGACGGGCTTTGTGAACAAGCAGCTGCTTCCGATGCTGGGCATCGACGCCATCTCCTGGTACAGCGAGCCGAAATACTGGCCCATCATTCTTACCATCGTTAACATCTGGAAAAACGTCGGCTACTTGTGCGTGATTTATTTGGCGGCTATTATCGGGATCGATCCTGAATATTATGAAGCCGCTACCATAGACGGAGCCTCAAAATGGCAGCAGATCCGGGCCATTACGGTGCCACTGATCGCGCCGGTCGTCACGATCATGACGCTGCTCCAGATCGGACGCATTTTCTACTCGGATTTCGGATTGTTCTATCAGGTTCCGCTCAATACGGGAGCGCTGCTGTCCACGACCAACGTCATCGACACTTACGTTTACCGCGCGCTTATGAATCTCGGGGATATCGGCATGTCCTCGGCGGCAGGCTTGTACCAATCGGTCGTAGGCTTTGTGCTCGTCATCCTGTCCAACTATATCGTTAGCAGACGCAATCGCGACAATGCGCTGTTCTAGGCGCGGGAAGGGGAACTATTTGTGACTAATACGAAACAAAAGGTGTTTCAGGCAGGTCTTCACGTCGTGTTCGCCGCAATCGTGCTTATGTGCCTGCTGCCGTTTGTCCTGTTGATAACGACCTCATTCAGCGACGAAACGACGATTTTGCGGGAGGGCTACTCCTTTTTCCCGAGCAAATGGAGTCTGGAAGCCTATGAGTTTCTATGGCGGGATGCGGAGAACATTATTAGAGCGTACGGCATTACGATTATCGTAACGCTGGTCGGAACGTTTGCCGGATTGTCGATTTCCTCGCTGCTGTCCTATCCGATGGCCCGCAAGGAAATGCCGATGCGCAAGGCGCTTGCCTTCTTTGTCTTCTTTACCTTGCTGTTCAACGGAGGACTCGTTCCTACCTACTTCATTTATACACAGGTGTTCGAGCTGAAAAATACGATGCTGGCGCTTATTATTCCGGGGCTGCTGACAAACGGCTTTTTTGTCCTCATTATGCGTACGTTTTTCCTGAATTCGATTCCGGTGCCGATTATCGAATCCGCTTCCATTGACGGGGCCGGCGAGTTCAAAATTTTCTTTAAAATCGTGCTTCCGCTTTCGCTGCCGATTCTGGCGACGATTGGCCTGATGCAGACGATAGGCTATTGGAATGACTGGTTCAACGGCTTGATCTACATTACGGAAAGCAGGCTGTTCAGCTTGCAGAACCTGTTAAACCGGATTTTGCTCAACGCCCAGTTTATTCAGAGCAACGCCTCTTCCATGAATGTGACGGAAATCTCGTCTGGCGCCAAAATACCGATGGAGACAATTCGGATGGCGATGGCCGTTATCGGCGTGGTGCCGCTTCTGTGCGCATACCCGTTCTTCCAGAAGTATTTTGTCAAAGGGCTTGTGATCGGCGCGGTAAAAGGATAATTTCGGCTAATCCCGGCTCATGCCGGTTAGCATATAGACATGCCATTTATTATGCACTTGGGAGGGTTTGTAGATGGGGGAAAAAATGAAAACGTTTCGCGGCTTGACGCTGCTGCTGCTGGCGATGATGCTGGTGCTCGGCGCGTGCTCCGGCACGAATAACGGAGGCGGCAACGGTGGCAATGACGGAGCGGCGGCAGGCACGGACGGCGGAGAATCAGCCGCAGAGCTGAAGCCTTATGAGCTGAATGTAGCTTTTCTGAACGTCGGAACGGTAACGGATTTGCCAGAGGTTCAAGAAGCGATCAATAAAATTCTAAAAGAAAAAATCAACGCAACGGTTAAATTGTCTCCGATCGACATCGGCGCATGGCAGCAGCAAATCAACCTGATGCTTGCGGGCAACGAAAAGCTGGACTTGCTGGTGACGGCCTCCGGTCTGAACTTTGGCACGCAGGCCGCCAAGGGACAGCTTGTTCCGCTTGACGACCTGCTGGAGAAATATGGCCAAGACATTAAGAAGGTTGTTGAGCCGGATGTGCTCAAGGCCGCTTCTTCCAACAGCACGATATACGGCGTGCCGAGCGTAAGGGACTGGGCAGCGGATTACGGCGTGCTGATGCGCAAGGACTTGGTGGACAAATACAACATTGATTTAAGCACGGTAAAAACGTTTGATGATCTGGATGCCGTATTCGAGGTTATTAAGAAAAATGAGCCGGAGATGGCGGCTATCATTCCGGAGTCGCCAAGCTTTGCGGTAGCTACGTCGCTCGTACCGGGACTTATCGACCCGCTTAACGACGATAACGGCGTGCTGCCTGGACTGGACAACGGTTTGAAGGTGGTCAACTGGTTTGAAACCGAAGAATATGCCAAGATTCTGACCATGGTTAGAAGATGGTATGACGCCGGCTTTATTCCTAAAGATATTTCGACGAACCAGACGAATTCCGAGCAGCTTGTCAAGGCGGGCAAGGCGTTTGCCTTTATGGCTCACATGAAGCCTGGCTACGAGAACAAATCTTCGCTGCTGACAGGCACGGAGATGGTGGCGGTTCGCATTTTGCCGCCGGTGGCGACCACTTCATCGATTTCCAACGTTATGTTCAGTATCGCGAAAAACTCCGGCGACCCTGAGCGCGCCATGATGTTCCTGAACTTGCTGTATTCCGACGCCGAGCTGATTAACCTGATCGATTACGGCATTGAAGGCAAGCACTACGAGGTGAAATCGGATAACGTAATCGGTTTCCCTAGCGGAGTGGATTCCAGCAACGCGACGTACAATCCGAACTTCGGCTGGATGTGGGGCAACCAATTCCTCTCCTATGTATGGGAAGGAGACGCGCCTACCGTATGGGAGGAGCAGGATGCGTTCAACAAAGCGGCCAAAAAATCGGCGGCGATGGGCTTCAGCTTTACGGTTGATCCGGTGAAAACCGAGGCGGCTGCCATTCAGAACGTGAAGGATCAATACAAGATCGGCCTGGAAAACGGCACGCTTGATCCGGTCAAATATTTGCCTGAATTTATTTCCAAGCTTAAAGCGGCAGGAATAGACAAGGTCATTGCCGAGAAGCAAAAGCAGCTTGACGAGTGGGCCGCAGCCAACAAATAACTAGACAGAGAGCCATACTGCAATATCCGATAAGGAGCATTCACCGATGATTAAATCGTTAAAACGGATTTTTGTAGGCATGACGCTGCTGACGGTTGTGGCAGGACCGCTAGCCGGCGGCGCTGGAGCAAGCGCCGCCGTCTCCAAGCCCTCCGCGAGCGTGCAGCAGCTGGTCGACATCGGCTTCATTAAGGGAGACGGGAACGGTGCGTCAGCCGGTTATTGGGCCAAAAGCGCAACGAAAGCGCAGGCTGCCGCGATTTTCCTCAGGCTGACCGGTCTGGAGAAGGAGGCGCTCGCCTATAGCGGCGACGCTTCCTATGAGGACGCGGACAAGGCCGGCAAAAAGCTGGCTCCCGCCATCAATTACTTGAGGGCGCATCCGCATCTCGGATGGCTTGCCAGCGACGGCCGCTTCGAGCCGCAGCGGCCGATTGACGCCGCCGAGTACGCGTCTGTGCTGCTGAAAGCGCTGGGCTACGAGGCAGGGGTTGACTACGCGGCCCAAGATGTGCAATCTTACGCGTCGGCCAAAGGGCTGACGGCGCTTGGCAAGAAGGGGGCGCTTAACAATGCGACGCTGGCCGAGGCGGCGGCGCAGGCGATGAAGGCTCCGCTCAAGTCCGGCTCCGGTACGCTTGGCCAAAGCTGGAATGCGCAGACGAACGGCTTCAAGGCCGATACGCTCATTCAGACCCAATATGGCGCTCTGCAAGGCGGTTTAAATGAGGAGGCAGGTTCGCTGCATTGGCTCGGCGTTCCTTATGCAAAGGCTCCTGTAGGCGACTTGAGATGGAAATCGCCGGAGGCTCCGGCCAATTGGGAGGGCGTTAAACAAGCGACGGAGTATGCGCCGGGCTGCTTGCAGCTTTCTGGAGGCAAGGCTGCCGGAAGCGAGGATTGCCTGAACTTGAACATCTGGCGCCCTGCGGACAACGGCTCCAAGCTTCCGGTGCTCGTATTCGTGCATGGCGGCGGCAATATGACGGGCTCTAGCAAGGAGTTTCCGGGCGACGTCCTGGCTGCCAATACGAACAGCGTCATTATTTCGATCGAGTATCGCTTGGGCGCGATGGGCTTTCTGCATCACCCTGCTTTACTGACGGGCGACAAGATTCAGGATTCGGGCAACTTTGGCCTGCTGGATATTTTGCAATCGTTGAAATGGGTGAAGGAAAACATTGCAGCATTCGGAGGCGACGCGAGCAACGTTACGCTATCCGGCCAATCGGCAGGCGGCCGCGATGTTATGGCTGCGTTGATTTCTCCGCTTGGCAAAGGGCTGTTTGAGCGGGCCTACGTGCTTAGCGGCGGAATGACGACAGCGTCGACTGCGGAAGGCGACGCCAAATCGGCAGGCGCGCTGGTGAAAATCGCCATAGCGGACGGACACGGCAAGGATGAGGCTGCGGCGAAAGCATGGCTGTCGGGCCAAACATCCGAGCAGCTGGCCGCTTATATGAGAAGCATACCGGCCGACAAGCTTGTAGCCGAGTTTGGTTCGACCGCCATTCGTATGGCTCCGTTCCCGCATCTGTTCCGTGACGGCACGGTTATTCCGGCGAACGGCTTCGAGGCGATTGCGGCGGGCAGCTATACGAAGGTTCCAATGATACTGGGCAGCACGGCAACCGAGTTCTCTGCGTTTGCTTTTGGCGACCCGGCCTTCTCGCCTTCGATCAACGACGGCAGCCTGCTGAAGGATGAGAAGAAAGCTGCGCAATATGCTGCTGCGGTTAAATACGGCAGCGAGCTTTATGGAGGGTTTAACGTCGAGCGCGCTGCAGAGCAGCTCGCCAAAGTAAGCGGCCAGCCGCCGGTATATGCGTACCGGTTCGCATGGGGTGAGAAGGACGGCGTTATTTCGGCAGATTTGAAAAAGCTGCTTGGCGCTACCCATGGCTCCGATATGGCATTTGTAACCGGTCAGAATGTCGGCATCGCCGCGTACTTTCCACAAGGCTATTTCAGCGAACAGAATGCGCCGGGCCGTTCCGAGCTCGTAAGCGCCATTCATGAATATGTGCAAAACTTCCTGTACACCGGAAATCCCGGCAGCGTGAACGACGTAGCTTGGACGCCATGGCAGGCAGAGGCGGACGCAGATCGGATCTTGCGTCTGGATGCAACGAATGAACATGCCGACATTGCGATGTCCTCCGAGTATTGGAAGAAGGAAGATGTTCTTGCCCGAATGGAGCGGGAGCTGGCGGGCGATCCCGATACGCTTGCCTTGTTAAAAGAAAATGTGCTGGCCGGCCGATTTTTTTGGTGATATTTCGCATACCGGCTGAGTGATTAGAGAGGAGCAGAAGCTTGGAGATGGAGCTTGGCATCCATGTATTTTCTGTATACAGGCAGCTAGGCAAGGAGTATTTGGTCACATTAAGCAAAATTGCCGAAGCCGGCTACACAAATGTGGAATTGATGGGTTTTAATCTGGTCTCCAATTCAAGCTTCCGCGAGGTCTACCCGGCTTTGCTTGTCTGTCGGGCGTTGAGGGAATTTGGTCTGACGGCGGTAGCTGCTCATGATGGTCCGATTCCCGGAATGGATATTCTGAAATATGACTGGAGTCAGACCGTAAGCTATTACGATGCATTGGATTGCAGAAGAATAGTCCTTCCTTCCGTCGTGATGGACAGCCGTGACAGCGCGTTAAGGCTTGCGGAGAAGCTGGATAGTCTTGGCGGAAGGATGAAGCGCGGCGGCTTCGCGTTGTATGTGCACAATCATGCCCATGAATTTTTGCCGTCGGGAGACACTACGCTGTTTGACCTGCTGCTGGAGCATACGGACCCTGAGCATCTGAAGGTTGAACTGGATGTCGTATGGGCGCTGCGGGCGGGTGCGGACCCCTTGGTTCTGCTGGAGAAGCTGGGGAGCCGCTGCGATCTGATTCATCAGAAGGATCTCAGTCACGCGTTGGCCGGGCAGGCGAATATGCTCGAGGCGGTTGTGCGCAATGGCGACCAACGGCTGCCGCTGCTGGAGCTGTACGAAAAATACAGCATGCCGGGCGATTTTACGAACCTCGGAGAAGGCTGCTTCCCGTTTGACACGTTCTATGAGCGCGTTCGCGAGCTGGGCCATGTACGATACGCGCTGGTGGAGAATGAAGGCATGTCGGACGATGAGGGCAAATTCAAAAGCATTGCGCGCGATTTAAAATGGCTGCAGCATTATGCAACGAGTGCAGGCTCCGGTGCAGCCGGCTCCAAGCAACAATGAATGACGGCCTGATTAGGCCGTAGCCCAGGCAATCCCCATCCCCAACGCATGCTGCGGCGGAGATGGGGTTTTTGTCCTTTCGCATAAGCATCCTGTTGCCCGAGCGACTTAGCTTTCTTGCGCAAGAATGGCGTCGACCCAAGGAGGTTTACGCAACTTCGTGTCGAAACTGTACGTCCATACGGATATACGGTCAAAAACGCGAGAGGAGCGTTGCTATGGTCTCCAAAGATGGCGAAAGCTGCAATAGAGGAAAAACGGCAATCAAGCTTGTGCTTGCTATTGCGCTGGTCACGGGCAGTCAAAACGTGGAGGTCCCTTCCCTGCGTGCTGTCGCAGCAGCGGCATCTGCCAGCTCATCCATTCAATCGGAGGAGGGGGCGATTCAGCAGGCCAGGGCGCTTGGTCTGCTGCCAAACGGCGCAGTGGTAGGACAGGTGCTCCGCAAAGTGAGCCCATCTGTGGTGTGGGAGCTTGCGTTTTCAGCATCCGAAAAGGCTGCGGGAGCCGCTTTCGCGGGAACGATTCAGCTGAGCGGGGATAACGGAGAGGCTCTTGGCTTTACGCTGAACGCCGGTCTGGAGGCCATCGTCAGAGAGCCGGGAGCTCCGGCGTTCCAAACTGCCAAGCAAAAAATCAGCTACAGTCAGGCTGTAACGATTGCGGAGGCCTTTATGGCCGAGCGGACAGGAGCGCTCGCGGACAAGTGGCTCGAGGAAAGCTCGCCCGAATCGGCTTATTCAACCCGATATGAGAGCGACGCTTATCATAAAATACGCTACAACAGCTCGTATCGGGGCATACGGCTGGCGGGCAGCACGTCCCGCGTTTTCATCGACCGAATAACCGGAGAGGTGGCAGCTTGCCAGCTGCAATGGAAGAAGCCGGAGGCTCCTTTGCAGGCGAGTCAGCTGACTAGAGCAGAGGCTGGTCGACGGCTGTACGATCGGATGAAAGTATCGGTAGATGCGCCGCCTTCCGGTTCAAAGGAAGCGGAGCCGCTTTTTAACCTGTACGGTCCTTTGCTCATTCATGCAGTTACAGGCAAAAGCGATAGCTCTTCCCCGCCTGACTATGCCGGCAGCAGGCAGCCTACTTATCCGGCGAGCTTGGCGAAAAAAAGACTGCTCTCGTTGTATGATATCGAGCTGCAATATGTGAATGACGGGGACGAGCTGGTGTATCGGTTGAAGCTTAAACCTGGCGTGCCTCTGGCCTATTCGGGGACGGAGCCTTTCATTGGGGGCATAACGGGCAAGTGGCAGGATTATGCCGGTGCGCCGCTGTTAACGGAGATGCCCGCAGCCAGCGACTGGCTGCTTGAGGCAGCAGCATCTCCGGAACAAATTACCTATAAAGCAGGAGTTGTGCTTAATAGCCAACTGGTTCAGCTTTCCGGCTTGCCGGTCGTATCCGGCAGTCGAATGCTCATTCCGTTTAGAGATCTGCTCGAAGATATGGGGGCGGAAATGTCCTGGAACGGGAGCGCCAGAAAGGTTACGGCGCGTATGAGCAACAAGGAGGTAGAGCTTGCAATCGGCAGCTCGACGGCTTGGGTCAACGGCAAAGCGCATGCGTTAAGCGCTCCAGCACAGCTGATAGACGGGAAAACGTACATCCCGTTGCGTTTTGCGGCAGAGGCGCTGGGGGCAAGGGTGAAGTGGGAGCGCGGGTCCCGGCTGGCGATTATCGGCACGAATTCGGTGTGGAAGCAGCCAAGCGACGCCGAGCTTGCCCAGCTTCGGTTTCAACAGCAGCTTATGGCCGAGGAGCTGGAATGGAAGGGCAAGAGCGGGCGCTAAAAGTACAGGCTTGCTGCGGGTTTGTCCGTTCATAGCTTCTTTCAGCCAATTCTAATAATCGGTATAAGTCAAATAACCGCAGCGGAGATCGCTGCGGTTATTTTTCGATGTTTAGGAGGAGCGGAGAGCGACTCAGAACTGGTCCGTAATATCCGTCCAAGTCGTCCACTCCGGCAGCTTCTGCACTCCCCAGTAATCCAAAAACATTCGCATGACTTCTGCCTTATCCGTCGTTTGATAGCTGTAATGCTTGAAGGATTGGTCGGCATATTCCAGCCGCAGCTCGACAATTACGCTGTTTTGATCGTCCTTGGCAGGAATCGCCTGTAAATAAATGCTTTCTCCGATAGGGGCGCTCGGCTCCAATACAATGAAATCTTCAGGATCATCGTCAAATCCCCCAATGATATCCGTAAGGAGCGAAGCTTCAATGGCATCGTTGTAATAGGTTGGCCCTTGGGTGCGGACGGTGTACGTCAGCGTATGGCCGTTCAGCGTGCTTTCCTTATGATTCATCATATCTCCTCCTCAGACTGGACTATCCCTATTATGCCACAGCGCACCAAACCGTTAATAGCTAACGAATGCTTCATGGCTGCGACAGGCAAATCGACTAACGGACGACGGCAAAATCGGATGTTTCGTACAATTGGCGCTTTACATCTCTCTTTTATGATGTTAGTTTTTATAACATGAAAAGAAAGGTGTTGATCGTACATGCTCATTTCCGATTTGCTTCATGCTCCGATTTTGGACGGCGCCGAGGTGCTGGCCGGTTACGACGGCATAGCCAAGCGCGATGTCCAATCCATAAACATTATGGACGCCCCCGACATTTTGACCTTTCTTAAAAAGGGCGATCTGCTGCTGACGAACGGCTACTTGCTCAAGGATCGTCCCGACGAGTTTATCGGCTTTATTACGAGCATGCATCGCAAAGGCTGCGCGGGGCTGGCCATTAAAACGAAGCGCTTTGCTATGAATATACCCCAGACGGTGATCGATGAAGCGAATCGCCTGCAGTTTCCGATCATCGAGCTGTCCCGAATCGAGGCTACGCTCGGCGAAGTGTTTCAGAAATCGATCGGGATTATTCTCGACAATAAAAATGACGAATTGCATTATGCCCTGAACATTCACCGGCAGTTCACCGACATGATGCTGCAGGGCGGCAGCATGGGACGGATTGTACAGGCGCTGTCTGACATCCTTGCCGCTCCGGTTCTGTTTATCAGCTTGCGCGGTGAGCGGCTGGCCGCCTCCGTTCATTTCTCGGAAGGAGGGCTTGAGTCGCTTGCCGATTATGCGGGCAGCTTGCTGCTGGAAGCAAACGAGGGCTTGAGCCGCAAGCTTTCCTTGGGCTTGCCTGGAGTACGGGCCAGCGAATATCGCCATGCCGAGCTGTTTCCTATTCATACGTACCGCCAAGAGGGCTGTCTGCTAGCCTTTCATGGCCGTTTTCCGATAACGGGCTCCGCTTCGCTGGCGCTGGAGCAGGCGGCGCATGTAATCGGTCTGGAGCTTGCAAAGCAGCAGGCTGTCAAGGAACGCTCGCGTCGTTATAAAAACGAGTTTTTCTCCGATCTCATCGAGGGGCATCTCGGTTCATTGCCCGAGGTGCTGCACCGGGGAGCCAAATACGGGCTTGCGGCCAATCGGAAAGCGCAGCTACTGCTGGCAGGCGCAGATCCGCTCCATTCGGGCACGGAGCTTGCCGCGGAAACGAGCGGCGAGGATCGCCGAACCGCCGATCAGGAGCGCTGGTACGAGCGGATTAAGCGCGAGCTGGGGCGGCTGCAGCTTTCTTTTGTCATGTTTACGAAAAACGGGCTGTTCGGCATTCTGGTGTACTGCGACGGGGATGTCTGGGATGAGCACATCTTGACGGAAAAGCTGGAATCGGCCGTCGAACGCTTATATGCGGATGGGCAGCTTAGCGTTTCATTTGGACTTGGCCATGTATTCGCCAATGCGCTTGATTTGGGCCTCTCCTATAAGGAAGCGCTGCTGGCGCTTCAAGCGGGCCGGCGAATGAATCGCAGCCGCTGCGTGCTCTCCTACCAGTCAATGGATATCGGCAGGCTGCTGAGAATGCTCCCCAATGAAGAGCTGGAGCGCTTCTATCTGGAGGCGTTTCACGAGCTATTGACCAAGGCGGGCGAAGAGGCAGGGGAGCTGCTGCGAACGTTAAAGGCTTATTACAATCATCATTGCAGCCTCGTCGAAACGTCCCGGGCGTTGTTCGTTCATCGCAATACGGTCATCTACAGGCTGGAGAAGTGCGAGAAGCTGCTCGGACGCAAGCTGAAGGAAACGGGCTTCAGCCTGCGCATACAGGTCGCATTTGCGATTGAAGCCTTGCTTGGGACGGATCGGATTGGTCGAAAGATATAAGGGATGAAATCAATATTAGATGATTCGTCCAATGACTTTTTAGAGGAAAGTCGGTATGATTAACCCATAACTTTTATGTAAGAAAACCTAACATTTAAGAAGCCGGATTAAATACAGAAAGGGGATGAACGAGATGAGAGGCTCAACCGTTTGGAATGAATCGATGGCCGTCCTGAAGCATTCCGCCGAGGAAACGGCGCAAGCGGCCATCCAGGTGCAGCATGTGACTAAATCGTTCACGAACAAGCAAGGCGAAGTGGTGCAGGTGCTGAAGGATATTACGATGGACATCCGCCACCAGGAATTCGTCAGCGTTGTAGGCCCGAGCGGCTGCGGTAAAAGCACCATTTTCAACATTATCGCAGGCTTGCTGGAGCCTACCTCAGGCAAAGTTCTCGTAGGCGGCGATGAGATCGGCCGTTCTACCGGCCATGTCGGGTATATGATGCAGCGCGATTTGCTGCTGCCGTGGCGGACTATCATCGATAATGTGACGCTTGGCCTGGAGGTCAAGGGGGTGGCGAAAAAGGAGAGGCGCGAGCTCGCCATGGATTTTTTGCGGCGCTACAATCTGGACTCCTTCGCCGATGCGTTTCCTGCCACCTTGTCAGGCGGGATGCGGCAGCGGGTTGCGTTAATACGGACGCTCGTTACGCAGCCGGACATTATTTTGCTGGATGAGCCTTTCTCGGCTCTGGACTATCAGACAAGGCTTGTGCTTGAGGATGAAATTTTGTCGATTCTGAAGCAAGAGGGCAAGACAGGCGTGCTGATCACGCATGATATCGAGGAAGCCATTTCCGTTTCGGATCGGATATTCGTCATGAGCAAGCGGCCGACCAGCGTCAAGAAGGTTTATGAGGTGGGCTTGGCCGAGGCGCACGGCTCGGCGATGAAGGCGCGCACGGATGAGCGGTTCAAGCAATATTTTGAGGCGATCTGGTCGGAGCTGGACATTCAGATGGGGAGGACAAGCTGATGGCGAATACAACACAGGGAATGGAGCTTAACCATCAGGCGGGCGCTGCCCGAAGCAGACTGAAGCCGCACCAGCTCACGGCCATGAAGGAATGGCTCGTTACGATGCTTTGGCGGGCGCTCATTATCGGCCTGATCTTGGGAGTGTGGGAGGCGCTTGTGCGGCTGGAGGCCGTAAATGCATTTCTGCTCGGCTCGCCCACCAGCATTTTTAAAGCGGGAGTTTCGATGCTCCAATCGGGGCAACTGGCCATCGACGCATTTGCTACCGTTCAAGCGACGATCGTAGGCTTTGCCGCAGGCAGCGTGCTTGGCTCGCTTGTCGGCCTGCTCCTTTGGTTTTCCAAGCGGGTGTCGCGCATTATCGATCCGTTTATTGTCGCCTTGAACGGCGTACCCAAAATCGCGCTGGCTCCGATGATCATTATCTGGCTTGGCTCCGGCATTTTCTCGAAAATGGCGCTTGCCGCCGTCGCTACATTTATTGTTGCGCTCATGTCCGCGTATCAGGCGACCCATCAAATTGACGAGACGCAGATTCATTTAATGAAATCATTTGGCGCAAGCAAGCAGCAGATTTTTGCCAAAATCATCGTTCCGGCATCGCTGCCCTGGATCATATCGGCGTTTCGCATCAATATCGGACTGGCGCTCGTCTCGGTTGTCGGCGGCGAATTTATTTCCTCGGACAAGGGGCTCGGCCATATGATTTTTGTGGAGGGCAATCTATTTAATCTTCCGGCAGTGTGGGTGGGCGTATTCTCGCTAATGCTCGTGGCGGCGTGCCTTTATTCGTGCGTGGCTTTTCTGGAGAGAAAGCTGCTGCCTTGGAACGACAGCAAACAGACGCAGAAATCGAATGTATAAGGCAGGCTGAGCCGCTGCTGAAGATGATCTTCAGGCGTCTGGCAAGGCCGGATTTGGAATTATGGCATAACAGATAATTGGACCCGAGGGAGCGACTATGATGAATAAAAAGCGATTTCAACTATGTATGACGGCAATGATCCTTATGCTGATTGTGACGGCCTGCGGCGGCAAGCAAGAAGCGGCCCAGACGAAGACGGATGTCATCATGGTATCCGAGGTTTATCATAACCTGCTGTATTTGCCCCTGTACGTTGCGAAGGAAAAAGGATATCTCGCTGAAAATCATATCGAGCTGTCCACCATCACCGCTGCGGGAAGCGGGCCTGCCGCACTGGCGTCGGTATTGTCGGGCGAATCGAAGTTTTCCTTTCACGGACCGGAGCATGTAGCGTTCGCTCGCTCGAATGGCGGCGATGCCAAATCGTTGTTCATTCTCTCGGGCAGCGCGCCGGTATGGGCGGTTGCCAAGGGGGGAACGACAATCTCAAGCCCGCAGGATTTTATCGGCAAAACCATCGTGACGGGCATTGCGCCTACCAGCTCGAACAGCCTGCTCCGCAAGCTGTTTGCGGATAATGGCATTGACATCGAGAAGGATGTGACGATTACGGAAGTGCAGAACGGCTCCGAGCTTGGCACGCTGCTGGCCGGCAAGGCGGATATCGCCGTTGTATACGAGCCGCAGCTGGATCAGGGTCTCGCCCAGGGGCTGGAAATCGTCTACGACTTTACAAAGGATTATCCGGATTTCGCTTTTGCGACGCTGAATACGTCGGCGAAGGTCATTGCCGACAGTCCGGATTTGGCGCAGCGGATGGTTCAGGCGCTGCAGAACGCGCTTCAGTTTATCCATAGCGATCCGGCTGCGACGAAAGAAATAGCCGTCAAGGAGTTTCCTAATCTTGATGCCGAAATTGTGCAAAATGCGGTGCAGCGAATGATTGACAGCAAGGTGTACCCGCTGGACGGAACGCTCACAGAGTCCGCTTTCCAAACGGCAATCGATATGCAGAAGTTTATCGGCAATCTGAAGGCGGATGTCACCTACGAAGAGCTGGTCGATTCAAGCTTTGCAGATGCGCTAGCGGACAACAAGGAGTAGAGTGCGATGCGTGTGGAACCGGAACGGGAATATGAACGTTTTCTTGAGCTTGAGCGTGCCAGATATGAACAAAGCCATGTCACGAAGGGGGAGCGGGCCAGCTTCAACGAGGAAGTCTTGCTGCTTCGCGCCTTTCGGATCTCTGGCAATATCGGGCCGAATATGACATATCGAGGTGACTGAGGGATGATCTCAACCGAATTGAGCGAGCTGACGATTAAGGAGATCGCAACCCTGATAAAGCGCAAAAGCATTTCGCCGGTAGAGGTGACAGAGGCGTATATACGGCGAATTGGACAAGTGGAGGAGCGAGTTCAGGCGTGGGTGACCGTGCTGGCGGACGAAGCGCTTGAAGCGGCGCGGGAGTCGGAGCGGCTCCTGCTGCAGGGGACTTATCTTGGCCCCCTGCACGGCATCCCGTACGGAGCCAAGGATGTCATCCGTACCGCAGGCATTCGCACCTCGGGCGGGTCCAAGGTAAATGGAAGCTACGTGCCCGACTATAACGCAGCCGTCATTGAGCGGCTGCAGGCGGCGGGGGCCATCCTGCTCGGAAAAACGACCACAACGGAATTCGCGTACCAAGGCGGCGAGCCGCCCACGCGCAACCCATGGAACCCCCGTCATACGCCAGGCGGCTCCAGCTCGGGCTCGGCGGCCGCCGTGGCGGCCGGCATGGCGGCGTTTGCGCTTGGCACGCAGACCTTCGGCTCTCTAATCAGACCCGCAGCTTATTGCGGACTGACCTGCATGAAGCCGGCATTTGGCCGAATCAGCCGGTACGGCGTATTTTACGCGAGCTGGAGTCTGGATCATTTGGGGGCGTTTACCAAAACGTCGGAGGATCAGGCATATGTGCTGGAAGCGCTTGCGGGGGCGGATTCGCGCGATCCGGCGACGCTGCAAGGTGCGGTTCCAGACTATCGGATGGCGATAAAGGCGGAGGCGAAGGAACGGGTGCTTGGCATACCGGAGCCTGGCGGATTTTTTACACCTGAAGATCCGGCGATCGCACGGGCGATGGACGAAGCGTTGGAAGTGCTGAAAGGGCTGGGCTACACGATCCGGACGGTCAGGCTCCCCGCCTGCCTCGAAGAGGCGGTTGCCGCCCACCGGATGACGATGCGCGCGGAGGGCGCGGCTTATCATCTGCAGGCCTATTTGGAGCAAGCCGATGACTACGGGCCGTCGATGCGCGAGCAGCTGGAGCTGGGCATGGAGCTGAGCGCGGTCGATTATTTGCAGGCACAGCGCGTCCGCACCATTTTTCGCCAAGAAATGCTGGAGCTGTTCAAGGAAATTGACGTGCTGCTCACGCCGTCTACGCCAACCCTTGCCTTGCAGGGCTACAAAACCGGCAGCGGGTTGTTTAACAGTCCATTTACGAATACGGGACTGCCTTCGATGAATGTGCCGATCGGACTGGACAAGGCGGCAGGATTGCCGATCGGCATGCAGCTTATCGGTCCGTTCGACCAGGAGGCGGCTTTGCTGGCACTCGGGCATCATTACCAGCAAGCGACACCGTGGCACAAGCTGCAAGCGGCTATGCAATAAATAAACAGGAGGTTTTACCTTTGACAACCATTTTTCGCTCCAATCATGCTCCAAGCTTTCCCCTGCCCTTCTCGCACGCGGTGCGCGCAGGAGATTTTGTCTATGTGGCGGGCCAGGTTGGGGTAGATCCGCAAACGCTGGATCCGATCGGCGGCATTCGGGAGCAGACTGCGCAATGCATCAAGCATATAGAAGCGATATTGAAGGAGGCGGGCTTGTCGCTGGATCACATCGTTAAAATAACGACGCATTTGGCGCGCACGGAGGATCAGGACGGCTACAACGAGGTGTACGAGCGGATGATCGCCGCCCCTTTCCCAGCACGCATTACGGTGTTTAGCGGCCTCGGTCCTTATTTGATCGAGATGGAGGCGCTTGCCTACGCGCCGTCGAAGCGAGGAGATTAAATCCGGGCTTTTGCCTGCTAGATACGGCGTAGGAGCAAGGTTGCGCCCCGGCAGGAGCAGCCGGGGGAAGGCCGGACTTCCCTTGGCTGCTCCTATTTGTTTTACCCGGACAGACGTGAATGAAGATGCCGCATAATAAATTCGGTCAAGCCTCGGCCAGTCCGCATAAATGTCCAAGTCCCCTCATAGACATGTTATCAGCCAGTAAAAAACCAAGGTGCAGAGGGGATGATCTACATGCGTCGCATTACATGGACGGCGGCAATTTTATTATGTTTCTCATTAGTGCTGGCCGCTTGCGGAAAGAAGGATGCCGAGTCCGTGGTGAAGGATCTCGACAAGCATGTCAACAGTCTGGAAAGCTATCAGGCAAGCGGAACGATGACGCTGCGTACGAGCCAGCAGCCGCTTGAATACAAGGTGGAGGTATCTTACCAGAAGCCGGAATATTATCGTATCAAGCTTACGAATGAAGAAAAGGACATTACGCAAATTGTGCTTCGCAACGATGAGGGCGTGTTCGTCCTGACGCCTAAGCTGAACAAGGTATTCCGCTTCCAGAGCGACTGGCCGCAAAATCAGGGACAGGTATACCTGTATCAGACGCTCGTCAAAAGCATTCTCGTCGACAATTCCCGTCAGTTCCTGATCGATGAGGACGCCTACGTCTTTGATGTAATGGCCAACTATAACAACGGGACGCTTGCCCGGCAAAAAATATGGCTGAACAAATCGGACTACAAGCCGGTTCAGGTCGAGGTGAGCGACGCCAATGCGGCAGTCATGGTTGAGGTGAAGTTCGATACCTTCGAGTTTGGGCCGAAATTTGAGAAAACGGTGTTCGAGACGGAAGCGAATATGCAAGCGTCGCCGTCGAGCCAGTCCAGCGACGAGCCGACTATGACGCTGCCTGAGCGTGATGTCGACCAGGACGGTGCCGGAAATGCGGGCAATGAAGCGGATGACGATGCGGCTGCGCCTGAGGGAGCCGGAAACGTTCCGGAAGACGAGCAGGATGATGCAGCGGCGGAGCCGGAAACGGAAACGGAAACGAATGCCGATTTCAGCGCGATGGCTCCATCCTATACGCCGCAAGGGGTGATCCAGCTGGATATGGTCGATATCGTATTCGGCGGCAACCCTGGCCTTATGACCCGCTATACGGGCGATTACAGCTACACGCTCATTCAGACCGAGCCGCAGGACATAGCCACGTCGCTTACAACCGGCACACCGGTTGATCTTGGCTTCACGATCGGCCAGCTAAGCGGCGAGGATCAGCAGACGCTGACATGGACATATGCAGGCCATCTGTTCCGCTTAACGAGCGACAACCTGCCGGAGATTGAAATGATCAAGGTTGCCCAGTCGGTCCAGGCTGAGGTTGACAAGTAAAATAAGCTTATGACGGGCGCAGGTATTGATTTCCAAGCCGTGCCGGCTATTTTCAAGCTCGCTTTCATTGACAGTCTTAGCGGCAGCGTTTAACATTATTTCTATTGGTGTTTGCTGCTCGGACTGCATGGGGGTACATTGAAGGAGAAGGTGAACGGCTTGGAATCGTTTTATCGCCCTACAAGGGCTGAAATATCTTTGGATGCGTTAGCGCATAATTTACAAGCTTTTCGGAACGCTTCGCCGCAGGGCCGCAAGCTGATGGCTTCGGTCAAGGCAAATGCTTACGGGCACGGGGCTGTCGAAATAGCTCGCGAAGCGGAACGCGTCGGTATCGATTATCTGGGCGTGGCATTTCTGGATGAAGCGCTGCAATTGCGCCAGGCCGGTATCCAGGCCCCGATTCTCGTTCTGGGCTTTGTCGCCCCGGGCGATTTGCCACTTGCAAGGGAAGAGAACATTACCGTCAGCCTGTTTCGCGAGGATCAGGTGGAAGCCGCCGCTAAGATGGAAGATCGGCCAGACGGCTTAAAGCTGAAGGTTCATATCAAGGCGGATACGGGAATGGGAAGACTGGGCATTATCGGCCAGGAGGAGACGGAAGCTTTTATTACAAAAGCGCTGGCAGTGCCGCAGCTGGAAGTCGAGGGGCTGTTCACGCACTATGCCAAAGCGGACGAAAGCGATAAAAGCTACACCGAGCTTCAATACAACCGTTTCAAAGCGATCGTTGATTTTGTCAAAGCGAACCGGCTGCCCATTTCGATCATTCACGCGGCCAACAGCGCGGCAAGCATCGATACGCCCGAGTGGGCCGGAGATATGCTGCGTTTAGGCATCAGTATGTACGGGATTTATCCATCGACGGAGGTCAACCGTCAGCGAATTCAGCTCGAGCCTGTATTGACGATCAAGACGGAAGTTGTCATGGTCAAGCAAGCTCCGCCCGGCTGGGGGATCAGCTACGGAACCCGCTATACGACGACGGGCGAAGAGCGTATCGGTACGCTGCCTATCGGTTACGCGGACGGCTTTAGCCGGATGCTCACAGGGAAGGCAAGCGGGCTTGTGCGCGGGGTGAAGCTGCCGATCCGCGGCACCATCTGCATGGATCAATGCATGATCGCGCTTGATGGAGCGGCGGCAGACGGCTTTCCGGTTGAAGTCGGCGAGGAGGTTGTGCTGATCGGGCGTCAAGGCGATGCGCTCATTTCTGCCGAGGAGGTAGCCGATCAGTTGGGTACTATTCCATACGAAATTACGTGCATGCTCGCCGCCAGAATACCGCGCGTCTACCTGAGGAATGGCCAACCGGTTGCTGTCAGCAATATGTTGATCTAGCCTGAAACGGCTATCGTGGATGTGAATGAATGTCAACTCATTTCTTTTTTGTAAACGAGAAGGGTTTTTGGATTAAATCACGAATGTAATATGGCAGTTAGTATGCGCAGCTCGTGTATGGAAGCATATTGCATAATTGATATACGTGCATCATAGATATGTTGAAGTATAGCGGAGGCTCATTTTTGTCATAATGTGTATGAGGGTTTTGGAAAAGTTTTGGGGGTGCGAGTTCGGTGGCCAATGTACAGAATACGAAGAGGATCATGATTAGCCTGCCTGACCAGTTGCTGGAGGAGGTAGACGGGATCGTCGCCAAGGAAAACTCTAACCGTAGCGAATTTATCCGGCAAGCGATGAAGCAGTATTTGGTTGAGCGCAAGAAGCGCCAAATCCGGGAATCGATGCAGCGCGGATATATGGAAATGGCCAAGATCAATCTAGTCATGGCCTCGGAAGCTTTTCAAGCGGAGGCAGAAGCAGACCACACGTTAGGCCGACTCGTAAGCGGGGTGTAGCGCTTGATCGTAAAACGCGGAGATGTGTTTTTTGCAGATTTATCACCGGTAGTAGGATCGGAGCAGGGCGGGGTGCGCCCTGTGCTGGTCATTCAGAACGATATAGGCAACCGCTTTAGCCCGACTGTTATCGTGGCCGCTATCACCGCGCAGATTCAGAAGGCGAAGCTGCCGACTCACGTAGAGATGGATGCCGCAGCGCATGGCTTTGATCGCGACTCGGTTGTGCTGCTTGAGCAGATCAGGACGATCGACAAGCAAAGACTTACGGACAAAATCACTCATTTGGACGATGAGACGATGCGCAAGGTGGATGACGCACTGCTGATTAGCGTCGGCTTAATCGACTTTTAAACGGCTTGAATGTCGATTAATGGCGTTACTTGTTGATTTTGGTAAAAAATACTGGACAATTCCGCCTTTCTTTTGCTATGATGGCCTTACAAGCAAAATGAATGGCCACTACATAATGAAGAGCATGTTTATTGCGAAGAACGCATTTGACCGGTCCCTGCGGGGGCTGGCGATGCGTTCTTTTTTTGTGCTCAGAGGGAGGGAAGGGCATTGATTCAGAAAAGAAATGTATACATCAGCTTAACGGCAGCGGTGTTGGCGGGTTGTATGGTTTACGGGATGTATAAGCTGCAGCGCATCCAGCTGGAGCGGCAGGATACGGTGGCTGTGCTGGTGCCCAACCGTTTTATTGCTGCAGGAGAGCGAATCAACGATGGCGATTTAACGTTTAAGCCGGTGCCGCAGTCAATCTATCACCGGGATATGCTGGTCGACAAACGGCTGATCGCCGGGAAGGAAGCCATGATGCCGCTCGGGATGGACGAGCCGATTCTGTCCTGGAAGGTTGACCGCTACCTGCTGCAGCCGAGCATTGCGGAATCCACCTTTCAAATTCCGAAGGAGTATATTCGCTCGATTTCGAACGGCATCAGGGCAGGTGACAAGGTGCTGCTGTATGTATCCGGCGAAGGAGCCCCGTCGCAGCGCTTGTTCGAGGAAGCAATCCGCGTCGCCTCGGTCAAGAGCTCGGGCAATATAGAGATCGACAATATGGACAATCCGAACCTGCTCTCGCTCGCAGACGGCAATCAAGAGCAAATGTACGCTTCCAGACGCGAAGCGAACGGGATGATCGACTACTTAAACTTGAATTTGACGGAGGAGCAGTGGCTTGTGCTCGACGACATGTGCAAGAGCGGGGAGTTAAAGCTGGTCGTCGCCTACAGTCCCGAGTCGCTGAAGCTCGAGGCTCCCGAAGCGGGAAAGGAGCGTGAGGAGCCTTGATGGGAGCGATTGCCCCGCTGGCCGCTTTCGTTGGAACGACGCCTAATATCGGTACGACCGCCGCAGCCTTTGCGGCCGCGTTCCGCATTGCCGAGGCGACCGGCAAAACGGTAGGTTATCTTTGCCTGAATTTGAAAAGCGCCAAAATTCACCGTTATATCGGGGTGGATGAGCCGGCAGCGACGCTCGACAAGCTTCGCCCCGAGCTGCGCTCCTATTCGCTGACGCCGGACAAGCTGCGCAAAGCTGCATATTCGGTGCGCAGCCTGCCGCATCTGCAGGTGCTCTTCGGCAATTTGCTGAGGGACCAGGCCGAGTTTTTTACGCCGGAGGAAGCGGAGCATTTGCTTGAGGTGGCGGCGCAGGCGTTTTCTTTTGTCGTGCTGGATGTGGGCGCCTATTGGGACAATGCCGCAACCATTTGCTCGCTGCAGCGCGCGAATAGCCGAATCCTCGTGACGACGCAGGCTCTCTCCCATTTCAGCGAAGACGGGAGGCGCTGGATTGGTCAGGTATCGCCGTTGTTTGGCGTAGAGCGCGGACAGTATATGTCTGTTATCATTCAAAATCCATGGAAAACGGGGGCTTATCAGATGAAGCATATTTGCAAGGAACTGGGGACGGAGGCGCTCGGAAAAATGCACATGAGCGAGCTGATGTTCAGTCAGTTGGACAGCGGTACATACGGCGAATGGCTGCGCACTTCCGAGGAGGGCAAGCAGGCGATGCGCGCGCCGGCCAAGGCGCTGATGCAGCGCCACGGAATGAGAAGCATGACAAGCGGGCTTGGACCTCAGCCCTGGTACAGGAAGCTTCTCGCGCATCGCAGCGGGACGAGCTCATGAGCTCGCCCCAGCAGCGCTTCTCGCCTGCCCAGTATGCGGCGCGAATGACGGAGGACAGCGCTTTGCTTGATGAGCAGCTTGCGCAACTATCCCCTGCAAGCGAGCCGGGCGGAGATTTCGCGAGGCTTGCGGAGGAGGTGCGCGCCTATTTAAGCGCGCCGCAGGGGCTAGGCGAGGAGGAGAGAAGGCAATACGGGGAAACGCTGAACAGAGCGGTGCTTGGTTATGCGAAGGAGCGGGAGCAGGTGCTTGCCCTCATTACGGATCGTCTGATCCGGCTGCGTTTGCAGGGAAGCAAGCATTTCAGTCATCCGTTTCAAACGCTGGCTGAAGCGTTGTTCGCCGAGGTGATCGGGCTCAATGTACTCGAGCTTGTGCTTGCGCATAAAGAAGGGCTGGAGGAAATACAGGTGGTTGGCGAACGAATATTTACGGTGAGACAAGGCGCAACAGCTTTGACGGAATACCGTTTCGGCAGCGTCCGCGAGGTGGAGCGGATTCAGCAGAATCTCGTGCTGTACAATAACGATCGGATTAATCCGCGCAAGCGTTGGGCGGAGGTGATGCTTAGCGACGGCTCGCGGGTGACGATGACCGGCTTTGGCTTCACTGCCAACCCGACGCTGACGATACGCTTCTACACGGTCAAAAGCTTCAGTCTTGCCGCCCTTTCCTCACCTGGCATTCGCACGGTTGACTCACGGCTGGAGAGGATGCTTCTCGCGATTCTTGCCGCCCGCTTCAACATCGTCATTATCGGTGCTACCAATTCGGGGAAAACGCATCTCATGAAGGCGCTCATTGGCGAATTGCCCGACGAGGAGCGGATTATTACGATTGAGAATCGGTTTGAAATGATGCTGGGGCGCGATTTTCCCCTCAAGAATGTCGTTGAATACGAGACGGAGGAGGATGACCCGCAGCATCGTTCGGATCAAGCCTTCAAGCTTGCATTAAGGCAGTCGCCCCAGCGAATCGTGCATGCGGAGATCAGGGATGTGGACGCCAATATATACGTGCGGGCTTGCACGCGAGGACATACGGGGAGCATGACGACCGTACACGCCAACCGGTTGGAGGATGTGCCCGAGACGATTACCGATATGTGCATGCTTGATGGAAGAGGGATGAACGCCGAGCGGCTGACGAAACGGATAGCGGAATATGTTACGGAGATTGGCATTGAAATGGCAAACGTTGGCGGCCGCCGCGTTGTGCGAAGAATCGGCGAGTTCGGATGGAACGGAACGGAGGCGGTCATCAGGGACTGGGCCGTGTTCAATCACGGCTCCGGGGAATGGAGTTATCCTGATGCTCCTTCCGATCAGGCGATTGTGCGAATGGGTGCATCCGGGTGGTCCGCATGCTGACTCTATCGTACCTATCTGCTGCAGCGCTGTTTTTTTGTTTGATATATATCGCGTTTTATTACTTGCTGCTCGATTGGTCGACGGAGCAGCGGATGATCGGGAAGCTGAATTACAGACTTCGGACCGGTTTGCGCTATCGGCTGGTCGAGCGTTTCAAAAGCCATGACCGTCTGTACAGGCACATCTCCGAGCTGCTTGAGGCGCTGCAGCTAAAGCTGTCGCCGATTGCTTTTGTTGCTGCGTCAGCTTTGTGCTTGCTTGCCGGCGTTGCAGTTGGCGGACTGTTTTTTCAGAGCGTGAAGGGCACTTTGCTGTTTGGGTGTCTGCTGGGACTGCTGCCGTATACGCTGTTGCGATCGCTGCTCGTTTCGCGCCGTATGCAGACGCAGATGGATTTTCTCCCCGCTGTCGAGCTGTTTTATCAGTGTTATGTCGTTACCGGAGAGAGGCAAGTGCGCATTGCGCTGCAGAGGACGATTGAGGAGAAGCGTTTGCTTGGCCCGATGCAGAGCGTGTTCGAGCAACTGTACCGCAATTTGTCTGTCCGTGGCGACGATGAGGCCAGTTTGCGCCTGATGTCGGCTGCTCTTGGTCATGTGTGGGCCGATTACTTTTCCAATATTTTGCGGGTAGCGCTGGCGGAGGGCGTGCCGATCAGCGACAGCCTGCGGGAGCTGCTGGGCGATATGCGCAAGGCGAGGCGAGCCGGCGAGCAAGAACGGAATCGGCTGCTGGAAATACGGATCGCGAATTTCTCGCCTCTGCTTTTTCTAGGTTTGTATATTGGCATCAACCTCCGATACAACAAGGACAATTCCTATTACTACTATGTCGTCGATCCGCAGGGCCGGGATATGCTCTTGAACGCGATGCTGCTTATTTTCGCCTCCTTCCTTATGGGGCTGTGGCTGTCCCGAAAAAAAATGTAAAGGATGATCGCATGCAGACGGGATGGATTCGATTTCTTGAAGTGGCGTCCCTGCTTGGGCAATATGTATTTGCTGTGTTGCTATTCGCCGCCTTGCTTCAGCTTGTGCCGAAGCCAACGACAAGGTGGAGGCACCTGGCCTTTTTGGAGTGGCGCAGGAGCAGGGCGCCTGACCGCTGGATGGGCCTGCTGCGGGTAGAGCGATCGCAAGGATCGTTCCAGGAGCGGGAGCTTCTGCTGGCTGGCTGCGGGATTACGGCCGATGCCGCCTGGTATGTCATGGGCAGAAAAAGCGTCTTGCTGCTGTTGGCGCTCGGCTGCGCATTGAATGTGGTGCTGAGGGAGCACGTGAAGACGTATGTGCCATTGACGTACAGCTTGCCTGCCCTGTCGCTTGCGGCATTTCTCCTGTACGCAGACCTGACCTGGCTGCGGGCCATTAGCGCGACGAGAGCTCTTCGAATTACAAAGGAAATATTTGCGGTCAGCAATCAGCTTCTTTATTTATCGGATTCATCCTTGCATCTCCATACAAAGCTGCATCGCTGCATGCCGTTTACGAGCGCGATGCGCGACGACCTGGAAAAGCTGCTCGCCGAATGGTACCACGATGCCGGGGCGGCGCTCCAGCGCTTCAAGCTTAGGCTGGGTACAGACGAGGCGCTTAGCTTCGTTGAGACGCTTGATGCGCTCAGGCTGCACGAAAGCGGTCAATATTACGAGCTGCTGCGGGCAAGAATTGCCGATTACAAAGAAAAAATCGATCTGGCCAAGGAAAGCCGCAAGGAAACGACGTCATATTTGCTGTTTGTGATCGCAGGGATCCCCATTTTATATACCTTCCAGGTATTTATTTATCCATGGGTTCGCGAGGGACAGAAGTTGTTTGAGTCCCTGCAATAAGAGCAGCATATTCGATCGGAACCAAGATTTATGAAAGGGGGTGCGCAGGATGCGCAATATTTTGATGACGGTTATGCTGCTCGTTGTAGTCATTGTTTTGTTCAATACGATTATTGCACAGGATAACACAGGAACGCGAAGTCAGATTCAATCGCAAGGCACATCGGCTAACACGCGAATCGGCCAGCTTCTCCCGTAACCAATATCAGCAAAATGTCTATGTGCCGGAGGTGTCGCTATGAGAGCCTTATTGGTAGCCATGCTGCTGCTCGTTACCGTTATGCTGCTGTACCAAGGCATCGCCGAAGGAGATGAAGGCATGCATGGGCAGCTGGATCATGCAGGTCATTCGGTTAGCGGGCATATTAGGGGCATGAGTCCATGAAGCAAATTCTGGTTTTTGTATTATTTGCCGCCATGCTCTGCTGGCTGATGTTTTCGCCGATCTATAAGCATGTTGTCATCGTCAGGCAAGCGGTGCTGCAGCAGGAGGTCAACTACTTGCTGGAAATCGGGGCGAGCGGCGGCCGCGGCTATATCAGCACGCAGATGCAGCAGCAATCCCGCGAGCGGCTTGCCCGATTTGGAATGCGTCCGGAAGCGGTTCGTTTTGAAGTATCTACGACAGACGGGATGTCGGCTATGGATGCCAGTCGGCCCGTTCCGCGCGGAACGGGCATTTTGTTGACCATGAGCTATCCTTATGAAAATTTGTTCGAGATTGATCGTTTGATCGGTTTGGAGCCTGTTCGTGCGGATGAGCGGATGAGCGCCTTTGGAATTAAGATGAGCGAGTATATGCCGTAACGGCAAGAAAAGCGAAGATCAGGAGGCGGAAATGCACAAGCTGCTGCTTGTAATGCTTATGATGGGTATCTGGCTGGCCGTCCATTTGCTGCAGATTGAAGAGGAAATGGCGATGCAGACGCTTTTTCAGGGCAAATATGCGGTCAACCGGGCTGCTCATGCCGCAGCGCAGCAGCTTGATCTGTCTGCGCTTGGCGAGGGCATGCTGCGCATTAACGAGAAGGAGGCGGAGGCTCAGGCCAAGCGTTATCTGCACAGAAATTTGCAGCTCGACGCGCAAGGCAGACCGCTTCAGGGAGCTTTTCTCAAGCATCAGGTACAGCTGGCCGTGTTTGAGGTGATTCATCCGGAACAAGGATTTCCCTATACTTACCGGAACTCTGCATATGGCTATGAAGTGACGCTGCAGCGTCCGGGAGTCGTTATGGTGGCGATCGTTACGTATCCGCGCGCTTTCACCGTGCTGGATGAAATCAGTTGGTACATAAAGGGGGCTGCAGAACTGACAGCGGGTTGACGGCTATTTCATTAATTGGTGTAATAAGGGGGAATGAATTCATATAGGAGTTGATGAGCTTACGGATGAATATCGAACAGGACATTCCCGCCGAACTTATTCGGAATCGTCTGGCGCGGCTGCAGCTCATTTTGCAGCAAAACGGGCAGACCGCCGCCTTGATCACCCAGAATGTGAATCTTTATTATTTTTGCGGCTCGATGCAAACCGGCTACTTGCTCGTTCCGGCGCAAGGCGAGGCGACCTTCTACGTTCGTCGCAGCGTATCGCGAGCGAAGAGCGAAACGGGCCTGAAGGTAGCGGAGCTTGGCGGCTTTCGCCAATTCGGACATAAGCTTGTTTCAGATTACCCGGAATTAAACGCTTCTCCCGGGCAGGCGCTCGTCATTGCCGATTTGGATACGCTGCCTGCGCAAGCGTTTCTAAAGCTGTCGGAGCTGATGAGCGAAGCGTTTGCGGGCCGGCTTGTGGACGGCTCGGCTCATATCCGCCGGCTGCGCATGGTCAAATCCGCCTGGGAGCTAGGGCGAATCGACAAGGCGGCGCAGGCTGCCGCCGAAGCGCTTGATGCGGCGCTGCCTGAGCTGCGCGAGGGCGTGAGCGAGCTGGAATGGATGGCGCGCGTTGAATACGAGCTGCGGCGCCGCGGACATATCGGCCTCATGAGGCTGCGCGGCTACAATCAGGAAATTGCGACCGGCATGGTGATTTCGGGCGCTGCGGCTGCTGTGCCGTCATACTTCGACGGTCCTGCCGGCGGTCTAGGTCTGGGAGCTGCGTCACCGCAAAGCGTCAGCCGCTCGGCGATCAAGCGCAATGAGCCGATATTGCTGGACATCGGATGCTGTATCGACGGCTATGTTATAGACCAGACGCGAACCGCGGTCATCGGTCAATTGCCTGAGCAGCTGGCAAAAGCTTACGAGGTGTCGGTTGCCGTGCTTCGGTCAGCGGAAAGCGCGATGCTTCCTGGCGCGAGCTGCTCCCGTTTGTACGCGGATGCGCTTGCGCAATGCGCGGCGGCAGGGCTATCGGATCATTTCATGGGTTACGGCTCAGATCAGGCGAAATTCCTTGGACATGGAATCGGACTGGAAATTGATGAATGGCCCGTGCTTGCGCGAGGCTTCGATATGCCGCTTGAGCCAGGCATGACGATTGCGGTTGAGCCGAAGTTCACCTTTCCCGGCCTTGGCGTGGTTGGCATTGAGAACAGCTACCTCATTACGGAGCATGGCGCAAAGGCAATAACGTATACGAAGGAAGAGCTGTTTGTATTGCCTTAGCGCACAGGGGGAGAATGAATGAACCGCGAACTGACACAGAAACTTCATCGTGATTATATGACAGCTTACCGAATTACGGAAATAGGCTGGCACGGCATCTTTTTGATAATCATTGCCGTTTATTATTTTTGCGCTCGGGCCTGGAGCTGGACGTTTGTACCGGCATGGGTTGCGTTAGCTGCTTTCGTCGTAAGCTTCACTTTGTTCACATGGCTCATTCCGGGGCTGATATACGCCCGTTTTCGCTACGAGCTGTTTGAGGATGAGCTGGAAATAAAAAAAGGCGTTATGTTTATAAGCAATGTGCTGGTGCCGATGGTGCGTGTTCAGCATGTGGAGCTTGAGAGCGGACCGCTTATGCGCAAATACGATCTGGCGGCTGTTTCCATTGTCACCGCGGCAACGACCCATCGGATTAACGGACTGAAGCTTGCGGACGCAGAGCGGCTAAAGCGTCGGATTGGCATGCTGGCGAAGGTGGACGACCAGGATGAATGAACGCCGCTCGCTTCATCCCCTGTATTTGCTGTTTGGCCTGCTTAGCACGATCAAAGGCTTTATTCCGCTCATTCTTATTTTTCTCGTACGCGGCTCCTCCTGGGACACGGAGAGCTGGATTTGGTTTGCAGGGGGAGGAGCTTTCATTCTAATCGTGCTGCTTCTGAGCTATCTGGAATGGAAGCGTTTTGGCTTCTGGCTGGAAGAAGACCGCATTATCATTCGCAAGGGCATCTTGTTCCGCGATGAAAAGACGATTTATTACGCCCGCATTCATTCGGTCAATGTTGAGCAGCCGCTTATTCAACGCTTGCTTCATATCGCGCAAGTAAAAATTGAAACGCCTGGCGGGAGCAAGAAAGCGGACGGCATTCTTCCAGCTTTGTCGCTCAAGGAGGCAAGTCGTATCCAGCAAGTGCTCAGACAGTATGCGGAGGAGAAAAACAATGTGATGTCCGCGGAGTCACGGGCAGCCGCTGTTATGGAGCAGGGAGCGGATATCCAGCCAGCTACGCAGCCAGACAGTTATCAGGGGGAGCCGTTAACAGCCTCATCCGCTGCCAGACTAAAGCAGGAAACAGGCCGGAACGGTCCCGCATTTCGTCTAACCCCGCTTCAATTGCTTCAAGCTGCCGTTACTTCGATGAATATCGGTCTCGGCGTTGCCTTTATCGCAGGCTTGTATTCGTTTGCTGACGATTTTCTGAAATTTCTGCTGCCCGATCATTTTTTTGGCGATATTCTTGAGGATTCTGCAAGTTTGTTGTCGGTAGCGGGACTGATTGTCCTGCTCGCCCTGCTCGGTCTTGCTTTCTCCTGGCTGCTGTCGCTCATCGTCTATGTGCTTAAATACAGCGGTTTTCTCGCCAAGCGTGACGGCACGCAAATTAGCGTTTCCTACGGATTGCTGGAGAAAAAAGCATATGTATTCGATGTCGGCAACGTACAGGCAGTTATCGTCAAGGAGGGCTTGCTTCGTCAAGCGCTTGGCTACGCTGAAATTCAGCTGCAGGTCATTTCTTCGGATAAGCAAGAGCAGCTTATTCTGCATCCGTTTCTCAAACGACGGCATGTGAGCAGGCTGCTTGAAGATTTTTTGCCTCGCTTCGCGTTGCCTGCCGAAGATAAGCTGCAGCCTGCGCCAAGGCGCGCGCTTATTTATTATGTGCGAATTGATGTGCTTGTGGCTTTGGCCATTAGCTCAGGGCTAATTTGGTGGCTTGGCACATCAGCCCTGGTTTCATTGGCGCTGCCGATTTTGCTGTATGCTTGGGGGTATTTCAGCTTTCGTGCCTCTGCTGTCTGTCTGGAGGAGGGCCAGCTTACGCTGCGTGAACGCAAAATAAGCAGAAGAACCTATTTGGTGCGGCGTCCGCAAATTCTGGTCATGCGGATCAGACGTTCGCTCGGTCAGGAGCGGAGGCGGCTGTTGTCGCTCAGCGTCCACGTACTTGGCAGCGCTTCGGAATATCGTGTCAACAGTCTTGACCGGAAGGATGTCGAGCGAGTGTGGCGCTGGTATAGCCGCAGCGGGAGTTGACCATAGCTTTTATTGTACCTGCAAAGGGCTTCGGCTTTTGCAGGTGTTTTTTTTGGAATAGGGGGAAGCATCTCATTATGCGATCCTCTCTCTTGATGTCTACCGGAATGCTGGCGTGGCTGCGAGTCAGCAGCTTCAGCGAATGACGCTTGGATCTCCGAAAAAATATTCAGTCGGCTTGTGAACGAATGACTGAAGGTAAACGTCATACCTACTACATATAGCTCACAGTGGAGGAGGCATACGTCCTTGTGCATGATGAGACGGAGCTAATCAGGAAAGCGATAGGAGGGAGCTCGCGGGCACTCGCTGAACTGCTTCAGGCCAATTACAAATTTCTGTACCAGTATGTGCTGAAAGCGACGATGGACCGAACGAAGGCGGAGGATATTACACAAGAAACGATGCTGAAGGCCGTTGAAAAAATCGCTTCCTTTAATTTTAAAGCCAAGTTTTCGACCTGGTTGATTGCCATTGCTACACGGTTGGTTATCGACAAAGGCAGGCGCGGGTCTCGCGAGCGGGCCTGGATGCAGCAGGTGCAAGCTTTGCATGCGAATCGCGCTGAAATACAGCAACACAGCGATGACTGGTCTGATGCGCTGGAGGCGCTGGGCAAGCTGAGCTGCGATATTCGGATTCCTGTGCTGCTCAAATATTATTACGGCTACGGCCAGGAAGAGATCGCTGGGATGCTGAATATTCGGGTTGGGACAGTGAAGTCCAGGCTTCACAATGGGTTAAAGCAACTGCGGAAGGAGTTGACGGAGCATGACAAAGCCTGATGAGGAAAAAAACGATCAAAGCTGGTTCGATGAACAGCTGAAGGACGCCGTTGCAGAGTGGGATAAAGCACATGCTCCGCAAACGCCCGATTATCGGCAGCTGGAGGCGCTTGTCGAAGGGCATAAGCAGGAGATGAGGAAAAGACTGTGGATGGATTTGCTGCTGCTATGGTTAGTAGCCAGCTGTATATTGCTGTTCATGCTGTGGATGATTGATCGCAGCTTGCTGTGGTTCGTCATATTGCAAGCCTCTATAGCGCTTGGAGGAGCAGCTGTTGTTACGATGACTTATGGCCGCAGGAGGGCTGGCCTATGGAGGAATTGAAGGTTCTGCCGCTTTGGTTATGGGTCGTCATTATTACCACGCTTATTGCGCAGTCGACGTGGCTGTTCATCGATGCCCGCAAAAGGGACAGTATGCCTTGGTTATGGGGAATTTGGGGTTTGATTCAATTTCCGATGCCGCTTGTTTTTTATTTGGTTTTTGTACGCAGCGGATGGTTCTCGCGTCGTCGCGGGAAAGGAAACCGACAATAACGGTAGGGGAGGAGTAAACCATGAAGCCATTCCATGACTTATCTCAGCTGTCGCATTGGCTGCCAATTCTTGCGCCTATCCTCATCATTCAACTGATATTGATGATTCTTGCTTTGAGCATGTGCGCCAAGGCGGAGCAAACGAACGGTCCAAAATGGCTGTGGGTGCTCATCATTATTTTCGTTAACCTTATTGGGCCGATTGCCTTTTTTATTGGGGGGAGGAGGCAAGAAAAATGAATTCATTGCTTGAGCTAAAAGGTCTGACTAAGTCATTTGGCGGTTTTAATGCGGTTTCGGATATCAATCTAACGATACAGGAAGGTCGATGCGTGGCTCTGCTCGGACCCAATGGAGCGGGCAAAACGACGACGATACGGATGATAGCAGGATTGCTGAAGCCGTCTGCAGGGCAGATGGTTTTTCACGGAGAGTCCAAGGGCAGCGATCCTCGGGAACGGATCGGTTATTTGCCGCAAGCTCCTTCCTTTTACCCGTGGATGACGGGCTTTGAATATGTCGTATATGCGGGGAGGCTATGCGGACTTACTGCTGCTGCTTCAAGAGCGAAGGCGAAAGAGCTGCTGGAGCGGGTTGGTCTCTCCGGCGCGGCCGCAAGACGGACTGGTTCTTATTCCGGGGGGATGAAGCAGAGGCTGGGTCTTGCTCAGGCTTTAATCCATCAGCCCAGACTGCTTTTGATGGATGAGCCTGTGTCGGCGCTTGATCCGATTGGCCGCAGGGAAGTGCTGGAGCTGCTTGGCGAGTTGAAGCGCGAGACGACGGTTTTGTTCTCGACCCATGTGCTTCATGATGCAGAGGAGCTTTGCGACGATGTCATTATTATTCGCAGCGGACAGATTGCCTTGCAGGGGGCCATTGAACAAATTCGCAATGATCACCGCAAACCGACGATTGAGCTGCAGGTTGAGCCGGACGAGCATTCCAGGAGATGGCTAACATCCTATATGGAGCAAATACGGTCCGAATCAAGCGGCGATGTCCATGCAGCCGCGCATGAACATGAAATTCAGCTGAAAACAGGTATCGTACGCTTTACTGTTTCTGATGTTGAAGCGGCGAGGCAAGCTCTGCTTGAAGAGCTGCTGCGGGAACAGGTTAAAGTGCGCAGGCTGGAGATCGGCTATACCTCATTGGAGGATTTATTTATACAGGTGGTGACCGCATGAGCAGCCGATTATCGTTTTCCGAGTCGTCCTCATTGGCCCATGGAACTCTAACATCAAGCTTCGCTCGATATTGGGCCATGTTTCAGAGGGAGCTGCTTGAGCTTGCACGAAGCTTTAGACTGCTATGGGTTCCCCTGGTTTTTCTGCTGCTCGGGATTATGCAGCCTGTGTCCACTTATTATATGCCGGCCATCTTGGAGGTGGCGGGCAGCCTGCCGAAAGGAACGGTTATTGAAATACCTGCTCCCGCCGCTGCCGAGGTGATGGCTCAGACGCTAAAGCAGTTCGGGACGCTGGGAGTTCTTATATTGGTGCTTGTCTGCATGGGAACCGTATCCGGTGAGCGACTGAGCGGAACAGCGACGCTTATTCTTGTGAAGCCGATTTCTTGTTTAGCCTATATTTGCTCCAAATGGACTGCTCTGCTCGTACTAACTTGGGCATCGCTTGCAGCCGGGTATTTGGCGGCTTGGTACTATACGGTATTGCTGTTTGACCGTGTCCCGTTTGCTCATATGCTCAGCAGTATGCTCGTCTATGGACTATGGCTTTCTTTTGTAGCGACGATAACAATTCTATTCAGCTCCTTGCTGAAGAGCCCGGCTGCAGCGGCATTCGCGTCGCTTGTCTGCACTGTGATGCTGTCTTTGCTGGCGGGGTTGTTTCCCGTTCTTGCCGGCTGGACGCCAGGAGGGCTTGGAGCTTTGGCTAATGAGGCCGTTATTACCGGTATTGTCGCCAGCGAGGCCTTCGGTCGGGGAGTCGTCATAACGATCATTCTCATCCTGGCTGCCATTAGGGGTGCGGCTTCTGTGCTGCGAAGAAGCATTACAATGGAATAAAAGCCGGCTTAACCTGCGAACCTCCGCTTCGATTGGACACCGCTACTATTTTTTAGTAGGATAATAGTAGTGATAGAATCAGCGGCGAAGAAACGGGAGTTGAAGACGATGCTACAATTAGGCACAAAGGTCGTCATAGTGGCCGACCAATTCGAACAGAACCTTCCAGTTGGGGATTATGGATTCATTATAGCTTATGACAGAAATCAAGATAATGTATTTGATTACGTCTTGCGTGTGCCATCGGCAAATCGCAATTTTCTCGTACCGGATGAGGATGTCGAACTGGAAGAGGTGCTTATTCAGGACGAGGTTAACCGTATCGAACGCGAAGCGTTAATCGATTTTGCGCTGGCTACGAACAATGAGGCGCTATTCAAACGCATTATGAATGGCGACTCTCCCGAGGCGGAGCAGGAAAGTGCGCCGAAAGAGACGATGAGTCCCGCGGACTTTATTCGACAAGTCAATTTAAAGGCCTGGATTTAGCGAGCAACTATTCCAACAAATGAGTGGCCATGCCCCCGTCTGTCAGTGCGACAGATTGCGGGGCATTTTTTGTGCGCGCCGGCTAGTAAGCTTGCGTGCCCCTGCGGCTTGTATAAGCGGGACTTGCAAGCCGCAGCGCAATGGCAGGTGAACATTGATGTTATTCCCGTATGTAAAGTATAATAGGGGGAATGGTTGCACGATTGTGGCTAATATCTGGTCAAGAGAGGAAGATTTCACAATGAGCATTACGTCCAACGATGTTGAGCATGTGGCCAAGCTTGCGCGACTGGAGCTGTCGGATGCGGAGAAGGAGCAGTTCACAGGCCAGCTTAACGCGATTTTGAAATATGCGGAGAAGCTGAACGGTCTGGACACCGATGATGTGGAAGCGACGAGCCATGTCCTGCCTATCGTCAATGTTATGCGTCCGGACGAGCAGCGCGATTCGCTGCCGATCGAGAAGGTGCTGCTTAACGCGCCGGATGAAGAGGATGGCCAATTTAAAGTGCCGGCTGTACTGGAATAACGATTAAAGGGTTTGATTTTGAAGGGAGGAACTACTGTTGGCACTGTTTGATTTGCGCCTGCAGGATGTACATAACAAGCTTAACCAAAAGGAGCTTTCCGTTTCCGAGCTCGTTAGCGCATCTTATGCGAGAATTGGTGAAACCGAGCCTGCACTCAAGGCTTTTATCACGTTGAATGAAGAGAATGCCAGACGCGAGGCTGATTCGCTGGACAAGCAGCTGGCTGAAGGCGGGGAACGGGGCTTGTTGTTCGGCCTGCCCGCAGGCATTAAGGACAATATCGTTACCGAAGGACTGCTGACGACCTGCGCCAGCCAGTTTCTGAGCAATTACACTCCGATTTACGATGCGACGGTTGTCCGCAAGCTGAAATCAGCCCAAACGGTTACGATCGGCAAGCTGAACATGGACGAGTTCGCCATGGGCGGTTCGAATGAAAATTCAAGCTATTTTCCAACGCGTAATCCGTGGAACACGGAACACGTGCCTGGCGGCTCGAGCGGCGGTTCTGCCGCCTCCGTCGCTGCCGGACAGGTCTATTTCTCGCTCGGCTCCGATACAGGCGGATCTATTCGGCAGCCTGCAGCCTATTGCGGCATTGTCGGCTTGAAACCGACCTACGGCCTTGTTTCTCGCTTCGGTCTTGTTGCGTTTGCGTCATCGCTCGATCAAATCGGTCCGCTTACCAAAAACGTCGAGGATTCCGCTTACGTGCTGCAAGCGATTGCCGGCTATGACAACAGCGATTCGACGTCCGCGAATGTGGAGATTCCCGACTACACCGCGGCTTTGACCGGCGATGTGAAGGGCTTGCGTATCGGCGTACCGCGCGAGTATCTCGGAGAGGGCATCGATCCGCGCGTCAAGGAAGCGGTTATGCAGGCGCTTAGCGTATATGAATCGCTCGGAGCCGAGTGGGAGGAAGTGTCGCTGCCGCATACCGAATATGCGATTGCGACCTACTATTTGCTGGCATCCTCTGAGGCTTCCTCCAATCTTGCCCGCTTTGACGGGGTGCGCTATGGCGTTCGCGCCGATAATCCGGACAATCTTATCGACCTGTACCGTAAATCCCGGAGCCAATGCTTTGGCGATGAAGTGAAGCGGCGGATTATGCTTGGTACGTATGCGTTAAGCTCGGGTTATTATGATGCTTATTATTTGAAAGCCCAGAAAGTGCGCACGCTGATCAAACAGGATTTCGATCAAGTGTTCAAGCAATATGATTTGATTATCGGACCTACGGCGCCGACTCCTGCTTTCAAGCTGGGCGAGCAGGTGGGAGATCCGCTTACGATGTACTTAAACGATATTTGTACGATACCTGTCAGCCTGGCAGGCGTACCTGCCATCAGCGTTCCTTGCGGAACGGCCGACGGACTGCCGATCGGGCTGCAAATTATCGGCAAAGCGTTCGACGAGTCGACGGTGCTGCGCGCCGCGCATGCGTTTGAGCAGCACACCGAGCATCATAAACTGCGTCCGCAGCTATAAGCGGTCATATCCACGTTTACGAAGGGATCGATACGAATGTCTGTACCAAACAAATACGAGACGGTGGTTGGGCTGGAGGTCCATGTCGAGCTGCACACGAACAGCAAAATTTTTTGCGGCTGCTCTACGGCCTTCGGCGCCCCGCCTAATACCCATACATGTCCTGTCTGCCTTGGTCATCCCGGCGTTCTGCCGGTATTGAACCGCCAGGCGGTGGAATATGCGATGAAAGCGGCGATGGCGCTTAATTGCCGCATTGCCGATATTAGCAAATTCGACCGTAAAAATTACTTTTATCCCGATTCGCCCAAAGCGTATCAAATTTCGCAGTTCGATCAGCCGATCGGAGAGAACGGCTGGATTGATATTGAAGTGAACGGCGAGACGAAACGGATCGGCATTACCCGGCTTCATCTGGAAGAGGATGCCGGCAAGCTTACGCATGTGGACGGCGGCTACGCTTCGCTGGTCGATTTCAACCGCGTCGGCACTCCGCTTGTGGAGATCGTTTCCGAGCCGGATATTCGGACGCCGGAGGAAGCGAAGGCTTATCTGGAGAAGCTCAAAGCCATCATGCTGTACTGCGACGTATCGGATGTGAAAATGGAGGAAGGCAGCCTGCGCTGCGATGCCAACATCAGTCTGCGTCCTTACGGTCAAAAGGAGTTTGGCACACGCGCCGAGCTGAAAAATATGAACTCCTTCCGCGGCGTACAGCGCGGCTTGGAGTATGAGCAGTTCCGTCAGGCGGAAATACTCGACAGCGGCGGAGTAGTTGTTCAGGAAACGCGCCGTTTTGACGATGCGCTTGGCAAATCGTTCTCTATGCGCGGCAAGGAAGAAGCGCATGATTACCGTTATTTCCCCGATCCGGATTTGGTTCGCCTCCATATCAGCGAGGAGTGGAAGGAGTCCGTTCGCGCGACGATTCCAGAGCTGCCCGATGCCAGAAAGGCGCGCTATGCGGAGGATTACAGCCTGCCGTCCTATGATGCGGAGGTTATCACCTCCTCGAAGAAGCTGGCTGATTTCTTTGAAGAAAGCCTGCAGTATACGAAGGACGCCAAAGCGGTTGCCAACTGGATTATGGGCGATTTGCTCGGTTATCTGAACGCCAGCAATCTGGAGCTAAGCGATGTCCAAATAACCGGACAAGGTCTTGGCGAAATGATCGGTTTGCTCGAAAAAGGCACGATTAGCGGCAAAATAGCCAAAACTGTGTTTAAGGAAATGCTGGCCTCCGGCAAGCTTCCAGGGCAAATTGTCGAGGAGCAGGGTCTCGTGCAAATTAGCGACGAAGGCGCGATTATCGCCATTGTCGATAAAATTATCGAAGCCAATCCTCAGTCCGTCGAAGACTTCCGCGCCGGCAAGGAGAAGGCGATCGGCTTCCTGGTTGGGCAGATTATGAAAGAGACGAGAGGGAAAGCCAATCCTGCACTCGTGAACAAGCTGCTGCTGGAGCGGTTGAAATAATACGTTGCCGCTTGCAGAGCAAGCCGCCCTCGAAGTCCCGTTCGGGACTTCAGGGCGGCTTTTTTACATCAACGCATTAGCGGTCGCATGAGGCGAATGGTAAGGCAAGGTGGCCAGAACCGGCGGATTCATGCATATACATATGTGGTACAATACATTTAACGGAGGAAAGGTCGGGATTCATACATGATGATAAGCGCTGCAAGCGACCCCTGGCATATCAGCGAGCTTCATATTCTTATTCGGCTGCTATTGGCTCTTGTTCTCGGCGGCCTTATCGGGTTTGAGCGCGAGCAGTCCAATCATGCGGCCGGCTTCAGAACGAACATTCTGGTATGCTTGGGCTCCTGCCTTCTCATGCTGCTGTCGATGTACGGCTTCTCATCCTTTGTGGACGAGACGAATGTGAGGGTAGATCCGGCGCGTCTGGCTGCGGCTGTCATAACGGGAATCGGCTTTTTGGGCGCAGGCACGATTCTGTTCACCGGCAAATCGATAACGGGACTGACGACAGCCGCCTCGCTGTGGGTCGTGTCCGCGATTGGCCTTGCCGTTGGCGCGGGCTTTTATTTTGCCTCCGGCGTGACGACGGTGATGGTGCTGCTTACGCTATGGGCGTTCAACAAATTTGAGAAGCGTTACATTAGCGCAAAACGCGAGCAATTGATCAAAGTAAAAGCTAAAGATTTTTCTTCGACGCTGCAAAGCCTTAACGATTTGCTCGTTAGCAAAAAGGTGACGATCCGCAAAATTCAGATGGAGCAAAATGAAGGCGACAAGGAAAATGGAGAGTCGGTGCTGCAAATGTATGTCACCCTCCCCAAATCGCAGTCTCAGCTCGTTTTGCTTGAACAAATTAAGCTTTTGGAGGGCGTGAGTTGGGTGAGCTCGGAATAAAACGGCGCAAAAGCAAGCTTCTGACCGTGCTGCTGGCCTTTGTTCTGCCAGGAGCAGGGCATTTGTATTCCGGCAAGCATCCGACGGGACTGCTGCTGGCGGCGGCATTTCTACTGGATATTACGGCAATTATACGATTAGCCGATTCAGACGGAGGCAGACATTTGCTGCTGATCGTTTATTTGGCATTGTTGCTTCCGATCTTTTATTTTTATAGCGTATTCGACTCGTTGCAAAGTATCGAGCGGGAGGTAGCTGCTGATGCCGAGCCGGTGCCGCTGCGCCTGTCGCACGGCTTCCTTCTTCTCGCCGCGGGGCTGCTTATGCTTCTAATGGTCAAGCCTCCCGAGCTGCTGCTGCCATGGATGAACGAGCTTGCCGAGCTTGGAGTTGGTCCGGGCATCGCGCTAATTGCGGCAGGGCTTTTGCGCTTTGGGAAAGGGACGATATCTATGTTTAAGCTCGGTCGCTTCACTGCGGCGGGCATTATCCTCGCCATAGGCGCGCTGCTATTGTGGGATCAATTGAAGGGCCGCAACGATATAGCGCTGTTTGGTCAGTGGTGGCCGCTCATTTTTATTGCTCTGGGCCTGGAAATCGTACTGTTTAGTCTGTTCGTCAAAAAGGAGAATACGAAGCTTAGGCTGGATGCCTCCGGGGCGGCCATTGCGACTGTCATCGCCGTTACGGCCTATTCGGTTACGCAATACGCGGATTTTCCCGTTCGCTGGCTGGATCAGTTTAATGTGGACTTGAACGGTACGATGGAATATGGAGAGGAGAAGGGCTATCGCTTCGATAAAGCGGTGATCAAGCTTCCTTATGAGGAGGGCTTGTCGCTTATGCACATTGTAAATCCGAACGGACAGGTCAAGGTCATTTCTTCGGACGTACAGGAAATTGAAGTGCAATCGACAGTGTGGGTCGATCTTGACGACGAGGCTGAGGCAGGCGCAATCGCCGAACAATCAACCGTGAAAGTAACGCCTGGAACAGAGGTTGTGCTGGAGGCCAAGGGGAAGGAGTTTGGCGCGAACGGGAGCCGAAAGCCTTGGATGAATATGATCATAACGGTGCCGCTTGCGATGTCGGATCGACTGGTTACCGTTCCCGACCTGACGCCAAGCCAAGAACCGGAAGGCGATGCCACGGACGGAGAGGCCACGGGGGAAGAGGCGACGCCAGCCACCGACGGATCCGGGACTGAGGTAGATGTAACCGCAATGGATGTGCCCCCTACAGGCTCAGCGGAGGGCTTTGCTGCAGACGATGCTGTATCGGAGCATACGGGGGATGCGTCAGCGCTTTCGCCAACGCCATCCGCAACGCCTGAGCCTTCCGAAGCGGCAGAGGAGCAAGTAAAGCTCGTCATGAAGATCGAGACGGGAAATGGACCGGTTGAAATCGATGGATTAAGCCTGCCCGGCGGCCTGGATATTCGCAGCACGACCGGAATCGTTGCCGTCCGCAACCTTATCGGCACGGTTACCGTCAAAGGCAATATGGGCAATATTGAAGTTCAGGGGATTTTTGGACAAACGAGTCTGGAGACGAGGAACGGAACGATCAAGGCGACGGATATCGAAGGCAAGCTTTTTGCCAATACTTTAAACGGGAGTCTCGAGCTTGCAGAAATATCAGACGATGTTCAGGCGGAAACCAAAAACGGTCGGATTCGAATCGGCTCCGCCAGCGGAGCGGTTAAGGCTGATACGCTTAACGGGAATATCGAGCTGTCAAGCGAGGTCATCGGAGGAGACTGGGATTTGGACAGTTCTGTTGGCGAAATTAGGCTTGGCATCCCCGCGGATGGAAATTTTAAAGTGTACGGCTCGGTAACTTTTGGTACGATCACAACGGATTTGCCTCTGGACATTAGCAAAAAAACGCTAAGAGGAACGATTGGAGCAGGAACTTACCGCGTGCAGATTAATGCGACGAACAGTATTGCCGTTAAAGGCTACACAGCCGGCTGACGGCTGCTTTCATTGACAAATTCCAAAGCTTACACGTACAATAGTCGTAATGATAACGAAAGGCGTGAGGGGAATGGCAGCCAGCGTTAACTTGGCACTGGAACAACTAAAGATGAACGGCGTCCGTATGACCCCGCAGCGTCATGCCATTTTAAGCCACCTGCTGGGCTCGATGTCGCATCCTACTGCTGATGAAATTTACAAATCGCTCTCTCCGGCGTATCCGAGCATGAGCGTAGCTACTATATACAATAATCTACGTTTATTTGTTGAAGCCGGCTTGGTTCGCGAACTGACCTACGGTGATGATTCCAGCCGCTTCGATGCGGATTTGTCCGATCATTATCATGCGATTTGCAAAAGCTGCGGTTCGATCGTCGATTTCGACTACCCGCCTCTGCTTGAAGTGGAACGGGCTGCATCCCGGGAGACGGGCTTTGTGGTGGAAGGGCATCGCATGGAGATATACGGAATTTGTCCTGATTGCAACGGCAAGAACAAAACGCAATAACGAGCAACTCACTAAAGAACGTGCTGGAAGGCGACTAATCGCTAACTGCACGTTTTTTTATCAAATGAAGCTCCTAGACGGGAATACGGATTGCATGTCTTGGCGATAAGCTAGCTTTTGCCGGTGGGGGTCGGAGCTAGCCGTTTACGCTTGCAGAACATACTACAATGCGCTGGCAGGAGAGTGATTGGTTGGAAACGATGTACAGCCGGAAGCCTCGTCGGGGACGGGGAGTCCGAAATTTTTTTATCCTATTTTCGTTTGCGGCGCTTGCCGTTTTTGCCTGGTATGGATATATGCGCTATATTCCGAATTTTAAGCAAATTTTGCCCGAGTACGCTTTTGAACATCCGATTGCAATAAAGGGAGAAGCGGCCGAATTTGGTGCTATTGTGGATAACGGCGAGGTCAAGCTTCCTTTGCCGGTAATCGAAGAGGTGCTTGGAGAGGAGAGGCCGATTCGTTATGAGGCGGATTCAGGCTCTATTGTGTTTACGACGGCCAACAAGGTTTTGCACTTGAAGACCAATTCTCTTGAAGGAACGATTAACAGCAAACCGTATAATCTGACGATAGAGGCTGAAAGCGCGGACGGCACGGTTTATATTCCGGTTGGTCCGCTTGCGGAGCTGTATGGTCTTCAAACGGAATATGACGAGAGCACGGGAATTGTAACGTTACTGGATGCCGGTGATACGATTCAGCTTGCAGAGGTGTTAAGCGGGGACGGTGCCTCCATGCGAAGCGAGCCGACGATACGGGCGCCATACTATGAGAAGCTGCAGCAGGGCGAATCCGTAAGGGTGTGGCAGGATGCCGACGGCTGGCTGCTCGTTCAACGGGCTGACGGTTTGATAGGCTATGTAGACAAAGGGAAGCTGCGTTTGACTGAAATTGAGCAAATTCCGGAGCCGGCGAAGGAACCGGCATTTGTTGCCTGGAAGGTGCTCGGCAGTAAAATCAATTTGACGTGGGAGGCGGTCTACTCGCGCAAAATAAATCCGGACAGTATCGGTCCGATGCCTGGCGTCAACGTCGTAAGCCCTACATGGTTCGAATTGGCGGACGATCAGGGGACCATCAAAGGAAAAGCCGATCCTGCCTATGTCGATTGGGCGCATAATCGAGGCATGCAGGTATGGGCGCTTTTCAGCAACGCTTTTGAGCCTGATCGCACGACTGCGGCGTTGTCGAATGCAGAGGCGAGGTTCGCGATGATCCAGCAGCTGATCGGTTTTGCGCAGGTGTACAAGCTTCAGGGCTTCAACATCGATTTTGAAAATGTATACACAAAAGACAAGGAAAACTTCGTTCAATTCATGCGCGAGCTGACGCCGCTGCTTCATGAGCAGGGGTTAGTTGTATCGGTCGATGTAACTCCTAAATCAAATAGCGAAATGTGGTCGCTGTTTTTAGATCGTCCTGCGCTGGGCGGCATCGTTGACTATATGATGGTAATGGCTTATGACGAGCATTGGGCGTCGAGTCCGAAGTCGGGCTCTGTAGCCTCGCTCCCTTGGGTCGAAAATGCAATGGTGCGCATCATGGAGGAGGACCGCGTTCCTGCAAGCAAACTGATCCTCAGTATGCCTTTGTATACACGAATCTGGACGGAGAAGACGGGGGAGGACGGCAAGGTGGAGGTTTCCTCCAAGGCCGTTGGCATGGAAGCTGTGAAGAAGCTGCTTGAGGAGAAGAAGCTAAAACCTGTATTTGATCAGAAGGCTGGCCAGAATTATGTGGAATACACGGAGAATGACGAGCTGAAACGGATATGGCTTGAGGATGAAGTCTCGATGAAGGCCAGAGTGGCGCTCGCGAGAAAATACGATCTGGCCGGTGTAGCAACCTGGCAGCGCGCCTTCCAGACGCCATCGATTTGGACTACAATTAGCGAAGGCTTAGAAAAGCGGCCATAATTACGATTATAAAATCAAAAGACCTCGTGCTCCGTTGTCAACGGAATACGAGGTCTTTCATTTGATATAGCGGTCTAGGATTTGGAAGCTGTAGTACGGGCACAAGAAGGATTATGCTTGTCCGTGCTGCTCCGAGGGATGATGGGTAGCTTGCGCTGGATCAAGTGTCAGCATAGTTCTGCAGTACATGCAACGATCCGTTTTGCCCAGCATTTTGGTCTGACGGCCGCATTCGGGACATGGCAGCATGGTTGCGCTTGTTGACATCATCCCTGCCCAGAAATAGACGGCTACGCTGATCAGCAAGGAGATCATTCCAATCACCATAAAAATAGCGGCGATAATTTTACCCGTTTGTCCCCAGAATACGATGCCGGCTGTCCCAAGTACCATAACGCCCATGCCGACCAGTGTAAATACCAGCCCCCAAAGACGAAACTCATTAATTTTGGCGCTTTTGAAAAAAAACTTTTTCATGCCTTCAAACCTTTCTGTTTATAATGACTTTTGAAAAGAATGCGATTTCTCGATTGTTAAAGCAGGAAAGTCGCGATTGGGCGTCGAAAGGAAATAACTACTGATAGATCAATATTATTGATTATAGCTTAATAAAAAGCGATTAGCTATATGGAGGAACAAGTGGAACAAATAAAAGCGCACTTCGCTTCTAGCTACCGGGAGGTACCCGATGTAATCGGTTTGACTGTCGTGGACAACCCTTACTCTTATAACCCGCTTATCGACGGTCTGGATTTGCTCGTCCTCGTATTGATGCATTCGGATGAACCAATTAATTCGACCGATCATGTGCAAATCGACGGCAAACGGATATTGGTACGCACAATTGACCCGAATAGTCTGGAAGAGTGGGTATCAGGCGGGGAAAATCGCAATATTATCGAATGGCTTGTTCGGGGGGAGATCTTATTGGATCGCGACGGCTATTTAAGCGGCGTACGGGAGAAGCTGCTTACATTTCCCGTTTCCATGCGGGAGCAGAAGCGTTTCACGGAATTTGCCGGATTTTTGCGAACCTATTTGCAGGCTAAACAAGACTTGACGGATGGGAATTTGCTGGATGCTTACAGCCATGTGTTGACGGCTCTGCATCATTGGGCGCATATTGTGTTAATTGAAGAAGGACGGCATCCCGAGCTTACTGTATGGAAACAGCTGAAACGGGTTCATCCCGGCATTTACAAGCTCTACGAGGAATTGACGGTCAGTCCGGAAACGCTTGAGCAAAGAGTGCAATTGGTGCTGCTGGGCTGCGAGTTTTCCGTGATGAGCAAAATGAAAACAAGCTGCGCCTTGTTATTTCATATACTATCGAGCAGGGAAGAGCCTTGGAGTATTGCTGATTTGCAGCTGCATCCAGCTATTAACGTGCTTCATGTCGATCTCTCGCTTGTCCTTCAAAAGCTCGTTCAGCGCGAATATATTCGCGAGGTTGCCGTTATGAATGGCCCGAGCGATAGCGCTCTTGAATTAAGATATATGATCGCAAATGGCGGCAAATAGCAGCATGTAAAGCGGAATATGATTCGCTTATTCTACTCCGAAGGTGGAGTCGAGTAGGCGTTTTATTTTTTTTTACGAAAAGGCTTGACTTAAAAACAGTAAATATGATAAATTAAATCTCGCCGCTTCTGAGGGGAACAAAAAAACGAATCGACACGAAATAAAAAAATGTCGAAAGTTAAAAAAAGTACTTGCAATGAAGTGGGCGAATGTGATATATTATAAAAGTCGCCGCTGAGAAAACGGGCGACGCGAAAGAAAAAGCTTGCTCTTTGAAAACTGAACAACGAGTGAAACTGCCCCACTTCTTATGAAGTGGAAAAGCGACAAAAGAAGTAATGAGCTACAAACAAACCTGGATCTTTTCTCTCCGACCTCGGTCGAAGCGAAAAATCCTTTATGGAGAGTTTGATCCTGGCTCAGGACGAACGCTGGCGGCGTGCCTAATACAT
>NZ_STGF01000009.1 GCF_005222705.1 Paenibacillus sp. SY21-1 | reverse complement strand
TTTCCAACTGCTTGTCAAGTTCTTTTATACTTTTCCATGCAAAAAAAGAGCAGGCTATCTTTTCGATAACCTGCTCTTTTACATGGATATTTGATCATGCACTTAACTTAATGACATTGAACATGGGGCTGGGCCTTTGCAGTCAGTAAATTCGGAAAAAAAGCGTTTAACGCTCACTAGAGGCTGCAGAGGAGAGCTTTGTTGTACCTATTGTTTGTTTAACCAAATCAATAAAAAATGGTTTGTACTCCGGATGACATGCAATGATGTACGGCTCAGCATGCATACCTACAAAATCCGCTCCGTCAAAATCGACAATAGCGGCTCCAGCCTCTTTTGCAACTAATATTCCGGAGTACAAATCGTCACCCTCGGAGTTATATATCACAATTCCGTCTAAATCCCCTCTTGCCAGCATGCACCATAGCAATGACGGCGCCCACAGTCGGAGTACTCTTTTGAACTCCCTATCCATTTTATGTTTTAATAACAAGGCATTCTCGTCTTTTTGCACCAGATGACCCTGTATCCATCCAACTGTCATTTTACTATTCGTCTTTTTTTGATGCGGCTCGATTGAGATTGGTTTGCCATTAAAAGTTGTACCTTTACCCTTTTGTGCGACGTATACATCACCCAGGTGCGAGTCATAAATGACTCCCAGTACAGGTTCTTTTTTGTAGATTAGCGTAATGGATACCCCATAAATCGGAAGCCCAATTGCGTAGTTGTTCGTACCATCCAAGGGATCCACTAACCATAACCAATCGCCTTCTTCACCCGTCCAGCCCGTTTCTTCGCTTCTAATTTGATCTTTTGGAAAATAGGTGCGGATCGATTTCAGAATTAGCTCTTCTGCCAGGTAGTCTACAGCCGTGACGATATCTCCATCCTCACCTTTTTCAACAATTTGCTTTTCTTTTAAAAAGTAATTTTTGGCGATGCTTCCTGCCTCTATCGCAGCCTTAATGGCTACTTCCTCTGCCAGATCGATTTTGTCCTGCAAAATCATCACTTCTCTCTTTTATCGAATATAACACTTCTGACAACCCGTTTATTTGCATAGACATTCTTTATTATCGTGCCTGTTAGTTAATGAACTTACATCCGATCTTTCAATTTAGGTCGCGGATAAAAACGTAGAACATCATTAAACTCCTGCCCATCTAAAGTCAGAAGATAATGGTACTCGGCAATATTTACTTCATCTATAACTACATTAAATACGCTCTTCCGCCATACACCAACTTCCTTTTACCTTTTGAACTAACCCCCATAGATTGTTCCCCTCGCTATACAATTGCTGTAATAAATAATTTAAGACAGCAACGTAACTATCCTTCCAACAACGACTAAATGGTATGTGTGTTCAAGTTATCCATAGGATGATCGAGCAGTTGCACAGGTTGCTCATCCATACAAATGAGCGGGATTTCGGGATCATACGGGAGAACGTAGGTTTCAAGCACGTCTTCCATGCGGGCGACAAATTCAGCATTGGCTTTTGCGGGTATGCACCATTGCTTTTTTAAATGAGGCTTACGTTTCGTTTTTTAACGTTGGCGAATGGTTACCCGTCCGAAAGACTCCATAATGCCCAGTTCTACCACACGACTTGTCAGAAGACGTACTGTCCAGCGGGCATATCCGGATAGTGGCTCAGAGCACGCCAGTGCAAGGATGCGAGCTTCCTCTTCTCCGATAATCGCAGCCGGACGACCGGGATTGGGGCGCTGCCGATAGTGAATTGTCGATTTCAGTCCATGCGTACAATAGTCTTTAATTGTATGATGAACGGTAACGTCGCTGACACCGACACGTTGGGCAATTTCAGTCTGCTTCGGAATCGGTCCTTGGCTCTCATCAGCCAATAACAAAATGTAGTCTTATTGTCATGAATAAACTTATTAATCTGCTCTCGCTCTTCTGGACTCCGTTCAATCGTATATTTTTTGTACATTGGTAACCCTCCCATATACTTCTACTTAAGAGGGTAATTCTAAAATGCTACGCGGTCAAGGTACTAGTGTTCAAAAAGAAAGACGTCGGACATCTTTCCCGGCGTCTTCTTATCCATGATTAGTTTTTTTCGGTATAGGCTTTGAAATTATCCAAAATCGCTTGCCAGCCTGCTTGCTGGAGCTCGACGGGATTGGAGTTTTCCGCGTCAAACGTTTCAATGACCTTGGTCTCATTCCCTTGATCGACGAAAGCAATATCCACTCTTCTTCCGTCTTCCATGGTGTAGCCGATCGCTTCATTCCCGTTTACGACATCGTAGACGCCGCCAAAATCAAAGCCCATGCTGCCATCCTTTGCTTCCATTCGTGTCAAAAACTTGCCGCCGACCCGCAGATCGTTTTCGGCTCTCGGCGCATGCCAGTCCTCGGACGCTTGGTTCCACTTCGTAATATGATTCGGCTCAGTCCAATAGCTCCATACCTTTTCGACAGGGGCTTGAATGACGGCTTGCACAGTTATTTTCGTACGTTGACTCGATTCCATTTTAAATAGACACCTCTCTCGTAATATTCGTCGTTTGGTTTATTCTTAACAGTATTGACAATAAATAATTAGCCGCCTAGCGCCATAGTGATAACCCCATGTAGATAGCCAGCCCCCAGATAATGATTGCCGAAGCCTTATTTAATAGGGAAATGAACTTGCCTCTAGAATCAAATTTTACCGCCTGGCGACCAGCGAACGCTAATCCAAAAAACCAAATCCAGGAGACCAGAATAATGCTGACCGTGAACACCCATTTTTCTGCACCGCTATAATTCAAAGAGTTAATACCAATGACCCCGATTGTATCCAGAATAGCGTGAGGATTCATTAAGGATACAGAAGCGGCAAACAGAATTTGTTTTTTGGGTTCACTTCGTCGTTGCATTGTACTCTCGATAGGCTCACTCCTCCAGATGACCCATCCCATATAAATTAAAAAGAAAAATCCGAATCCATAGAGGACTGCCTTTAGCCAAGAGAAGGTTAATACGACTAGAGACAAACCTAGAACCGCTGTAGAGATTAGAATCGTATCACAAACGGACGCCGTGATGACAGCAGGCAATGCTCTCAAATAGGAAGGTTGAGTTGCACCTTGATTGAATACAAACAAATTTTGTACCCCTAAAGGCAGAATAAGCCCAAAACCTAAAAGTATTCCTTGCAATACTATTTCCAGCATGATTATATTCTCCTCATTTGTAACGAATACTCTCTAGTATAGATTGATCCTGCATTTCGTCTCCATCCAAATGGATGATGAGCAAACCAACCAAATGTTATACTAGGCTCAAAGGAGGGAAATTTCATATGGACTGGAAACCGGACTTCTCATCCGAAACTCCATTGTATATCCAAATCAAAAAATTCATGAAAAATAAAATATCGCTTGGCGAGTGGGCTGTGGGAACTAAAATTCCCTCTCAGCGCGCGCTGGCTGAGCTTTTTAACGTGAATCGAAGTACAGTTGTAAGCGCACTGAGCGATTTAACGGCCGAGGGATTGCTTCAGGGCAACACCAAAGGTGGAACTAAAGTCATTAATAACACATGGAGTCTGCTCGCAGCATCGCCTCCTCCAGATTGGAGCTCTTATGTGCAAGAAGGCACTTATTATCCGAATCAACCTGCCATCCAGCACATTAACCGCGCAGAATTTCATAAAGGAATGATCCGGCTAGGGACTGGAGAGCTTTCCCCGGATTTGCTTCCCATTGAACAGATGAAGCGGATTTTCAATAAACTTACAGAAAATTCATTTTCGTTGGGCTACGAAGAGCCAAAGGGGAACCGACATTTGCGGGAACAAGTTGTGGAATACTTGCGTGGACTCAACATCCACACCTCTCCTTCCAATATTCTGATCGTATCCGGTGCACTCCAAGGATTACAGCTAATAGCTATGGGATTGCTGCAAAGAGGCGCATCCATCCTTGCAGAAAAGCCTTCTTATTTATATTCCGTACATGTGTTTCAATCAAACGCCATTAAAATGATTGGTGTACCCATGGACATAGAGGGCATACAGACAAGTTTGATAAGCCGTTACAAAAAGGGCTATAACGCTTCACTGCTTTATACTATTCCTTCTTTTCACAATCCAACAGGCTGTCTGATGCCAGAGACTAGACGCCAAGAACTCATGAAGGTTTGTTCGGATGAGGGACTCCCCATCATTGAAGATGATGTGTATAGAGAGCTATGGTTCGATGAGCCTCCGCCTTTGCCGCTCAAGGCAAGGGACCCAAATGCATTGGTGCTGTACCTGGGAAGCTTATCCAAATCCTTAAGTCCGGGACTAAGAGTTGGTTGGGTTGTCGCACCGGAACCGGTGATCGAGCGGTTAGCCGATATCAAAATGCAGTTTGATTACGGTTCAAGCTCAATATCCCAATGGGCCGCAGCCGAATGGATGAAAAGCGGCTTATACCAAGAGCATGCGACACATATTAGAGCACAACTGAAAGGAAGACGGGATTTAACCATTCAGTTGTTGAACGCTTATTTATTAGGAATTGCAACATGGTCGGTACCTTCAGGCGGTTTTTACATTTGGGTCCGACTTACAGTGGATGTACCGATTCAAATGCTGTTTGACCGCGCATTCAAAGCAGGGATTTTGTTAAATCCGGGGTCCATTTATGATCGAAGCGCGGGCAGCTTCTTGCGTATTTCCTATGCCTACGCCAAGATGCATGAACTGGAGTGGGGGATATCCAAATTGGCTGATCTGATTAAAGAAATCTGTATATAAACGCTGCCATTGGATCAGGCACCCTTCAGTAAACATGAGCGGCAACATATTTCGTTCGTCAGATCGTGCATGAATGTTACCTTCACGTATTCTTCCATTTCATTCAGCTGGGCAATACGTCCTGATTTTTCACCAAAGAGAAAATCGCTTAGGCAGTAAACCTTTTAATCTTCAAATAACGGTAAGATATGCTTTTCAATCAATTCAATTCTGTTCTTCGCGCGCGGCATAAAACGAGAGGCGATAGCAATGACCATTTTCTTCTCGGGATCTACGAAAATCGTATTTCCGCCGTCGCCCAAAGCTGCATAACAACCAAGTTCGTTGCGGTTAACAATCCACCATAAATAGCCGTATGGCAGCTCTCCCCATCGATTGCTTTCTTTGGTACTGTCTTCGATCCATTGTGAGGATAGCAACGCCTTTCCGTTCCACCAGCCTCCATTTAAGTATAACTGACCGATTTTCGCCATATCCCGCGGAGTTAAAGCAAGTCCCCAACCAGCGGAGTTCGTGCCTTTGGGATCCGCCACCCAGCCGCGAACATATCGGTCCTTAAGGAAAGCGAAATACTCCTCTTTACAATGGATAACCGCATGATTGGGCGCTTTAATTTCAAGTGGCTCAAATAGATTTTTTGTGGCAAAATCAAGAACCGATTGGCCTGTTGCATTTGTAAGTATGCCTGACAAAATCTGCATACCAATGGTGGAATAGTTGAACCCTCCCATACCGCTCTTACCGCCCAACAAGTCCAGCGCAGCTTGTGTCCAACTATCGCTTGAATAAACCTTTGTATATGGCTCCCACTTGTACTTATACGGTGCAGTCATTGTCAGCAAGTTTTTTATCGTGACATTCTGTATCGTTTTTCCGCCGCGTTTGACCAAGTAATCCGGGAAAAATTCCAATACTCTCTGCTCTATACTTTTTATATAGCCTTTGTCTATGGCAATGCCAATCAGAGCAGAAAAAATACTCTTTGTCACCGATGCAATATGGATGGTATCGTCAGCGGTGTAGCCGTCAAAATAGCCCTCATATCCCTTTTCTCCGCCATGCAGGACCACAATACCCGCAATATTACCGTAGTCTTTTTTAATTAGGCTTTCGAAATCCGTCATTCTTTTATTCATACTTTTTCTCCTTCTGGATATTCATACATCGATGTCTAAGAAAAGCATATTATGATATAAAATTTTTTGCTATACATAGTCTTCATTCTGTGTTAAATACCGATGGAAGGAGACAACGTTGAACGAATCTGCGCACTTACTTTTAGTGTGTTCATATGGTACAATGGATGCAGAAGAAACGGGGTGATTCGGTTGGATTATTCGACAATGTGCCCGAAGTATGAAGCCGCTGCAGATGTATTAGGCAAGAAGTGGACGGGGAGAATTATCAGGGTGTTACTCGGTGGACCTAAACGGTTCAAAGAGATCAAGGAACAAATCCCCGAAATGAGCGACAAAATGCTGACGGATCGCATGAAAGAACTGGAAACGATTGCAATTGTCGAGCGCAAGGTTTATCCGGAAATGCCGGTTAGAATCGAGTATGTGTTAACAGAAAAAGGGCGGGAGCTTGAGCCGGTCATCGAATCCATTCAAAAATGGGGAGAACAATGGATGTAGCGGTGAAACATGACTTGTCTTGGCAAGCGACAAAAGCGTACCGGCATCTTTAGATGAAGGTACGCTTTTTCTCGTTGGGATGAGCTCCTATTTGCCGAGGAACGTTTTTATGAAAAATTCCAGCTGGTATTCTAGGCTAAGCGGATCGTTAAAGTAGAAGCTTTTCGCATCCACCTCGTATACACGATTGTTTACAACGGCTGGCACTCTCTTGTATACTTCCGTATCCTGAAAGGAATTATCTTGATCCGCATCTTTGCTGAAAATAACATAATCGCCAAGGTAATCCTCCAGCACTTCAGTGGATAAGGCCAGATAGCCGTCCGCTTTGGTCGCTTCCTTCACTTTCTCCGGCAAGCTGAAATTCAAATCCCCGTAGAGAAGCTCGGTGCCGCGTCCAAAGTTATAGCCGTATACATACAATTGTTTGTTGAAGGTTTCAATAACCGAGACGGTTGCGCCCTCCCCAAGCTTTTCCGTTATTTCTTTCCCTGCCTGCTTCGTCCGTGCTGAAAAATCGTCGACCCAAGCCTGCGCTTCCTTCTCTTTGTTCAGCAACTTGCCGACTTCGAGCTGCAGATCCAAATAATTCAACCTGTTGTACGTAAATGTAACCGTAGGCGCAATTTGCTGAAATTTCTCAAAGTTTGTTATTTCGTCCAGCCCGATAATCAGATCCGGCTCCAGCGCCATGATTTTCTCTACAGACTCCTCGGATACCGCTTCAATATCTTTTAATCTCTCTTCAAAAAATGGGTTCGATTTGGACATTTCATCTACGCCAACAAGCGGTACGCCCAGCGCCATCACATTGCCCGTCAAAAATCTCGTCAGCACGACGACCCGCTGCGGATGAGTGGGAACCTCTATCGGTCCATTTTCCGACTCATAGGTAAATGTAGCTGCTTCCGCATTGGCGGAAGGCTGAGCGGCGCCGCTTTCCCCTTCGCTTGCGTTAGTTGAACCCGAGTCAGCATTGCCTTCCTGATTGCCTCCACAAGCGCTCATTACAAGAACCAGGCATAAGATAACCGGCAATAAAAGCTTTTTCATGACTGCTACTCTCCCCTTCTGATTATGAAAATCATTCGCATTCACTATTATAGTGACCCGATATGCGCCATTTCCATGCCTTTTTGTTGGAGAATAGACTTGTATTATTGATGCCCCGTGAATAATGCTATTGCCCGATGAAGCTGCAGGCGAATGGAAACCGGATTATAAGGTATCCAATCATCCATCTCAAGCTGACTCACGCGGCCCCCTTCAACGGCAGGCAACGAGAGCCAGTAAGGGGAGCGGAAAACAAGCTCGGAATGTGCGGTCGACCCTCTTTCATCCGGAAATACAATGACTAATAGTCGATCCCCCGCGTAATTCAACAGCTCCGAAAGCTCAATTGGCAAGGAATGGAACCGCTCCCCATGCTGCTTGATCTCCCTGGCGATAATGGCAGGCGGCTGCAGACCAAGCGACTGATAAATAACATATCCGGCATTGCGCGCCCCATAAACGAGCAGTTTGTCCGGCTTAATAACGAAAATCGACACGGTTTCCTTGTCAGCCTCATGTCGATGAAGCATTTCCCTCCCCTCCCGCTCCTCCCTCTCAAAAGCAGCAAGCCACGTCTCTGCCCGATCGCTCCTCTGAATAGCTCTTGCAATAAGACGCAAATGATCCTTCCAGCCCAGCCCCATCCATGAAATTTCCACAATTGGCGCGGCAGCCCGCAAATGTCGTGGATTCAGGCCGTACTGATCAAAATGTTCATTAGCTGCAACGATCAGCTCTATCCTCTTCTCAATCAAAATCGAGGTCACTTGCTCGGCAGAGGAATCCGTATTCAGAAAGAACATGGACTGTGGAGGCTCCATATCAGCCGCATTCAAATATTCACTGCTTTCCGAAATCGTAACCGACGGCTCCAAGCCGAGTAGAAGCAAATGACTGGAATACGGGGCAAGCAGCACGGCTACACGCTGGAACGTGACACGATTGTAGCCGGAAGGCGCGGCGCCCGTCTGCTGCTTGAAACGGCGGCTAAGGTAAAACTCATCCTTATAGCCTACCTTCAGCGCGATCTCTCTAAGCGTGCCTGAACCGCTAATCAATAGTTCCATCGCCCGGTGCAGCCGTAGCCTCGAAAGATATTCATTAGGAGAGAAACCGGTTATCTGTTTGAATAGGAACGAATAGTGAGAAGGGCTTACACCAGCGATGGAGGCAAGCTGCTCCCGGGATATTTTGTCGTGAAAATGATTTTCAAGATAGTCGATGCTGCGTCCCATGGAAGGCTCTTCATTGACCGCAAATCTGGCCTCCTGATGCTCCAGAAGCTTCAATACGATCTGGTGGAAAATGATTTGATTCCATACATGACGAGCTTCATGCGCAGGTAAGCGGTGCATATACAGCTCTTCCATCCAAGCGACAATGGCAGGCTCGTACTGAACAAAAGTGACCGTTGAGCTGGATGCCACCTCGCTAGTTCGGATCATTGCGCCTGCTGGAAATGGCCTGGTCTGTTCCCTCGTACCCAGCAATAGCTTGTAAGCGTGGAGTGGCTGCGCCGGGGGAGCCGCTAACACTGCATTGCTATAAGACGGCAGAAGGATGACGCTTCCTTCCGTTAGCTCATAAGCTTGATTGCCGATTGTAAGTGTACCGTTGCCGCTGGCGACAGCAATTATTACGACCAAACGCTCGTCAATGTTGAACACCGGATAATCGGAGGTGCTGTACAGGGAATGGATGCCGTCGGCCGTATATAGCGGAAAGTGAGATTTAACCCATTCCGATAAAATGTTACCCATACCTTTGGCCTCCAACTATTCATTATGGGGAAGCGTACCAATTAATTTCGTATTATACAAACAGGAAGCTGTAATCCTTGGCGCCTACGGTTGCGGCGTATTCAAAAACAATTCATCCGATATAGCAACTATATTCAGGGACTAAATGGTCTTATCCGCCACTAGCTTGCCATAAGCTCCGCCGCTGCCGGATATAAACGATACCCGCTGCTCACGGGCCGCGATAATCAGCTCAGCAAGCCTGTCCCCTGCTGCTTTGGCGAGTTCCTCCCGTCCCACCCGCAATAAAATATCCATTTCGGTTCCGACCTCGCCGAGCAGTCGATCCATCATCCTCGATCCAACTCCCGGAAAAAAAGAGAGTGGAATCAGATGTCGATAGGGAGGGCGCTTCCCGAATTCTTCTCCCCGATCAGCTAGCTGCTCTACTCTGCCTGCTACGCCGCGCACCAGCTTGCTACCGCCACATTGCGGACAAACGCCTATGCCGGCGGAACTATCAGGGAAGGCCTTCTGGCATGCGCTGCACCACGTTGTGTGGTATTTGCCAAGTCGCGGATGCAAGCCGTAGTTGGCTACAATTCCCCGGCCAGCCGCACGCCGCAACGCTTGATACAGCTCGGCAAAAGAAGGCTCCGCAATGAGCAGCTCGTTGCATTCCCTTGCGATCATTCCGGTCGAGTGCGCATCCGAGTTGGTCAGAAACGGATAATCGTCCAGTTGGGACAGCCGATTCGCCATATTCGTATCTGCGCTTAGTCCAAGTTCAATCGCCGCAAGTCCGTTAGGGTCAAGCCGATCGGCAACATGATCTGCCGAACAGCCCAGCAGCCCGCGATGCGGCGTAAATACATGCGCAGGTACAAGTATACCCCCAAGCTCCAGCAAGGCTGTCTGCAGCTCACGCGCTGTTCCCTGAACACGTTGCGAGCTAAGCTGGATGTTTTTCGTACGTGCAGCAAGCCACCTCGTCCATTGCTGCATCGCAGCGAGATTGGGCAAGTAGCCGAGCAGATGGAACGGTCCTCCACCTGGCTCGCGGATTTCCATCTCTACGCCAAGAATAAGCACAGTATCCTTGTACTTGATCCCGCCGCCTGCCTCCTCTTCCATATCACCAGCATCGAGCAGTCGCATAATGTCTTCCTGAACGGGAGGAGAATGACTGTCAATGACTCCTATCATCCGCACCCCCTTGCGTGCAGAAGCCTCATGGGCGATTGATTGAAACGTCAGCTTGCGGCTCGCGCTTATCTTAATCGGCAGACCGCTGGCGCTGCTGCCGATATGAACATGCATATCAGCCAATACATGCTGCAAGGGGGCTGTTTCGTGCTGTGTACATTCTTCTCGTTGAAAAGCCATCTTCGTCCCTCCTCATATTGACAAGTATCCGTTGATCTTATATCATTGATAATAATTATCAATTTCATTTGGTGATTTGGAAAATGATCTCTCATATAGCTATCGCTAGCTGAAGTTTATTGTATCCTTTCCGTTTGATCATACTCTAACCTCAACTGCATGGCGGACAATGAAGACCAGCCGCAGGTATTCGGACAATGTCGTCCCACAAACATAAAAAAGTCCGCTGCACAGCCGAATGAATTGGGCTCTGCAGCAGACATTACTAGCCATTTACCGTTCAACTGGCTGCGATTATACGCCAAGCCATTTCTTGAACAGATGTTTGGTCGTATCCTTGTTGATAGCCGCGATCGACGTTGTCAGCGGAATGCCCTTCGGACATGCGCGTACGCAGTTTTGCGAGTTGCCGCAGCCTTCGATACCGCCGTCGGACATGAGCGCGTCCAGCCGCTCTTCCTTGTTCATCTCGCCCGTCGGGTGAGCGTTGAACAGACGAACCTGGGACACAGCCGCAGGACCAATAAAGCTGCTGCGGTCGTTCACGTTCGGGCAAGCTTCCAGGCAGACGCCGCACGTCATGCATTTCGACAGCTCATAGGCCCATTGGCGCTTCGTTTCCGCCATACGCGGACCAGGCCCAAGATCGTAGGTGCCGTCAATCGGAATCCATGCCTTCACGCGCTTGAGCGCTCCGAACATGCGCTCACGATTGATAACGAGGTCGCGCACGACAGGGAAGGTTTTCATCGGCTCCAGACGGATTGGCTGCTCCAGCTTGTCGATGAGGGCGCTGCACGCTTGACGCGGCTTGCCGTTAATGACCATCGAGCAGGCGCCGCAGACTTCCTCAAGACAGTTGGAATCCCAGCATACAGGAGCTGTGTTCGATCCGTCTGCTTTTTTCGGATTTCGCTGAATTTCCATCAGGCCGCTAATAACGTTCATATTGGCGCGGTACGGGATTTCGAATTCTTCCGTATAAGGCTTGGATTCAGGCGTATCCTGACGCGTAATAATAAACTTGACCGTTTTATTCACGACAGTTGATTGGGACACAGGTTATTCTCCTTTCTTCTTATCGCTGGAGTAATCGCGCTTACGAGGCTTGATCAAGCTTACGTCGATATCCTCGTAGGAGATTTGCGGACCTTCCTTCGTCCACTTGGCGATCGTCGTTTTCATGAACTGATCGTCGTCGCGGTCAGGGAAATCCGGCTTGTAGTGAGCGCCGCGGCTCTCGTTGCGCAGTAGCGCGCCAAGCGTCATCGCCTCGGACAGCTCAAGCATGTTCCACAATTGGCGGGTGAAGGCAACGCCTGCGTTGTTCCAGCCAGCCGAATCGTTAATATTGATAGCCGTATAGCGCTGCTTCAGTTCTTTGATTTTGGCGATGGTCGCTTCAAGCTTGTCATTGAACCGTACAACCGTCATGTTGTTGGTCATCCACTCGCCAAGCTCTTTATGAATTACGTAAGCATTCTCGTTGCCGTTCATTTTCAGAATGCTGTTGTATTTGTCCGTATGGCGTTTAGTTTCGCGCTCGAATACGGAGGAGGCAACATCTTCGGCCGATTTTTTAAGGCCTTTGATGTATTCTACCGCTTTAGGACCGGCTACCATGCCGCCGAAAATAGCGGACAACAGCGAGTTGGCTCCCAGACGGTTCGCGCCGTGGTATTGATACTCGCACTCGCCTGCTGCGAACAAGCCCGGAACGTTGGTCATTTGATTGTAATCGACCCACATGCCGCCCATCGAATAGTGAACGCCAGGGAAGATTTTCATCGGTATTTTACGCGGATCGTCGCCCATGAACTTCTCATAAATTTCGATAATGCCGCCCAGCTTGACGTCAAGCTCCTTCGGATCTTTGTGCGACAAGTCGAGGTAAACCATGTTCTCGCCGTTAATGCCAAGCTTCTCGTCAACGCATACGCTGAAGATTTCGCGAGTCGCAATATCCCGCGGTACCAGGTTGCCGTAAGCCGGGTATTTTTCTTCGAGGAAATACCAAGGCTTGCCGTCTTTGTACGTCCAGATCCGGCCGCCTTCGCCGCGCGCCGATTCACTCATGAGACGAAGCTTGTCGTCGCCCGGAATCGCCGTCGGGTGAATTTGAATAAATTCGCCGTTCGCGTAGTTAACGCCCTGCTGATACACGGCGCTTGCCGCAGTACCGGTATTGATAACGGAATTTGTTGTTTTGCCGAAAATAATGCCGGGACCGCCAGAAGCAAGAATGACCGCATCCGCGCGAACCGTATGCACTTCCATCGAACGCAAATCCTGTGCCGACACGCCGCGGCATACGCCATCGTCGTCAACTACGGCGCCAAGAAATTCCCAGTGCTCGAATTTCGTTACAAGGCCGGCTGCTTCCCAGCGACGAACCTGCTCGTCCAGCGCATACAGCAATTGCTGACCGGTTGTCGCGCCGGCGAACGCTGTACGGGAGTGCTTTGTACCGCCGAAACGACGGAAGTCGAGCAAGCCTTCAGCTGTACGGCTGAACATAACGCCCATCCGGTCCATCAGGTGAATAATGCCAGGCGCTGCGTCGCACATTGCTTTAACGGGCGGCTGATTGGCAAGAAAGTCACCGCCGTACACGGTATCGTCAAAGTGCTCCCACGGCGAGTCGCCTTCGCCTTTTGTGTTAACCGCGCCGTTAATGCCGCCTTGCGCGCATACGGAATGGGAACGCTTGACCGGAACAAGCGAGAACAAATCTACATGAACGCCAGCTTCCGCTGCCTTGATGGTCGCCATCAGACCAGCCAGACCGCCGCCGACGATAATAACTTTATTTTTAGCCATAACGCTTCACTCCTTGTCTACGAACTAACGAATAGCTGCTACTGCCGATGCGGCATTCGCAACTTCCTTGAACTCATCGCCTGTAAACGCGACCAGTGAAAGAATGAACAATGCGGAAACGATCACAAAAACGCCCATACAAATATAAGAGGAGATGCGTTGCGCCCGCGGGTTAACCGTAATGCCCCAGCTGATCAGGAACGCCCACAAGCCGTTGCTGAAATGGAATACCGCGGCAAGCACGCCGATCACATACAGCACGAAGTAGGTAGGATTGCTCGCGATATGATGCATCGTGGAACCTAATTCCTCATGCGTGATTTCGCCAAGGTATACTTGGAGGCGAGTTTGGTACACATGCCAGAACACGAATACAAAGGTAATAACCCCCGTAATACGCTGCGCGGTGAACGCCCAGTTCCGTCCATACTTGAAGCGCCCGGTATTCGAGTTCGACTGGTACGCTACGTAGAGACCGTAGATGCCGTGGAACAATAACGGGAGATAAATACCGAAAATTTCAAGCAGCGGAATGAGAGGCAAGCTGTTGATCAAATGCACGCCATTGCTGAAGCCTTCGGGACCGCGCTCATATGCCTGGTAGTTGGTCAGAGCATGCACGACGATAAAGCCGCCGAGCGGGATGATCCCGAGCAATGAGTGAAGCTTGCGCGAGAAATACGAATTTCCTAACATTTCTTTCCTTCTCCTTTCAGTACTTAAGTGATGTCTGTTGTTTTGGACAAATCATTCTACATTGTACCCCCAGCCTGTTTCTCCGTCAACAAATTCCGACACACATTAGTCACACTTCCCATCCTACTCCTTTTACGCTTATAATGGTATTGCTTATTTTTTATAATTTCTTATAACAAAATGACATAAGGGGTAGCTTGTATGAACGAAGAGATGCATGTGTTCACCGTCATCGTCGAGCAATCCAGCATGAACAAGGCTTCAGCCCTGCTCAACCTGTCCCAGCCCGCCCTATCGCGCAAAATAGCCAAGCTTGAGCAGGAGATCGGCGTTCCGCTGTTCAAGCGGATAGGCAAGCGGCTGGAGCTGACGCGTATCGGCCAGCTGACGTACGAATACGCGCTTGAGCTGCGCCAGCTTCATCGCAAATATTTGCAGACCGTATCCGAATTCAGCTCGGCCGAGCATACGACGCTGACGATCGGCGCAAGCCTGACCACGCTGCAGACGACGCTGCCCGGGCTCATCCGGACGTTGACTCAGGCGCACCCCGAAATCGATATTAAGGCGGTCACCGGCAAAACGCATGAAATCGTCTCGCTCGTCCGCGATCATAAAGCCGACATCGGGATCGTCGCGTCGGGCATAGAGGACTCTACGCTCCGCTGCATCCCGCTGTTCGAGGATCATCTGTCGCTCGTCCTGCCGCGCAATCACATTGTGACGGACAAAGGACAGCTTGGCATACAGGATCTGACCGGCATGCCGATGATTTTGTTCTCCAAAGGAACCTGGTACAGGCTGCAAACCGACGAGCTTTTCGTAAAATATCATTTGCAGCCCGATGTCCGTATGGAAATCGATTCGTTCGAAGCGATTATCCGGCTGCTTCATACATGCAGGGCGGCAACGCTGCTTCCTCAATCTTATTTGCATGATCAGCTGCTGGAGGATAACGACCTGCTCGTCGCACCGATCAGAGAGCTGGAGGAAACGAAGCGCACGACCTCGCTTATTCATGCCGATTCGGCCGCTTTAAGCCCGTCTGTTCGTCACTGGATAAGCGGACTTGCGGCGAGCTTCCCCCGGGCTTGACCGGGCCGACAGCCACCGCGCAAACGTATAAGGACAGCAGCTCTGGCCGAACCGAGCCGCTGTCCTTATTTTTGCCATGATGCTGCAAGCGCAAACGGCTAACGCCTTCCTTGCGCTATTTAATGACCGTCGATTCAAAATCCTCGATTTGATCGTTGGTGCCGATAATAACCATGACATCGCGTTCGGACAGCACATCCGCCGCAGTCGGCGCAATAATGATGCCGCCGGGCTTGTTGATCGCCACGATGCTGCAGCCGAAGCGGGCGCGCGGATTGATGTCGTGGAGCGATTTGCCGTTCAGGCAGTGCGGCACGGCCAGCTCGGCTATCGTGTAATCCTTGGACAGCTCAATATAGTCGAGCAGGTTAGGGGATACGAGCTGATGGGCGACGCGGATGCCCATGTCTCGTTCGGGATATACGACGCGGTCTACGCCGATTTTCTCCAGTACGCGTCCATGCAATTCGCTCATCGCCTTGGCGACAACCTTTTTGACGCCCAAGTCCTTCAGCAGAATCGTCGTCAGAATGCTCGCCTGAATGTCATCGCCGATCGCTACGACGCCGCAGTCGAAATTTCGTACGCCAAGCGATCGCAGCGTCTCCTCGTCCGTGCAGTCTGCCGATACGGCAAAGGTCAGCTTGCTGCTCATTTCCTGCACCGCTTCCTCGTCCTTGTCGATGCCGAGCACCTCATGCCCCAGCTCGATCAGCTCCTTGGCAAGACTCGATCCGAAGCGCCCTAGGCCAACGATTACAAACTGATTTTTTTTCATCCCCACTTGCAATATCCCCTATCCAATCGTGATTTTGCCTTCCGGATACCGGTAGACTTCTTTCTCGGCGCGCGGCCCGAGCGCATAAGCCAGCGTCAGCGGGCCGAGCCGTCCGGCGAACATGGTGAGCGCAACGACTATTTTGCCGAATATGGACAGCTCCGGCGTTACGCCGACCGAAAGGCCCACCGTGCCAAAGGCCGAAGTAGCTTCAAACAACAGATGAATAAACAGCTGATCCTCCGACATAGAAAGAATCATTGTAACGACGATTACAAGCGCAAGCGAAATGAGCGTAATCGTCAGCGCCTTGAAAATTCTGTCCTTCCCCAGCCGGTAACGAAAAAAAACGATATCCTCGCGGCCGCGTATCATCGAGATGGCGGCGCCGATCAGCGTCGCGAACGTCGTCGTCTTGATGCCGCCGCCCGTCGAGCCGGGCGAAGCCCCGATAAACATCAATATAATGATAAAAAACAAGGTTGCCTGGCGAAGCGCCGCAAAATCAAGCGTATTGGCCCCCGCCGTGCGCGGCGTTGCCGACTGGAAGAAGGAAGCCCATGCCTTGCCGGCCAGATCAAGCGAGCCGAGCGTTTTGACGTTGGAGAACTCAAAAATAAATATAACGATCGTTCCTGCCGCAAGCAGGGAGCCGGTCATCGTCAGCACAACTTTGCTGTGCAGCGACAGGCGGCGATTTTTACGAAAATCCAGAAGGTCGGCAATGACGACGAAGCCGAGTCCGCCGGTAACGATCAGCAGAATTGCGGTTAGATTGATGACCGGATCGGTTACATAAAGAGTAAGGCTCCGGTAATCGCCGAAAATGTCAAAGCCCGCATTGTTGAACAGCGACACGGCATGGAATGCGCCGAAGAACATCGCTTTGCCGGGCGGCATGTCGATCATAAAACGAAGGGAAAAGAGCAGAAAGCCGATAAACTCAATCGTTAACGAATAAATGATCACTCTGCGAATCAGACGGACGATGCCCTCCATGCTCGATTGATTCATGGCCTCTTGCAGAATCAGCCGTTCGCGCAAGGAGATTTTTTTTCTAAGCACCAGCGCGACAAGCGTCGCCATCGTCATAAAGCCGAGTCCGCCAAGCTGAAAAAGAACCATCAGTATAATTTGTCCCCATATAGAGAAATATGTCCCTGTATCGACAACAACGAGTCCGGTGACGCAGGTAGCGGACGTTGCGGTGAACAGAGCGTCGATAAATGGAAGCCGCTCTCCCGTGCTGCTGGCCATCGGAAGCGAGAGCAGAAACGCGCCAAGCAAAATAATGACGGCGAATCCGCAGACCAGAATGCGCGGAGGCGACCATTCAAGAACACTCCAGTTTAGTTTCATGCATCAGCCTACTTTACTCATCGATGTTCGCGCCAAATGGAGCCGGAGGTCAGGCACAAAAAAAAGCACTGGAACAAGCGCAATCGTCACCGGCCATCGGAAATGGCACGGCTCGCTTGCGACTGCATTCCCGCCGGCTCGCTAGCGGCGTTCAACGGGAATGGTAAAAGGTCCTCGTGCGATGAGTCCTGCTCCATACAAGCCTTCGAGGTTAGCTGACGGATTCGGGCCTGGACAGGCGGCCCTATCAAGCGTATTACGGCCTTCCGGCCCGCTCGAATTCACCCCATGCGACTCGTTCGGCACGCCCCTCTTCTGAGAAGGCTTGCCTTGCAAGCAGCTTTATGGTTCCCCCGTTTTCCTATGGAAATTCGGCTTTGCTATTCAATTGCTGTGACGTAAACGATTATACGCCCATTTCATTCATGGAATAAAGCTTGCATTCCCGACAAAACAGCCGATTTTGACGCAAAAAAGGCCAGCGTGTCTCTATAGCGAGCATCAAGCTTGCCGGATATCATTATTTCGCTTGTTATTGAAAGCAATCAGACATTTTCATTGGAACGATCAGGGAATAATATGATAAGGTAGGAGCAGCGGCATGACCTATATTTTAATGCAGAGGTGAGTTCATGGTTGATCTAATCAAGCCTAATGAGTGGAAACGTTTTCTATGGGCAGCTATGGCGTGCCTTATCGTCTACGTAGCTATCGAGATCGTGCCCATGTTCGGCGCCATCCAATCGGGCGAGTACAGCAAGCCCTCCATTACGAAAAGCCAGGCCGGCGAGCTGGCCTCCGCGTTTGCCACAGAGCAAACGGGTATGGCGATTACAAAAACGAAGGCCGTCCATCAATCGGATAAGCTCATGAACGGTTATTTGTCCAAGGAAGCGCTGCTGCCGGCCTACAATGAGCAATTCAGCGCAAGCTTCCCTACAGATACCTATCAGGTCGAGTTATCCTTCCAGCCGGGAGGACGCGGATTTGTTTATGTACATATGGAAAGCGGGCAAATTGTAGCCTGGAACCTGTTCATTGGCGATGAGGAGCTTAACGACGCAGAAAAAACAAAGCTGATTCAAGACTTCCTGATTTCCAAAAGCTTTCGCGAAGGCGAGATTGCCGATGGACAGCTCGTGGAAAACGGGGAATGGTACAGCAAGCCGGCGGGCTACAGCATAGGCGACGCCAAGCTTGGCCTGGAGGTTGCCGCTCTTGCCGTCGACGGCAAGCCGGTCATTACGAAATACAAGCCTTCATTCACGACACCTGCCGATTACAGAAGCTATGTTAAGGGCCAAGATTCGATCGCCGGCGTTCTGACAGGGTTCGGCTACCTGTTCATGAGCTTCGTCCTGTTCGTGCTCGCTATCGTGTATGCGATCCTGTATCGCCGGTTCACGTCGTTCAAATACGGCATTTGGCTCACGGTCATTTTTTTTATTGCATATATCATTATGAACATGAACGTGCTGGACGGCATTCGCGCTTCGCTCGGCGAAACTCCGGGCTCGGATCAAATGGTTATGTTCACGGCTATCCTTACCGTCCTCATGACAATTCCGATGGCAGCCTCCGTCTATATATCCATGGTGGCCGGAGACGGCCTGTGGAAGGCGCAGGGCCGCTCCGTATGGCCTCGCTTCGGCCAGCAGGGTTACGGGGAATACGTATGGCGCAGCATGGGACTGTCCTATTTGTTTGCGGTCATTCTGTTCGCCATCCAAGCCGTCATTTTTCTGGCGCTGCACTTTACGATCGGAACCTGGGGCACAAGCGACGTAACGCAATCTCCATACAATATGGGCGTATTGTGGCTTATGCCGGTGCTTGCCTGGGCAGCGGCTATTTCCGAAGAAGCGGTCTTCCGGTTTTTCGGAATCGGACTGTTCCGCAGATGGTTTAAAAATACGTTCGCCGCAGCGCTGCTGCCCACGCTCTTCTGGGCGCTTGGCCATGTCATGTATCCGTTCTACCCGGCAACGACGAGACTGTTCGAGCTTATGATTATCGGACTGCTGTTCAGCTTTATTTTTGTCAGGTACGGCTTCATTACAGCCATGTTCACACATGCGATCTTTAACAGCGTTGCCGTCGGCATATCCCTGTTGACGGTTGGCTCGACGGCCAATATCGTTTCGGCCATTTTCTTCAGCGTGCTGCCGGTTCCGATCGCCTATGCCATGAAAGCGTTAAGCGACAAAAAAGAAAAGAAACCGCCGGTCACTCCGACGGTTCCTCATTTAGAAAAGCTATAATCTGTGCGGCGAGCTTATCGCCAATGGAAAGAGGCCGGAAGTCTTCGACGGAGGCCTCTTTTATTTTTTTCACCGAGCCAAAATGCTTGAGCAGCACCTTTCGCCGCTTCTCGCCAATGCCAGGTATCGCGTCGAGCCGCGACTCCACCATCGATTTGCCCCGCTGCTCGCGGTGGAAGGTGATCGCGAACCGGTGCACCTCGTCCTGGATGCGCTGCAGCAGATAAAATTCCTGGCTGTCGCGCGGGAGCGGAACGATCTCGGCCGGATCGCCTGTCATCAGCTGCGCGGTTTTGTGCTTGGCGTCCTTGACCAGACCGCACACTGGCGTATACAGCCCCAGCTCGTTCTCCAGCACGTCAATTGCCGCCGATATTTGCCCCTTGCCGCCGTCTACAACGATGAGATCGGGCGGCTCCAGCCCTTCCTTCAGCACCCGCTCGTAGCGCCTGCGTATAACCTCTCGCATCGTCTCGTAATCGTCGGGGCCCTGCACCGTCTTGACCTTGTACTTGCGATATTCCTTGCGGTCCGGCTTGCCATCCGTAAATACGACCATGGCCGACACCGGATTGGTCCCTTGAATGTTGGAGTTGTCGAACGCCTCGATACGCCGAACCTGCGGCAGGCCAAGCCATTCCGCAAGCGAAGCCGAGGCTTTCACGCTGCGCTCCTCATCCCGTTCGATCAGACGGAACTTCTCGTCAAGCATGACCTTGGCATTGTCCGCCGCCATCGCCACAACCTCGCTTTTGCGGCCGCGCTGCGGCAGCAGCACCTTGACCTTCAGCCAGCTCTGCAGAGCCGCGGCCGCATCCTCGTCAGCTGCTCCCTTCAGCAGCTCCGGCGCCGTCAAATCCGGTTCGCTCACGCTTGCCACAGCAGCCTGTGCTTCCGCCGCTTCCGCCGCTTCCGCTTCGCTGCCGGCTTGTAAGGCGCCCCCCGCCGGCGCAAGCTCCAGCGGTTCACTGACGTCAGCGACCCGCTTCTCCTCCTCAGGCAGGCGCGGCAGCAATATTTGCTTGGGAAGCGCAGGATTATCGCTATAGTATTGCGTGACGAATGTCATAAAATCATCGTAGGCTTCGCCATAATACGGAAAAGTAGTGCCGCGCCGCTCGATCAGCTTGCCCTGGCGCATATATAGAATTTGCACGCACATCCAGCCCTTGTCCACGGCATAGCCGAAGACGTCGCGGTCCAGCGCATCGGACATCGTAATTTTCTGTTTTTCCATTACCTCGTCGATCGCAATCAGCTGATCGCGAAACTCCTTGGCGCGCTCGAACTCCAGATTCTCGGCCGCCTCGTTCATTTTCCGCTGCAGCTCGTTTTTTACGACATCCTGCCCGCCGTTCAGGAATTTCGTTATTTCTTGAATCATCCGGTCGTATTCCGACTGCTCCACCGGATATTCACAGGGAGCAATGCACTGCCCCAGATGGTAATACAGGCATACTTTATCCGGCAGCGTCTTGCATTTGCGCAGCGGATACAGCCTATCCAGCAGCTTCTTCGTTTGTTGGGCCGCATAGGCATTCGGGTAAGGCCCGAAATATTTCCCTTTATCCTTCACGATCCGCCGCGTAATTTCCAGCTTGGGATGCTTTTCATTCGTAATTTTAATATAAGGAAACGTCTTATCGTCTTTAAGCAGAACGTTATATCTCGGATGATGCTGCTTGATTAAATTACATTCAAGGATGAGCGCTTCCATATTGCTCGATGTGACGATAAACTCAAAATCGCGGATTTCCGAGACAAGGCGCTGCGTTTTTCCGTTATGGCTGCCGTTGAAATAGGACCTTACGCGATTTTTAAGCACCTTCGCTTTGCCGACATAAATAATGGCGCCGTCAGCGTTTTTCATTAAGTAGCAGCCCGGCTGATCGGGCAGCAAGGCGAGCTTGTGCCTTATCGTTTCCCTGGATTCGGCCAGCGTCCGCTCCAGCTGCTCGCCGCTTCGTTGCATCTCCGTCATGTTCCCGCCTCCGTCCGCTCCTTCAGCTATTCCACATATTTTAGCATAGTTGCGCCGCAATTTGCTTTACATTTGTTTGGGTGTTTGGGTATACTATTATAAGCTGATTATACCAGTAGGGCAACGGTTAAGCTGATACCGCTTACCATTGCGGCTCAGGTCTGAATCAAGGAGGACGTCGATCATGGAGAATGTAAGAGACCCGCGCGAGCATTATAACGAAGAGCCTCGTCATGACTTGATGGATGTGGTGTTCGGCTTTGGCGGCATGCTGGGCTTTATGACAATCGTGTTCGCAGCGGCTGTCATCGTAAAGTTCATCATTTCCTAACGCATGCGCACCAGTAGCCGGCACTGACGGCAAATTCAACGTTCCGCGTCGAACGGTATGTCCTGTACATACGTATCGCTTGTTAGCTCATATCGTTCGACAAAAGGCTGTGTCCGTACAAGCACCCGCTTGTACAGATACAGCCTTTTTGTATAAGCGCGGCCAGCGCCAAACGTTCCGCACAAGCCGGAAGGTTTGGCGCTGGCCGCAGGATGGGTCATTCAAGCATTACTACTGAACGATACGCAAGCCTTCTTCTCCCGCCTGCGCTTCGCGTGCCTTAGGCTGCTGCTTCTGGGAAGGGTTATCGTAGCGTGTTCGCTCGGTTCGGTCGATCTGTACAATTCGCCCGTCATGGACGGTAATCGTAACCTGCCCATAATGGATGCCGTTCACCTGCTCCGCGATTCTGTCCAGCAATTGCTGGTCAATTTCCAATGGTTTTGCCATCTGCAATCCCTCCATTTATTCGTTTATGCCGCCTTTGGTCCGCTCTTCTGCTGGCCCGCTTTCCATTCGACGATGCTCTTGACGATCAACGTAACGACAGCCAGCATAACGAGCAGCGATGCCACTGCAAAAGAAGCCGAAAATTGATATTCGTTATACAGGATTTCAATATGCAGAGGAAGCGTGTTCGTTTCCCCTCTTATGTGGCCCGATACAACCGATACGGCTCCGAATTCGCCCATTGCGCGGGCATTACACAAAATAACCCCGTACAGCAAGCCCCACTTGATATTCGGAATCGTTACCTTCCAAAAAATTTGCCAGCCTTTTGCTCCGAGGCTTGCCGCCGCTTCTTCCTCTTGCACGCCTTGCGCCTGCATCAGCGGGATCAACTCGCGAGCGACGAAGGGAACCGTCACGAAGACGGTGGCAAGCACGATGCCCGGCACGGCAAAAATAATTTGAATGCCTCGTTCGTCCAGCCATGGACCGAGGTAGCCCTGTGCGCCAAAGAGCAGCACATAGATGAGTCCGGAAATGACCGGCGAAACGGCAAACGGCAAATCGATCAGCGTAATCAGAATATTTTTGCCGCGAAATGAAAACTTGCTTATCGCCCAGGCGGCGGCAATACCGAACACCGTATTGACCGGTACCGCAATCAGCGCGACAATCAACGTCAGCTTCAAGGCCGATAGAGCGTCAGGCTCGGTAATCGAGTCCAGATAGACGCCGACGCCTTTTTTAAACGCTTCGACAAATACGGATAGTAAAGGCAGCAGCACGACCAATCCGATGAACAGCATGGCTATACCGATCAGCAGCCATTGCACGGTACGCGATTCATTTATGTGGCGCGGTCGTTTGGAAGCTTCGTCCGACGTATGCACCGTAATTGCTCCAGCCATCTTCCCGCCCCCTTATCCTGCGATCGTGCGGCGGTTCATCCGCCACTGCAGCAAATTGATAATCAGCAGCATCAGGAAGGATACGACGAGCATGACCAGCGCAATGGCTGTTGCGCCCGCATAATCGTATTGCTCCAGCTTCGTCATAATCAGAAGCGGCGTAATTTCCGTCTTGAGCGGCATATTGCCTGATATGAACACTACCGAGCCGTATTCGCCGATGCCTCTTGCGAACGCAAGCGCAAAGCCGGTAAGCAGCGCGGGCATCAGCTCGGGCAGAACGACCTTAAAGAAGGTACGAAACCGGTAGGCGCCCAGCATAACGGCCGCCTCTTCCGTTTCCTTCTCCATATCCTGAAGGACCGGCTGCACCGTTCTTACGACAAACGGCAAACCGATAAAAATCAGAGCGATCGTAATGCCGATCGGCGAGTATGCGACCTTGACGCCCAGCGGCTGAAGCAGCGAGCCAATCCAGCCGTTTGGCGCATAAATAGCTGTTAATGCGATGCCGGCGACTGCCGTCGGCAGCGCAAACGGCAAATCGACGAGACTGTCGATCAGCTTCTTGCCGGGGAAGCGGTAGCGGACAAGCACCCAGGCAATGAGCAGTCCGAATACCGCATTAATGAGCCCCGCCGAAAAAGCCGTTACAAAGCTGACCCTGTAAGAGGCCAGCACCCTCGGATTCGTCACCGTGCTCCAGAAGTCAGCCCAGCTTAGCTCCGTCGTTTTGAAAAAAACGGCTGCCAGCGGAATGAGCACAATGACGCTTAAATAGAACAAAGTGAAGCCAAGCGATAACCCAAAACCCGGAAGCACGTTGCGGGACTTGGAACCTTTCATGTGAAGTCAGCTCCAATCATATACGGCCCGCCGCTTAGGCGCCCGGAGTGTAGATTTTGTCAAAAATGCCGCCATCCGCAAAATGCTTCGTTTGCGCTTCTTTCCAGCCTCCGAAATCGCCGTCGATCGTAAGCAGCTCAAGCGCCTTGAATTGCTCCGTGTACTTGGCCGCAACCGTCTCCGAAATCGGGCGATAGTAGTTTTTCGCCGCCAGCTCCTGACCTTCCTCCGTGTACAAATACTGCAGGTAAGCTTCCGCAACCTCACGCGTTCCGCGATCATCGACTACTTTATCAACGATGGCGACCGGAGGCTCCGCAAGAATGCTCAACGATGGATATACGATTTCGAATTTATCGACGCCCAGCTCATTAATCGACAGGAATGCTTCATTCTCCCATGCCAGCAATACGTCGCCGATGCCGCGTTCCACAAACGTTGTCGTCGATCCGCGCGCTCCCGAATCCAGCACCGGTACATGCTTGAACAGCTCGCTTACAAATTCCTGCGCCTTCGCCTCGTCGCCGCCGTTTTGCTTCAGGGCATAGCCCCATGCAGCCAGGTAATTCCAACGCGCTCCGCCCGATGTTTTCGGGTTTGGCGTAATAACTTCAACGCCGTCTTTAATTAAATCATTCCAATCCTGAATGCCTTTAGGGTTTCCTTTGCGCACCAGGAATACGATTGTAGAGGTATATGGCGAGCTGTTGTGCTCGAATTGCTTTTGCCAGTCTTCTTTAATAAGTCCAGGCTCCACAATGGCGTCAATATCGTAACCGAGCGCCAGCGTTACCACATCGGCCTTCAATCCGTCAATAACGGCGCGGCCTTGCTTGCCCGATCCGCCATGGGACTGCTTGATCGTTACGGTCTGTCCTGTCTCTTCCTTCCAATGCTTGGCGAATGCTTCGTTAAACTCGACATACAGCTCGCGTGTCGGATCGTAGGAAACGTTCAATAGCTCTACCGGAGGTTTCGGCTCTTCCTTGGCCGGAGCATTCGTCGCATTGCCCGCAGGCGATGGTTCGCTGCCCGAATTTGCCGGTTTATTTCCGCCCTGGCCGCAAGCAGCCAGCACCATGACCAACGCGATTAACAATAATGCCACCGAACGAAATTTTCTAACTTGCTTCATCTGACAAGCACCCCTTTACTTTTTTGACAGGCCGATCGAGAACTGTTCTGTCTATGCATACCTGCTATTGTCCGTCCTCTGGTACATGGGGTTAACTCCGGTTCGTCCGGTCGCAACCATTATTCCTACCTGTTTAGTTGGTTATGGATGAATATTACCAGCGCTCACCTTGTACTGTCAATACTCAATTTTAAAAATTTGATCGTTTTAATAAAAAAGATTAATAAACGCTGCCAAAGGCCTACCTATATAGACTGAACTGAAAAACTTTAAACCTGAAGTAGCAAAGGATTGCTGGTGCCTTGAGGTGTTGCGTTGATATGCTTCATGAACTTGGCCACCTGGGAGCGAATAACGTAAAATTTTTGGAAAAACACGTTGTTCACGACATCATGTTTCAACCACCTCCATAAACCTTCTATGGGATTAAGTTCCGGACTATACTTTGGCAGAAAAACAAATTGTAATCTGGGATATTTCTTAATAAAGGGTTGAATCATTTTCGCATGATGGATGCGGGCATGATCTAACACTATGACGATCTGACCTTTGAAGCTCTCCAAGATATCGAGCAAAAACCGTTGAAAGGCTCCTGTATCCAACTCCTCTTTCTCTCGATGGACGACATGTCCCGTTGCATAATCAATGGCAGCGAAGCGTTTAGCTCCTTTATGCTGTCCGTATGTTGGAATTTTGCGTTGTTGTCCCTTCGGAAACCAATTGTATTGCAGGGCCATATACGCTCGTATAGACGACTCATCCTCAAACAGCAAATGATCGATTTTACCTAGGCTTAATTGCTCTTTAAGCGCAGGGAGTGTCGTTTTACGAAAATGCTCTTGCTCTTTTTCGTTTGCGCGCGCCAAGGTATAGGTGGCTTTTGTATAGCTGAAGCCTAGCCGCGTCAATACCTTAGACACCCCTTTTAGCGTATAGGTTGGATCAAACTCCCTTTGGGTGTAGGCGCGAATGAATTTCAAGGTCCAGGTAAACTTGGCCTTAAAGCCAACATCAACAGGCCGCTTTTCTGCAATCGTGTTCTTTAATTGTTGTTCTTGTAGTTCATTCAATTTTTTAGGTCTGCCCGGGTACTCACGAAAGCCCATGCCTGCAAGCCCTCGTTGCGATAGCTGTTCCAGTATCCGCTAATGGTAGGAAAGGATCGATTTAAAATCCCGGCTATTTCCGAGAGTGTTCGCCCCTCCAAGTGTAGTCGAACGGCCAGATATCTCTCATACATACGAGGATTTTTTGTTTCTTTCATGGCTTCTTTCAGCTTTTCAATCTCTTTTTGGATCGTCATTTCAATCGCCGCCTTTGTGGGTTCTTTCTTTTACTCACCCATTTCGGACAGCAATTAAATTTAAGAGTTCAATCTATATAATTTCCACCAAGAGCGCCCCTAATTGCACGCTACAGTCACATTTCTTACTGATTTCCACCAAGAGAGCTCCAAATTACGCGCTACAGTCACATTTCTTACTAATTTCCACCAAGAAAGCTCCAAATTACGCGCTACAGTCACATTTCTTACTAATTTCCATCAAGAGAGCTCCAAATTACGCGCTACAGTCACATTTCTTACTAATTTCCGCCAAGAGCGCCCCTAATTGCACGCTACAGTCACATTTCTTACTAATTTCCACCAAGAGAGCTCCAAATTACGCGCTACAATCACATTTCTTACTAATTTCCACCAAGAGAGCTCCAAATTACGCGCTACAGTCACATTTCTTACTAATTTCCACCAAGAGCGCCCCTAATTGCACGCTACAGTCACATTTCTTACTAATTTCCACCAAGAGCGCCCCTAATTGCACGCTACAGTCACATTTCTTACTAATTTCCACCAAGAGCGCCCCTAATTGCACGCTACAATAACATTTCTTACTATCTTTTTTCCCAGAGGGGCCCAAAGGACAGCCCTCAGCCTGCTCAGTCACTTGTTTTTCTACTTTTTAGGACGAAAATAGCTTTCCCAATAGACTAGGATGTGTCTGAAAACCCGTTCAGTGGCACCTTTCACTGCCTTTTCGCCCCCTGCTTCGTTCCGTTTGCTTGATGTACCCACGGTACACCTTCACAAACGCGCCTTGCATGGGACGAAAATTCGGCAAAATTTACTGTCCTCAGCGTTCTCAGACACGCCATAATGAGCGTTATATCCTCGAATAGTTAGTTCAACCTATATATTTACAAAAGTTTCAATTCAACGCAAAAAAGGCTTAGAGCCGTCGCCAAACGTCTCTGAGCCTTTATTCCAATATGCAATTTTTTACAATCTGCCGGCAGCCAGCGTCCTTCCTACTTGCGCCCCCGTTTATTCTCGCCCGTCACCATAACGACTTCCACATAGGGTTTGATACGGTCCATAATCCGCTGTCCCTTATGCAGCTCGTCTCCGTCCTTGCTGGTGAAGCTGAAATGGCGCTCAAGCGCGTCCAGCTCGTAATTGGACGTATAGAAGGTCGGTCTGCGCTGCATCCGATAGTTCAGTATGGCTCCCAGCACATGATCGCGAACCCACGGATTAAGATTCTCCGCACCGATATCGTCAAAAATGAGCAGGTCGGTTTCCTTCATCATCTCGACCGTTTCTTTAAGCTTGCCCGGCTCGTGCATAAGCGATTTTAAATCTTCCACGAAATCCGGCATATAGACGATTACGCCCGAATACCCAGCCTTCGCCATCTCATGCAGAAAATAGCACATCAAAAAGGTTTTGCCGGTTCCAAAGCGGCCCGCAAGATACAGCCCCTCCTCCTGCAAGCCGTGCTCCTTCGTCCGATCGATATAACGCAGCACTTGACCGACCGCCTTCGAGCGTTCCAGGTCGTTCGTCAAAATTTCATCGGAGGAATAACCTCGCTGCAGCGCCTTCTCATCGATGTAGAAGCTGCGTATCCGGCTGCGTATGTGCTGCTCCTTCTGTCTTGCAATAAATTTCTTGCAGGATACCTTGCGGTCATGCAATTGCGTATAGCCGTTCACCGACTCGCAGCTCAGCATTGTGTAATGTCCGGCAAAATCATTGGGACAAAGATCAAGACCCGGACAATTCGAGCAGCTTTGATGCTCGTTAACGTACTCATATACCCTGCTCATATTAATTTTAATCGTATGCTCGTCGAGCTCGGGATATTTGTCGCGGAGCTTCTGAACGAGGGGGTTCGCCAGCATTTCTCTAAGCTTCCGGTCGGCCTGCTCGGTAATCGCTTTGCCCGCAGGCCATGACTTCAGCATATCCCCTAATGATTCCATTGTCCGCTCACCCCGCTCCTGTCAAATTACTTGCCGTCCAGCTTGCGTGCCAGCTTGCGCAGTTCCTCAAGCTCGGCAGCCGATACGGACGAGCCCTTCTGACTGTCCTGCACGATCGGAATAGCCGGCTTGCCCGACACTCCTCCGCGTCCGCGGCCGGTTCCCGCCTGCTTGCCGCGCGCATATGGGCGGCCATTCGAGCCGCCTATGCCTGCTTCCGCTTCCTTGCGCTTTTCCTTGTCCAGCTCGATCCGCGCCTGTTCTCGCACGTACAGCACCGCTTTTTCGAATGTGTCCACCTGCTTAAAGAGCATATTCGAGGCTACCGTTTCAAGAAACGTTTTGGTAATCCGCTGAGAATCATTGGTCCCGATCACATAATGGATGAGTACGTTGATAACCGGACCTGCCAGCTTGTAATTTAAGTCCATGCGCTCGAATATCCGCTCGATCCACTCCGGAATCGAGCCCGGGAAAAAGCGCTGCAAAAATCTCGTATGCGGCTCATTCCGCATAAGCATGTTGTACTGCTGAATATCGCAACGGCCCGCAAGCTGGCTCGGAACCTGCAAATAATGCTGCTCCTGCACTTCAAATTCCTCGTCCGGAACGTCTTCGCCCGGGGCCGTTTCTCCTGCTTTAATCGGCGTTTTGGCCAGCGCGCGCTGGCGATCATCCTCCCGTTTCCGGTCCTGACGGTAGAGCTGGTTCGCCCGCAGCTGCAGCTCGTCGATATGAAGCGAGCCTCCCGTCTCAAAAATACCGTCCTCGTCAAGCAGCCTGCACATATCCGCAGTCGAAAGACTGTATTTATAAGCAACGTAATTAATTTGCGCGAGCTGGTCCGCATCGTTGCGCAATCGCTCTACATAGCGGCGGTTAGCCGAGTTGCGGGGAAAGCGAAGAATCAGCTCTCCGTAAGGTATACCCGCCGTTGCCAGAAGCTGGCGCTCCGCCGCTTGCCGGGAGGGGGCAACCTCGGTTAACGCCTGCTCAAGCTCGTCGTCAACCGACTGCATGTTCAGCTTAAACAGCTCATAGAACGGAACGGAAATATTCTCCTTGTTAAGCTGCGCGCCTGCAAGCTCGTCCGGCTCCACGGCGGCGAACGACTCTCGCAGCTCAATAACCGCATATTTGCCTACCTTGTCCCTTAGCAGCATCGTCAGATGCATATTGCGAAAAAACTCTGAAGGCGTAAGCGGCTGAACCAGCTCGTATTCATAAATAACATCGGCCTGCTCGGGCAAGCCCAGCCGGGACGTTTGCAGCAGCCCGACAGCCTCAAGCCGCGAAGCCTGGTCGATTAAATATTTGCGTCCGCTCTCGTTCATATCGAGTCCAAGGCCCAAAAACAGCTTGCGCTGAGGCTCCAGCGCCGAATATCCGGAGCAGCCCTCCGCAATTCCGTGATACAGCTGCTGATACAGCGCGACGGCAAAAGCGCCGATCATCGGCTGATAGATGAGCGACAGCATTTTGTAATCCAGACTGCTTAACGAAAAATCGCGAAATGTATAATAACGGTGATGCTCCGTGTACTGCCATATATTGCTGATGCGCATTGCACCGACTCCATCCTTAGCATTCTCTCCATCATTCTAACATAAAAGCGCCGACACCGGACTGACCGTAAAATAGAAAAATCCCCCGCAAGAGGGATTTCACGAAACTATACGCGGCTGCTATGCCAAACGAACGCCATTGCCGCTGGGGCGGCGACAGCGCTAGAACATTTTGTATCCGCCTTTGCGAAGCGCCCGGATCGCCCATCCGCTGACGTAAGCGCCGAATAAAGCGCCGATGACAGGGACGTAATCCACAATCGTATAATGGGCAAAATTCTCTATTGTAGCGGTTGCATTACTGTCCCATGGCGCCCAAATACCAAGCACGATAAGCGCTACGATAAATAGATATATAGGAAACCAGGTTGTTTTGAGCAGCATGTTCAGAATGAACCCGATGCCGAACATCATGACCATAAACAGCACTGTTGCAATTATTAGTTGAAGCATCCCGACTTCCCCCTTCAAACTCTCGCCTATAAGTTTAAATAATGGCGACTAGGAAGTCAATTGGCAGGCAGTAAATGTCACAAGTCCGACATTTGCTCACCCGCTGGCGGTAGGCTACAATAAGGTCATTAGTTTGAAAGGGGAAATGAAAGAAATGAGTGAAGCAGCACAAACGCTGGAGGGCTGGTACGCCCTTCATGATTTCCGCAGCATAGACTGGACCGCCTGGAGACTTGCCGACGAGAGCGAGCGCAGCCGCGCGCTGGACGAGCTGCAGAGCTTCTTGCAGCAATGGGCAGGCGCTGAGCAAGGCAGCACGGCCGTATATTCGATCGTTGGTCAAAAGGCTGATTTTGTATGTATGCATTTGCGGGAGACGCTGGAGGAGCTTAACGCCATTGAAACGGCATTCAACAAAACTTCCTTTGCCAGCTTTACATATCCCGTCCACTCATATGTAAGCATCGTGGAGCTGAGCAATTATATGGCGAAGCCTGGCACGGACCCGATGGAGAGCCCGGAAATTTTGGCCCGTTTGAAGCCCGCGTTGCCATCGTCGAACCATATCTGCTTCTATCCGATGAACAAACGCCGCGAGGGCAATGACAACTGGTACATGCTCAGCATGGACGAGCGTCGCGCAATGATGCGCAGCCACGGCATGATCGGCCGCTCATACGCAGGCAAGGTCAAGCAAATCATTACGGGCTCTGTCGGCTTCGATAACTGGGAATGGGGAGTTACGCTGTTCGCCGATGACGCGCTTCAATTCAAAAAACTGATTTACGAAATGCGTTTTGACGAGGTAAGCGCACGTTACGCCGATTTCGGAGATTTCTATGTAGGCAACCACCTGAACGCTGAAAAATTCGCGGCAATGCTGAGCATTTAGCCTAAGTGGCCGGCCTTCAGCCTCTCTGCAGCCTCACAACCGCCGCATGCAGGCAGCAATTCACAAAAAAGGCCGATGCGTCAAACGCGCATCGGCCTTTTTTTCACCATTATTCGTTATCCTCGTCATCCTCGGCAAGCTGTCCCAGCCGTTTGGCCTCCAAATACTCCTGCGTCGCTCTGTCGCGATCGCGCCCTTTGTCCTTGAGACGTTCGATCGCAGGCATAATAAGAAGGTCCACTTCTTTTTGAACCGTATAGGCAAGATCGTAGCGGTTTTGCGATTCCAGGAACGAACCGACCTCCATCAGCGCATTATAACGGTCAAGCTCGTCTCTTGTCAGCAAACCGCGCACTTGAACGCTGCAATGTCTCATTATAGAAATTTTCCTTTGCGCAGCACGAGCGGAATTCCGCCGATAATGAACAAATAACGAAGATCGATCAGCTTCTTGAGCCAAGCAGCCGAACGGCCTTTATATTTTTTGCCGAACGCGATGCCGATCGCCTCGCCTTTGCCAAGCGAAGCCACCGTGCCTTTGTTCTGGAACGTAAACGTTTTAGGCGGTTGGTTGCGAATCGATGCGACCAGATTATGAGCGCATACTACGCCTTGCTGCATCGCAATTTGCGCGGTTGGCGGATAGGGACGCCCCTCCGGACCGAACATCAGCGAATTGTCGCCAACGATGTAAATATGCTCATGTCCCGGCGTGCGCAAATAATCGTCCACCTTCACGCGGCCGCGCATCGTTTCAAAGCCCGCTTCCTCGATGAGTCGGTTGCCGCGAATGCCTCCCGTCCAAATCACCGTCGAGGATTTGATTTCCTCGCCCTCTCCGACAACGACGCCGTCAGGGGAGCATTCCTTGATTGGCGTTCCGATCTTGAACGTAACGCCTTTCTTGGTCAGCACGTCCATGCCATACTCCACAAGCTCCGGATCAAAGCCAGGAAGCGCGGTAGGCGCAGCTTCAATATTATAAACTTTAACAAGGGCAGGATCTACGTCGAACTGCTTGCAAAGCTCCGGAATCCGGTCCGACAATTCGCCGACAAACTCAATGCCCGTAAAGCCCGCTCCGCCGACAACAAACGTCAAATAATCGGTGCGATGAGGCTCGCGCTTGTAGCGCGCAAACTGATACTCAATATGCTCGCGGATGAGGCGAACGGAGTTGATGCTGCGAATGTTCATCGCGTATTCGCCGAGTCCCGGAATGCCGAACGTCTCCGGCTCGCCGCCAAGACCGATGACCAGGTAATCGTAGGACAGCGTGCCGTCTTCCAGAATAACCTTTTTGTCCTGCGGCCTGATTTGTACGACCGTTGATTTTACGAAATCGATTTTAAATTCATCAATCAGCTTGGAAATGCTCACGCGCGCATTCTCCGGATTGTCCGTCCCCGCTGCAGGCATATGCAAATGAGTAGTAATGTAGTGATAATCGTGTTTGTTCACAAGCGTAACGTCAGCTTCGTTGTAGTTTAACTCCTTCTGCAGACGCAACGCAGTCAGTATCCCGCCATAGCCCGCTCCGAGAATAACAATTTTGGGTATGTTGCTCATCTCATAATCCCATCCAATCTACATGTCTATTTATATTGTGAAATATTACACAAGCTACACCAAAAAACAATTCGATCACATTATACATCAGAAATATTACATAGTTTTATACAAAAGTTCAAGGGTAAAATTCACGAAATTGTTTAGAGCCATGCACAAATCAGGCCGTTTCCCTACGCCTCGCGAAAAGCATATAATAAGAAGGAAAATGATTAGATGGAGGTGTCCGCATTGCCCGGTACAGCATCGTCTTCCGGCGTCGTTGATCTTGTAATCATCGGAGGTGGTCCCGCCGGCCTTTTCGCCGCTTTCTATGGCGGAATGCGCCAGGCATCCGTCAAGCTTATTGAAAGTATGCCCGAGCTTGGGGGACAGCTTGCAGCGCTTTATCCCGAAAAATACATTTATGACGTCGCCGGCTTCCCGAAGGTTACTGCCCAACAGCTCGTAGACAGGCTTAAAGAGCAGCTGGATCATTTCAAGCCGGATATTTGCCTGGAAGAAAAAGTCGCAACCATCACGAAGCATGATGAACGCTTATTCGAGATTGTCACGAACAAAGGCGTTCATTTCGCAAGAGCCGTCATTATTACAGCAGGCGTAGGGGCCTTTGAGCCGCGCAGGCTGGCGCTGCCGGAGGCCGCACGCTTCGAAGGCGGCAACCTTCATTATTTTGTAAGCAACCTGCAGCAATTCAAGGGTCGGCGCGTGCTGATTAGCGGGGGCGGCGATTCCGCCGTCGACTGGGCGCTCATGCTGGAGCCGATTGCCGCAAGCGTAACGCTCATTCATCGCCGGGATAAATTTCGGGCGCATGAGCACAGCGTGGCCAATTTGCTGAAATCGAACGTAACCATCGTTACCCCGGCTGAAATTACCGCGCTGCATGGCGATGATTTTATTAACAAGGCTACGCTTACCGATCTGGTCACAAAACAGACAACGGACCTCGACGTGGATGCGGTTATCGTAAGTTTTGGCTTTGTATCCTCGCTGGGCCCAATAGCGGATTGGGGCATTGAAATCGAAGGCGGCTCCATAGTCGTTGATACGAGAATGCAGACGAACATACCCGGCATTTTTGCGGCAGGCGATATTACGACCTACCCCGGCAAGCTCAAGCTGATCGCCGTCGGCTTCGGCGAAGCGCCAACCGCCGTCAACAACGCTAAGGTATATATTGATCCGCAAGCCAAGCTGTCTCCTGGTCACAGCAGCAACCTGAAGCTCTAGGACAGTGAGAAGCCATCGGCTCTTTCATTAAAATAACAAGGCTTGGGGTATCCTAGTCAAACCGGCAGAACGTGTGCTCCTTATGCATACATATGCAAGTCGGGGAGAGGCGGATACCCTTATGTTATGTTCAAAATGCAACGGATTTGAGTGGAGTGAAAGCAGCTGCTCCTTATGCGGGCAAGTAATGGCGGATTATGGCCGAATAGCGGATTACGCGGGTCCCTATGCTCCGTACGGACAGATGGAAGATGATCAACAGGAAAAAGAAGCGGGAGGACGAACCGTTGCCGAATGCCGGCATTTGCTCTATTGTCCGACATGCGGCCATTCAGCCGAAGCCGTATGGTCGGAAGGGTAGATAATCATGGAGGCTCAATAATACATGGATCGAAACGGAGGACTCATTTGCCTACGCTTTAATTCCAGTTCAAGCATGTCTATAAATTCAGGCTCCAATGCGAATTGAATGGCAGCGTCATATGTTTCCAGCAGCAGTTCATCAGACAGAAGCTCCATAAAAACACATCCTTTCTTCCAAGCTTTGGTTTTGCTTTTTCATAGTAGCATAGCGCTTTCCTTGCCACAACGGCTGTCATTATACACACAAGCATGTGGACAGCTTGTTGATAGCGTGTGCATAGCGAAGAATTTCACCGCTATTTCAATGTGCATAATGTGGATACTGTTATCCACAGCGCTCTATCATCCTATTTTCATAAAAAACTTTAATTGCATTCTATAAATCTATCAAAGCTTTATATTGAACAACAGAACGCACGATAGAACAGTTTTTGCAGCCTGCATAAGCGCACGCCCCAAAAAAAAGCATCATTCCTTTGGCAGGAATGACGCTGTGGCCCAGCATGGATCAGCCGGCTTGGCGGGCAGCCCAAATAACAGAGAAACGGCCCATATAGACGAAAGAATGCGCTATTGGGGACGCGTATTCACTTCAAAAATCCAGATTTTCCCCTGCTTATCGATGCCGTAGTCAAATCCTAGCTGCCCTATGCCGGGAAAACGGGCCTCCAAAACGCTAGTGGACAATACTGTAAGCTCCCGCATCTTGCCTTTTTTAGCTGCGATATGCTCTTCTGAGAACGAACGCCGTATTCCCTCGGCCGCCTTCACCATCGAGCCGCCTCTGCACAAATTTGTGACGAACAGACCCGGCTTAGCGATTCTGCCCACCATTGAACGATACACCCAGCCGCGCTGCGTCTTCACGTATTTGACCCGGTAATCGATCGGCCGGCCACCGACCGTCGCCAGCTCGATTCCCTTCTGAATCAAATAAGCCCGGCCTTTCCTGCGTTTATGAAGGGCGCTTACCAGCGCCGCAAAGCTGCCGAAGCGCCTGACTTGAGCATAGTACGTAAAGGAATAGCCTCCGCCGCTATGCTTCTCCACCTTTATGACTCCGTGACCGCCTGCGCCGACGATCGGTTTAACGACAACCATGCCATGCTCGTTCAGCATGCGCTTGAGCTGCGAGCTAGTGAATCGTTTCGTTGGAGGTATATGCGGCGCAATATCGCCGTGCGACAGAAGCGCGGCTGTTTTCGCCCATTTGCTTGCGAGCTGCCTGCCCAAACGTTCACCCAATTCTATCTATCCCCTTTCCTATACGCTTTCTATCAGCATATGAACGAGGACTATCTATCTCTTGGATGAATGACAGGGGAAGGCAGCCTGAATTCTTCCCGGCCAAAGCTGCCGCCTGTGAGGCTACTTGCCGGATTGCTTCTCCATTGCCGCCTTCAGCTTGTCAGCGAGGCTGTTTCCTAGCGGGGCCTTGTCGCTATATTGCTCAATCAGCTTCTGATTTTCCCGCTTGTTCGCTCTGCCCCCTTGCTTGTCGCCAAGCATCTCAATAAATTGGCATGGCTTGCATTGCGCAAACTTCCCTGCCTTGCCGTCGCGGATCTCCATTTTTTTATGGCATTGCGGACAGCGCTTGTTCGACAGCGTCGGCTCTGCGGCGCGGCGATAGCCGCAATCCCGATCGGAGCAGACCAGCGATTTCCCCCGTTTGCCCTTCACCTCAAGCAGAGGCTTCGCGCATTCCGGACAGCGAGAATGCGTAAGATTATGCGGCTTGTATTCCTTCGTCTCCGCAATGACCTCGGATACCCATTTTGCCGCTTGCGCGCGGATGCCGGCCATAAACGCGGCGGGATTGCCTTTGCCCTTGGAAATTCGCTCCAGCTCCTGCTCCCACTTTGCCGTCAGCTCCGGGCTGCGCAGCTCTCTCACTACCAGTTCAACGAGCTGCTTGCCTTTACCTGTAGGCATCAGCTTGTTTTGTGAGCGCGTAATCGTATCGGTCGAGAGCAGCTTCTCGATAATGTCCGCTCTGGTAGCCGGCGTACCGAGTCCGTATTTCTCCATTTGGGTAAGCAAGGTGGCCTCGGTATACCGCGCTGGCGGCAGCGTGCGCAGCTCGCGCAGCTTCGCCTGCCTGACCGGCAGCGCTTGCCCCGCAGTCATTGGCGGGAGGAGCTGGGCCGGCTGACGATCGGCCTTGGCCTCGCCTCCATCCTCCTCCTCCTCGTCCTCATCCATGCTGTAGGCTTGGGACGCGGACTGATACACTTCCTTCCAGCCTTTGTCTTTCTCGGTTTTGCCTTTCGCGTACAGCCGATCCTTGCCGACGGCCAGTACGACGCTGGTTTCGTCATAACGGTAAGGACCGTAGAACAAAGCGATAAACCGTCGAACAATCAAATCGTACAGCCTGCGCTCATCGTTGCTAAGCGCCGCAAGATTAACGAATTGGTCGGTAGGAATAATCGCATGATGATCGGTTACCTTGCTGTCGTCTACAATCCGTTTCGTAATCGGCAGCGGCGCTCGCAGCAGCTTGCGCGCCAACGGCTGATACGGACCGACAGCGACGCTCTCCAGGCGCCCCTTCAACGTCGCTGTCATGTCGCTTGACAAGTAGCGGGAATCGGTGCGGGGATACGTAACAAGCTTGTGCTGCTCATACAGCTTCTGCAGCACATTCGATGTCTGTTTCGCCGAGAAGCCCAGACGTTTGTTGGCATCGCGCTGAAGCTCGGTCAAATCGTAGGCTTGCGGATGCGGCTCCTGCTTCTCGCTTGTGCGTAGCTTGTCCACCTTCGCCGTTCCTTGCAGCCTTGCTTTTATCGTTTCCGCGGCATCCTTGTCCCATAAACGTCCGTCATGCTGCTCCTGCTCCCGCCAAATGGCCGAGAACGTGCCGAAATCGGCTAATACATTCCAGTAGGGCTGCGAAACAAACTTGCCGATTTCGTCTTCCCGCTCCATCATCATTGACAGCGTTGGCGTCTGTACGCGGCCTGCCGCCAGCTGCGCATTGTATTTGGTCGTAAGCGCACGCGTCACATTAAGACCGATTAGCCAATCAGCCTCGGCCCGGCATACGGCTGAAGCGTACAAATGATCATAGTCCTTGCCCGGCTTCAATTGGTTAAAGCCGTCGCGGATCGCTTTATCCGTCTGCGAAGAAATCCACAGTCGCTTGAACGGCTTGCGCCAGCGAACAAGCTCCATGATCCAGCGCGCCACCAGCTCGCCTTCGCGCCCGGCATCCGTGGCAATGATTAGCTCGCTTACATCCTGCCGCTTGCAGAGCTGCGCCACCGCCTTATATTGATGGGACGTTTCCTTCATCACCTTGAGATTCATCTTGGGAGGAAGCAACGGCAAATCCTCAAGGTTCCATGTTTTATATTTCGGATCGTACTCCTCGGGCTCCGCCAACGTAACAAGATGGCCGAGCGCCCAGGTGACGATATACTTGGGACCCTCCATATAGCTTTTCTGCTTTTGGTTACAGCCGAGCACACGGGCGATCTCCTTGGCCACGCTCGGCTTTTCAGCCAAAACTAGCGATTTCACTTGTCTATTCGCTCCATTTCTTCCGCCAAGCGGCAGCGTCCGCCGATTGGCGCTATTTAACAACTATGACGTCACGATACCACAGGGCGCTTTGCCGCGCAACGCTTGGCGCCTCTTCAAGCGGCGCCGTTTCTCGCAACTGGAGACGGTTCCTCCAGTATGCTATAGTAGATTTTATCGAGAACGTTGTCCCTCATAATTCCTCATTTAAGGAGCGTAGCTGCATGAAACCTCGGTTTTTCGCCATTTTGTCTTGCGTCCTAATCGTTTACAGCGCCATCTCGCTTTATATCGGATGGAACGGTTGGCTGCTGCTGTCCGCACTCTTTCCCGAAAGCGGCCCTTGGCTGTACGCCGTTCTGCTCGCCGTCGCGGCATACGGCTATATCATTGGCCGCGCCGCTTACAACACACCGCTCAAGCCGATTGCGGAGGGCTTCAAAATAATCGGATCGTACTGGTTCGCCATCCTGCAGTACGGCGTGCTGATTTTGCCGCTTGCCGATGCGCTGGCCCTCCTTCTAAAAGCGCTTGGCGCCGACCGCTCCGTCTACTTGACAGGTGTCGGTCTCGCCGCCCTGCTGACCTTCATCCTGATTATGCTGCGCGGCAGCTTCAATGCCTGGAGTCCCGTCATTCGCTCCTACGATGTCAGCGTGCCCAAGCAAGCGGGAGAATTAAAGCAGCTTCGCATTGCGATGGCTTCCGACCTCCATCTCGGCAATATGGTCGGCAAGCGCCATTTGGAAAGGCTGGTCGCCGCCATGGAGCGCATCAAGCCCGACCTGATCTTGCTGCCGGGAGACATTCTCGACGACGATATTGAGCCGTATGTCCGCAAGGAAATGGGGGCGGTGCTCGGCAAGCTGAAGGCGCCGCTTGGCGTATACGCCGTAACCGGCAATCATGAATATATCGGCCGCAAGGTTCCCGAATTCGTTGCCGCCATGGACGGCATAGGCATTCGCGTCCTAATGGACGAAGCCGTGCTCGTTGCGGACAGCTTCTACTTGATCGGCCGCAAGGATAAAGCTTCGGCAGGCTTCGGAAGCGAGCCGCGCCAGCCGATTGCAGCGCTTCTGAGCCCGCTTGATCGCGCTCTGCCGCTAATCATGCTGGATCATCAGCCGGCCGATTTGATTCAGGCGGCCCATGACGGCATTGATCTTTCCGTATCCGGGCACACCCATCGCGGACAAATGATGCCGAACCATTTGATTACCCGCAGAATGTTCGCGCTGGATTGGGGCTACAAACGCATTCAAGGACTGCACGCCATCGTGTCTTCGGGCTTCGGCACATGGGGGCCGCCGATTCGGATCGGCAGCCGTTCAGAGGTCGTGCAGATTAACGTTCAGTTCCAATAAGCTCGCGCTGCGTAAGCAGCCAAACAAAGCCAACCCGGCGCATGATAGGCTACCCTTGGCAAACAGGTGCTATAATTTCACCTGTCTCCCTGAAGGCGAGCCTATGAGCAAGCGGTTGGCTTTGTTTAATAACGGCCAATCAGAAATGGTTGGTCCTGGCTGATGGGAGGCGGCATTGTAATGGACTAGGCTGGTCTTCCTTTACGGCCCATACCTTGCGCGTCGCTCAGGACAGACCGAGCGCTCCCCGTAGGAACGTGCCTGTCGCCGAGGCTGGCGAGCTCGCCACTTGCTCCGGCGTGCCTGCGGCGACGACTTCTCCTCCGGCCTGCCCGCCGTCCGGTCCGATGTCGATGATCCAGTCCGCCTCGCGCATCAGCTCCAGGCTATGCTCCACGACCACGACCGTATTGCCTGCGTCCACAAGCTTGTTCAGCAGCAGAACAAGCTGCCGCACATCGGCCGGATGCAAGCCTGTCGTCGGCTCGTCCAGCAAATACAACGTATGCTCCTTGCTCTTCCTGCTCAGCTCCTTGGCCAGCTTGATCCGTTGGCCCTCTCCGCCGGACAGCGTCTTGACCGATTGTCCCCATTGCAAATAACCGAGCCCGACTTCGCACAGCAGACTGATCATGTCGGCAATTTTAGCTTTTTTGCGAAAGATGTCCAAGCTCTCCTGCACCGTCAAATCAAGCAAATCCGAGATGGAGTAGCCCTGGTAGGTAACGGCCAGCACCTCCTCCTTGAAGCGACGGCCTTTGCATGCCGGACATTTAACCTCCAGATCGGGCATAAAATTCATATTGACGCTGATGACGCCGAGCCCTTGGCAATGCTCGCAGCGTCCGCCCGCCGTATTAAAGGAAAAATGCTTGGATGTAAGCCCTGCCTGCTTGGCGGCGGGAAGCGTGGCGAACAGGTTACGAAGCTGCGTGAACACCTCCGTATAGGTTGCGACATTGGAGCGCTGCATCCTGCCCAGCGGCGATTGATCGACCGTGATCAGTTCTCCGATGTGCTCGTATCCATCAATGGCGTCGCAGCCCTCTGGCAAAGGCTTGCCAAAGCCGCCCTCAGCGAGAAGATCGAAGAGCAGCGTAGACTTGCCGGAGCCGGAAACGCCGGTTACCGCTACAAGCTTGCCAAGCGGAAAGGCGACGTCTATATGCTTCAAATTGCGGACATGCGCATTTCGGATAATCAACTGCCGGCCATTCCCGCTACGTCTGCTGCTCTTTCGCGCATACCTCCGCTCCTCGCGCAAATAGGCTCCGGTCACGGAGGCGGCGTTTTCCATAAGCTGCTCCAGCCTGCCTTCGCCAACGACCGTCCCGCCCTGATACCCGGCTCCGGGGCCGATATCGATAATATGGTCGGCAGCGCGCATCACCTCGACATCATGCTCGATTAGCAGCACCGTGTTCCCCAGGTCGCGGAGCTGCAGCAGCACGCGCAGCAATCCCGCCGTATCCCTTGGATGCAAGCCTGTCGTAGGCTCGTCTAAAATGTACAGCACGCCGGTCAGTCCGGAGCCTAGCAGCTGCGCGAGGCGCAGCCGCTGCGCCTCCCCGCCGGATAACGTTACCGTTTGCCGGTTCAAGCTCAAATAGCCCAGTCCGACATGAACAATGCGCTCCAGCCGAACCGGCATATCGTGCAGCACGGGAACGATCAGATGAGCGCCCTCTGCGGGAACAAGTTCTCCTAGTCTCCTCGCCCAGCTCAGCACCTCCTCCAGCGGCCAGTCCGCCACCTCGGCAAGCGCAGCGCCGGCAACCGTTACCTCGCGCACCTCGCGCTTCAGCCGCGCTCCCTCGCATTCCTCGCATACTCTTTGCTTAAAAAGCGCCCCCTCTCCAGCCTCTGCTCCCTTTTCCCTGTAGCGGCGCCACAAGCTGGTCAAAATGCCCTCAAACTTGCCTCCAGTGACGGATTTGGGCGGCTTGGCATCCGGAAAATGGCGAACGAAGCTTTCACTTTCTACGCCATAATACAGCAGGTCGCGCTGCGCCTCGCTATATTCGCCCAAAGGCAGCTCCAGATCAAACTTAAAGCCGTAATGCTTCGCCGCAGCAGTCAGAATGGAGGAATAGTATTGAATAAGCGACTCATACAGCGTTGGCACTCCGCCGCCCATAAAGCTTTTTTCCTGCACAAATACATCAGCGGGCTCAAGCGTTGCGACATGACCCATGCCGCTGCAGCAAGCGCAAGCTCCTTCCGGCTTATTGAAGGAAAAATGCGCCATGCCGAAACGCTCAAGCTCCGCTCCGCAATGCGGACACGCCAACACGCCTTTCCCGTCCTCGTCGTCCGCCTCGGCCATATCCTTGCGGTCGTCGAAGGAGGGAGCGATTCTTCCGGAGCATGCAGGACATTTCCGTTCGCCCAGACGCGAGTAAACGAAGCGCAAATAGGTGTAAATGTCCGTCACGGTGCCAACCGTCGATCGGGGGTTGCGGTTCGTTATATGCTGTCCGACGCTGATCGAGGGGGATAAGCCGACGATTGAATCTACCTTGGGCTTGCTGAACGAATCGGACGTCATCCCCATCGATTCCATGTATTGCCGCTGGCATTCCCGCTGCAGCGTGTCCATCGCCAGCGTAGACTTCCCCGAGCCTGACGGGCCAGTCAGCACAACGAGCTTGTGCTTGGGAATGGCAAGCGTCACATTTTTCAGATTGTTCTCCCGCGCTCCGTTAATGACGATACTGTCCTTCATAGGTTGATCCCACCCTCTCCTGTTCATTTCTTCCCCAGCATACTACATTGATGCAAGTGATAAGGTTGATGAACTTTTAGACTTGCCATTATTAGATTTAGCTGGTACAACTTTATCGTGGCAGTTCAATCTTTTTTAAAAGCTTGAAGAGGAGATTTCCGACGATGAGGCCTATCGATATCGCCAGAAAGCTTAATATTAGCACTTCCGCCCTCCGGCATTACGAAAGCTGGAGCATCATTCCGCCGGTAGAGCGGAGCCCAAGCGGCTATCGCCAATACACCGAGCTGCATTTCGCATATTTCCAGTGCATTCGCGCCATGAATGACGGCTTCGGGATGCAGAGAACAGCCAAGATGATGCGCAAAACCATTGCAGGAGAGATCGACGAGGCGCTGTGGATCATGAGCGAGGCGCAGGCGGAGCTTTATCAGGATAAAAAAATCGCCGACATCGCCATCAAGGCGCTTGCCAGCGAGGATACGCAGCTGATTCCCGCCAAACGCGGAAAAAAAGGAGTCAGCATTGGAGAAGCGGCCGCACAAACGACCATACCGGCCTCAGCCATTCGCCACTGGGAGAAAGTCGGCCTTATTACGGTAATGCGCGACAAAGACAATGGCTACCGAGTTTTCAGCGCAACCAATATGCGGCAAATTCTCATTATTCGCACGTTAAAATCCGCCGTCTGGTCACTGGATACCATCAAGCGGATTATTAAGGAATTGGATGAAAACAATGTCGAGAACGCGATCCGTACGGCAAGGGAATCGTTAAGCTTCTTGAATCGGCTGGGCAGGCAGCAGCTGCGCGGTGCCCATTGCTTCGAAAGCCTGCTCCAATTGCAGGAGGCGGAACGCGTTAAGCTTTCCCCTCCTGCAGATTGATGTGTTCGTGATATAGCTCAAGCTCATCGAATATTTGCGTAACAAGCCGATATTCCACCCGGTCGTAAATACGGTTTGTAAATTGCAAATCCCGCACTACGGCCAGCTTGGTTTCCGGTGTAGCCTGGCGGAGCATATCGGCCAGCAAGACCTCATCGGGCCATTCGATCAGCAGGCTGTCCGGCTTCCCGGCGCTTTCGGACAAGGGCGCCACGCCGATGGAATCAAGCGTTCGAATGCATATGTGCCGGCTGCGCTCCTCTCTCAAGCGTCGCATATAGCCGGCAATATCGCCCAGCGGCGTCAACCCCAACGAATTCCTAAGCCGCTCCTCCGCTTCAAGCTGCTCGAAACCGGCCTGCTCCCGTGCCGCTCCTTCGGCTTCCACATAAGCGAGGTAAGCCAGCTCATCCTTAAAACGGTTGAAAAGCGGAGCGCGGTCGCTGCACCAGAGCGCGAGGAAATCGCGAAGGTTGCGCGCGGCAAGCCAAATATGGCTGCCGAAATCCATCGGCGACACGACGGCGATATACGCCTCCTCCAAATCCGTTACCGTTCCGAAATCGGTAACGAAGCAGTAGTGAATGCCATCCATTCCAGGCTGCGCGAACGGTATAAAGTCCGGCGGCGTCGACTCGTAGCGCATATTGTCATGCACCGGCATAAGCCCGAGCCTGCGATCCATCCATTCCGCGCCAAGCTCGCGCTCCAGCCCAAACAGCTTCAGAAGGGTCGGAGGTATCTCGTATTTGCCGAAATGGGCATCGGGCTTCGGCACCGGCTTCCGTTCCGCTTCCATCTGACCGAATGAAACTTGCGACGGGTAGCTCTGCAATACCTGGGCGCTTGCGTATTGCTTGACGATATCAGGCACATATTCTCTCGTCAGCCTCATCCCTGATGTAACGTCGTAGAGCACCTTCAGATCGGCTTCCTCCCATTCCAGCAAGTCCGCTTTCGTTAGCGTGCCCCGCCAGCCTAGCTGAAGCTCCAATATCGCTTTCAACTGCTTCTCCAATTTGCCTTCCAGCCCGCCAAGCTCTATCAGAATCTCTTCTATTTTTTGCTCTCTGTTCATAGCCTTCGGATCTCCCTCTCCGTGCCAATGTGCATTTGGAAATTATAGCCTATTATAGCAAAACAGAATTCTTCTGTCCTCAGGCCATGCCTTCATCTGAATTCCTTCCAGCCCTTAATGCCGTCAATGCGGTAAACGGGGTCGCCTGCAACCGCCCCGGCTCTTGTCATTTCCATATGGTCGTCGTACAAAATGCTGTCAAACAATTGCTCCGTATGAAAAACGCCCTCCGGCCAGCTTCCTCCATCATAGATTGCTTCCGCTACAGAGGCGGCAAAGCTGGCGGTAAACTCCGCCTCCCTCACGCCTGCAGCGCCAAAGCCTGCGATAGCATGAGCCCCTTCTACCTCGCCGCTCGCCTCGACTTTGACCGCAAATTGCTCCGTGCCGAAGCGCAGCTTGCCGAAGGCCGCAACCGCCAGATTACGCCAGCGCGGGCGGCTCAGCAGCTTTAACGCTCCGATGCGCTTGAGCGCCGCCAGCAGCCGTGTAGACAGGCGGGAGTCAAAGCACAGGCGTGTGGCGGCTTCCGGAATGCCCAGCGTTCGCGGAAGCGTCTGCTGATCCGAGAAGGGGAAGCGGTAGGCGCTCCGTTTGCCAAGCCGCCCGCCGAAATTCGTCACCCTGCCGTCTGTCATGCTGCTTACCAGACGCGGCTGACCGCCTGCGTCGACTTGGTATTCGCTATTAAGGCTGTCAACCGTCCACTCGATTGCCGCTTTCCCATGCTCGTCGCCCAGTCCAAGCATGATTGAAATATCGATGGCCTTCGTATACGTAAGCGTCTGCATTGCCTGCTTCGCCAGCATATTCGTCAGTCCGGGCGCCAGCCCCACACTCAAAACTGCGGTAGCGAGCGGTCCACTTTCCATTCGATTAAGCAGCTCCAACGCTGTCAGAAAGCTTCCGCTGGCCGATACGTCCACGTAATCAATACCCGCCATCAGGCAAGCTTCGGCAAAACGTGTATCGGTCTGATCCAGGCACATGACAACCAGCTTCGCACTCGCAAGGAGCGTCATATCCGGCTGCTCGTAAGCGCTTAGGCGCAGCGGGCGAATCGAGCCTCCGTGCTCAAGACAGAAGCGCTCAGCGCGCTCCAGACTGCGACCCGCCGCCACTACGCGGCCCGGAAACTTTTTCGCCAAGCGTACGCTGATGCTTCCTCCCACATGGCCATATCCGCCAATGACAATAATGTCTTCTCTTTTCACAGCTTGCTGCCTCCCCGCTTCAAGGCGAATACGCCGTCAATCATATAGGAGCCGAAATAGCGGGTTACGCCTGTAAAGCCTGCTTCGTTCAGCAGCTCCGCTACTTCCTCGAAAGGAATGATATCCGACTCCACGCCAAGCGAAGCTTCGAATCGCTGCCAGCTGTCCTCCGTAATTCCGCCCGCCAGCATATGGCTTCTCCAGCCATCAAGCAGAATTCTGTCCGCTTTCGCCGCTGGCTTGCCGTTCAAGCAGGCAAGAAAGAAGGGAGCTCCGTCGCGCAGCCGGTCAGCGGCCGCTTGCAGCAACGCCTGCTTGGCTTCGCGGCCCTGTACAAAATGCAGAGCCAGCATGCAGGTCGCTCCGTCAAAGTCCATGCCGCCTTCAAGCGCCTGCGCCGCTCCCTCTACCCAATGAATCGTTGCTTGTACCGCCTCGCGCTCCACTCTTCGCTTAGCCATATCCAGCATGCGCGCCGACGTGTCAACCGCCGTGAGTCTTCGTAGCGGATAGCTGCGCCCAAGCGCCACCAGCTCCTGTCCGCCGCCCGCGCCGATAGCCAGCAGGCTGGCGCTGTCGCTCGCTTCGCCAAGCGCCGCGGCAAGCAGCCGTTCGGTCATTTCATGCAGCAGGGCGTAGCCGGGAATTTTTAATGCTATGGTCTGCTCATACAAGTCCGCTTCCGGTTTGTTCCAGTTCATCGACATCTTTTCAGCGCTCCGTTCCTTTTGTACAATAATAGAATCATTACTGTTTATTATAGCTGCGGCAGCTGGAACGACTATCCCACAAAGCTGGGATTTGATAAGAGGAGGAAGCTGTGTCCCCTACGGAAAATCAAAAAAATGAAATTGCGCTTGCGATTCGGCAGCTGGAGAAGCTGGCGCATTATGCGCCGATTCCCCTGACGCCGCACGGCTATCAGAAGGCTGTTATCCAGTTGCTTAGACAGTGGCTGCCCGTTAGCGGAGCTTGCTTCACGGCAGTAGACCCGCGTACGCTGCTTTCGACAGGCGCGCTGACCGAGGATGGCGTAGAGGCGATCCATTCCCGCTTGTTTGAATCGGAATATTTATCGGACGATTACAATAAATACGAATCGCTTGCCGTTACGAAGCCGTATACGGCCGTGCTCAGCGGCACGACCGGAGGACAGCCGGAGCTTAGCGCCAGATACCGCGAGACGCTGTACCCGGCCGGGTTTACCGACGAGCTGCGGGCGGCTCTTGTCTGGAACGGCAGCTGCTGGGGGTATCTGACGCTGTTTCGCAGCAAAGGCCAGCCCTGGTTTACCGCCGAGGAAGAGGCGCTCATTGCTGCGCTCGTACCTTCTTTAGCCCAAGGCATGCGCCATTCTTCGCTATATGGAGCCTTTCTGGAAGCGGATAGCGGGGCAAGCGGAGAAGGCATTATGATGCTGGACAGCCATTTTCAGCCGGTGGCCATGAACAGCGCAGCCGAACGGCTGCTTGCCGCGCTGCGCATGCGCGAACAGATCGACGAGCTCACGCTGCCTCGCCCGATTCGCGCCATTTGTACGAGAGCGCTCAAGGAGCACAGCTTGCCCGCTGGAAGCCCCGAAGCCAAAGCGGTCCTTCGTCTGCATGCCGGCTCCTACACGGTGCTTCAAGCGAGTCGGCTGAGGACTGCGGAAGGGCGGCTCTCGCTAGCCGTTACGTTCAAGCAGGCCAGACCGGCCGAGGCGTTGCCGCTGCTCGCCGAAGCCTGGTCGCTGTCCGAGCGGGAACAGGAAATAGCCGAGCTGGTGCTGGGCGGCTTATCCACGAAAGAAATCGCATCCGCCCTGCATATCTCGGCTTATACCGTACAGGATCATTTAAAATCCATATTCAACAAAACCGGCGTCTCCAGCAGAAGGGCGTTTGTCCAAATGCTTATCTTGTAGCATCGCAGCAGCGTTTTGAAGCAAGGGGCGCGCAACGGCACGGCGAGTAAGGCCTGCTGCTTGCCAGGAGCTCTGCCGGCGCCATGCCTGGTCAAATCGGAAGAGCTGGATGACCGTCTTTACTGCTCCGGCTGCAGAAAAGACGGTCTGCCCAGCTCATACAGCCTCTCCAGCTTGTCCATCTCTTCCGAGACTTCCTTTAACCACCCGGAATCCTTCGTCATGCTTGCCAATTGCCCATAGTTGTATTGCTCGGCAAGCCGCTGGGCATATTTGGCGTTCAGTTTCATGCAGCTGTTCAGCTCCGCAATTTCCTGCTTCGTCAGCTCCCGCTGCTGCTCCAACAGCCACAGCTCGGCCAGCCGCCAATGAATGTGCATCATCCGCTTCACTCCGTTCTATGAAAAAGATCTCTCCTCTCTAGCATTTCCGATCGTGGACCTTTTTAGCCCTTGCTTTAGATGCCGACAACTGGCTGCCACCTGTCTTGCGCCTGTTTCAAGACCATGGGAGCGGCTTTAATAGGTAATAGGCCAAAAAACGAGGAGTGAACGATATGACGCCGCAACAAACGTTGTATGTATCCGTATCCAGCAAAAGCCTTGACACCGAAGCTTCCCGAAACGAGCAGCTGGAGGTTCGCGGGACGGAAGAGGAGCTGGCGGAGCTGCGACAGCTGCTTGATCAGGTTCAGCGCGACGATGAGTCAACCCAGTTCCGGGCTCCGATTCCCTATAAGTCGGCTGACCACGATAAAGCGACCGACCAATTCAACGGCGATCTGCTGAAGCTCTACGAGGTCGTTTACAAGCTGGGGACCGCCAGAACGAGGGAGCATATTCGGCAGATGGATATTTTGACCAAGCTGCAGGATACCGATTATGACTATCCCGGCTATGAGCGTTAACGGCATCGAACCCGCTGTAACCCCAAGAGGCTTGCACAGCCGGCACTGATGGCCGCGCGGCAAGCCTCCTTGCGCCAGCTGGCAGCTGCCTATACGCGTTCATTCTTCTTCGTCAGTTCGCTCCTAATGAATTCGATGAACGAGCGGACATGCGGCGATAGCTGCTCCTCGTCGCGGTATACGAGGCAAATATATCTTTCATTGCGATAGCCCGGCAATTCGCGCATGACAAGCTCTCCGTTTCCCACTTCCCTGAGCACGCTTCTTCCTGGCAAGACGCCAAGCCCCATATTGCATTTCAACGCTTCCTTAATCGTCTCGATTGCTCCAAGCTCCATCACGCTCGCCCAGCTCAGGCCGACACGCTGCGCCCATTCGTCAGCGAGCGTGCGCGAGGTTGAACCGCTCTCATGGAGCAAAAAGGTTTCGCCCTCCAGCTGCCCGACGGCAAGCTCCGCTGTTGCGGCAAGCGGGTGCTGCGGAGACAGCAATAGCTGAAGCTCGTCCTCCATCAGCTTCTGCACAATCAGCCTCGGCTGAGGCCGATCCGGAAGAGATACAATCGCGACATCAAGCTCATAATTGCGAAGCAAGGCGAGAATGCCCGCCGCCTGCTTGACGACAAGCATCTGGCTGACCTTGGGACTGAATTCGCGAAAGGCTGCCAAATATGGCGGCAGCACATAGGTTGCAGGCGTGTAGCTTGCTCCGAGCCTTAATCGCCCCTCCCCTTTTTCCCGTCGTTCGCTCATCGCAAGTCTGGCCTCATCCATCAAAAAAACGATTCGTTTCGCATAAGGCAATAATTCCATCGCCGCATCGGTAGGAAACAGGCTTCGCGAATGCTTGCGGAACAGCTCCACCCCAAGCTCCTCCTCCAGCTTGCGCAAATGAAAGCTGACAGTAGGCTGCTTAAGGCCAAGCCGCTCGGCCGCTTCGGCCAGCGTCCGGCCGCTTCCAACCTCCATAAACACATGAAGCTGCTGCACATTCATTCCACTCACCCTTTCCGTATGTATCTAAAATATAGATGAAATCGATATTTATATCAATAACCATCGATAACATTTAACAATTAATAGACAACACGATAACGCTGGTTTTACAAAACGCTGTTAACCTTGAACTACGAAGCGCGAACGGCAATGCTGACTTGCTCAGCGCGGACCGATTCGCGACGATGGATCAGCCGGTTGCAAACCATGGCTTAACCAGCCGATTCTTCGACAAATAAAATTTCCGGAGGGAAACAAACCAATGATTAATTACGCAAGCCGCAAGACACGCTGGGCAGGAACGCTGCTGTTATCCGCCATGTTCGCATTTACCGCAGCATGCGGCAATAACGGCGCTGGAGGGAACAACACGACTGGCAGCCCATCGAACCAGCCCGCGAACGCATCCGGCTCCGAAGCGACAAATCAGGCAAGCAATGCGCCGACCTCTTCCGACGACAAAGGTTCGCTGACCGTTTATTTGAATGATTTCGACAGCATGATCGGCCCGCTGTTTGAGGAGAAAACCGGCTATAAGCTGGAGGTTGTCGTCGGCAACGGCGCCGAGATCATGTCTCGCGTCGAAGCGGAGAAAGGCAATCCGCATTGGGACGTGCTCTGGATCGATGCCATGCCGTCCGTGTACGGTCTGGGCAAAAGCGGACAGCTGCTGGAAGACTGGACGCCTGACAACGCCGCTAATCTGACCGAATTCGGCAAAAGCTTCCTGACGGAAAAGCAATGGTACGTACCGACCGGCGCACACGCCGCCGGCGTCATCGTATACAACACCAACAACATCAAGGCGGAAACCGCTCCGAAATCGTGGGACGACTTCGATAACGCGGAATACAAAGGCATGATCGGCATGGCTGACCCGGCTATCGCCGCACCTGCTTACCCGTTTGTGGCGCGTTTCTTCCAAGATAAGCAAATGGAGCCGGCCAAAGCCTTCTTCACTGCCCTGATGGACAACGGCATGAAGGTCTATCCTAAAAATCCTAACGTCGTAAAAGCGCTGACGGCGGGCGAAATCTCCATTGCCGCCCTGCAGGAAAGCAACGCGTATGCTATGAAAAACAGCGGCGAGCCTATTGAAATCGTATGGCCTGCCGAAGGCGCTCCTGCTTCTGTCCGCGTAGCCGCCATTCAGAAGGATACGCAGAAGCTTGAAGCGGCTAAAGCGTTTGTAGAGTTTCTGCTTGATCCCGCCACCCAGCAGGCCTTGATTGACGAAGGAGATGAAAGCTACTTCCAGCCATCAGTTAACGGCGTAAACGCAAAGACTGATCGCGCCGCCGACGCGAAGCTCGTTGCAGCCGACGCTTCCTGGGCATCCGAGAACGAAGCAGCCATTAAGCAATGGTTTGCCGACCAATCCGTGAAGTAAAGATGAGAGGAGTGCCTAAAGACCGGATGGGCTGGATGGTCAGCATCGTCCTGTTCATCCTCGTGCTTTGCCCCTTGGCGGCAGTCATGATTCAGGTGCTGCTGCCCGGGGTTTTCTTCGGCAATTGGCAAATCGGGGATATCAAGCTGCTGCTGGAAATTTTCAATCGTCCCCTTTGGCAAAAATCTTTGGAAAACTCCGTGCTGCTTGGTCTTGGCACGACCGTACTCGCCACCCTGCTCGGCGGCGCGTTAGCTGTTGTCCGCTCCGCCTGGGCATTTAAAACAGCCAGGCTGCTGGATATTTCCGTATGGCTGCTAATTATTACGCCTTCCTTTATTCTGGCGCAAGGCTGGGTGCTGTTCGCCGCTGGAGGAGGCATTGCCAGAAACGTGCTTGGCTGGGACTGGGTAACCGGGGCTATTTTTCAGCCGGCCGGCTTAATTTTCGTCATGACGCTCAGCAAGTTCCCATTCGCTTATTTAAGCATTCGCGCAGCGATGGAATGGAAGGTGTCGCAGCTTGCGCATGCTGCGCGCTTATGCGGCATGTCGGCGTTCACCGTCTGGCGCACGATTCAGATACCGCTGCTGATGCCTGCCGTATGGGCGGGAGCTGCGCTTGTGTTCATGGATACAATCGGCGACTTCGGGCTGCCTGCTTCGATTGCCGCCGTATACCGATTCCCGACGCTGCCTTATTCGATCTATTCGGCCATCTACACCTCGCCAATCCGGTTCGATATGGCTGGCGTGCTCTCCTTCTACCTGGTGCTTTTGATCGGCATGGCAATGGCCGTTCAGTTCTACGCGATGCGTCGTTCGCGCTTCGACTTTCTGTCTGCACGCGCCGAACGCACGCAGCCCAGACCAGCAGGACGTTATGGCTGGCTGCTGACCGCGCTCAATATTGGTTTTCTGTCCGTCGCCATCGGCATTCCGCTTGGCGCAAACCTGCTGATGTCGTTTTTCCGGACGCAATCCGGCGGGCTCTCTGCTGGAAATTTGACACTTGATCATTATCTGGATTTGTTCGCCGGCTCCAGCACGCTGCTGACCGGACTAGGCCATTCCCTGCTCATAGCGGGAGCGGCTGCCCTGCTCGGCCTGCTTGTCGGGCTAGGCACCGCTTTTGTGCTTACTTATTCGACATTCAGGTTCAAACGAACCATTGAAGTATTTTCCGTCGTAACGCTAGCGGTTCCGGGCGTCGTCTTGGGCATTGGTTATATTTTTGTGTGGAACCAACAATGGCTGGAGCCGCTCGGCTTGCTGCTCTACGGCACTCCGGCGATTCTGGTGCTTGCCGCAATAGCGGGAGCCATTCCCGTCATTACGCGGCTGCTCGTCGGCGCGATGGCCAAGGTGCCGGGCAGTCTGCTGTCCGCAGCCCGATTGCAAGGCGATACGTTCATTTCGCGAATGCGCAGCATTCTCGTTCCGCTCATTCGCGGCGCGCTGCTATCGGCGGCGCTCGCCGCCTTCGGAGCAAGCGTGTTCGATCTGGCCGTCAACTCCATTCTCTTTCCGCCTAACTTTATGACGCTTCCCGTGTCCATTAACAAGGCCTTTGAGGATTTGGACTTCGGCTACGCATCAGCCGCTACCGTGCTTGGTTCCTGCATCGTCATTTTTATCATTATGGCGGTTGAGCTGTTGTTCCGCCGCAAGGAGGTATCCTCATGAATTCTGCCGCTCCATTGCTGGATGAAGGTATTCGCGGCACTGCCGCAACAGATCATGCAGCCGCACGCAAGAGCTTTTCTCCCCTGGAGAGCGCTCCGACGGGGAAGCTGCTGCTGTCGGCAGACGGTCTGACCAAAAGCTACGGCTCGTTCCAGGCGCTGCGCGGGATTTCCTTCGACATGCGCGAAGGAGAAATTATTAGCGTGCTCGGCCCGTCCGGCTGCGGCAAGTCTACCCTGCTGCAGCTTGTGGCGGGGCTCGCGCAGCCGGACGGGGGAAAGCTGGCGCTCGACAGCAAAGTCATCGCCTCGCCCTCGGTCATGCTCGCACCGGAGAAGCGCGGGGTCAACATGGTGTTCCAGGATTATGCGCTATGGCCGCACATGAACGTATTCGACAACGTGTCCTACGGACTCCGTCAAGGAAAGCTACGCAAAGCGGACATCAAGGAGCGGGTTAACGAGCTGCTGACGATGCTTCACTTGGACGGTCTGGAGCATCGTCTGCCTCCCCAGCTTTCCGGGGGGCAGCAGCAGCGCGTGGCGATTGCCCGCGCGCTGGCTACAAGGCCGCGGCTAATGCTGCTGGATGAGCCGCTGTCCAATCTCGACATGCGGCTGCGCGTCGAAATGCGCTCCGAGATGGCTTATTTGTTCAAGCGGCTTGGCATCAGCGTGTTTCACGTCACCCATGATCCCGAGGAAGCGTATGCGATGGCTGACCGCATCATGATTCTGCGCGACGGCCGCGTCGATCAGCTTGGCACGCCCCAAGAGGTACACAGCCGTCCGGCCAGTCGCTGGGCCGCTTCGCTGCTTGGCGCCTATAACGGCTTAAAGGGCGCTGCCGTCCGCACAGGCGATGGGACCGGCTGGGCGGCGTCCATCGGCCAAGCCCGTTTCCGCGGCTTGCTCCCGCTCGATTTCGATAATGAACGCGGCGATCGCGAATTGATTCTGATGTTCCGGCCCGAGGACGTTAAGCTTGCCGCTGACGCTCGTATGGCGGATGGTGACAATTGCCTCGACGCTGCGATTGTCCATTGCGCTTTTGAAGGGGGACGCTGGCGGGCTTTGGCGGAAACCGCCGAGCGCCAGCGCTTCTATATGGTACTTGCCGACGCGATCCGGCCCGGAACGATGGTATCCGTTAAGCTCGACCCTGCCCACGCCTTTATCTACCCCTTCGAAAAATAATTTATTTCATTGAATGAAAGGTAGTCGGTTCCCTTGTCTAAAATCGCAAAGCCGGGCAAACGCCTGCTCGTCATCTCGGATATCCATGGTTTTGCCGATGAATTGGAGCTCTTGCTGAATAGGTCTCATTATAATGCCGCACGAGATAAGCTCATTCTCCTTGGCGATTATGTAGATGCCGATAACCCGGCAACCTGGCATACGCTGGAGATAGTCGAAGCGCTCACGAGCGATGGAGCCATCGCGCTTGTCGGCAACCACGAGCTGAGGCTGCTTGCTTCAAAAGACGGAAGAAAAATCAAGCATGCGGGCTGGATCAGACAGCTCCCGCCATATTACGTAACGGATAACCTATTATTTGTTCATGCGGGCCTTCGCCCTGGAATACCGTTGCCTGACCAAAGCATTCGCGATTTAACCGAAATACGCGATGATTTTATTGGCGCTCCGGAGTCGTCCATAGAGCTTGCCAACATCGGCGCCATTATTTTTGGCCATACGCCTACGTATAAGCTGGGTTCGGCAATCGGTGAAATATGGGCAAGCGGCAACAAGATTGGCATCGATACCGGCGCGAAGCATGGCGGACGTCTGACGCTGCTCGATGTAACGAACCAGCTCGCTTATTCCTGCACGCCCCGTCCGGGCGGCAACAACGCCTATGCAGTCCGCGAGCAGCTGCTTCGATTAGCCGCCAGGTCATAACCCATGCCGGGCGACTGCCGCGTCCGTCTGTCATCGAGAAGCGCTCACGCGTTCGACTGCGACCATTGTTACATTTGGGCTCCCGCCCATTCCCCCGGCCCAGGTGCCTACATACAATACATTAGCCTAATGGACTGGAGTGATGTTGTATGGCATTTTTGCCTCCTTTTGGACCCGGTGGAGGATCTGGCGGACCTGGTGGTCCCGGGGGAATTTTTGGACCAGGGGGACCTGGTGGCCCCGGCTTTCCGGGAGGCCCGGGAGGTCCAGGAGGTCCGGGCGGGATGCCTGGCCCGCCGCCGCCTCCGCTTTTCCCTGGAGGCGGCGGCGGTGGCGGACCGCAAGGCTTGCAGGCGCCTACCGCGCCGCCGCCCTCGTTCATTCCCCAGCAATCCGCATCATTGTTTGCGGTAGATCCGGGAGCGATCTCCGGTTGTCTGTTCCGCAACACCTACATTTGGCCCAATCGCGGCCCCGGGTTCTGGATGTACCCCGTGTTCGTAGGGAGGAATTCCGTTTCCGGCTTCCGCTGGAATGGATTTTTCTGGATGTACAGCGGCATCGATCTGCAGCGAATCAGCTCCTTTACCTGTTTCTAGCCAACAAACCCCCTGCTTGCGGTACGTTCCGCAAACAGGGGGTTTGGCATTTTCTCCATCGTGCAGGCTCAGGCATGCGCGGCCGAACGTCCGCTGCGGCATCCCATTAACCCATATTGGTCGCAAAGCTATCTTGTGCGCCGAACATCATGCTTGTCATATTCGGCAACGCGAGCAGCGCATTAAGGACAATTCACGCTTGCAGCTGCTCACGGATCACGCCTCTTTGGGAATGACCAGCTTGACCTCTGTCCCTTCGCCGGGACGCGACACAAGCTCCAGTCGCCCGGCAACGCTACGTGCGCGCTCCTCCATGCTGAACAAGCCGACGCCTCCGTCGCTCTGCTCAATCTGGAAGCCGCGGCCGCGGTCCTTGACGACAGCGATGACCTCCGTATCTTCCTCTTTCAGCCAAACCTCGGCTTCGGCTACCTCCGCGTATTTGGCAATGTTGGTCAATGCCTCTTGCACGACGCGATAAATCGCAGTTTCTTTATATAGACCAAGCCTTGAATTCAGCTTGCAATCCAGGTTGATCCGAATGCCGAAATGCTGCGAGTAATTATCCACATACGTACGGATGGCCGGCACGACGCCAAGATCATCGAGCACGGACGGACGCAGCTCCCAAGCAAGGCTGCGAATATCCTCCATCATTCCCGATACATCGCTGCGCAGCAAGCCCAGCTCGGGCATCTGCTCATGCTCCCCGATCAGCCTGTCGAGCCGGATCAGCAGGGAAAACAGGCTTTGGCCGATCCCGTCATGCAGCTCTCTGGAAATTCGGCGCCGCTCCTCCTCCTGAATTTCGATGACCTTGACCATCATTTCCTTTAAATCCTGCTCGGCTTGCTTCTGCTTTGTAACCTCGGAGCGAATCGCCAAATATTGATAAGGGCTTCCGTCCTCGTTGAGAAAAGGCACAATCGTTGTGCTTACCCAGTAGCATACCCCATCCTTGGCCTTGTTCTTTATTTCGCCGCGCCACACCTTGCCGGAAGAAATCGTATTCCACAGCGTAGCGAAAAAAAGCTTGTCATGATAGCCGGAATTAATGATGCGGTGATCCTTGCCGATCAGCTCTGTACGATCATACTTCGATATTTCGCAAAATTTATCGTTAACGTACTGAATTTTGCCCTTGGCGTCCGTGATGGCGACGATAGAGGACTCATCCAGCGCAAATTTAACATCGGCCAGCTGCTTTAGTGACTGGAGCACGCGCGTCAACGTCGCTTCGTCATGGATATGACAGTTCAGAACGGCCTGCAAGTGCTGGACATCCGAAGCGATAATGTCGCGCCCTTGAATGTCTTTATTCAAATCGCAGCAGTCCCTTCTTAAGCGCAAACTGGATGAGCTCGGGCCGCGTGCGCAGTCCAAGCTTATCCATCAAATGGCTTTTATGCGTTTCGACCGTTTTGACGCTAATGATTAGATTTTCGGCAATTTCCTTATTCGAGTACCCTTTCGCGATCCAGCCCAAAATCTCCTTTTCCCGCTCGGACAAGCTTTCATAAGGACCCGCGTCTTCGCCGTTTTTCATTTTGGACAAATATTCGCTCATCAGGCGTTTGGTAGCCGTCGGGTACAAATAAGCGTTGCCGCCCGCAATCATTTGAATGGCGCTGATCAGCTCGTCATGCGGGGCATTTTTAAGAATATAGCCCGATGCGCCTGCTCCGATTGCCCGAAATAAATATTCATCATCATCGTGCATGGTCAAAATAAGAACGGCGATTTCCGGCAGCAGCTTTTTCAGCTCCGTCGTAGCCGTCATCCCATCCATGCCGTGAGGCATGCTTAAATCCATAAGCACAACATCCGGCTTCAGCTCGGCCGATAGTCTGAGCGACTCTTCGCCTTCCGAAGCTTCCCCTACGACCTCAATGTCATGTTTGCCGTGCAGCAGCATGGCCAGCCCTGAACGGACCATCGCATGATCGTCGCATATTAGCAGCTTTATCACTGCAGCTTCCCCTCCCAATGAATGTGTTTCTCTCTATAGGCTATTATAACCCAATTGGGCTAATCTGGAGAAAAATACGTTCCAATTGTTCGGAAGAATAGCGAGTTTCCGTACGTTTGCCCAGCAGCATGATGCCCGCTTCGCCAGAATCCGTCATAATCGGAACAGCCGCCGCGATGACCAGTTGCTCGGCGAGCATCAAAGGCTCGCCGAGCTTGAAGCGCTCCCTGTCGGATATGGCGTGACTAATGCTCGCGGGGCGGCCGGAGCGCAGAGCGGCGCCGGATAGGCCCGTATTGGGCTTCTGCTCCACCTTTAGCGACCGCTGGCTGATGCTTCCTGCCGCCCATTGCCAGCATAATTTGCGTTTGACCGTATCCATCAAGCCTACTCCGACAAAATCGCTCATCGTCTCCTGCTTCACCCGTTCCATAACTTCCGCGATATGTGAATCCGATTTCAACATCTCGTTTCCTCCTCCCGGACGGTGCTCCTGCTTGGCGGCTGTCTTGATGGCCCCTTCCCCCAAGCTTCAGGTATATTCTGATTATAAAACGCCAAGCCGTCTGCTGTATGTCAGGGAATTCCCTGAATTGCCGACGGCTCCGCCCTTATTTGTGCAAGCGTATGGTGCCCTGCAAACGAAAAAGCCATTGAACGGATCATAATCCGCCCAATGGCTTGTCGCACCTATCGGTTCTATCGCTGGTTAAACTTAGCACTCGCCCGCAGCTGCAGGCTTGCCGGCGTCCGTCGCCGTACGGAACGAGCTTCCGCAGCCGCAAGTCGCGCTCGCGTTGGGATTCTCGATCGTAAAGCCGCCGCCCATCGCGGATTCCTTGAAATCAATGACAAGACCGTTCAAATACTTAACGCTCTCCTCGTCAACGACAACCTTCAATCCGCCCGACTCAAGCTCGCGGTCGCCTTCCTTCTGCTCGTCGTCAAAGCCCATGCCGTAAGAGAAGCCGCTGCAGCCGCCCTCCTTGACGCCAACGCGCAGGAACATGTCCGGCGTTCCCTCTTCCTCGAGCATTTCTTTTATTTTGTCAGATGCAAGTTCACTGATCGTAATCATGTGACATCCCTCCGTTTAGCCTACTGGTTCTTCAAAAAAAAATCACTTACTTGTTTATAGTATACTCCAGTTGGACCATACGCTCAAGAGCAGGATGCCCGGCCAGCCGATGCCCAGTAACTTCCAGCCAAATGCTTTTCTTATTGCCCCTGTCATGCAGGAGGTTTATAATAGTTACAGTTTCTTTATCGGAAAAACAAGTTATTTTTTTCACAATTTGAACTTTTCAGGAGGCTCCGCCATGAACGTCGTAATTCCGACAGAAGGCTCACAAATGCAGCACATCATTGAAAAAGTGCGTCATGGCCAGCGTTTGACGCTGGAGGATGGTGTTTTCTTATACCAGTCCGACGATCTGCTTACGATCGGACAATTGGCCAATGAAGTTGCGCTTCGCAAAAACGGCAAAAAGGTTTATTTTATTGAAAATATGAGCTTGTACTTTACTAATGTATGCGAAGCGCATTGCGCATTTTGCAATTTCCGCAAGGATGAAGGCCAGGATGGCGCTTATACGCTTAGCGGCGAGCAAATGATCGAATATGTGGAGCAGCACATACACCCGGGCGTTCGCGAATTCCATATTGTCGGCGGCCACAATCCGCATGTTCCGTTCCAATATTATGTCGATTCGCTCAAAGCGCTGAAGGCGAAATATCCGAATGTTACGCTCAAAGCTTACACGGCGGCCGAAATCGATTTCTTCTCCAGAATAAGCGGTCTCCCGTATAAGGAAGTGCTGGAGGAACTGATCAAAGCCGGCTTGGAGTCGCTCACCGGCGGCGGTGCGGAAATTTTGTCCGACCATTACCGCAAAAAAATGCGTGTAACCAAAGCCGATGTCAGCGAATATTTGCAGGTTCACCGGACTGCTCATGAGCTGGGCCTGCGCACCCATACGACGATGCTGTACGGCTCGATTGAAACCAAAGAGGATCGCATCCGCCATATGATGCAAATTCGCGAGCTTCAGGATGAAACGAACGGCTTCCAGGTATTCATTCCGCTGTCGATGCAGCCGATTAACCCGAGAGCCGGCATTCGCCGCCGCAACTCCGCTTTTGAGGACTTGAAGACCATTGCGATCAGCCGTCTAATGCTCGACAATTTTGACCATATTAAAGCGTATTTCATTAATATCGGCGTGCAGCTGACACAGGTTGCCTTAACGATGGGGGCTGACGATGCCCATGGCACGATCGTCAAGGAGAAAATCAGCCATGCCGCAGGCGCGCTCACACCTGAGGGCATTACCCGCGAGGATCTGATCTGGCTGATCAAGGGCGCAGGCCGCATTCCTGTCGAGCGGGATACCTTTTACAATGAAATTAAAGTATACGAGTGAGTAATCCACCGATTAGAGACATAAATTATATACAACCATCGAGAAGTGTGGAGTTGAGGACCTAATGAGAAAATTAGTTATTTTGGGCGGTGGCTATGGCGGCTTGGCCATTGCCGACGAGCTGCTGGAAAAGCAGCTCCCTCGCGACGTTTCCATTGTGCTGGTCGATCGAATGCCGTTTCAAGGACTTAAAACCGAATACTATGCGCTTGCCGCCGGAACCGTATCGGACCTCGAGCTGCGAGTGAAATTCCCCGTTCACGATCGTTTGTCTCTGGCCTACGGCGAGGTAACCGGGCTTGATCTGGAGCGGCAGCTGGTGCTGCTAGACGTCCGGGAGCCGATCAGCTACGACTGGCTGGTTATCGGGCTGGGATGCACGGACAAATATCATGGCATCGATGGCGCCGAGCAATATTCGACAAGCATCCAAACCTTTTCGGCCGCAAGACGAACATATGCGCTGCTGAACGATGTTAAACCTTACGGCCAGGTTTCCATCGTCGGCGGTGGATTAAGCGGAGTCGAGGTTGCCGCCGAGCTGCGCGAAAGCCGCCCGGATCTCAATATCCGTATTATCGATCGCGGGCCAAGCGTGCTGTCGGCTTTTCCCGGCAAGCTCCAATCGTTCGTTTCGGAGTGGTTCACGGAGCATCAGGTAGACATGCTCGGCAATGTCGCACTGCATAAGCTTGAAGGCGGCATTCTCCATGACAGCCATTCCTCCAGCCCCATCTATACGGATGTTACGGTATGGACGGCAGGCATCCAGCCTGTTGAGCTTGTGCAGGGCCTCATGCTGCCGAAAGACAATCAAGGCAGACTGCTTCTTAATGAGTATCATCAGCTTCCGGATCATACGAACATTTTTGTCGTCGGAGATTGCGCCGCGCTGCCGCTGTCGCCAAGCGGACAAGCGGCCGGCGCTCAGGGGAAACAGATTGCCGAGGTGCTGCAAGCGATCTGGCATGACAAAACCCCTCGCCTGGGCAAACTAAAGCTGAAGGGCGTACTGGGCTCGCTCGGCAAAAAAAGCGGCTTTGGCCTTATGGGCGGCACACCGATTATGGGGCGTGTGCCAAGGCTCGTCAAAAGCGGCGTGCTGTGGCGCTCCAAGCGCCACCTCGGCTAATATCGCCGGGAGCGGCAAGACTTGCCCGGTCGCCTTTGGCGTCTTTTAGCCCAAGCACGAAAAAGATTACCGAAAGCGCTCGGAAGGAAAACGGAAATAATCGACGCAGGATGAGCTACATATCGTCCAGCAGCTTATCCAGCGCCTGTTGATCCGCTTTTTGCTGATCCAGCGCCTTCAGCACTTGATCATACAGCTCATCGGCCGTTTCCGCCGAGACAATCGCGCCGTCCACAAGTGCGAACGGGTTTAAATAACATTCGCCGCAATTGCCGAGACAGCCGTATTCGACTACCTCGAAGCGCTCGTCCTGCTCGAAGCGCTGCATGATTTGATCCGTTCCATGATGCATATTGCCTGCACAAAATTCAATCATCGGTTTAAACATTTGGCTTCACCCAACTTTACTCAGTTACTATCCATTTTCAATTGCTTTGCTTTGTACTATAATAGGGGAGAAGGGAGCTGATTGCAATGAGTGAACAAACACAAGACACCATGTACGATGAAGTTCTTGACGTGCTGGATAAGCTTCGTCCGTTCCTGCAACGCGACGGCGGCGACGTGGAACTTGTTGATGTAGAGGATGGCATTATCAAGCTGCGCCTGATGGGTGCATGCGGTAGCTGCCCTAGCTCGACAATTACACTTAAAGCCGGTATTGAGCGCGCGCTGCTTGAAGAAGTAGACGGCGTCGTTGAAGTCGTTCAAGTATTCTAAGAAACGTATGACGGGGCCGGCGGCCTTTAATCATCGTTAAGCGGCTGCCGCCACTCAATGTGTCGGCAGCCGCTGACGTTTTGCACTGGCGGAATACGCATGTGAAACGTATACTTTCTTCTAGTTGGAAGAAGAGTCTTGCCTGAACCGGCTGGAGCAGCGCTCCATCCGCAAGGCAAGACTCTTTTTGTCATAGGCCGGCTATTTTTACCTAAAACGGAGCGCGGAATCAACGGACCGCTACATGCCCTTGATGTTCGCTCGGATCGGGTCGAAGCCGCCGGTTACGTCGATCACGTTGCCTGTCAAAAAGGCGGAGTCCGACTGGCACAGGAATAATACAACGCGAGCTACGTCCTCGCCGGCGCCAGGACGACCGACCGGAGAATCCAGATCATGCTCATGCATAACCTCGCTGATGGAGCGTTCCTTGTTATCTCCTCGAATATCTCCCGGCCCGATCAGATTGACGGTTATGCCGTTTGGCGCTTCCTCTACGGCAAGCGACTTGGTGAACGATACCAGCCCCGTCTTGGCAGCGGCATATACCGCGCGATGCGGCCAAGCCCGGGCCTCATTGGCGTGGCCGAACCCAAAATGGATAATGCGGCCCCAGCCCCGCTCGCGCATATGAGGCAGGAGCTTGTGGTCCAGCAGCATAACGCTTAACAGGTTTCCGTGAAGCAGCCTTATAATCGTCTCCTCGTCATATTCGCTAAACAGCTTGCGCTTGCGGACAAACGGTCCGGCATTGTTGACGAGTATGTCAACACCGCCTGACCAGCTTTCCGCTACTTCCGCCAGCTTCTCCACACCTGCCGTCTCCGTAATGTCCGCCTGGACCGTAATCGCCTCGCCGCCAAGCTGTTCAATTTGACGTTTGACCAGTTCTGCTTCCGGCCCGCTTTCCCGGTAATTAATTATCAAACGGCAGCCTTGTTCGGCAAGCTGGAGCGCCGTCCGTTTGCCCAGCCCCTTGGCGCTGCCTGTCACTAATGCCGTTTTCCCCTTTAGCTCCACGAAACCGTCTCCTCCCAGGAAAGATGGTTATTTTTTCCTCATGAGAACGCATGCATATTGAAAGGTAAGCCGCAGCGACTCCATCGCCATCTGCAGGCCGCATGTCAGATCGCCCGATTGCTCGGCAACGTTCTCCAAATATATTTCGGCTCCATACATACGTTGGCTTTGGATCAAATCATCGTGCATTTCGGAATTCATATAATGAATTTCCGTATTTCTCCGCTTCCGCAAGCGCCCGATCGCTTCCTTGTACTTCTCCTTCACGTCGTTCAGCTTCCAGGTAAGCTCCGGATGAGCCTTGCGCTCCCGCATGACACGCAAAACCGTGAAATAGGAAAAGTGGGCTTTTACACGCTCCGTTCGCATGCCAAGCAGCTCATTCAGCAGTGTGCCCAGCTTGTCCAGCAGGGAAAAAACGCGGATAAAACCATTTTTATCATAATAGATATATCGATTATAATTCATTCGTTCGGTATCTGTCATTTGCTTGACTGAAACGGACGATATCAGCTTCTGATAGCGCAAAGCCGCGTAATGGCTCTGTTCCAGCTCATCGAGCGCCGCCTGCAAGCCAAGCGTCCAAATTTCAAACTTGCGCAGCTTATAGTCGCGATCCTCGCCCGCTTCGATACGTTTAGACAGCAGGGAAGCGAACTGCTCCATCGCACGAAACGTTTCTGCGAGTGTCCCTTCCGCAGCTCTTGGTTGTTCATTGAACAGTGATCGCAGCATCCGCGTATTCTCCTTTACCTAAAAATAGAATGACGCCCCGCTCGCAAAGCGGGCGGGGCGAGCATGATCATGTGCGACGGCTGAAGCGCCAAGAACGAACGAGCACGTCGGCGATAATGCTAAAAAGAGCAGTTACGATCAAGTTATGCAGCAAATTCGTAAAAATAAATACATCTTCATTCGTAATCGTCCACGTAAGCAGCGCGCCGCTCATAACTTGCGTAAACACAAGCACGACCGCCCAGCCTGCCGATTTGGTAAGTCCCGCCTCCGGATTGCTCACTTTGCGGATGTGCAGGTACAGAAGCACAAGGCTGATTCCCAGAATAAGCGCTGCGACGCGGTGAATAAAGACCAGCCCGGCGGCGCCGCCCATTTCCGGTATAACTTGTCCATTGCATAGCGGCCAGTCCAGACAACCGCCGCCCGAGTCCGTATGCCGCAAAAATGCACCCAGATAGACAACAACGTACAAATATACGGCAAGAGCAAGCACCCGTGAGAAAACCGATCTCGGTACCGTATAAACGGGTGGAACGCCGCGCTTCGCCCGATACGTCCAAATGACAAGCAACAGGGTAAAAGCGACGGCAATCAACGAAATGCCGAAATGAATAGCCATAACGGGAGGGGACTGATACCATTTGACTGCCGCAGCTCCCAATAACGCTTGAATGATCGTGAACAGAAGGGCGCCGGCTGTATAGAACATCGGTTCCTTGTAGGCGGTTTTATTGGCTCTGTATTTCAGAAATACCGAAATAACCGTTGCAAGCACCAGTAGCCCGACAATGCCGCTTGTTAAGCGATGCATATATTCAATCATCGATTCAAGCGTATAAGCGGGAATAAACTTGCCGTGGCATAGCGGCCAATCATCGCCGCAGCCGCGGCCGGATTCCGTATTCGTTACGAGCGCTCCGCCAAGCAGCACAATCAGCATGCCGATAAACGTAATAATGGCCAGCACGCGAAACCGTTTCGTTACCATGTTAGAATCACCTAGTTTCAATATGAATAGTGCAAACGACAGATTTTGAGCTTTTTCAACCTTTAGCCGTCAGCAACAGTTCAATTATAGCCATAACATTTGGCAAAAGCCATGTTGAAAATGTGACACTTCCGCGCCGAATTGGTTAACTTCCTTAAACGAAAGCCCGCGCCCAAAGCGGCTTCATACCGTTCGAGCGCGGGTTTCCCCTCTATTTGGACGTTAATGCATCGCTAACCTGTATGGCCCGATCAACGAATTGTTCAATTTCCTCGCGCGTTTTGCGCAGCTTGCTAACGAAGCGAACGAGCTCTTGTCCATGCCGGAATGCGATAAAGCTGGGAATGCCAAGAATGTTCAGTTCGGAGCATAGATCAGGCAAATCGTCCCGGTCAATCTCATAAAAAGCGACCTTGCCTTCATAATCGCGAATAAGGTCGGGCATGAACGGGTCAATAAAATGACAATCCTTGCACCATGTTGTTTTAAAGACGACAACCGAAAGCCTATCCTCGCCAATCGCCTCGCGGAATCCGCCGTCTGTCGTTAGTTTGTCCATTTAGCACCTCTTGCATGTCGAAGTTGAACTTATAGTTCCCGTTCAAGCACAAATACTTTCTCATCTTCGTAATAAGGCTCCCAGCTAATCTTTGCCTGTAGCGCCTTGGCCAAGTCTCTGGCCGGAACATAAGTGACGCCGTCAATGGAAGTGACAGGGAAGGACCACTCCACAGCCTGTCCGTTAACCGTCGCTTTATTGCTGTTCAGCTTCAGACTGATTGTCGTATTTGTCGCTTCATCAAGCAGCTTCATGCTCTTCGACTGTTTGTCGTATGTCAGCTGTGCTCCAAGCTGATCCGCTGTATCCCTTAACGGAATAATGGTAATGTAGCTTGGCGTGAGGATGGCCGGATTGCCATACGAGAACGGATACCAGTTCACCGTTTGTTTATTCAGCTCGAATTGATTTTTAAGCAAGTCGTATACGACGGAAGAGTCATCAAACTGCTTCAGCACCTGATAGCCTTGCATTTCAAGCAGCTCTTCAACCGGAAGCGCGTCCGCACCCGCAACAGGGGCTTCGGCCTTTACCGCTCCGTTGACGTTCCAGTACACATTCTCCATTGTAAGCGAGAAGCCTTTAACCCACTGCTCGGAATAGAAATACTCTTCCGTATAATCGTACTCCTCGTCCTCGGGCAGCTCTTCTTGCTCAAGCTCCTCCGGCTCGTACACAGGGAAGGTATAGTTGACCTCCAATTGCTGCTTGCGAATGTCCAGCTTGCCGTCGACATACATGTTCGCCTTAATCGACAAATCTTTATGGAACAGCTCGTTGATCATTTCCTGATCATCTTCGCTTGCGGCACGAAGCTCCTCCTGCAATTCCACCAGCATACCGGCAATTTCCTCTGCTGCCGATGCCTTTGTTTCATCCAGAGTCGGCGCGTCAAGCTCCGGGTCCTCGAATGGGTTAACCTCGCCCGCTGCTGCCCATACATCCGGATTTTTTTCTAAAATATCAAAAACGCCGCTGATCATCGCCTCAAGCCCTTGACGGTCGGCAACGAGCGCGTCCACATACTTATTCACCAGCGTCCACAGCTCGGGACCGTCCAGCTCCACATGAACATGCATGAGCGATACGGATTCTCCGTTAATGGATTCAACCGCGGGCTTAACCGTCAAACGCTCTGCGTTAGGCAGATTGTCAATAATATAGGAACCAAAGGCATCAATCAGCTCATGCCCAATCGACGTAAGCGTAGCTTCGTCCATCGTCGAAGCTGTCGGCTCGGACTCCATTCCGGCCATGCCCAACAGGCTTTCGCTATCCATAGCCAGCACGAACGGCTGCTTTGCGCCATCGAGCTTCAATACGGCCTGTTCGTCCGATATTTGCAGAGCGAAGCCGATGCTCTTCGCATTGCCCAGCGTCAAATTGCCTTTCAGCGATAAATGGTCTGCATCCTGTGCGAGCACGTCCTCGAGCTGCAGCTTGACCGAGGCAAACAGCTTGATCAGCGACTGCTCCTCCTCCGGCAATTCGGCTAGCAGTTCCTCATCCAATTGAAGCTTGAACTCTACCGTTTGCGCGCTCTCGCTGGATGTTACTTTAAGCGCATTTTTAAGCACCTTGTTAAAGTCGACTCCAGATACTGCCTGACAGCCTGCAACAAACACAAGCGTAAACGCCAGAAGCAGCGCAGCTACTCTTCCTTTATTCCCCCACCAGTTTCTCAACCCAACAACTCCTTAAACGTAAAATGATAACTCTATTAACCTAGTTTTCTGTATTCATTGTACAGTAGCGTTTAACTCTTGTAAATGTATGGAAGGCACTGGTTCTATCGCTATACAAGCAACAGAAAAAGCGCCTCGGGGATGAGGCGCTTAGCGCGCAGCTACCGATTGCGGCAGTTGGTTTCCTTACATGGCTTTTCTGTAAAAGGGCTTTAGAAGCATCCCAAGCGGCTTGCGGATCGGACCCGGGAACGAGCGGATGTCCTCCGGCGATATGACCTTGAGAGCTGCAAGAAGCAGCATGTAGAGGCCACCCACCACAAGCGCCGTGCAGCAGCTCGCAGCAAAATAAGAAAGCTTGGGAGCCCAGTCTGCCGTCCAGGAGAGAACGGCATTCTCCATACCCCAGCCCGCTGCCGCCGGAATGACGATCGCCAGCATATACGGCAGCCAGCGGCGTCCCAGCACATTAAGCTTCACTTCGCGCCCTATGGTGCGGAAGTTTAGCAAGGTAATCGCTATAAAGCAAATGGATGAGCTGATAATTAATCCGTATACCCCAAGCGATGGAGCCAGCGCAAGCGTCAGCGCAACCTTCATGGCGAAGCCGACAAAGGTGTGAAGCATCGGCAATCGCGGCTTGTCCATCCCATACAGAATGGAATTGGTCGTCATCATCGTAATTTGAAAGATGGTGCCGATCGTGAGCAGAGCAACGGCGCCGCTTCCACCGGTATCCTTGAACAGCAGGCCTGTAATGGAATAGGCGGCTACTGTCATCAACAAGGCGACCGGTACTCCCGTAAAGCAGACGATACGCATGACCAGTGAGGACTGGCGCTCTACCTCGCCCATATTTTTTAGCGCATAGGCGGATGAAATAACCGGAATGATCGAGGCCCCAAGCGCTATCGCCAAAATAGGCGGAATGCCAGCCAGCGAAAACGCCTTTGTTGAATAGTTCGCATACACAATATCCATGACAGACTCGTCATAGCTGGTAATCCGTTTGAAAACCGCCATATCAAACAAATAAAGAAATTGCACCGTCATAGCCGTAACGACAGCCGGAATCGACATGGTGAATATTTCCCGGTAAATAGTCCTGAATTTCAAAGGAGCGCTTGCCGAAGCGCTTTTTTTCCGGTGGGTCTGAATAAGCGGCGGCTTCTCGGCCGCATCTTGCCGCTTGAGCTTTCTCGCAAACCAAAGCATCACGCCGAATGCGCCGATGCTCCCGAACACGCTGCCGAATGCGATGGCTGCCGCTCCCCAATCGTCTCCGTAGCCAAGCCCGAGAATGATCAGCGCCAAGCCGATCCCGCCGATGATTCGCAGAATCTGCTCGACAATTTGCGAAATGCCGCCGGCCGACATAAGCTGTCTTCCCTGGAAGTAACCGCGCGTCATCGCAATTGCCGGGAACAGCAGCAGCGCGGGCGCGATGGCCTGCAGAGCCATCACCGCATTAGGAACCTTGGCGAACTTGGCGATAAGCGGCGCAAACGCAAACATAAAAGCAGCGAGCACTAGACCGCTGATCGCTCCGAACAGCAATGCCGCCTTATAAATTTGCTTCGCCTCTTCCGGTCTGCCCATCGCGTAGCGCTGCGAGATCATTTTGCTGATCGTGATCGGGATTCCGCCGGTGGCTACTGTCAGCAGCAGCAAATACCAGGAGTTTGCGAGATTGAAGGCCCCTTGGCCGGCCTCGCCGAGCATGTAGTCGAGCGGAATACGCTGGAACAGCCCGAGAAAACGCGCAATCAGCGCGGCAGCGGCGAGAATCAGCGTGCCTTTAATTAATGAGTCTTTTTTCAGCATGATGTCCCGTATGATTCTCCCTATTTTTGGAATTCGCGTTTTTCAGCTTTGCCGAAGGTTCGTTCCGAGTTTAGAAAACGAGCCAAATAATAAACAACGCAATCATTAACAATTGTAAAATAATTTTGACCACAACGCTTGTAAACAAGCCGACGACTGAGCCGAAGCCTACCTTGAGCGCCTTGTCGCCAGGCTCGCCCGCTATCATTTCGCCGATAATCGCGCCAAGAAACGGCCCGAGCACCAGGCCGAAAGCGGGGATTACGAACGGGCCCAAAATCAAGCCGATCGTACTGCCGATGACCGATGCCCTGGAGCCGCCGAACCGCTTGACCCCCCAGGCGCTAACCGCATAGTCGGCGATAAACAGCACAACGACGATCAAGGTTTGAATGATCCAGAACCACACGCCGAATTCGCTAAAGGTGAAAAACCAGCCATATACGAAATAAGCCGCATAGATCGCCAGCGCGCCAGGCAATATTGGATAGATTGTGCCCGCCATGCCGACGACAAACAATATGACAATCAGACTCCAGCCCAGTATGTCCACGCTACGCTCATCCCTCCAGCACGTATCTCTTAATCGCTTCCGCAACGCCATGCTCATCGTTCGTCAGCGTCGTTACGTCCGCCGCTTCCTTCACGGCCTCCTGCGCATTGCCCATCGCTACGCCAAGGCCCGCCTCGCGTATCGCGGCAATATCATTCAGACTGTCGCCCACGGCGACGACTTGAGACATCTCGATGCCTAGAAGGGTGCAAAGCTCCCGCAGCGCGCTTGCCTTCGATACGCCAAGCGGATTCAGCTCAAGATTCCAGGGCGATGAGTTCGTAATCTCGAAGGCGTTCCACTCCTGCACTTCAGCCAGAATTCGCTCTCTTGCCGCGTCATCCTCCGTATAATAACCGAATTTTAGCCAATGATGCCGATCATAATCCGAGGAAGGAGCAAACCATTTTTCCTTGTTGTAAATATCCTCGGTCGTATAAGCCCAGAACCATACCTCGCTATGCGCAAGCGCCAGCTCATGCAGCCTTTGCACGTACACGGGACTGAGCAGCGTCCGCTTGTGAAGCACATGCGGCTGATGCCAGATTTCTCCCCCGTTCACCGTAATCATTGGCGTCTCCAGCTTTAGCTGCTCTGCAAACGGCAAGGCGCTGCGAAAGCCCCGCCCGGTCGAGAAGCTTACCGTTATGCCCGCTTCCAAAGCCTTTTGAATCCATTCCGCATTTTGTTCGCTAATTTCCGTTCTCTCATTCAGCAGCGTTCCATCCATATCCAGTGCAATCAATTTATAATCTCTCAGAGCAAGTGCCTCCCTACGCGCTATTCAATCCGATAATAAAGTATTTTAGCACATTTGCGGCAGATTCCAAACGGCCAATACGGAAAACAGACCGATGCTTTCGGCATCGGCCTGCTGTTGTCCATGTTCGCTTTCCTTGCGGTCAAAAAAATCAGTCGGCGGGCTTTGCTTCGCTTTCCGTCACAGTCTCGCTTACGACGGATTGCTCTGCCGTGGCTGCGCCGGCGTTTTCTGCGGACGGCTCGTCAGGCGTCTTGTCCAGCAGCTCCTGCCCCTTCACCTGCAGCATATCGATCGTGACGCCAAGCTCGGCTGAGCCATCCTGAACTTTCTTGAGCTCCTGCTCCATCAGATTGTTGAACTCTCCCCAGAACGTTTGCGGAAGATTGGTATAGTTGCTGTACATATTATTGACAGACGGCTTCAAGGCGTAGAACGCTTCATAATGCCGCCCCTCATCGTCTTTAATAAATTCTGTGCGAACGGGGAAACCGTTGAAATTTCTCGATTTCACTCTTACCTTTGCATAATCCCTGCTTGTAAAATAGTCAATAAAGTCCCACGCGACCTCCTTGTTTGGCGAGTCTGCGCTAATGGCAAAGAGATTGTAAAAGTTCATCATATAGCTCTGATCGGGATTTTGCTGGCCGACGGGTACCGTTACCATATCCCAATTGCTGATGATTTTATCCTTCACCTGCTCGTTCTGCTTGGCTTGTTTGATTTGATCGATGATATAGGTCTCGCCGATGGTCATGGCCAGTCTTCCGCCGATAAAAGGATCTCGAAGCAAATACTCTTCATAACTGGTGGCGCCGCCGTTCATATCCCCCTGATTTCGGCTTTCAAAATACAGGGCGTTCGAGTTAATCGCGTCCAGGGCCGTTTGAAAGGAGTTTTTCCACGTATCGGAATTAATGGTCATCAGCTTCTGAGCGGCGTTCACATAGTTCACGCCCTCCGTCATCGCAAGCATGGATGCCATTTCGAACAGGCTGTCGCTATAGCCTACCTTCAGTCCGTATACCCTCTCCTTCTCGTCTCCGTCTGTCGGAAACAATTGGGCCGTTTGAATAACCTCGTTCCAGCTCATTTTGTCTGTCGGATACGGGATCTGGTACTTGTCGAATAAGTCCTTGTTGTACATGAGCACCTGGCTGCTGAAGGTCGGCGTCATCCCGTAAATTTTGCCTCCGCCCAGCTCGCGCAGGTAATCCAGCATGCCGGGTACAAGTCCCTCTGTATCGTATTTTTCCTTTTCCATTACAGCATCAAGCTCATAGAGCTTGCCGTCCTGTCCCAGCTTCGTATACTGGTCGGGGCTCAGCATCACGATATCCGGGCGCTCTTTATCGATAAAATCGTACATGGCCTTATTGTAATCGGTAATTTCTCCGCCCTGATACATCGATTGCGTACTGACGACCTCCACATCCACATTCGGGTTAAGCGCCGAAAACAGCATGCCGTAGTCCTGAAAAAAAGAACCCTCGTCATAATACATAACCCTTAGCGTGGACTGCTCTCCTTCCGTATTGTCACTGCCGCTCCCGAAGCTGCAGCCGGTAGCCGCAAGGGAGATTGTCAGCATGGGAAGTACGAACTTCAAGCTTTTCTTCATATGTATAAACCCTTCCTTTACTTGTAATCAAATAAATGAATAGCTGAAAAGCGGCTGCAATCCTCCTTCCAAAGTTTAATCATCCCATCAAAGTAAATAAGCACCAATTCTAATACGTTTCAAATTAGGAAAATGTTTCATCCTGACAAAAAAATGCCGCCAGAGGCGGCGCCTCTGACGGTAGCAACAGGAAAACAATGAACAATAAGGTTACACAAGCTTGCGCATGCGCCACTTTTTGACGACAAGCCCTTGTGACGGAGAGAACAGAAACGCCGCAACAAACAAGAGCGAAGCCGCACACACCATGCATCCTGCAATGGAGGCGTCCAGAACCACCGCGGCTCCGTAGCCGAGAAACGTGCTCGCAACGCCTGCGGCAACGCTCAGACCGATCATGACCCCTAGCCGCTCTGTAAGCAGATAAGCGGTTGATGCGGGAATGATCAGCATGCCGACGACAAGTATCGCACCGACGCTTTCAAAGGAGCTCACCGTAGCCATGGATACGAGCCCCATCAGCAAATAATGGAAAAGAGCGACAGGTATGCCGATAGCGGCGGCAAGCGCAGGGTCGAAAGCGCATAGCTTGAACTGCTTGTAGAACATGCTGATTACCGCTACGATCACGGCTAGCGTGAAGCCGAGCAGCCACACCGCCTTGGGACCCATGCTGACCCCGCCCAGCTCCCAAATGTTCCAATGCACATAAGCGATTTCGCCATATAGAATAGCGTCCTGGTCAAGGTGAACCTGACGGGCGTACAAGCTGACCAAGACGACACCGATCGCGAACAGCGCGGTAAACACGACCCCGATGGACGCGTCCGATTGAATGCCGCTTTGCTGGAACAGCTGAATCAGAAACGTCGTCAGCAGGCCGAATACAAGCGCGGCAAACATCATCAGCAGGGAATCGCGCGAGCCGCTTATCAGAAAGGCGATTACGATGCCGGGCATAACCGAATGGCTGATCGCGTCGCCGATCATCGCCATCTTGCGGAGGACAAGAAAAACGCCGAGTATGCCGCAGCAGCCCGCGACAAGCGAGCCTGTCAGCAATATCCAAAATTCGCTCATAACGCCGCCTCCTTCTTGACGCCTGGCTGGTTGGCCAGCTCGCTGTCGCGCTGATAGCGCTGCTTGACCTGTCTGCGCAGCAGCCGCTTCGCAATCAATCCGCGGCGCGGACCAAACAATACGGAGATGCCGAACAGCAGCGTTGCCGCCAGCACCGTCACGGGTCCGGTAGGAAGATTCGATACCGAAGCGCTGAACCAGGTTCCAACCCCGCCGCTGACTGCCCCGAACAAGCCCGAGATGACGACCATCAGGCCAAGGCGATCCGTCCAGTAACGAGCGGAGACGGCCGGCGTAATCAGCAGCGCCGCAACAAGTACGACACCTACCGCCTGAATGCCCGCTACTACGGCCACAACGACAAGCACCATCATGACCTGCTCCAGAAAAGCAACCGGATAACCGATGCCTCGAGCGAAGCCGGGATCGAACGAAATCAGCTTAAATTCCTTGAATAACAACGTACATACCGTTATGAGCAGGCCGCAGACGATACTCATCGTAATGACATCGGAGCCGATCATTGCCGCTGCCTGACCGAACAAAAACTTGTCAAGGCCCGCTTGATTGCCGTAGTTCCCATGCTGGATGATCGTCAACAGCACGATGCCGAGGCCAAAAAATCCCGAAAGCACGATGCCCATTGCAGCATCCTGCTTGAGCTTCGTGCGCCGGGTAATCATCCCGATGCCCAGCGTCGCGATCAAGCCGGCTGCGCCTGCGCCGATCAGGAACAGGCCGATCGACTTGACTCCGCTTAGCATGAATGCGATACAAATGCCAGGCAGTGCGGCATGGGCAAGCGTGTCGCCCATCAAGCTTTGTTTTCTTAAGTAAGAAAAGCAGCCGATTACGCCGCTGCTTAAACCGAGCAGCGTACAGCCGAGAAAAATCCATTGCATATTCGGATCGGATAACATTTCCCAGAAATGATACACGGTTACTCCCCCTTCCGCTCAAGAAACGCCAGACGGCCGCCATACGTCCGCTGAAGCTGCTCCTGCGTAAAGGTTTCCGCCGTCGGGCCAAACGCCTGAAGTTCCACGTTAAGCAGCAGCACGGAGTCAAAATAATCTTCAACCGTCGCCAAATCGTGATGTACGACGATAACGGTTTTCCCTTGCTGCTTCAGCTCCTGGAGCAGCGTAATAATCGCTTTTTCCGTTGCGGCGTCAACGCCTGCAAACGGCTCATCCATGAAATACAGCTTGGCGTCCTGCGCCAGCGCGCGGGCCAGAAAGACCCGCTGCTGCTGTCCGCCGGACAATTGGCTGATTTGTCTATCCGCGAAATCGCCCATACCTACCTTGGCCAGACATTCCAGCGCAATCGCCTTCTCCTTGGCTCCGGGACGGCGGAGCCAGCCCAGATGACCGTAGCGGCCCATTAGCACGACATCAAGCGCATTCGTTGGAAAATCCCAATCCACCGATTCGCGCTGCGGGACGTAGCCGATCAATTTACGCTGCGCTTTGTAGGGCTTGCCGTACACGAGCACCTCGCCGGAGAGGCTCGGGATCAGGCCAAGCGCCGCCTTCATTAAAGTAGATTTGCCTGCGCCGTTCGGCCCGATAATACCGATCAGCTCTCCCTCTTTTACCTCGAAGGAGACCCCTCTCAGCACCGGCTTTTTCTGATACGCTACGCTAAGGCCGCTAATCGACAGCGGCGCTTTTTCCGAGATGGCTTCTTGCCGGATGATACCCATGTCAATCACTCGCTTTCCCCGTTGGCTCATTGGTCTATTTCAAAGCAGCTACGATCGTATCGACATTATGCCGCACCATGCCGATGTATGTGCCCTCCTCCGTACCTGCGTCGCCCATCGCATCGGAGAACAGCTCGCCGCCGATCGTTACCTCGTGACCTAACTGACGCGCCCCTTCAATAACCGACTCTATCGATTTTTTCGGCACGCTGGATTCAATAAATACGGCTTTAATTTTGTTCTCTACCAAAAAGTCGCGCAAGGTGCTGACATCCTTGGAGCCGTACTCAGACATCGTATTCATTCCCTGCAGACCCGTGACAGTTAACCCATAGGCGGAACCGAAGTACCCGAAGGCATCGTGAGCGGTGACTAGAATTCTGCGTTCTTCCGGAATGCTGGCAATCTGCTCCTTCGCATAGGCATCAAGCTCCTCCAGCTTAGCGATATATGCCGTCGCCTGCTCCTTGTAATAATCCGCATGCTCGGGGTCCTTTTCGACAAATGTATCGCGGATGACCTCTGCCGCGGAAATCCACAGCTTCACGTTAAACCAGATATGCGGATCATGCATGCCGCTTCCCGCCTGAGGGTCGGAATGCAGCTGTTCCTCTTTCAAATAGGAGGAAATCGCGACCGTAGGCTTCCGTTTTTCGAGCGACTCGAACATTTCTCCCATTTTTCCTTCCAGATGAAGGCCGTTGTAGAAAATAACGTCTGCATCGTCCAGCTTCTTCACATCGCCTTGCGACGCTTTATACAGATGGGGGTCGATGCCCGGCCCCATTAATCCGCTAACCTCCGCATACTCCCCGCCAATATTCTGAGCCACGTCCGCAATCATGCCGGTTGTTGCCGTAACCCGCAGCTTGCCGCTGTCTCCGCTCGTTTCTTTCCCGCAACCGGCCGCCACAATCATCGTCACCGTCAAAAACACGATCGTCATGATAAAACGGCGCAGCGCCGAGTTTGCCCTCTTCTGCTTTCCCATGTCAGCTTCCTCCCGAAATAGGTGTTAGTTTGTGTATATGCCCTCATGTTTGCCCTTATGAATATTATTTTGACTAACGCCTTTTTTTTAATAATACACAAAAATGTTTCCGTAGTGCAACATTTATTTTTAATTGGGCCGCCTCTCTTGAATTTGGGCATAAAAAAGCAGCGGCGACGCAGAAGATTCTGCATCGCCGCTGCCGGCTTTCCTTCTTTTTCTGAAGCTGAATTACTCGTTGCCCGCTAAGGCGGTTTCGTTCTGCTGCGCCTGTTCTACAGCGTCATTGGCCGCGGTATCGTTTTTTGTCTTGTTCTTAGGCACGCCGTAGAGGCCGACTTCCGCATCGTAGGCGTCAAAAATTTGACGTGCGATCGGGGAAGCCCCGTAGCCGCCGAAGCCGCCGTCCGGTACAACAACCGCTACCGCCAGCTTAGGCTTATCCGCAGGAGCGTAAGCGATAAAGACCGCATTGTTCGCTGTACGCTGGGCAACCTGCTGCTCGGATGTGCCTGTCTTCCGACGATAAGTATAGTCGACGCCCTCGAAGCCCTGCGATTTAACCTGGGACATTCCCAGCTCGATTTCTTTCCAGTATTCCTCTTTGAAATCGACAGTATTAAGGACTACAGGCTCATAGCCCTGAATGACATTGCCGTCCGCATCTTTAATCTCGTTGACGAATTGCGGCTTCATCCGTTTGCCGCGGTTGGCAAGCATCGCTGTGTATTGGGCAAGCTGAAGCGTGGTATAACGACCTTGCTGCCCGAAGGAGGCAAAAATAAGGGCTGATTGCGCACTCGCTACCTCTGCCTCATGGAAGTAGTCAATGACGCCTTTGGATTCATTGGGCAGTCCGCTCTCCGTCAATACGCCGAGACCAAACTGCTTCATGTAGTCGTCCCAAATTTCGATGCTGCTTTTCCCGTCGACGGTGCCCCGCTTGTAAAGCCTGTCGCCGATCATAGCCGCCATAAACGGGTTGGACGAGTCGCGGATGGCTCCCGCCCCGTCGATGCTGCCGTATACATGGTTTTGCGAGTTTCGAATAAGCCGTTCATAGCCTTTTTTCCCGTACGCGAATACGCCGGTGTCCCTATAATAAGTGGAAGTCGTAAATAAGCCTTCTTGCAATCCGATTAAGACAGACAATGGTTTAATGGTGGAGCCCAAGTTAAGAATGGAGGAAGGATGCTTATTTCGTTCTTCATCCGTATATTTGCCGTACACGGTGCTTATCGTTCCGTTCGCCAGTACGTTGCCGAAATTTTCATAGTCCTCCTGGCTGATTCTGCCTCCGGCCCAAATATTCGGATCGTAGTCCGGCATACTGGCCATAGCGACAACCTTGCCCGTATCGACCTCCATCGCTACCGCAAAGCCGGTTTTGGCGTATTCCGCCCGTTCAAATCGATTCGATGAAGTGGAGATTTTTTTCAATTGATCTGTAATCGCCTGCTCCGTCTTTAACTGAACATTTTTATTGATCGTCAAATAGAGATTGGCGCCCTTCTCAGGGTTGGTAATTCGCATCGGTCCGATAATGCGCTGAGCATTGTTGACCGGATACGTCTTCAGACCGTTTTTGCCGCGCAGCACATCCTGATACATCCGCTCCAGCCCGTCAACGCCAACGTCCTCCAGCTCCAGATATTGCAGCTGAGGATCTGTCTCGTCCTTCTTCGCCTTGTAGAATTCAAGATTTTCGCGGACGCCGTTGTATTTCTTCAAATAGCCGACAAGCTGCACCGCGATGGAGCCCGAGTCGTAGTTGCGGACGCTTTCTTCCATAATGTCCACGCCGGGATAGTTCGTCCGGTTTTCCATGAAATAGGCCACTTCTTTATTCGTCAAGCCGGACTTGATCCGGCGCGGCGTCGAGATAATGTCTTTGCGAAATTCAAGGTCCATCTGCCGGATAATATCATCGACCGACATATCCTTCTCAGGATCTCCAAGCTCGTTGAAGACCTTCTCAAGCTCGTTCGCCATATCCCTGGCGGTTTGTTTCGCCGCTTCCTCCTTCATATCCGGCTGTATGCTGTAGTACAGCGACTGTGTTGAAGTGGAGTAAGCGATCGGGTACCCTTCCGAGTCGTAGATATTGCCGCGAATCGGCGGCAGCTTGACGCTTTTGGTGCTTTTGTCCAGGCCTGCGGCGCTAAGCGTCGGACCTTCGACAAATTGCAAAATGGCCAGCCGGACGATCAGCAAGCTAAATAAAGCAAATGTGATAAAAAAGAATAAATTCAAACGAAATGAAAAATTGCGCCTGTTGATTATTTCCCGCTTTTGCGGATCGTCTTGCATAAGTACAATCACCTCATCCTCTTTTTCCTTTAGAAGCCGGTTACTCAGGCCTCCCGAATATGCGTATCTGCAAAGTCCGGCGGATTAAACCAGTCGCCGGAGGATGCCCATGTCGCATCTAGCGGAATCCATTTTTCTTCTTCTGCTCCAACCTGCACCTCATTCCATGCATGCGGCCCCAAGCCTCCGCGGCCATCGGCGCCCATGCCGGTGACAACCTTTACTTCCAGGCCCGACGCTCTTGCCATTACGGCATACAGCCGGGCTATATCTATACAGACGCCTTTACGGGTATCAAATGTTTCAGGAGGCGTCTGTTCCTTCCAAATGCCATGCTCCGTGTAATTATCCGCCTTGTCCCAGTCGTAGGCGATTCGGCTGCCAAGCCAGTCGTACAGCAACCTGGCCTTCTCCTCCTGCGACTGCGCGTCCTTCGTTATATAGAGAGCCGCCTCTTCAATCTCGGCCGGAATGTTGTAGTCGATCAGCTCATACTTGCGCTGCAGCACCTGCTGAAACTGAGCTTGAACCGCCTCGGCCAGCACCGGACCCTGCCCTTCAAGCATGTCGCCGGCTACCGGAGCAAGGACCGTCGCCGCCTCGCGATAAAGCGGCGATGCCGCAATCTTGTCGGTGTACCAGCTTCCCGGCAGCAGCGACACATACACAAATAAAAGCGCCATAAACATCATCGAGCGGCCCGCTCCGTGAGCCGCGCCGATTAGCGCGCCTGCCGCCCTGCTCAGGCTTCTGGAGGCATGCGAACGCTCATCGTCTTCAGGCCGGGCTGCAGTTCGTCTCAGCAAGGCATTCAATATTGCCAGAAGGGCAGGCTCTAGCAGCGATAAAATAATGCGGAATAGCAAATAGCTGAGCAAAAACAGCACGCCAAACCGCAACAATGCAAAATCGCGCACACTTGTTAAAAAAGTAAACCAGACCTGCTCCGCGCTGCTCAATGTTTTTGCAGGCACGCTTACATGCTCGGCCAGAGCGCGGGCCAGCCCCGGCGAAAGCGCCTGAGCAAAGCGCCACGCCGCCAGAAGGCTGACGATAAGCGCGGCCGCCTCCCACACAAAAAGAAGGAGCCGTCTCGCGGAACCCGACGCGCCCCTCCTAATTCCCTGTATCAGCGACACGACGAGAAGCACGAGCACGATGATCGTAACCGGCTCCGCTTCTCGCAGCCATAATCCCGATAGCTCCATCATCGTTAACCGTTCTGCTTCGCTTGGTCGATCAAAGCCTGAATCGTGCTGTCAAGCTCCCACGTACCGAGCGGAGCTCCGCGGAAGGATACCGATACCTCTTTTTCGCCCGTCTTTCCGACTAGCTCTACGTTTTTAGTTTTTACTGTAAAAGTGCCGTCGCCGTTATTCTCGAAGGTAGCCTCCTTCGCTTCGCCCGCCATCGTATTAATCGCTTCCTGTCTGACGGTATCCGCAACCTTGGAGCCGATTTCCTTCAGGTCGTCCATGCTGTAGCCGCTGTAGACGACCAGTCCTAGCACGATAGCGGCAACCAGCGCCCATTTAATCACTGTTTTTACGATTCGCACAATCAGCAGCAGCACGAGCAGGGCAACCACAATGACAAGCCAATGCTCTTTGAAAAATGCTGTCCAAGTATCCAAATCATAGGCGGAAAAATCTAAAAAACCCAAATGCAATCCCCTCCATTATACCTCGTACATGGCGCTATTACAAAACATTATACCCTAATGGCTGGAAGCCGTAAACGCGCCTCTGGTCGGGGCAGACATATCCTGTCCCGCTTTTACGTACAAGTATATAAGGCTTAATTTGGCAAGGAGGTGCGGCCCCGTGAAAACCGCAATATGGCTTTATTTATTTTTGTTTGTCGCCTTTTTTGATTTGCACGCGCAGTATCCGATTCTGACTCCGTTCGCTATATCAATAGGAGCGGCGCCTTCCTTTATCGGATTAATGATGGGCATATACTCCATCACCCATCTGCCCGGCAATCTGATCGCCGGCTACGGGGTGGACCGTTACGGCAGCAGGCTTTTTATCGTGTTCAGTCTGCTCGCGGCAGGTATCGTGCTGCTTTTCCAGGCGGGGGTAACCAACCCTTGGCAGCTGCTGGTCCTTCGCTCCATCAGCGGTTTTGTGCTTGCCTTCCTGTCTCCCGCTTGTCTGTCGCTGCTTGCGAGAATGACGAACGACCGGACCGAGCAAGGCAAGCTGATGGCCGGCAACGGCCTGGTGCATACGCTTGCTTCGGTCGTTTCGCCTGCTGCCGGAGCCTATCTGGTCGCCAAAATCGGCTTTACCACCGCCTTCAGCCTGCTTGGCTGGATTTTGATCGGGACGGCCCTTTGCGCCATTTTTTTCATTCGCGACAAACGGGAGACGCTGCAGCCGGCCAAGCCGACAGTGAAGCCTGCTACAGCTGTGTCCGCCGCAGCTCCCATTCCCTGGCTCATCTATCTGCTGCCGGTCGCTTTAAGCTGCGCGCAAGGCATTCTGTCCTTTGAATTGCCTTTGCTCGCCAAAACGCAGCAAGCGATGCTAACGACCGGACTGCTGTTCTCCGTCGTCAGCATCGGCGCACTCATAACGCTAAGCCTGCTGTTTCTCAATCGGGTATCGGCCTTCAAACGCACGTTATGGGGCTCGCTGTTTCTCGCGATCGCCTATTTTCTTATCGCCTCCGACATTCCTGCACCGCTGATGGTTATGCTTCTGCTAGTCGGAATGGCCAAAGGCATCATTTTGCCCGCTCTCTCTACGCTGCTTATCGAGCTGAGCGGCGGCGAGCGCTACGGCCGCACGTTCTCCGTGCTGTCTATCGCTTTTTCGATTGGCGCATTCATTGGTCCGATGGCTGCCGGACAGCTTCGCGATTACATATCGCCATACTATATCTCCTTTTTCGTTCTGATGCTGGCCGTAACCGTGCTTCCGTTTCATACGTCGCGCTCTTTGCCACCACGCACCCATTTTTCGTAAGTCTGGGTATTCGCACAGGGCTAATGGCATCCCGTGACATATGATACCTTGTGGCGAATGACCCGCCCCCTCGCGGGGCGCTCGTCAGTGCCGAACAGATCAGGCAAAGGGGTGACAACTTACATGTCCAAAGTTGAATCTGCCCACCATGGTTACGTTGGAGGCGTTCGCAATCATATGAGCGGGGTACTCGTCCTGTTTATTCTGCTTGTTATTATCGTCTGCACCGGCTGGTGCTAGAACGGCTTTTCTCAGTCAGGTCCGTCTCTAGAGACGGACCTGTTTTTCATTGCTTCGGCTTCCGTGGTAAACTGTATAAAAACAAACCATTCCAACCCTGCCGTCAGACGAGGTGAGCGCCATGGACATCGCGATTATCGTAGAAGGAAAAAATGACAAAGCCCGCCTGAAGCGAGTGCTTTCCCCCGACATCCTGATTCACTGCACCTTCGGCACTCCCGGCTCCGAGCAATTGGACAAGCTGCGCAAGCAGATCGGCGGGCGCGAGGTATATATTTTTACGGACAACGATTCCTCCGGCAAAAAAATAAGATTTCTCCTGCGCGAGCAATTCCCCGACGCCGAGCATATTTATACGCGCCGAGGCTATGCCGGAGTTGAGCACACTCCCGAGGAGTACTTGATCGAGCAGCTGGAAAAGGCCGGGCTGGAGGCTTATATCGTCTATCCTCCGCCATCCCCGTTTCCCGATTCTCCCACTCGGAAAGGCAAAGAATAATCTGCCATATAAAAAGACTGCCCTCCCGATCAAAGCTCGCAGCGAGCTGATGGAGAAGGCAGTCTTTTGTATGTATCAGCCGCTTACAGCAGCTTGTTTAAATCGCTAATAATTTCATCGGCCGTCAAATCCTCTTTGCTGCCGTTAATCCATTTGCGGATGCGTCCGTCCTGGTCGACGAGCGTAATCACGTTCGTATGCGTAAACGAGCCGTCCTCTTCCTTAATGACCGCGACCCCAAACTCTCTGGCCAGGTCCAGCGTCGTCTCCCAATCCGAGCCCCGCAGGAAGTGCCAGCCTTCAAAATCCGCATCAAGCCGCTGGGCAAAATCGCGAATCGCTTCCGGCGTATCGCGCTCCGGATCGAAGGTGATCGAGATAAGCTCGGCCTTGTTGCCCAGTTTGTTCTGCTCCTTCAGCTTGTCCTGAACCTCGGAGAGCAGGAAGGTGGTAGGAGGGCAAACGTCCGGGCAGTTGGCAAAATAGAAATAGACGATTCTCGCCTTTCCGTTCGTCGATTCCAGCGATACCTGGTTGCCGTCGATATCGTTCATCTGGAAAGCCGGCGCTGCCTGAAGATCGTCAAGCGGCTGTTGAGGTACAAATACATAAGTAAACAATAAATAAATGCCCATTGCCGCACACAAGGCGAGTACAGCAATCTTGAAGCTATGTTTTTTTATAAAAGCCAATGTCGTTCGCTCCCCTGGCCGCTTCCTATGAACCGGTCGTATTTAGAATCATCACAATAAAAATAAGCATTAAATAATTGACGGAAATCAGAAAATTGACCTTTGCCCATTTCTCCGTATCCTTTGCGCCTGTGCCACGCAGCGTATGCCATAGCCAAACCGCGCCGCCGATGACGGAAATAATGAGAAAATAAACTCCGACGTAGCCGTACGTATAAAATAAAATACCTGTTGGAATAAGCAGCACAACATATGGAATCATCTGCAGCTTGGTCCGTTTAATGCCTTTGACGACCGGCAGCAGCGGAAAGCCCGCCTCCCGATACTCCTCTACCCTTCTAATCGCAAGCGACCAGAAATGCGCAGGCTGCCACAGAAACAGCAGCGCGAACAAAATCCATGCGCCTGCGTCAACCTCGTTAGTAACCGCGCAATAGCCGATTACCGGCGGCATCGCGCCCGAAATACCGCCGACGGAGGTGCTCCACGTCGATGTCCGTTTAAGCCAAATCGTGTAGATCACGATGTAGACGAACCATCCCAATGCGCCGAGCAGACCGGCAAGCATGTGTACTTGTCCGAACAAAATGCCGAGTCCGGCCAAGCCAAGCGCAATTCCGTACAGCAGCACGAAGCCCGGCTTCATGCGCCCTGTCGGCAAAGCGCGATCGCGCGTGCGCTCCATTTTCTGATCCAGCTCGCGATCCCAGTAGTTGTTAATGACGGTAGCCGAAGCTATCGTCAAGGTAGAGCCAAGCAGCGTCCAAATAAGCAGCAGGTAATCGATATCCCATTTGGAAGCAACTAAAAAACCGCCGAGCGCAGCGAACACATTAAGCCGAAGCAGCCGCGGTTTAGTTAATGCAATCAAGTCTTTCAGCACAAAATGAGCCTCCCGAGTTATGCGACAAGACGCCACAGGCGCCTCTCATTCATTGATGGACCGTTACTAATCATACCGAAAAACATATGCAATGACAATGATCACATGTTTTGTTCATCATTTTGCCACGCAAATTGTGACAAATCAATTAGGAACCAATTGCGCCGACTGCCAATAGTATAAGTATGTAGTTAAACGCCCAGACCGATTCACGCTCCCATTCGATTTTCAATTTCGCAAAAGGAAGTGAGCATGTGGCATGGCGGTAATAAAAACGAATTCCGAGCAAACGAAGCTGCTGGCGCGCCTGATGCGGGCCGAAGCGGAGGGCGAGGGCGAGCTCGGTATGCTTATGGTAGGCAATGTAGGCGTAAATCGGGTTCGCGGCAATTGCCTCGACTTTCGCAACATTCGCACCATCGAGCAAATGGTTTATCAGAAGCCCGGCGGCTTCGAGGCAACGATTAAGGGCTATTTCTATCAGGCCGCGCGCGACAGCGAGATTAGACTGGCAGAACGGGTCATTAACGGCGAACGGCAGCGGCCGGCCTCCAATGCATTATGGTTTTTCCGGCCTGCCGGCGGATGTCCCGATACCTGGTACGATCAGGCCAATAGCGGCCGCTACAAAAATCACTGTTTCTTTATCCCGACGTCCGACGATTGTCCATCCGTGTATTAACCTCATTCTTAATGTTTGAAAGCGAGGATTATGAATATGTCTAACGGCTACGGTTACAAAACGCAGGTAAGTCCCGCCCAAATGGCGCCCGTTCAAGGTTATGGCTACGGCTACGGCGGCAATTATCCTTATCCGATGGGAGGCATGCAGCAGCCGGTGACGCTGCCCGCCACCATGCAGGCGCAAGCGATGCCTATGCAAATGCAAATGGCGACTCCTCCCAGCGCGCCGAGCGGCGCATTCGTTACGCCTAGCGGCGGTACCATTGTAACGGCTCCATCTTTTGAAGAGTCGTACGTTGAGAATATTTTGCGTCTGAACCGCGGCAAGCTTGCCACCTTCTACATGACGTACGAGAACAACCGCGAATGGAACGCCAAAATTTTCAAAGGGATCATCGAGGCCGCAGGCCGCGACCATATCATTATTAGCGATCCCAAAACAGGCGTCCGCTACTTACTCCTCACATTGAATTTGGATTATGTCACCTTCGACGAGCCGATTGCCTATGAATATCCATTCCAAGGCGGTACGATAACCTCCGCTACGCCGATGGGCACGGCGACGATCGGAACGGCGCGCGTCAATGAAACCATTTAGCTTGAACAATCGGTTAACGCAGGCTTGAACGTCCAAATATGAAGCTTGGCCTCTCCTCCAGCTATCCACTGCGTGATTGGCTCCAAAGAAGAACGCCCGCTGCGGCGTTCTTCTTTCATTTGCTCCGCCGCCCCGGAGCTGGGAGCCCTCCATACCTCCACGAACAAATTCGGCTGATCTGTTCCTTCATATAAATGCATATCTTCTCTTCCATTCAGCCGATCGGCGGCAAAGGCCAAGTATTGGTCCCGGTGCTCAGGAGCAATCCGATATTCTGCAAAACAAATGTACATTTCCCTCACTTCTCCTTTTGTCCTTCTTGATAATGTGTCCTCCATCCGACGATACTACACCTACAATCAACCTGTTAGGAGGACTGACCAATGGATACTGGGACACATCTTGTCATGGGTATAGGACTTGCCGGATTGGCGGCTATCGATCCTGTTGTAGCCGCCAATCCGGCTGTTCATACCGCAGTGCTGATCGGTACGGTCGCTGGCTCGCAAGCACCGGATCTGGACGGGCTGCTCCGATTGAAGGGCAACGCCTGTTATATCCGCAACCACCGGGGCCTGTCCCACTCGCTGCCGGCCATCTTCATTTGGACCGCACTGATTACGGGAATTTTGCAATGGTTTTATAAAGGCTCGCTGCCATGGCTGCATGTCGGCGGCTGGGTGCTGCTCGCCGTTTGCGTCCATGTTTTGACCGACTTGTTTAATGCCTACGGGACGCAGGCCATGAGACCGTTCACCGAAAAATGGATATCCTGGAACATCATTCACATTTTTGATCCGGTTATTTTTACGGTTCACGTTATTGCCATTCTACTGTGGGCGGCGGGATTCGTAAATCCCGCCGTTATGTTCCCATTGATGTATTTGTTTTTGTTCGTTTATTTCGTATGGCGAACGTCTGCCGCAAAGCAAACGGTCGCAAGGCTGGAGCTGCTCGACAAGGAGCATCGCAAGCATGACGTATATGTTGCCATTCCGACGATATCTTTGACCGCATGGAACGTTGTCAAGCAGTCCGATTGCGGCGCATTCAGAATCGGCAAGCTTCACGGCGATCGTCTGGAATGGGTCGACCGGGTGAAATGCTCCGATCATCCTGCAGTAGCCAAATCCAAAAACGATCCCGCCATCCGCGCCTTTCTTTATTTTACAAGCTTCGCATGCGCCGAGGTAAAGGAGCATCATTGGGGCTATGAGGTGCGCTGGTCTGACGTGAGATACCGCTACCGGAAGCAATACCCGTTCGTGGGCGTACTGGCCATGAACAAACAATTTGAAACGGTTGGCTCCTATGTAGGCTGGCTAAGCGACGATCGGCTGGCCAAACGGCTGCAAATGGATACCTACTAGATAATGGTTGCCAAAAAAGCCGCATCCATCAGTGGATGCGGCTTTCCGTTTGTAGTAACATAAAAAAAGAAACCCAAGGCTTGCGCCTTGGGATCTGAATCTTCATTGTATATAAGGAGAGATTAACGCAAGCCGCCGGAAAGTTGTTGCTCGGCGATTTGCACAAGCTTTTTCGTGATGTATCCGCCGAGGGAGCCGGCATCACGAGTCGAGATGTTGCCATAGTAGCCGTCTTGCGGAATTTGTACGCCCAGCTCTTGAGCTGCTTCGAGCTTCATTTGTTGAAGAGCTTGGTTGGCTTGTGGGACAACGAGTTGGTTGCTTCTGCTTGATGACATAGGTATTTCTCCTTTCGTCCTCTGCACTTTAATGTGTGTTGCAAGCTTGCGAACTTATTATGTGCAGGCCAAGAGAAACTATTCTGTATTCTTAAAAAATATTTTACGCTTTGTTTAAGGAGAGAAAAACCTTGTCCAAACCGCTTTCTTTATTTTTTTCCGTGCTTGCCATTGTGTTTTTGAGCGCCATGTCCATTTCCATCAGCCATAGCGGCTGGCTCGTGCTGCTGTTCGGAACCCTATCGCTGCTGACGATCGGAGCGGGCTTTATCGTGCGCGCCCGGCTGCGCCGCAGAAATGGGACTGGCTAGCCAAACGACGTCCAACCGGCCTCAAATGTGGTCGCTAAACGCGCGGTGCCAGGAAGCCCATTTTTTCTTTTGCAGCCGCAAGCGTTCGATCTGCAATAGCCGAAGCATTCTCGGCGCCTTGCTTCAGAATGCGATGAATTTCGCCGGATTCGCGAATCTCCTTGTACCTCGTCTGCAGCGGCTCGATAACGGATAGCACTTGCTCGGCCAAATCCTTTTTGAACGGACCGTAGCCCTGTCCTTCATAGCGAGCCTCTACCTCTGCAACAGTCATATTGGCGCAATGAGCGTAAATGCCGATCAAGTTGCTGATTTCCGGCTTAGCCGCAGGATCGTATTTCACCTCGCGCCCCGAATCGGTCGTCGCCCTGCTAATTTTTTTGCGGATAACGTCGGGAGGATCAAGCAAGGCGATATAGCTTCCGGCGTTCGGATTGCTTTTGCTCATTTTTTTGCTCGCATCGTCAAGCGACATGATCCTTGCTCCGACTTTTGGAATGTATGGCTCAGGAATCGTAAAGTAATCGCCAAATCGCGTATTGAAGCGATGCGCCAAATCGCGCGTAAGCTCCAAATGCTGCTTCTGATCGTCGCCTACCGGCACCAAATCGGCATTGTACAGCAAAATATCTGCCGCCATTAGCGTCGGATAAACGAACAGCCCCGCTCCAACGGAGTCTTTGCCTGACGATTTATCCTTAAATTGCGTCATCCGCTCCAGCTCGCCCATATGGGCAAGCGTCGTAAACAACCAGCCGAGTTCGGCATGGGCGCGAACATGCGACTGTACAAATATGCTCGCCTTGGACGGGTCGATGCCCGCCGCAATAAACAGCGCCGCTACCGATTCTGTTTGCTCCCTGAGCGCCGCAGGCTCCTGCGATACGGTAATGGCATGCAAATCCACCACCATAAAAAAACACTGCTCCGTGTGCTGAAGCTTGACGAAGTTTTGCATTGCGCCGATGTAATTGCCAAGCGTAAGCTGGCCGCTCGGTTGAATGCCTGAAAGCACCTTCTTCATTTCGACACTCCCTTTCCACTTTTCAACCTTTAGAAAATTTCAACCTTTAGAAAACGCAAAAAATCCTTCATCGCAAGGGACGAAGGACCGTGGTGCCACCCTATTTCGCCTGCGGAATCTACGTCCGTCAGGCCTTTAAACCCCGATAACGGCGGGCAGCCGAACATGCATACTGGCCGGCCTATCGCCGGGGTTCCGCCTATCTGCTCCGGGTCCCATTCAGTCTCGACAGCTAGCGCCGGTTTGCAGCAACCACCGGCTCTCTGAAGCTTACCGTTCGAGCTTACTTGTTCCCATCCTTGCATTTACACAAGATTACACCGATGCGAAAGCACATGTCAAGCCGGTCATCGTATTAAAAAACGTAAAACGCGGTCCTATTTCGGAATGTTTCCGAATAAGCTATAATAGATTTGCCAATCTTTTCTGCTTTAACGTTTTCATGATTATTTTTTGGAAAGGATTGCCGCCATGCAGAAATTTCTGTTTCGCTTCGTCACGCCTTCCCTTACCGTTGGGTGTCTCATCATGATTTATCTGATTATCGCCAATCGTGAAATGCCTCTTAGTCTCTTCAGCATGGCGAATGTGCAGTCCTTTAAAATTTTATTTATCAGCATTATCCTGGAGGCTTTCCCCTTCATTCTGCTGGGGGTGCTTTTCTCCGCGCTGCTGCAGGTGTTTGTGACGGACGAGCTTATTCGCAAGCTTACGCCCAAAAATCCGATCGCCGGCGTCTTGTTCGGAGCCTTGCTGGGCTTGCTGTTCCCGCTGTGCGAATGCGGCATGATTCCGGTTGTCAGACGGCTGATCCGCAAAGGGATGCCAGCATACATAGGGATTGTTTATTTGCTCGCAGGTCCAATCGTAAATCCGATCGTGTACACGTCAACGTTCACCGCGTTCCGGACGACGCCCGAGATGGCCTATTCGAGGATGGGACTGGCTTTTGCCGTAGCCGTCATAATCGGCTTGCTACTGTTCAAGTTTATGCGCGGCAATCCTTTGCGCAGCGCAGCTTCTGCCCTTTCCGCCTCCTTCAAGAACGGACCGGATAGCCCTCCTACTGAAGGATTGCTAAAGCATGCGCCAGACGGACATGCCCATCTTCATGCTCAGGGACACCACCATCATGAGCATCAGCCTCATCATCACGGTCATCATCATGGCCACGACCATGACCGCCAAGGACGTACAATTCGGGAACGCGCCGCTTCCGTACTTGCCCATTCCTCGGACGAATTTTTTGAAATGGGCAAGTATCTGATTTTTGGAGCGCTGCTGACCGGCATCATTCAAACCTTGGTAGAACGCAGCACGTTGCAGGCGTTTGCCGATCAGCCTGCATTTGCCTACCTATTCATGATGGGCTTTGCGTTCATTTTATCGATTTGTTCGACGTCGGACGCCTTTATCGCCTCCTCGTTCAGCGGAATGTTCGATTTTGGACCTTTGCTTGCGTTTCTCGTCTTTGGACCGATGATCGATTTAAAAAATACGCTGATGCTGCTCAGTACGTTTAAAGTAAAAATCGTGCTCGCCCTGATTGCATTAACCGCCGTGCTCACGCTTGCCGGAGCCTGGCTGACGGAGGTCTTGCTATGATTCATCACTTGCTTCGAGCCGCAATTCTGACCGGCTTTGCCATGTTTATCGTATTCGCCGACCGTACAGGCGAATTATCCCTCTATATAGCGCCCCGAATGGAGCTCTATGTGAAGCTGTCCGCAATCGGACTATACGCGGCAGCCGTCTATCAAGTATATGCCGCCCTGCAGAAGCGGCTGGCTCCCAAGCAGCCTGCCTGCGACTGCGGCCATGAGCCGTCGCCATCCCTTCTCAAAAACAGCCTGATTTACGGTTTGTTTATTCTCCCGCTCGCCTTGGGATTTTTGATGCCTACTGGCACGCTTGGCAGCGCGCTGGCCGCCAAAAAAGGGGTAAGCCTTAACGGCAGCCCTTCCATCGCACGCACAGGACCTGTTCAATCGGAGGCTTCTCCGCCTGGAGCAGTTCAAACAGCCTCGCCCGCAACGTCGATAGACGAGCTGTTCCCGTACGATGAATATACGGAAGATCATGCGGCTTACGGCAAAGAGCTCTACACAAAGCCAACCATCGCCGTGCCTGAGCAAAAATTTATCGAGACATTGACAACCCTGGATTTGTATCGTGACGCCTTTATCGGCAAAGAGATTCAACTAACAGGATTCGTTTACCGGGAAGAGGAGATGGGTCAGCAGCGTTTTGCGGTCAGCCGCTTCGCCATGAACTGCTGCTCTGCCGATGCCCTGCCTTACGGCTTGATGATTGAATGGCCAAAAGCGATGGACTACGCGCCGGACGAATGGGTTTCCGTTACCGGAAAATTGGCAACTGCGGACTATATGGAGCATACCATTATCCTGCTGCAAGCAACCAAGCTGGAAAGAATTCCTGCGCCAGCGTCGCCTTACGTCTATCCGGACCTCGACTTCGGACTTTAGCCCGCAGCAGTCTTATACACCCCAAACGCAATAAAAAGGACTTTCTCCCTCTGAACGCCAGAAAGGAGAAAGTCCTTTTCACGCTTTACTTAGTATCCCAAATCCCGCTCGACTTGGAATAGTAACGCGTATTCCAGGAAGCCATATTGTAATTCGACTCATATAGAACGCTGGCCGACCAGGTTTTCGCGTTGGAGCGAACCGCAAAATCATACAAAATTTCACCATGCGTCCAATCTCTTCTGTATTTAAGGGCATCGATCGCCATTTGTCTGAAGGCGCGTACCTGGGATGGACTTAGACCCTCGCTCTCTTGCTCGAATTGACCGTTGCGGCTTTCAATCGGGTGATGCCTGAGACCAAATTTGCCCACGGCGTTGTTGCGAACATGAATGAGGACCGTTCCTGCCGTAGCGTTGGTCAATTCCCCTTCCAGCTTACGAAAAACAAAATCAACCTGACGTGCAAGAGACCCAGAATCCATTTCCATACCTTGCTCCTCCTTATATTAGGACTATAGACTTATAAACATATACTGTAAATAATTGATCCTTTACATGGATAATGGTATCATTTTCTAATTGTTGTTACACCGAAATTTTTTTTTGTATTTTCCGAAATAACGCATGCGGAGTTTTGCGCGAAACTTTATCATTCGACAATTATAGACCGATCTCGATGCTGGTGCTATAATGTGGATATTCCACTAAAAGGAGCGCTTTCATTATGATCCAATGGTACTATTCATTGTCTGTGCGCAATAAGCTTTTAGCCGCAATTTATCTCCAACTCCTTATTTTCTCAATGATCATGTGGATCGTAATATCCGCTACCGGAGGCTCACTGATTGCAGGCTTGATCGTCTCTGCAGTCATCGGAATAGCCGTGTACCCGCTCACTTCTTTTGTGGAGAAAGCGATTAATGATTCCTATGACGAAGTTCGCGGAACCGCATTGAGAATTTCCAAAGGGGATTTCACGCAAAGGATCGATACAAGCACCTCCTCGCTTGGAGAGCTTGGCCATTCCTTCAACAGCATGATCGACAAGCTCAGAGAAATATTGACCGAAACGACGAACATCGTCCGCCATGTTTCGGATACCAGCCAGAATATTTTCGATAAAAACAACAATATTCAAATTGCCATGCAGCAGGTCGCCGCATCCGCCAACGAGTTGGCCACAGGGGCCAATGAAATATCCGAGGATGTCGCCGACATGAGCGATTCCATTGCGGAAATCGAGGAGAAGGTTTCGGATTACGCAGCCTCCACGAAAGAGATGAACACGCGCTCCGAGCAAGCGCTGCAATTGGTGGACAAAGGAATGAAAGCGCTTGATACACAATCCGAAGGCATGAAACGCAACGTCGAGGCGACGGGCAAAGTATCCGAAACTATTGAAGAGCTTGCCCATAAAGCGAAGGGTATCAGCGCAATAACCGCCACGATTTCCGACATTGCCGAGCAAACGAATCTGTTATCGCTTAATGCATCCATCGAGGCTGCCAGAGCGGGCGAGCACGGACGCGGTTTTGCCGTTGTCGCGCAGGAGGTGCGCAAGCTCGCGGAGGAATCCACCGCTTCCACCAAGCAGGTGTTCCAACTGGTTAAGAGCATCGACGAAGGCATTAAACAAGCCATACATAATATGAAAATCAATGAAGATGTCGTTAAGCTGCAAACGGAGCATATTGCGGAATCCGAAATCATTTTTACCGAAATTGTACAAAGCGTTCAATTTATTACCGAAAAAATTTACGCCTTCTCGCAGGAAAGCGACGTTATGCTTGAGAGCGCACGCAAAATTTCGGAGTCGATCCAGAATATTTCCGCCATTACGCAGCAATCCGCTGCGGGAACCGAGCAGGTATCCGCCTCGATGAACGAGCAGATTGCATCGGTGCGGGCGGTTGTCGATGAAACCCAGCAAATGCGCACGATGGCTTCGCAATTGCTGAAGACGATCAGCATTTTCAAAATGAAATAAAAACAATAAAAAACCTTGCCATCCATAAGGAGCGGTCAAGGTTTTTTGATTGGTTTACACTTTCTGAGCTTCTCTATATTCCGTTCTGCGCTGCTCGCGATCGCTTTCCTTTATCCGTGGACAGGTATAGCAATAAGAGCCGTCCTCGATCTGGTAGTACAGACAGCAGGAGTTTTTTAAGCGCACTTGCTTGTCAGGATCGGCCAACGATTCGGTATAATGGAATTTCACATCCAGCGGATTGCGGCTTCTTCCGAAGCATTCGCCTGGCAAAGCTTTGGTTATGGCTAAATTGCGATCAAGCGTTTGTTTGCCCGGATCGCTTGTGAGCACCTGTGACATCAGATCATAGCCGTATTGCAAAGAGGTTGGCAGCTGTCCCCAGTACATGGCGGATTTCTGCGTGCCCACTCGTTCAAGCGCTTCAAAAACAGGCCTTATCGTCTGTTCAAAAAATGTACTGATTTTCCCGCGAGTCCATTCCTCATTAAGCTTGGGGTCAGCCGGCCCCGTCTCCGCTTCGGTATGCTGCACCCATAAGCTTGCGCTTGTATAGAGACGCTCATTGTACAGCTCCTCGTAAATTTCCACGGTCATGTTGCCCAGACTTAAATCAAGAGCCAGATTATTTTCCGTTAACAAATGTAGCAAGGCCAGCATCGGTCCTCTGAACCAGCCTGCCAAATAAACTTCGCCAACTGAGGGCACCGTTCCCTTAATCAGCGGCGTATAGCGTGAAAGAATGTCCTTGAGCTTATCATCATCAAGCAAATCGGTAGCCGGAAAGCTGAATAACAAATTCTCTTTGCTTTTTGTCGCAACGCCGTACTTTTCATCCAGCAGCCTTGCCATGTTCCCCGTCATGTTCGGCAACTTCCTCTCATCCGTCCAATTTACAAACACTATCCAATATTATACCTTCCCAGAAAATGATTATCAATGAGAATTGTCAAAGTATGAAAAAAACGAAAGGGCGCACACTATCTCCAAGTGCTACCTATAATCGGCGACAGGGACTGATGGCTTGTGAAAAAAACATTTTATACGTGGCTAAAGCTCACCGGAAGCGTTATGACGATTGCTTCGCTGTTCACTGGAATGTTAACGTCCTCGGCTTCTGCAGCCCCAGATCAGCTTAATCCGCCAGCTGCCGCAATGGCCAAGCCCGGCAAGCAAGCCAACCGCAAGCAGCCTGCCTTGTCATGGGACAAGCTGCATCAGCAATTTCCCCGCTCCTTTCTTACCCATGGACCGCGGAATAAAAAACGTGTTGCGCTAACCTTCGACGATGCGCCTGATTCGCGGTTTACGCCTGCCATATTGGACATATTGGCGGCCCATCGCGTTTGCGCGACGTTTTTTATTGTCGGGGAACGCGCAATGAAGCAACCGGCCATCGTCCAGCGGATACAACGGGAAGGTCATGTGATCGGCAATCATTCGTACGACCATGCCGTTTTGTCCAAGCTGTCTCTCTCCAAGTACCAGCAGCAGATTGCCCGCACCGACGCCGTCCTGAAACGGCTGATCGGCTATTCTCCGCGTTATATCAGGCCGCCTTATGGAGAACTGCTGCCTATACATATGAAATGGAGCGAAGCTGCAGGCTATACGGTCGTTAACTGGGATGTGGATTCCGTTGACTGGCGCAACAATCCCAGCAGCGCGACTATTTTGCGCAATATAAAAAAAACGCTGCAGCCCGGCTCCATTGTGCTTCAACATGCAGGCGGGGGCACGGGTCAAAGCTTATCCGGCACCATCGAAGCGCTGCCTGTTTTCATTCAGTGGCTTCGCGCCAAAGGCTACGAGCTTGTGACGCTGCCTGAATTATTAGGGCAAGCTGCGGCTAAACCTAATTAAATCAAGCGATGCGGCTAGAGGAATACTTCCTGCCTTGCCCTCTGGCCTTGCCCGCAAGCGCATTTGTAGCCATAAACGCAGGCATCGACAGGCTCAAAAAAGCTCCCCCGGCGCTGAAGCAGCGCCGAGGGAGCTTTTGAACAACGTATTAGGGCCTGTCCGAGAACGCTGAGGACAGCACATTTTGCCGAATTTTCGTGCCATGCAAGGCGCGTTTGTGAAGGTGTACCGGGGGTACATCAAGCAAACGGAACGAAGCAGGGGGGCGAAAAGGCGGTGAAAGGTGTTTTCAGACACGCTCTAGTCAAGAATGTACACCTTTACATCCTGAATGCCAAACTTCATCGCCTGCGCTCTTGAGTCCGGAACAAAAATATCGATGCGATTGCCTTTAATGGAACCGCCGATATCGGTCGCTGTCGCGACCATTCCGCCTTGCGGCAAGCCATTGTAATCGTAGCCTTCAATATAAAGCTTCGTGCCGAGCGGAATCATGTCCGGATCAACAGCGACCGTTCCTACCTGCAGCTTGTTGCCGAAATAGTCAACCGCTCCCCATTTGCCGTTCTCCTCGGCTGCAGCGGTATAGGCCGTTGCTTTTACCAGCAGCGATTTGGAAAAGGCATATTGTTTGCCGTTAAGCGCCTTGACTGTATTGGATGCCTTGGCGGTTACAGTTTTGGCCGCAGCTTCCGCTTTCGGGAGAGCGCTTGCAGCCTGGCTTGCGGCGTTGTCGGGAATCGTCAGCTTTAAGCCTTGGTAGATATTAAGCGGATCAATCTTAGGATTGGCTGCCATCAGTTTATCCATAGGCACATTGTATTGGCGCGACAGCTTCCAGAATGTATCGTTGTTTGTTGCCGTATGTGTTGTTGCGGCCGCTTCTGCCGCCGTTCCGAATGCCATCATTAACGATAAGCCAATTACGGCTCCCGCGACTGTTTTTCGATTGAACATAAGTTGAAAATCCTCCTGTGCGCCTTCACGAACCTGCTGCTTGCGAACGCGTATTTATGGGGAGGGACGCAAAGCGCCCCCCGCTGCATGATTGAATCGTACAAGTGCCTGTTTACCCGGTGAATTCTTGCACCCATTCGCCGTTAACATAACCTACGCCGATTTTCGTAAAGTTGCTGTTCAAAATGTTGGCACGGTGCCCGGCGCTGTTCATCCAGGCCGTCATAACCTCTTGCGGCGTTCTTTGGCCCGAAGCGATGTTCTCGCCCGCATAGGAATACGTCACTCCGAATTGGCGCATCATATCAAATGGCGAGCCGTAAGTCGGCGATGTATGGCTGAAGTAATTGTTGACGTCCATATCTCTCGCTTTTTCCGTCGCAACCTTCGTCAGCAGCGCATCTACCTTCAAAGCGGACAGTCCTGCTTTGGCGCGCTCCTGATTCACAATATCTACAACCTGAGATTGATAAGCGCTCATGCCTGCCGTATTCCCGCTTGTGTCGGGCGTTGCCGTTGGCGCCGGTGTTGCAGTCGGCTTTGGCGTTGCCGTTGGAGCAGTAGTAGGCTTGGCAGTTGGGGCCGGCGTCGTTGTAGGCTTAGGCGTTGCTGCCGGCGATGTTGGTTTTGGCGTCGGCACGGTTGGCGTCGTTGGCTGAGCGCCTGTTCCGTTGGACGGGAATGTAATCGTTATGCCATTAAAAGAAATTTTGCTAAGATCGATGCCGTATTTGCTGGCGATATCTTTAATCAGGCTTTCACTGATCGTAAAATTCTGCAGGTTAGAGTATGTCTTCACTACCGGTGCTGCATGGGCAGTTGAAGCGGTCGCGCCTGTACCAATTACAGTTGCTGCAATCAGGCTGGCGACACCTACGCGAATGTGTTGCATCTTCATGAAATCATCCTCCTGGATTTAGGTTTGTATTCAAAACGTTCTGTGTGCGAACCGGTGCAAAACGTTTTGTGGCTTGTCTGTATTGCTTCCGACGCCACTTATCTTAGCATGGCATTTTGGGCGATTCATGGCACAATAACTGGTAAAAGCCGAAGAACAGCGTTCAATCATGCGCCGCTGCTGCTTTATGAGAATATACTCATTGACGTTTTGGGCGCTTTTAAACGCCATTCGCATACGTTAATCGTCTCTCGCCGCCTCAGCTTCTATGCGGTTGTGTCCATCAGCAGATGATGCAAATGAGCGATAGCTTTAATAAAAAAAGCTCCTTGAGCAGCAGGGAAGTTCCCTATTGTTCAAAGAGCTTTTTCTCGCTTTCGATTAAGAATGGCTGAGCTTGATGCTGCCCGATCCCGTCTCAATCGCAACCTGGTATTGTCCGCTTCCGACTTGGCCTGCAAGCTCATCCTTGCCGTCCGATTCGGTGTTGAATGCATCCCAGTTTACTGCACGGCTGCCGCTTCTTGTCGTCAGGCGAACGTCCGCAGAAATTTGGCGATCCTCAATTTCAAGCTTCACGCTGCCGCTTCCGGCATGAAGCACAACGTCACCGTCAAGCCGGCCGGCTTCCATTTTGATGCTGCCGCTGCCCGTTTTTCCTTTCACGCTGCCGCTGCCGTCCTTGAGCTCGACATCCCCGCTATTGGCATCAAAATTCAGCTGCTTCACCTGATACCGCTCTATGTCGATAGTACCGCTGCCAAGCGTCAGATCAAGCGTATCCATCTCTGCTTCCCCAAGCTCGATGTCTCCGCTTTCCGTATCCAACCGCGCCTCACGGGCCTTTAAACGGCTAACCTCCAAATCGCCGGAGGATGCAGCCATTTGGAGCTTGTCGGTATGAAGCTGATCAAGCTCGATGCCGCCGCTTGACGAACGCACCTCAACCTCTTTCCAAAGCTTCTCCGGCAGCTCAACAATCATATCAACCATTACCACATTAAAACCGATGGTAAACCGGCTCTTGTATTCCCCTTTTATAAGGGCCGTTCCATTCTGTTCCTCCGCAAGCAACTGGAAATCATTTTCGAATTTTTCCGATGCTCTTCCTTCCAGCCTCACCTGAATGTCGTCCGAAAAACCCCGTACGATCTTTACATCCATTGAGCTTACTTCTATTTGAACCTTCTCCGCATTTGCGGCGGACAGAGTGCGCGCAGTTGATATCGGCTTGGTGCCGAACGTGTCGATGCTGCTCCAGTCGAATGTGATGAACACGCCCGCAAGGCCAAGTCCAAGCACAACAAGAGCGATTGCAATTGCCTTTTTCATATCGGGTCTAATCTCCTTTAACCAATCTGGTATTCCATTTCAAATATTTCAGCGTCGCCGTAAAAAACAGCCGCGTAAGCGACTTGAGCGCGGCGCCAAGCAAAAATGACAGCGAACCCAGCACCAACGCAATCGATAGCGCCTGCGGGATGGTGAACGAGCCGCTCCACAGGCTTTCTACGATAGCGGCAATGGCAGACAGCCCAATCGCCGCAGCGACCGCCCAGAGGGCAAACAGCACCCCGGCTACGGCTACATAGGGACCAATGACAAAAATAAGATTAAACATGCCCAAGCTGATCGTCGCGAACACGGCTCTGGACAATCCGCTAAATTGGCGGCCGCTTTCCGCTTTTGCAACGCGGTAGCCAAGCATCAGCTCTGCTGCAATCATGCGCGGCTCCCCTAGCTCGGCGGCTGCCTCCGCTTCGCTTTGACCGTTCAAACTCGCCTGAATGAAATGCTGCTCGTAGTCGTACAGCCATTCCTTACGCTGCGGTTCAGGTATCTTCATCAGGAGCCGCTTTAATTCGTTCATAAATTGCGCTCTAGTCATCATGGCCTTAATCCTTCCTCGATTATCTCATTGACGGCTACGGTGAAATGCTGCCACTCGGCAATTAGCTGCCGCATATGCTGCCAGCCCTCTGCCGTTAATTGGTAATATTTGCGCGGCGGTCCTTCCGAAGATTCCTTCAGGTAGGTAGAAAACAACCCTTCTTGCGTTAGTCTGCTGAGCAGCGGATACACGCTTCCTACCGCAACCTCGAATTTCTCCGATATTTTCACCGCGAGCTCGTAGCCGTAGCAGTCGCCCTTGGTCGCCATCACGAGAACGCATATTTCGAGAACACCCTTCTTAAACTGGACATTCATGGTTCAGCCTCCATCGCTTAGTTGATTATACTGTATCATTTAGTATTCTACATTGCAAGATACCTAGTAAAAAAGAATACCTCCGACGAAGAGACAGTCCATCTCTGGTCGGAGGCATTGTTCAGCCTTTAGTTCACGCTTACGAATTTGCCTGTTGCTTGCGATTCGAATGCGCACAGGATAACTTTAAGCGAAGCGCGCCCATCCTCGCCGGTTACGGCTGGAGGCGTGTTTGTAACGATGCTGTCTACAAAAGCGTCGATAACGCCGCTCGTTTCTTGCTTGTCGTTCGTCGAAATGGCGCCTACTTTATGCTTCTCGATCGTTCCGTTGCGCAGCTCGATAATGACCTGATCGTCCGGATGCGTACCGATTTTCATTACGCCGTTCTCACACCACAAAATGGTGCTGTTGTCCTCGCCTTTGTAGTATGTCCAGCTCGCAACCAGCGTGCCGATCGCACCGTTTTTCATACGAAGCAGGCAGGAAGAGTTGTCGTCTACGTCCGTATCCTTATCCAGCGTACCGACAAAGCCGGCAACCTCGGATACTTCATCGTCAAGCAGCCAGCGAATCAGATCGGATTTATGAACGCCAAGATCGCCCATGGCGCCCATAATAGCTTCCGGCTTGCGGAAGAACCAGCTTTCGGCTCCGTCCACGCTCCATGCATCCGGTCCAGGGTGACCAAACGACGTGCGGAATGTAAGCACCTTGCCCAGCACGCCTGATTTCAGCACTTGCTTCGCTTTTACGTGAGGCGGCATAAAGCGTTGGTTATGACCAACCATCAGATGAACGTTATTTTGTTTGGCTGCTTCAATCATCGCTTCCGCTTCCGCATCGGTAACGGCCATCGGCTTCTCGACAAGCACATGCGCGCCGGCATTGGCAGCGGCGATCGACATGGACGCATGCAGAGCGTTCGGCGTACATACGCTCACTGCGTCAGGCTTGATTTCTGCCAGCATCGTTTCAAAATCGGAGAACGCTTGGCCGCCGTGTACGCTTGCAAAATGCTCGGCGCGTTCAATAACCGGATCAACGAAAGCGACCAGCTCAACGTTTTTGTTGCCTGCATACTCGGGAATATGACGGTATTTCGAAATCGATCCACAACCGACGACTGCTACGCGAATTTTAGACATTGGATTATTGTTCCCCTTTACCCTTTTATATTTAACCTAATTAAAGCGATTAGCGGTTGTTCAAAAAGCTGGCTTTCATCCACTCCATGCTTTCGGCAACAGCTTCAAGCGGCGGGTTGGCGCAAGTATCCTGTTCAACAATAAGCCATTCCACGGACGCCTTAGAAGCGGCATCAATAATGGCAAGCAGAGGCAAATCGCCGCGGCCCAGCTCGACGGTATCGATTTTCTCGCCCTTCACGCCTGCGCGGAAATCCTTCAAATGCAACAATGGCAGACGGCCGGCGTATTTGGCAATGTAGGCAAGCGGATCGATGCCTGAATATTGCACCCAGCCGATATCCATTTCAACCTGCAAATACTTCTCGTCAATGCGCTCATACATCGCATCGAATACGATTGTACCGTCAATCTCCACTTCAAATTCGAAATCATGATTATGGTAAGCAAACGTAATGCCCGCTTCCCGGAAACGCTTTCCGTAGCGCTCAAAGTTTACAAGGTGGTTTCTCCAAGACTCAACATCGCGCGCATCGGCCGGCAAATATGGACAGATCGCATATTTTGCGCCTATCGTTTGCAAATACGCAATTTCTTCCTCCAATTGGCCTTCCAGCAGATGCAAGCCAATATGGCTGCCGATCGCCTTCAAATTCAGCTCCTGAAGCAGGTCGCGCAGCTTTTCGGCTTCCATGCCGCCGTAACCGGCGAACTCAACACCTTCGTAGCCCATTGCGGCAACTTTACGCAGCGTGCCCTCAAAGTCTTCCGCCAGCGCATCGCGGACCGTGTACAATTGCAAACCGACTGACATTCTAGACATATGTGACGCACTCCTTTATTGTGATGATGTGATGTATTGGATTTTGCTCTCGTCTACTATTATAGCGATCAGCAAAATTCAAAAACAGTTGTCTAATTAGCCTTTTCTTATGTCATTTTGGCCTTTGCGCCTTAGAACCTACACTTTCCATTATTTCAGGCATAATCGGATGACGCTGTCGCCGGCTTCAAAGCTAACGTCTCGCGTTGATCTGTAAACCGATTCTAAATGTGCAGCCTATAATGCCCCTATTTAAAAAAGGCCCGCTCGGCCGCGGCGGTTCGCCGCGATCGAGCAGACCCTGCTGAATACAATCGGCCGCTCATCCTCTAGCCGAGCTGAATAACAAATTCCGCTTGCTTGCTGCCGCTGGCTTTAACGACGCCATCGGACAGTTCAGCGCCGGACACGGAGGCAATGTCGCCAAGCCCCTTGACCGCAAACGTAAACGGCTTGCCGCTTCCGTCTACCTTGACAGTGATCGCTTTGCCGCTGCGCGAAGCGGATACCGTCACTTCCGTCTTGCCCTTCACGTTGCGGACAAGCGTCGAAGCCGTACGGCCATCCTCAAGATTATGAAGCTCGTATGTTACGCCGTCGGCATAATCGTAGTCCGGACGCACATCGTTTGCGCCAAGCGCAATAATCGAATTCGGGCGGACAAACAGCGGCAGTCCGAAGAAATCGAATTGCTCTTTTCTCCACGATCCGCCTTCAACCGTTTCGCCTGTAAGGAAATTCGTCCATTTGCCTGCCGGCAGGTAATAGGTTACATGACCCGCTTCGTTGAAAATCGGAGCTACAAGCAGCGACTCGCCAAGCATATATTGACGATCCAGCAGCTCGCTCGTCGGATCTTCCGGGAACTCAAGCACCATCGCACGCATCGTCGGCACTCCATTCTCATGCGCCTGAGCGGCCGTATGGAACAGGTAAGGCATAATCCGGCATTTCAGCTTGGTGAATTGACGGGTTACGTCAACCGCCTCTTCATCGTACATCCAAGGCACCCGGTACGATTTGCTGCCGTGCAGACGGCTGTGGCTCGACAAGAGGCCAAACGCCAGCCAGCGCTTGAATACATGCGCAGGAGCCGTTGCCTCGAAGCCGCCGATATCATGGCTCCAGAAGCCAAAGCCGGACAGCCCCAGCGACAAGCCGCCGCGCAGGCTTTCTGCCATTGATTCGTAGTCGGCATAGCAATCGCCGCCCCAGTGAACCGGGAATTGCTGTCCGCCTGCCGTCGCCGAACGCGCGAACAACGCCGCTTCGTTATGACCCAGCTTCTCGACAAGCACGTCGAATACAACCTTATTGTACAATTGCGTGTAGTAATTATGCATTTTTTGCGGATCGGAGCCGTCAAAATAAGCAACCTCGGTCGGAATACGCTCGCCGAAGTCGGTTTTGAAGCTATCGACGCCCATATCGACCAGCTCGCGCAGATAACCTGCGTACCACTCGCATGCCGCAGGGTTCGTAAAATCAACAAGACCCATGCCCGGCTGCCACATATCCCACTGCCATACATCTCCGTTCGGCCGCTTCACCAGATAGCCGTTTTGCTTGCCCTCCTCGAACAGACGGGAGCGCTGTGCGATATATGGATTAATCCATACGCAAATTTTCAGCCCTTTTTCTTTCAAGCGCTTGAGCATGCCGACAGGGTCCGGGAATACCCGCTCATCCCATTTAAAGTCCGTCCAGTGGAACTCGCGCATCCAGAAGCAATCGAAGTGGAAAACGTGCAGCGGCAAATCCCGCTCGGCCATCCCGTCGACAAAGGAGTTGACCGTCGCTTCATCGTAATTCGTCGTGAAGGACGTTGTCAGCCACAGGCCGAACGACCATGCCGGAGGAAGCGCAGGCTTGCCCGTCAAATCCGTGTACTTGCCGAGCACTTCCTTCAGGCTAGGACCGTCGATTACGAAATATTCCAGCGATTGGCCGGAAACGCTGAATTGCACCTTTTTAACCTTCTCGGAAGCAACCTCATAGGAAACCAGCTCCGGATGATTGACAAATACGCCATAGCCTTTGTTCGTCAGATAGAATGGAATGTTTTTGTACGACTGCTCCGAGCTTGTGCCGCCGTCCTTGTTCCATAGATCTACGACTTGACCGTTGCGCACAAAAGGAGTAAACCGCTCGCCAAGACCGTATACCCACTCCCCAACGCCCAGATCAAGCTCCTCGCGCATGTAGGCGTTGCCGTTATTCTCTTCAATATAAGCCATCGACTTTTGCCGGCTGCCGGTCAGACGCACGCCGTCGCGATAGAAATCAACCGCCCATTCCGGTCCTTTGCGGATACGCACGCTAAGGCTGCCGCTTGCCAGAATCGCCGCTTCATCATTTTCTTCGATCACAACATGATCGCCGGTTCCCGCCGAAAGCTGGAATGCCGGGCCACGATCTACAACGCCCGCATGATGAACGAGCTTCACCCCGATAATGCCCGGGAGCGGCGAATGAAAATGCACCGTAAGCAGCATCGTATCAAGCATGTTCGAGCGAGTCAGAATCGGATTTGGCGCTGCATAAGCGGTAAGCTTGCCGCCTTGCTGTTCGAAATCGTGCGCCTGCACGGCGCCGAGCACTTTAAATTCCTTGCGAATCATCCAGTTGCCGTCTGTAAATTTCACTATATCAACCCGCCTTCTGTCAAATTGGAGTTGCAATGCTTCATAATTGCATTATACTGATATCAAGCACCAGCTTTCTAACAGAATTATGCTCGCCTATAGCACTATTTTGATGAAATACGACAATTTTCGAGATGAACGCTCAACGAGGGGGACCTACGTCATGGATCAGACTGCACGGCACTCCTTGAGGGAGAATCGCCACCACGGCAACAGCATGTTTCCTCTCGCCGCTTATTGGATCGAGCATGACAACGGAGCACCGGTGCTTGAATGCCATTGGCATGCGGAAGCGGAATTTTTTATCGTGCTGGAGGGCGAGGCGCTGTTTCAGATCGATACGGACTATTTCACGGTCAAGGCTGGCGAAGCCGTTTTTATCGACGGTGGGGATATTCATGCGGGCCATGCCTCCGGCAGCTCGGGCTGCTCCTTCTGCGCCATCGTGTTCGATACGCATCTGCTGGCGAGCGCCAGCTACGACGCCGTGCAGGAGCGCTATATTTCGCCGCTGCAGGACAAGAAGCGAACGTTCCCCCGCCATATCTCGCCACAGACGGAGTGCGGGCATGCGCTGCTGCAGCATTTGCGGGCGATTGCGGACATTTGCGCCGATCCTCAGCCCGGTTTCGAAGCGGCGGTCAAGGGGTATATGTACTTAATGCTGCATGAAGCCGCGCAGAAAGCGCAGTTCTGCAATCGAAGCGAAGCAAGCGCGTCAGACGCAAGCAAGATCGACAAATTGAAGAAGGCGATTCTATACATGCAGGAGCATTATCACCGCCCGATTCGAATTGCCGAAATTGCCGAGCAAATTCCGATGAGCGAAGGTCAATTTTGCCGCTTTTTCAAAGCGATGACGAGACAGACGCCCATTGAATACTTAAATGCCTACCGCATTAGACAAGCTGCCGAGCTGCTGCTCTCTCCGGACCGCAAGATAGCAACCGTGGCGCTGGACGTCGGCTTCGACCATTTAAGCTACTTTGTGAAAGTATTCCGCAAATTAATGAAATGTACACCTTCGCAATTTCGCAAGCAGCAAGCCGAATTGCTTGAAATTAGACAATAAACGGCGAAAGGTTACAGGATTGTAACCATTTGCTCATCTATTTTTAAGAATCATTTAATAATTGCGCGTTACAATATAAAAAATTCCTATAACGGGATGGAGGTTCATTACCTATGAAAACAACATTAACATTCCAAGAAAAAACGATACCTGTATATTTGACCGATACAAACAAACAAGCCATTGAAAAGCTGAGCACCATTTTGAACCGCAAGCTGACTACCGGCAAAAACGCACTGAAAACATGCATCAAATCGTTGATCAGCGTCGAAATTATCGGCAGCGAAGCAACGCTGCACTCGTTCTTTGAACGCGATACGCTAACCATTTCTCTATACTAAATTTCACTTATATGAATAAAAGAATGCCACGTAGAAAAAGCTGTCTCCGGTCAACGCATTATGCGTCGGAAACAGCTTTTTATATAAGAGAGCTTCAAAAGGCGAGCTATAGATACCTTTCAAGACAAAGTGCCAAAAGCAATGGAGACACTGGAAAACGGCTTCGAGGATGCTACGGCTGTGCTCCAGTACCCTGAAATGTATCGCATTCGAATACGCACAACCAACGGAATCGAACGTGTAAACGGTGAAATCCGGAGACGTGAAACAGTCATTCGAATCTTTCCTAATCGGGAGTCCGTTGTACGCATGATTGGCTCCGTATTAATGGAGATCGAAAACCAATGGGAGTCCAACCGCGCGTACATGGATATGACAAAATACCATGAGTGGCATAAAAAGAAGAAGTAATACAAAATAACCACGGACATCGCGATGGGTATTTACTTATAAATTTGGACTTGACCTCTAAAAGACGCGCTACATTCACTTTTTTTACCAACTCATCTCCCGAAAGCTCTAAAAGACGCGCTACATTCACTTTTTTTAACCAATTCTTCTCCTGAAAGCTTCAAAAGACGCGCTACATTCACTTTTCTTACCAACTCTTCTCCCGAGAGCTCTAAAAGACGCGCTACATTCACTTTTCTAACTAATTCTTCTCCCGAGAGCTCAAAAAGGTGCGCTACATTCACTTTTCTTACCAACTCGTCTCCCGAGAGCTCTAAAAGACGCGCTACATTCACTTTTCTTACCAACTCGTCTCCCGAGAGCTCTAAAAGACGCGCTACATTCACTTTTCTTACCAACTCGTCTCCCGAGAGCTCTAAAAGACGCGCTACATTCACTTTTCTAACTAATTCTTCTCCCGAGAGCTCTAAAAGACGCGCTACATTCACTTTTCTAACTAATTCTTCTCCCGAGAGCTCTAAAAGACGCGCTACATTCACTTTTCTTACCAACTCGTCTCCTGAAAGCTTCAAAAGACGCGCTACATTCACTTTTCTTACCAACTCATCTCCCGAGAGCTCTAAAAGACGCGCTACATTCACTTTTCTTACCAACTCATCTCCCGAAAGCTCTAAAAGACGCGCTACATTCACTTTTCTAACTAACGTTAAAAATGAGCATAAAAAATGACCCCCGATAACATCAGGAGCCATTTCATAGCAGCTTATGTCTTTAGAACACTTTATAAAGGTGGCTACCATAGGGGTACAAGCCAAGACATCTCTTCGCCTAGTGCCGCCCTTTTTCGGCGCTGCCCTATTCATTTCCGCTCAAATCTGTCCGTGAACGGGGTATAAACGCCAAGAAGCGTCAGATGGCGCCCTTTCGTTTGAACAGCGACAGCCTCCAGTTGCCGGACAGGAACAGCAGCGTGCCAAGCCAGCCGCATACGGACGCCAGCACAAGCAAGTTCATCAAAGGCACATGGTCCGACAGGCTTGTGCTCAGCATGGGGCCAATTGTGCCGCGAATGCCGAACAGCATCAGATGCAGGCCAAAAACGGTCGCCTCGCGCCCTGGGGCAAGCCGCATGACAAAAGCAAGAATGCCGATATCCCAAATCGCTTCGCCGATGCCTTGAATGGCGTTTCCGGCTACAACCGCTGCATAGGTTCCCCAAATGCCGTACAGCAAGGGAACAATCGCATAGGCGGCAACACCCGCAAGCAAGGTGTACTTAATATCGAACCGGTCGATCATCCAGCCCGCAAGCAGAAAGGTAAGCAGCAGCGCTGTAAAATAAGCGACGCGGGCCAATCCGATCTGCACATTAGACAAAGCCAGCACGTCGACCTGAATAAGCTGATAAAGCGGGCTGGCCAGCATATTGCCAAAGCCGCTGAGCGTCGTTGCCCCCATAAAGATCGCGAGCACCTTGTTGCCCCGCAGCAGGTCCCATTGATCTTGCAGCGGAAAACGCTTGACTCGGGGCTGCTGCTTAACCGCTTGCTCCGGTACGTTCGCATTCGGAATACGAATCGCATTAAACAAGCCGATGGACAGGACGCCAGCCACCGCCGCGGCAATAAGCGGCCCGGAAGGCCCCGCTGCATCGGACCAGCTTCCGACCATGTAAGCGAGCGGAATCATCAGAAGCCCCATCGCTACCCGTACATAGCCCATGATTCTGCCCCGCAGATCGGACGGATAGATTCGGGATACAACCGCTGCATAAGCAGGCGCCTGAATGCCCATCAGCAGCTGAAAAAGGACGACAGCGACGACGTAGACAGCGGGGTCCTGAAATAAGGCTGGTAAAATCAGAAGCGCTCTCCCGATAAAATTCGGAATCATAAAGAAGGGACGAGGATTGCCCGCCCGCTGAATCATGCCCGCCCATATCGGTGAAAACAGCAGGCCGACCGCGGGAGCGGCAGACAGCAGACCGACTTGGAGATGGCTGGCTCCCTGCTGGATCGCGAAGGCTACATAAAATTGATTAATAACAACATTGAACAAACTGAATAGGCTGGTCGCGCCTAAATCGATACGAACATTTCTCCACACATCCGCGGTCATCGGCAAACCCAGCTTCATCATCGGCGAAACGTTCCGCTGCTCTGGCTCCATCGCTTTTCGATACCTTCTTCTGATTGAATTTTGCGGTACGGCCGAATAGCCCCTTGCGGGCGCAAGAGGCTATCCTTCGGCGTCTCATTGCAGAGGATTGTATCATGTTATTTGGGAATATGGTAGACTTTTAACGAGAGTTGTTTACCTTTTTTAATGATGAGTTGGAGGGCACAATAGTGAGTATAGCAATAGGAATCGACATCGGCGGAACCAAGATCGCTTACGGCTTCGTAAATGCTCAAGGCGAGGTGCTCGCAAAGGGAACGCTAAAAACGGATTTGACCGTATCCCCGGCGGAAATGACGGCAAGAATCGCAGACGCAGTGCGGGAGCTGGCGAGCACGAACAGCCTTTCGCTTGACTCTAATACGATCAAAGGAATCGGCGTAGGCGCGCCCGGACCGCTTGATACGCGCAAAGGCGAGCTTACATGCCCGCCGAACCTGCGCAGCTGGTGGGGCTTCCCTGTGGCGGGTGAGCTTGAAGGACTGCTGGGTCTGCCGGTTAAGATGGAGAACGACGCGACAGCAGCCGCGCTTGCGGAGAAATGGCTCGGGGCCGCCAGGGATTCCGAACATTTTATCTTTATTACGATCAGTACCGGCATCGGGGCGGGCATCTTCCTGCATGGCAAGCTGATTACCGGATCGACGGGCAATGCGGGCGATGCCGGCTTCATGCTGGTCGATCAGAACGGCACGCCTTGGGAGCTCGTCGCATCCGGCACCGCGATCACGCGCCAGGCTACCGAGCTGCTGGGCAGAGACGTATCTTCGAAGGAAGCGTTCGAGCTGGCTGCGCAAGGCGACCCGCAAATGTCCGAATTGATCAGCCGTGTCGTAGGCTCGATCAGCATGGGCTGCGTGTCGCTTATCAACCTGCTTGATCCGAGCAAAATCGTTATCGGCGGCGGGGTTTCTCAAGTAGGCGAGCAATTGTTCGGCCCGATTCGGGCTTACGTAGCGGAGCATGCCCTTAATCCTTCCGGACGCGAAACGGCAATCGTTCCGGCCGCTCTGCAGCAGGATGCGGGATTGATCGGCGCTGCCGCGCTAGTTCAAGTCGAATACTAATTGGTAGAATAAGCAGCCGGCTTGACGGACTGCCATACGCAAGGGCCACTGCTTCCACGATAAGATGGAGGCAGTGGCCCTTAATGTTTGAAGCGTGAGTATAGCTATCGCAGCAGATCTGCTCCGTACCTGCACGACGTTGAGCATGCATGCGCAGCCTGCGGATCTATATAAGGCTTCCGCTATTTTGACTGCTTCAACGCCTTGTTTTTGTCATTAAATCTCGCATTATGCGAGGATACGTACGCCATGCCTGCCGCTTGCGGCTCCAGATAAAGCTTGGCTCCATTGACGGCCAGCGCCGCATCATTGAAGGCTCCGGCGATCAGCCGCAGCTTGGTCGGATAATCCGCTGTGTCCCCCGCCACGAAAATGCCCGGCAAGCTGCTGGACATTCGTTCATTCACCGGAATGCTCCAATCGCTCATCTCCATCCCCCATCCTGCAATCGCTCCAAAATCGCTCGGTTGCCCATGATTGACGATGACGGCATCTACTTCAAGCCGCCGCGTATCCGCTGTCTTTGCTCCCTGCCCATCGACACGGGCAATCGTCACCGCTCCGATTGCATCTCCTTCAGCATGAAGCTGGTCAATGATGTAAGGCGTATGCACCGCAATAGACGAGTCTTCCATCACGTATCTCACATTTTTTTCATGCCCGCCAAAACGCTCGCGCCGATGGACAACGGTTACGCTGGCCGCAATCGGCTCAAGCTCCATCGCCCAATCCAGCGCCGTGTCTCCCCCGCCGGACAACAGCACGTTTTTGCCGCGAAAGCTCTCCAGGTCCGTTACCGTATAATGCAGATTCGTCACTTCGAAGCGGTCGGCGCCTTCAAGCTCCAGCCTGGCAATTTTCGACACGCCGTAGCCGAGCGCAAGGATTAACGTGCGGGTGTGATGGCGCTCTCCGGTGCTTGAGGTTACAAGCATCGTGCCGTCGGGCAGCCGCTCCATGCCTGCAATTTGCTGACCGAGCACAATGACCGGATCAAAGGTCCGCGCCTGCTCAATCAGCTGCCGAATCAACTGGTCGCAACGGATTGGCGTAACGCCGCCTACATCCCATATCATTTTTTCCGGGTATATCAGCATCCTTCCGCCAAGCTCCTCCTTCGCCTCGATCAGCTTGGTTCTCATATCCCGCATCCCGCTGTAAAATGCCGCATACAATCCGGCGGGGCCGCCGCCGATAATGGTTACATCAAATAGCTCCAGTTCTGCACTCATCTCGTTTTCCTCCCGCATCTCCTGATATTGCGCTCCAGTGGAGCGTGGGAACGCCCTCCCATTGCCGGCCGCTACTTCGCCGTGAGCAGCTTGACCGCTTCATCCAGCGTCACGTTAATGGAAATCGGATCGTACGTAAACCAGACGTCGGACGGAACCTTGTAGACTTTGTTGTTTTTGACGGCATCAAGCTCTTTCCAGATCGCCAAAGATTCCAGCTCCTTGAAATAAGCCGCCGAATCCGCATCATCGCCAGGCACTACCAGAAAAATCCGATCCGCTGCATACGTAGGCAAATCCTCCAGCGAAATATCCTGGGTGCTGTTGAAGGTAGGGTTCTGCTCCATTTGCTCCTTGATGCTTTCAGGCGGGGTCAGCTTCAGACCGTTGTAAAGGGCATGGCCGATATCCCTTCCTCCGTGAATGCGAAGCGCCTTGCCGCTGACCTTGAATACGGCAACCGTCTCGTCCTCTCCGATATGCCCTTTCACCGCTTCCCTCGCTTGCTCCGCACGGGCCTCGCTTTGCTCGATAAACGCAGCCGCTTCCGCTTCCTTGCCAAAAATAGCCCCAAGCGTCTGAAGACGCTCGAATACATTCTCATCCGTCCAGGGGACAACGATGGTCGGCGCTATTTTCGCGTAGTCCGCATATTCGATCGAATCAAAATCCGTTGCAATAATCAAATCCGGATTAAGTGCAGCAATCGCCTCCAGGTTGGGCGGAAAATCGCCAATCTCGGCAACTCCCTCCAGATATGAAGCCAAATTCGGATTCAGCTCGCCAAGCAGTCGTTTGACTGTTCCCACCGGCTTTATGCCTAACGCCGACAGTTCTCCCGCGTAATAGGTCGCTACAATACGCTGAGGCTCCGCCGGAATGACAACATCTCCGTTCACCGTCTTCACCGTGCGCTCAGCCGGCTTTTGCTCCGCTGTCGCAGTCGGGGCCGCCGAAGGAGCGTTCGTTGCCGCTCCCTCCGAGCTTGCCGCCTGATTTCCGCCGCATGCCGTGAGCGCCACTGCCAATAAAATAAGAAAACCCATAATGGTCATTGTCTTGATGCGTGTCACTTCTATTCCCTCCAACGATTGAATTGATGAAACTGATTATCAATGTCAATTATAAGGAGCGAACTGCGATGCCGCTACAACCAATTATTAAATTCGACTGGTCATATTGTTAACTTCTATCGGTTATTTTTTCAAACACAGACTGGACCTTCTGTAATTGAGCAGCCATATGAATCGGATCGTAATGCAGCCAGTCCCGGTAATCGAGATACAAAAGCGGCATTCTGCCTGCCGTCTCAAGCTGTCTCCATTCGTCGTTCAATCGGAGCCAATCGCCTTGCTCGCCTGCATCCGCATCCAGAATGACAATATTCAAATCGGCGGCATAATGGATCAGCTCGCGCATCGGAATTTCCAGGCTGTGAAACTGCGAATCCAGCCGAATCCGTTCACGGATAGCCGGATGGGGGGAATAGCCCAGCGCGTCGTAAAAAATGTAGCCGCAATCCCGGTTTCCATATATGTAGCAGCGTTTATTTTCGATTTTGAAAATACTGATTGTTAGCTCGCGCGGCACAAGCGCATACGCCTCAACCCTGACGAGCTCCGCTTGCCGCTCAAGCTCATCAATGCGCGCTTCCGCCTCGGCGGCTCTGCCGAACAGCCGGCCCATGGCGCGCAATTGCTCCCGCCAGCTTAAGGTCAGCCAAGGAATGTAGAGCACCGGAGCGATCGACCGGTAACGGTTCTGCACGCTTTCGCTGCCGCTGGTCAAAATAACCTGAGGGCGGCTGCGCTCCAGAATCCGCTTCTCTCCTTCTATACTTGTCAAAACCGGCAGCTCGCGTATCGCCTCGCGAACGGCAGGGTCGATCACCTCTCTATTGCGGCTGCATAGGCGGGCAGCGCAAGGAACGATGCCCAGAGCAAGCAGGTGGTGGGTATACGAATACTCAAGCGATGCGATTCGCTCGGGTATGAACCCGCTCCTGTAATGCGACGGACTGACGCCCTGCACTTTGCGGAACCGCTTGCTCATATACCAGGCGTCGCGAAACCCTGTTCGGCGCGCAATCTCTCCCAGATCGGGACGCGGCTCCCCGTCCTGCAGCAGAAGCTCGGATGCGCGGTGCACGCGCAGCTTCTCCAAATAATCGGACGGTCGGCTGCCGCTCAGCTTCTTGAAGCGCACCGAAAAATAGGCGCTGGCGATGCCCGCTTTTGCCGCAAGCTGCTCTCTTGTGAACGAATCGGCCAAGTGCCCTTCCATTTCATGGAGCGCCGCAAGCACCGCCTCATCGGTTGTGCGCTGACCGTCATGCTCATCCCGATCCTCGGCATGCCACCACAAAAGCATGTGCTGGATCAGCGAATGGGCTGTAAGCTTCCGCTGCTTGGGCTCGGGATGAATGGTCATCAGCGAATAAAGACGCTCCGCGAGAAGCGCAAGCTCTCCTGCATGCGACGAGCGACGGCAGAGAGCGGAATGGCGAATCGGCAGCGAGCCGGCGTCCCATTCAAGCGTATCGGACAGCACAATAGGCGCAAACTCGATAAACCATACGCTGCCGGGACCGTTGCCCTGCTCCAGACGCAGCGCAAACGAGCCGGGACGCCCCAGCAAAGCGCCGCCGGAGGTTAAGCTGAACGTCTGGTCTCCTATCCTCGCATGCCCTGTCCCGGTTATCCCGACCAGCATCCAGGCAAAGCGCGTATGGAGCTGCCTCTCGTGAGGAATCGCGCTCCCCATAATCCGCGCTACGGATTGATAGGCATAAAGCGTATCCCTGTTGTCTGTGCCGTGATCGCCGCTGCTCATGCCCTCACCCTCGCTCCCGTTCGCTTTGCTTGCTAAGACCCGCCACATAAGCCAGCAAAGCAAGCCTTACACTGTCGTCGACCTTTTGGGCCATGCCAAACCCGCCTTGTCTTTCAATAGAAACAAACCCGTGCAGCAAGCTGCGCAGTCCCCGCACATAATGAATGGCCAGCCACTCATCGTCCTCATATGCACGAAGCGCCTCAAGCAGCAGCGCCACCAGCCTGTCCGCCATCGCCGCGTAGGACTCGTTGCCATGGTCCGGGGAACGGAGCGTCAGCTCGTACAAGCCGGGATGCGCCCTCCCAAAAGCAATGTACGCATCCGCTAGCGCAAGCAGCACCGTTTCTCCGCTTTTCCCTGCCTGCGCCTCCTGCAAGGCTTCATACAATTTTCCCAGTCCGTATATCGACAGCTCGATCCGCAGCGCCGGCAAACCCTCTACGTGATTATATAGCGACGGGGAACGAACGCCCAGCTTGGCGGCAAGCGAAGCCAGCGTAATTCCTTCAAAGCCCGCTTCATCCGCCAGCTCCGCCGCCGCCTCCACGATTGATTTTCGATCAAGGCCTTTTCTTGGAGACATCGCTTACGATCCCCCTCCTTTGGACGTTTGTCCGGCAAAAGCAAGCTCGGCCGCTGCAATCGCCCGCTCCATTGCGGCGGCAGGCTGCCTGAGCATATTGCCGTGCCCTGCGGCCAGCAAGGCGGGCTCAAGCTTCAACAAGGCCTTGGCGCTGCGAAGGCTTGCGTTTTTATCCCAGGTTGCAAGCGCAGGGAAAGGGAAGAGAGGCTGGAGATGGCCTGACACGGCCGTTCTGCTCCGTGTCTGAAAAGCGTCGCCCGCAAGCAGGATGCGGCTGCGCGTATCCATAAACGCCATGGAACCGGGCGTATGTCCGGGAACGCTGATTGCCAGCAAGGAGCCTATGCGTTCTCCGCCTTGAAGCAGCTCATCCGGAGTTGTCGCAATCTTGCCGGGCTTCGGCACCCCTCCCCGAATCGGCGTAGCCGGCTCGTCGTCGTCTAACGACACATCTCCGGCGAGCAGCCTCGCATCGCGCTCGGAAATATACACGCGCGCATCGGGCAGCGCATGCTTCAGCCGGTCCAGCGCTCCGATATGATCGCTGTGGGCATGGGTCAGCGCGATGCGCGTAATCGGCTTGCCGATACGGACAGCCGCCTGCATAATGGCTTCCGCATTGACCGGCAACGCCGCATCGACCAATGTTAAGCCGTCCTCTTCCTCCACAAGATAACAGTTCACCGGGAACAGCACCGGCAAATAGGTCAACTGAATGACGTGTTCTTCTCTTGTCGCTCTCATCTCTTTCATCCTCTCCCGCATGCCAGGACGGATGCCCGCCTTGCTGCCTGCCTCCTGCGGCATTGACGAACAGCCTGCTGCGCACAAAAACTAATGGTATTAGTTTATCATAAACTAATACCATTAGTTTTTGCAAGCCCGATAAATGCAACAATCTCCTCCTCGCTCGGAATCGATGCCTGAGCACCTGCCTTTCCTACCGCCAGCGCTGCCGCAGCCGATGCAAAAACAAGCGATTCCCGTGTCCCCGAGCCTCGCGACATCGCTGCCGCATATGCCCCGATAAATGTATCGCCGGCGGCCGTCGTATCGACAGGACTTGCCCGGAAAGCAGGCACCTCCAGCATGCCGCCGTTACCGTCTCGGCATATGCATCCCTTGTCTCCCAACGTTACGATGACCGTCCCCGCTCCCATCAGCGCAAGCCGCTCAGCCGCTTTCTTTGCGGAATCCGAATCGGTTACACGCATGCCGGATACGGCAGCCGCCTCCGTTTCATTGACGATCAGCGTATCTATGAATGCCATCAGCTCATTAGACAGCTCTCTTGCAGGCGCAGGATTAAGATACACCCGCACGCCCGCAGCTGCCGCGGCGCGGATCACCTCATCCGTCGTTTCCGGCGGAATTTCATTTTGCAGCAGCACGGCATAGACGCCGCTCCAATCTGGCAGTGCGGACAGGGCATCGTTTGCCGACAGCAAGCCATTGGCGCCGGGAGACAGCACAATCGTATTTTCTCCTTCTCCGTTTACCGTAATGATCGCAATTCCCGAAGCCCCTGATTTTTTCCGCACAAGCCCCGCCTGCACGCCCTGCTCTTCCAAACCGCCAATCAGCGTATCCGCAAACGGATCGGAGCCGACTGCCCCGACCATCGCGCAATCGCCTCCCGCCCTCGCAGCGGCGACCGCCTGGTTAGCTCCCTTGCCGCCAGGATAAAACGCAGTCTCGCCACCGTGAATCGTTTCACCCGGCAGCGGAAACGCTTGTACCTTTTGTACGATGTCCATGTTCATGCTTCCCACAACGAGCAGCTTGTTCTTCATTCGGTTTCTCTCCTTGTATACGGCATAAATTCCCTCTCCCTGTTAATCCGCGGCGGGCAGCAGCTCGATAAATCGTTTGGCGGCTGCCGACAGCGCCGTTCCGCGCAGCGTAGCCACACCGATGCCTCGCGGCGGCGGCGGCGGCGTTAGCGGTATTTCTACCAATTCTCCGGCGGACAGCTCCTCGGCTATATAATGGCGGACAGCAAAAGCCAGGCCGAAGCCGCTGCGCGCAAATTGTACGAGCAGATCGGCGCTGCCAAGCTCAAGCTCGGGCTTTAACGCCACCCCATAGCCTCCCGCATAATCATCCAAAAAACGACGGGTGATGCTGCCGCGCTCCAGCATAAGCATGGGGAAGCGCTCCAGCTGCTCCAGCGTCAGCCCCACGGTTGCAGCTTCCGATCCGGCGTAGCCTTTCCCCCCTACCAGACAATCTTGAAGGTTTGCGCATTTTGCAATCTGAATGCGGGCATCGTTCAATGGCATATGCACAATGCCAAAATCAATTTTCCCTTCCTTCAGCAGCTGGATCGTCTCCATCGATGTCCGGTTGGTGACTCGTATGGAAACGCCCGGATAAGTCTCATGAAACCGTTCCAGATACGGCAGCAAATAGTATCGGCACAGCGTATCGCTTGCCCCAATTGCCATCTCCCCGCTATTCAAGCTGTGCATATCGGCTATCTTTCGCTCTCCCGCCTGCATAAAGCTGAACGCCTGCTCGACAAACGTGTACAGGATCTGTCCTTCGGCCGTAAGCGTTACGCCTTTGGCATTGCGCAAAAACAACGGTCCGCCCAGCGCGCCCTCAAGCTGCTTGAGCGTATGGCTGACGGCCGGCTGGCTTATATAAAGCTGCTGGGCCGCGCGCGACAGGCTGCCTGTGCGCGCTGTCCAATAGAAAACCCGATACCATTCCAAGTTAATCGCCAATGATATAACCTCTGCTTATAATTGATATTATTTATATGAAATTTATTTATGCTTTTATCTTCATTATAATGAGCGTTGCAAGGCAAATCAATGATGGAGGTTGATTGTTATGACGGTAACCGCGATTGTAGGGGCAAGCTGGGGAGATGAAGGAAAAGGCAAAATGACGGACGCGCTGGCTGCGGACGCCGCGTATGTCGTCCGGTTTCAAGGCGGCAGCAATGCCGGCCATACAATTATAAACGAATATGGGAAGTTTGCGCTTCACATGCTGCCTTCCGGCGTGTTTTACCCGCATGTAACCAATGTGATCGGGCCGGGCGCCGCCCTTGACGTCGACATGCTGCTGAAGGAATACGACAATCTTGCTGCGGCAGGCGTGCCGGCTCCGCGGCTGCGCATTTCCGATCGCGCTCAAATCGTTTTGCCTGTTCACAGACTGCTGGATGAGCTGGAAGAGGAGCGGCTCGGAGCTGATGGCTTTGGCTCAACCAAAAGAGGCATTGCGCCTTTTTACGCGGATAAATACGCAAAGCTTGGCATACAAACAGCCGATCTCCTTGACGGAGAACGGCTGCTTCATCGGCTGGAGCGCTCCATAACGGCCAAAAATGTGCTTTTTAACCACCTCTACCATTGCGCGCCCATTGCGGCAGCAAATCTGCTGCCGCAATGGCTGGAGCTGGGGCAGAAGCTCCGCCCGTTTCTATGCGATACCGGGGCCTTGCTGCGCGAAGCCCGCATGCGGGGAGATGCCATCCTGCTGGAAGGACAGCTTGGCGCGCTGCGCGACCCCGACCACGGCATTTATCCGTACTCGACCTCATCCTCTACGCTGGCCGGCTTTGCCGCAGTAGGCGCAGGCATCCCGCCTTACGCCATCGAGCGTATTATCGCCGTAGTCAAAGCTTACTCCTCTTGCGTCGGCGCTGGGCCGTTCCCCGTCGAACTGAACGGGAAGGAGGGCGACGAGCTCCGCAGACGCGGAGGGGACTCCGGAGAATACGGCGCGCTTACGGGAAGGCCCCGCAGGGTGGGCTGGTTCGATGCGCCGGCGATTCGCTACGGCTGCGCCATACAAGGCGCCACCGAGATCGCCCTTACGAATCTGGATGTGCTCGGTTATCTGGAGCGCATACCGGTCTGCACCGGCTATGAGCTGGACGGCAAGCTCCTTGACTACTTTCCCGCTACCAGCCGGCTTGATCGGGTCAAGCCAGTGATCGAAACCCTTCCAGGCTGGTGCTGCGATATCTCGTCGGCCGCCTCGTTCGAGGAGCTGCCTCCCGCTGCCCAGGGCTACGTCAACTATATCGAGAAGGCTGCGGGCGTGCGAATCGGGAGCATATCCGTCGGCCCGCGCCGGGAGCAGCTGTTCGCTACCGCTACAGATCAGCCGGTACGTAGCGCCAGCCGCCGTATTCCGTAATATCCTCGGCGACGATAGAGGCATAGGATTCGCATACGAAGCCCGATACCACGCGGCCGTCGTCCAGCTCGACCTTGCCTATGCCGAGCGGCGCCGGAATAAGCGAGGTGAAGGCGCCGAATGCGGCGGTCGTCAGCTCCCACAGCTCCAGCTCAATCGATGATCCGCCGTACTCCTGGCGAATCATGCCGGGCTTGGCCGGAACGGTAGGCAGCTTCACCAGCTTATAGCAGGGAGCCGACTTGGCTTCGCCGACAAAGCGCGCCCGGAAGCCTTGCATCTGCCGCTCCAGCGGGAATCCCCGCATGTGAAGGCCGCATACGGCTACCGTAACGTATCCGTCTGTCGGAAGCGGCGGTACGCTGTTCAGCGCTAGCGCAGACACCTCCGCGCCCTTCCGCTCGGAAAGTCCGACTGCCGCTCCGGCGATCAAATGCTCATTGGGCGCAAGCGCAAACAGCGTGATTCCGAACGGGAGCCGCTCCGCCGCTTCTCCCGCCGGGATGGCCACCGCGCACAGATCAAGCAGGTTGCAATGATTCGTATACCGCCCCATATCGCTATTGGCCGCGATCGGGTCCTGCCTTACCTGCTCACGCGTCCAGGTTCCTCCGCAGGTAGGCATAACCAGCACCGCGTCCTCAAGCAGCTTTCCAGCCTCCCGCTTATAACCTTGCAGCTTGTGCATCGCCTTGAACAAGGCCGCCGCATCGTATTCGGACGCCGCGCCCGACCTGAGAACCGTTTCCGTCACCGGGAAGGTTACGCCGGGATGCTCCTCAATAAACGCCCCAAGCCCCGCCCAACGCTCCGCAACCAGCGGTCCGCCGTACAATAAAGCGGCGGTTTCCTCAAACAAGCTCGCGTCCACGTATTCGAGCGGGATGTCCTGCTGCTCCAGACGTTGAATCGCCGCCTTCCACGCCGCCCGGTATTCATCGGCAAAAGGACCGTAAAAGGCAAGCTCGCCTGCGGGAACCAGCACCTTGGTTGGCAGCGCCGGCTCCTGACGGACGATGGAGCGCGACCACGGGTCTGCCGCATCCACGCCGCGCGCAATTGAATCCACCAGCAGCGCATCGTCCAGACAGCCTGCGAATACGGTTACGCAGTCGAGGCTGGCGCAGGCCGGCACGACGCCTTTGACCGGCCAGGCTCCAAGACTCGGCTTGTAGCCTACCAGTCCATTGAGCGCAGCCGGCACCCGGCCGGAGCCCGCCGTATCCGTTCCGAGCGAGAAGGCAGCCATCCCCAGAGCGACGGACACCGCAGAGCCGGAGCTGGAGCCGCCGCTAATCAATTCCGGACGCAGCGAGTTGCGGGTTTCTCCATATGGGCTTCTGACGCCCACAAGCCCGGTAGCGAATTGATCGAGATTGGTTTTGCCTACGGGAATCGCTCCCGCTTCGATTAGCCTCGCAACGACGGTAGCGTGCTCAGCGGGCACATAGGCGAACGCCTCGCAGCCCGCCGTCGTCGGCACGCCGGCCAAATCAATGTTGTCCTTCACCGCGAAGGGGATGCCCCATAGAGGAGCGTCCGCCAGCCTAAGCCCCCGCAGCCTTTCCAAATATGGCTTAATGGCCGCGATAGAAGGAGGAGTAATCCAGACCGCGTTCTCCCTGCCCTTTTCGGCGCGCCGCACGATTTCATCCATAACCTTCTCAGGCGTCAACGTCCCGTCCTCATAACGCTCGCGCAACCACTTCATATCCAGCTCCAACGGTATGCTCACATAGCCCGTCTCCATTTCCGTTCCCTCCTATTCCGCAATTCCGACTATTAACTGGCCGTTGTGCACCTGATCTCCCGGCGCCACATGCACGGAAGCCACGACTCCGTCGCAGGAAGCCAGCTGGGAAAACTCCATTTTCATGCTTTCCACGATAATGAGCGTATCTCCCTTTTTCACTTGATCGCCCGGCTGCACAAGCGCCTTCCACACGCTGCCCGGCATCGTGCATCTGACCGCAGCCACGCCCTCTGCGAGCTCCTCCTCGCTGTCTGCGCGGGCCGGCTCATGCTCGGCCACATATTCAGCCAAGCCAAGCTCCTTCCAGCTTTCGCGCTCCGCCTGAAAGGCCGACTGCTGAGTTTGCTTGAATGAAGCGGCGCTGTCGCGGATCGAGTCGAGGAACGCGAGATACTCTCCCAGATCAAAGGTAGTCTCGGTAATATCCGCCTCATACCTGCCGCGCAGGAAATCCTCCCTTAGCTGCAGCAGCTCATCCGCCTCGACCGGATAAAATTGAATCTGGTCAAAAAAGCGCAGCAGCCACGGCTTGCCCGGCTTAAAGCTTTCCGTGCTGCGCAGTCGATTCCACATCTGAATCGTGCGTCCGACAAATTGGTAGCCGCCCGGCCCCTCCATGCCGTATACGCACATATACGCGCCGCCGATGCCGACCGCATTTTCCGGCGTCCAGGTGCGGGCCGGATTGTATTTGGTCGTTACAAGCCGATGTCTCGGATCAACCGGCGTAGCTACCGGGGCTCCCAGGTACACATCGCCAAGCCCAAGCACCAGGTAGTTGGCGTCGTATACGATTCGGCGTACGTCTTCTACGCTGTCCAGCCCGTTGATGCGGCGAATAAATTCAATATTGCTTGGGCACCAAGGCGCGTCCGGACGAACGGTCTGCTGGTAACGATCGATAGCCAGCTGTGTGGCGGGATCGTCCCAGGAAAGCGGAAGCCGAACGATCCGGGACGGAACCCGAATCGACTCCAGCGGCGGCAGCGAGCTGTCAAGCTCCAGAATGCGGGCGCACGCCTCGCTTACCGTCGTTTTGGAGCGGTCGATATGCACTTGAAGCGAACGGATGCCCGGCGTCAAGTCCAGCACCGGAATTGCGCCATCCGCACGTATGGCTTCCATCAGCGCGTGCGCCTGGAAACGGAGCAGCAAATCCAGCTCCAGCTCGCCGTATTCCACCAGCAAATTCTCGTCGCCGCTGCAGCGAATGTTGATCGGAAAACGCCGGCCTTCGGTTTCGCGAACCAGCAGCGGATACTCGGCGGAAAGCGGACTCGATGCTGCCGGAAGCTGCGGCGCTGCCAGCCGTTCACGCAGCGACTCCGCCTTGTCGTCGGCAATGGAGCCGGAGGCGCTCGCAGGCCCGCCGACCGGCAATTCGACAGCCCGGCTCAAGGACGCGACGGCATGCTGCTCCGCCGCAGGCGACGGACGCTCCGCCAGCGTATGCAATACGCCTTCCTTCACGGCGGCTCCAATCGCAGCAAGCTGGCGCTCCTGCGCATCGCGCAGCGCATCCGCCTCGTCCAGCGTGAGCAGCTGAAAGCGGACCTTGTCGCCCGGATGCAGCTGGCCTAGCTTCCAGAATTGCGCGGACGCCGTCGTTACCGGGCAGACAAAGCCGCCAAGACTCGGGCCGTCCGGTCCGAGCAGAATCGGCATGTCTCCGGTTAAATCCAGCGTACCGACCGCATAGGCATTATCATGAATGTTCGAAGGGTGAAGTCCTGCCTCTCCGCCATCCTCCCTCGTCCAGAGCGGTGCGGGACCGATTAGGCGAACGCCGGTGCGGGAGCTGTTGAAATGCACCTCAAAGGTCGTCTCGGACAGCTGCTGCAGATACTCCGGCTGCAGAAATTCGGCCGTGCAATGCGGTCCCGGGATAACGCCGATCGTCCATTCTCTTGTCATAGCCGGACGCGCCGCTTCAGGAAGCGCATAACTCCCCGATAGGTGCTCGGATGCCGCCGTTTGCGAGCGAACTATCGAAGCGTTCCCCTTCGTCATCGCCGCTTCCGCACTCTCCTCGGAAGCCGCCGACTCCAGTCCGCCTCGTTCAAGCTCCCATGCGCCTGCCTTCTCTCCCGCTAGATCTGCTCCGGCGCTCCGCTCCTCGGAAGGGGAAGCAGCTCCGGCTTCGCTCGCGTTAACGCCAAGCACATCGCCTGCGCGCAGCGCGCGGCCGCCGTGCCCGCCGAAGCCGCCCAGCGTAAAGGTTGCTGCGCTGCCAAGAATACGCGGCATATCGAAGCCGCCCGCAACAAGCAGGTAGCTGCGCAAGCCGGCCTGCGCCTCGCCGAAGCTGAGCACCTGTCCCCGCTGCGCATCGATGACCTCGTACAGGCTCACCGCTTTGCCGTCCAGCGTCGCCTGCATATCCGCCCCGGTCAGGACAAACCTCAGAGCCGTGCGGAATTTATAGGCTCCTCCGCGCAGCGTAAGCTCCAGCCCGGCCGCATCGTCCGCATTGCCAAGCAGCTTGTTGCCGATACGGAACGAGTATGGGTCCATCGGTCCGCATGGCGGCACGCCGACATCCCAATGCCCGACGCGACCCGGCCAGTCCTGCACCGTCGTTTGCACGCCGCCGTCCACAACCTCAAGCGCAAGCTCCTCGGGCTCGAAGCCGTTCAGCAGCTGCGTGTACACATGGCCGCTCACGACCTCCTCCTCGCGCAGAAGCGCCTGCAAATATTGGAGATTCGTCGTAAGGCCGTACATTCGCGTTTCGGACAGCGCTTGAATCAGCTTCCCGATTGCCGACTCGCGGCTGTCGCCATGCACGATGATTTTGGCAAGCATCGGGTCGTACAGCGTAGTAATCGTCATCCCGTCGCGAACCCACGATTCATTGCGCGCATGCTTCGAGAATACGGCGCTGTCCAGTTGACCCGCGCTTGGCCTGAAGTTCATCAGGCAATCCTCTGCATAAATACGAGCCTGAATGCTGTGTCCAGCCGGCCGTTTGACGCGCGCCTGCAAGCCCTCCAGCTTGCCCGCCGCCTCCAGCACCATCCATTCCACCAAATCGATGTCCAGCACCTCTTCGGTAACGCCATGCTCAACCTGAAGGCGCGTATTCACCTCGAGAAAATAAAACTCCTCCGTCGCCGGATCGTACAAATATTCGACCGTGCCCGCACTGCGGTAGCCCGCCTCTGCCGCAAGCCTGCGCGATGCTTCGTACATCGCTTCGCGCACCTCCTCGGTCAGTCCGGGCGCAGGGCTTTCTTCGATAACCTTCTGGTTGCGACGCTGGATCGAGCAATCTCGTTCGCCAAGCGCAACAACCTCTCCGCTGTCGTTGCCAAAAATTTGCACCTCGACATGCCTCGCTCTGGCGATATACTTCTCCAGAAACAAACCTCCATTTTTAAAGTTCGTTTCCGCCAAATGCTTGACTCCGTCATAGGCCGCGCGCAGCGAATCCGCATCCGAGCAGACGCGCATGCCGATGCCGCCGCCGCCGGCCGTGCTTTTCAATATGACCGGATACCCGATACCCTCGGCTTGCTCCAGCGCTTCGTTAAGCTCCGATATTAGCGACGTTCCGGGAAGCAGCGGCACACCCGCTCGCTCCGCAAGCTCGCGGGCCGAATGCTTTAAGCCGAACATTTCCATCTGCTCGGGAGTAGGTCCGATAAAAACAATGCCTTGCTCGCGGCAGGCGCGGGCAAAATCTGCATTTTCGCTTAAAAAGCCATAGCCCGGATGAATGGCCTGCGCTCCGGTTTCCCGCGCAATTTGCAGAATCAGCTCCGCATTCAAATAGCTTTCCTTCGCAGGGCCGTCCCCGATCAGCACCGCCTCGTCGGCTTCATCCACATGACGGCTGTCCTGATCGGCTTTTGTATAGACGGCCACCGAAGCGATGCCCAGCTTCCGCAGCGTACGCTCGATGCGTACGGCAATCGCGCCGCGATTGGCAATTAATATTTTGGTGAACATGATGACCACTCCTCGCATTGTCATTCGAATGTATTCAGGCCCGCATATCGGTATCGGGTCAAAAGCTCCTGCTCTAACGTCTTATCCCTCCGCCGTCCTTTTCCCGCTCTAGCGATCCCAGATCAGTACGCGTACCGGCGTCGGATTGTAGGCATTGCAAGGATTGTTAAGCTGCGGGCAATTGCTGATCAATGCCGTTGTGGCGGTGAGAGCCTGAAGCTCCACATAAGCGCCCGGCGACGATACTCCATCCGCAAACTGCAGCCCGCCCTCCGGCGTCACCGGCACATTCATAAAAAAGTTGATGTTTGGCGCCAAATCGCGCTTCGTATAGCGATCATCGCCATATTGAGCCAGCTGCAGCATGAACGTATCCCGGCAATTGTGCATATGCAGCTTTTCGTGCGCGTAGCGCACGGTGTTGCTTTGCGCCGAGCATGAGCCGCCGACCGTATCATGGCGTCCACAGGTATCGGCCACTATTTTCAGCAGCTCCTTGCCCGATTCCGCGAGCAGCGTCGAGCCGGCCGTCAAATAGATATTGCCTTGCGCCGCAATCGTAGCCACGGCGCTATAATGGTCCTCCGGCTGCTCGGCATCATAGAACAGCGTATCCGCAGCCTGATTCCCTTCCAGATCGACGATGCGTAGCACCTGTCCGGCCTCCAGCTTGCGCATCCAGCCATCGCCCGCCCCGATTACGAAGTCATAAATGGCGTCCTCCGCCCTTCGCTTGCTCTCTACCCGATTAAATACCGTCATATCGATTCCTCCTGTAGGTTCGTTTCGGATTCCGTGCTATATGCCGAGCAGCTTGTAATAGTCATCGTTATTTTCAAAGGCGCGTTTGTTCTCCGGCCGATAGTTCATGCAGTAATCATCCTCCGGGACAGGCGGCGCCTCCAGCACCTCCAGCTTCACAGGCACGGACGGGTAGCGTTCGCTTGGGTCAAGCGGATTGGGCGTATTCGACAAGACGACCAGCACCTCCATATCCGTTCTGAGCGTCACGGTAGCGCCGGCCTCGCAATGTCCCGGCGTAAAATGCATCACGCCTCGCTCATCGCAATACACCTTCGAGAACAGGTTCACGACAGGCGCAAAATCCTTGACGCCTAGCCCGCAGCGGACCAGCTCTACCGTCAAATTCTCCTGTCCGCTCCGCAGCCAGTCGTTGCGAAGCTCCTGATAACGGGTCGTCCCGTACTTCCGGTCAGTCGCCTGACGGGAGGAATAGCCGCACAGCGGATCATGCCAGCCAAGCGAATCCTCGACAATGCTGGCAAGCACCCGGCCGTTATCGCTCATAAGCACATGGCCTTTGGTCAAATGAGAGGTGTGCTGCGCCTTCAGCGTATCCGGCATATTGTAGCGCTCCGTCAAATCCTTGGCGTTATACAGGAGCAAGGAAATATTCGCTCCGCCCTCCAGCGCTGTAAATTTCAACAATTTTCCGCGGCTGACCGCTCCCGACCATTTCCCTCCCGGACGTATCGTCGTGCTCCAAATGCTGCTCATATCGAATTCCTCCTTAGTAGTCGTTGAAGATGAAAGCTCCTGCCGGCCAAGCTAACGTTTCGCATTGAAATAGAACCCGATTACGAATGTGAAACCTATACATACTTATCTTTTTAAAAAAAAGAAAGCCCGGGAGAAAATCTCCCAGGCTTTTGTCCTTCCGTGTCCTACGAACGTTTGTCATCGGCAGTCGCCGATCCGTTCGTATGCCGTCTCTCGGACCAGACCAGTACCCGCCGGACGGCTCCCGCTTCTTCAGCTTAGAGCGATCGTCGGCCGGATTCCTGCGGAACCCTAGACAGCGCTTTTGCCCGCCAATGCTCAGGCGAACCGATATTCAAATGTCAACTTACCTAACATGTAATCAGTTTAATTACTCGCTGTCGCTTTGTCAACCATAATGTCATATAACCTAACATGTGTGATGGTTGCGTGGAAATTCAAACCCAAGGAAACAGCCGTTTGTTTAGAAAAGCGAATATTCGATCACTGATCAATCCAAGCAGGCCTATTACGATAATGCCGACAAAAATTTCGTCCGTATTCAAAAACCGTTGTGCTTTCATGATCTGGAAGCCAAGGCCGCTGCTGACGGCAACCAGCTCGGCTACGACGAGATAGGTCCACGCCCAGCCCAGAATAAGGCGCATCGTATTCATCAACTGCGGCTGAATTGCCGGAATAAGCACCGTTTCGATCGCCTTCCAGCGCGATGCGCCAAGCGTAAATGATGCGTGGAGCAGGTCATGGGATACCCGCCGGGTCAAATCGGCAACCATCAGCACAAGCTGGAAGAAGCAGCCGATAAAAATAAGCAATATTTTCGCCCATTCCCCGATACCGGCCCACACCATAATTAGCGGAATAAACGCAACCGCAGGCATATACCGGATAAACTCCATCGGCGGCTCTACAAAAGCTTCTCCGAACTTAAACGTACCTGCAAAAATGCCAAGCGGAATCGCAACGACGCAAGCGAGCAGAAAGCCGCCGGTCACGCGGAAGACGCTGATGCCGATATGCTCCCAATAAGCCGGACTCCCCAAGTTCAGCACCAGCTTGATGAGCACATCATGCGGCTTAGGCAAAAATACCGGATTGACTAGCTCCATGTAGCTTAGCAGCGACCATACGCCAAGCAGCAGCACAAACGAGCTGGCCGAGGTCCAGGCGAAAGCGCGGGGAGATATCTCTTTGAAAATTTGAAACGTATGCGGTTTTTTTCTCAGCGGTGTAGCCATCCCTCATCACTTCCCTGCGTTTTGAATGACAAACTGCGGCTCCAGCAGCGCATCTATGTTGTCGAGCTTGCTGACCATGCCCAATTTAAGCAGAAAATCAGCCGTCGTTTTCCCTGTGTAGCTAAGCGAGGTATAGTCGTCGCGAGCCTCGAATGCCTTGACATTGTCCTCCACGTCAAACAGCTTGATGCTATCCAAGCCAAGCTTGAAATCCTCCGGCGTCGTCTCCGCCTTCTCGGCAAGCAGCTTGATTCCTTCCTCCTTGTTCTCCTCGAACCAGGCTAACGCTTCGAACCAGGCATCGACAATTTTTTGCACATCCTCCGGCCGATTTTTGACAACCGCCTCACGGAACACAAGCAGATCGGGAATGAGACCAGGCGTATCCTTCGACGAGAACAGTACCTTGCCCTTGCCCTCCTTCACCGCTTTTGTCTGAAACGGCTCCCACAGCACCGAGGCGTCCGTGTTGCCGGATATAAACGCCGGACCCGCATCGTTGACCGTCATATTCACATATTTGATATCCGATTCTTCCATTCCATTCTCGGCCAGCGCGGTAAGCAGCAGCAGATGATCGACGGTGCCAAGCTCTGTCGCTACCGTTTTGCCCTTTAAATCCTGAATCGTGTTAAATTCGGGTTTGCTTACGATGGCATCGCCGCCGTAGGAGTTGTCATTAACCAAAACCGCCTTGAGCCCAATGCCTTTGGAGAGCGGGGCAAGCGTGTCGCTGAGCGTCTGGCTGTTCGCATCTACCTTGCCCGCCGCCATGGCTTGCAAAGAATCGCTGTATACCGGGAAAAACTCCAGCTTGACATCAACGCCATGCTTTTCAAAAAAGCCCTTTTCCTCAACCAGATACCACATATACCAGCCTGGCCACGGACTTAGCGCAATGGTAACCGGGTCGCCCGCTGCGCCTCCATTTCCGTCTTTAGCCGTTCCCGAGCATGCGGCAATCCCGAGCATCGACACCGCGAGCAGCGCAAGCAGCGCAGTTTTTAGCATTTTTTTCATATTCCCCACTCCTGTCAGCTTTTTTAGTCGCAGCATCTATAAGTTCAAAAAAAGAAAAAGCCAGGGAGAGTAGTCTCCCAGGCTTTTATCCTTCCGTGTTATATAAATCCCGTACATCGCACAGAATTTATACGCCGTCTCTTGGACCAGACTTAACTTCTGCATAATGCTGCTGCATACCGTTAACGGAACCCTAGACCGCTTATCGTTCCCCATCCACCGATACGGCGGGAACCTTTATTCGACTGTTATATAACCTAACGTTAAGTCGAATTATAGACGGGGTAACTGGATTCTGTCAACACTTATGTTATGTTTTATTACATTGAGAAAAAATGGCTTACTTCGCCCTTCTTCTCCCGTAGCTCGCCGCAAAGCGCATCATTTTCCAATAAACGGGCGGGTTCAGCGTTCGAAGCGGATGAAACTGGGGATGGTTCGAATTCACCTCCAGCACCCATAAATGACTTTTCTGGTCATAGGCAAAATCAATGCCCATCTCGTGCATGCCGGAACGTCGCGCGGAAAGAGCCCGGGCGATGGCGACAGCGGTATGACGCAGCTTCGCTAACCGCTGATCGGTCGCTTCCTTGGACAGCCCTTGCTGTCTGGCAAGCTCGCCCAAGGTCCAAATTTCTCCGCCCTGGTGATAGTTGGTGACGATTTTCCCTTTGCCGCCCACCTTCACCATAAATCCCGTAACGGTCCAGGCTCCGCCTGGCTTTCGCTGCACCATGGCCCGTATATCGTACGAACGCTCGCCCACCTGATCCAGCTGAATCGCTTTTTGAATAATGAGCTTGGAGCGCTTGTGCTTCTTAATTTCATCGTATGCCTCGTGAACGGTCGCATAATGGCCGGACACTTGCTGCCTTCCCAGCATTTGCGTCAGCTCGAAGGCTGACTCCGTCTTCCTCAACCGGCTAATTCCCTTGCCCAGCGAGCCGATATCCGGCTTGATATAGACCGCTTCATAATCCCCGGCCATCAGCTCCAGATTGTGTCGGCTGAATGCCATCGTTCGCGGAACGAGCTTTCTCAAATTCCCGTTTGCCAGCATATAGCGGCAGACGCGCAGCTTCCCTCTTATGGCTCTGCTAGCATACCCTTTCTTATTCACATCCTCACCTCTATGTATGCTATGAGAGAAGAAGTGCTAGATTTTGGACAGGTGCCGTGGGGCTACAAAAATACGATTCGGGCGTTTAGACGGCCAGGCCGCAGCTCTCCGCTTTGGTCCGCAGGGCGTGACGAATAAAGGTTTGTTTGGCTTTTTGCTGCTGAATGGCAGCAGAGAGGAGAAAAAACTCGGGGTCGTTCAACAATTCCTTGAGGGCTTCCAATGCCGCTTGCTCGGCCAATGTTTGATTTTCCAACAGAAAATAAGCAGTCTGATAGCCGGCAAGCTCATATGAGCGCAATATTTCCGCTTTAGCCAGCAGCTCCTGCCTTTTTTCAGCCATCGCATTCACCTGCATCTTCACCTTTCTATTGTCCCGCAGGACTCCAGTTATTGCCGGTGCTATAACTATACAATGGCTGAATGGCTCTACATAGTACCATGTTTTTGTAGTACCTTAACCGCTGCCAAGCCGATGCCCAGCCAATATTGGCGGAGTAACGGAGCAAGACTCGCTTGAAAACCGGCACACAAGCATTCAGGTCCCCAAGGTTCCGAAAATAGTCCATCGCTATCTTATGATCGTACATGGCTGCAAGACTGGAATTTTCGTACGATTGATTTGAATTCGGAGGATTTCGCAAATGACAGGGAGAAGGGACATACAGGACATGAGCCAAGCATTTTGGACAAAAACAGAGGTTGAAGGCTATCCGGCGTGGACCGGCAGCAACGGAACCATCGCATTAACCGTTATTCCCGCTTTGGGAAGCAAAGTGATTTCCTTGCTCCATGTGCCTACAGGACGAGAGTGGCTTTCGCATACCGGCTTGCCGCTGGGCAACAAAGGGTACGCCAGCTCCTTCGCATCGGGAGATGGAACCGGCTGGGATGAAATGTTTCCAACCGTCGACAGCTGCGTTTTTCCCGATGTTCCTTGGAAAGGTGTCGAGCTGCCCGACCACGGGGAGGTATGGTCGCTGCCTTGGCAAGCCGTTCATTCAGACGGCAAACTGCTCTGCACCGTGCAAGGCGTGCGGCTTCCCTTCGAATTAGACAAAACCTACTCTTTTACCCGGAGCGGACGACTACGAATCGATTATACGGCTTGCAATGTAAGCTCGCACCCGCTTCCGTTTCTTTGGGCCGCCCACCCGCTGTTCCGTATTCATGAAGGAATGGAAATCGCGGTTCCTGCAGGGCTCGATCAAATTGCCGTCTCCTATTCGCATCAGGACAGGCTCGGGAAAAGAGGAACAGTAAGAAAGTGGCCTGCTCCTCTGGACGAACATATGAATATTCGACTTGATGTCGCGCAAGCAAAAAGCGCGGCCGTGGCCGAGAAGTTTTATTTTGTCGGGGATTTGCCTGAGGGATGGGCTGCTCTCCGCGATCCCGCAAGCAAAGAACAGCTGACGATGCATTTTCCCAAAGAACAGGTGCCGTATCTGGCTATTTGGGCCAATTACGGCGGTTATTCAGGACACTACCACGTTGCCTTGGAGCCTGCGACCGGATTCCTCGATCATTTGGGCGATGCAATCGGACGAAGCATGGCAGCCGTCATGCCGGCCAAAGGCCATTATCAATGGTATCTTGAGCTTGACCTGACGTCAGGCTAGCCCCTTGAACGCCGGGATGTCTTACTCATGTTCATCCTTTTGGAGGAACGCCGACAGGTAGAACGATATCAGTCGCGATCGATTTGGCTGGTCCATTCGAGAATGTGCGCCTTCGTCTCTGCCTGCTCCTGCTCGCTTAAATTTTTGATGGACATTTCGGAACGGGCATCAGGGAGATGAATGGTCAAAGGCCCCTTCATTTCCGTGCTTGCTGTATTCCCGTCTGTTGTCCGCAGCAGCTTGGCCTTTTCCGCCCATTCATCCATAACTACGGTTTTCAAATAGGTTCCCTCGTCATCAAAGTAATCTTCAATCGCTTGAACTCGCGTATACAACACATGCTTGGTTTCCTTTACGGTTGTGATTGCATTTACCTTTTTATACCCGGTTGTCTCGTACACCCCCGCTATTTGTTCAACGGTTTCTGTCATAAAAGCTTCAATCGTTTCCTTATCAACCTTCTGTTCATCGGCTTTTTGGCACGAGCACAAGCCCAGCATAACGCATGTGATCAGCGCAACGAATAATCCCTTCATTTCCTCTGTAACCGAGAAAAGCAGATCACGTCTATAAACTTTTCTTTTTTGCAATAGTACTCGTTAAGCCTTCCCTCTTCGTTAAACTCCAACTTTTTCAGCAGTCTCCTGGAGCCCGTGTTGTCAGGAGCTATCAGCGCACCTATTCGATTCAATTCAAGCTCGCCGAATCCATAGCCGATTACCGAGCGTAGCGCTTCCGTCATTATGCCATTGCGCCAATGCTGAGGAGACAGCTCATAGCCGATTTCGGCTCTCGCATGTTTTTTTGACCAGTTATGAAACCCGCAAGTGCCAATGATTCGCTCCTCATTTTTTAATGCGATTCCCCACCTGATGCTTTGGCCAGTCAAATACTTCTCCTTCCACATTTTGATCAGGCTTTCCGCTTGAGTCCGTTTCGTAAAGCTGTCCAAGTCATAATATTCAGTCACTTCATCCTTGGAAAAGTTAAGGTATAGCTCCTCCGCATCCTCATGCTGCAGCTCTCTCAGCCTTAAACGCTCAGTCTCAAGAATAGGAAAACTATTCATAAGGGAACATCCTCTCTTTATCTGAATCGTCCTTTACGTATAATAAGGGTTATACAACGAATCGATGCTCGCAGGCAAGCAGTTCGGTCGAAAAGAGGTGCTACATGTTTGTACAACAGTTCCCGCCCCTGCCCGCTTTACAGCCTTTTATTGCAGGCATAATGGTTCAGGAGGAATGGAATTCTATTAATTATGCCAATCGCAATCCGGTTAAGGTCCTGCCCACCTCCATGACAATTATCGGTTTTCAATACGGAAAGCCTATGCGTAAAATAGAAAATCAGGAAGCGGTGTCCATGGGCTCAAGCGGCATTACAGGCATTCATAGCACGGTAAAAGAGTATGTCAGCACCGGTGCGATCGGGACGATTATTATCATCTTCAAGCCTCACGGCTTGTCGCACTTCACGCCGTATCCCCTGTTCGAATTCCATAATGCGGATGTGCCTCTGGAGCTTGTATTCCATGCCCCAAGCGTCCGCGAACTGGAAGAAAAGCTGGGCAATGCGAGCAGTGCGAATGAGCGCGTCAGCCTTGTCCAACAGTTTTTGCTCGCTTCACTGCGAAGCGATCGAGAGGAAAGGCACTGGATTTCGGAAGCCATCCGGCTAATATCGACTGAACGCGGAGCGCTCTCCGTTGAACGGTTGGCAGCACAATTGTATGTAAGCCAGCGCACGCTGCAAAGGAGCTTCAATGTGCTGGTCGGAGCCTCTCCCAAACAGTTTGCAAATATCGTTCGGTTTCAGCATGCCATCTCGCTGCGTCATGCCGGTTACAGCTATCTGGACATCGTTCAAGCATGCGGCTATACGGATCATGCTCATTTCGCCAAGGCTTTTAAAGCATTCGCGGGCTGCGGCCCGGAATCGTTTTTCAGCTGCGAAGCCCAGACGGAGCTTAATAAAGCTTTTGGCGACCCCCATGATTCCCCGTCCGAACAACAGCTCTACCACTGAGGCGCACGAAGCACTGGCTCGATAAGCGGCCGAAATTGTCGCATTTGTACAATGAAAAACTTGGAGCACGATGCTACATTGGTTAAGCGCGAACCCGTAGACAAAGGAGATGCTTCTAAACAAATGTTCAATCTTGAGCCTGACACTATCGGCAAGGAATATCCGTTTGACTCGCGTTACATGGAGGTGAACAACCACCGCATGCATTACATCGACCAAGGAAATGGCGAGCCTGTCCTATTTCTACATGGCAATCCTACCTGGTCTTATACGTTTCGCAACATCATTCCCTACGTTCAGGACGCCAACCGCTGCATTGCCGTCGACTTGATCGGCATGGGCCGTTCCGACAAACCGGACATCGCTTACACCTTCCAGGAGCATGTCGCCTATGTGACTTTATTTATTGAGCAATTGGAGCTTAGCAACATTGTCCTTGTCGGACATGATTGGGGGATGGCGATCGGCTTGCAATACGCGCTGCGGCATCCGGACAAGATCAAGGCGGTGGCCATGCTTGAGCCGCAGGCGCTTTATCCTAACAGGACCTGGTCCGACTTTTCTCCGCCGGAAGCCCACTCCTTGTTTCAGAAGCTCCGCGATCCCAAGGAGGGCTGGACGTTCATGAGAGACAACAGCGTGTTTATTGAAGGAATGACGTCTACGATTATCAATCGGCAGCTCTCTGCGGAGGAGCACGAGCAATATCGCGCGCCTTTCCGCAATCCGGAGGAGCGGAAGCCGATGTGGGTATTTCCGAACCAAATCCCGATTGAAGGAAGTCCCTCTGAGGTAACCGAAGCGATAGATGCGCGCAATGTTTGGCTTACTTCTACCGGCATACCCAAGCTGCTATTCCATGCGACACCGGGCTGCAACGTTCGGGAGCCGCAGCTTGACTGGTGCCGAAATCACCTGCATAACCTGACGCTGTGCGATATCGGTAAGGGCTTCCATCACTTGACAGAGGAAAATCCTCATGCCATCGGCCTTGCCCTGCAGCGCTGGCTCCAACAGATACATTAATGTTTAGTACTGCTTTTGTTGTCCTTCCCTGCCTTTAAAAATAATGGGCAGGCAGCGCAAGCTTCTGGCCGACGATAAATTTGAAAGGTGTTTTCCAGCTATTTACCAGAACATTGTATCAACTTCTTGATTCCTTATTCAAGCCCGGCGGAAATTTAAGGGATACGTGGGCTGAAGCTTCATGAGCGGGAGCGCTTGGAAAAGGATTTGAAGCCGCCGCTGTAGAAGTAAGAAAGCTGGTTCGTGTCAAAACATGGATAAGCCGCTAAGAGGGGCATTACGCCCCAAAAGGGTTGAAGGGAGTCTGGTTCATGGCAGGAAATAAGGTGAAACCACAAGGATTGACGGCAGTCGTAGCGGGAGCAACGGGACTTGTCGGGCGTGAGCTCGTCCAGCTTCTGTTAGAGCATCCCGCATACAGCCGCGTCATTGCCATTGTGCGAAGGGAGCTTGGCATTTCCCATGCGAAGCTGGAGGAACGGCACCTCTCGTTTGAGCGGCTGGAAGAAGAAATGGATGGCGAGCTGATGCAGGGGGCCGACGTTTTTTGCGCGCTTGGCACGACGATCAAGAAAGCGGGCAGCCAGGAGGCGTTCCGCCGGGTTGACTATACTTACCCTGTCAAGCTGGGGCGTGCCGCCCTGCGCTTTCATTCAGCCCGGTTCATTATTGTAACGGCAATGGGCTCCTCCGAGCGCTCAAAAATATTTTATAACCGTGTAAAAGGAGAAGTGGAACGCGATTTATCCGCTCTCGGGCTGCCGCGCCTCGTCATCCTGCGTCCGTCCCTGCTGCTAGGGGAACGCGCAGAGAGCAGGCCCGCCGAGAAAATGGGTATCATGCTTGCACGGCCGCTTGGCGCATTGATGATCGGACCGCTTGCCAAATACAGAGCCGTTGAAGGCTCTGACGTTGCTTTGGCGATGATTAGGGCTGCACGCAGGGAAGGGCCGTCGTTCGAAGTGCTGGAATCGGATGCCATTGCCTCGCTTGCGGCGGCAGCCCTTGATCGGGACGATTCAATTAAGCCATGATTAAATAGCTTATATACGCCATGTCTCTACGCATAGCCGTGCCCGAAACGGCGGTAAGCGCTTGGAGTCAGCCCCGTCGACTTGCGAAACGTCCGGCTAAAATAGTTGTAATCCCCGTAGCCCATTCGATCGGCTATTTCCTGAAGCGACAGCGGCGTATGGCGCAGCATCCGCTTGGCCTCCTCCACGCGCAGCATACCGTGGTATTGCAAAGGGCTAAGCCCGGTATGCTTGCGCAAGCAGCGGGCGGCATAGTCCTCATTGAAATGCAGCTCCGCCGCCATTTGCGCTGCAGCAAACGGCTCCGTTTTATTGGCCTGCAAATAAGCGATAACCCGCTCAGCCACACCATAGGATCGGCTGTTTATTCGGTCCGTCCTTAAAGAAGCCTGCAATTGCGCGAGCAGCTTGGCCAGTAAGGCCTGCATGTCCATTGCCTGCGCCATCGTCAGCTCCGTACGAAGCCGTAAAATCTCTTCCAGCAGCGGTTCAATCATCTGACTGTCGTACGCCCCATGCTTGGGCAAATGCAGATACTGCTCCTGCGGCGCAAGATCGCTGTCATTGCCTTCTCCGACACGGGTAGACCAGACGATATCCTTGGCCTGAGGCTTTGAAAGCGGCCGTCCATGCTTGAAGTGAATCCAGAATATTTCCGTATCCTCCTCGCAAGGACGGTGACCGATATGCCCAAGCTCCGGCTCCAGCAGCAGCATTTCACCGCCTCTGATGCTGTATTCCACGCCTTCCTCGGACATAAATAACGCGCCGGACCGAACGAAAATTAAATCATAAACAGCGAAGCTCCGTTCAAAATGCCGGCTTCCGGCCTTCCATACCGAGTAGCCCCCGGTCAGAAATTGCGGCAGCGGCGGGATCGTCAGCTGAAGACAAGTCCTCATTGCCCAGCACCTCCATTCATCTTTCATTGTAATGGCCCTATCCGCAAGGGTCTATTCCCATTTGGTCGCTAATGTGCGAAACGAAGTCGCTTCATGCTCTGCACCTGCATGATATAAGCGCTTACAATATAAGCAGATTGTCCATTCTTATAGACGACCACTCAGCTCAGGAGGCGAAGCAACATGCGATTTCGTCAGGTTCATCTGGATTTCCATACATCCGAGTCGATTCATGGAATCGGTCGGCATTTTGACAAACGGCAGTTTCAGAACATGCTGCAAGCAGGGCATGTGGATTCGATTACGGTTTTCTCCAAATGCCATCACGGCTGGGCCTATCACCCTTCCACCGCCAACGACATTCACCCGCATCTGGACTTTGACTTGCTTGGCGCAATGATAGAAGCCGCCCATGAAATCGACGTCCGAACGCCAGTCTATCTTTCTGCAGGTCTCGATGAAAAGCTCGCCCGCCGCCATCCCGAGTGGCTGATTCGCGATGAGAACGATCGGACCAATTGGACGGACAGCTTTTTGAAGCCGGGCTATCACCAATTTTGCTTGAACACCCCCTATCTGGATGTGCTCCTTCGCCAAATTGACGAGGTGGTCAGAGGGTATGATGCGGATGGCATTTTCCTCGATATCGTTGGCGTACGCGATTGCTATTGCCATCACTGCCTCGCTGCGCTCAGGGAGGCAGGCAAGGACCCGCGCGACAAACGGGCGGTGCGCGAGCTGGGAGAGCGAACTTACGCCCATTACGGGCGCAGAGTTCGCGAGACTGTCGATGCCGTCAAGCCGGGGCTGCCCGTGTTCCACAACGGCGGGCATATCATTCGCGGACGACGCGATCTCGCTTGCATGAATACGCACTTGGAGCTGGAATCGCTGCCTACCGGCGGCTGGGGCTATGATCACTTTCCGCTATCGGCCAGATATGCGCAAGGCCTTGGCATGAGCTACCTCGGCATGACCGGCAAGTTTCATACGTCATGGGGGGAATTCGGAGGCTACAAGCATCCTAACGCGCTTCGATATGAAGCTGCGCTCAGCCTTGCCAACGGCGCAAGATGCTCTATCGGCGACCAGCTTCATCCCGAAGGACTGATGGACCCTGCCACTTACAGCTTGATTGGAGCGGCTTATGCGGAGGTGGAGCAGAAGGAGGCATGGTGCACGCAAACGAGGAGCGTCGCCGACATCGCGCTGCTGTCCGTCGAATCGGTTGCCCTGGCTGAAGGAAATGCCGCCGGCGAATCCGACGCCGGCGCCGTCCGGATGCTGCTGGAGGGCAAGCACTTGTTTGACGTGGTCGATCTGGAAAGCGGGCTGGCTCCGTATGCGCTCGTCATTCTGCCGGACTCAATTCCCATTGATCATTCGCTTGCCTCCAGGCTCGAAGCCTATACAGCGCAAGGCGGCAAGCTGCTCGTTACCGGCGCTTCGGGTCTTAATCCGCAGGGGACGGCTTTCGCGCTGGAGCTTGGCGTCAAGCTGATCGGACCGAACCCTTATCAGCCCGATTATTTCCATCCGTCCTTCCCTTTGCCAAGCCTGCAGGAGGCATCATTTATTTTCTATGCCGAAGGGCAGGCCATTGAAGCGACAGATAAAGGAACCGTGCTGGGCAGCCGGGAAAATCCTTATTTCAACAGAGACGCCTTTGCGTTCTGCTCGCACCAGCACACGCCAAGCACGCTGCATGGCAGCAGCCCGGGAATGGTCGAAAGCGCCCATGCCATCTATATCGCGTGGAACGTATTCGATGATTACGCCAAAAAAGGAAGCCTTGCCGTTAAAGAGACTGTGCTGTATGCCATCGACCGTCTGCTCGGGGACAAGCGCACGCTTGTCACAAGCTTGCCCGCCCAGGGCATCGTCACTTTAATGGAGCAGCCTGAACATAACCGTTATGTTCACCACTTGCTCTACGCTTCTCCTGTCAGAAGAGGTCTGAACATCGAGGTTATCGAGGACCTTATCCCGATCTACGATACGACAGTCGCCATTCGCCTTCCCCATCCAGTCGCTAGGGTGTATCTGGCTCCGCAAATGGAAGAGCTGACATACAAGCTGGACCAGCACGGCGTGCTTCATTATACGGTGCCAAAGCTGCTCTGTCATCAGATGGTCGTAATTGAAGTATAGCTTTCCGCACAAGCCGGCTTGTATGCCTTGAATGGCTTACGAGCCGGCTTGCGCCGTCTCACTGAGCTGCCGCTCCAGCCGATCAACCGCTTTCCGGATCAGATCGCCGTATGTCGTCGGAGAGCCCGTCTCACCTTTGTACCAATAAAAAACGAGCGCGTCCCCAACCTCGTATATTTCCGGAATCTGCATATCGTATTTAGCCTTCTGCCGGTTAAAATCCTTGAGTCCCTGCTTTCGCTTCTTCTCCGAACGAAACAGATACACCGCAACATCCTCGCCGTTATCGAGCGTATACGTGACGGACTTTTTCCCTTTGAGCACAAAATAATTTTTCTGCTTGCTTGCCTTGACCAGCGAAATCCCTTCCGCCTTAAAGCTTTCGAGAAGCTGTTCCGAACTCAGTTTTTTACCGTTTGCGCACGCTGTCATCAATGTCAGCATCAGAAGAACAAGCACAAGCTTCCGCATTGCGTTCGACACCTGCCTTTACTCCCCTTTATGAAGAGGCAAAACGCTTTATTCCATCACTTTGAGCGAATGCACCCGCTTCGTCAATAGCCGAAAAGTCGCGTCTCCCTTTCATAACGCCTCATCCTCGCATACGACGGGATCATCCATGCCTGCGCACCAAGCGTAAACGGTTGAGACCCTCCTCTGGCGGCAAAGCTAACGTTTCGCGTTGACATATAAGCCGAATGTCAGTGGGCAACCTATATTTCTTATCTTGCAAAAAAGACGCACATGAAGCATTATGCCTCACGTACGCCTTTCATTCCTGCTGGATATAGATGATTACAGCACTCTCCGTGCGCTGACATACGCTTTGCTCCAATAGCCCGAAGTCAGGCTGCTGATGGCGATGCCGTCAACGGATGGCGTGTTGTGAATAAATTGTCCGTTCCCCATGTAGATGCCCACATGGTTGATAACGCGATTGTTGCTGCCGATCGTATCGAAGAACACGAGGTCGCCTTTGGCTAGCTTGCTTTTGCTGACAGCTGTGCCTTGTTTTTTCTGAACTGCCGTTCCCCATTTCAGGCTCACGCCTACTTTGGCAAAAATAAACTGAGTAAACGAGGAGCAGTCAAAAATAAGCTTGCTGGCGTTGCGCGTACCGTAATCATAGCTAACTTTTCCCCGGTAGCTTTTCGCCAGGCTAATGACAGTGTCCGCCTTCGATGCCGCTTCGACGGTCGCTGAGGCCGGAGCCTGAATCGCCTCCGCTCCCAGCACTCCCGTAGTAGCGCACATGCTGACAATGACGACCTTCGTGATAAATGTTCTAAGCTGCATGTATGATGACCTCCAACTGTTTGGTAGGTCCAATATAGCAGATTCGACATTACCTAAATGCTTCCTCTAAGAGAAAAAACCTAGCAGCAATGGGGCTGAAAGCCCATTTATTAAAAAAGAATGAGAATCCCTTAATCTGGCCAAACTACTTGCCCAGCAAGATTTTCGCATATGGCGAGTCGATCGGAAGCATAATAACCGGCTCGTTTTGCAGCGTCGTTTTGTAGCTTTCCAGCGTCCGATAGAAATTATAGAACTGCGGATCGCTGCCGTAAGCCCTGTTATAGATTTGTGCGGCTTCCTGCTCGCCCTCCGCGATAATTTTCTTCGAGTCGGCTTGAGCTTGCGCAATCAATTCGGTCGCGGTGCGGTCCGCTTTGGACGTAATTTTGCGCGATTCCTCATCGCCCTCGGACAAATAACGAGCGGCAATCGACTGCCGGTCCGAAATCATCCGGTTATATACGCTTTGCTTATTCTCCTCCGGCAAATCGGTGCGCTTGATTCGCACGTCTACTACCTCAATGCCGTAATTGTCGCGCTGAAGCGCGGCGATGACATCCTTTGTCACCTCGTCGTTAATATTGCCGCGTGCCGTATTCTCGCTAATAATCGCATCGTAATTGACCTCGGACAGCTTTCTTCTAACGGAGTTGTATACCGCCTCATCGAGACGCTGCACGCCGCCGCTCACAGTCTGTACCGTTCTCAAAAATTGCGAGGCGTTCGTAATTCTCCAAACCGTATAATTATCGACGACGATCGGCTTCTGATCCTTCGTCAGAATTGTTGTAGGCGTGCTCTCATAAGTCATTTGATATTTCGGGAGCGCGGAGACATTCTCGATAAACGGAACCTTGAGCTTCAAGCCCGGCTCGCCGGACGTACGCATCGCTTCTCCAAATCGAAGCACAACCTTATATTCGCCTTCCCTGACGACGTACATGGAGCCGGACAACAGAATGATCGCCAATACGCCGATGACGATGCCTATTACTTGCTTTCTTTTCATTGTGCGCTGCCTCCTTCCGCATTGTCAGCCGCCGGCGGCGTAGTTGCCGGAGGGGCGGTCGATTGCGTCGATGTGCCGCTGCCTGCATTATTTCGCAGCAGCTCGTTCAGCGGCAAATAATTTACCGTATCGCTGTTCGAATTCGTTATAAATATTTTCGCTCCGGGCAAAATTCTCTCAAGCGTCTCAAGAATGAGACGGCTTTGCGTTACGTCCGGATTATTCCGATACTCGCCCAACAGCGCGTTGTATTGAGCAACATCGCCCTGCGCGTTAAGTACGCGGGACTTCTTCTGCGCCTCGGCGTTTTCGATCAGAGCTTGCGCTTCGCCGCGCGCCTTAGGAAGCTTGTCGTTTTCATATTTCGCCGCGTTGTTGATTTTGGTGTTCTTCTCCTCGCGGGCATTCGTAACGGCGCGGAACGCCTCGGCTACCTGACCGCTTGGCGGCTCTATGTCCTGAAACTTGATGTCGATAATCTGAATCCCGGTCTGGTACTTGGTTTGCAGCTCGACCAAGCGCTCACGCACCATGTCCTGAATGACCGTTTTGCCGTCCGTTATCGCATAATCGAGCTTCTGCGAGCCGATTACCGAGCGGATCGACGAGCTGGCGGCGTTGCGCAGAAATTCCTCCGCATTGCTGATATTAAACAAATAGTCGCGAATGTTGTTAATTTTCCATTGAACAACCGCATCCGCGGATACGATATTCTCGTCTCCCGTAATCATCATCGCTTCGTCTTCAACCGGCGTCTCGGTATTGCCGTTGACGCGGTAGCCGATATGAATGCGTTGAGTCAGCTCTGCCGGCACGATATGAACCTGCTGGAACGGATACGGGAATTTGAAATGAAGTCCTGCCGACGATTCGCCCGTATATTTTCCAAGCGTAATAATTGCCGCCCGTTCCTGCTCCTGCACCGTATAGAACGAGGTGGAGCCTACAAAGATAACTACGATGGCAATTGCAATGCCGATAACCCATTTTTTCACCGTTTCTGGTCTGAACTCAGGTGGTCTGCGCGTATTAATATCCGCCACTGGCCCTTGATTCTGATCAAAACTCACTAACATCTCTCCCCTTCTGAGAATTATGAGAAACTCCATTAGAGAGTTATACGGCCTACCTGGACTTTGGTCGCGTTTTTTTAAAACATTTGCTTGCCAAGCGTGTCCCAAGTCGGTAGAATCGACAAGGGTATTATTAGAAAGCATTATTTTTAAACTACATGAAAGGGACGGGTTGAACGGTTGCATCAGGCTTACATATTTACGCGAAACGGTTCTTGACCGTCTAAGGACGGCAACAGCCGCGTACGCTTGCGAAGGAGAATTTCCATGATCAAAAAAGCAATCGGGGTACATGAGAGACCCCCGCTCGGGCAAAGCTTTATGCTCAGTCTGCAGCATCTGTTCGCGATGTTCGGGTCAACGGTGCTTGTCCCCAACATTCTGGGCGTAGATCCCGCGATCTGCCTGCTCATGAACGGCATCGGGACATTGTTCTACCTCTGGGTGTGCCAGGGCAAAATTCCCGCCTATCTGGGCTCCAGCTTCGCGTTTCTCGCTCCTGCGGGCGCGGTTATCGCGAATACGGCCGGCGGCGGCTATGCGGCTGCGCTTGGGGGCTTTATCGTGGCCGGCGTTATCTTCACCATTGTCGCGCTCATTATTCAAGTGGCGGGAACCCGCTGGATCAACGTCGTTTTCCCTCCGGCCGCAATGGGCGCAATCGTCGCCATTATCGGCTTGGAGCTTATTCCGGTCGCTGCCCGCATGGCAGGCTGGATTCCTTATCCGGAGGAGGATGCCGCAACATGGGCGATGGAGCCAAAGATCGTATTCCTGTCCACCATCACCCTGCTGATCACCGTCTTCGGCTCGGTGCTTTTCCGCGGCTTTATGAAAATTATTCCGATTCTGTTCGGAATCGTGGCCGGCTATCTGATCGCGCTTCCGCTTGGCCTTACCGATTTCAGCGGCGTAAAGGCTGCGGGCATTATCCAGTCGCCCCATTTTACAACGCCTGTGTTTGAGTGGACGGCCATTATCGCAATCGCCCCGGCTGCCCTCGTCGTAATCGCCGAGCATATCGGGCATCTGATCGTTACGGGCAACATCGTTGAAAAGGATCTGTCCAAGGACCCCGGACTCCATCGCTCGATGCTCGGCAACGGCGTATCGACGATCGTTTCGGGCTTTGTCGGCTCCACTCCGAATACGACGTACGGCGAGAATATCGGCGTGCTTGCGATTACGAAGGTCTATTCAACCTTTGTTATTGGCGGGGCGGCTGTCATTGCGATTCTGCTCTCGTTCTCCGGCAAGTTCTCCGCGCTCGTATCCGGCATCCCGACGCCGGTTATGGGCGGCGTATCGCTGCTTCTGTTCGGCGTAATCGCCGCGTCCGGATTGCGCATGCTCGTCGAGGCGAAGGTCGATTACAGCAAGCCGACCAATCTGTTCCTGACTACCGTCGTGCTCGTAACCGGATTAAGCGGCGTGAAGCTGACCTTCGGCGATTTCTCGCTTACCGGCATGGCGCTGGCTACCGTCGTAGCCATTCTGCTCAGCCTGCTGTTCAAGCTTTTTGAGGTGCTGAGAATGACCAACGATGACAGCGATGCAGGACATTAAATCGCCGCAGGATTTTATATCGCTGCTTATATGACATCGTTTTGCTAAAAAAGAAGACTTCGATTGCCTGCTTGCAGGGCTTCGAAGTCTTCTTTTTCTCTAGCCGGCTGTCCCGTTGCTCCTCCTGCCGTTCAAGCCCAAATACGAAGCCGGCAGCGCTATGCAGGAGCGGTAGCCCGCACGGCAACATAACATAGGGCAAAGGAGTGTGAGCTATGCCTTCCTACCGAATCATCGTCGATCTGTCGGACCGTCAGCTTTATTTGCTTGACGTGAACACGGTTGTACGCGGCTTTCCTGTCGGCATTGGCAGAATGTTGACCCAGACGCCGGTCGGCGAATACGCCATCATCAATAAGCAGCCTAACCCCGGCGGGCCGTTCGGCGTTTTCTGGATGGGCCTGTCAAGACCCCATTATGGCATACACGGCACCAATGACCCCTCTTCCATCGGCTACATGGTATCGCACGGCTGCATTCGGATGTACAATGAAGATGTGCTTGAACTGGCGCGCACGGTGCCGATTGGCACACGGGTCACCATACGGGCTTAATCGGCAGCGCGCCGGGAGGAGATGAGCTTGGGAGCTCCGCGTCTCCCGGCTCATTCTTTCACATATCCAACATAGCTGGGAGGTTGCATTCATGACGTCATCCGAGCCTGAGGCTGTACATGCCCCTACCGCCTTTCACGGCCTGAACGGCCGCGTAACGCGCGAGCAGAAGGAACAAAGCAACGGTCATAGGGGCGGTGTCGTCTGGTTGACGGGGCTTTCCGGAGCGGGCAAATCGACCTTGTCGGCCGCAGTCGAGCGGGAGCTGTTCGCTCGCGGGGTTCAATGCTGCATTTTGGACGGGGACGTAATCAGACACGGATTAAATCGGGATTTGGGCTTCTCGGCCAAGGACCGAACGGAAAATATCCGCCGCACGGGAGAAGCGGCCAAGCTGTTGACCGAAGCCGGACTGCTTGTCATTGCCGCGCTGCTGTCTCCCCGTCAAGCTGATCGAAGCATGGTCAGGGGCATGTTCGCGGAGGGAGATTTCATTGAAGTGTACGTACGCTGTCCGCTTGAGGAGTGCGAGCGGCGCGACCCCAAGGGGCTGTACAGACGCGCGCGAAGCGGAGAGCTTGCGGAGTTTACGGGCATATCCGCTCCGTACGAAGCCCCAAGCATGCCCGAGCTTGTCGTCGATACGGACAAGCTGAGCATACAAGAAGCGACAGCGCTAATAATCGGTGCGCTGTCGCAGCATTTTATCCGGCATGGCGATTAGCAACAGCGCTATCCAGAGGATGGACAATCCGGCGGCGTCATGCCCTTCCCGCGGGCAGCCCTCCTAGCATCCTCTTCAAGCTTGAGGCCGCTCTTGCGGCGAACTGCGGCTCCCGCATTATCCCTCGTTATAACGATGCCGGCTGCGGCTAGCCAATCGGGGTTAACGTAAAGCTCAAGCTCATCTTGACTGCCGGAATCAGGTACTTCTCAAGCGTTGGCGCGTATCCGCAGCTATGATTGCCGATTCCGCTTTGCGCCGAATCCAGCTTGAGTATCGTTTCATCTAGCCGGGTCAGCTGATGAACATGGGATGCGCGGCTCATGTCCGAAGCCGAGTAATGGTGCGCGCTCATTTGAAAGGGCTGCGGCGCGGTGACGCGCAGTCCCGTCCCGCAGGAGCTGGAGACCGTACACCAGCGGACCGCGTATTTATTGCCGTTATCCTGAGGCTTCTCATAGGGAACAAACTGCTCCTGCACGGTACCGCCATATCCCCCCAGCTTGCCGCTCTCCTTCCGGTCCGCATAGCATTCATGAGGCCCGAGGCCGAACCAATCAAGCCGGTCGAAGCCGGTCGGCAGCCGCAATTCCAGCCCAAAGCGCGGCAGCGGCGGCAGATCGTCGCGAAGCGGCGTCAAGGAGAGCTCAACCGTGCAGCTTCCTCCGCTCCCCATTCGGTAACAGACTGAGCTGTGGAAGGCTAGCCGTTCTCCCCGCGCTCCGATTGCGCTCTCTACCTCGATCAGCAGCTCTCCACCCGGCTCCTGCCGCATCTTGAACGTCCTGACAGAGCTTTCGAGCCGGTCATAGCCGGCCTTCACCCATTCTTTGGCCAGATGAACATCGTTGTCCAGCGGCGCTCGCCACACATTCAAGCGCGGGCCTGAGAGGAGCAGCTGTGTGCCGTTATAGCTATAGCCGGTCCATTCTCCGGTTTGTTTATCCACGCTCAGTATGGCTCGCTCGCCGCGTGCCAGCAGACAGTCTGGTGTTTCCGTTACGAGCAGCGGTTCGAGCGGGCTGTCTTCATTCTCGCACGCAGTTGGCTGCTGCCGTCCCCCGTCCGTCAGGGTATCCAGCGGCAGATCCGCCCAAGCGATTTCATGACCCGCGTCCGCCCATGCGTTATCCGCCATGAGCGACAGGCGAATATGCAGCCAGTATTCCCCCGTGCCGGATAAGGAAATGGGGGCCAAGGTTATTTGCTTCTGCTCCGTTTCGGCTGCGCGGGCCGACAGACGCGCAAGCTCGCCTGACTGCAGCCTTTCGCCGTTGCGCAGCAGCGTCCAGCTTCCATGCAAGTGGGTCAGATCCAGAAAATCGTAGCGGTTGGCGAATTGAACCACAAACGTATTCTCCGTATAAGAAATCAGCTTTATTTGGACAGGCTGAATAACCTTCTTGTACTCCAGAATGGACGCTTTCGGCGTCCGATCCGCAAACAGCAGTCCGTCCATGCAGAACGGGCCGCTGTGCGGAGCGTCTCCGAAATCCCCTCCGTACGCGTACCAGGCTTCTCCTTCCTCCGTATGCCGCAAAATGCCCATATCCGTCCACTCCCAGATCAGCCCGCCGAGCAAACGCGGATACGCATGGACGGCATCCCAGTATTCAAGCAAATTGCCGGTTGAATTGCCCATCGCATGTCCGTACTCCACCATGAGATACGGTCTCTCGTCCTGCTTTTCGCCCTCGGCGATCAGCATGTCCAGGGAAGGGTACATGCTGCTGACAATATCGACAAACGGAGCTTCGTAAGCCCGCTCATAGTGAATTGGCCGGGTGGCGTCAAGGCTGCGGACGAGTTCGGCCATCGCCTCGTGATTCGTCCCGCAGCCAGATTCATTTCCAAGCGACCACATTATGACGGAAGGATGATTTTTGTCCCGCTCCACCAGCTTGCGGGCCCGATCGAGATATGCATCTCGCCATTCCGGCGCGTTGCTTAAATATGACTCATCCTGCATAAAATGGAATCCGTGCGTCTCCAGATCGGCTTCCGCAATCGCGTACAGGCCGTATCGGTCGCAGAGCTCCAGCCAACGGACATCGTTCGGATAGTGGGAAAGGCGCACCGCATTGATATTGTGCCGCTTCATGAGCCGGATGTCCTCCAGCATTTCTGCAAGCGTCGTTACCGCCCCCGACTCGGGGCTGAATTCATTGCGGTTGACGCCTTTTATCGTAATCGCCTTTCCGTTGACCAGCAGGCTGCCGCCGGATATCCGGATATCCCGGAAGCCTACGCGTATGGCCTTGACCTCGGTGACAGCCGCCTCCGCATCCAGCAGGCTCAGCAAAAGCGTGTACAAATAAGGCTGCTCGGCGCTCCACAGCTGAGGCGAGACGATATGCTTGAGCAGCTTCACCGTCTGCTCGCCGTGCAGGGGCTCGATTGCCGCAAATTCGTCAAAAACCAATTGCCGCTCGGCATCAAGCAGCGTCATTCTGATACGCCCTTCCGCCTGGCTTTCTGCCCTATCCCCCCGATCTAACGCTGAAGTCCACACCTCTGCGGATCTCGACAGCTTTAAACGGATGCTCAGCTCGGCATTCGGACTTTCTACCTCTCCGTTCAACGTCGTCTGCACAAAGGCGTCCTCCAGCGTCAGCTGCGGCAGCGCCTGTATGCGAACATCGCGAAAAATACCGCTTAACCGCCATTTGTCCTGGGATTCCAGATAGCTCCCGTCGCTCCATTGATACACTTTGACAGCCAGCGTATTGTTCCCGCTTTGCATATAAGGCGTAATGTGGAATTCCGACCGGTTGTGACTGCCCTGCCCATAGCCGACAAGCGTCCCGTTCAACCACACATGAAAGGCGGAGTCGACACCGTCAAACATAAGCCTAAGCTGTCGTCCCTCCCAGGCAGCCTCCGCAAGGAAGCCGGTCCGATAACACCCGGTTGGGTTGAGGGCGGGAACGTGGGGAGGATCAATGGGAAAAGGATACGGACAGCTGCTGTAATGCGGGGTGCCGTAGCCGTGCAGCTGCCAATTGGCCGGGACAGGGAGATGGTCCCACAGCGAATCGTCAAATTCGGGCCGATAAAATGCGGCTGGACACGCCTCAGGACTTGAAGCGTACAAAAAGCGCCACTTGCCGTTTAACAGCTTGCTGCGGGGAGAATGGTCCCGATCCCCGTCTAAAGCCGTATCCCAATCCGCATAAGGAAAAAGCTCGGCGCGCGGCGATACCGTTCCGCGCTCAAGCACGGCCAGGTTCGCGTAATCCGGTTCACTTTCCTGGTTGTTCATGAGACCATGCTCCTCCTCTCCAAACCTCGCTGAAAAAATCGGGACCGCCGATTTGGCCCCCTTTCAAAATCAGCTCCAGCCCGTCAAGCTCCGCATCCCGGGCGTGAGCCTTGCACAATGGCGCGCCGGGCACAAGCGTAGCCGCGCATTCCAGCGCATACAGGCCAAGCTCCTTTGTCACATAGCCCGACGTGTCTCCTCCGGCTACAAGCAGCCGTGACAGCCCGCATTGCTTGATTAACTCGCGGGCAATCGCACCCAGCAGGCCGCCGAGCACCCCGCTGCTTTCAGCCGCCTCTCTGCCGCTCGCACATAGCGCTGCGCGAAATTCCCCGATAGCCGGATCGTCAGGTCCGTCAGCCGAATACAGCAGCAGGCTGCGGCCAGCGCTCAACCATGCAGCGCCTTCAGCCAGCAGCTGCTCTCTTGCCGCATCGCGCGTCCGTTCATCCGCCAGCAAGGCCGCAGGAACCCGCAATGCGGCAAAGCCCGCTTCCTTCGCGCGCGCAATCTGCGTCTGCGTGACGGGAGAGCAACTGCCCGATACAGCCAGCAGGCGATCTACGCCGCGCAAAGCCCATGAGCGATTGTCCGGCAACGGTTTCGCCATTCCGGCGGCAAGCCATGCGGCGGCAAGCGCATACTCCACCCCCGAGGAGCCGATGACAAACATCGTTTCCCGTTTCCCGGCCTCGTTCCAGAGCAGCGTTCCCGTTCTGGCAAGCCGCTCCTCATCCAGCACGTCAAACAGCAGCAGCTCGGGCTCCTCTTCCGCTACGAGCTGGCCCAGCCGCTCGGCGGCTTCCCTCAAGGTGCCCCCAAGCTCGTTAATATTCATCAGCGACGTTCGGAGACTCGTCTGCTCGGCCAGCACCAGACGCAAGTCCGCTTCCCGCATCGGCGTGGAAGGATGGCGGGACATCGTCGGATGGCGGTCAAGCCGGTACATGTCCCTGCGCGCTCCCCCCGCTGCGAAATGATTGCCAAACAGCGTATACCGTCCCAAATACGGCACTCCCGCGATAACCGGCGTATAACCGCCATCCAGCACGGAACGGCCGATTTCCGCCGCTTTTCCGATGCTGCCGACTTGCGGCGACGAGTCGAAGGTGGAGCATGTTTTATAATGAATGATTTTGGCGCCTGCCTGTCTGAGCCCTTCGAATACAGGACGCAGCTCCGCTTCCGCCGCATCAGGCGGAAGCGAGCGCCCGATTCCGGCCACCCCGATGGCTTGCAGATCTGCAAATCGGCTGTCAAGAAGCTCCTCCGTGGGCGTCTCCATAAACAGCGCCGCTCTTATGCCGCCGCGATACAGCGCCTCCAGCACATCTGTCGAGCCCGTAAAATCATCTCCATAGTAGCCAAGCAGCCTTCGGTAATTCGGCTTCTGCAGCTTCTCCGTCATTCCGGTCTGCCTCCCTTCCTGCTTTGCCTTCTGTGCCTGAAAGTCTTTCGATGACCGGGAACTGGCTAATTGCCCGCCCAATTCCAGCGCCGCATGGCGAAGCCGCTTTCGCCGGGACATGCCCTCCGAAAACGGCTTCGCCGGTGCCACGGTTAACGGTTCGCCTTGTCCGCGCTAGCCAAACCTTTCAATGGCTCGCCTAAGCTCCGTCCGCTCCTTGGCATGCTCTGCAAGCGGCGTTCCGGCAACAGCCGCCTCCCAGCCTTGCTTCATGCTGGTAAAGCCTGCCGACGCTCCGTCCGGATGCGCGAGTATGCCTCCGCCTGCCAGATGCATCACGTCAACCGTTCCAGTCGCTTCGTAGGTTGCCGGTGCCGTACCGGCCCATTGCGCCGATGATACGACCGGCATAGGCACATAGCCGCCGTAAAGCGGCTTGAGACAGGCCTGAACCGATTTGACGACCGAGTCGTTGCTTTCATAGAACTTGCTGTTCAGCCCGTTCACATGCAAGTGATCCGCTCCTGCAAGGCGACAGAGCTTCTGGTAAGCCGCGAATTCAAAGCCTAGCAGCGGACAGCGCGTCAGCATCCCCCATTGATTGCGGTGGGCATGAATCGGCACCTCGCTCAGCCGGCTCAGGTAAGCGAGTCCGCTCAAGCCCACGCTCATCACGCTGACCATAACGCAGGTTCCGCCCGCGTTGACGACCAGTTCATGGCCGCGCTCCAATTCGTCGATGTCTCCGGTAATATTGAAGGCGTACATTATTTTTTTGCCGGTCTGATCGGCCGCCCGCTCAATCGCCTCCATTACCGCGTTGACCCGCTGCTCAAGCGGCGCGTACGGAGCGTTTGCGTTCAGCTCGTCATCCTTCATAAAATCAATTCCCGCCCGCGACATATCCGCGATCATCCTCTGCATTTCCGGCATCGAGAGTCCAATGCTCGGCTTGACGATCGTACCGATAACGGGACGTTCATAGACGCCGGTCAGCTTTCGCGTGCCCGCGATCCCGAACTTGGGACCCGCATAGCGGGAAGCAAATGCAGCGGGCAGCTCTATATCCATAATCCGCAGACCGGACAGCTCCTGCAGCTCGAACAGGTTGCCCGCGATCGCCGACATCAAATTCGGTATGGAAGGACCGAAGTTATGCAAGGGAAAAGACAACGTCACAAGCCCCTGCCGGTAGAGCCCGTCATGGCTATGCGGGATACGGCTCCCGGGAAGCGTCGGCCTGTCGTGCGCTCCTATGGGAACGATACGTTCGACCCTCGCTCCGTGCAGCTCCTTCAATTTGTCGGTTTCACCCGGGACGGCCGTGAATGTGCCCGTCGACTGCTCCCCCGCGATTACCTCGGCCGCCCGTTCCAGCGTATACGGCGTCTCTACCAGATAGTCCACCAGCACTCGTTCTCCGCCCATCTTGAGGCCTCCTAACCCGTTCCTTTTTCTATGGCTCCGCCATCCATCCGGCCTTGCCAATCTACCATTCCATGTACAATCAGAGTAAAAAGGAGGCGCTTGCCGTTCCTTCAACCCTTCAATCCTTCAGTCCTTCAAGCTCTCCGGATGAGAGGCATCCCTATTACGAATCCGCTTCGGCCGCCGAACGGGACGCCAGACGCTCCAGTTCCGCTTTAACCTTGAGCACGCCAAGCCGCGGGCTCGACAGCACAGGCTTGCCTATTGCAGCCTGCAGCGCGCCCTCCATTCTTGCCATGGAGCCTTGCGCAAGGACCAGTGCATCTGCCTCTGCGCCTGCCCGAATCGCGGTTTCGAGCAGCAGCCGATCATGCTCGCCAGGATCGCCCGCCACTAGAGCGTCGAATGCCCCAGCCGCCAAGCCGGAGACAAGCGTTACCACCTTGCCGCGCTCGGCAGCCGCTTTGCGCAGCAGGCGCATCGTCGGATCGAGCGTAGAAGGGAGCGTCGCCAGAACGGCTATCGAATCGAATTGCTCCACAGCAAGCGCGGCCATCGCTTCGTCAATTTTGACGATCGGTGTTTGCAGCGTTTCCCGCGCCTTGTCGGCAATTTCGCCTACCGAGGAGCAGGTGTTCAGAATAATGTCCGCTCCAATCTCCTCGCCGCTTGCATAATACCGCATCAATCGCTTCTCTACCCCCTCCGGGATAAAACCCGCCTTTACCACATCGCCTATCAAGCTGTCATCTATAATGTTAACCAGCCTACAATCCGGCAAAAGCTCCTTAAATACGGCCTTTAACGGATCGGCCAACCCCTGCCCTGTATACACGGCCACTACTGTCGCCATCGCAATCTCCTCCAAGCGGATTCGTATTCACGCTTCGCCGTGCGCCAACGGCCGGCGCCGCGCTGCGGCCAACCTTGCGCGCTTACGGCCGAAGCCTGTTGTGCGGGTAAAGCCAAAGCTGCTCACTCGCCTGCAAATGCGCCTTCTACCACACCAGCTCCCGCTCCGGCCGCTGATAATCGCCCTCCCGCAGCGGCGCCTGCTCATGAATGCTCCGTCCGCTGTAGAACGGATGGCGAGTGCCTTCAGGAGAAATGCCGATGACATCATCCCCTTGCCATTGCGTAATAAAGGTCTGTCCGATAGCCGTTTCAATCGTCTGCCTTCTTGACAGCGGAAATTCAATCGTTATTTTTTCGCCTGCACTGGCTGCGCCCAGCTGCAGGAAATGCTCATTCAGCCAGCGGCTTGGCTCATGTCCCGCCCCATTGGTCGTTTCGCCATCCTTCTCGCGGCAGAAAACAACCTTCGCATAGCCCGCCCACTCCGGAATCCGGACCTGCAGCCGGGGAATGTCCCGGTGAATGTGCAGCACCAGCTTGCCCTCATGGGGCAAATAGCTGTCTATATCAAGCCACGAGGACCCGCGGTTGAGCAAAAAGTTCACGCTGACCGTTCCCTGCTTCTCGGTAACTGTATTGCTCCAGCCCATATACAAGCCGCGAGTCCCCGAGCCGAGACAGCATATTTGCAAATCGTTGGTATGCCCGCGGCCATGATTGACATTGCAGCAAAAATCGTTCGGCGCGGAATACCCTGCAAAAGCTCCGCGCGTACGCGCCGCGATATTCTCATGCGTAATCAGCCCCGGCACATTTAACGAAGGGTCGTCCGTCTCCTTCACCCAGTCCATCTCAAGCAGCTGCGACTCGGCAAGATGGTTGCGGATGTAACGCTCCACCACGCCCCAATATTTTGTGTAGCCGCTTTGGGCCAAGGTGATGCCGGTAGCGATCAGATCGACCAGCGAGCATGTCTCGTGCTCGTAGGCTTGCTCCTTCATATCGCCCGGCGTCCAGCCAAAGGCCGTGCATTGCTTGACGGCCCACGCGTAGCTTTTTTCGACAAAGGCGATAAGCGACGCGTCCCCTGTGAATACGCCGAACCGCGCAAGCGCGTCAAGCGTTCCAAGCCGGGTATGGAAGTGGCCGCTGCGGTAAGCCAGCGCATCATTAAAGCTTCCGTCGGGGTTAAATACGCCGCTGCGCTGCACAATCAACGCGCTAAAGAACTGGCACAGCTCCAACGCGTCCTGATTGCCGGTCAGCTCGTGATACTTGAGCAGCGGCATAACAAGCCGGCCGCAGAAGGCCGCAGGATCGGGCGCCAGACGCAGCAGGACGGCATTGGACGACGGCCATCCGCCATCCTTGTACTCCGAGGCCGGGTAGTACCAAACGTCCCGTTCCTTGACGGCAACCCGTTTGAGCGCCGCAACATGCTTGTCGGCCGCTTCCTTTACCTTGGGATCGCCGCTAGCGAGGTACCACGTAGTCAGCGATAGAATAACGGCACGCTGATCGATAAAGTTGGCGTTCGGCTCCCAATTGTGATGAGGATTGCGCTGGCGATAGCTAAGTCCGTCTTCCTTGAAGAAGGACAGCAAATTCGCCCGGTATTTTTCTTCAATGTCTGTGCCGAACGACTCTCCTGACATATGGCGGGCCAGAATCATGCCATCCACCATGCGCCCATGGGACGAGCCGTAATCCCAATCGCCATGCGTCAGATTGGCGGGCTCCTTCATCAGGTTCGCGGCAAAAAACGGGATATCTCCGAAATCCCGATCCGCCATCCCCACAATCGCATTCATCGCATGCGCCGCTCGAACCTCCAGCGTCAGCGTGTCCGGTATCAAACGTTTCCCCATCCTGCTCCACTCCTTAACTTGTCATTGACAGCCTTTTTGGTTAATGCGCAGCCGCGCCTCCGGTTAACGACTATTGCTTCATCTCAAGTCCAGACCGGTATTCTCCGATCGTCATGCCCGTCTTCTTCTTGAATATTTGACTAAAATAGCGGTAGTCCTCATATCCGACCCGTTTGGCGATCTCGTAATTTTTGCAGGCTGAGCTTTGCATAAGCTCCATCGCCTTGGCGATCCGGTAATCGGTTAAATAATCGACGAAATTGCTGCCGGTCATTTTTTTAAACAGGCGGCTTACATATTCGGCATTCATAAACCGGCCCTCGGCAAGCTGGTGCAAACTAAGCGGCTGCGCATAGTGCAGCTGGATAAGGCGCTGAATGTCGCGAACGACCTGCTCTCCTTGGCCGCTGGAGCCCGGCGCTTGCGCAGCTCCGGACGACAGCAGCGACGGCAGCAGCTCTTCGGCAAGCAATTGCCTGATCGACCAGCGATCCTGTCTCACGCCGATATGCTCGGTACAGGCGAGCAAACTTTTGCCGCAGCGCTCTCCGAGGCTGGAGCCCGACTCCTGGAGCTGCTTCTCCAGCGCATGCACCAGCATGGCCGCGTAGCGCCGCATCTCGTCAACGGTCGCATCGTCGCCAGCAGCTGCCGCAAACCAGCGGTCGAACGCTTCCAACGATGCATTGCGATTGCCAAGCTGAAGCTGCATCAGCAGTGCCTGCTCCGCTTCGCGGGGATAAGCAGCCGCGCTTGTTCGCAGAAGTGGATCATCCTGTCGCAGCGCCGCTGCGGGCTCATCCGCTTGCCCGAACGCGACGTTGTCCGGAACGCGCCCGCGGCCCTCGTCCTCCCGCCGCGCAGGCTCGCCGCAGCGGACGATCGCCTCCGCTTCGCCAAGCCGTTTGCCGCCCAGCGCCTGCTTGATGCGGCGATACTGCTTCGGGAGCCGCGCAATCGGCTCCGGCTGCCCGGCGTGGCCGACGCTGTAGCTCGTCCCTGTCAGCTCCCTGACCGCCGCCTGCAGCTTGGCGATCAGCCGCTCCAGTCCGCGCCCGTCCAGCGATTCGCTTACGAGACACAGCACCAGCTCGCCCCGGCTCGCCGGCGCGCTCGTCACGTGCAAGCTCCACGCGCCGCCGAAATAGAATGCCCTTTCCTGCTCCAGGAGCCGCTGAAGGCGCTCCGTCACGGCATGGCGCTCGCAGTCTTCCGTATAACGGTCCGGCCAAGCAACGAGCAGCAGCCCCTTTGCAGCTAACCAGCCTGCGGCCGTCCCGTCCGCTCGGACCGCCATCCCGCCATGTCCGGCATCGCTGACCTCACCGTCAACTCCTGCGTCTACTGCGAACAGCTCCCGCCATAGCCAATTGCGAAGCTCAAGCTGCTCGCTGCCGTTGCGGATACGCTCCCGCCGCTCAAGCTCGGCAAGCGCCTTATTCAGGACGGCGTACAGCTCCTCTTTTTTGAGCGGCTTCAGCAAATAGTCAAAAGCGTTATGCTTAATCGCTTCCTTTGTATACTCGAAATCCGAATAGCCGCTGACGACTATCGTTATCAGCTCCGGCAGCTCGGCGGAAAGCAGCCTGAGCAGCTCTCGGCCGTCCAGCCCGGGCATCCGCATATCGAGAAACATCAGCTCCGGCTTCAAACGAAGCGCCATATGATAGGCGTCCTCGCCGTCCTCGGCTTCTCCTGCAAACGTCAGGCCCAGCTCCTCCCAAGGAATGGCGCCAATCAAGCCGCGTCTGATCCAGCGTTCGTCGTCCACGACCATGACCTGCCTCATGACGATTCCTCCCTTGTCTTTAGCCTGCTACAGCCCCTAAACGCCTTTCTGTCTCCACACTGCTCAGAAGCCCAATAATCGGCTTCATCCGCCTGCCGCCGCAAAATCGCGGGACTCGCGCTAACCCTTCACCGAGCCGGCGGTCAGTCCGTCGATAATATAACGCTGCAAAAACAAGTAAATGACAAGCACCGGCGCAATAACGACAAGCATAAAAGCGAATACGATGCCCCAGTTGGTGCTGTAAAGCGTTACAAAGTTGAATACCTGAAGCACAATCGTCCATTTCGTACTGTCCGTTACCAGATAGAAAGGTCCAAAAAAATCATTCCATACCGAAACGATAACAACGATCGATACGGTAACGAGCACTGTGCTGATGAGCGGCAAAATAATTTTGAAATACAGCTTGAAATAGCTGCAGCCCTCCAGCACAGCCGCCTCATCCAGCTCGCGCGGCACCGACTTGATAAAGCCGACAAGCAAAAATACGGAGAACGGCAGCAGCACAGCCGTATAATACATGATGATGCTGAGGTAACTGCCCTTGATATGCAGCACATCCATCAGCCGGATCGTCGGCACGATGGAGACGGGCACGATCAATCCCATGATAAACGCCATATAGACGCTTTGCAGAAACTTCCCGCCTCGCCGTTGAATGACGAATGCCGCCATCGAGGCGAACAGATTGACGCAGACGACGACCAGGGCGGACAGAAGAAAGCTATTTTTAAACCCCCGCAAAATATTGTCCTGCTGGAACACATCGCGATAGTTGCCGAACTCCCACGTAGACGGGAGCGACAGGCCGAACAGCGCCGACTCCCGAATGCCTTTGAACGAGTTGACGAAAATCATAAAGAAAGGAATGAGGATGAGCAGCGCCAGCGCGACAGCGACCAGCTCAAGCACAATCGGCGATATACGTCTGACTTTCACTATAGCTCAACCTCCCTTTTCTTCATCGCCAGCAGCACCGGCACCCCGACAATCGTCACCAGCACGAAGAGCAGCATATTGATTGCTGTCGCATAACCGAACTCGCCCATGCTGAACGTGTTCCGAATATACGTATAGAATACTTCCGTCGTATACCCCGGACCGCCCTCCGTCAGCACCATGACGATCTCGAACACCTTCATGGAGCCGATCATCGCAAGCAGCACATTTACCGTGAAGGCAGGCGCGAGCAGCGGAAATACCACATGCTTGAACCTTCTCCAGTAGGCTGCCCCGTCGATGGATGCGCTCTCAATCAAATCCTTTGGAATAAATTGCAGGCCGGCCAAATAAACCACCATCGAGAAGCCAGCTACCCGCCATATATCCGTAACGATTATCGTAAACAAAGCGAAGCGCGGATCATTCAGCCAATCCTGCATCATAAAGTCAAGGCCGACCGTGTCCAGAAACTTGTTGACGATGCCGTGCTCGGGATGATAAATGGCTCTGAAAATATATCCGATAACGAGCGGCGCGATGACATATGGCATAAAAAACACCATGCGCAGCACGTTTCTAAGCTTGAGCTTTTCATTTAGGAGCAACGCCAGCGCAAGTCCGGCTACGTTTTGCAGCACGGTGACCGCCGCGGCGAATATAAGCGTATTCGTAAAAGCCTGCTTCAATCGCGGTTCATTAAACAAGTCGCGATAGTTGTCCAGCCCGATATACTTGATTGAATCGGCATTAATGTTCCAATCGGTAAAGCTGTAGTAGACGCCAATCACCGTCGGCGTGATAAAAAACAATAAAAAGACGAATACGGCGGGTAAGGCAAAATACAACGGATATTTACTGCGCTCCATACGGCTTCCTCCTGCTCTGCAAGACTGAGGGGCTGCGCTGACGGCTCCCCGGATTGCCCTTTGACGACCGTACCAAACGGCATACGCATGCAGCCTGGCCGCGGGCGCGCTTCAGCCGGTTCTTCACCCGCCGGTTGAAGCGCTTTGCCGCAAGGCCCCTCCTGCCTCTCTCTACTCTAGAATCCTTCCAAACGCTTAGAATTTCCGTCCTTCACATAATTGGTGTCCATTTCCTTAATCGCCGTGTCAACATCGCCATTGATATGGAAGTTTTGCAGAATTTTGCCCAGATCCAGGAACGACGCCGTCAAACGGTTCTGTACGTTCACCTTCGATTTGCCCGCATCGATGTACTCCTGCACCGTCTCCTGCATCGGATACAGCTCGCTTGTCGCGCCTTTGAAAATCGGAATGCCCGGCTGGTTCTGATAAAAGGTGTTGACGCTCTCGCTCGAAATCATAAACTTAACTAGCTCCTTGGCTGCCTCCAGATTTTTGGCCTTGGACGGCACCATCAGCTGGTTTGGCGGCGTAATCATCGCAGTACCGGTGTCGGTTGCAGACGGGAACGGGAAAAAGCCGATTTTATCCGTAACAAATTCCTTGCCGAATTTCTTCTCAAGCTGCGGCAAAATGCCGTCAAGCATAAACGCCATCGCCACCTTGCCTTCGCCAAGCTCATTTTGCAGCTCGTCAAACGTGCCGGACAGCGTATTTTTTTGGAACAAGCCTTTATCCTTCAATTCCTTCGCCTTTACGAACAAATCCTTGAGCGCCGCGATGTCGGACAGCTTCAGCTCGTTTTTGTCCAGCTTCTGAACGCCCTCGTCGCCAATTTCCTGATCCACCTGACTCACCCAGCCCGTCAAATAGAACACCTGTGTCGGCCATCCGTCCTTCACGCCCTCATAGAACGGCGTAATGCCTGCTGCTTTTAGCTGATCGGCAATTTCAAGCAAATTGGCATAGTTCGTCGGAGGCTCGACGCCTGCCTTGGCGAACACGTCCTTGTTGTAGAACACGCCCATCATGCCGGTTTTGCCGAACGGCACTCCGTAGGCCTTGCCGTCCGCATTTTTCTGGAATTCCGCAATCGACTCGATCACGTTGTCCCATACGCCGCTCTCGCCCGACCATTCATACAGCGTTTCGTCGGCTCTAAGCTTCACATATTGCTTGGTTCCCGGCTGCATAAGGAACACGTCGGGAAAGTCTCCTGTCGAAAAGCGCGTTTTCAGCATGTTGTCATAGTCGCCGCCTGGCAGCGCCTGAACCTCTACCTTGTTGCCCGTCTGCTCTTCATACGCTTTGAAAATCTGGTTGTACGGCGTTACATCGTCGGTATTAGGGATAAGGAACGTGAGCGTAACCGGGTCCTTGGCCGGCTCCTTCGTCGGTTCTGCCGTCGGGCTCGCTGCGCCGGGCGAAGCCCCCGCGTTCGTATTCCCGTTTTCGTTGCCGCCGCAAGCCGCAAGCGCCAGCATGACAAGCAGCACGGCCATCAGCGTGTAAACCGCTTTCATTTTATTCATTCATCGACACCCCTTCTTCGATTGTTCGCTACATTCTCATTATATGAAAGCGCTTCCTATGCGCATATTCAGGATTTTGACCTGTAATGTTGAATATTCTGACTTCCGCTTCATCGAATATGAAACAGCCGCACGTCACGCTTTAAACGTCCAAAGGAATGAGCAATACAATTTCCGTGCCAGCTCCTTTACGGCTCTCGACCCGAAATTCGAATGCGCCGCCGTAGCGAATCACGTAACGCGAATACACGTTGACGATCCCGATGCCGCCCCGTGTATCGGACGACGTTCGATCGTTTTGCTGGAGCGGCGGACGCAAGCGGGCTCGCAGCTCGGCCAAGTGCTTGTCGGATATGCCCACTCCGTCATCCCTCACGGACAAGCGGACATGCCGATCCGCCTTGGTCATGGATACGGTAATCGTCCCCTTGCCGCGCTTGCGCTCGATGCCGTGAAATACCGCATTTTCCACAAGCGGCTGAAGCGTCATTTTTAGCAGGGGAAAATCATACAGCTCTTCGTCGATCTGCTGCTCATAGCCGATTTTTTCCTCGAACCGAACCTTCTGTATGCGCATATAGGCGTCGATCTGAACAAGCTCCTCCTGCATCGTGACGACCTCGTCCTTGTTGCGGGTGTTATACCGGAAAATATCTGCGAGCGACTCCGCCATCTCGCTAATCTCGCCTACCTGGTAATAATCGGACATCGCCCGAATGCTATCGAGCGTATTGTACAGAAAATGCGGGTTAATCTGCGAATAGAGCAGCGACAGCTCCGCTTCCTGCAGCTTGATCTGATTGACGTACCTCGTCTCGATCAGCTGCTGGAGCTCCTCCTGCATGGCGTTAAAATTCATGCCGATCCGCCCGATTTCGTCGTTGCGCCGCACCTCGACGCGCGCGGAAAAATCGCCGCGCTTCATCCGGTTCACCGATTTGTACAAATCCAGAATCGGCTTTGTAATCCGCTGGCCGAACAGCACCGATATTAGCAACGTTATGACGAAGGCCAGCAGCGCCGTCCAAATAACCGTCGTTTTGATTACATCAAGCGAGCCGAATATATCCGAGCGGGGGATCACGACAACAGGCTTCCAGCTTGAATAGCCGGAGCGCGTATACGATACGAGCCGATCCTCCCCGTTCATTTCCAGCCAGAATCTCCCCCGGCTGCCGCTGACCCGGTCTGTCAGCCCTTCCTCGGAAGCGTATTCATTTATATCCCCGGAAGCGTATACAATCCGGTTCTCTTCATCGAGTATAAGAATGCTTCCATGCTCGGGCAGGCCGTCGCTTCGACCGATGCTGTTAAAAATCTCGGCCCGATATTCGGCCCGCACGATAATAAACAAATCGGGCGTAGTGAAATCCCGAATCATGATGGCCGAGAAATATGCCGCCTCCTCCGTATCCGAGCGCTCCGCCTCCGGTATAAATCCCGAGAAGAAAGCTTCGCCGTCCATCGCTATAGTCGAGCGAAACCATGCCGAGTTGCGGACCTGGGCAGCGTTCGCCAGCCCGCTCTCATCGGAGGCGCTCAGCAGCTCCCCGTCGCCGTAATAAATCTGAAAGCGAATAAAATCGCGGATCGGAGTTACGTTAAAGGTTTTTAAATACAGATCGCCAATGCGCTGCTTGAACTGAAATCGTTCACGATCGCTCATTTCAGGGTACAAATTAATGCCGTCGATATAGGTTTGCTCGCCGTACGCGGCCAGCAGAAGATTCCGTTTGCTATGAAAGTCGTTATCCATGTTGCGCTCGATTTGCTGGGCGAGCAGCAGGCTTGCTGACTCGGCTTGTCCCGCCATCGTTTTATAGGAAATGTAGAAGGAGACGGAGCCGATTAGCGTAATACACACCAGAATAATAATAAAATAGCTTAGCAGCAGCACGGTTCGTATACGAATGATAAGCCCTCCTTCTTAGCGGTGACGGCGATTATGATGTCATTGCGGTTCAATTGCCCGCATACATCGCTCAAGTAACGATGATACTACTAATATACTACAAATGAAAACGCATTCCGATGCCATAGCTGTTATGAAACAGGAAAGAGCCGCTCCTTATTCAGGAAGCGGCCCTCTGTTGATTCGAATTTGCTAGGATGTTGCAGCGGAACATTCCAGACGGTAAATCGGCTCAATGCTCACACCATGAATGAGCGCCACCGCTTCTCCTTCATAGTGGCGCGACACGGCCATAGCGGCGTCCTTCGCAATATCCACTTTCCCTTTCCTAAGCGGTGTCGTTTGCAGCACAATCGTGTTGTCTCGTACGCTCTTGTGGATATGGGACAAGCCAAGCTCCCATGGGTTCCCATTATAGAAATGGTCGTGCAGCAGCTTCCCGCCAGAAAAGGCATAACCTACATTGCCCGTATAATCGATATGGAGCAGCACATCATACGGCTCTTGCGGCAGGCCGCTCGGGAAACGCAGCGCTACTTTATGCTCTTGAAGACGTTCAAGCTCAGCCTCAACCGTGCAAGCAGGCAGCTTAAAGCGGTATTCGCTAAACCAGCCTTGCATCGCCAGTTCCACCGCCGCTTCTCCTGACTTCGGCGCGAGATGAAGAACGGGCTGGCCGGGAGCGTTGTAAACGCGGCAAGCAAATTCACTTTGGCCGGCGCTGATAAAAGAAACGCCCTCCTCATTCACCACGCATGCTGCATCCGAAAAGAAAATACGGCGCTCGCCGTCCAGCTCCGACTGCCACATGCCGGCGGCTTCGCGCTCCGTCATAACGTAAAGCCGGATGATGCGTCCATCTATGCCTGTAAATTCGATCAGCGCAGACGTTCCAGGGTTGGTTGTGACGACAGTCACTCCGTCGCCGTCCTGCTCCGACCTGCCGTTTTCAACTTTGAGCCCGGATACAGTCGTCGTATCCAGCAGCAGCTCGGCAGCTTGACCGCCCGGCGTGCGGAAGAAATAAGTATCGGCCTCCCCGGACTTTACCTCCGTCACCGGCTGGCAGGTTGCCGCTATAAGCACGCTCCCCCCAAGATCAAAGCGGAAGGGCAGCATAAGGGAAGCGCCCGGCTCGATTGTCAGAGGCTGCCTCCGCGGGAATACGATGTTGCCGGGCACCGTTTCAATAGCGAATTGTACATTCTCATGGCGCATCATCTCCACATGATCCTGATAGTTGTTCACAAACAGAAACCCTCTATCGCCATCGGATCTTAGAGCGTAACGCAGAACGTCATCGGTTTCCGGACGGATATCAAGCGCATGATCCGGCAATACGGTTGCAAGCGGCGCCAGCCGTTCTCCAAAGCTCTGCAGAAAATAATGAAGCGGACGCAGCAGGTCGTTGGATTGGCGAATTTGACCGAATTCCCCAATCGGAGCCTGGAAATCGTATGAGAATCTGGGCGTTGTATTTTCATTGAGATAACCGGTTTCCCCCATCGGGTTTGTACCGCCATGGAACATATAATAACCGATGAAATTGCAGCCGCCTGCCAGCTTCATCATCGTCATGGCAGACACACTTTCCGGCTCCACCTTAAACCGGGCCAAATACCAGGTTTGCATCCCTCCGCCCATTTCGCAACAAGCGAATGGATATCTCTCGCGGGAATACGCAGGACGGAAACGATTTTTGCCGGCGTCATCGTTATGAAAGTCCTGGAAGACGTATTCCCCGGTTGGCTGCTGATCCGGCTGCTCGGGGGTTACGCTCCATGGCGTATAGGCGTAGCCGCCGTAGAGCGGAAGCACCTCGTCCTCCAGCAGCGGCGCGTTATCCCAGCCTGTGCTCGTGTATATCGGTGTTACAAGGCCCGCTTCCTGAGCCATCGTTTTGAGATGTCGCATATGGAGGATACCTTCCTCACCGCTGGCGCCGCCACCCAAATATTCATCCCCCTGTTTAGTCGTCATCTCCCATGGAGCGGAAGCGGCATTGAGTTCATTTTCGAGCTGGATGCCTATGACGGGGCCGCCGTCCTTGAACATCATGCCTTCCACCTGCTGTCCAATCTCCTCATACAGACGGCGCACATAGGTCAAATAGCCTTCATCATTGGAACGGACCTCGAAGGTTTGACCGAACAGCCAATCCGGCAAGCCGCCATTGCGAACCTCTCCGTGGCAGAATGGCCCCACGCGAAGGATCACATGCAAGCCGCGCGCCGCGCATAAGTCCACGAATTTCCGCAAATCGCGATTGCCGGACCAATTGAACTTCCCTTCCGTTTCCTCGTGATGATTCCAGAATATATAGGTTGCAACAACATTAATGCCGGACATTTTCATTTTTCCGATTTCAAGATCCCAGGCATGTTCATCGTACCTGGCGTAATGGTACTCGCCGCAAATGGCGATAAACGGCTTGCCATTCCATTCCATATAATAGTTTGTAAAGCTAATCCTGTCTCCTTGCGGGTTGGAGCCGTTCATCTTGAGGGTTGAAGGATAGATTGTTTTCGCGGCATGCCGCACCGAAATAGCGTATTCCATAATAGTCCTCCTCGTTAGCTGTCAATTGTGCCTACCTTACAAGCGTAAACGGCTGCCGCTAGAGGACGGCGGCAGCCGTTTACGTTCGTTTACTGCTTATTTGCCAAGAGCGGCGTTAATTTGCTTTTGCATTTCGTCTTTGATTTTGTCGATGCCGGCAGACTTCAGCTGCTTAACCAACTCGTCGCGGCCTTTTTCAATATCCTGGATTAAACCGTATTCCAATGGAATCGCGTAACGCAGCATCACGTTGCCTACGTTTGCCACTTCGTTTTTCACGTTGCTGTTATCGAATACAAACGTTTCGAGCGGGAAGTGGTATACTTTTTCCTTCCAAGCGTCCGTAATGGCATTAACAGTATCAGGGATGGAATCGTCCTTCCGGTTCAACAGCGAGTTGAAGCCCCAGTTGGAGAAGCCTGTGTAGTTCGCCGCAGCTTCGCCTGGCGAAAATTTATCGTCGCCAACAGCGGTGTAATGCTTGCCTTCGATGCCATACATCATCAGATCATGCAGTTCTTTATCGTTTTGCAGCAAGTCGATCACCATTAGCGAACGCTCGACATTTTTGCTTGTTGCGGAAACGGCAATGCCGTTTTGTGTAGATAGAGCCGACAGCTTGTAGTTGTCAGGTGTAATGTCGGCAACTTCAAATTTATAATTGCCCGCTTTGTTGCCTTCTACCATGTTCAAACCAAGCGTGCCGATGTTGTGACTGCGCGAGCCCACTTTTCCGGCCAGCATGTCTTGCCATACGTCGCTTTTTTCGCTAAGAACGTTTTTCGTCCAAACGCCGTTGTCAGCCAGGTCTTTGTAGTATTTCAGCAGTTCAAGGAATTCTGGTGTTTCGTACACGTTGAACAGCTCGCCGTTCGCATCGTCCGTTTTGAAAGCCAGTGGCGCGCTGATGTCGGCAACCGTCCAGTTGTTGTTTTGCTCAAGCAGCATATCGTCCATCTCATGCCATTTCCAGCCGTCGCCCGGTCTTGCGCCATACGCGGTTACGCCAGGCTCATTGGCAGCAATAGTCTTCAAATACGCAGCAAACGAAGCCGGATCGGTAACAGGGGCCAGGTTGTACTTCTCCCGCAGGTCTTGACGAATCAGAACGACCTTGTCAACGGTTTCTTCGCTGTTTTGCGGAACCATGTAGATTTTGCCGTTAATTTTCGCTTGATCCCAGGCTGCTTGAGGCAGCGCTTCAAGCGTTTTAGGCGCATATTGCTTCAGCAGGTCTTCCGTCAGCTCCAGAAAGCCGCCTTTCGATGCCTGATCGTTATAATTGGCCCAGTTTGCCGCATAGATCATGTCAAAATCCTCTTGAGCGGCAAATTTCAGCGGATATTTCTGAGCCCAGTCCGACCAGTCCAAAAACTCAACTTCCAGCGTCGCATTCACTTTTTCCTTCAGCTTGCTGTTCAGTTCGCCGAATACTTGATCGTAATCAATCGGCTTGCCGCCGAGCATAATCAATTTCAAGGTTAGTTCCTTGTCCGTGCTGCTTGTTCCCTCGTTAGGAGCGGCAGTGCCGTTAGTGCCGGCGTTATCGTTTTTGTTGCCGCATGCAGCCAAAACCATCGTAAGAGCCAGAACCAGCACCAACATCATAGAAGCAAACTTGCGTGAACTCTTCATGTTTACATCCCCCAAATCATTATTATTATATGATAACCAGGTTAATCCTGAGGTCACCCTTTTACTGCGCCAATTGTAAGACCTTTAACAAAGTATCGTTGAATAAACGGATAAACGAGGAAAATCGGGCCTGTCGCCACAATCGTCATGGCCATCTTGAGACTTTCCGTCGGAAGCGCAAAGTTAACCGCCATCCCCGAAGCCATCATCGCTTTTCGCAAGCCATCCATATTAGCCAGCATCCGGTATAGATAATATTGCAGGGGCATCATATCGGATTTGGATATGAACAGCAGCGCATTGTACCAATCGTTCCAGTAGCCCAGCGCCAGAAACAATCCGATCGTTGCCAGAGCGGGCTTGGACAATGGAAGAATCAGCTTGATAAAAATGCCAAAATCGGTAGCGCCATCAATTTTGGCAGATTCCGTAATGGCGTCCGGAACGCTGCTCATAAAGGATTTCATAACGATGATATAAAATACGTTTAGCAGAAGCGGCAACACAAGCGCCAAATAATTGTCCTTCATGCCAAGCGAGTTCATCATCAGGTACCAAGGCACCAGACCGCCGTTAAACAACGTCGTGAAAAAGAAGAAGAACGAAAATTTGTTGCGCCATTTAAAATCGCGGCGAGACAGCACATAAGCCGTCATGGCCGTAAGGAACAGGCCCAGCAGCGTGCCTGCTGCGGTAACACCGATCGTAACGGCATAGGCCATGAGCATATCCTGGGGATACTTAAACAGGACGCTGTAGGCTGCTGTCGAGAAATCGCTCGGTATAAATTGGTAGCCTTTCAATACAATCGCGCTCTCGTCGGTTAACGACGATGAAATGATGAGTATAAAGGGCAAAATACATACGACGGCAAGCAGCGTCATAATCGTGTAGCCAATAACAGACAGCGCCATTTTATCGTCAAACTTGAATTTGCCTTTGGTTGAAGCTGGTGAGGCCATATCCTTCCCTCCTCTCTGGGCTAAAACAGTGCCCGATCCTTGTCGTATTTTCGTACCGCATAGTTAGCCAGCAGGATAGTCGCAAAGCCGAGCAAGGACTGGTAAAAGCCTGCAGCAGCAGACATGCCGATTTCATTGTTCGTGGTCAAGGAGCGGAAGACAAAGGTGTCGATGACATCCGTCGCCGAGAACAGCATACTGTTGTTGCCGATCATATTGTAGAACATGCCGAAATCTCCGCGGAAAATATTGCCGATCGCAAGAAGCATAAGGATAATCAGCGTTGGCATCAGGTTCGGAATCGTAATTTTGAAAATACGCTGGAAGATGTTCGCGCCGTCTATTTCCGCCGCCTCGTACATTTCCGTATCAATGCTCGTAATCGCCGCCAGGTACATGATTGTTCCGTAACCTAGCGCCTTCCAGGCGGTAACGGCCACCAGGATAAACGGCCAATATGCCGCCGTATTGTAAATATCCACCTTCTCCAAGCCCAGCCACCCGAGCGCAACGTTCAGCGTACCCACGTTGTAATTGAACATGTTGTACGCAATCGCGCCGACAACAACCCAGGATATGAAGTAAGGCAGAAACAGCATGGACTGCGTGATTTTGCGGAACCATTTGCCCGCCACCTCAAACAGCAGAATCGCCGCCATAATTTGAAGCAAATTGTTAACAATAATAAATGCCAGATTGTAAAGCGCCGTATTACGCGTTACGCGCCAGGCATCGCCGGATTCGAAGAAAAACCGAAAATTGTCCAGTCCGTTCCAGGGGCTGCCGAATATGCCGCCGCTGTAGTTGTACTGCTTGAATGCCAGTATAATACCGGCCATGGGCACATAGGCAAACAGCAGGAAAAAAAGCACTGCCGGAGCCAGCATAAGCAGCAATGCGCGATATTTCTTGACGTCATGCCAGAATCCGCTTTTGCTCATCTCCCATCACTCCTCATTCTCTATTTGCTTTTATTATAATTGTTCAATAGAACGCGCGGCATTCAGGGGATCAACAAAAAACAATACTAATTCACCGATCCAGCATGAAGAAAGTTTATAACTGCAAGTCTTGCCTATAGTTTAAAAACAGGAAAAAGCGCCCCTTGTCGGAGCGCTGCGATGTGGCTATCTATATTTTATGTTTTTTCCGATATTCACCCGGCGTAAGTCCCATCGCCAGCTTGAACTGTCGGTTGAAATAAATGATGTTCATATAGCCCATGCGATCGGCGATCTCGTATATTTTTAACGTAGGGTCCTTTAGCAGCTCGCACACCCGCTCCAGCTTGACTCTCGTCATATAATCGCTGAATGCCTCGCCCGTATCCTCCTTGAACACAAAGCCCAAGTAGTTTGGCGTAAAGCCGAAATGAGAAGCCGCCTCCTTCAACGTCATTTTTTTGTCCAAATTCTGCTCCACGTATTTCATCAGCTCTTGAATCAGCTTGCGCTTCTGGCGCTGTCCCTTCATGTATAGCAGCTCCGAAAGCTCGAAAAAACGGCGGCGAATCCATGACAAGATATCGTGTACGGTCTCGAAATGGAACAGCATTTCCGGCTGCTGCGACTCCCAGTTAAGCACCTCGTACAGATTTTCGTTCTGCTTCTGCAGCCTGGCATGAAGCCCCGACGTGATTCGGATAATCAGATCGTAAACCTCCTGCTTGCCGGAATAAGGAACGGATTCATTGAACAGCTTCAACAATCCATCGTCAATGGCCACAAGGTCGTATGCCATAATATCCTCCAGAAGCTTCTCCAGCACCTCTTCTATGTTATCCGTCGAACGGGATTCGCCAGTCCGGTAAGGAGTATAGGGAATCAGACGATTTTTGCCCAATATCCATTTCGCTTGCAGCGCCGCCTTGGCTTCCCGATAGGACATTTTGAGATCCTCCGCTCTGCCTACAGGACTGCCTGCCCCTATTGTTACTGTAAAATCGGTTTTTGCCCTGACTTCCGCCAGCACGCCTTCGAGATTCCCTACGGTTTGCTGCGCGACTGACAGAAGAAGAAGACGATTGTCCTTCAAGGAGAAGAGCTTCCCGGCCGAAACGGACTCGACATAACGATGAATGGCGCGGAAGGTGCCCCTTAGCACCTCAGCGCGTTCTTCCTCGCTTATCCCTTTCAGCTTCCATTCCAGATCATCCAGCTCGATAACGCATGCCGCAGCCCCGTTCCTTGTCAACTGCTCCAGCAAACGGACGACTGGCGATTCCGCCGAGAGCTCCTCTCCGCTTTCCAGCCACCTCACAACCAATTCCGCACTGGCCAGCGTCAGCGTTTCCGTAATCGCCTGCTCCTGCTGCCGCTCGCTGTCGATTACGCTGCACAGCTCATTCAGCGTCCGAAACAAATCGTCATCGGCCACTGGCTTGAGCAAATATTTATAGGCATGCACCTCGATGGCTTCTTTGGCATAACCGAAGTCCTCATGTCCGCTAATAAACACAATTTTTACTGTCGGGTTCAGCTCACGCGCCTTCCGCGCAAACTCGGTGCCGGTCATAATAGGCATACGGATGTCCGATAAAATAATGTCTACCGTTTTCGTTCGCATAATATCGAGCGCGGCAAAGCCGCTATTTGCAGTACCTGCCACTTCCAAATTCAGTCCGCTGCCTACAACCCTTCTGCGCAGCCATTCCAGATCAATTGCCTCGTCATCCACCAGTAGTATTGGAATGCTCACTTCATACCTCCCTTGTTGCTCACGCGGTTTTGATCTGCAAGCAGCTCTTGCGGGCTCTCCGCAGGAAGCCATAGCCTTACCGTCGTACCGCCGCCATAGATGCTGGAGATTTCCCCGCCATACCGATCACCGTAACGGAGCCGGATTCGCTCGTATACATTTTTGACACCGTAACCGGAAGCGCTTGAGGGGCGACTCATCAGTTCCTGCACCTGTTCAGGTTTCATGCCGATTCCGTTGTCGATAATTTTAAGCTCAATACGGTCATCCACTCTGCAGGCGGTAATGCGAATGGCTATCGTTTCGCCAAACCAGGCATGCTTGAATACATTTTCGACAAAGGGCTGTACGATAAGCTTAATGACCTGTACCTGCCTTATATCCGGTTCAATCTCCATATATACCTGGAAGGCATCCGCATAGCGGAACCGCTGAATTTCCAGATAGGTGGATACCTGCTCAAGCTCCTGCTCCAGCGATACATTCACATTGCCCGCATTCAAGGTAAGACGGTAAAACCGCGACAAGCCCTGAACCATATGCGTCACCTTCTGTATTTCGCCGAGATTGGCCAGGCTGCTGATCGTAGACAACGTGTTGTACAGAAAATGGGGATTAATCTGAGCCTGCAGCGCCTCAAGCTCCGCCTGTTTTTTCTGCTTGCCCTGCTCGTACACGCTGTCAATGAGACTTTGCATGCCTCTTGCCATTTCATTAAAAGCGTCGGCGATTTGAACAAACTCGTCTCTGCCGCTGATCCGAATGCGCTTTTGAAAATTGCCTTCCTGTATGGCCCGAAGCATGACAACGATTTTGCTCATCTTGCGTCCTGAAACCCGGGCTACAAATAAACCGATAATCGCCATGACGACAAAGCTGGCTGCGCAAATCATAATTATTGTAAGGCGCAGACGTCCCGCATCCTTCGTCAGGTAGGCATCCGGCACCAACGTTTCAATGTAGAATCCGGTATTGGAGATATTCTCCTGAAGGATCAGAAAATCGCCTTCGGCCGCCGCTCCTTGAGCAGAGCCGTACTGGTACATAATTTGACCGGAGGCGCGGTTAATCAGGCGAAGCGTAATGCCTTCCTGTACAGGGAAGCTGTGCAGCACGCCCAGCATCTCCTCAAGCGATGCCGTCACCTGCAAATAACCGATTGTAGTCCGGTAGTCGCTATAAGAAACCAGCCTTCTGAAATGCGACAGGTTGCCGAACTCGGCATCTTCTGCCGCCTGCATCCAAATGGGTTGTCCCCTGCTGCTGCCGATATCCTTGAACCATTCCTGTCCGGCTAGCTCCGGCAGATGCCTCACATAATAATTTTTGCCGACAACCTTGCCAACCATGTAGTTATCTGATACAAGCTGCTGCATCTCGTTAACGGTATAAAGCACAATTCGGATATTATTTCCAAAAAATTGAAGAGGCGCAGTCAATTGAGGATCGATTTCATCCAGCATCGTCAAATACATGTCCAGCCGGCTTCCTTCCTTCTGAAGCGCCCTTTGAAAGGAAATGCTGCTGAATAGCGTTTCAGTCATCCGCTCTATTTCGTCCATCTGGTAGCTGATGCTGTTGTTGGCCTGCTCCATGCCTGTCTGTACGCTGGTTTTTGCCATTTCCGTTCTGGAATCGATCAGCATGGCATAGGAAATATAACCGATCAGAATATCCGTCAGCAGCACAAGGGCAAGGTATGGAATCATCATTTTGTACATATACGGAATATAGCGTTTGGTTCGAATCATATTCGTTGTTTTCTCCCGAAGCCTGACATTCTTCCTCTATCATACCTTGTTCCGCTCCAGAAATAAAACCTCTTGCTCGTTGTTTAGAGGTTATTGTGCGCAGCTGTCCCGTTCATGTTCAGGATTGGTAACAGAAAGGGGATGTCCCAAAGTCCATCTGCGACGACTTCTGGGACATCCCCTTATGGTTTTCGTTTGTTATTCAACGAGCTGCCTCATTAATGGAGCTAACCTGCTTATGTGGCCGACCCTTCTCCTTGCATTAGATGCTGCCGTCCTTAAAGCCATTGGATTGCGAGTTTACCACAAAATTATGCTCGCCTGAGCCGCGCCGAACAGGCGCAACGCTTCCAGGCAAATACACATCCGCTGTCGTATTGGCAGGCAGATCCAAGCTTAGCAGGAAGCTTCCTTGATCATCCAGCCTCCACTCTACAGATACTCTGCCATAGAGCGAGCAGTAATGCGCTTTGACATGACGAATCGTGCCGCCTGGCTGTGGCTTAATGATATGATGCCGAAATGCCGGATCGGTTGAGTCCGCTTCAATACCCGCCATATAGCGGAACATCCACTCGCCAACCGAGCCAAGCGAATAATGGTTAAAGGAATTCATCGACGGCGTCTGGAAGCCGTTCTCCTCCGTCCAACCATCCCAGCGCTCCCAAATCGTTGTTGCGCCTTGCTTTATCGAATACAGCCAGGACGGGAATGCCTCCTGCTCCAGCAGCTTGTAGGCTATATCGCTGCGTCCATGGTCGGCAAGCGCCGGCAGCAAATAACCTACCCCAAGGAAGCCTGTCGTGAGACGGTTGCCTCGCGCCTCAATATCCGCAACCAGATGCTTCAGCGCCAAGAGCTGAAAGTCCTCAGGCAGCAAGCCGAATTGCAGAGCCAGTACATAAACGGTCTGCGTTTCTCCATGAATTCGCCCTTCCGGGCTTACGAATTTACTCGTAAAGGCTGCGGAAATGCCGGCAAACAGCTCCGAGTACCGCTGTGCATCAGCTTGTTTGCCGAGCACAGCAGCAATCTGCGCCAGCAGTTTCGTGCTGTAGGCAAAATAAGCCGTGGCAAGCACCTCGTTTGGCGTATCCGCATCGATCGACAGCCAATCCCCATAATTCGCGTAATCCGGGCGAATCAAGTTATCCGTCGCGGCAAGCAAATATTCTACCCATCTCACCATTGCGTCATAACGTGTCTCAAGGATTTGAACATCGCCGTACATGACATACAGCGTCCAAGGAATAATAACGCCGGCATCGCCCCAGCCTGCATTGTCGGGCGCATACCAATTCAAGCGTGTGCTCCAGTTTTTGTAGCGAATCCAGCCTGCATCCGGCGCCACGTCGGTGAATGCGCCGGACGGCTGCTGGCAATCCATCATATCCTGCACGAACTTGCTGAAGAAGGTTGAAACATCCATATTGTAAGCAGCAGTCCGGGCAAAAATTTGTGCATCGCCTGTCCAGCCCAGCCGTTCATCGCGCTGCGGGCAATCTGTCGGCACCGACAGGAAATTGCCGCGTTGTCCCCAGGTAATATTCGAGTACAGCTGATTCACCATTGTGCTTGAGGTTTCCAGCCACCCCCGCTCCGGCGTCTCCGAATGGACAACCTTTCCGATAATCGTATCCAGATCCGGCTCGCCAGGGAAACCGATCAACTCCACATAACGGAAGCCATGAAACGTGAAATGCGGCTCATAGGTTTCCACATCTCCACCCTTCAGCGTAAAGTGATTCTGCTGTACAGCAACCCGCAGATTATCCAAATAGAGCGTGCCATCCGGGTTCAGCATTTCCGCATGACTGAGCGTTACGGTCGTCCCTCTTGCTCCACTTACGGTCAGCGAGGTCCAGCCGACCATATTTTGACCCATGTCGTAAATGTAAGTACCGTTAGCTGTCTGCGTTATGCTAATAGGCCGTATCGTCTTGGTCACGACAATCGGCGGCTCAAGCGTCGCGCACAACAGACCATTGTAGCCTGGCCGGACATCCGGCTCCGTCCAAGCTCCAGTCGTACAGCCTGCCTGCGACCAGCCTTCCGGCTCAAGTGTCGCATCATAAGCTTCTCCCTTAATAAAATCGGAATACAGGAGAGCGCCGCTGCCAGCCGACCAGCTGGAATCAGTGATTATGCTGGCACGCCTGCCATCCTCATACTCCACATTCAACTGCAGCAGGAAGAAGGGACGCTCGCCATACACCTTATCGCCGAGAAAGCCGACCGTTCCCGCATACCAGCCATCGCCGATTATAGCGCCTACAACGTTGGCTCCCTCGCCGAGCAATGCCGTCACATCGTACATTTGCACCTGAACGCGTACATGGTAATCCGTAAAGCCTGGAGCAAAATATTGCTGACCAACCCGCTCCCCGTTCATATGCAGCTCGTATACTCCAAGCGCCGTCGCATGCGCATAAGCCCGCTTGATCTTGCCATCAAGCGCAAATTCCTTGCGCAGATAGGTAGGACGGCGCTGCACGCGCTCTGCCTTCTCCGTGACGATTGCCCCGGATTCTTCAGCTTCTGGCTGTTCTTCGCCTTCTATAAAGTCAGGCTTCGGCCCGATCCATTTCCCCTTATATGAGGCGCGCTCCAGCAGCCCCATCGTCCAGCGCGCCGTTTCGCTCCACCGGCTTTGCACACCGTCTTGATCCCAGATGCGCACTCGCCAGAAGCAGGTTTCTTCCGAGCGAAGCGACACTCCTGCATATGGAATTTGAATGGAATGCCCTTGCTCCACCTTCCCGCTGTCCCATTTGTCCGCTGTTCCTGCAGCAAGCAGCGCTTCGCTTGAAGCGGCCTGAATCTGATAGGCGCTTTGCAGCATACCGGGCTGGTCCGACTCCACCCTCCAGAACAGCCGCGGCCTTTGCTTATCCAGCCCAAGCGGATTTACCAAATATTCCGTTCTGCAATCTTTTATCGCAACTGTCATTGTCAGTCCCCCAGATTATGAATCCGCTAAGCGGTCATACAAGAAATCTACGATATGCTCTGCTTTCATCTTTCCGTCCGAGCAATGCTTCCGCACACCGTTCTTCATCTGCAGCAGGCAGCCCGGGTTGCTCGTCAGCACGTATTCGGCCCGGGTCGCTTCCGCATGCTCCATCTTGCGCTCCAGCAGTTGTCCCGCCATTTCCGGCTGTGTCAAATTGTAGATGCCCGCCGAGCCGCAGCAGCGATCCGCTTCCGGCATTTCCTTGAACACCGCCCCCTCCACCTGCCGCAGCAAGCTGCGGGGAGCGCTTCCCGAGCGCATAACATTGCGCAAATGACAGGAATCCTGGTAGGTAACACGCTCATCCTTGCTGAAGAAATGCAGCTTGCGCCCCTTCTGAAACAGCAGCTCGCTAATATCGATAACGCGCCTCGAGAAGCTCTCAGCGGCCTCTCGCCAGTTGTCCTCTTCATGGAGCAAATGGCCGTATTCCGTCAGACTCGCGCCACAGCCTCCCGCATTGGAGACAATGTAATCGACACCTGCCGCTCCGAATGCTTCAATGTTGCGCTTGGCGAGTCCCTTCGCATCCTTCGTCTCGCCGCTATGAGCATGAAGCGCGCCGCAGCAGGTTTGAGTGTCGGGAATGACTACCGTAAAGCCGGCCTCCGTTAACAGCCGCACGCTTTTCTCATTCGTCTCCGTGAACAAGACGTCCATCAGACAGCCGCGAAATAAAGCGACCGTAGCCATAGACTCCCCCTTCGCCGGATGGATGGAGCCGATCCGTTCAATTACGCCTTGCGCGGAAGCAGCGGGCAAAATCGCCTCCATATCGCGCATATGCTCAGGCAATACCCGCATTAGCCCGGTGCGCCGGGCAAGCGAGCGAATGCCGGTCTGCTGATACAGCTTGATCGCCCCGCCAAGCAGCCGCATGCGGCGCGGATGCGGAAACAAGCCTTTAAAGACAGTGCCGCGAACAGCCTTCACCCACCAGCGATGGCTTTCGGTATGCTCCTCGATCGCCTCTCTCGCCTGCTCCAGCAAATGACCGAATTTCACATCCGCCGGGCAAGCCGGCTCGCATGCCCGGCAGCCCAGGCAGTGATTCATTTGCTCCTCGAACGCTTTGCCAGGCTCCAGCAGACCATCTGCCGCCGCTTTCATCAGCGCAATGCGGCCGCGCGGCGATTCGGCTTCAATACCCGTCTCCCCAAAGGTTGGGCAGGCAGGCAGACAGAAGCCGCAGCGCATGCAGTTGGTCAGTTGATCCTCGTCCAGCGTCAGCTTCAGCTTGCGCGCCAGTTCATTCATGCTGCAGCACCACCCTTTTGCGCGAAGACTTGGCGAATATTTTCCCCGGGTTTAGCAGGTTATGCGGATCAAATGCCTGCTTCACCGCTTTCATCAGCTCCACTCCCTCCGGGCCGACCTTCCATTCCAAATAGGGGGATTTGACCAGGCCTACCCCATGCTCGCCCGTAATCGTCCCGCCGAGCCGGATCGCGGCCTCGAAAATTTCCTCGAATGCCGCTTCAACGCGCTCGATCTCCTCGTGATCACGCGCATCGGTCGTTGCGGTAGGATGAAGATTTCCGTCTCCGGCATGACCGAACGTGCAAATATTGACGTTGTGCCTCGCCGCAATCCGGTTAATCTCCAGCACCATATCGGCAATTCGCGAGCGGGGAACCGTCGCATCCTCCAGAATCGTGGTAGGCTTCAGCCGTGCCAAAGCGGTAAACGCGCTGCGGCGCGCTGTCAGCAGCTTCAGCGACTCCTCCTCGCTTTCGGCCACCGTTACGCTATGCGCGTTCTCTTGTCGGCATATCGCTTCAATGCGTGCGATATCCCTCTCGACCGGCTCCGGCTCCCCGTCCTGCTCAATAAGCAGAATCGCCTCCATATCGCGAGGCAAGCCGAGCCGCGCATAATCGTCAACGACCTTAACCGTCGCATTGTCCAGAAACTCAAGCGTCGAAGGGATGATGCGGCTTTCAATAATTGTTGAAACGGTTCTGGCCGCATCGTAGATATTCCGGAACATCGCCAGCATCGTTTTTTTGTGCTTGGGAGGAGGCACAAGCTTCAGCGTCGCTTCCGTTACGATTGCGAGCGTGCCTTCCGAACCGACAAGCAGCTTGGTCAGGTCGTAGCCCGCCACATCCTTCATGAGCTTGCCTCCCGTGCGAATAATCTCGCCGCTGGCAAGCACCGCCTCCAGACCGAGTACATAATCTTTGGTTGTGCCGTACTTCAAGCCTCGCAGCCCGCCCGAGCACTCGGCAATATTGCCGCCAATCGTCGAAATCGACATGCTGCTCGGGTCCGGCGGGTAGAACAGGCCAAGCGACTCCACATGCGCAATGAATGATTTTGTAATCAGTCCCGGCTGAACGACCGCCGTCAAATTGTCCAGATCTACTTCCAGAATCCGGTTCATCCGATGCATCACCATCACAACCCCGCCCTGCACAGGCACCGTTCCGCCGCATAGATTCGTGCCCGAGCCCCGGCTTACGACCGGAATCCGATGCGAAGCCAGCGCTTTCATAATGCGGCTGACTTCCCCGGTCGTACCGGGATAGACAACGGCGTCGGGAAGCGACTGAAGCATCGGCGTTCCATCGTAAGAATGCGTGATCAGCGACTCCGGATCATCCTTGATATAAGCGCTCCCTACAATAGCGGCAAGCTCCTCCTTTAGTGCAAAAGACAACATAGGAAGCCTCCTTCATATTAATCAGGTCATCTGATGACTTTATTTAAAAAAAAGTATACACTAAACTATAGAAACGGGGAAGCACCAATTTAATTCCCGTGAAAGGTGAGCACAATGGATACAACAAACAATCGACCGCTCAAAAGCCATGAGTGGGTCATGAACGATATGAAACAAAAAATTCAAAACGGCGAGCTGGCGGCTGCCAGCAAGCTTCCTTCCGTAGCCGAGCTCGCTGCCGCTTACGGTGTCGGACAGTCGACGATCCGCGAAGCGCTTAGCGTATTGAAGGCGATGCGCATGCTGACCATTCGCCAGGGCAGCGGCACTTACGTAAATGCCTCTACCGATTACGAGCCGGCCGGGCAGCCCGCTTTTTTGAGCGATGCCGCCTGGAGTGCGCGAGCCCATACGCTGCGCCACATTCTTGAGGTTCGCAAGGTGCTGGAGACAGGCTGCGCTGCGCTTGCCGCACAAAGCCGCTCCGAAGCTGATTTGCTCGCCTTAGCGGATACACTCGCTCAAATGGAGCAGGCGCTGGGCGATGAAACGTTGGGCGAGCAAGCAGACGTACGCTTTCATCAGCAGCTCGCAGAAGCTACTCATAATCCGATACTTGTCCAGATGATGCACTCGCTGTCGCAACAGCTGCATGACAGCATGAAGGATACGCGCGCCCTGTGGTTCTATTCGCAGCGCTCGTCCGCGGAGAGACTGTTGAGCGAGCACCAAGCCATCTATGAGGCAGTCGCAGCCCATTCCGTCAGCGAGGCTTCACAAATGATGGAGCAGCACATATCCAAGGTGGAAACAGTGCTCTACGGCAAGCTCGATTCACAGTTGTAGCAGCGCAGCCTACAGCTCGAGATCAAATTCCATTATTTTAGCCGTATTCAGCGCCGCCTGCTTGCCAAGAAGTCGCTCGACCATATGAAAGGCCATATGAATACCTGCCGAGATGCCTGCGGAGGTAACAATCTTGTCCTCGTCGACGAATTTCACGCCATCCCGCACGGTAATTTCGGGATATTGCGCTCTCAGCCGGTCAATGCTCAGCCAGTGCGTGGTTGCGCTTTTCCCATCCAGCAAGCCAATCTGTGCAAGCAGAAAAGCTCCTGTACATACCGAGGTCATCCAACTTACCTGTTCATTTCGCTCCCCAATCCATCTCAGCAGCGCCTCATTGCCAACCTCTTTTCGCGTCCCCATTCCGCCGGGTATGACGATAAGATCGAAATGCGGCGCATGGCTGATGCTGTAGTCAGGTACAATTTTCAGCCCGTTCGTCGCCGTTACCATCTTTCCTGACTCGGAGATTGTTGACACCTGAAAGGGCTGATATTCTTCAGGCTGTCCATAATGGAGCGTCGTGACCGAGAAAGCGTTCACTCCAGCAATGTATCATTACATAAGAACAATGTAAACTCTCGTTCTGATGGTTATATTTATTAAAGTAATCTTTACGGTAAGGCCAGCTTGAAGCTCCCTAAATCGTTGCAAAGAAAAAAGAGCTACTCTCTCAACCGTGCACTCAGTTGTTGAGAGATAGCCCTTATAGCTATTTCGATTAAATTAATTCGGATTTCTGAAGCAGCCTTTGCAGCATCGCTGCACCTTCTGCTCTCGTCATATAAGCTTTAGGTGCAAGTTCGGCATCGCTTCTTCCTGCAACAATACCTGCTTCCACGATTGCGGCTATGCTGCTTTCTGCCCAACCGGAGGCTTCCATTGCATCCTTAAACGGACGCAACGTTTCCTCTTTTGACTGTACAGCAACCCTTGCCTTCACTTCGGTAATAGACATTGCTTTCGCAATGATGACCATTGCTTGTTCACGTGTAATTGCGTCATTCGGACGAAATGTTTCATCTTGAAATCCGTTGATCAACCTGTACTCATAAGCCGTTTTTATGGCATGGCTGTACAAGTCAGATAATGAGAGATCTGTGAAGGGGACTGCACCGCTTTCCAGCTTGAGCCCCAAACTGCGAACAATGAGAGCCGCAAATTCAGCACGGGTAAGTTTCTGGTCAGGGCTAAATGTATGATTTCCTGTACCCTCGATAACCAGTCGCGAACTCATATCATCGATCGAGGCTTTCGCCCAGTGATCGACTACATCGCTAAATTCAAGCGAATGCCATACAACTGTATAAGTGCTGTTGCTCAAACTATGAATAACTGCAAAATACTTTCCATCGATTAGAACAACTTTTGTTGGCACATGACGTACCATTCCATCTGGATCGACAACTACGGCCGTCGTAATCTTGCCTGGATCCACGCTATCGGGAATTGCAATGGTACGCTCTACATAAGCATCGAACTTCGAAATTTCTATCGTTATATTCCCGTATGTCCCTCTAACTGTAAAATCAACAGGAGGCGCAATAAGCGTAAAATTCCCCTTTACTGCCGCATCCTCAACGATTTTCACCGTATCAGCTGTAGGCACGGCGATTTCAATTTGTATCTTAATGTCCTGTAAAGCTACCAAGCTGCCGACTTGATTGGAAATATCGTCAATGTTGATTTGCTGTGCTGGAAGCTTATATGTTGCATTCTCCGTTTGAATTTCTAATACCGCCTGCTTTTGTTCCATGCTTTTAACCATCTGACCGTTCAATTCGCCAATGACGATATCTGACTTCAATATCATCGGGATGGTAACTACTAACCCCTGATCATCCAATGCTAGCTTGTCCTCAAGTCTTTTCTGGTTCAGGGTAATCGACGTTACCGTTTGATTATTTCTTTTACTGGTCGTTGCTGTACCCGCATCTTCCACTTTGCCATTGAAAAGCACATTGACCCCAGTGCTTGTCGGCAATGGCGTAGATAAGTTATTCCCGCTATTATCATTGGAATGAATTGAAGGAGAAAATGGTACAACCTCATTTGAAGCTACTGAAGCCTCACTCTTGCCTGCTTCATGTACGGCCTTAACAGTAAAGCTATAGGATGTACCATTAATCAAGCCTTTAATTGTTACGGGACTTGCCGAACCATTCACGATTACATCTCCAGGTGATGCTGTCACCTCATATCCCACAATCGGACTACCCCCATCCTCGGAAGGAACCGTGAATGAAACCGTTGCTTGCCCATCCCCCGCAACCGCGGTAACATTGGTTGGTGCTGCGGGGATAACCATCTGTGTAACCTTAAATGTCACTTGCTCCATATTATCTGCCGAGATCATCACCGTCTCCGTATACGTTCCTATTCCCAGACCGTCTTTAGCTCTTAATGTGAAGCTTGTTTCCGAAGCACCGCTATTTAGAGTACCTTCAGGCTGGGTAATTTCAAAATCCGTACCGGTTACATCCACTTTCAAGTTTTCTAAATTTTGTTTTCCGTTATTTATAATGCTGATTATTTTCGTTTGTTGAGTGCTTGCTTCATACCCATTTATCAATGCTGTCATCATCTGATCAACTATCCCTTGGATAGAGTAATTCTTTGGGGGGACCTTGACCACCCAATCATCTAACAGACCATTGTAATATACCCAGTCCTCTGTAAAACCGGAATAGCCCTTGGCATTTGCTGCTCCTAATTGATTATATTTCATTTCAAGATGAGCAAAACCAGCGTGTTTCGTGCCGACCAAAATGCCGTCAAGGTAAAGACTTACTGAATGATCATTTGCTTCGAGTTCAACCTGATGCCATTCATTATCGTTCACGACATTCGATGAGACTATCGTTTCCGAGCTTGTCCCGGTCCAGAAGTTGGCATTCATTTTCCCATTTTTGTCTATAATGAGAATAGGTATCCACTGATTAGATACTTTATCCGACGAAAGATCAGCTTGATTCTGGTAGCCGAGTATTGCTCCATAGGAGCTTGTTTTAAATCTCGTTGAAATTGTAAAATTTTTATGATTCCTTATTAGATTTTGAGGCAATTCAATATACCCTGAACTTCCATTGAATACAGCTGCTTGTCCCGAGTAGCCGGTATCAAAAGTCACACCTTCTTGAATAACTCCATTATTTCCATTCCCACTGCTGTCATTTGCGTTATTCTCAAATGCATAATGCGCTAAAGTAACAAGTTCTGCATTCTTTGTTCCCGCATCCACTTGTTGCGCAAATCCATTCATCACTCCTATCGACATGCAGGCCAAGACCAGAATGGAAGTTAGTTTTTGCAATTTTCTTTTCATAGTTAATTCCAAGCTCCCCTTCTTCAAATAATTTGCTTAAATCCTGTCATGATTATTTCATATTTTGCTACAATGCATTATAGCATTCATATCCTCTAGTTCGTAACGCCTATTTTTTATAGGACTTGGTATGCAAAATAACCGTTCTTAGAGAACGGCCATATAAAGATTTATTCATTTTTGCAAGTGAATATTGAAGCTGGAGCCTCTTCCCGGAATACTTTCGACGTGAATGGAACCATTATGCTTCGTAATGACATTATGACAGTAAAACAACCCCAAGCCATAATGGTTTCTCTTCTGCTTCGTGGAATAGAACGGATTAAAAATAGAACGGATCACTTCCTTTGAAATTCCGACCCCAGAGTCTTCTATCTGAAGTACAACTTCTTTATTATTCTCTAACAAGCTCACCTTAATTAAGCCGCTACCTTCCATGGCTTCTACTGCATTACTTAACATGTTGTAGATGACTTCCTTTATATGGACCTTATCGATATATAAGAAAACAGGTGCTGATTTAAAATTTCGAACAATCGTGACCTTGTCGCCTGCCGTACTTTCAAATGCCTCTATACTTTGTTCCGTTAAGTGCAATAAATCCTCCTTTTGAAGATTTACGACAATTTCTTGAACTCTCTCGTTGATTCTAGTCATCATTTCTTGCATATGGTGAATGGAAGCGGCAGCCAGTGTGATCATTTCTTCCAATTCTAGATCGGGTGGCGTACCGGATTTAGAATGAGCATGTATAGAATGCTTAAGTTGATGAAGCAAGATATCAATTTTCCCCATCTCATTCTTAATTGTATGGTTAAGCAAGCTTGCTCCACCTTTCAATACATGCAATGACGTATCTACTTTCAACATCTCAATTTTTATTTTCACCCCTAAAACGCCCTGCTTTGTTCCTAATGTTAGAAATAAAATAAGGAAGCCTACTGCAAGTATATAATTAAACCGGAAAAGGTCTATATCAAAAATATAGAATATGTAGCTGCCCATAATGCAAAACAATGTAGGCACTATCAACAAGTTTGTTAAAAATCGTTCAATTTTCTTATAGGGGTGCTTCTCCTTTGCATTTGCAACTATTAATACCATAGCACTCATGGTCAAGAATAAGGTTACAAGCAATACAATTGGCAGCTCATTAAACCCTTCATAATTAATTCGTCTAGTTGGAGATAATGGCGTCAGCATCCAGACCAAAATGATCAGTGCTAGTCCGACTGTCATAAGAATTATTCGCTTCTTCCTGCTTACAAGGTCTGAGTAAACAACACCAAACATTCCAAAAGTAAATGCTAGCGCCACATCAGCAATGAAAAACATCGTATTAATTAATAGATGCGGTGCCTCGGAGTACTTCAAATCTATAATGAATACAAATATCATAAAGCTTCCAGCATATAAAGAGGCACTAAGCCATCTTAAGGATGAATTCCGAGGATTTACACCTATAAGTACAGTCGCCAATACAGCTGAAATAATAAAGGTGGTAATCATCTCTCAAACTCCTTATCGCTAAGACCTCTGCTCCTGATCGTACGAATTACCTCCTTCATTGACCGTGCCTTGAATTTTTTAAGGATGCTAGCGATTTGATTTTTTATCGTACCCTCTGATTTCCCCAGCTTCTCTTTGATAAGTTCTCGCGCATAACCCTTTTCGTTCAGTTCAACAATTTCAATCTCAGCGGCAGTCAACTTGTTATATTGCTCAGCTTTTTTTAGTCGCAAGTACTCCTTCACAAGGATCTCTTGTGGTGAAGCAGCTTTAAGAACTCCTCTTATTACTTCTGGAATTATGCGAAAATCACTCTTATTGACATAATGAATAGCTCCTGCTGTATAAGCATTAATAATAACTTTTTCATCATCTAGTGATGTCAAAGCGATTACTTTAACATCAATTCCCATCAAACCTAGCTCCAAGGTTGCCTGTATTCCGTCCAAATTATTATCTGTCAAATTAATGTCCATCAAGACAACATCTACTTTATTCTGGCGACAATACGAAATGGTCTCTTCTTTGGAGACAGCATACTGATCGACATGGAGGTCGTGTTCATTATTTATAAATCTGGTCAGCATAGCTCGCCAAACAGGATCATCTTCCACAAGCAATATTTTACTCTTTATTCAAATCAACACCTTTGAATCGGTTTTGTAATCCCTGCTAACTCTGCTTCTGGAATAATTAACGCCAATTTTAAAAAAATTCACAAAAAAAACCTTATTATTTTAAGGTTTTCGTCAGTATAACTATGTATGCGGTAGAGAGGACTCGAACCTCCACGGGCGTACGCCCACTACCCCCTCAAGATAGCGTGTCTGCCATTCCACCACTACCGCATGTTGATATTGTAAATTGCATCCGTTTGCTTCGAGGGATGAAGCAAATGGTGAGCCATGTAGGACTCGAACCTACGACACCCTGATTAAAAGTCAGGTGCTCTACCAACTGAGCTAATGGCTCTCGCTACGCTGAACTTCGCTTTGTTCAAGCTCATTCATCGAAAAAATAATGGTGACCCGTAGGGGATTCGAACCCCTGTTACCTCCGTGAAAGGGAGGTGTCTTAACCCCTTGACCAACGGGCCATATCCCTGTTGCATCCCGGATTGCTCGGAAACAACAGAATTTATTGTATCAGCTTTCTAGCCGATGTACAAGCATTTTTTTTATATATTTTCTCAAGTGAAAACATATGAGTTACGCGCTTATAGCTCTCCAGATCCCCTGCGCACCGCAAGAGGAACATGCTCAGCCGATGGCTTGGAAGCAAAAGAGGTTATTCCACGACTTCGATCTTGAATACGTTGTCGAGCTTCTCGTCCGAGGACAGACGCTTCTTGAGCGGAACCTTCACGTCCCGGCCAAGCTCCTTGAAATAGGTTTCCACATCGCATTCTATCTGGTCAACATCGACAGAAAGCACGCCTCTGTCAACGATAGCGTCATTCCCTTGCTCAGGCACCTTAACCTCGATCGAATATTTCTTCATCAGCGTATTGCTGTATCTTGCAAAAATCTCCAAAAGCTCTTCATTGCTGAATTTCGTAATCGCTGCTTGTCCCTTGTTCGTGAAATTCAAGTTTACCTTCATGTTCACAACCCCTTCGTTTGAATGAAAGCTCTGGTTGATCGGTTTAAGCACAATATAACGAAAAAACCACTCTCTAGTCAGATTTCTTCGATCTGAATGTAAAGTGGCAGCAACTATCTGAATACGTTCGTTAATCACCATCATAACATGTGAATCAAACGATTAAAAGCTTATGGTGCGGTAGAGAGGACTCGAACCTCCACGGGCGTACGCCCACTACCCCCTCAAGATAGCGTGTCTGCCATTCCACCACTACCGCACATCATAAAATTATCGGCTATCCTTCACAACCATGCGCCTCGAGGGATGAAGCAAATGGTGAGCCATGAAGGACTCGAACCTTCGACACCCTGATTAAAAGTCAGGTGCTCTACCAACTGAGCTAATGGCTCTTACTGTGACTGAATGCTTGTTCTGTTGAGCGCATCACTCAGAAAAAATGGTGACCCGTAGGGGATTCGAACCCCTGTTACCTCCGTGAAAGGGAGGTGTCTTAACCCCTTGACCAACGGGCCGTGCACATAACCTTAAAGCTGTCCTCATTCGGATCAGGCAAATAAAAAAGACCGGTTAACGGTCCTCCCGTTGCTTGTTCCTGAAAACACTGTGGCGGAGAAGGAGGGATTCGAACCCTCGCACCACTTACGCAGTCTAACCCCTTAGCAGAGGGTCCCCTTGAGCCACTTGGGTACTTCTCCAGAGAATGGCTCCCCGAACAGGACTCGAACCTGTGACAACTCGATTAACAGTCGAGTGCTCTACCAACTGAGCTATCAGGGAAAATGTAAAATCGACTCTTATAATGTATCATTATCCCTTATCTCTGTCAAGCATAATTAGCTTTAATTTTCCTCTGCATTTGCCGCAAGCATATCTGGCCGGATCTATCTTGCGTTTGCGCAAATATTCGGTGCCGCATGCAAGGCACAACAGCTTGTACCGGTAAGGCTGCTGCTTGCGCGCCAGCCGCTCCGGCAGCGTGCCGCAATACCGCGAGCCGCCCACTTGCGCAAGCAGCGTCTTGAAATCGGCGTCACGGTGGCGATAGCCTCTGCCCAGCAGATGCAGATGGTAATGGCAAAGCTCGTGCTTGATTATTTTCTCCGTCTCATCCTCCCCAAAAACGGCGAGCTGATGCGGACTAATCTCGATATCATGCGAGCGTGTAAAATAGCGGCCGCCTGTCGCCTTCAATCTGCCGTTGAATGTCGCCCGGTGCAGAAACGGCCGTCCGAATGAGGCGAGCGAAACCTCTTCCACCCAGCGCTGCAATGAGTCATTGTCCATAAGAATATTCTCCCCCAACTACTTGAATTTTAAAGCCTGCATAGGCTACACTGTCAAGTAGGAAATGCTACCCGCCCGTCAATTGGAGCAAGCGGCGGCGGGAACATATCGAGGGGAGAACACCGTTTATTATGGCTACTATGCGCTATGTATTGATGCAACAAAAGGAGCAATTGCTGTTCGTGGAAATGCCCGCATCGCACGCTTATCAGCTAAGCGCTTTAAATTTGCGCCTTCATAAAGAAATTGACAAGCTCACTGCCGACGCTGTGCCCGGCTTGCCTTACGCTGTAGCGGAATGCAACGACGTCGAGCTTCATTCGTCCGCTATCGGCATTCAGTCCGGCTTGGACTACATCAACGGACTCGAGCAGGATTTCGCCGGCATTCAGGAGAAATCCTACCCGCTGATTTCGCTGCTGACCGAAATTCGCGCGCTGCAGGCTCAGCTTGAGCAGTGGTATGAGGAATACGAAGAAGAGCAGGCGATTCAGTAGGACCTGCACGGACATTAGCCCTCTCCCATATGGTATAAGTACAACAAGGTACGACCGGGAGGAGGAACATGCGTATGCCGCAATGGCTTTGCAATCAATTGATGCGCGCATTCCAGAAGAAAGACCGCCGCCAGATCAAGCTGCTCAACGACTGCTGGTATTTTTACCGCAACCGGCAGGCACCCAAGGAACAAGTGAACGGAATCGAGCTGCATTGAGCGGCAGCCGCCGTCTATAAGCTGCTTATAATAATAAACCGGCCTTCCGCAAGGAGGACCGGTTTGTTTGTTTATGAATTCAGCTTATAGACTGTTGAAAAATGTAATGTCGGCAATCGGCAGGCGAACCGACGGGTGGCCTTCCACAGCTGCTTTGCCGATAGGCAGCATTAGCGTAGGGAGATACCGGTCTGAAATGTTGAACATTTCTTTAACCTGATCGCGATTGTAACCGCCCATAGGCACTGTGTCAAACCCTTTCGCGCGCGCTGCCAGCATCAGCTGCATAGCCACAAGCCCCGTATCGAAAACCGCAATTTCCTTCAGGCGCTCGGCCGGCAGGCTGGAGTACATTTTAGTCGAGTTCTGGACGAAATTGCTTGCCACTTCCTCGGACATAAAGCCGGCGGTCACGGCAGCTCCGTAGATTTTCTCCGACAAGGTGTACATTTCGAGGTCGGCAAGCACAATGACGATGGCCGAAGCTTCAGCTACCTGCTGCTGGTTGAAGGCGACAGGCACAAGCTTTTGCTTGATTTCCTGATTAGTGATGACCAGGAAGCGCCACGGCTGCATGTTGGAGGACGATGGCGCCTTAGTGGCAATTTCCAACAGCTCCGTAATTTCTTCCTGCGAAATAACAGCCGTTGTATCATATTTGCGTACCGAACGACGGCTGGTCAGCACGTCATAAAAAGCTGCTTGCGCTTCTGTTCCTACTTGGGTTTGAGACATGAGTTTCCCTCCTGAATATGGTCTAATCTAACTGTAACTATGATAAACACAGTATACGCACACTGATTACTTTTGTCAATGTAGTTACTTTTACATACTATACAATGAAAAAGAAAGCCGTACCGGGGATTGGGAGCCCCCGAACGGCTTCATTGGCTAGAGCGGCTTGCGCATCGTCAAGCTTACGCGGCCCTTTTTCTCATCGACGCCCAGCACCCATACCGTAACCGTATCGCCCACGGATACAACATCCATAGGATGCTTCACGAATTTTTCACTTAGCTGGGAAATATGGACAAGGCCGTCGTTTTTAATCCCGATGTCGACGAATGCGCCAAAATCGATAACATTGCGAACGGTGCCCTGCAGCTCCATGCCTGGCTTCAAATCCTCCATATTTAGCACGTCGGTATGAAAAATCGGCGGCGGCAGCTCCTCGCGGGGATCTCGTCCCGGCCTGCGCAAGCTGTCGATAATATCGCGCAGCGTAGGGACGCCGACGCCAAGCGTCGACGCAAGCTTGTCCGGCTCTGCGGCAGCCAGCTTCGCCTTCAGCTCCTCTGTCCCGAGCTGGTTCGCCTTCAGCCCGAGCTCTGCGAGCAGCCGATCGACAACGGCATACGATTCCGGATGAATCGGCGTGCGGTCAAGCGGATTCGCAGCTTCGGGAATACGAAGAAAGCCGATGCATTGCTCGTAGGATTTAGCGCCGAGACGCGGCACCTTCTGCAATTGCGCGCGCCTGCTGAAGCGCCCGTTTTCCTCGCGGTACTTAACGATATTTTTGGCGATCGTCGCGTTAATGCCGGCCACGTAGGACAGCAGCGAGGCGGAAGCGGTATTCACATCGACGCCGACGTGGTTAACCGCCGACTCCACGACACCGCCGAGCGATTCGTCCAGCCGCTTCTGGCTTACGTCATGCTGGTATTGGCCGACGCCTATCGCCTTCGGCTCGATTTTCACGAGCTCGGCAAGCGGGTCCTGCAGCCTGCGCGCAATCGATACCGCGCTTCGCTCCGCAACATCCAGCGATGGGAATTCCTCCTGCGCAAGCTTCGAGGCGGAATAAACGCTTGCTCCCGCTTCGTTCACAATAATATATTTAAGCTCCGCGCCAGGGCCGCCTTTTCGTTTCCCGATCAAGGCGGCGATAAACTGCTCCGTCTCGCGTGAAGCGGTGCCGTTGCCGATGACGACAAGCTCGACGCTGTAGGTATCAATCAGCCCGTTAATCAAGCGCTCGGCTTCCGCTGTTTTATTGGCGGGCGGCGTAGGATAGCACACGGCAACCTCCAGCAGCTTGCCGGTATCGTCGATTACGGCCAGCTTGCACCCCGTACGGTACGCCGGGTCCACCCCAAGCACGATGTTGCCGCGGACCGGCGGCTGAAGCAGCAGGTTCCGAAGGTTTTCCGAGAAAATGGAAATCGCGTGCTCCTCCGCCTTCTCGGTCAGCTCGCCACGCACCTCGCGCTCGATAGACGGGGCAATCAGCCGTTTATAGCTATCTTCAATGACAGCATCCAGCACCTCGCGAACCGGTTGTGCGGTCCCGCCGCGCAGCAGCTTGCGTTGAATATGCTCATGAATCCGTTCAACAGGCGCGTCCAGCGTAACCCGGAGCATCTCTTCGCGTTCTCCGCGATTGATGGCCAGCACCCGATGAGGAGGCAGCTTGCGGACAGGCTCCTGATAGCTGTAATACATTTCGTACACGCTTTCGGCTTCCCGATTTTTTGCTTCGGATTTAAGCAGCGACTGATCGAAGGTGAATTTGCGCACCCATGCGCGAATAGAAGCGTCGTCCGCAAACTGCTCGGCCAGAATGTCCATGGCGCCTGCAAGAGCCTCCTCGGCCGTACCGACGCCTTTGTCCGCGTTGATATAGCGCGCAGCTTCCGCCAGCGGCTCTCCCTGACGGGGCTGCGACCACAGCCAGTTTGCCAATGGCTCAAGGCCCCGCTCCTTCGCCACGCTGGCTCTCGTTTTGCGCTTCTGGCGATACGGACGGTACAGATCCTCGACCTCCTGCAGCTTGGCCGCTTGACGTATTGATGCTTCCAGCCCATCCGTCAGCTTGCCCTGCTCCCCGATCAGCCGGATAACCTCGCGCTTGCGCTCCTCCAGATTGCGCATATACTGGAGCTTCTCTTCAATGGATCGCAGCTCGTTCTCGTCAAGCTCGCCTGTCATTTCCTTCCGGTAACGGGCGATGAACGGAATCGTATTGCCCTCGTCCAGCAAGCCGACCGCTGCTTTAACCTTGGATACGGGAATAGCCAGCGCCGCTGCGATTCCTTTTACGATCCGCTCGCTTTCAAGCGCTTTTTCCTCCGCCGTCAGCTTCGACTTGCCGGGAGCCTCTTCCTCAAGCCCGCTCATTGCTTTTATTTCAGCCAAACGTCATGCACCGTCCTTTTGATCAAGCTTGTGTATAGGGATTGTTCGCCATTTCAAAGCCAATCGTTGTACGGCCTCCATGTCCGGGATACACGACAACTTCAGGATCAAGCTTGTAGAGCTTCGTCCTTATCGAATCGTACAGATCGCGTTCGCGTCCCCCCGGGAGGTCGGTCCGTCCAACCGACTGCCTGAACAGCACATCTCCGGAAAACAAATGCTTGCCATGCAAAAAGCTTACACTGCCAGGCGAATGCCCCGGCGTATGCATCACCTGAAAGACAAGCCCAAGCAGCTCCAGCTTCTGCCCCTCGGCAAGCGCGTATTCAGCCGGGTCCGTCGCCAGCGGCGGCGTCACGTCCTGCCAGCGCATAGAGCCGTTTTTCCTCGGATCGGTCAGCCAGTCCGCTTCAAGATCGTGAATGTACACAGGACAACCTGCCGCTTTGCGAACCTCGTCCACTCCGCCCATATGGTCGAAATGTGCGTGAGTCAGCAGGATCGCCTCTACATGAACGCCCTCAAGCCGTTTCAGGAGGCGCGCCGGATTCATGCCAGGGTCGATGACTACAGCGCGCTCGCGCGCCTCTGAGCCCTCCCCCTCGCCGGATTCAGCTACTGTGAGCAAGTAAGCGTTGGTCTGCAGCGGACCTAAAGTGAAGGTTTCAACTTTCAGCGTTTTCGTCATAAGCGGCTTACAGCGCCTCCAGCAATGCGCGCAATTCCTTGACGATTACCGACTGGTAGCCGGTTCCTTCGCCGTAACGACGGCCCATTTCCTGACGCGTAGCGGACAGGTTTTCTTGGTAGTCGGCAGCCTCGCGGTCCGGGTTGGCCTGCTTGAAGGCGATCATCGCCTCTTGCACATGGCTTGGACGAGGTCCCCACTGGTCAAGCACGGCTCCGCCGGTGTCGGCAAAAATAACGACCGGCACGGAACGTCCGCCCATCGTCAGAAATTGATCCATCGTCTCCGGATGCTCCTCCATAATAAGCACGTCAATCGGTATGCCGCTGTTCTCAAGCGCGCGGAATACAACCGGAATATTCCGTACAACGTCGCCGCACCAGTCAGCCATTAGAATCAAGCAGCGAAGGTCGTCGCGATTGGCAAGAGATTCGAAATAGTCCTTGTCGCTTTCATCTTTCCATGCAAACTTCTCCGACCAATCAAGAAACGCTTCCTTGTTTTTGGTCATGCCATCGATAAACTGCTGAGGCGAAATGCCTTTGCCAAGCTTTTCTGCAACACTTTTACCCATTTGTCATCCCTCTTTCATGATTATTGGTTGTATAGCAAGTATGTACGGTCGAGATGGCCCTAGAATTTGCGCGCGCGTCGGATGTACAGCACGGCCACGATAATGATGATGATTGCAATGAAGGCATAAGCGATATTCGAATACACATCCATAAAAGCTACAATATCGTGCCAGTTGTCGCCAACAGCGGCTCCTACGGACACGAGGATGGCATTCCAGATCAGAGAACCGAGCGTCGTAAAGAGCAGAAAAGGGGTAAGGCGCATGTTCGCCATGCCGGCAGGTATTGAAATCAGACTGCGGATAAGCGGCACCATCCGGCATAAGAAGACGGCCAGATAGCCGTACTTGTCAAACCAGCCATTCGCTTTGGCAATATCCTGCTTTTTGATCCGGAGTATGCGCCCGTATTTATCGACGATACGCTCCAGACGCTGGGCGCCAAGCAGCTTGCCGATATAGAACAATACAATGGCGCCGATAACGGAGCCCAGCGTGGCGGTCACAATAACGCCCAATACGGTCAAGCTGGTATTGTGCGTCATAAAACCGCCAAAGGTCAAAATAACTTCCGAAGGAATTGGCGGAAAAACATTCTCGAGCGCAATCATCAACAAAATGCCCAAGTACCCGTAACTCTCCATCACGTCCGTTATCCAGTTTTCCATGCCTTCCTCCCTTTTCTTCCCTGCGCCCCGCCGACCGTTAACAGGGACAATCAGGTTGCTGAGGCTATTCTATCACAGGTAGGTTGAGGCTGCCAATTTGTCATGCCAAGACAAGCCTGAGCATAGACTAGCCATACCAACTTAACTAAATTTGGCGGGGTGAACGTTTAATGTCCAAAATCCTTATCGTGACCAAAAGACAAATCCAATGGTTTATCGTCGTTCTCGTATTGATTATCGCAGCAAGCGTATACTTCAGTTGGGATCGCTCTGAGCAGGCGAGCGGACTGCCGACAGAGCCCCGTATTTTTCAGCTTGTTACCGGAGAGTTCAAATCCACCGCCGAGGACGGCAGCGAGATCGAAGTATACGGTTGGCATCCGGGTACGATCCACGTTAACAAAGGGGAGCTTACCGAGCTGCACATTACGGGCGTTAACGGAGCGAGCCATCCATTTGTCGTAGAGGGGCTCGGCCTTCGCGGCGAAGTGAAAAAGGGAAAAACGACAATCATTCGTTTTACAGCGGCAAAAGAGGGCATTTACCCGATCGTCTGCCTGACTCATACGGATATGCGGCATGGCGGCCCGATGGTCGGTTATATTTATGTAGAATAAGCTTGGCCGGCTGCCGCCTTGCGGTAACCGCATCCTCTCCGGGCGCATACATATGTGAGGAGAGAGGAGTCGGTTTCGTTGAAAGCCAATACCCCCAAGCATACCGCAGGCTTGCCCACCGCGCGCAAAATTCGCAGAGCCTGCGACAACGAGCTGTACCGGGCTGCCAAACGGCTCAAGGTATGGATTGCAAAGGATAAAATGGAGCAAGCCTCCGCCTTGTACTTCCGCAAGGTCGCGCAGAACATAGCCTGGATCGTCGAGCACGAAAGCAATCGCAAAGCTCAAGCCGACTGGTGGGACGAGAACGTCAGCGCCGAAATCGCCGAGCTGTGGCAGGTCGAGCGCAACAAGCTGTGTACAGCCTTTCGCGAGGCTTACGGCGGCTGACCTAGAGCCCTCGCTTCAACGCATAAAGGCGCCCCGTGCCAGTCGCAGCAATGCGGCAGCGGGGCGCTTGCATTTGTGCTTGTCCTAGTGCCGACCGAGCAGACCCGTTGCAGGCGGCAGACCTCAGTGCATGACGGTTTACTCTTCCGTCTCCATCAAGCGATCGCAGGAAACGGTTTTATTGTTGAGCGGGTTGTTGCCGACAGTCACCGTAGCCATGCCGTTTTCCTCGTCCACATTCTCTATCCATACCGAATCCTCATCCAGCTTGACCTTAAACGTTTGTTCCGATTCATAAATTTGCTTCGCGCGTGCAATGTCCACCCTTGTTCCTCCTATTCCTTGCTTTCTGCTTCCATTGTATCGGTCGTCGATTCATCAATCAGGCCGTTTTGCAGCGTAACATTGCCGCCGCCCAATCCTTCGTTAACCATTCTGTCGATATCCATAAAATAATCCTCCCGCCCCTCGTGACGAGGATCTCCGGCTGCTTGCCGGTCCTGACCTTGCCAATCCGTCATGGCTTATTCCCTCCTCCAGCGATATGGTTGGATTTGCAACGGCATGGATTGCCGTCTCGACCAATATTCCCGAAAACGCCGGCCGGCATGCATCGTCAGATCCGGCTTACAGCAGCGGCGAAAGCATATGCATGAATGCTTCTGCGAGCTTCTGCCGGCGCGGCCGCTTCAGGAAGCTCGACAGCTCAAGGCGGCGGCTATGCTCCAAATCTTCAATAAAATCGCGCTCAAGCCGGTCAATCGCCGCCGCCTCAAACAAAACGGCATTGACCTCGAAATTGCTGTTTAAGCTGCGTATATCGAAATTGGCGGTACCCACCGTGGCCAGCAGCCGGTCTACGATCAGCACCTTGGCATGGATAAACCCTTTTTCATACCGGTATATGTTGACGCCTGCCGCAAGCATGTCCTCCAGGCAAGACAAGCTCGCGAGCATGACGAGCGCGCTGTCGGCCACCCCCGGAATGACGATGGTCACCTCAACGCCGCTTCGCGCTGCCGATTGCAAGGCTGCGACAAGGGAGGCGTCCGGGATAAAGTAGGGTGTCGTTAAACAAATGCGCGTCGTTGCGGCGTTAAGCGCAGCGAACATCATTTCTTTTATTTTCTGGTCATGCCTGCCCGGCATGCTGGGCACTATTTGCACCCGCTCGTCTCCGTCACAGCGATGGGACTGCATATATTTATGCTCATCTAGCCTCTCGCGAGCAGCGACCTCCCAATCCTGCAAAAAGAGCTCCTGCAAAAAATAGACCGAATCCCCCTCCAGGCGCAAATGCGTATCTCGCCAATAGCCCAGCTTAGGGTCGCGCCCCAAGTATTCGTCCCCGATGTTGATGCCGCCTACAAAACCGACGGTGCCATCCACAACGACAATTTTGCGGTGATTGCGAAAGTTAAGCCTTCGTCCAAGCAGCGCCAGCCGCGTAGGCAAAAAGCATCGGCAATGAGCGCCAGCCTCTTGTAAACCTCCAATATAAGCTTTGCTCAGAGGTCGGCTGCCGATACCGTCATACACGATCCGCACCTCTACTCCTTGCGCGGCCTTGCGGATCAACAGGCTTCGGAAGCGCCTGCCGATTTCATCATCCCGAATCGTGTAATAATCCAAATGGATAAAGCGGCTTGCGTTTTCCATCGCTGCCAGCATATCGGTATACGCAGCGATGCCGTCTGTCAGCACGCTTACGCGATTCCGGCTTGTAATCGGGCATTCTTCCAGCCCCTTCAGAAATCGGAGCAGCCTCTCTCGGCCCGTATGCTCCTGCTTATCCATCAAAGGAAGGACCAGCGACAACCGGCAGGCAAGCCTGCTCGTTATACGCTCTACTGCACGAAGCCCGGGATCGCGGCCGAAATGTCTGCCCCAGACCAAATAGACCGCGAAGCCGACAAACGGACATACGAGTACAATAACCAGCCAGGCGGTCATATAGGCGCTTCTTCTGTATTCGCGCAGCATGATCCACGGAAGCTGAATAATATACAACAATAACAGCATCAACAGCAGCGTTTGGAACATCGTTGGCATTCCCCTTGCTTAACCTTTCTTTTGCGTCACCTTCGTATCTGATTAGTGTAGACCGTAATCGTCCGCCTATACGCTTAAAAAGGAGAAGCATTGCCCAACCGCCGCTCGCTAAAAAAAAGCCTCCCGCCAGCCCGCGCATGCAGGCCTTCAGGAGACTGGAAAAGATGCTGACTTATGAAGCTACATCGCGTTTGTTGAATACATACCAGGTAAGGGCAACGAAAACGATATAGTATACGGCAAGCACCGCCAGCGAGAAGCCCAGCGTCATGCCGTCGCGCATCGGCGAATCATTCAAGTATTGGGTCAGATTCAAATGGATAAACAATAAGTAGTCCACCCATTCGTATTTCAGCAGCGACAGCAGGCCAACGAAGGAGCTGACACCGAGCAGCAGGAACAACGACAGCCCGATGGCGAGACCCGAGCTGCGGAAAATAGTCGACAGCATAAAGGCCAGCGTCACCGTCACAACTAACGAAATCAGCTCAAGTCCGTAAAATTTAAGCAAAAAAACGAACGGCGAGCTGTCGCCGACGGACAGAAAGCCCGGCTTTAGCGCCGGATCGGCGTTAATGCCAAAAATAATCCAGTTAAATAGCAGCGTGCTCGCCAGCAGGGTAACCGCGAGAAGCAGCGCGAACAACAAGATCGAAATATATTTGGATAATAATATTTTGGATCTGGACCACGGACGGATCAGCAGCAGCTTGATGGTTCCGGTTGAAAACTCCTCGGCAACGCCGCTGGCGGCAACGACGACGACAAAAATCGTCATAAGCAGAGACATGACGCTTGCCTCCGTATAGGCCACATCCCACATGGATGTATCCCGTCCTCCGAAGGACAGCCATAAAATAGAAATAAGCAGCACGAGGCCAACCGCAATGCCGAGCATCACCCATGTACGCACGCGCCGGTAAATTTTCATATTTTCATTTTTGACAAGCTGCATAAAATTACCCAATGCGTTCCCCTCCCGTTACTTCCAAGAACTGATCCTCCAGCGATTTCACCTGCGTGCGGATGCCGTACACCTTAATGCCTGCCGACACCAGCGCGGCGTTGGCGGCGGCTGTCGCATCGCGATCGGCTTGAATAGCCAGCGCCTCCGCTCCTTCCGCTTCCGCTGCGAATCCTGCCGCCTGCAGAGTTTCCAGCGCGCCTGCCAGATTATCCACCTCAACGATAATACGGGCGGCTTTCTGGCGCGCCTCCGCGCCTTCGCGGAGCGGCCTGACATCAATCAGCTTGCCGCTCTGAATAATGGCGACACGGTCGCACATAAGCTCCATCTCGGACAGCAGGTGGCTTGAGACAAATACCGCAATGCCTTCCTCCTTGGAGAGCAGACGCAAATAATCCCGCAGCTCGCGAATACCCGCCGGATCAAGGCCGTTAGTGGGTTCATCGAGAATCAATAGCTGAGGCTTATGTAGAATGGCTTGCGCAACGCCTAGCCGCTGCCGCATGCCGAGCGAGTAGGTTCTTACTTTGTCGCGAATGCGGCCCTCCAGACCAACCAGCTTCACAACCTCATGGACGCGATGCTCGGTAATGCCGGGAATCATCCTGGCGTAATGAATCAGGTTTTCATAGCCGCTTAAATATTTGTACATTTCCGGGTTTTCTACGATGGCTCCTACATGACGTATCGCTTTTTCGTAATGGCTTGCGATGCTGTGGCCTCCGATAAGGATCTCGCCTTTGGTTAGCGACATCAGTCCTACCATCATTCTTATGGTAGTCGTTTTTCCCGATCCATTCGGGCCCAGAAAGCCGAATACTTCGCCGAGAGGCACTTCCAGCGTCAAATTGTCGATAATCGTGCGCTTCCCGATTACCTTGGTTACATTTTGCATTTTTACAATAGGTTGCTGCATTTCCGTGGTCCTCCTCCATCGCTACATATCAAATGTTATTATATACGATCAAGGAAGTAATTGGTAGCAAGCCAATGGAACGGCTCCTTCCGCTTCTGCACGCACAATAGCCCCGGCGCCGCATTTTTCCCTTATGCGGCTGCCGGGGCGAACATATTTTTTAGAACGAATGCAAGTTGCAATCAGCAAGCTTTGCGTCTGCGCGCAAGAACATTTTTAAGTCATAGTTACTGGTCTGGCCCGGCAATTTAACGCTTGATTCGATTTGCTCCTCATTCAAGCTGCACCTCAAGCAACAACCCAACGGATGAACCACCTGAAAGAAACCTGTCCGAAACACTACGTCTGCTTCGGGATTGGCTACCATCTTTCCGCAACTAACGCAATAAAAACAGTCCTTGAAACGCATCATTCATAGATCGCTTCCTCTCCCCTGCAATTGGTTGCCAGCCGAAATCCGCTTCCCGCTTATGCCATATTCATTTGACCGGTAATTTCCTCCCACGCGCTGCCCAGCCTTATGCAATCATCCTCGCGTATCGTCTGGCCCGTCTGCACTTCGAGCAGCTCCAATTCGGTGATGGCCAGTACGCTATGCCTGGATCGTTCCGGAATGCGGATGGTATCTCCGGCGCCGATCCGAAAGCTTCGCTCATCGACGATAGCAATGCCATCTCCCGCCAAGACAGTCCACACCTCGCTCCTGTGAAAATGCATCTCATAATTCATATTATGGCCGGCTGTAATTTTTATGCGGTTTGTTACGCTTTGCAAACCGGAGCTCAACGCTCCGCGGTCAATTACGCGTACGCTCCCCCAATTGTATTCCTCGCAGCATGACGGCGCAATTAACGCTTTCAGCGCAGCGTCAAGCTGGGCTTCAGCAGCCTTGGCAGCAATGAGAATGCCATTCGGGCCCGCAGCCACTAGCAGCTGGTCCAGTCCGACAATCGTAATCGGGATGCCAAGCTCATTCATAATGGTCGTCTGCTCGCCGCCTTTGTCCCCTTCTCCGGCTCCAAGCCGCGCAAAGCGGATTTTCTCGGCCATCGCCCTCCACGAACGCAGGCTGGTCCAGTTTCCGTGGTAGTGAACGATGCCTTTGGCAGCCATGCGATGCTGCAATTCGCTTTCCAGACCGACCTTTGCAAGCCTGCCGTACTGCTTGTACAGCTCGTCGTAATAAGCCGGCAGTCCTTGCCTTGTAATCATCGTAATCATGGTTCCCAGCTGAAAAGCGTAAACGCTGCTGTTTCGGGCGAAATCCGGCCCATCGGCATCAACTCTGCCTGTCCGGGCGTTCACTCCGGTTGCCGCTCTTTGATCCCTGCTTGACGCGGATGTAAAAGCAAGCCACTCATGGCCGGACTGCTGCAGCAGCACGGGCAGCTCATGCAAGGATTCATAAAAATCGGCCTCTACGAAAGCATCTACCGGCATAACAACAATCGTTTCATTTAATGAAACTCCTGCAATAGAATGCAAATAAGCGGCTGCTAACGCTACCGCCGGGTATGTATCGCGCGGCTCTGGCTCAACGACGATCCCAGCCTGCCCTCCCGTCTGCCGCTGGACGATCTCCATTTGCTCCAGACAGGTCGATATATGCGTATGCGTTTGAAGTCCCGCGTCTCCAAGCTGTCTCCACACCCGCTGTAAAAGCGATTCCGCAGCTCCTCCGGGAGAGTCCAGCATCGGCAAATACTGTTTGGCCCGTTTACTGCTCGTAAGCGGCCACAATCGTTTGCCGTAGCCACCCGACAACAAAATGATTTTCATAGCTGTCCCCCTTGACGACTCGCATGATGTTACGCAAATAGTTGTCTTATCCGCCATATTTGACGTCGCTCCGGTGAAGAAGGCGGTTATACAATTGATGAATTTTTTGCCGCCTCGGCTCGCGTGCCAGCAATTCTTCATTTAACGCGCCGATCATCAACGATCGGAGCGTCTCCGAGCTTTCCAGCCTAACCCCGTGCCTGAACAAATTATCGCTTGGCTGCTGCCATACGATCCGGCCGCGAACGATAACCTGGCTTTTGGAAAGCTGGATTCGGAATTCGGCCTGATAGTTGGGCTGCACCGGAAACTGCAAGCCGGATAAAAAGCATAATCCGCCAGGACTAATGTTTAACAGCAGCACATGCGAGCTGGAGCTGGACAACAACGCTCCGCTTTGCCCCAGCAGCCGCAATTCGGCTTTTATTCCTGCCGCGAACCGAAGCCTGATATGCTCCCGCGGGTCGTCGCTTTGCTTAGTCGCCATCTCCACTTCCTCCACCTTGCACAACGCGTTAGAAACGATAACACCATTATATCCGAGTCCGCAGATGGATTTTGTCGGTTGATGGGCGCAGCTTTTTTCTAATTTCCCCAGTTTTTGTCGAATCGACGCCGGCTAATTCCCATGTTTTCAAAAAAAACTGGCACCGATGCAGACGCTCTGCTTCGATGCCAGTTGTTCATTATTATTTGCCGCCTGTGCGAGCTTGCTCGCGTTTGTTCGCCTCGAAGGCTGCAAGCAATGCCGCTTCGCCCTCTAGACCGGAATCCTCCGCCTTGCGAATTTGCTCCAGCATCCGCTTGTAATCCTTAGGAATGACCTTCACAAATTTGCCGAGCGAAGCGTCCCAATCGTTCAACACGCGTTTGCCGGCTTCGCTGTCCGTATACTGGACATGCGCTTCGATCAAGTCGCGAAGCTCAACGATATCTTCCGCTTCCTCAAGACGCTCCAGCAGCACCATTTCCAAATTGACATGGTTGTAAAAGTCGCCTTTCTCGTCGTAGACATAAGCGACGCCGCCCGACATGCCCGCTCCGAAGTTGCGCCCTGTGCCTCCGAGAATAACGACGCGTCCGCCAGTCATATATTCGCAGCCGTGATCGCCTACGCCTTCTACGACTACGTTCACACCGCTGTTGCGGACAGCGAACCGCTCGCCCGCTACGCCGCGGATATAAGCCTGACCGCTTGTCGCGCCGTACAGCGCGGTATTGCCGATAATAACGTTCTCTTCGGCTACGAAGCTCGCTTTTGGAGACGGAGCAACGATGATTTTTCCTCCCGACAAGCCTTTGCCGACATAGTCATTGGAGTCGCCCTCGATTGAAAGGGTAATGCCTTTAGGAACAAACGCACCGAAGCTTTGACCCGCTGTGCCGACAAAATGGTACGAGATGGTGTCCTCAGGCAAGCCCTCCGCACCGTAGCGGCGCGTAACCTCGCTGCCGAGAATCGTGCCCACAACCCGATTCGTGTTCAAAATTTTAAACGAGCCGCGTACTTGCTCTCCGCGCTCAAGCGCAGGCTGAGCCAGCGGCACAAGCTCCTGCATATCGATCGACAGCTCCAGACCGTGGTTCTGCTCCTGAACATTGTAACGAATAGCATCTTTCGGAACATCCGCTTCGTACAGCAAGCCGGACAGATCGACGCCTTTCGCTTTGTAATGCTCCTGCAGATGCTTCGTCTCCAGCAGATCTACGCGTCCGACCATTTCCTGAATCGTACGGAAGCCAAGCTCAGCCATAATCTCGCGAAGCTCCTCGGCAATAAAGCGCAGGTAGTTCACGACATGGCCAGGATCGCCCATAAACTTCTTGCGAAGCTCCGGATTTTGAGTCGCAACGCCGACCGGACAAGTATCCAATTGACATACGCGCATCATGATGCAGCCAAGCACGATCAGCGGCGCAGTCGAGAAGCCGTATTCCTCGGCTCCCAGCAAAACGGCAATCGCTACGTCGCGGCCATTCATCATCTTGCCGTCCGTTTCCAGAACGACACGATCACGCAGGTTGTTCAGCATAAGCGTCTGATGCGTTTCTGCAAGGCCCAGCTCCCATGGCAAGCCTGCATGGCGGATCGAGCCCATCGGCGAAGCGCCGGTGCCGCCGTCATAGCCGCTGACCATAATCACGTCGGCGCGTCCTTTTGCAACACCCGTTGCAATAGTGCCGACGCCTACGCCGGATACGAGCTTAACGTTAATGCGTGCGCGAGGGTTCGCATTTTTGAGATCGTGGACCAGCTCCGCCAAATCCTCGATCGAATAAATGTCGTGATGCGGTGGCGGTGAAATCAGGCCGACGCCCGGTGTCGAGCCGCGCACCTCGGCTACCCAAGGATATACCTTCAAGCCAGGCAATTGTCCGCCTTCGCCCGGTTTAGCGCCTTGCGCCATTTTGATCTGAATTTCGTCGGCGTTAACCAGATAGTTGCTCGTTACGCCAAAACGGCCCGATGCAACCTGCTTGATGGCGCTTCGTCTGGAATCGCCGTTGGCGTCTGGAATAAACCGCGCCGGGTCCTCGCCGCCTTCGCCTGTGTTCGACTTGCCGCCCAAGCGGTTCATTGCGATCGCAAGGCTCTCATGCGCTTCCTTGCTGATCGAGCCGAACGACATCGCGCCGGTTTTGAACCGTTTCACGATGGACTCGATCGATTCAACTTCCTCAATCGGAACCGCTGCGCGGTCTTTCTTGAACTGCAGCAGGGAACGAAGCGTCAGATGCTTCTTGTCCTCGCCCTGTACTAGAGCGGAGAACTTCTTGTACAGCTTGTAATCGTTGGCGCGCGAAGCCATTTGCAGCGTATGGATCGTTTGAGGCGTGAACAGGTGATCCTCGCCGTCTTTCCGCCATTGATAATCGCCGCCGGAGTCAAGCTCCTTCTCGCCGCCCTCTTGCTCGGAGAATGCACGGTTGTGATGCTTGAGCGTTTCCTCCGCGATAACATCAAGACCGATACCGCCGATACGGGACGGCGTCCAGGTGAAATATTCGTTAATGACATCCTCCTTCAGGCCAAGCGCTTCAAAAATTTGAGCGCCGCGGTAGGACTGAATGGTGGAGATGCCCATTTTGGATAAAATTTTAATAACGCCTTTCGTCGCGCCCTTGATAAAGTTCTTGACGGCTTTCTCATGCGTTACGCCGCGCAGCATGCCTTGGCGAATCATGTCGTCAAGCGATTCAAACGCAAGATAAGGGTTAACCGCGCTTACGCCGTAGCCAAGCAGCAGCGCAAAATGATGCACCTCGCGCGGCTCGCCGGATTCGAGCAGCAGCGCCACCTTCGTACGCGTGCCTTGACGAATCAGATGGTGGTGCAAGGCGGAAACGGCCAGCAAGGCCGGAATAGCCGCGTTGTCCTTATCGATGCCGCGGTCGGACAAAATCAGCAGGTTATGCCCTTTGTCGATAACGCGGTCGGCGGCTTCGCACATTTGCTTCAGCGCCGTACGCAAGCCCTCCTCGCCTTCGGAAGCAGGGAAGAAAATCGGGAGCGTAATCGAACGGAAGCCCGGGCGGCGCACATGGCGCAGCTTCGCGAATTGCTCGTTCGACAGAATCGGCGTTTCCAGCTTAATATGACGGCAGCTTTCAGGTTCCGGATTCAGCAGATTGCGCTCCGGACCGATCGTCGTGCCTGTTGAGGTAATAATTTCCTCGCGGATCGCATCGATCGGCGGGTTCGTAACTTGCGCGAACAATTGTTTGAAATAGTTATACAGACGCTGAGGACGCTCCGACAAAACGGCAAGCGGGGCATCGTAGCCCATGGAGCCGATCGGCTCCGCGCCGCTGCCGGCCATTGGCTCAAGCACCTTGCGAATGTCTTCAAACGTATATCCGAATGCCTGCTGCCTTTGCTGCACCGTGTCGTGCGACAGCTCCGGAAGCTCCGGCGCATCCGGCAAATCGGCCAAGTCGACGAGATGCTCGTTCAGCCAATCGCGGTACGGATGCTCCGTTTCGATCTCGCGTTTTACTTCCTCATCGGAAATAATTCTGCCCTGCTCGGTGTCGACCAGCAGCATGCGGCCCGGACGCAGACGGTCCTTGTATAAAATTTCTTCCGGTGGCAGCTCAACCGTTCCCGCTTCGGAGCCGAGAATGATATGATCGTCCTTCGTTACGTAGTAACGCGCAGGACGCAAGCCGTTCCGGTCAAGCGTAGCGCCGATCTTGATGCCGTCCGTGAAGCCAAGCGCGGCAGGACCGTCCCACGGCTCCATCAGCGTGCTGTGGTACTCGTAGAACGCTTTGCGCTCATCGCTCATGCTCTCGTGATTGGACCAAGGCTCAGGCACCATCATCATCGCCGCATGCGCCATCGGACGTCCGGAGAGGAACAGGAACTCCAGCGTATTGTCGAACATCGCCGTATCCGAGCCGTCCGGATTAATAATCGGCTTGATTTTTTCCAAATCGTCGCCGAACAGCTCCGATGCGAACAGCGTCTGACGAGCGTGCATCCAGTTCACGTTGCCGCGCAGCGTGTTGATCTCGCCGTTGTGGATCATATAGTGGAACGGATGCGCGCGCTCCCAGCTCGGGAACGTATTCGTACTGAAACGGGAGTGAACGAGCGCCATAGCCGAGACAACGGACTCGTCGTTCAGCTCAACATAAAACGAACGGACCTGCTCCGTCGTAAGCATGCCCTTGTACACGATTTTGCGCGAGGAGAGGCTCGAGAAATAGAACATATTTCCGCCTTCCTTGCCGGAATAGCGAATCGCAAGCTCCGCGCGTTTGCGGATAACGTACAGCTTGCGCTCAAATGCCAGATTGTCGGTCAAACCGTCATTCTGCTTGATAAACAATTGACGAACGTAAGGCTTTACCTTCAGCGCGGATTCGCCCAGCTTCCTGTCGTCCGTCGGAACCGTACGCCAGCCGATAACGGACTGGCCCTCTTCGCTGACGATGGACTCCACCTCGCGCTCGATTGCACCGCGAGCCGCATCGTCATGCGGCATAAAGATCATGCCGACCGCATAAGTGCCCGGCTGCGGGAGCTCAAGCTCTTGCTTCTTCAGCTCAGCTGCAAAAAAGGCGTGCGGAATTTGCAGCAAAATGCCTGCTCCGTCCCCCGTATTCGGTTCGCTGCCTTGACCTCCGCGATGCTCCATATTCTCGAGCAGCATGAGCGCCTGACGAATGACCTTGTGCGACTTGATTCCCTTGATGTTGGCCACAAAGCCCATACCGCAGGCGTCTTTCTCGAATTGCGGATCATAGAGCCCTTGCTTTGGCGGCAATCCCAAAATATGTTCTTTCATCGTGTGCAACCTTTCTATAGATAAAATTTAACCATATACCGGCCTATACCGCGACAATGAGATTATTATGCTATTTTAACACCAGCCCAAATCGGAATCAATTTAATATTCTTATAATTATTTGTACTTTTTGACGAAAAAATGAACCAATTCATAGGCCAGAGTACGAACATTGCAATCTCCGCCGCTTAAAATATTCGTTTATCATACCGCTCGCATCGATTGTATATTAGAATGGGGATGAGGCTTACTATTATATTAGCAAAAGGATGTGTTGGATTTGTATAGTAACTTTAGGAAAGCGCCGCTTCGCGCTTGCGCGCTGGCATTTCTGGCCGCAATCATAGCGCTTGCGGGAACCTCGCCATTCGCAAGCGCAGCCGGCGACGACAAGACGTCTTACCGGATTGTCGCAATCGGCGATTCGCTGACGGCAGGCTACCAGCTCGGCTTTACGGAGAAGTCCATTCCTTACGGCTACGTCGAACGGGTGTTTGAGCAGGCGCTGTTCCACGGCTTGCGCGCGGAATATGCGAATTATGGAGTGCTCGGCCTGCAAACGGCCGGATTGTCGCGCTGGCTCGCCGCAGCGGAGCAGAACAAGGCGATTACGAGCGAGCAGGCGCAAAGCGGAATCGCCGCAATCGATCCGCGCGCGGACGTTATTTTCAGCCAAACGGCGGAGCTGCGCGCCGCTCTCGCCAAAGCCGACCTGCTGGTGCTGACAATTGGCGGCAATGATATGGGAGCCGTCCTCAACAAGCTGCCAAAAGACCGTGTCGCTACCGACGCCGAGCTGGCCGAAGCTGGCACGCTGCTGCAATCGGCACTGGCCAGCTACGATAAGGAGCTGACGAGCGCCTTGGAAACGGCGGCCAAGCTGGCGCCAGGCGCACAGATTATCATTGCCGATCAATATTTGCCGGTGCCGTCGCCGCGGGTCGTGCTTGGAGAATTGACGGAGCTGTATCCGGAGAAAAACCGGCAATTTTTGCTCGCCGGGCAAAAGCAGATGCAGGAGAAGCTCGCGAGCGTTACGGGCAAGCTGAACGTGCAAGGAATAAGCGTCAAAACGGCAAATGTCGCCGCAGCCATTACCGGCTACGAATTGGAATATACGTCTATCGCCAGCGGGGACATTCATCCGAATGCACTTGGCTATGCCAAGATGGGCGAAGCCTTTGCGGATGCGATCTGGTCCGAATACTTAACCGTACAGAAACGCGCAGCCGGCGTTCCGATTTCCGTTGTTGTCAGCGGCAAGGAGCTGATCAGCCCCTACAAGCCGATTCTGCTGCAGGATCGTACCTACGTGCCGCTGCGGGAAATTACGGAAGCGCTTGGGGCAACGGTGTCGTGGAATGTCAAAACGCAAACGGCGACCATCAAGCAGGACGTCCGCACGGTAGCCATTACAATCGGCGCGACGACGCTTGTCGTCAACGGGACAACAATAAAGCTAAACGCGCAGCCGGCTTTTCTTCACAAGCTTGGCAACGAGAGCAAAACCTATCTTCCGCTCGCCGCTTTGTCCGAAGGATTGGATTTTCAAGTTGTATACCGCGATTCGCTGAAAACCGCTTTCATTAATAAATAATGCTTCTGCGGCTCGCCCTCATACCTCTTTACTTATATTCCTTTTGAAGCTGCAGCATTTGCTCCAGACCTCTGGCCGCCCAGCGCTGCAATCGATCCAGCGCCGCGATTTCCGCCTCGGTTGCGGTACGAAGCGATTCGCTGTAATCCGGTACGCTGCCTGCGTACCGGACCAGATCGCGGAGCAAAACCGTCGTTTTTTCGGTATAGCTTAGCGCGCGACGCTCATGAAACATCGGTACATCCGGATTATAAGGGCTGTGCAGGTCTCCCTGCTCGGGATGCTTCAGCACGGCCAACACCTTCACCAGACCGCGCGGTCCGTTCAGCTCCAGCAATTCGCCGATATAATGACCGGTCCTTACTTCCGCCTTCACCAAATCTCCGACCTGCAAGCCGCTTTGCGCATTTATATGCTCCATATTCGTCCAACCTCGCTTCTTTAATTTAGTTTCTTTTATAATAATCTGTAAATATAACGCGATACCGAAGCGCATAGCCTTATAATGTATACGTAGCTCGGTGTGCACCAAATTTCTCTATTTTATATGACGGCGGCATCCACTGGCAACTATCCAGAAAAACTTGTGTTATAGACAAGCGCATCGTAATATGGAATTAGAAAAGTAGGTGGAATGGATGCGTAAGAAAAGAGTGCTTTTGCTCTCTGAAGGTTTTGGCTCCGGCCATACCCAGGCCGCCTATGCGCTCGCTGCCGGATTAAAGCAGCTTTGCCCGGATATTCAAACCCGCGTCATTGAGCTCGGGAAATTTCTGAACCCGGTTCTCGGTCCGTGGATTATATCCGCATACCGCAAAACGGTAAGCAAACAGCCTAAGATGGTCGGTCTCATGTACCGCAGCAACTATAAGAAATCTTTTAACCGCGTGACCCAGCTTGCCATTCACCGTGTATTTTATACCCATACGTCGCAAGTGATCAACCAGCTTAAGCCCGAGCTCATCGTTTGCACCCATCCCGCGCCCAATGCGGTCGTCGCCAGACTCAAGCGGCTGGGGCTGAATATGCCGTTGTATACGCTCATCACCGATTACGACGCGCATGGTTCATGGGTCAATCGGGAGGTCAATCATTATTTAGTATCCTCTCCGGTAGTAAAGGATAAGCTTGTGCAAAAGGGAGTCGAAGCGAAGCGAGTAGAAGTAACCGGCATCCCCGTGCATCCGAATTTTTGGCATACATACGAGAAGTCAGACGTCCTGAAGCACTTCCATTTAAAAGCGATGCCAACTGTGCTCATAATGGGCGGAGGATGGGGCATCATGTATGAAGACAACGCCCTCGCCTATATGACGAAATGGCGCGAAACGACTCAGCTTGTTTTTTGCGTCGGCTCCAATGAGAGGATGCGGGAAAAAATGCTGGAGGACCCTATGTTCCAGCATCCGAACATTCATATTATGGGCTTTACCCGCGAGGTTAACAAGCTGATGGACATTGCGGATTTGCTCGTTACCAAGCCCGGCGGCATGACCTGCACCGAAGGAATGAGCAAAGGCATCCCGATGCTGTTCTACGAGCCGATTCCCGGCCAAGAGGAAGAAAACTGCGAATATTTCATTAATAATGGCTTTGGCGAAATGCTTGATTCCAACGAAACAGTTGACAAATGGTTCACACTGATCCATGATGCCCATGCTTCAGGACAATTCAAGGACAAGCTGATGGTCATGCGCGATGAACAATATAACCCGATGAATTGTCCAAATGCCGTCCTGCGCCTTATGCAGTGACGGATTTTTTTGCAAAAATAAGGAGGCTGATCCGTTATGAGTTCAAAGCTGTCTGACGGGAAGACGATTATTTTGCGGTTGGAAATTGATACGGATATAGCAAGATTCGGACAAGCGGCTACTGCGATTGAGCAGGTGCGAGGCGATATTGTCGCCATTGACGTTATTCATACAGACCGGAACAAAAGCGTTCGCGACTTAACGGTAAAAGTAACCGAGCCCGGTGCGGCCGATCGGCTTAACTCCGCTCTTCTGGAAATTCCGGGCATTCGGCTGCTCCATGTTTCCGATCGGACCTTTCTGCTGCACCTTGGAGGAAAAATTACGATTCAGCCCAAAACGCCGATCCAAAATCGGGATGACTTGTCGCGCGTCTATACGCCGGAGGTCGCAAGAGTTTGCCAAGCCATCTACGAAGAGCCCTCGAAGGCGCATACGCTTACGATTAAGCGCAATACGGTCGCTGTCGTATCCGACGGCAGCGCCGTGCTTGGCCTGGGCAATATCGGTCCTTACGCGGCGATGCCCGTGATGGAGGGCAAAGCCATGCTGTTCAAGCAATTTGCCGACGTTGACGCCTTTCCGATCTGCCTCGATACGCAGAACACGGATGAAATCGTCGCCGCCGTCAAACAGCTCGCGCCAGGCTTCGGGGGCATCAATCTGGAGGATATTTCGGCACCGCGCTGCTTTGAAATCGAAAGACGTCTGCGGGAGGAGCTCGACATTCCCGTATTCCATGATGATCAGCATGGCACAGCGGTCGTTCTGTATGCCGGCCTGCTTAACGCGCTGAAGCTGACCGGGCGCAAGCTTGGCCAGACGCGAATCGTCGTCTGCGGAATCGGAGCGGCAGGCACAGCCTGCACCAAAATGCTGCTTGCTGGAGGCGCCAAACATATTATCGGCGTCGATCGAGATGGCATCCTATGCCGAGACAAGCATTATGAGAATACGATGTGGCAGTGGTATGCGGAGCATACAAACGCTGAGAGGATCAGCGGCGGCTTGGCCGAAGCGCTGCGCGGCGCCGATGTATTTATCGGCGTATCCGCAGGCGGCGTTCTGACCCGCGAGCTGATTGAGACGATGGCCGCCGAGCCTATCGTATTCGCGATGGCCAACCCCGAGCCCGAAATTCGGCCGGAGCTTGCCGAGGATATCGTCGCCGTATTCGCGACCGGCCGCTCCGATTATCCGAACCAGATCAATAACGTCCTTTGTTTCCCTGGCATTTTCCGCGGCGCGCTGGACAGCCGGGCATCTACCATCAATGAAGAGATGAAGCTGGCCGCCGCCGAGGCGATTGCCTCGGTGATCGGCGAGGACGAGCTGAACAGAATGTATATTATCCCAAGCGTGTTTAATGCGCGAGTCGTCGACGAGGTCAAACGATGCGTTACAGCGGCCGCAGTCAAAAGCGGCGTATCCCGCCGGCAAATCAGGGACTAGCGCTGCGCCAAACGGGCTCCTTGCCAAAAAAAAGACATGACACCTATCATCTTTTTAACCGTAATAAGTATGATATAATAGGTAATGTCAGCTAAGGAAAAGGAGTCCTGGGATGTTTCAGTCGGTAGTAGATTTTTTAAAGGAGTTTGGACCTTGGGGTTTGTTTGTACACTCCTTCATTGATGCGATTTTTTTTCCGATTCCGGCATTTTTCCTGCAAGTGTCGCTAAGCCTGCTCAATCCCGCCAACGCGCTTTGGCTTGCAACAGTCGGCTATATCGCCTGTCTGCTCGGCACACCGGTCGGCTATTACTTGGGAAAAATTATGGGGAAGTCCATCCTCTACAAGCTTATGAAAAAGCAATGGATCGACGCGGCAACCGAAAAATTCCAGACAAACGGCGAGGCCGCTATACTGATCGGTTCATTTACGCCTATTCCGTTTAAAGTGTTTACCATCCTGTCCGGCTGCCTGAACTTTCCGCTCTGGCGGTTAATCGGCTACGCGGCATTGGGACGGGGCGCAAAGTTTTATGTCGTCGGCTTGCTCTTCTACTTCTATGGACGCGCAGCAGAGAACATGGTCAAGGATGTGTCCTTATATATCTTCATCGGCGCAGTACCGATTATCGTCGTGTATCTGCTGTTGCGCAGACGCTCGCGCAAGAAAAAGGAGCTCGCTTCGAAGGAAGAGCAAGCTGCAGAGCAAGAGGATGCAAAGTCCGTTCATGTCAGCTCGTAAACGCCAAACCCTGCGTCATCGCCGGCTATGTGTATCCGTCGGCTAGACAGTAACTTCTCGTTTCCTTCCGTAGGCTTTGCTTTCATCCATGAAAAAGACCTCCGTTTCCACTTTTCAGTGAAAATCGAGGTCTTTTTTCGTGCACATTAGGTAGTGCCTCCGTCTTTCCTGTGAGCCTGCAAGCGCGGCTTTCCGAGCTTGCCGCTTTGCCTGGCTACCCTTCTAAGGCGTTAAAGCGCGCTTCCGCCAAACAAGAACCGGTAATCCCAATGCTTGCCTTCAATGCTGCTGATCGTTACGCCCCCGCTCTCCTGCGAGTAGGTGTGCAGCACTTTCCCGTCTCCCAAATAGATGCCGTCATGCGTAATCGTCGCAGTAGCTTTATTAATCCCGCTATAAGCTGAAGCCGTCGTCCCCTTGTAAGACGTAAAAAACATAATATCGCCGCGTTTAAGCTGACGCCAATCCGTTTTCACCGGGCCGTTAGCTTTAACATACGCTCCCTGTTGACGGGAATCCGAAGGCAGCTTCAAGGCAACGCCGTCCAGAAACGCTTGTCTGACAAAATCGGAGCAATCAAAGGTTGCGGTCGTAGCCCGGCTCGAGCCATACTCGTATGGTGTTCCAAGATAACGCATACCCGCCGCGATGACTTTTTCCACCGCCGCGCTATTGTTCGTATTCCCTGTAGCAGGTGCTGTCGGCTGCGCAGGCTGGGAGCCGCCGCCCGAAGAAGGAAGCAATTCGATGTATTGGGAAGCGGTCGATATGTACCCTGATTTTCCTGATGAGTCCGTAATCTTATACCAATATGAATTCGTTTGCTCGACTACGCTTACTTTCTCGCCTTTCTTCAGCATGCGAATAACATTAGCCGAAGTGGAAGGTGCCGTCCTGAAGTTGACGCCGGACTGTACCTCCGCCGTTTGCGCGGCCGATGCAATCTGCGCCCCCAGTGTGCCGAATAGTAAAGTTGTCGATAAAACCGCTGCCGCCATCTTTTGTCTCGCATTTCTCTTCAACCAGTACGCCTCCTCAAAAAATGTAATGTGGATGTTACCGTGACAGCTCCTATTGTAAGGGAGCAGGATTCGACAAACATCGACCAACTTTCCTAGGACGCTTTACATGCTTTTGAGCCATTGGTCGTATTCATTCACTGTAAAATAATGCAAAAAAGACGCCCCGCTAAAAAAGGGCGCCCTTCTACCTATAGACATAGACTATTCCATCACAATATTCTCAAGAAACGAAATTTTTGGTTTACATGCCAGAAGGCGACCAAGACCAGCGAATCACACCAAAAAAAGAGACTATAGACTCTATTTTTGCGATTCACGTTGAATTTGGAAACAATTACCGATTATTTAATGCTTATGTCCGGCCCCTGTCTCTGCGCAAATGTCAACATCATCGGGCTCCACATGAACATGCACGCTCATAATGTTGTGTTTGCGGCTCATTCGCTGCTCAATCGCATCGCTGATCCGGTGGCTTTCGATTAACGTAAGCGCGGGGTCCACTTGCACGATCACATCAATCAACACATGGCTGCCATGAACCCTTGCCTTGATGTCCTTGATTGATTTAACGCCAGCGGTTTTCGCAATGGTTGTGCGCAGCGTAGACAGCTCATTTTCATCAAAGCCGTCTGTAAGCGCGTGGGTCGAGCTATAAAAAATATCCCAGGCCGTCTTGCAAATAATAAAGCCGACGGCAAGCGCCGCTACCGGATCAAGCCAAGGCAGCCCGAATTGGGCGCCGATAATGCCGATCGCCGCTCCCGTGCTCACAAGCGCATCGGATAAATTATCTTTGGAGGCCGCGAGCAGCGCCATATTGTTGATGCGCAGCGCCAATCTGCGGTTATAAATGTAAACCCCGGCCATAACGAGCGCCGCGAATAAAGCGATCCAGGCCGAGGTCAAGGCGGGAACCTGCTGCTCGTTCGCAAATAATGATTTTACGGCGCTAATGAGCACTTGAATGCCTACCGTTGCCATGATAAACGAAGCCATAAGCGCCGCTATGGTCTCAGCGCGAAAGTGACCGTACGGATGATCCTTATCCGGGGGCTTCTGCGAAATGCGCAATCCGATCAGGACGGCCGCGGACGCGATAATATCCGTCAAGTTGTTAAAGCCGTCGGCTACCAGCGCACCCGAAACGAACATATAACCCGCGCCAAGCTTGAGGGCGGATAGAACCAGGTAAGCCGTGATGCTTACCCAAGCTCCCTTTTCCCCCTGCTTTATTTCATCGTACTGGCTCAGTGTCAACACCCTCCCAAACCTGATTTCAAGCGTAAACGGCTGACGCCGCCCTCCAGCGGTTTGTCTCTCATACAAATGCAGGGCTAAAGGATGGTTGATCGCTCTGGCCCTCTCACTTTTTGCTACCCACATTTTACCTGAGCGTTGCCGTTTGGGTCTAGAGAAACAAAGTTGGCCCCGTGCGCACTTTCCTGCACCGACGCAACAAAAGCAAACGCCGCTCTTCCCCAACCATGTGCTGCGGGTTACGGCGTTTACCGGTCTCTTTCCCAGGGCGCGTCTAGCGCATATGCTTAGGATGCACAAAGTTGCTGATCGTTATAAGTTTGCTTCGTGCTGGGCATGAGAATAGTCCCCAAAAAATCAAATAGCGGCACTGTCCAGCGTAGTCCATCATAAAGCAACAATGAGCGCTATTTTTGCCGTCAGATTGAAATTAAAGCGACTTCAACCTTCCCATAAATGATATAACATAGTATACTAAACTATAGTGACTACAAAGCTGAAATGAAATAAAGCAATGATCAATTTAAGTCAAATAGATGCTGAAGGTGAGTCGTATGGAAGGCACAAAATCTTTAAAGCCGCGGTATGAGCAGATGTATCTGATGCTGCGAAACAAAATTCTGACCGGGGAATACGCTGTAGGCGACCGTATCCCTTCGGAAAAAGAGCTGATGGAGGAGTTTTCGGTCAGCCGGATCACCTCCAAGAAAGCTCTGGATATGCTTGTGCAGGATGGCTATATTATGAGACAGCCTGGTCGCGGCTCCTTTGTCATCCAGCATAATTCCGGAGAAACGGCAGAAGCGACGCAGTTTCAGGAGCATGAGCCATTAAGCGAGGACTCCTCGCGAAGGAAGCAAATCGTGCTGGGGCTGATTATGGAAGATTTTAGTGACAGCTACGGTAAGGAAATGCTTGCGGAAATGGAGCGGACGGCTCAGGAACTGGGCGTTTACTTGCTGCTGCGGATTTCCTTCTGTCAACCGGACGTCGAAGAACGGGCCATTATGATGCTGCGGGAATACGGCGTTGACGGGCTTATCATTTATCCGACCCGGGGGCAGAATTTCAGCACGGAAATACTCAAGCTTGTGATCGACAAGTTTCCGCATGTGCTGGTGGACCGTTATTTGAAATGGACGGATACAACGGCGATCAGTTCGGACAACGTTGCTGCAACCCGCATGGGCGTACAGCATCTGTTTCAAGGCGGGCACCGCCATATTGGCCTGCTGGCCTCCCGCGTAACGGATAACGTGGCGATCGAGGAACGCATTGAAGGTTTTGTGCAAGCGCATGCGGAAGGCGGTATTTTGCTGGACAGATCCTCCTGGCTGACGGATATGAGTTGGACCGGAACCGGAACGGCAGATGATCTAATCCAGATCAATGTCAAAATGATTCAAAGCATGCTGCGGGAACATCCGCGCATTACTGCGCTGTTTGCCATGGAATACGAGTTGGCTCTGATCGCCAAGGAAGCGGTCGAAGGGATGGGCATGCACATCCCTTCACAAATCTCGATAATCTGCTTTGACAGCCCGCCGAACACATCTGCTCTTTATTCTTTTACCCATCTGCGGCAGAATCAGAAGGAAATCGGACAGCTTGCGGTTCATAACGTGCTGAAGCTGATTGAAGGCGACCCGCTCCCAAGCAAAATCTCGCTTGATGTGGAGCTGATTTTCGGCAAATCAACGGGCCCGGCGCCGCAGCAGGCAGAATAATCGCTTAAACACGGTGCAATATCAAGCGTAAAAGGCTGACGCCGTCCTCTGGCGGCGAGGCTACCGTTTCGCGTTGAAATGGAAGCCGACCGAAAGGGTCAATCTTACTCATTCTTCTATTCGAGCATTAACAGCCGCTTCAACTATTAAATCGGCATACCGCAGCCATTCTGCGCTAGTTTGCCTCCTGCTAAGCCGGTGATCCCTCTTCTTATAATAGAAGAGGGATTTTTTTTGCATAATAGGATATAAGCCGACGATTAAAATAATATAACATAACATATTGACTTATCATAAAACGTATATTAATATCATTAACAACACCATGAAAGCGGTTAATTGAAAGGGATGTGTTACATGTCTAGAGCAATAGAAGTGCTGCCGGAATCGGTACAAGGCTTGATTCGGGAAGTAGAGGAAAAATTAAAGGAACGGCCGAAGCTTGCCCGCATGTTCGGCAATTGCTACGCAAATACGCTGATCACGACGCTGAAGCCGCAAACAGACGGCTCCGTTTTCGTCATCACAGGCGATATTCCGGCCATGTGGCTTAGGGATTCCGCAGCCCAAGTTCGCCCCTACCTGATTCTGGCCAAGGAAGATCAAGAGCTCGCAGCTATAATTGAAGGCGTTGTCAGAAAGCAGATTCAATATATTTTGCATGATCCTTATGCCAATGCCTTTAATGAAACCGCTGACGGCAGAGGCCATCAGAGCGACGATACGGTAATGACGCCATGGATCTGGGAACGCAAATATGAAATCGACTCATTGTGTTACCCTATCCAGCTAGCTTATCTGTTATGGAAATCAACAGGCGGAACCGATCATCTGGATAATCATTTTCGCGAAGCCTGCTACATGATCCTGAAGCTGTGGAGAACGGAGCAGAATCATGATGAGCAATCGGATTATCGCTTTCAGCGGTTTGATTGCCCGGCATCGGATACGTTGCCTAACCAAGGAAAAGGAACGCCTAGCGCTCCAACAGGCATGACCTGGTCGGGCTTCCGGCCCAGCGATGACGCTTGCGAATACGGTTACCTCATTCCATCCAATCTGTTCGCGGTTGTTATACTGGGTTACATGGCGACCATCGCGGATGAAATTTTAAAAGATGAACAGTTGGCCAAGCAAGCTGCGACGTTGCGTTCCGAGATTCAGGCGGGCACAGTCAAGCATGCGACGGTTGAGCATCCGACGTACGGCACCATATATGCGTATGAGACGGATGGACGTGGCAGCTACAATCTGATGGACGACGCCAACGTGCCTAGTCTCTTGTCCCTTCCTTACCTGGGCTGCTGCGATCTCAACGATCCGCTCTACCTCAATACGCGGAATTTTGTTTTAAGCGAAGAAAATCCTTATTACTATTCCGGTACCGCAGCCAAGGGAATTGGCAGCCCGCATACGCCACCTGGATACATTTGGCACATTTCGTTAGCTATGCAAGCGCTGACTTCACAGAATAAGGAAGAGATCGAGCATTTGCTGAATGTGCTGGAAAGCACCGATGCCGGCACCGATTTCCTCCATGAGGGCTTCCATAAGGACAATCCTGCGGAATATACCCGCGAATGGTTTTCCTGGGCAAATTCCCTGTTCAGCGAATTGATCCTGACGTATCTGGGATATTCGGTTCCATCGAGCATGAATGCTCGTTAAGATAGGAACACCTTCAAGTCATAATGAAAAGACAATCAAAGGGGAGACATTAGGATGACAATCAGAAAAACAGTTTTGGCGGGATCACTGGCGGCTGTAACCTTGTTTGCGGCAGCTTGCTCAAACAATACTGGCGGCTCCAACACGGGTACTTCCGGCGAGAACAGCAACGGTTCATCCGCAGGCGCTACAAAAACCATTACGGTCGCTTACGGCAAATGGAACGAAACCGACAACTGGGGCAAATGGCTGACTAGCGTCAAAGAAGACTTCGAAGCTGCCAATCCTGGCGTCAAGGTTGAACTGAACCCGATTGAAGGCTCGCAATACGCTACAAAAATTCCGCTTCTAATGATGGATGAAAAAACGGCGCCTGAAGTGCTGGCTGAAGATTCTTTTATGATCAATGCGGATAGCGAAGCCGGTTATCTGGAGCCGCTGGCTGTAGATGCATGGGACGATTGGAGCAACTTCAACGAAGGCATCAAGGCTGCCGTTACCGGAACAGACGGTAAAATCTATGGCGTCCCCTTCTCCACCGACGTTCGCGGGCTTTACTATAACAAGGTATTATTCGAGCAAGCGGGACTTCCAGTGCCATGGGAGCCAAAAAGCTGGGATGATATTCTGACCGCTTCGCGTACGATCAAAGCCCAACTGCCTGATGTAATCCCATTCTGGATGAATTCCAGCAAAGCGGGTCAAGAAGCTACAACCATGCAGACGCTGCAAATGCTGCTGTACGGCACGGACGATACGATGTTTGAAGACGGAAAATGGGTTACCGGCAGCCCAGGCTTGCTGAGTTCCCTAGAATTTATTCATACCATCTACTCCGAAGGCATGGGACCTAAACTTTCGCAAGTCATGACTGCACAAGCGGGGCAGATTCTTGAAACGGACCTGATGCCGAACAACAAAGTGGCCATCGCCCTGAACGGCAACTGGCTGACAGGCAACTGGGCGCCTACAGGCGGGAAACCATGGCCGGAAGCGCTTGATGTATACGGCTTCGCCAAAATGCCGACGCAGAACGGACAGGGTCAAGGCTTCACGTCAATGTCCGGCGGCTGGACGCTTGGCGTTGGCGCCAAAGCAGACGAGAAGGAATTGGGCTTTGAGTTCATCAAAATGGCAACCAGCAAAGAGCACAACAAAGAATTTGCCATGCTGGACGGCGCTTTGACACCTCGTACCGATGTTGCGGCCGATGCAGAGTACACAGGCCAACCGGGCACGCTGTATGGTGTAGCCGCTGAATTTATTACGTACACACATGTCCGTCCGACAAATTCCGATTACCCGGCAGTTTCCACGGCCGTTCAGGAAATGGTGGAAAAGGTAGCGAGCGCTTCACTTTCCCCTGAAGCTGCCATGAAAGACTATGCTCAAAGCGTGGAAAGAAAAGTCGGTGCTGATCTTGTAACGACGAAGTAACAAAACCGGGAAGCCGATTGTTGCTTGCAGCAATCGGCTTCCCGGTTTAATTCACATCAGGAGGGTGCCAGATGGGAGACACCAATAACCGATCTTCCAATCGCAAGCGGAATGGGAATCGCAACGAGCAATGGAGGGCGGCGCTCTTTTTATCGCCTACTTGGGTATTACTTTTGCTCTTTTTCTTTATACCAGGAGCCTTAACCTTTTATTTGGCCTTTACCAATATGGCTTTAACCGGGGCTGCGGCCGCCAATACCGAGTTTGTAGGCTTTCAAAACTTCACCTATATGTTTCAGGATGAAACGTTCCGAATTTCTGTGTGGAATACAATTGTGTTCCTGATTTTCTCAGCGGTCGTCGGACAGCAAGTGTTGGGTTTCCTCATTGCGTTTTTGATGAACGGCCGTAATCGAACCTTCCGCAGCGTCATCGGCTCCATTGTCATTTCGGGCTGGGTTGCGCCGGAGGTCGTTACCGCTTTTGTATGGTTTGCATTTCTGAATGACACCGGCACGGTCAATGCCATCATCGAGAGCATTGGCTTGGAACCGATAACATGGTTATATACCTTTCCGATGGTCGCTGTTATTATCGCCAACATCTGGCGGGGCACTGCTTTCTCCATGATGGTATTCCAGACTGCGCTTGGCGATGTTCCAAAAGAAGTAGAGGAAGCGGCAATGATCGACGGCGCTTCTCCTTGGCAGCGACTTGTCCGTATCACGATTCCGATGATTATGAGCTCTGTCGTCACCAACATGGTGCTGATTACGCTTCAGACGCTTGGTTCGTTCACCCTGATTTTTGCGCTGACAGGGGGCGGCCCGGGCAATGCCACGGAAACCTTGCCGCTGTACATGTACCATCAGGCATTCGTCAACTACCAGCTTGGCTACGGAACGGCGATCTCTCTTGTCCTGCTTCTGATCGGCATTATTGCCAGCCTGCTGTACATGAAACTGCTCAAAGTGAAGCTGTAGCTTCCGTACAGAACATGAATGCAATTTGCGAAAATTTAAGGAGGATGCAACTATGAGCAGCGTCAAACGCAAGCGCCCCTTGTTCAATCGCTATATGGCGAATCGGGCGCTACCCTATATCGTTTTAAGCATAATCGGCGTTTTGTTCCTGCTGCCTCTGCTGTGGCTCGTGCTGGCATCGTTCGATGCGAACGCCACCTTGCAGCTGAAGCTGCCGGAGCAGGCCACGTTTGACAATTACAGTGCTACCATTACAAGCGCGGACAATCAACGCTCCTTCATCAACGGCCTGATTCTGGCGTTAGGGCAAGCGCTGCTTGTCGTCATTGCGGCCGGACTTGCTTCCTACCCGCTGTCCCGGTATCAATTGCGCTACAAAAAGATGTTTATGTACATCATCCTGTTTGCGACCGGTTTGCCGATTACGGCGGTGATGGTACCCGTGTATCAATTCTTCCTTTATTTTAAAATCCAGAATTCCCTGTTCTTCACCATCCTGTTCCTTACGGCTTCCGCTCTGCCGTATTCGATCTGGATGATGAAAAACTTCATGGATTCCGTTCCGGTTGAACTGGAGGAAGCCGCATGGGTCGATGGCGCGTCTATCTGGACTACTTTGCGTCTCGTCATTACCCCGCTTATGCTGCCGGGCATTTTCACGGTAGGCATCTATGCTTTTTCCGGAAGCTGGGGCAATTTTCTCGTACCGTTCATCTTGCTGCAAAGTCCTGACAAGCTGCCCGCAGCGGTTACGATTTATCAGTACTTCGGACAAAATGGCATCGTGCAATACGGCAAGCTTGCCTCCTTCTCCATTCTTTACACGATGCCCGCCGTTATTCTCTACATCATCGGCCAGCGCTTTATGTCGCAAGGCTTCAGCTTCGGCGGGGCCAACAAGGGGTAAGCCGTCCCTGCAAAAAAGCTTCCGCTCCCTTTCATGGGAGTGGAAGCTTTTTTTGCGATGGAAAATCTTGGCTGGCTGGTTTGGCGCTGCATCGGTCATTTGACTTCCAGAGCGTGTCTGAAAACCCGTTCAGTGGCACCAATCATCGCCTTTTCGCCCCCTGCTTCGTTCCGTTTGCTTGATGTACCCCCGGTACATCAAGCAAACGCGCCTTGCATCGAACGAAAATTCGGCAAAATGTGTTGTCCTCAGCGTTCTCAGACACGCCCTGGTTATCCGCTCTCTGCGATACTATATAGACACGTTTCACACCTTCATCGGTCACAATATACGCTCATTTCCGGGGCGGAAATGAGTGTTCTTGCTGGCATGCAAAAAAGCGGCGCGCTCCGCAAGGAACGCTGCCGCTTCAAACCAATCGCCGTTATTCGGCGTAAAGCTTCTCGCGCAGCGCCTTAACGTCCGCGCTCTCGAGGTACTCGTCATAGGTCATCATCCTGTCGATCACGCCGTTAGGCGTAATTTCAACGATGCGGTTGGCCACCGTCTGAACGAATTGATGGTCATGGGAGGTGAACAGGATTGTGCATTCCGTATCGATCAGTCCGTTGTTCAGCGCCGTAATCGACTCAAGATCCAAGTGGTTCGTCGGCTCGTCGAGCATAAATACGTTGGCGCCCTCAAGCATCATTTTCGACAGCATGCAGCGAACCTTCTCGCCTCCGGACAATACGCTCGCTTTCTTCATCGCATCGTCGCCGGAGAACAGCATGCGGCCCAGGAAGCCGCGAAGGAATGTCTCATCCGGGTCCTTCGAATACTGGCGCAGCCATTCTACAAGGTTAAGCTCAACGCCATCGAAATATTGGGAGTTGTCCTTAGGGAAATAAGCGCGCGTCGTCGTCACGCCCCATGAGAAGGAGCCGCCGTCCGGCTCCAGCTCGCCGGCAAGCACCTGGAACAGCGTCGTTTTCGGCAAGCCGTTTGGACCGACGAAAGCGACCTTGTCGCCTTTGTTGATTGAAATGGTCAGGTTGTCGATGACTTTCTCGCCGTCCACCGATTTCGTCAAGCTGTCGATCAGAAGCAATTGCTTGCCCGCCTCGCGCTCGCCTTTAAACAAAATGAACGGATATTTGCGGTTCGACGGACGAATATCGTCCAGCGTAATTTTATCAAGAAGCTTCTGACGCGAGGTCGCCTGCTTCGCCTTCGATTTGTTGGCGCTGAAGCGCTGGATAAACGCCTGCAGCTCCTTGATTTTGTCTTCCTTCTTCTTGTTCTCGCCGCGCTGCAATTGCAGCGCCAGCTGGCTCGACTCGTACCAGAAGTCGTAGTTGCCGACATACATCTGGATTTTGCCGAAGTCGATATCCGCAATATGCGTACACACCGTGTTCAGGAAGTGACGATCGTGGCTGACTACGATAACGGTGCCTTCATAGCCTGCGAGAAAATCTTCAAGCCAGCGAATCGATTCAATGTCCAAATGGTTGGTAGGCTCATCGAGCAGCAGGATGTTCGGAGCGCCGAACAACGCTTGGGCAAGCAATACGCGAACCTTCTCGTTGCCGTCCAGCTCAGCCATCTTCTTGTCATGCTTATCCGGCGTTATGCCCAGACCGTTCAGCATTTCGGCTGCTTCCGATTCCGCTTCCCAGCCGTTCATATCGGCAAAATCCGCTTCAAGCTCGCCTGCGCGCATGCCGTCCTCATCGGTAAAGTCCGCTTTGGCATAAAGCGCATCCTTCTCCTTCATGACTTCATACAGCTTTTTATGACCCATAATAACCGTCTCAAGCACAACGTACTCATCGTATTCATAATGGTTCTGCCTAAGTACCGCAAGGCGCTCTCCCGGCGTAATGTGCACCTCGCCCGACGATTGCTCCACTTCGCCGGACAAAATTTTCAAAAAGGTAGATTTGCCCGCGCCATTCGCGCCAATCAAGCCGTAGCAGTTGCCCGGCGTAAATTTAATGTTGACGTCCTCGAATAGCGGACGCTTGCCAAAACGTAAGGTTATACCGCTGGTACTAATCATTCTTATAATCCCGTCCTTCACTACAAAGTCGCTTAATCTCGAACTATTATATCACAGTATCCGGCGGAAACGAACGGCTGCGAGGCTTTTTTGCCGGATGTTCCTTGACTAGCCGCCTCCATACCGCCCAAGCGCCTGCGGCATAAAGGGCAGAGCTGAGGTAGAACAATATATTAATGGTTAAATAATCGATCAGGTACCCTCCGATCATGACCGCAAAGCCGGACGCCACCGAGGTCCAGAACTGGTAATGGCCAATTGCCGGCCCCCTGGCCCCCGATTCCGTATAATCGGCCAGCAGCAGCCGCTCGCTCATCCGCTGCATCGCGTTGCATACGCCCATAACGAGCTGAAGCAGCAGCACCGCCGTATAGGAGGAAGTCCAAGGGAACAGCAGCATAACGGCAGCCATTCCGAGCGAGCTTAGCATAAGCATGCGCAGGCCGTATTGATCGAGATAACGCGCAAGCCATTGGGACGCCGCTGCGGCGCTGATGGTAAACACCGCAAACGCCAAGCCGTACTTCGAATAGCTGTTGCCGAGATTTTTCAAAAACAATAAATAGTAGGGATAAATCATGCCAGCGGCCAACGTCACGATGCTTTGCGAACGGACAAGCCATTTTATACTGATTCTCATGCGCTCCCGCCTCCGTATTGCTCATAGAAATAATTGTTGAACAAGCCATCCGGATCAAATTCGCGAGCCGTTGCGAATGTCGCGTCCATGCGCATTAATGCTAATCGATCCGCCTACCGTGAACAAGTTAAGCGATTGCATCGTCTGAACAGCCAAGCCATAGGGCGCAACCGCCTTCTGCACGTCCTCCCAGGTTGCGCCCGCCTGCACCGTTATGAGCTTGGCGTCTGCGTCCACCGCAACAATCCGGTTGTATTCCGTCATATCGACTACGATTCCATCCTTGTAATACGTATGGCCTCCCTGGCTATGACGCTGCCCGGCAATCGAAATCGTAAGCCTCCTCTCCCGCGCCTCCTCAACAAGCCGAAGCAGCTGCCGCTCCTCCTGCCCCTTCACGACACGTTCGATCTTGACCGGATGCAGTCGGCTGTAATCGGTAATCAGATACGGACTCTGCCCGGGATCGCTGCTCTGTGCGTATTGCAGCAAGGCGAGTCCGACGAGCACAAGCAGCGCAATCGTTTTTTTCATCTGTTCATCCTTTCTGCTTGAAATGGAGCCCTCCCCATTGAAAAAAGCCTCCGTCGGCGTGATCCGATAGCGCAATCACAGCAGAGGAGGCTCGTTGTTGCATTCATTCGCGTTTAGGCTTGCCTTGCCGGATCAAGCCGGATCAAGCCGAATTAATCCCATTCCAGCTTGACTTCGCTGCCCGTGCGGGAGGATTCATAAATGGCATCCAGAATCCGATTGTTGGTGTATCCGGACAAGGCCGATGTGATCGGCTGCTTTCCTTCGCGTATACACTCGAGGAAATGCCGGCTCATCAGCACGCGGTCTTCTTCTCCCTCCAGCGGCACAACGTCGCTTTCCACAACATGCTCGCCTTCGTGAGTTACATATTTGCCGCTGCCGCCCACGAGCGCCACTCCGCCTTCCGTGCCCATCAAATGAATGAACGGGTCCTCCGAAAGCATGGCGGAATGAGCCGCCCAGCTGACCTCGAGCGACAGGGTAGCGCCATTATCAAGCTTGATCAGAGCCGAAGCCAAATCTTCTACGTCATAGAAGCCGTCCCAGTTCGGCGTGCCCCACGTGCCGATGCCTTCGCGTCTCGGACCAAATTGCGCATAGGTTGAGCCGTATACCGATACCGGCTTGGGATTGCCCATCAAGTATAGCGACAGGTCCAGCATGTGAACACCGATATCGATAAGCGGGCCGCCTCCGGACTGATCTTTGCGGGTAAACCAGGAGCCCCAGCCCGGAATGCCTTTTTTGCGGAGCCAGCCTGCCTTCGCGTTATAGACATGCCCGACGTCTCCATTGTCGATGCGCTGCTTGAGCGCCCTGCTAAGCCCTGTCCAGCGCATTTGATGCGACATCATCAGCACCTTCCCGGAAGCTGCCGCCTCGTCGACAATCGTTTTGGCCTCTCCCGAATTAATGGCCATCGGCTTCTCCAGCAGCACATGCTTGCCACGCTTCAGCGCCTCGATCGCCAGAGACGCATGAAACTGATTCGGTACGCCGATGACGACCGCTTCGATCGAATCATCCTCCAGCAGCGCCTGCGGGGACGGATGAACGGTCTGAATGCCGAACTCCTGCGCCCGCTGCTCCGCGAGCGGCACATATACGTCCGCAACTGCGGCAACCTCCACGCCTTCTATTTTGCCGAAGGTTTGCATATGAACGCCGCCGATTGCTCCCGCCCCGATAATGCCGAGGCGAATGGTTGTTTGAGTCATTTCTATATTCCTCCCAGAGCATGAACTGTCGTATTGCTGCGTACGAAACAAGCTGAACCGGTAAAGCTTCAGCAAGACTCGCCTAGCCAGCTTATCCTTCTTCCGATCCACACCGGTGAACAGCATTCTCGTTTCCCCTTGGTGCATCACCGGTTCAGCCTAAGTATAGCGCTAACCTGCCGCGAAGTCATTGCGCGAATGTGGCCTGAGCCTATGCGGACTTGTCATTTTCCTGCAAGCTTCCACGTTTGTCCGATCGGCAAAGCTACAATTCGTTCAGGCTCGATAGCCCGCTTCTCCCGGTTGGTCTCCAGCCGCTCCAGCGCCTCAAGAGGCGTATCGTTCGCCAGCTTGAAGGTGCCGTAGTGCATGGGGACGAACCAGGTTGCCCTTGTATCGACAAATGCCTGCAGCGCTTGCTCCGGCGTCGTATGCTGAGGTCCCATAAACCATTCCGGCTCATAAGCTCCGATCGGCAGCAAGGCAACATCTATCGGGAAACGTCTGCCGATTTCTTTAAAGCCATGAAAGTAACCGCTATCCCCCGCAAAATAAATCGTTGGCGATTCCGCCACATAAGGCTTCACGCATTCGAAGGACGAGTCAAGGGCGTGCATGCGCTCCTTGTTGTCGTCTGCCGGGGAAGAAAGATCGGCCTGCTCCCGGACATGCCCGATCAGCTTGCCGCTGCGCGAGCTCGAGCGTTCGATAATAAAGCCGCCCCAATGGGAGCTGTTCGTATCCCATGGATTTCTGCGCGTCGAATGCTGGGCGGGAACAAATGTGAAGCGGATGCCATGTATGCTCGTCGATTCCCACCAATGCAGCTCCTTGATGTTAATAAAGCCTTTTTTGCGAAGCTTGGCGCCAAGACCTGCCGGCACAATCAGCTGCCTGGGACCGATCAGCCTGCGCAGCGTCTGTATGCTTAAATGGTCATAATGAGAATGCGATATCAGGACGGCGTCAATGGGCGGCACGTCATCGATGTCCAGTCCCGGAGGCGTCAGCCGTTTCTGAAAGGCCATCTGCGAGGACCACACCGGGTCCGTTATCACATTCATGCCGCCTATCTGAATCAAAAAGGTCGAATGCCCGATCCAGGTAATGGAAGGGAATTTTCGGTTATTTTCCAAATAGGCGACGTCGGGCTGCACACAGGGCACCGTATAGGAATAATCCTTGCGCGGCTGCATTCGAACGCGCTCCTGCCGCCATCTGTTGAATTGCTTAAAAGAAGTATGCTGCTCGATTGGATCGATGTTGGCGAATTTCTTCAGTCTCAAGTTAGCAAACCTCCTTGCTGTCACCTCTATTTTACTAAGATAACAAGGGATAGGTGTACAATGCAACAATATCCGCATCATGTTCACTGAAAAATCTGTCTATTCACCGCCGCCGGCGTCCTTCTCCTATATTTAACCCCGCTGCTGACCAAGGCGAAACGGCTAACACCGACCTTTGGCGGCGCAGAGCGTTCCAGTCAGATAAATATAGAGAAAGGACAGATAGATGATGTACCTTCCCATAATTCAAAAAAACCTTCCGGAGCAGGGGCGCTTGCGCCGCTGCATGCCGGAAGGCTCGCCATCTTCCTATTCTCCTTGATGTCCTGCCGCCTCGCGCACCTGATCAATCCAAGCGAGAAATTGTACGACGTACCGCTGCAAGTACGTGCGGGTCGCTTCATCCGTCAATTTCCCCTGCTCGCTATCCACTTTGTCCATCACCTGCGAGATGTACATTTTCTGAAAGGGCAGCACTTCGCTCTGGATCGTATCAAGCGTCTGCCTGATCTGCTGCTGGGACAAAATCGTGCCTTTTACGCCAGGCGTGGCGCCGATTACGCCTACCGGCTTTTTGCGGAGCACCGCGGTACGGGTCGGTGTCGATGCCCAGTCCAGCGCATTTTTGAGCACGCCGGGAATGCCTGAATTATATTCGGGGCTGACGATCAGCACCCCGTCGGATTCCGCGATTGCGCGGCGGAAGGCCTGAACCGCCTCAGGTCCGTCCCCTCGGTCCAGATCGCCGTTATAGAGCGGAAGCTCCGCAATGGAAATCGGCGTGTACTGCGCGGTCTGCTCAAGCTCGGGAATAGTCCCCGCTATCATTCGGTTAAAGGATTTTTCTCTCAAGCTTCCAACAATTACGCCTATTTGCTTGGTCATCTTTATACTCCTCCTCTATTATAGGATCCCTAACGTTTAACGCTGCTTAGGCTGAAGCTCGCGTACCTCAATCGGCAGCAAATTCGCTTCAATCTGCTCGCGGCTCGGCTCATACCAGGATGGCAGCATAATGCGCTGGCCAAGCTCCTCCGCAGCTTCATCATTGGCGAATCCAGGCGGATCAGTCGCGATTTCGAACAAAATCCCGCCATGCTCGCGGAAGTATATAGCGTTAAAATACTGGCGGTCAATCACCTGGGTCGGATGGAACCCGGAGTCGAACACTTTTTGCTGCCATGCGACATGCTCCTCAAAATCTTTGGCGCGCCATGCAATATGGTGAACGGTACCCGCGCCGCCAATGCCGGCCGGATGGTTCGATGCAGGAACATCTACAATATTGCCAAGCTCGCCTGCGGCTTTGAACCGAACGTATCCGACGTCCTCGCCCGCTTTTTCAAAGCCCAGCACGCGCTGCAGAACATCCATCGTTGCCGCTGCGTCGACACTGAACAATACGGCGCCGCCGAAGCCTTTAATCGCTTTGTCTGCAGGAATGCCGCCGAACGACCACTCGCTGTTCGCTCCGCTCTCACGCTCTACCAGCTCCAGGTGCAAGCCTTCGTTATCGGTAAATTGGAGGTACTGCTCGGAAAATCTCATCGACCTTGTGACGGAAATATCGAAGCCGCTCAGACGCTCCTCCCAGAAATCCAGTGCGCCAACCGGAACGACGTAAGTCGTTACGCCGACCTGTCCGCCGCCGATTCGGCCGCGCCGCGAGCCCGGCCATGGGAAAAACGTAATGATGGTGCCAGGGTTGCCCGCTTTATCGCCGAAGTAGAGATGGTACACCTCCGGGGCGTCGAAGTTAATCGTTTTTTTAACTAGTCTGAGCCCAAGCACGCCTGCATAAAAATCAACGTTTTGCTGCGGGTCTCTTGCGAATGCGGTAATATGGTGGATGCCTGCTGTTTGTAAAGTCATCATAATCTCTCCTCTGTGTGTTTGATTTTATTTTTCTTCAATTCCAAAATCTTTATTTTAAGATATAGACCGTAATAAAATTTTGTTTCCCGGCGTTTGCTGCTGTGATATATTTAATTCAAATATCTCGATTTAAAGATAATGCAATTAAAGAAAACTGTCAACCCCCTTTCTATAAAAATTCGTCAGCTCCGCTCTCGCTCTTCGACACGGCCATCCGGATAGCCGACCACTATCGATTGGGCCAGACCGATAAACAAGCCGTTCTCCACTACGCCCGGCAAGGCGTTAAGCAAACCTGAAAGCTCGGCGGGATCGGCAATCGGACCGAAGTCGCAGTCCGCAATAAAATGTCCGTTGTCCGTCCGGAACCGTTCATCGCCAACCACCCTCAAACGAGGCGCTCCGCCCAGCTCCTGCAAACGGAGAAGCGTCTGTTCCACGCCGAACGGCACAAGCTCTACAGGCAACGGAAATCTGCCCAGCGTGTTCACCAGCTTGCTGGAATCGACAACTACGATCATTCGGCTGCTCGCTGCCGCCACGATTTTTTCCCTGAGCAGTGCGCCGCCCCCGCCCTTTATCAAATTAAAATCCGGGTCCGCTTCGTCTGCCCCGTCTATGGTGATATCCAGTTTGCGCTTGCCAAGCTCGGCGAAGGTAACCAGCGGAATGCCGGCCTGCAAAGCCTGCTCCTCCGACCGCTGTGAGGTCGCAATCGCCTGAATGCGCAAGCCTCCCCTCGCGCGTTCCGCCAGACGCTCAATGGCCCAGTAAGCGGTCGAGCCGGTTCCGAGCCCGACTGTCATCCCGTTTTCAACTTTATCTGCCGCATATTCTGCCGCAAGCTTTTTTGCATCCATCTGCGCTTCTTCCTCTCCTGATTGTTCTGCCATGTCTTCGCCTTCAGATTAGCAGAAGCTTGCCGCGCTTGTACAGAGCCGCCCGGATGCCGCTGGCGCCAATCTTTTAATGGCGATGATCGAAGCTGTTACGCTCCTCGCTCCATCCAAACGCACAGAGTCGCTTCCCGTCTCGAAATAGGGTAAACTGAACGTAATTATTTACTCATAGGAGGCCACAACATGAAGCTGATTTCAATAGAACCGACCCCAAGCCCCAACTCGATGAAGCTGAACGTCGACGAAACGCTGCCGCGCGGACGCCGTTACAGCTACAGTGTAAGCGATGCGTCCGCAGCGCCGGAGACGCTCGGTCTTTTGCTGCAAATTGCCGGCGTACGCAGCCTGTTCCGCACCGCAGACTTTATTGCACTTGACCGCAAGCCCGGTGCGGACTGGGCTGCCATTCTGGCGGAAGCCGGGAAAATTCTGCAGATAGAGCCGCAGGAAGGCGGACAACTAAAAGGAAAAGAGAGCTCCTCCGGCTACGGCGAAGCGCAGGTGCTTGTTCAAATGTATCGCGGCATTCCGATTCAGGTCCGTGTCCAAATGGCAGGCAGCGAGGTTCGCTCCGCATTGCCTCCACAATTCGGCGAAGCGGTATCGCGGGCGGCAGGCTCAGCGATGATTCGCGAGCGAAAGCTCGAGGAATTTGGCGTACGCTACGGCGAGCCCGAGGACATCGCCGCCGAAATCGTGCGCGAGCTTGAAGCTTCCTATACGGATGAGCGGCTGAACGCGCTTATTGAAGCCGCAATCGCCCAAGGAGCCGCAAGCTCAGAGGAAGCCGCCGCTCCCGCCGTTCGTCCCGCCCCGTTGTCGCTTGAGCAGGTGCGCGAGCACTTCTCGGCTCCGGAATGGCAGGTCCGCTATGCTGCGCTGGAGCGTTATACGCCCGAGCCGGAAGGCATTCCGCTGCTTGCAGCTGCGCTTGAGGACGATAATGCTTCGGTCCGCAGGCTTGCCGTCGTCTATCTTGGCGATTTGCGCGTACCCGAAGCGCTGCCGCATTTGTTCACCGCATTGCGGGACCGTTCCTCCTCGGTCCGGCGGACAGCGGGCGACACGCTATCCGATATGGGCGATCCGGCCGCAATCGGTCCGATGATCGAGGCGCTTGGCGACAAAAACAAGCTTGTGCGCTGGCGTGCAGCCCGCTTCCTTTATGAAGCCGGCGACGAAAGCTGCGTTGATGCCTTGCGCGCGGCAGAGAACGACAGCGAATTCGAAATTCAGCTCCAGGCCAGAATGGCGCTGGAGCGCATCGAGCGCGGCGAAGAAGCTGCCGGCTCCGTCTGGCAGCAGATGACGGCAGCGCGCGGCGCCGCCGGCAGCAGCGGGCAAGACTGATGCTGCCGAACGCGATAGCGTAAGAAAACGGCAGCCATGCAGAATGCTCTAATGAACGGAAAACGCCAGCCTCAGCTTGCCCGTTCATCTCTGCTTTTAGTCCGTAACGACAAAAATGACCTGAAGCTCCGCTGCCCGGCGAAGGTTCAGGTCATTTTTGCATGGCCGTATGCTAGTATTCAAGCTTTATCCGCACAAGCAGCGAGCCGTCCTTGCCGTACGGCTCGTAACTGGCTCTGTACCCTGCCGCAATGTTAACCTGCTCGAAAGCCGCCTTCAGCGCTTCCGGGAAGCGCTCGCCGTCCTCGTATCTGAATTCGAGGCTGGCGGTACGCGTATCGAGCGCCGAATGCACGATGGCGCGAAGCTGTTCCGCGCTCGTTACGGTGTTCTCTTGCTCCAGCCAGTGCAAGCCAAGCTCAAGCTTCAGCTTGCCGTAACGGCTGCGCTCCGATTCGCTTCCCTCTTGCGCCAGCTTGCTTAGCACATCGGCATACACCGTGTTCGCCGCAGGATATTCCCGAGTCCACTGATGATCCTCTCTTAGCTGTTCATCCGTTTTCAAATAGTATTGGTAATGAATGCGCGCATCCTCTTGCGATGCGACCGGAGCGGATGTGCCGCTGCCGCCTGTACCGGCAATAACCGGACCATCCCATGTCAGATCGAGATGATACCAGTTCCCGTCCAGCTCAACCATATTCCACGCATGCTCTCCTGTGTCGACAGACCCCTCGGCGATCAGAACGTTAATGCCCGCTTTATCCAGCATTTTGTAACCGAGCAGCGAATAGCCCTGACAAACCGCCTTCCCCAGCGTAACCGCCTCGTATGCCGTGTAGTGCTTGAGCGACTGGTCATATTCTACATGGGTAACGACCCAATCGTGAATCGCTTTTACCTTCTCGTGATCGTTCATTTGATCGTTGAGAATGGCTGCCAGCGCCTCGTCGACGACCCGATCGACTACCGCCGTCTGCTCGGGCGTCTCGCGATACCTCGCTTCGATCGAGATTGTCGAGCGGTTGCCCAGGCTGCGAATCGTGTACACATAGGATTCGAGAATGTAGGCCGAATAATCGTCGTGCCTAAGCGCCGCCCGTATCGTGTCTGTCATCCCGCCGGTCAGCTCTTCCTTGTCGCCTGTAAACGACACGTTAAATCGCTCGGCGCGCGCAGCGAACTGCTCCGCCAATTCTTGCTCAAGCTGAAGAAAGTTGTTTTGTCCGGTTACGGCAATCACCTCATCCGCATCATTGCCCCACGGAAAAATATTAATTTTAAGATCGAGACTGATAACTGCAAATATAATAACGGCCAGTATTAACAGCTTTGTAATCGCTTTATTCATACATGCCTCCTGCATCAAGCTTATTTTCTCGCGGCAGCACATGGTTTTCCGAACCTAAGCGGCGCAGTTAGAGCGGCATGCGAGAGGATTAGCTCTATTCTCGACACTTTTACTCTAATTTAGTATACCAGCTCGGAGAGCGTTCTGTCGCATAGGCTAGTGCAGACATGGCACCGTTATTCAGCATATGCCGCTGCAATGCCATTCATGCCCGATAGGCCGCTCACTCCTGCTCAATATTCCCTTGCTCCACTCGATAAGTCTTACTGCCGCTTATAAAAAGCAAGATGCGCGCGTATGCCGTCAGCCGTTAACCCGTAGTCGCCTCATACAAATTTGCGGGCAAATCCTTGATAAACGGAGACCATCCGCCCTGCGAATAGAGCTGGAGCCGGTGCATCGCCCGCGTACAAGCCGTATACAACAGCTTGCGTTCGTTGCTGCGGCTGTACGCCTCAGGCGAAGCGTTGTAGATAAGCACCGCATCAAACTCAATGCCTTTGGCGAGGTATACGGGAATGACCATGACCCCCTTTTCAAAAGCAAGCGTCTTTTTCGTAATCAGCTTCAGCTCTTCGCATCCTTGCGTCTGCAACGCCTCATACGCGTTCCGGCTTTCCGCTTCCGTCTTGGTAATGACGGCGATGGAAGCAAAGCCCTCATCCCTGAGCGAGACAATATCCTTTGCGATTCGCGATTCGCGCTTGTGTTCGCCGTCCAATTCGATCAGCAGCGGCTTGCTGCCTATTCTGTCAAACGGCACGATCTCTTCCCCGCCCGGCAGCAGCGACCTCGTAAATTCCACAATGTCTCTGGTAGATCGGTAGCTGCGCACAAGGCGAATGAGGCTGGTATCGGCTTCGCCAAACAGCCGCAGCAGCGGGGAATCGGACGATTCCAGATTGGTGGCCTGCATAAAAATCGCTTGACCGAAATCGCCGAGCACCGTCATCCGGGCGCGAGGAAACAGCCTTTTAAAATACTCGAATTGAAACGCCGAATAATCCTGGCCCTCGTCGATAAAAACATGGCGGATTTCCTTGTTTGTCCGAACACCCTCAATCCATTCTTTGACGAACATATAAGGGGCGGCATCCTCGTAGAACAACTCGTTCCGGGTGAGCATTTCCTTCGTTTGTCGGCAAATGTCAGGCCAATGCGGCGGGAGCTCGCGCTCGTTGGTTTTCTCCCTGTACGAGCGCTCGTCGCCGAATAATTGACTATAGACAGCGTAGACATCGACGAACGAAAAGCTCTTCACGCCTTCTTTTAGCGGCTTAAAGCTCTTTTTCACGATTGACCGCAGAATCAGCTCCTCCTCCCGCCGGGCAAAGCCGATGTCGCCTTCATCCCCTCTGCGCTCGGCGCCGATCAGCTCGCGGGCCATTGCATAATGCTCCGAAAGATCCAGCAGCTCCCGATCCCTGTGCAGCCTATCGAAAGCATCGGCGTATTCCTCTGTATCGAGATAGTTCAGCTCCTCCTGCACCCAGAGGGCCTCCCGCTCTCCCCGTTCGATCACTGCCAATTGCTCCAGCAGCCATTCCTGCACAAGCGCGACCCGGCTGAATAATGGCAGCGAACGGTCGAATTCGTACAATTTCTCGCCCATACGCTCCGCTGCAATCAACACGCGATTGCGGAACGTTAAATCCTTGAACAGCATGCCTTCGCGCCCCAGCCACTCCCCATAGCTCTGCAGAGCTTTCAGAAAGGCTCCGGAGGTTTTATACGCAATTCCCGCAAGTCGCGCTGCATACTCCGGCTCATCCTGTGCTGTCAGCGTGTATTCAATCTGGTCAAAAGGGTCCTCGGAGCGCAACGCGGAGCCAAGACCGCTGTCCACATATTCCTGGAAAGTCGTCTGTTGCATATTCTCTTCTCCAAGTTCAGGAAGTACGGTAGAAACATAGCTGCCGAACATCGGGTTGGGCGAAAAAAGCACAATCTGATCCGCCTTGATCGTTTGGCGATGCTTATAAAGCAAATACGCCACGCGCTGCAAGGCCGCAGACGTTTTTCCGCTGCCGGCCGCTCCCTGCACGATAAGCATTCGGCTTTCATCATTGCGGATGATGGCGTTTTGCTCCTTCTGAATCGTTGCTACGATATTTTTCATTTGCGAATCCGCGTCCTTACCGAGCACTTGCTGCAGCAATTCGTCTCCGATTGTTTCACTGGCGTCAAACATATTGAGGATTTGGCCGTTCTGTATCTGAAATTGCCGTTTCAGCTTCAACTCTCCTTCAATTCGGCCCGATGGCGTCATATAAGACGCCGGGCCCGGAGGGTAATCGTAATAAAGGCTCGCAATGGGAGAACGCCAGTCATATATCAGAAATTGAAGATCGTCATTGTCCACAAAAGAGGCTACTCCGACATAAATTGCCTCGCTGTCGTTAGTCCCGTCCTCCTGGAAGTCTACCCGTCCAAAATAAGGGGATGGAAGCAGACGCTTTAACCCGTTCCATTGCTGCACTAGCCGTTTGTGGCCTCGCTCGCGTTCGGCCAGCATCGCGGACTGCTGCTGAACCGAATAGAAGGTGTCTTCAAAATCCTCGGTCGTGCTTGTGTTGATTGTCAGTTCATCCCAAAAGCGTTTGCGAATGTCCGATGTCTGGTCCCGCAAACTGGCAACCTCCGGCTCAAGCTCCGCCATTCTGTTCCGCAGCTCGCCTTTGACTCGCTCCAGCCGTTCCTCTTCCTGCCGCCAATCCTTCGCTTCCATCTGTTTGAACACGCTCCTTTTTCCATTTTACCGGGTTTGAAAAGAGCATTGACAAATTAAAGCCGCAGTTGTACAATTAAATTAGGGATATTAGAAAGTACGAACTGTTATTTTAAATGTCAATGACGCTATAGATTATATCATGGCGTTTATTTGTGTTCAACATATTATTTACTGCATAGCAAACATGCTTGCCTATTGTGAACATAGCAAGAAGAGGACCCTTTCTTTTGGCAGGGGTCCTCTTCTTTTTATACGCCGAACGAAGCCGCCGCTCCTGTAATCAAACTGTAATACTCCGCTCAGCTTTATTTCATTTAGGGGATCTATAATAAGGACATGACCCCCCTTTAATCATATATTCTCTCTTGTAGCCTGCGGCGCATCGCCGCAGGCGCTTTTTTTTTGGAAAAAAGAAGCGCCTTACGGCATCCGGCCTTCGGCAAGCTCCGCGGCAGCCTTGGCAATTCGGCGCTGTCTGGTTTCCGCCGTTTTGGCCGCCTCAATGTTCAAGACGATCCGCCGGCGATTGCTATAGGAAAGTCCGTCAAAAAATGCCTGCGCCCCTGGCGCCTGCTGAAGCGCCTCCGTTACATCCTCGGGAACGGTCAGCTCGCGCGGCTCGAGATCATGCTCAAGGCTCACCTCTACCTCGTCTCCTGCCGCCACTCCCGCTCCGGTACGGTTCTCTGCGCTTAACGGCAGCATAAACTTGCCGCCCATAACCGCTACCGTGCTGCGATAGGTGTAGTCTCCGATCGTAACCTTGACCGCAGGCTTCTTGCCTGCGCCAAGCTGTGCAACGACGTCCGCAGGAACCTCAAGTCCGGTTGCCGTTTTTCCTGCAAGGATAATAACTGTACGAAATTTCATTGCGCCAGCCTCCTCATTATGGATTGAGCCGTTTCCCTACTTCTTCTGCGCCGCGGACACGAACAAGCGCGCCCGCTCCTCGACAAGCTCGAGCTTGCCCTCTCGCACCCATTGCAGATTAACCAGCTTGCTGCCAAGCCCGACCGCATTTGCTCCAGCTTCAAAATACTCGGCAATATTAGGAAGATCTGCGCCGCCTGTGGCAATCATCGGGATGTCGTTCAGCGGTCCGCGAATTTCTTTAAGGTATCCAACGCCTAGTGTACCCATCGGGAAAATTTTGACGGCATCGGCTCCCGCCTTAACAGCCTTGACGATTTCCGTAGGCGTCATAACTCCCGGCCACACCGAAATGCCGCGCTCTCTCCCGTAGGCGATAACCTCCTCATCCAAATTCGGCGAAATGAGAAACTGCGCGCCTGCGGCAACCGCCTCCTCCGCCAGCGCCACATCCGTGACCGTACCTGCTCCTACCGCCGCTTCTCCGTCAAACCGGCTGCGCCAGCGATCGATCATGGCAGCCGCTCCGGCCGTATTCATCGTAATCTCCATTAGCCGGATTCCGCCGTCGATCAGCGCCCGTCCGGCAGCATCCGCGTGACGATCCTCAATGCCTCTAAGGATGGCTACAATTTTGTGCTCCAACAGCAATTTAAGCATATCGTTCATGAACTCGCCCTCCGCTTATCGTTATCGCTGGTTCCAATATTCCGTCAATATGCGTAAAAATAAATTCGGAAAAGGCAGCGTGTCCATTTCCTCGCGGCCAATCCATCGGTACTCGCCGGACGCTTGGGATGTCTCGGGCACGGCCACCGCTAACCCGTATTTTCCTGGGGTTTCTGCGGCGACATGGCCGCCGACTGTAACAGCTTCGTAACGGACGCCCGGCAGCCGCTCGCCCAAATCGGCTTCGTAGAACCGCATTTTCCAATGAATATGGCTAAAAATATGATCCGCATCCATAAACCAGCTCCGCGGCCGTATGAGCAGACCGGTGTCCGCTTCAATCATTTCGCCCAGCTGCGCAGCCAGCGCGCCCTGCTCCTTGGGCGCATGCTCGGCCAGCAGCTCCGCATGCTCGCCGCTCAGCAGCACATGCGGCAGCTCCCACATTTGCGCGAGCAGCCCGCTCTGCGGACGCTGCCGCACTAGCACCTTGCCTGCATGCTTATCGCTTCCGGCAACGATTACCGCAGCGCGAAATTCCGCACGCGGCGGCTTAGCCTTTGATTTGACCGGCAGCTCCAGCTCGCGCCCCGACAGCCGGGCCTCGCAATGCTCCATGACCGGACAGGGCAGGCAGCTGGGCGATTTCGGCGTACATACGAGCGCGCCAAGCTCCATGAGCCCTTGGTTAAAATCTCCAGCCGCCCCATCGGGAATAAGCGTAGCGGCCAGCTTCTCGATTTTGACGCGGGTAGCGTGCTTGGCAATATCGTCCTCCAGGCAGAAGAAGCGCGACAGCACCCGCATGACATTGCCGTCTACGGCAGGCTCGGGACGATTGAAGGCAATGCTCATGATCGCCCCGGTCGTATAAGGACCGACGCCTTTAAGACCCGCTACCGCCGTTTTGTCATCCGGCACAATGCCTCCATAGCGCTCTACAACCTCGCGCGCTCCCGCCTGCAGGTTACGAGCGCGCGAATAGTACCCCAGTCCTTCCCAGCACTTCAGCACCTCTTCCTCCGGTGCCTCCGCAAGCGCCGAAACGGTAGGAAATTTGTCCATAAAACGGTTATAATAAGGAATGACTGTATCGACTCTCGTCTGCTGCAGCATAATTTCCGAAACCCATACCCGGTAAGGGTCCTGGTTGATCCGCCAAGGCAAATCACGTTTGATCAGCCGATACCAGCCCAGCAGCTCGGTGCCAAAAAACTTTTTTTTATCTTCCAGTTTCAATGCGGTTCTCCCTTCTCAGGCTTGTCCGCCAGACTCCGTTCCGTAAGCATGTGCTCAAGCTTGACGATTTTGCGGTACTGTACGGGCGTCTTGCCAGTATAACGCTTGAACAATCGCGACAGGTAATGATTCTGCATGCCGACGCGGCTGGCGACCTCCGCCACGGATAGCGACGTTTCCGCCAGCAAGCGCTTCGCGCTCGCAATTCGGCGCTGCGTGACATATTGAATCGGCGAGCAGCCCATCATATTTTTGAAGCAGGTTATAAAATAATTCGGATGCAGAAAAGCGAGCCTTGCCAGCTCCTCAATTTGAATATTGACGTGCAGGTTGGCTTCTATATACAAAAGCACTTCGTTCCATTTTACATCAAACTCGTTTTCGTTCACCAGCATTTGTTGATTATCGATTTCATCGTGAAAATAGGCCAGCAGTTCCAGCAGCGTCGCTTTTTTTCTAAGCTCGCTTGCGAACGTGTCACTCTGCTGCATTTCGATCAATCTGGCGAACATTTGATTAACCATCTGCTCTTCCTGTACGTAGATGGAGATCGGGGACCCCCTCATCATCAGAAAATCAAAGTCGCCTTCCTTTAGCTGAAAAAGACAATAATAAAAACCCGTAGGCTCAGCGTCCTCGCTTTCAATCGTGCAGGACCATTCCGCAGGCAGCAGCATCAGCATGCCCGGCACAATGGGATAGGTATGATTATGCAAATGCATCCGGGAGCTGCCTTTGACGACGAAGCATAATCGAAAGAAGCCCGCCTCATCGGTATTTTTTTTCCCGAATTTCAAAAACTCCGTAAAGGTCGTATATATGGTCTCAGGTGGAATATATCTCAATTTATCGTCAAACTTTCGATTAATTGTCGGTTTCATAATATCTCCTAGCGAAAAACCGCGGTATAATATATCTATCATCAAGCCTTTTCTATTATACGTATGATTAAGATAATTGCCTATGGAGCTACCATAAAAGAATTTAATTTGCTCTAATTATACCATATTAAGGTAAAAGAAAAGAGGGGCTTATGTTAAACAAGCGGATTTTTCTCAGCGGACTTCTGCTCGGGGCGTTATCGCTTGCATTAATCGGCTGCGGCGGCAAGGCGGCGGGAGGAGCGGAGCTTGACGGCCCCGCAGCTGTTACTGCGCTGTACAAAGCCCGCTGCATCAACTGTCACGGCAATGAGCTGCAAGGCAAAATCGGAGCAAAAACGAATTTACAGAAGGTTGGGGAACGTTTAAGCCCCGAGGATATCGTGGAGCGGATTGAACAGGGCGGCGATACGATGCCCCCGTTCAAGGAAAAGCTGAGCGCCGAAGAAATTGCGGGACTCGCCGCATGGCTCGCACAACAAAAATAGCCTACAGCAAATACGGGATGCCCAATAGCGAAAACTCGCTTCCGGACATCCCGTTGATGTATCCAAACGTAGTCAAGCTTTAGCAATCATGCCGGGACTCGCCTACCTAATCCCGATGAGCGGCTCAGCCTTTGGCTATGCCGGATTCCGCAGCTGGGTGAACGTTGCTTGACGAAAAACCCGCTAAGGCGGACGGAAGGGATTTCGGCCCGCGCCGCGCGGCGTTAATGAGCTCCGGTCTGCCGGCGTACGTCCAGGCGGTGTGACCCATCTGGGGATGGCTCGGAAACGTATCGTCCGGCAGCAGCACCTGCTCTCCGCCCCAATCGTTCACATACAAGCCCCCTTGCCTCACCCGCTGTCCCGATCTGTAGCGTACATTTGCCTTGTTGCGCTTAGTCAAGCCCGCCGCCCCCTTCGCCTGGGAATACTTAGTCCATTATATTCCAAGCATCGGCAAAGTTGCGGCTTCTTATTCGTCTATCTCCATTCAAAATCCGCGGCCAGCAGCTCGCTTGCATTCGGGCCGATATACAGCGTGAACGCTCCGGGCTCCGCCTGAAAGCTGCCGTCCCGCTTGTAGAATTTCAAATCCTTTTCGGTCAGACTAAAGCTTACGATCGTTTTCTCTCCGGGCTGCAGCCAAATTTTCCGGAAGCCCTTGAGCTCCTTAACGGGACGCACGACACTTCCATATACATCCCGAATGTAGAGCTGAACCGTCTCTTCTCCTGCCCGTTCACCGGCATTAGCTACCTCCACACTCGCCGTTAGTCCTTCCCCCGCGTCGATGACCGTCTTATCCAATCTTAAATCGCCGTACGTAAAGCGAGTGTAGCTTAGCCCATAGCCGAACGGGTACAACGGCTCGTTGGGCGCATCCAAATATTTGGATATAAATTTGGCATCCTTGTTTGAGGGCGTAAGCGGACGGCCGGTATTAAAATGATTGTAGTAAACAGGAACCTGGCCGGCATGCTGCGGGAAGCTCATCGTCAAGCGCCCGGACGGGTTGAAGGCGCCGGTCAGAACGTCGGCCACCGCATGGCCCGCTTGCGAGCCGAGAAACCAGGCTTCGACGATGGCGTTGACCCGACGCTCGAACCACTCCAATACAAGCGGACGGCCATTCGTCAAGACAAGCACTACCGGCTTTCCAAGCTGCAGAATCGCTTCCGCAAGCTTTAGCTGTACGGCGGGCAGCGCAAGCTCCGTGCGCGATGCGGCTTCTCCCGACATGTCGCTGCTCTCCCCCAAAGCAAGCACGATGATGTCCGCCTGCCGCGCGGTCGCTACCGCTTTTTCCAGACCGCCCTCGATTTCGCCGTGCACCGTGCAGCCCGCTGCCGTAAGCAGCTTGCCCTCCCCATAGCCTTTGGCCGCCAGCCCTTCCTTGAGCGTAACCGTCTCTGCTTCGTACCTGGTGAACTGCCACGCGCCAAGCAAATCCTTGCTGCTCGCGAACGGGCCGATCAGCGCTACCGTTTCCCCCGCGCCTTGCAGCGGCAGCACACCGTCATTTTTCAGCAAAACGATCGATTTGCGGGCCAAATCCAGACTTTCGGCCAAATGCTCGGGATGAAAATGATACGCCCGTTCCTTCTCCGGCTGTACGTAACGGAACGGATCGTCCATAATGCCGATTTTGTATTTATAGGTCAAAATGCGTCTAGCCGCTTCGTCTATCTGGCTCTCCGATACAACACCCTGCCTTACGAGCTCAGGCAAATGATCATAAAAATGACGTGTGACCATCTCCAAATCCAGCGTAGCGTCCAGCGCCAGCTTGGCGGATTCAGCCGCATCCCTCGCTGCGCCATGTATGTGCACCTCGTCAATCGAGCCATAATCCGAAATAACGATGCCATCAAAGCCAAGCTCGTCGCGCAGCAAATCCTTCAACACCTCCCGGTTGGCAATGACCGGAACGCCGTCATAAATATTAAAGGCATTCATGACTGAGCCTGCGCCCGCTTCGATGCCTGCTGCGAACGGCGGCAAATACACATTGCGCATCGTTCCTTCGGAAATATCGACCGTGTTGTAGTCCCGTCCTCCTTCGGCAGCGCCATAAGCGATAAAATGCTTCAAGCAGGCGATGATCGTTTCCGTGCTGAACAAGCTTTCGCCCTGATAGCCCTCCACCTGCGCCTTCGCCATAATCGCGCCCAGGTACGGGTCCTCCCCCGCTCCTTCCACCACTCTGCCCCAGCGCGGATCGCGCGTGACATCAACCATCGGCCCGTGGTTATAGCTGATGCCGGATGCGGATGCCTCCTTGGCCGCTATTGCGCACGCCCGCTTGACCGCATCCGGGTCCCAACTGCACGACCAAGCAAGCGGAACGGGAAAAATCGTCTGAAAGCCGTGAATAACATCGGCGTTAAACAGCAGCGGAATGCCATGCGGGGATTGCTGTACGGCAATTTCCTGAAGCTCGAATACCCGCTCGATGTCGAACGCTCCGAGAATGGAGCCTGCCTTGCCGCCCGCTACCAGCTTCTCGGGCGACTCGGAGACAACATCGCCGCCGAACGAAAAATCAGAAGCGCCGCATTGACTCATCTGCCCCAGCTTGTCCTGCAGCGTCATAACGCCGAGCAGCCTGTTCACCTCTTCTGCAATATTCGCTTCCGACCGTTCGGCAATCGCTTCCTTGCGATAGGCGGCAACCTTCGGAATAAGCCGCTCGCTCAAGCTCCGGCCTCGTCCGCGCGCCCCCTTGAGGCTAACAGGCTCCCGTCCCGGCAGCGTGACGCTCGCCTCCAGCGTATCCTCCTCAAAGATGATGAAAACCTCGGCCTTGCCCGGAACAAAATAAGAATGCCCTGTCGCGCGCAGCGTATTGCCTTCAACCACCGCATTCATCGGCGCCAAGAAGGCGGGGGACGGCTCCGTGCTTAATACAAGCTTCCAGCCCTCGTCCTCGACGACAGAAAATATATATTTGATTTCCTTTCCCGATAGATCATCCATAATGGCATGCCAAATTCCAAGCATCGCATTCGCTCCTTTTATCAAGTTATGCTTATGCTTCCAGCATACTTTTCCTGCGCGACATGCGACTACTCCTATAACGACTTTCGTTTTGCATCCTGCCGACTTTATTTAGCCCGGAGCTCCTCGCATACCTCCATCCTAAACAAAAGAAACGGCCCTTTGAGTGCCTAAGCACTCAAAGGGCCGACTATTACAAGCGCGATCTGTCATGCTTCAAGCTCAAAGACGCTCCGCTATCGCGAAGGCGGATGCCAGCTTCCGCTCATGGGTAATCGTCACATGAATGCGGAACTGCTCCCGATCCAGGCCAAGTCTGCCCCAAGCGGCCTCCGACAGCGCGCATTCAGGTTTTCCCGCCGCTCCCCGCAGCACCTCAATATCCTGAAATCCAAGGAGCTTGCCGATGCCGCAGCCAAACGCCTTAACTACAGCCTCCTTGACTGCGAAGCGGCCGGCCACAAACTCATTCAGACGCTGGCCGCCATACTCTCGGGCGGCGGCCCGTTCGCCGGGTGTAAGCACCTTTTCCAGAAAACGGGCTGCAGAAGGGCCACCTATCATTTTTTCGATTCGTTCGATGTCCAATAAATCCTGTCCAATTCCATAAATCACGTCCTGCTCGCCTCCATCTCCCCTTGTCCGCCAAGCAGGCCGGCTGCATGAATGCGAATGCGCATGAGCAAGACTGCTAATGAAAAGATAACATGGATTTCCTTTTTTTCATAGCCGCTTACGGCCGCTCCGCCGCGCCTTGCCTGCGCTCGTAATGAAAGCTGTTGTCGGCCGAATCGACGACATCGACCGTTATCAGACCCGCTGCGTCTCCCCCGATCGCCGGATCTGTGCCAATGTACGTATATTTAGTAAAGCCCGGATATTCAAATCGCGGCTCCTCTTGCGGCTGAAGCTGCAGCGCTGCCTGCGATGCTTCGGCTCCTCCCTCCGGCCTGAAGGCAACTGTGGCAGACGCCGGCTCTCCAAGATCGACAGGAAGCCACACATCCAGCCTGATTTGCCGATCGGCTCCTTCTGCATCCTTGGCCCTTAGGCTCATATGCGCTTGGTCGCCCATCACATGCCAGTAGAACGGCTCTCGCTGCTCTGCAGCCGTTTCAGGCGGGGATGTGGAAGACAAGGTGCCGGCCAGCACAAGCAGAGAAGCCGCTATCAGCACTTCTGCCCGGATTCCGTGCGACAGTCTCCGAATGGCCGCCTTTTGTTCTCCGGCTTCGTTTGCTTTAGCCGCTCTGGGCATAAGCACAAACCGATGAAGGGCAGCCGTTGCAACAACCAGCAGCGTAAGAACAAGCTTGGCGAAGATGAGCCGTCCATAAGCAGTCGCAAACAGCTCGTTCCAGGTCGCCAGCCTGATGACCGACAACCAGATGCCGCTTGCTGTCACCAGCGCGATGGACGGCAGCGCCCAACGTCCAAAACGAATCGCTGTCTGATTCAGCGAATCAAGCGATGCATGCCGAAAGGTCAACGAAAACAGACCCAACAGCCCTCCGACCCAAATAGCCGCCGCTCCCATATGCGCCGCATGGGAGGCAACTGCAGCCATTGCTCCATTTACGGATGCATAGGCATGGCCGGTAAGCGGAAAGGTTGCCACAATTCCGATGAGCACAAGCCATTTTATCTTTTCCGACCATTTCCGCTCCCGCTCGGGCGCAATGGCCAAAACAAGCAGCAAAAATGCAGCAAGCAAGCGCAGTACCGACATTTGACCAATCATCGTGCCCGTCGCCAGGGCTGTATAGGATACGCCGTCCAGCTGCTCTGCAAGCAGCGACAGTCTGACCAAACCGCTTGCGAGCCATACGGTCGCCGCTGCGGCTATTGCCCATTTTTCCGCCTTGGCCGTAAAGCCATACGGGGCCAAAGCTTCTTCCCCTTTCCAGAGCGCATGACGGAAAAAGATTAGACCCGCAAGCGCCGTTCCTTGCAGCACGTCGAGCACACGCAGAATGATCGTCCAAAGCTGCCGGTAGTTGGAGCTTGCATGCTCGCCATGCGCGCTCGCCGCTTCGCCGTCCGCCTCATGGCCGGCATGCTCCATATGCTCATGCGCATCCGAAGTCTGTACGCCCTCTCCCTCCGATAAAGCGTTGCCGCTTCCTGCGGAGTTCTCCGCGCCCTCCTCTGTGGCGGCCTCCTCCTGGCGCTCGGGCAGCTCCTCTGCATCGCTTGAGACATTGGAGGAGCTGCCTGTCTGCTCGCCTGTAAGGTTGTCTGAGCCTCGTCCGCCGGCATCCGGCGTCTCTTGCTCCGCCAGCTTGACTGCCGCTGAGCCGGCCGCTTCGGCGGCCGCAGGCGCCCCTTGCTCCTCCGCTCCCGGCCTGCCGGCTGCCTCCCCTCCTGTCTCCGAAGTCAAATCGCCCCCCTGGTCTCCGCCAGCCTGCGCCGAAGCCGTCGCGCTTGGCTCAGGCTTTGGCGTTTGCGCAGGCTTTGGCGTCGCCGTCACGGCCGGAGTCGCGGACGCCGCCGCTCCTCCCTGCGCGCCGTCGAGCGAAATCGCTTCATCAGGCGGCCGCTGCTCCAGCTTGACGCCAACCGCAAATCGGTAGGAGCCATCGGTCGTATGCGTATCCAGCGACAGCGCCTGCCAGCTTACGCGGTATACGCCATCATCGAGCTTGGGAACGGACAGAAGCAGCGTCGTTTCTCCTTCGCTGCTCAGCTTGCCGCTCACCGTTTTGCCAGTCGTCATATTTTGCAGCTTGATTTGACTTAAGCCGGTGTCGATTTTTTCTGTGAACGAAATTTTGATGACGGTTGGCGAGCTATCCAGCTCGGCATTCTCATAGGGCGTTGATTGAGAAATATAGGCATGCGCCGAGACGAATCCCGGCAAGCATGCCCATACAGCGATTGCTATTGCAAACGCAAATACGATTTTTTTCATCTGCAACGCCTACTTCGTATAAATCGCCACGGCTGCGCCGACTCCGGCAGCCGCCGGGAAAAACTCAACGCCCGCTCCCGCATCCGCCGCCGCCTGCCGCACGCCGAACAGTCCTGTGCCCTCGAAATCGGCATTGACATGCTCGCGGATAAAGGAGGCGTCAACCTTGGTAACACCGTTCACAATAGCCAGCCCTTTTGCCGCAACCTGCTGTCCGTTCACGTAGACAACGGGTTTGGCCGATGCCGATGCAGCTGCGCCGGTTAGCGCGACCGCTTTATTTTGCACGGTAAAGGTCATTGTCGCTTCATAATTCGTAACATCGTACTCGCCTTCCTTCGATTCCGTCGTGCTCGGCTTGGAACGAACGAGATAATAGTCTGCCGCCCCGGCAGTAAGCTTAACGATGCCGTTAGCATCGGTTGTCAGCTCGCTAGCCTCGGAGTTGCTGCGGCGAATGACATCGACTGCCGTATCGGCCAGCGGCTTTCCTTTCAGCAGCAACTGAATGGACAGCGGCTCCCCTGTCGTAACGGCGGCCGGATTAAACAATGGCACCAGCTCCGCGCGATCCGGGCTGACCTGCTTGGAGAAGCCTGTGAGCGCCTTTACGCGATCCAGCACGGGGATGTCGCCGACGGCCACAAAGGCTTTGGCGCTGCGCAGCGTACGGCTGGCCGAAGTCTCTCCCTTGAACACGCTGTCTCCTTCCGTTGAAATGATGTACGCTCCCGGCACATTGGATTTAAACGAAGCGACAAGATAGTTGTTTTTGGCGGGGGTCGTCTCGGTCGACGGCTCGCCTGCATAGAAGCGCGTGCTTGTAATATCAGCCTTTACGCCTGCGGGAGTTGTCACGTAGACGCTCGATGCATCGGTATTCCACTGTCCTTCGATACGGTAGCTTTTGTGCTCATTCGAGTGATTGCCATACATAAGCTCCACATAGGAAACCTGGCCTTGGGCAACGATCGGCGTATTCACCTGCGCCCATCCGTCATGGGCAAATACCGGCACAGCGGCTCCAACTGTCATAATGGCTGCCAGCGCAGCCCCGGCAAGCTTAATGCGAATGTTCATGTTCCATTACCTCCGATTGATTAATTGACTTTCCAAATTGTATCAATGGATTTCATGGAGCACATGACTCAATAGGGCTATGCGTCTGTGAACGTTATGTGAAAGCATCCCGCATAAAAAAGAACCCCCCGCCCGGCTATCGCCTCGCGAAAGGTTCCATGAAGATTGAGCCGTTGCGTTAAATGCCCGGAATCGGGGAACGCTTATGCTCGGTTTTGAGATATTGCTTTTCCAGCTTCTCGCGCGCCTCTGCAGGAATCTCTTTTCCTTCCAGATAGTCGCTATTTTCTCCGTAAGTAATGCCAAGCTCGCCCTCGTCGGTTTGGCCGTCCCATAGGCCGGCCGTAGGCGCTTTATCGAGCACGCTTTGCGGGACTCCGATATGCGACGCAAGCTGGCGCACCTGACGTTTGTTAAGCGTGCTGAGCGGCGTAATGTCAACCGCTCCGTCGCCCCACTTCGTATAGAAGCCGGTGATCGCTTCGGAAGCATGGTCTGTGCCTACGACCAGCAGGTTCAGATCAAAAGCAAGCGCGTACTGGGTCACCATCCGCGTTCTCGCCTTAATATTCCCTTTGCCGCCGCGGCTGACATGGCGCGACATTCCGATCGTCTTGAAGGCATGCTCCACCTCAAGCGCGATCTCATCGACCGCTTCGGCTATATTCGTCTCGGCTCTATGCTTCAGCTGGAAAGCTTCCGCTACCGCGTAGCTGTCCGCAATATCGGATTGCTCGCCGTAAGGCTGAAACACGCCGAGCGTCATATATTCCTGGCCTGTCTCCGCGCTCAGCTCGTCTGTAGCCCGCTTGCACAGTCCGGTCGCCACCGCGCTGTCGATGCCGCCGCTGATGGCGATAAGCAGACCTGTCGTACCCGATTGCTTGACGTATTGCTTGAGAAAATCAACACGCTTGCGGATTTCCTGCTCAGGATCGATGACCGGCTTAACGCCAAGACGCTCAATGATTTGCTGTTGTAGACTCATCGTATACCGTCCTGTCGCCTAGCGGCAGAACCGATCAAAAGCATCGGTCAAGTCGGCGGCGATATCGTCGGCCGAGCGGTTCTCGATTTGGTGACGCTCGATAAAGTGTACAAGCTCTCCGTCCTTCATCAAAGCGATCGAAGGGGAAGAGGGCGGATACGGAGCAAAATATTCGCGCGCTTTGGCCGTAGCTTCCTTATCCTGGCCGGCGAATACCGTGTAAAGGTGATCCGGCGTAATGTCGTGCTGGAGCGCTTCCGCAACGCCTGGACGCGCCTGGCCCGCCGCGCAGCCGCATACGGAATTGACGACGACAAGCGCCGTACCTTTGGCGCTAGGCAAAGTGTTCTCTACTTCCTCGGCTGTACGCAGCTCCGTAATCCCGACACGGGTCAAATCGTCCCGCATAGGCTGTACCATATCTAACATGTATCGTTCGAATGACATCGACATCGAAACACACTCCTTGTAATTGCATTATTTTAGCTACTATTATACCGCCCAAAATGAAAATAAAGCAACCGGAGCAGATGCTCCGATTGCCTTTCTTTGGCGTTTGCATACAGTTAACCAACTAAATCGACGGACGATTAGGGCCGTCCAGCTTCTTGTCGAAGCCGGCAGCCTCCGGCTGCTTTCCTTGAGCGGCCTTCCCGCCGGCCTGCTGCTTGGCCTGCTCGGCCGAACGCCCGTGCTGCTTGCTTGTCAAATGGAACCCCTCCTCCCTTTTTCTGTAGTATGCGCCGAAGGAGGCAGAGCTATGTCAAGCAGCCACAGCTTATATGGCAAATTCCGAGCTCCCGTAATGCTGATTTCCGAAAGCCAGATTAAAGGTAACAATAAACGTCGTGCCCTCGCCTTCTACCGAGTCCACTTCAATTTTTCCGTTATGGCGCTCGGCTATGCTCAGGCACAGAGGCAGGCCAAGGCCGGTCCCTTTTGTTTTGGTGGTGAAAAAGGGCTCGAACAAATGCTTCATCTGCTCGGACGGGATGCCGACCCCCTCATCGGAAATTCGCAGCTCCACGCAATCCTCCAGCAGCCGCGTGCTGATTCGCAGCACGCCCTTGTCATTCATCGCCTCCATGCCGTTCCGGGCCAAATTAAGCAGCATTTGCTTGATTTCCCGTTCGTTCAGCATAAGCTGAGGCAGCTCGTCGGCCAATTGCAGCTCGATCGTTTGTCCGCGCAGGTTTGAATCCGCATTCAATAACGGAATCAAGTCGTTGATAATATCATGCAGCGACATATAATCCATCTTGAGCACCCTGTTCTGGGCAAGCGACAGAAAATCGCTGATGATCATATTCGCCCGGTCCAGCTCCTCCATCACGATGCGGTAATATTCTTGCTGATTGCCTGGACTGCGCTCCTGCAAAAGCTGGACGAAGCCGCGGATGACGGCCATCGGATTGCGAATTTCGTGCGTAATGCTGGCTGCCATCTGTCCAACGAGGCTCAAGCGCTCCATTCGTCCAAGCTCATCCCGGAGCTGGCTAATCTCCGTAATGTCCTGAACGAGCAGAGCCGCCCCTTCAATTTCGCCGCTTTGAAAATTACGCAGAAAAAAAGCGGTGCTCAGCAGCATTCTTTCATTTAATATGTAAGGACTCGATACCGTTTTGCTGCCTTGCAGCGCAGCGTTGAGCAGCCCCGCATGCGTATCGTCCGCTTCCCGCTCGAACGCTTCCATAAAGTGCAGCCCCAGCACGTCTCCCTCCGCCTTCCCGGCGCCTACTCCTATCAAGGTTGCCGCCATGGAATTGCAATGCGTAATCGTCCCGCCGCGGTTGGTCACCACGACGGCAACGGAGGTTTCATCGATAAATTGCTGCAATTTTTCGACTTCATTGCGGAAGTTTGCCGAAATTTGGACAACCTCCAGGTGAAGCTGATGCTTTTCTCTTACGCTTTCAACCATAAAAACAGACAACCAGGTAGCCGTCAAGATCGTAACGATGCCCAATCCGAGAAAAGCGACCGTCGACCAAGGGATGGTTAAGCCTTTCACCATCAAATATCCGGACAGCGAGCAGCCCAGGTATACAACCACGAGACTGATCAGCTTGAGCGCGCGGCGTTCCTTATCCAGCGGGTCCAGATGTCTGAATGTTCGCAGGGAGGCAAGCAGCAGACAAGCAAGAACTGTAACAAGGACAAAAAAGCTTATCGTTTCCCAGCTGCTGTCCAGTGAAGGAATTCTCAGCAAAATGATTAATGGCGTCAGCGTCAGCCAAGCATATTTTCCAGCATACAAGGAACCTATAATATAAGGGACCCAATGAAAATCCAGAGTAAACCCCATCACATCGGGAGCAGTGAGCATGCAGAGCGTCATGGACAAGCCGCAATAAATAGTCGTGAGCGCTGCTGTGCTCCTCCATTCCTGCTCCTTGTTGTACCATAGCTGGTAAGCAAATCCCGGCAATAAGGACACAACGAATTGTAAAAGCAATTCCTTTAGCACGAATGATCGGCCTCTCTTCTTACCATCCAGATTACATGAACCATATGTACATATATTGAATATATTTGATGTTAAATCTTTCAAATCTAGTGGGATTACCTGTAATTCGATTAAATCATAATCTACTTATTTTTACAATTGCTGCTTTATCCATTTTTTTATGTCCATAATTACCTTATTACCTTCGATGTCATTATGCAACTCATGATACCCCCCTGGCCATGCCACCCAGCTGCACCGTTCGCCCAGTCGCTTCGCAAGCTCTCCGCTCGCCTCCGGCGACGAAATTCGATCCTCCGTGCCGTGCATCAGCAGCAGCGGAACGCGCAGCGATGAGCCATGCTCAATGGCCCATAGCCCGCTGGCCGTAAAATCAACATAGGTTTGCAGCGTCACATACGTATGGCAAAGCTCATCCCCTTCCATCAAGGCCGCCTGTTCATAGCCTACCCTGTACAGTTGTTCCGGCTTCAGTCCTGTCCGCTGATGCAGAGCCGGAACAATTCGGGTGAGCTTGCGGCCGACCCATTCCACCGCCCGAGGGGGAGCAAAGGCCAGACGGAGCCATGGACTCGTAACGATTAATCCCGAAATGGCAGGAAGCCTGCGCAGAGCGCAGTTTAACGCGACATTGCCGCCCATGCTGTGGCCGTACAAAAACAAAGGAAGCCCGGGATAGCGCTTGCCTGCCTCCTCAAGGAGCAGCAGCGCGTCGGACAGCGCGTTGTCCAACGGCAAATGGCCTCTTTTGCCCGCTGAACGCCCATGCCCCTGCTGATCCAGCGCAAGCGTAGCGATGCCCGATTCCGCAAACTCGGCCGCGACATGCCTGTAACGCTCGCCATGCTCGCCCATTCCGTGTACGATGCACACGACAGCTTCCAGCGCTTCGCCAGTCTTGCCAGACGTCCATTCCCTCATATATATATCCGTTCCGTTTTTCCCCTTGACTGTCCATTCCTTGCGAAGCATGACGGTTCTCCGCCCTTCTTTGTGGTATGATAATGCTACTATAATGATATACAGAATGGGTGTTGTAAAATGCAGTACGATACAATTATTATCGGCGGAGGCTCCGCCGGATTAATGGCCGCCATAGCGGCAAGCAAGCACGGAGCGCGCGTGCTGCTGCTCGACAAAGGCGACAAGCTGGGGCGCAAGCTCGGCATATCCGGCGGCGGCAGATGCAATGTAACGAACAACAAGGAATTGGACGAGCTGATTCGCCATATTCCCGGCAACGGGAAATTTCTGCACAGCTCCTTTGCCAACTTTAACAATACAGACATTATCTCATTTTTTGAGAATCTTGGCATCGCCTTAAAGGAAGAAGACAACGGGCGGATGTTTCCAGTGACGGACAAGGCCAAATCGGTTGTCGACGCACTCGTGAACCAAGTACGCAAGCAAGGGGTAGACATCAGGCTCAACGCCCCTGTCGCCCGCGTGCTCTACGAGCAAGGGCGCACGTCCGGCGTTCGGCTCAAAAGCGGAGAAACGCTCCGCAGCCGCAGCGTAATTGTCGCAGCAGGCGGCAAGTCCGTTCCCAAAACAGGATCGACGGGCGACGGATACCCGTGGGCCGAAGAAGCCGGTCACTCCATCACCGAGCTGTTCCCGACGGAGGTTCCGCTTACCTCCAATGAGCCCTTTATTACGAGCAAGGAGCTGCAAGGCCTGTCTCTTCGGGATGTCGCCCTCTCGATCTGGACGCCCAAGGGCAAAGCCATCATTTCACATCGCGGCGACATGCTGTTCACCCACTTCGGCATATCCGGGCCCATCGCCTTGCGGTGCAGCCAGTTTGTCGTCAAAGCGCTAAAAAAATACGGCACGGGCAATATAGAAGCTGCGATCGATCTGCTGCCGGGCAGCGGCAAGGAGCAGGTCTACCGCGATACGCTTCAGCTTGCGGAGCGCGAGCCTAAAAAAGCGATCAAAAACGTGCTTAAGGGCTTTTTGCCCGAAAAAATGATTCCGCTTCTGCTTGAACGCGCCGGGCTGGACGATGCCTTAACCTTCGATCATATTCCCAAGCACAATTGGGCAACGCTTGCTCAGCTGATCAAGCACTTTCCGATCCGTGTCTATGGAACGTTATCGATCGAGGACGCCTTTGTCACCGGGGGAGGCGTCAACCTGAAAGAAATCGATCCCAAAACGATGCAATCGCGCTTGATGCAGGGACTCTATTTTTGTGGTGAAATTCTGGATATCCACGGCTATACGGGAGGCTACAACATCACTGCAGCGTTCTCGACCGGTTATACGGCCGGCACCAACGCTGTTTTGCCATCTTAGCGTTTTATTTTCAACTGTTTTTGCAGGAAATGTCGCTTTCGTGTTATAATTGATGACATTGTTAGTTATGTACTTGTGCGATTAACCTTTCGACAGGGACGGTGTCATCGATGAATAGCCTTTTCAATTCCCTCACAGAACCTATGTTTATCGTTGAATCCGACGATACCCGCTGGTATATACAGGACGTCAATAAAGCCTTTACGATATTGTCCGGCTTCTCCAAAACAGATTTAAGGCAGCTGGAAGCCGCGTCCATCATTTCCACCGAAGCAGCCGGAGTCACCTTTGACGAGGCGCTTCGCCTGCTTTCGGATGAAGCCAATGACTCCCCTGCCTTGGAGTGTACACTCACGACAAAGCTGACCGCTGCGACGGAAATCCGGCTAACGTGCCGCAAGCTGCCCTTCGAGGATCGAAGCCAATATATCGTCATTTGCCACGACTTGCGGGAGAGCAAATGGCTGGAGCGAGAGCTTACCCAATCCAGCATGATGATGTCATGTATACTTGACGAGCGCTACAGCCTGATCTCGCTGGAGCATTATTATGCTCCGGTTGTCCATCCCGCTTTTTCGTACGTAAACAAACCGTTTATGAATATCGTGGCCGAGCATGAACGCATTCCATTAAGACAAACGCTGGACCGCATTCGAAGCAGCCGCAAAGCGGAAAGCCTGACGTTGCCAATCAGGCTCGGCGAGATCAACTACGGCACAGAAGCTGTCATTCAGCCTTTCTATCACGGAGACCGCAGCTTTAAAAGCCATGTGGTCGTTTTCCAGCGTATGCATGTGAACCAGGCGGAAGAGGATTCCTCCTATAAGCTGCGAATGCTGATGCTGAGCAAAAATATGTCCGTTACCTCATTGGCGCAATCTACGCTTATTTCGCTGACGACCATTTCCAAAATCCGCAACGGCAAAATAAAAAAGCCCCAGCGACTAACCGCCGAGCTGATAGCAGGAGAGCTTGGCGTCCTTCCGGAAGCGATCTGGAGCAGCTATAGGCGATGAACGCGTTGCAAGCAGTACCTGTTCTTGCAATCGAGTAGGCCTATGCGCAAGCGCATAGGCCTCTCACAGATCCGGACATGCGGGTCGTCGCATCCGGCTCCTCCATGTCTATCCCCGCTGGGGATGAAGATCCTTGCAAATCAAATA
>NZ_STGF01000008.1 GCF_005222705.1 Paenibacillus sp. SY21-1 | reverse complement strand
AAACTCGTTACAAATCTGCAGTTAGCTTCGTTTACAGAGTAGCATAATTCGGTTCCTATGAACATTTTTTTAAGCGGATTTTCCATCCGCTTGTTTGCTTTACCCGTTTTTATTCATTGTACAAAAAAACAAACGGCATAGGAGTTTTTCCCATGCCGTTTCGGATTCATTTTCTATACATGATCTAGTCTCTGAGTCTAACTTAATGACATTGCCCGATCATCGAATGTCGTTTATTTAGATTCGCCCAGCCTGCAGCCAACTATGCATAGGGGGATTTTATGGCCGCGCAGCAAAAAAGGGATCGTCCGCTTCGCCTTGCGGCGTAACGGACGATCCCATCAAATCTTATGATGGTAAAAGCTCGCTGCAAAAGGATCTTCTCAGCGTTAGCTTAGTCGTTGGAGGCAGCCTTCTGCGTTTGGCGTTTGCCCCGCTTCATAAATTCGTACACGACTGGCACGATAATAAGCGTCAGCAGCGTAGAGCTGGTCAAACCGCCGATTACCGTAACCGCCATACCTTTGGAAATCAGACCGCCGGATTCAAAGCCGAAAGCCAGCGGCAGCAGGGCGCCTACCGTTGCGATAGCCGTCATCAGAATCGGACGAAGGCGAGTGCCCGCCGCCTCGAGCAAGGAATCGCGCACCGACAAGCCTTCTTGCTCCTTCTGAATGACACGGTCAATGAGTACGATCGCATTCGTAACGACGATGCCGATCAGCATAAGCGCTCCGATCAGCGCGGTTACGCTTAACGTTTCCCCTGCAAGCAGCAAGCCGACAAGCGCGCCGATTACCGTAAACGGCAGGGAGAACAAAATCGCAAAAGGCGTCAAGGCGCCGCCGAACGTAATGACCAGTACAAGATATACAACGGCGATTGCAGCCAAAATGGCGAGCCCCAACTGTGCAAACGATTCGTTGATTTGCTCGGTTACACCGCCCATTTGAACGTCAATGCCGGCCGGCAGCTCGGCTTTGTCGATCAATTGTTGCAGCTCGGCTGAAACCTTGCCGATATCGGAAGAGGTCACGTCTGCGGAAATTTCAGCATATATACGGTCATCGCGTCTTGTAATCGTGTTAGGCGTTTCGCCTTCCTCAATCGTTACGACGTCTTTAAGCGCCACCTGAGTGCCAAGCTGAGTCGTCAGCATGACATTTTCAAGATCCGCTTTCTGACCGTATGTCCGTTGATCCACTTTAACATAGACGTTTAACGATTCTCCATCCTTCTCGATCGTCGTCAGCACCGGCTTCTCGCGAACGGGGCTTAGCGCCATCGCAACCTGGCCGGCGGTTAAACCGTTCAGGCTAAGCTTTTCCTGATCGGCAACGATCCGGTACTGCTCATAGGTTCTCGAAAGACTGGAGTCAATATTTTTCAAATGGGCATTCTCCGCAAGCTGAGCAGACAAATCCTCGACAACAGGCTGCAGCGTCTTCATATCCGGTCCGTAGACCAGCATGGAAATGCCGGAGCCGCCAAGCGCGCCGCCCGTAAAGTCCTGCTCCTTCCACTCTCCCTTGCCGCCGAGCTCCTGAAGCATAGGCACAATTTTGGCCTTCTCATCGACAAAGCCTTTGAAATCTTTATCGTAATTCAAGTTAAACAAAGCTTGCTTCGATGCGCCGGGACTAAATGGATTTTGTCCGCCTACCGCATATTGTACGACCGTAATGCCTTCACGCTCAAGCAGCAGCTTCTCTGCCTGCAGCGCCATCTCCTCCACGTTCTCGCGCGTTTCGCCCGGAGCGGGATTATAGGAGACGACAACCATTTTCTGCTCGTCGCCGGCAATAAAGCTGGTGCCGATAATAGGAACGATAAACAAGCTTCCAATCAATAGCAGAACCGCGAGGCCAAATGTAACCAGCTTGTGGTTAAGCGACCAGCGCAATATGCCCTTGTACCATTCGGCAAGCCGTCCAGGCTTGTCATGATGCACTTTGCCCGGCTTCAGGCCGTTCCGGAACATCATATGGGCCAGCATCGGCACAACCGTGATCGCAACAAGGAGCGACGCCAGCAAAGCAAATACAATCGTCAAAGCAAACGGCAGGAATATTTCGCCAATCATGCCGGACACGAGGCCGAGCGGCAGGAATACCGCAATCGTTACGACGGTGGATGCGAGAATCGGAATAAACATCTCGCGCGTAGCCTCGAGCATAAGCTCCTTGCCCTTCAGCTTCTCGCTTGAAAGCGACATTCTCCGGTATATGTTCTCAATGACGACGATGGAATCGTCGATAACGCGTCCAATCGCGACGGTCATGGCGCCAAGCGTCATGATGTTAAGCGTAATATCCATCTGGCTTAAAATAAGCAAGGCAATGAGAATTGACAACGGAATGGACACGACCGCAATAATGGTAGAACGCAAATCGCGCAGGAAAATCATAATGATGACAACCGCAAACAGCGCACCGATGACCGCCTTGCTAAGCATCGTGTGTACCGATTCCTCAATCGGCTCGCCCTGGTCAAGGGTCGTCGTGATCGTCAGTCCGTCGGAGGAAGCTTCCAGCTTCTCGATCTCCGCTTTCACGTTGTTCACGACATCGACCGTATTGGCATCTGCCGCCTTTACGATGTTGAGTCCGATTGCGTCCATGCCATTCGTGCGCGACACCGATTCCGCTTTGCCGACGACGGTCAGCTTAGCCACATCGCTCAGCTTCACGCCAGGCACAAGCACCAGATTGTTTAAGTCGTCTTCCGTTGCGATATTGCCGTCAACGACGATCGCCTTCTCCGTATCGCCGAATTCATAGATGCCAAGCGGCACTTTAATGGCCGATGCTTGGATCATCCCCTTCAGCATATCTTCCGTAAGTCCCAGCTCGGCCAGCTTGGCTTTATCAAATGCAAGCTCGCCCTCCATGACATTCTGGCCGGACATTTGAACGCTGGCTACCCCTTCGATTCCTTCAAGACGAGGCAGCACATTGCTCTGGATTTCCTTGGTCAGCTGCTCCAAATTCAGCTTATCGTTCGATGCGCTAAGCGACAGCACGGGAAACGCGTTAAGACTCAGCCGCGAAACCGATGGAGATTGGACGCCGTCGGGCAAGGAAATTTCCGACAGAAGATTTTTGACCTCTGTCTCCGCTTTGTCCATATCGGTTTCGTACGTATATTCTATAACAACCGAGGAAGCATTCTCGTAAGACGTCGAGCTGACTACGCTTACGCCCTTCAAATTCCGTGTCCGCTGCTCGATCGGCTTCGTTACCTTCTCCATTACTTCATCCGGCGCAGCACCCGGGTATACGGTCGTCACACTGACGATTGGCACCGTAATATCGGGCAAGGTTTCCATTTTCATATTCAAGCCGGAATACATGCCTGCAAACAGCACGATGATGGTCAGAATCCACAAGGCAAACTTGTTGTTCAACGAAAACTTAATAATACTTTTCACGTTTCCACTCCTATCCTCTATCTACACTTTAAAGCGGTAGCCAACGCCCCATATCGTCTCGATATACTGCGGCTTTGACGGATCATGCTCGATCTTCTCGCGCAGCCGCCGAATATGCACCGTTACAGTCGCCGCGTCCCCGTTGGAGTCCAGACCCCAGATTCGCTCAAACAGCTCTTCTTTCTCGAATACGCGGTTGGGATGCGAAGCAAGCAGCAGCAACAGCTCATATTCCTTGGAGGTAAGCAGCGATTCCTTATCATGGATCATCACCCGGCGAGACAGCTTGTCAATGCTCAACCCGCGTATGCGGATATCGTCGCTTCGCTCGGAATGATTCATCGTCAAGCGTTCAAAACGGGCCAGATGCGCCTTAACTCTTGCTACCAGCTCGCTAGGACTAAACGGCTTGGTCATATAGTCATCCGCACCAAGCCCGAGTCCGCGAATTTTATCAATGTCTTCTTTTTTGGCTGTCACCATCAAAATGGGAACATTCAGCTTTTGTCGAATTTCCCGGCAAATTTCAAAGCCATCTACCCGCGGCAGCATCACATCGAGAATAATCAGGTCGTAGCTTCCCTCAAGCGCTTTTTGCAAACCGACATCGCCTCGCCCTTCCAAGTGAACCGCGAAGCCATGGCTTTCCAAATAGTCGCGCTCCAGCTCGGCAATCGCCTTCTCATCCTCGATGATCAGGATGTTCTTCATCGTTGTACACCGTCCATGGCAGGCCGAGATTTCGGCAGGAGCATGCAGAAGCGGGCTCCGCCCTTCTCCGCATTTTCCGCCCATACGCTGCCGCCATGCCCTTCCACAATTTGTTTGACAATGGCCAGTCCGAGACCGCTGCCCCCTGTCTCCGAATTGCGAGACTGCTCTGCCCGATAAAACCGCTCGAAAATATGAGGAAGCGCCTCTTGCTCAATACCCGGCCCTGTATCCTCGATTTCGATATAGGCGCTGCCGCCGCGATCCTCCGCTTTGATATGAATTTCCTTGCGAGCCGTGTCCCCGAGCTGCCCCATATATTTGACGCTGTTGTTCAGCATATTGGTAAATACCCGGCTCAGCTTATCCGGGTCCGCAGCAACGGTAATCGCTTCGGCATGCGTTTCTTCATAGTATAGGGCGACGCCCGCCTTCTCCAAATCGAAGCGCTGCTCCTCCAGCAAATGCTCCAGGTAGCGTCCGAGGTCGACATCCTTGAAATCAAACGCAACCGTCTGCAGATCAAGCTTGGAAAAAAGAAACAATTCATCGATCAACTGGTCCATATCGCTTGCTTTCCGATAAATGGTTTCCATGTAGCGGGTTCTTTTTTCCTCCGTGTTGGCTATGCCGTCCCTGATTCCTTCCACGTACCCTTTAATGGCGGAAATGGGCGTCTTCAGATCATGCGAAATGTGCGACAGCAGCATTTTGCGGTTATCCTCGTATTGCAAGCTCTGATCGATCGAGGTTTTCAAGCGCAGTCTCATTTCCTCAAATGCCACGCTAAGCTGGCCGATCTCCCCCTTTGTCGTAGCGACGACCTGATGGGTCAGATCGCCTTCCTTAATTTGCTTGGCCGCAGCCTCCAGCTTTTTGAGCGGACGAATAATGCTTCGCGATACAAAATAAGTAAGCAGCAAGCTCGTCAAGCCAATCATTGAAAAGCTGAACACGCTGCTGTAGGTGCGCCAATAGGTAGGCACCATATCCGTGCGCCTGAGCAGCAGTGCGCGCCCGCTCCCGCCATCGGGAAAGGTGAAGTCGATTTCGCTGGTCTCGTAGCGGTAAGAGCTGAATGTTACCTCCTTCGGAGGTTTCTCCAGCAGCAGCCTCCAATTTTCGCTCGGCGATGCCTGACGAAGAAAGGGAGCGACCGAGCTGATGGCACCTTCGCGTGAAATAATCAATCCTGCCCAAAACTCGCCTAGCCGATTCTGTATTTCTCTTACATAGCTTGGATTTTCCAACTGTCCTGCATCTTCTCGCAAAACGTAAGAAAGCTCTCCATACACTAGCGCCTGATTGTAAGGCTCCTTATTGTTGCGCTCAAAATACTGATGCAAGGTTTCCGTTCCTTGAACGTTAAGATAAAAAAACATAAAAGCCAGCATCATAATAAGCGGCAAAAAAACCATCGCCAGGTAGGATAAATAAAGCTTTAATCTGATCGACAATCGATTCACGCCCCGCTAAAGCAGTCTTGTTGGTATCCATCTATCCTTTATCTTAAAAGCCATTTCTAAACGAACCTGTAACAGATTATTACAAAAGTATTACATTATTGATACAAATCCCCGAAGCTCGGCAGCGGCCAAATGCGAAATACCGCTTTTCCTTCAATGCTGCTCAGCGCAATGGGGCCCAGATCACGGCTATCCAGGCTATGCTCGCGGTTGTCTCCCATGACGAACACTTCTCCTTCGGGAACGGTGAGCGGCATCGCCAGCTTGCCAGGGAAGGTTTTCCCGAACACATAGCTCTCCTCCAACAGCACGTCATTCACGTATACTTGTCCATCATGAAACGAAATAACATCGCCAGGCAAGCCGATCACGCGTTTAATCAGGCGCACTTCGCTTTCCGGCCCGTTAATAATGACGATATCTCCTTGCTGCGGCTCATGAAAACGATAGGACCATTTATCCTCAATCAGCCGCTGGCCCGCCACAAGCGTTTTTTGCATCGATACGTTATGTACTTCCGATTGCGCATACACATAGGTTTGGAACAATAGAGCAACGCCTACCGCTACGCTTAGCGATATAACCCATTCAGACAGCTCCCTCTTCCAGCTTTTTTTCTTCTTCTGTACGTTGTTGTTCATTTCAGTCACCTCATTGACATAGTTAGTAGCCAAAGACAGTATTATGATGCCACATCCTATATACGACCTGACACCTAGAAAGTTTCCATCTTAAAAACAGGCTGACAGGATACCGTCGGATAAAGTAGAGTTAAAACAGAAAGGGGAGAACCAGGTGAATCCGTTTTCCTTGGTACAGCGCATGCTTTTTACATGTACAACTATATTGTATTGGACGTCGATGTACGTCTATGTGCCCACCTTGTCTCCTTATTTAAGCAGTCAGGGGTTCTCATTATCCTTTATCGGCATTGTGCTTGGGAGCTATGGCTTTGTCCAAATGTTCGTTCGTTTCCCGCTCGGCATTTGGTCGGACCGCTTGGGTGCGCGCAAGCCTTTTATCGTGCTCGGCATGGCGACGGCAGCGATTAGCTGCCTGCTGTTCCTCATTCCCGGGCTCTGGGTGTGGCCCCTTGCCGGACGGCTGATGGCCGGCGTGTGCGCCTCGACATGGGTGGCCTTTACCGTCATGTACGCCGGCTATTTCGGCGCCGGGCAAACCGGCAAGGCGATGGGCAATATTAGCGTCATGACCGTTGCCGGCCAAATGATCGGCATGCTGTTGAGCGGCTGGCTAACGGAAGGGTTTAGCGCCGGCGCTCCGTTTGCGCTTGGCGCGGCCATCGCAGGTGCGGGCCTGCTTACGGCTCTGCTGCTGAAGGAGCCGCAGACCGGACGCGGCGAGCAGCCGGGCATGTCGTTTGCCATGATCAAAAAGGTCGTTCGCACACGCTCGCTGCTGCAAGTATCGTTGCTGTCGGTGCTCGCTCATGGCGTCTTGTTTATCACTATGTTCGGCTTTACTCCGCTCAAGGCTGAGGAGGTCGGAGCCACCGGCATCGGGCTGACTGCGGTCGTCTTCGCCTTTATGCTGCCCCATGCGTTAGCCTCGATGGCAACGGCCAGATGGTTTACGCCGCGCTTTGGCTACTGGGGCACGATCGGCACAGGCTTTGCGCTGAGCGCGTTATGCACGGGTGCTATGCTGTACGCCGACTCGCTGGCGTGGCTGATCGTGACACAGGCGGTCAACGGCTTTGCCCAAGGCTTGCATTTGCCCTTGCTGCTTGGACTTGCCATACGCGATGTAGAGCTGCCGGGCCGAGCGACGGCTATGGGGCTTTATCAAGCGCTGTATGCCATCGGGATGTTCTCCGGTCCTTTTCTGGCAGGCTGGCTAAATGACGGATGGGGCCTTGGAGGAGGCTTTCTGTTCGGCTCGCTGCTGGGCGCGGTTGCGACGATGCTCGTGTGGGCATGGTCACGCTCGGAGCGGCAGGCGGAGAAGCTGGCAACCGCTTCTATCGACAAACGTTAGCTCGCGGCAAGGCGCTGCTGGCCTTTTTTGCTAAAGCGGCTCATAACGGAAGCGAAAGTGACCTCGTTTCTGTGAAAGAGCCGCTTTTTTAACGAGCTGTGACGGAGCGTCATATTTGTTTTCTATTCCAGTAAGAGCGCTAAATTAGAATGAAGCAGATGGAGGAATTTGATTAATGGATTCAAGTGAGGGAATTTCAAAGAAGGAAGCAAGCAGGCCCCAGCTCGTGCTGGATATCGGCGGCGTACTGGCGACGAATTTGGCGCCTATGCTCTGGCAGCGGCTTGCTGCTGTTTCCGGTCTGCCGCAAGCCGAGCTGTACGCCGTATACAAGCAGCAGCATAGTCGCCGCCTCTGGCGTGGCGAGCTATCCGAACGGCAATTCTGGGGCTGGATTAGAGAGCAAGCTCCCGACTGGACGGATGAGCTGGGGCGTGAGCTTATCGGGCAATGCCTCCAGCCACTGCCCGCACTGGAGCGATTGCCGCAATGGCAGCAAACGGCCGATGTGCATCTCATGAGCAACCATTTGCTCGCATGGGCTGAACCAGCCTTCTCCAATCATTCCCACTTGCTGAGCAGCATCACAATTTCCAGCGAGATCGGAGCGAGCAAGCCGGACCGGGCTATTTTCGAGCATGTGGCGATCCAATTGCCTGCGGACAGCTTGGTCTTGTTCGTGGACGACCAACAACGAAATCTGGATCAGGCGACCGCTCTGGGCTGGAGAACGCTGCTGGCCGACGAGCAAGGCGCATGGGCTGACGCTGTGCTGCCAATGCTGGAATTGGGCTAGGCAAGGCTGCCTGAATTATGGTGTTATGCGTTTTATCGTTTGAACCGAGCTGAGTGCAGAAATAGAGCAGGTTCTAAATAAACAAGCGGAAGCGATGAATTTCAGGCGTGTTTTGCATCGAGGAAATCGAGGAGCTACTTCCACGTTGATATTAAGGTGCCTTTTCAAAGACAATTGTGGATGAGCTTCTCTGTCGATATAAATCTTGCGCTTTCCTTCAGATAACGGAGCCAATTTAGTTAGAAAAAATCTTATATTAGGGTGTCTGAGAACTCTGAGGACAGCACGTTTTGCCTAATTTTCGTTCCATGTAAGGCGCGTTTGTGAAGGTGTACCGAAGGTACATCAAGCAAAAGAAACGAAGCAGGGGGCGAAAAGGCGGTGAATAGTGCCTCTGAACGGGTTTTCAGACACGCCATAGGTTGAACTAAAATTTGAATAATTGACGCTTAAAGGACTACAAGGAAAAATTGTTTCGTTGCTGAAAAGTGGAAAAATATTGATTAAGCAGGTTGCTGGCTGCGCTTTGGGTATTCTGAAAAAAAGATAGTTAGAAATGTGATTGTAGATCGGTGTTTGGGGCTTTCTTGAACTAAATGAGTTAGAAATGTGATTGTAGACTGCCTTTTGGAGCTCTCGCGAGCTAAATGAGTTAGATATGTGATTATAGATCGACTTTTGGAGCTCTCTGCGGCTAAATGAGTTAGAAATGTGACTGTAGCTCGACTTTTGGAGCCCTCAGGAGGAAAGTCAGTTAGAAATGTGACTGTAGCTTGACTTTTGGAGCCCTCAGAAGGAATCTCAGTTAGAAATGTGACTGTAGCTCGACTTTTGGAGCCCTCAAGAGGATACTTAGAAAATGTGAAGCCAGTACCCCTTCAGGGCAAGAAAGTAAGAATATATCCAGGGGTTAGGGTATTATGGCGTAGTTCGTTTCCACACCTACCATTTTGACAAGCCAAATTATTGTTTTTGTTTTTGGCTGCCCACCTTGGGCAGCCTATCTCCGTTTATTGTTCCAGCATCTGTCTTTTGCCGGGAAAGCAAGACTAAGTTAAAGACTTTTTTGACTTCGTTAAAAACTCAAGAACCGTTTGATTAAACCACTCGGGCTGTTCCATATTTACGAAATGACCCGCTTCCGGTAGATACGCCGCTTTTGCGCCAGGCATAAACTCCAATAATTTTTTTGACGATCCACGGCTTCCTTCCGAATCCATGCCTCCAATGATGACAAGCAGAGGCTGCTCCTCTCTAGCTTGTTTAAGGAGCTGATTGAGCGGCGGCCCCAATAAAGGCCGATCGGTTTCAAAACGAGGCTGCCAAAGCGTCCAATTTTCAACCATATGCCTCAATGGCTCCTTGATTCGTTCTTTCTCTGCTCCCCCGTGCGTCATCATCAATTCCATCCACCGCTGGCGGAATGAGACAGGATCAAAGTTGTCCCGACTCTCCGTTTTATTACTTTTGCTAACATCATCGTTCCAGATCCGTTCCTCCGCATACAAACCTGAAGATGCACAAACAACCGACTGAACACGCTCTGGATATTTCCCCAACATATCCAAGGCAACCATGGACCCAAGCGATAGACCGATTAGATGAGCTTCTTGTATATTCAACTCGTCCATTAATTGCTTCAAGTCATCGACATGCAAAAATTGTTCATTTTCCGCCGGCATATCGGATTTGCCGTATCCTCTCAAATCGTAACGAATGACCCTGTAAGAAAGAGACAATTCCTTATATTGGTTATCCCACATGGTGCAATCAACGGAGTGGGCATGGATAAGAATGACAACCTCGCCTGAACCGGCTTCTTCATAAAAAAGCTTGCAACCTCCAACCGTATTTGTTGCTGCAGTCATTCGTGCATCTTCCTTTCAGCAAGTTCATTTTTTACACCAATCACCCTATTCTATCTCTCACCTAACCTCATCCAGCAAGTTGACCAACAAGCAAATTCAGCGTATCAGGCAAGCGTTCGCATCGGACAGTCACTAATTGTGATTATTATAGCGTTTGTCGGTTTGGTAAAGTATCAATCATTCATCCGAAAATGTTTGTTTGTTGCCATGTTGCACTACTTCAGCCGCGATTAACGGCATGCCACCTTCAAAAAACTCCAAGCTTAAGCTGATTGCGAAATGATAAACAAAGAGTCCGTATTTTTAGATGCCGGACAATTTTTCTTGAATGTGGAGCGTGCCTTGAAATGCACTCTTGCGCTTCACATAAGATAAACCCCTTATTCCTTATAAAAATCTATTTAGGTAGTAGATGACAACTTCCAGTCTGCGCATTCGCTCAATTTCCGGTCGATTTCATCGCGATATCGCTTTGTATCCCCTGCAAACAGGGTAAGGCTTGGAATCGTAAATGCTTTCTTGCTTTTGTCGATGGTGTTCCAATTCCAACCAATCTCGTGTATGCCTGAACTACCATTAAGCGCAGGATAAGCAAGATATTCCGTTTGTCTCGTATACCGAAGCATCGCATGCTCAAGTCCTAAAGGTCCCCAACTCGTAGCAAAAAGCCCGAATTTACCCCATAACACATCATATCCGTCTTCACCCATCAGCAGTTTGCCTGGATGACGCCTCGAAAACTCATCCGCGAACGCAACAATACCCTCATACGGCGAGTAATCAGGCGCGTTAGACCAACGAATGGCTCCATCCAGAAAAATGCCGTCAAAATGATAAAAATCGATCAACTCATCTACTTTTTTGAGCATATAAGCCCGCAATTGGGGGTGGCCGTAATTGACCACATACCCCATGTTCTCATGAGATAAGTCACTGTTCCAATCAATCCAGTTTTGAATTTGCGGGTCCCCTTCAGAATCCTTTAAAGCCGCATCCAACAACTGATGCTGCTCCAGAAATGGGCGAGTTGCCAGATTGGGCCCACCTAACATAGGCACAATCTTTACTCCAAGAGAATGAGCGGTCTCCACCAAACGGCTTAGCCCCGCTCCTCCTCCTAGCCGTTCTCCAGGGCTGTGGTATGGATAGGTGTAGTAATAACGACCATCCCATGCCGGTAAAAATGCAAGAATGTGCTTACCCGGCAGCTTAGTGCACAGTTCTCGAAGTTGCTCTTCCATATCACTGAACGTATTAAATACATGTCCCGTCCAATGTTCGCCGTGAAAATTGACGACCAATCGAATATCATCAATCCACTGGAGTTCTTCACGATTTCCAAACGGTTCAAGTCCAAAGTATTGCTCCAAATCATTAAACCGCTCGGCCACAATTTTGTCCCTTAATTGTACTTTACCGATTTTCCATTGAGGCAGCTTCATTTCGTTACTCCAATGTCTACGGTCTTCTTCAAAGGAAAGAATGAGGACCTTAGACCGCTTTTCCAAATCGTAGTAGGCGGCAAATCCTTTTTTGCGAACCATAGCGTCTTTTGAGAGCACGTACCATTCTTCAGTTTCGCCACCATCTGCTGCCTTATCCCCAATGATAATCAGCGGCATCATTGCATCCCGTCCGGGATAAATAATTGGAGCTATGCCGGACGAATAAGAAAACTCACGCCTGCCCATGTTATCGGAGTCTGCTTCAACATACTGGATATCAATCCCCACCACGTGAATGAGCAAGGACTTGCATAGTTCTGAAGCGTGTTGGCCCTGACCATAGATGGAAATTGTCCCTTGCTCATCATCTCTTTCCAAACTTAATTCAAGTTTGCCTTCAGCTGTTAATTGTCCCCCAGCCGCCCATAGTTGGTTTGATATGAGCCGTAACCTGCCATCTTCTTCTACCACTTGCGTATGATCCGGTGACGGACAGTAAATATTTTTATTTGTCGACAACCGAATCGCAAACGTTAAACCGCCATATTCAACGAAAGTATCACCAAAGTCAAAAGCGAGTGTATACATAAGCATCTCCTTTTTAATCGTATAAAATATTGTTGTTATAATTTTATTTTACCTATAGAATACGAGGGGGAAATAGTATGAGATCAAACATATTTCGTACGATTTAAACTTTTTTAAAAGGAAGGTGACAATGGACTATTTATGTTTTGACGCCCCTCCGCTTCCTCATTATTTCATATGTGGTGAACAATTAGTGAAGGAAGGGAGCAATCATGCTTCTCGTTCTAACATTGGCGTATTTGATTTGCTCATTGTGACAAAAGGGACTTTGTATATAGGGGAATTAGACCATCAGTGGGAGTTAAAAGCTTGGGATATGTGCATTCTTCGGCCGGATGCAAATCATTACTCCATTCGCCCCTGTCAAGAGGATACGCATTTTTACTGGATACATTTTCAGGCTGATCGATGGAGGCAGTTGCAAAATCCATTTTTCGAAAAATCACCGTTTCTTGACATCAACCAATATCATCATTTTGGCAATGCCTACTCGCTTCTTATCCCTAAACATTGGTCTATTACAAATACCGACGATGTGGCTAGAGAGACCAGACTGTTGCTAAGCTTAAACAATAAAACGTCGATGGCCAACTGTTGGGAGCAGCAAGCTGCATTTCACCGATTACTACGAATTATCGCACAAGAGACGTACGAAACGCGTTCTTCTTCAAATCAGCTGTTAACCGAAAAGGTCACTGAGTATCTTCGCAACCACTACAGAGAAGCTATTAGCAGTGAGATGTTGACTGAAAAATTTCATTTTCATTCTGTATATATCACGCGAACCATGCAGCGCTATTTGGGCTGTACCCCGCTTCAATATTTGCAAAAAATTCGTATTGACCAAGCTAAACTGTTATTAGTAAATACAGACAAAAGTATAGCTGCTATTTCGGAGGAGGTGGGTTTTGATAGCAATACTTATTTTACAAGATGCTTTCAAAAAATTGAGCGTAGAACGCCGCGCGAATATCGAAAACAATTCAGAAAATAATGCTAAAAAACGAATTAATTACGTCATTTTTCGGGCAGTTTGGAGTGAGGTTGGTCTGAGGACTACATGCACTACAGATGGCGGGGAAAAGCTGCCTGGCAGGTAACAGGATAGCGATTATGAGATATTATAGGGCTGGCCCAACGGAACATCGTCGGTCCAGCCCTTATTGAAACGAGAGCTTACGATTGGTGCAGCCACATTTTGTACTATAGAAAAGATGAAGCCAGCCAAAGCCCCGCCGTAACGCCAATAGCGAGCATGAACAGTTGGAAATCCGCTGGGCCAAACCGCAGCCGAAAGGCGTACACCGGCTTTTGTTTCACGTAGCTGAAGCCTCTGGCCTCCAGAGCATCCGACATCTCCTCCGCCATGCGCAGAATGGATCGCACATAGGGAATAAGCAGCGGAACGATCATGCGCAGCGGAATAATGCCTGTTGGCGAAGAAGCCTTGCCTCGCGCATGCGCAAGCTTCGAGAACCTTCCCCATTCCGCAGCCAGCAGCGGTATAAACCTGAAAATAAGCGTAATTAGCAGCGCAAAAGAATGAACCGGCACTTTATAGCGGGCCAGCCAGCCAAAGGTTTGCTCCAGCCCTCGCTGCAAGCGCATCGGCGTTACTAAATGAAGCATCGGCATCGCCAGCAGCATTGCGAGCAAAAGCTTTCCGAAGCGGATTGCAATGGGAAGCGCCCGAGCCCCATCGAACGAAAGCGGCGACAGCTCGATGCCCCCAATGAGGCAAAACAGCGCCAGCATGAGGCCGTAAGCTCGAAATAACCGAAGCCACGGCTTCAGCAGCCTGAGATATGGCAGCAGCAGCAGTACAATCGCAACAGCGGCCACGGCAAGCGCGGCCAGGCTGTTCCCCGCAAATATGCCTGTTGACAGCAATAAAAAGGCTACGAGCAGCATGCGGGGATCATAGCGCTCCGGGGACACGCTTCCCGGAGCTTGTTTGGCAGCCGAGTGCAGGCTCCGGCTGCCGTCGCTTTTTGCCGCCGGCTGCTCCGCCCGGCGGCTTTTTTGCGGCGCGATCTGACGCGCGCCGCAGCCCTCTTGCGCGCGCTCGCGCCGCGCAAGCTGGGTGGCCAGCGCCGCGGCTAGGTCGCGCGGCGCCGGCCATGGAGCCCCGCCGCGATCTGCGGGCGGGGCATCGGGCGGCAGAGCCGCCTTGGCGCGCAGCAAGGCCAGCGCGCGATGGGCCTCCGGCAGCCGTGTCATGCTGCCGGACCCGGCAGAGGAGGCGGCGGATTGCGCATCCTCCTCTGCCCCTTCTCTCAGCGCGGTCAGTGCTCCCCCTACCGCCTCCGCATCCCGCAGCGCGGCTGGTCCACTATCCGCTTCTTCCGCATCCCGCACCGCAGTTGGTCCACTATCCGCTTCTTCCCCTTCCCGCAGCGCGGCTACATCGCTCCCCTCCGCTCCAAGCAAGCCGCCTCCCGGCACAGCCGAAACAACGCCAGCGTCGATTTGAACAATCGCATCGGCGAGCGGCAGCAGTGAATCAAGGTCATGGGTGACGATGATCGCCCCCTTGCCCTCTGCGCGGTGCGCTTGCAGCAGCCGAAGCAAGTTATCCACGCCATCCGTATCCAGACCTGCCGTAGGCTCGTCAAGCAGAAGCCACTCGGGTTGGCAGGCAAGCAGGCATGCGAGCGACAGCTTGCGCTGCTGGCCGCCGCTCAGCGACCACGGCTCGCGCTCCAGCAGGTCAGACGACAAGCCGGCTTCAGCCATCGCCTCGATGCTCCGCCGATTCGCCTCATCCGCATCCACTCGATACGGCTTTAACGAATAGGCCAGCTCCTCGCGTACAGTGGCCGCAAACCACTGCGACTCCGAGCTTTGGAGCGAAATGCCAAATCGCAAGGCGACCTCGGAATTAAGTCTCGGCTTGCGCTTACCGGTTAGCCACAAAGGCTCTCCACCGAGCAGCACTTCGCAGCCGGCAAGGGGGCGCAAGCCAGCCATCGTTTCCAGCAATGTCGATTTGCCTGCGCCGTTGCGGCCTATAACAAGCGTAATGCTGCCCGCTTGGAAGCAGACGGCCGCCTGTTGAATGAGAAGCGTTTTTCCTTGTCCTGCCGATACTTTTTGGAGCAGCCAATCATGGCTCATACTTGCTCACCGCCTCCGCAAGCGATTCAGGCGTACAAGGCAGCGGCCTTAAGCGAATGCCCTGCTCCTCAAGCTCCCAAGCTACTTGCACTGCATAAGGAGCTGTAAAGCCCATCCGCTCACAACAACTGCTGCCCGGATGTTTGGGCTTTCGCTCATACCACTGCTCCGTGCGGCCATCGTATACGATGCGTCCGTTCTCCATCGCAAGCAGCCGTTCAGAGCCCTCAAGCTCATCAAGCCGCTGCGTAATCCACAGCACCGCAACCCCTTGCCTCCACAGCTCGCGCACCCGTCCGAGCACATCGGCCGAAGCATCCGGATCAAGCATCGCCGTCGCCTCGTCCAGCACCAGCAGCGGCGAGCGCAGCGCAAGACAGCCCGCAATAGCGACCAGCTGCTTCTGCCCTCCCGATAACGTCGCAAGCGGCTGATGCATCCTTTCACCGAGCCCCGCAAGAGCCAGCGCCCGCTCCGCTTCCTCAATAATCGTGCTTGCCTCTTGCTCATTTTGCTCCAGAAGGAGCACAACGTCCTCCCATGGCGTCGCTCCTATTAGTGCAGCCTCCGGTCGCTGCAGCACGATAGGCGCTGGCTTCCCGCCCATGGAACGTATCAGTTCGCCTTGCCGCCTGCCGCTGGCCCCTTCCAGCTTCCAGCCCGCTATCGCTTTGGCCAGCGTGCTTTTGCCGCTTCCGTTGCTGCCGATCAGCGTAACCCATTCCCCGCTCCGTAACTCCAGCGTAACCTCCCTGACTATGGGTTCCGGCCTGTCGTCCTCCACGCCAAAAGGCCTTATCGTCAATCCATCCAATTGAACCAGTACATGCCCATTCAAAAAAAATTCCCCCAACCTCTTCCACAAACGCTCTCGCTGTGCTAGAATTCGTTTTGTTAACCTGTATTTAATATAATTGGTTAACAAATAAATAGCAACCTACTATAAAGGAGTCGTATGATTATGTCCGGTCCGTCTATTCGTTCGCTTGTATTTATCGCTTTGTTCGCGGCGCTCTTTGTTTTTATGAGCACCATCTCGTTTAAGCTCGGCGCATCGGCCGTCCCTATCACGCTGCAAACGTTAAGTGTCGGCTTGGCCGGCTTGTTTTTGCCGCCCCGTCATGCGTTCGCAAGTATTTTCGTCGTTATTGTATTGACCCTGATCGGCTTGCCTTTGATCGGCGGCGGAGCAGGCTTCGTCCATTTAACAGGTCCGACTGGCGGCTATATTATTGCCTTTCCTTTCTGCGCGTTGGCACTCAGTCTCGCCGTTGGCTATTTTTTGCGGAGCGGCAAATGGAAGGGCAACAAAATGCTGGCTTTTATCGTCTTTTTTATCCTATTTGAGCTGTTCAGTTCTTTGCTTGCGTATGTTACCGGCGTTCCTTGGCTTATGCATTCCTATGATATGTCGCTTGGAAAAGGGCTTGCAGCGGGCTTTTATCCTTTTATCCCGGGTGATGCCTTGAAATCGTTCGCGGGCGCCGCAATCGCAACTTCATTAACACCTTATATCGTTCATTTGCGGGCGTCAATGAAAAACCGGCGTTCTTCCGAGCAAACGTCAACAGTCACCGAGTGATGAACCCCAGCGGCGTAAACTTGCGCGTAATTAGCACAACAAGCTCATGGACATAATACAAGTCGAAAAAAACAAGCTGCAATAGAAAAAGAACGTTGTTTCTTCTCCTTATCATAACAGGGAAACAACGTTTCTAGGGCGTGTCTGAGAACGCTGAGGACCGCACATTTTGCCGAATTTTCGTTCCATGCAAGGCGCGTTTGTGAAGGTGTGCCGGGGGTACATCAAGCAAACGGAACGAAGCAGGGGGGAAAAGGCGGTGAAAGGTTCCACCGAACGGGTTTTCAGACACGCCATAAACGCAAGCAATCAAATTTGCAAAAAAAACCGTAATTCAGCAGTCGCCAATTAGCGGCATGCGGAGATTACGGCTTTTTTATAGATGCGATCCAAGCTTTAGCACCGGCATCTTAACGTGTCGGCCCGGAAAAAGCGCGCTTTTACTCGATGCACTCCTCAGGCTCAGGTGCTGCGGCATCCTCGACATTGATCTTCTCGGCAACCGTCTCGCGTACGATCGATACAACCATCTGCAATAAATAGTTGATGTCCGACTGGCTTTGCTGAAATTCAGAAACGATTGGGATGCCGTCAAGCTCCTCTTGCAGCTCATTCATTTCGTTTTCAATTTTTTTGACCATATCGGCATTTTTGAAGGTCGTTTCAAACGCTACAAGTTCCTTCTGCTTTTTCTTGATCAGGCCGATAAGCTGCTGAATGCGCTCGTTTCCGTTAATTTGCTTCTCAGCCCTGCGATAGTGCTGCACTTCCGCCGATTGGTAAATAAGCTCGGCCAATTCCTTTGCTTTTTTCTGAACATCCTCTTTGACGATTAAATCTCTAATCTCGTAGCTCGGAACACCGCAGCCGCCGCCATGCGAATGATCGTGATCATGGTCGTGCTGGTCTGCCTGCACCGTTCCCGCTTGTTGCTCCGCCATCGTTCATCTCTCCTAATCTCGATCTGTACTCGCTTGTTATGCAAATGGCTGTTATACAGCCGCTTCCTGAGCCGGCTTCTCCAGCGCTTCAGCCTTGATATACCAGGTTTGCGCCTCGGTCACTCTGGCCTGAATAAAGCTTCCTATCCATTCCTTCGGCCCTTCCAGATGGACAAGCTTGTTCGTACGGGTACGGCCCGATAGCACCGAGGCGTTGTTTTTACTTTCGCCTTCGATCAGCACCTCGACGATTTGGCCTCGCAGCTGCTCATTCTTCTCTCTAGCATTGGCAGCCAGAAGATCGTTTAGACGCTGCAGCCTGGCCTTCTTCACTTCCAGCGGCACGTTGTCCTCCATACCTGCGGCAGGCGTGCCCTCTCGCGGCGAATAGATAAACGAATAAGCAAAATCAAAGCCTACTTCCTTGACAAGCGTCAACGTATCCTCGAACTGCTCATCCGTCTCGCCAGGGAAGCCTACGATAATGTCCGACGTCAGCATGACATCCGGAATGGCAGCCTTGATTTTATCCGATAAGGTCAGGAAGGCTTCACGCGTATATTTACGGCTCATGCGTTTCAAAATTTCCGTGCTGCCCGACTGCACCGGCAAATGGATATGCTCCACCAGATTGCCTCGCGTTGCAAGCACCTCGATCAGGTGATCGTCAAAATCACGGGGATGGCTCGTCATAAACCGAACGCGCGGGATATCGATTTTGGACATATCGGCCATCAAATCGCCAAAGCGATATTGAATGTCTTCAAAATCCTTGCCGTAAGCGTTCACGTTCTGGCCAAGCAGCGTCACTTCCTTAAAGCCTTGGCGGGCAAGCTCTCTTACCTCGGCTATGACATCCTCTGGCCTGCGGCTGCGCTCTTTGCCGCGCGTATACGGCACGATGCAGTACGTGCAGAACTTGTCGCAACCGTACATAATGTTAACCCAGGCGCGCATCCCTTCCCGCTTCTTCGGCAAGTTCTCGATGATGTCGCCTTCCTTGGACCATACCTCGACGACAAGCTCCTTGCTAAAGTAAGCGCTTTGCAGCAAATGCGGAAGCCTGTGAATGTTATGCGTGCCAAACAGCAAATCGATGAAGGCATGCTTTTGCAAAATACGTCCGACAACCGACTCCTCCTGCGACATGCAGCCGCAAACGCCGATCAGCAAATCAGGCTTTTCCGTTTTTAGCGTCTTCAAATGGCCCAGCTCGCCGAACACCTTGTCCTCGGCGTTTTCGCGAATGGCGCACGTATTCAGCAGAATGACATCGGCAGCCTTGCGGTCGTCCGTTGACACGTAGCCCATCTGCTCGAACATGCCGCGCATCACCTCGGTATCATGCTCGTTCATCTGGCAGCCGTAGGTTTGTATCAGATAGCGCTTTCCGATCCCCATCGTGCGCAGCTCCTCTGGAATCGAAAAATCGTAATGAACCTCGATATCCTCTTTGCCGCGCTTTTTCTCTTGCTTATGGTCCGGCGCGGAATTTATATTGACGATTCTGCCTTTGATGCGATAGGTCGTCGTGTTCTCATCGCGAGAAAGCACCTTGGCGTCGCTAAAATCAAAGTATTTGGAATAATCCTTTTCAGGCTTTTGAGGCTTTAATTCAGACTCCTTCAATTTGTTTCACTTCCTCGCATCGATGTCCCTAAATCCAAACTCGATTCATTATCTTTCATTTCTGTTCTTGGTAAGCATCAGTAAAAAATTATAACACAACAAGAGGACTGAATCCATCCATAGCTCAAAAGATTGCCCCTGCATGGCGTGCATGCCGCTCCTAAAAGTTCAGCAGCCCTTTTTCCGGACACTGGAAAAATCCACTCCCACATCGCGAGGATGAACCGCTTTTCGGCTACTCATGGAATAACGGATCGATAAACATCGCGCAAAAGCGGTCCTGGATCTCTTCACAGCTGTAGCCGTGCGCCTGCCTTAGCTGGCGGATCATCACCGGCGAATTGATCGAAAAAAACGAATGAACGATGTACGTCACATCAAGCGGTTTTACCAGCTCTTGTTCAAGCGCTTCATGAAAAAGCTCCGACATGACGCGGCTTAAAAACAAATAAGGCGGTGAATAGAAAAAATCCTTTTTATCATGATCCACCCTCACTTGAGCGTGGATAACCTCCAGCCATTTAAACTTTTTATCAATAAAAGAGATGATTTCCTTCATAACATGCACGAGTCTTTCCTTGACCGGTCGATGCGAATCAGAGCGCAGAAAGCTCTCGATTTGCGATTTGAATTGATCGAAATTGTCCTTCATCATGTCCATGCACAGGTCGCTTTTATTGGCGTATCTACGATAAAGTGTTCCTTGGCCGATGCCAACAGACTTGGCAATTTGATGCATGCTGACCGATTCCACTCCATGCTCCTCAAACAAACAATTGGCCGTGTGCAGGATCGCTTTGCTCAGCTCATGCTTCGTTCTGCCGCTTACAGGATTTGTCATCTCCTTCGTTCCTTTCAATAAAAAAAATACAAAATTAACGTTTGACTTTTATCTTCTGCGTCGTTTAATATCAGTAATGCGGACAATTGTCCGCTTATAAAAAAGGTCGTTTCTTCATTGTAGCCCGACTCGCAAGAGAAGGTCAACAATGACAACAAACGATCAACTTTGGGCAGGAGGATACAACGATGGCTGCAACTGCAAAAACCGCCGCGGCAGGCGATCAGATGTCGATCCGCACGATATTGGCCCCTTTGGTCGCCATTATCGTCGGTATGTTTATGGTTATTTTGGATGGTACCGCTATGAATGTGGCGATGCCGGGTCTAATGGAGGACTTCGGAAGCTCCATGACGCTCGTGCAATGGACAATTACTGGCTACGCATTAGCTCAGGCGGCTGTCATCCCGCTGGCCGGCTGGATGTCGGACCGATTTGGCGCCAAGCAAATTTTCTTATTCTCCATTATTATGTTTACGTTAGGCTCGGCCTTGTGCGCTCTGGCATCAACGGCCGAACAGCTGATTGTTTTCCGCGTCATTCAAGGGCTTGGGGGCGGAATGGTGGCACCGATCGCCATGGCGTTTACGTTTAGATTGAGCCCTCCCGGCAAGCAAGGCGCCGTAATGGGCATGATCGGCATTCCGATGCTGCTCGCTCCGGCTCTTGGTCCGGTTGTGGCCGGCTGGCTCGTGGAATACGTAACCTGGCATTGGATTTTTATCATCAATTTGCCGATTGGCGTTGTTGCCGTTATTCTCGGCATTCGTACGCTTCCGAACGTGGAACGCAAACATGTTCCCGCGCTTGATTTTCTTGGCATGATTTTTGCTCCGCTTGCCTTCGCTATGCTTGTATACGGCGTTAGCTCGGCTGGCGGCGGTGAAGGCGGCGGCGGCAGCGGCTGGACTTCCCCGGAAGCTTTGACCGGCATTATTGTGGGCGGTGTGGCCCTCCTTATTTTTGTCATCGTCGAATTACGACGCAAGGAGCCGCTGCTGGAGCTTCGCGTATTCAAATCCAGCGATTTCACGCGCGGAATCGTGCTGCAATGGATCGTTCAGATCGCGCTGTTCGGCACATTGTTCCTCGTACCGATTTTCTTGCAGATTGCCAAAGGCTATACGCCGTTCCAAACGGGTCTTATTCTGCTGCCGCAAGCGCTGATGGCAGGCTTGTGCATGCCGATCGGCGGCAAGCTGTTCGACCGTCTGGGCGCCAGACCGCTAGTCATTACAGGCTTGCTCATCGTTTCTACAGCCGGATTTTTACTCAGCCAGCTAAGCTCGGACACTTCGCTTGTTACGATTATGATTCCGCTAGCTATGCTTGGGGCCGGTATGGGTCTATGCATGATGCCTATTAATACACATATTATGCAATCCGCGCCGCGTGAGCTTGTTGGCCGTGTTACCTCGCTGACCGCGGCAGCCCAGCAGGTGATGACTTCGTTTGCCATTGCCGGGTTGTCCACGCTGCTTGCAGACCGTATGAAGCATTTTGCCGCATCGGAGCCGGGACCAAACGTCGTCTATTCCGCATACGGTCATACCTTCCTTGTGCTTGCGATATTGGCCATTGTCGGCGCTGCCGTCGCCTTGCTGCTTCGCAGACCCAAGCAGAATAAAGAAGCCGCTGAAGCAGGTACGCCTGATGTGTCCATGATGATGGGGCACTAAGACGATACTGCCAACTAAATGAATAAAAAGAAGCTGCAGAATTTCGCCCTCTGGACGAAGCTGCAGCTTCTTTTGTTGCGTTGACGCTATTGATCATTTAGCCTAGCCGAAGGCTGCCAATTTGCCCATTAGGGCAATCAAACCGTTTATCTTCAATCGATAATTTCTGCTTTATCGCCGTTTTTAACGCCGGCAGCGTTCGCTTCGTCGGTATCGATATGCATATCAAGCGCAAACTGCTCGGAAACCCGGGCTACTACATTTTCGAATACGACTCCTCGTTCGCCAGCAAAACGAACCTTCAGCAGTTGCTTGTCCGCTACTCCAAACTTCTCTGCGTCGGAGGTATGGAAATGAATATGGCGCGCCGCCACGATAACCCCTTCCTCGATTTCAACCTCGCCTGCCGGGCCTTGCAGCTTGATTCCGGCAGAGCCCGCCGTATCGCCCGACTCGCGTACAGGCGGGTTAATGCCTAGCGCAAACGCGTCAGTGCGCGACACCTCAAGCTGCGTTTGCTTGCGTGTCGGTCCCAGAATTCTAACTTTTGCAAAAGAACCCTTAGGTCCGATGACGGCAACCGTTTCACCTGCCGCGTATTGCCCCGGCTGTGACAGTGGCTTCATTTCAGTCAAGCTATATCCTTTGCCGAACAATACCTCGACATGCTCCTCCGATAAATGAATATGTCTGGCGGAAACGCCGATAGGGACTTCTTTATGTACCATTTGCTCCACTCCTGACTGTCGATAAATAAATAGAAGCATGCAGTCCTTGGACTGCATGCTTCTAGTGTACCACTTTATTTGAACTCCGAGACAAGATTGTCGAATTGTTCACAAGTTAACGTTAAATCTTGCTTCGACAATGATTCCTGCTGGAAGCCCTGAATCATATCTTCGTAGCTTTTTCTCGTCGTATTCTGATAAATAAGGCCTGTAAGCATCCCGTTTGTTTCCATAATTTTATTCATGGCCACTACGCGATTCGTTGGATCGTAGTCCGGAAATTGCTCCAAATTCACAATATTTTGTTTAAACCAGTCATAGGTATTAATTTTATTAAATGTCACGCACGGGCTGAACACGTTGATCAACGAGAAGCCTTCGTGACGAATGCCTTGCTCAATCAGGCTTGTCAGCTGCTTCAAGTCGCTGGAGAATGACTGGGCAACAAAAGTTGCGCCAGCCGACAGCGCAATCTCGAGCGGAGACAGCGTAGTCTCAATTGAGCCGTCCGGTGTCGACTTGGTTTTGAAGCCCTCCGCTGAACGAGGGGAAGTCTGCCCCTTCGTCAAACCGTAAATCTGGTTGTCCATAACGATATACGTAATGTTCACATTGCGGCGAATCGCATGCACGGTATGGCCCATACCGATCGCAAAGCCGTCGCCGTCGCCGCCGGAAGCGATAACAGTCAGCTCGCGGTTGGCCAGCTTGACGCCTTGTGCAATCGGCAATGCGCGGCCATGGATGCCATGGAAGCCGTAAGCGTTAATATAGCCGGAGATGCGGCCGGAGCAGCCGATGCCCGATACGACGGCAAGCTGTTCAGGCTCCAGTCCCACATTGGCAGAGGCGCGCTGAATGGCCGCCTGGATTGAAAAATCGCCGCAGCCCGGACACCAATTCGGCTTGACATTATTTCTAAATTCTTTGAATGTTGCCATTTAAACCAGCTCCTTGCATGCTTTATACACATCTGAAGGCAAGAAGGGATTGCCGTCATATTTCAGCAGGCTTTTCATTTTCTCGGCAAAACCTGCGTTCATTTTTATTTGGGATGCGAGCTGGGCCGTCGCATTATTCTCGATCACCAGCACTTGCTTTGCCGCCTCCAAATAAGGCGTCAGCAGCTCCGTCGGGAACGGATGAATCTGACGAATCGTAATGTGATTCGTTGCCGTTCCCTCCTCCGCGAGCATTCTTCTCGCTTCGTCTATCGTGCCTCCGGTAGAGCCCATGCCGATAATCAGCAGCTCTGGCTTATCATGCGGCGCATCGACGCGAATCGCATCGCGAATGTATACGCCGTTCAGCTTGCCAAGACGCTTATTCATCATCCGCAGGCGGTTGACCGAGTTTTCGGATGGCCGGCCTACTTCATCATGCTCAACTCCTGTGACGTGATGCAGGCCGCCCTTTTCGCCTGGCAGCACACGCGGTGAAACGCCGTCCTCCGTCAGCTCATAGCGTTTAAACAGGTTTGCGCCTTCTAGCGGCGGAACATCGGTGACGAGCTTGCCGCGTTTGATTTCAATTTGATCGTATTGCAGCGGCTCGCAGGATTGTTTGCCCAGCGACAGCTGGAGATCGGTCATCAGTATGACCGGCACCTGATACTGCTCCGCCAAATTAAACGACTCGAGCGTATCATAGAAGCAATCCTCAATGGAAGCTGGCGCAATAACAAACTTTGGAATCTCGCCGTGCGTGCCATAGATCATCGCGTTCAAATCGGATTGCTCCTGCTTCGTCGGCAGTCCGGTAGACGGGCCGCCACGCTGCGTATCCACAATGACAAGCGGGGTTTCCGTCATCCCTGCAAGTCCGATTGCCTCCATCATCAGCGACAGACCAGGACCGGCCGAAGCGGTCATCGTACGGACGCCTGCAAAATTTGCGCCGATTGCCATCGTAACCGCCGCGATTTCGTCCTCCGTTTGCACAACCGTTCCGCCAAACTTAGGCAGCTTCTTAATTAAATATTCCATAATCTCAGAAGCGGGCGTAATCGGATACGCGGACATAAGGCGGCAGCCTGCGGCGATCGAGCCGAGGCCGATCGCTTCGTTGCCGATCATAAACAGCTTTTGCTTTCCGTCTGCTGCGCTCAGCTTAAACTCGTCGAGCGGTCCGCCTGCCTGCTCAAGTACGAACTCCGCTCCGCGCTTGACCGCTTCAATATTTTTCTCAACGATGGCGGCTCCTTTACGTCCGAATTCCTCTTCAACCGCCTTGTTGAACACTTCAAGCGGCAGCCCGAGCAAAGCCCAAGAGGCGCCGGAGGCCACCATATTCTTCATTAGAGAAGTGCCAAGCTCCTCAGCCATAGCCGTAATCGGCACGGCGAACAGTCTGGCCGCAATGCCCTCGGGAACGACAGGAGTAAACTTTGCATCAGCCACGATCACGCCGCCTGCCCGAAGCTCGCCAGCATTCAAATCGATGCTTTCCTGATCGAATGCCACCAGAATATCCAAATCATCGGAAATCGCGCGAATTGGCTGCGTGCTGATCCGGATTTTGTTATTCGTATGGCCGCCTTTGATTCGGGATGAAAAATGTCTGTATCCATATAAATAATAGCCTAAGCGATTAAGCGCCGTAGAGAAAATGCGGTCTGTACTTTCTACGCCTTCCCCCTGCTGGCCCCCAATCTTCCAAGACAACTGACTGATCAAAATGCCCATCTCCTCTTTTTGTGCAACGTTCAATTATATGACTCCATCATAGTATTATATAATAGAATTAAGAATAGTCACAACAATTTTAAGACTCATTCTCACAAAAAGCAAGTTGTGGCCTCTTGGAAACCGAATAGAAAATGGCAATCGTGATCATGCCGTTGCCAGCGGGATTTATTTGACACGGGGCAATTGGCGGCGCAAAAAATCAAGCGCATTTTTCGACATAATGCCTTCAACTACAGCGGGAGAGTAATGCTTTAGCAGCTCATCATGCAGCTTCGAGACATCGAGCGGCTGCTGCAAATCGGCTATGTAACGGTCGATTCCGTCAAAGTCCGACCCGAGCATAAGCTGGCTCGACCCGCCGAGCGCGCAGATATGCTCGATATGAGAGATCAGCTGGGATATGGTCACCGTTTCGGTGTTCGCGACAAACCACGGCACATAGGTAACTCCAATCATCCCGCCCGAATCAATCAGCGCATGGATTTGCTCATCCGTTAAATTGCGAGTATGGTCGCACAGGCTTCGGCAATTGGAATGGGAGGCGATGACAGGTCTTGCGCTAACCTCAGTCGTATCCCAAAAGGCCCGCTCCGATAGATGCGATACATCCACGATAATATCCAGCTTGTTGCATTCCTCTACAAATGCCCGCCCCTTACCTGTCAATCCGCTCCCACGGGGCTCCAGCGCTCCGTCAGCCGCCCAATTGGCATGGTTCCATGTTAAGCCGGCCGCGCGAACGCCAAGCTCATGCACGATGCGCAGCAGCGACAGACGTCCTTGCAGTCCGTCAACCCCTTCCAGCGACAATAAGGCGCCGGTTTTGCCTTCGTTGACGCATCGCTCCAAGTCCTCTGCCGTTCTGATCAGCTCCATATGCTCACAGCTCTGTATCCGCTGCTTGAAAAGGTCAATGCTCTCCAAGATGGGCTCAAGCCGCCCATTCAGCAGCTGTGGAATATAGATCGCAAACGTCTGCAGCTGCGTATTGGAATCTCTTAGCCGCTCGTAAGTAACATCAAGTGCGCCTGGCTTGCTTTGCTCGAACGTCAGCTGCTCGTCAAGCAATAGCTTGCATAACACATCGCAATGGAAATCGACGATTCGCATAGTCTGCACGCCTCCTCTTGTTTGTTCGCAGCAAAAAACCTGTCTACGTCGTAAACAGGCAGTTCATTTTCTATGGTTCCCGCCCTAATCGGTCTGTTCAAGCGATCGATTATCTAGGCTCCACAATCAGCTTGATTGCGGTTCGATCTTCCCCGTCAATGACGATGTCGGTAAAAGCGGGAATGCAGATCAGATCCACTCCGCTCGGAGCTACAAATCCTCTGGCGATCGCTACCGCCTTGATCGCCTGATTCAAAGCGCCGGCTCCAATAGCCTGAAGCTCTGCGCCACCGCGTTCGCGAAGTACGCCGGCAAGCGCTCCTGCTACGGAATTTGGATTGGACTTTGCTGAAACTTTTAATACATCCATGAAAAAGTACCTCCCCTTGGACTATTGGATAGCTTCCACTTTTAAATAGTATTCGAGAGAGGTTAAATAATTCCTGCTTTTCACGGACCGAATGAGCAAACTATTCTGAATTGTCGGAACTTTCACAAAGGCAGCGCAGTTACATAAGCAGCCATTCGTCCTCAGTCAGACGGATCTTTTCTATTTTTTCCGCTTTTCCGGTGGCATCGTCAATCTGCACAGCAATGGCGTGCAAATGCCATTTCCCGTCATCTACGACGAAACGAACCGGCAGCTGCGTCAAAAATTTATGAAGCACCGCCTGACGCTCCATGCCGAGCACGCCTTCCTTCGGCCCTACCATGCCCACATCGGTAATGTAAGCCGTACCCCCAGGCAAAATCGTATCGTCATTGGTTTGAACGTGGGTATGCGTTCCAAGCACAATCGATGCTCGCCCATCCAAATACCAGCCCATGGCGATTTTCTCGGAAGTTGCCTCGGCGTGAAAATCGACCAAAATGTTGCCGGTCTCCTTACGCGCCTCTTCAATCAAGTCGTCCGCCGTACGGAACGGACAATCGATTGGCGGTAAAAACGTTCTCCCCTGCAGGTTAATGATGGCAAGCTTCTTGCCGCCCGCCTTAATGATCGCCATGCCTTGACCCGGTGCTTCCGGAGCGTAATTGGCCGGCCTTACGATACGCGGCTCATCATCGATCCATTCAAAAATATCTTTGTTATCCCATGTATGATTGCCCATCGTAATACCGTGAATGCCCCATTCAAAAAACTCGCGGGCAATGGTGGCCGTAATGCCCCTTCCGGCAGCCGCATTCTCGCCATTGGCGATAATGATATGCGGATTGTATTTGCTTTTTAGCGCCGGCAATACCCGCTTAAGCGCGCTGCGCCCAACATTGCCGACAATGTCTCCAATAAACAAAACCTTCATCAACTTGTGCACTTCCCTCTATGTTTCATTTCAAACAGAAAAGTGGCTGACAAGCAGCCACTTTTCTTAACAAGCCTATGCGATTGGCAAGCTATTTAGCGTATTCGACCGCTCTCGTCTCCCGAATGACCGTTACTTTTATGTGTCCCGGGTAGTCTAGCTCGCCTTCGATTTTTTTCGTAATATCCCGCGCAAGTCGGAATGCTTCCGTGTCGTCGATTTTGTCAGGCTGCACCATAACCCTCACTTCGCGGCCGGCTTGGATCGCATATGACTTCTCGACGCCCTCGAACGATTCGGAAATCGCCTCAAGCTTCTCCAGACGTTTAATATACGTTTCCAGCGTTTCGCGACGTGCTCCAGGACGCGCTGCCGACAAAGCGTCAGCCGCTCCAACCAGCATCGCGATAACGGAGGTCGCTTCGGTATCGCCATGATGCGATGCAATGCTGTTGATCACAACAGGATGCTCTTTGTACTTCTTGGCTAGCTCCACGCCAATCTCGACGTGCGAGCCCTCCACCTCATGATCGAGCGCTTTGCCGATATCATGAAGCAATCCCGCCCGCTTCGCCAGCGTAACATCCTCTCCTAGCTCGGCAGCCATCAAGCCCGTTAAGTAAGCAACCTCCATGGAGTGCTTCAGCACGTTCTGACCGTAGCTTGTCCGGTATTTCAAACGGCCCAAAATTTTAATCAGATCCGGATGCAAACCGTGAACGCCCACTTCAAATGTGGCCTGTTCGCCATATTCGCGAATGCGCTCATCCACTTCCTTACGGGATTTCTCAACCATTTCTTCAATGCGTGCAGGATGGATACGACCGTCAGCCACAAGCTTCTCAAGAGAAGTACGGGCAATTTCGCGTCTAATAGGATCGAATCCGGACAAAATGACCGCTTCCGGTGTATCGTCGATAATTAAATCGATACCGGTCAATGTTTCCAATGCGCGGATATTCCGGCCTTCGCGTCCAATAATACGGCCTTTCATCTCTTCATTAGGCAGCGTAACGACCGAAACCGTCGTTTCTGCCACATGATCCGCCGCACAGCGCTGAATCGCGAGCGAAATAATGTCTCGCGCTTTCTTGTCGGCTTCTTCCTTCGCTTGCTGCTCGATCTCTTTAATCATCTGGGCTGTCTCATGACGTACTTCTTGCTCAACATTGGATAAAATAATCGATTTCGCATCTTCTGTCGTCAAGCCAGATATCCGCTCCAATTCACTAAGCTGCTGCTTATAAATGGAGTCAATCTGTTCTTGAGTTTGATCGATCCGTTTTTCTTTGTTGGCTACAGACTCTTCTTTGCGTTCTAGCGCTTCTAATTTTTTATCCAACGACTCCTCTTTTTGGAGCAAACGTCTTTCCTGACGTTGAGCTTCATTGCGTCGCTCACGAATGTCTCTCTCGGCTTCGGAACGAAGTTTGTGGACTTCATCTTTTGCTTCAAGCACCGTTTCTTTCTTCTGGGCTTCTGCTTCCTTTTTTGCATTCTCAACAATTTGGACAGCAGCTTGCTCAGCGCTCGAAATTTTGGCTTCAGCAATCGACTTTCTAATAAAATAACCAATCCCAAAGAAAATTGCGCCAACAAAGAGACAGATCAAGATCCAGATAGTCTCGGACATCTTGTTCACCTCCTTGCTGCATACCAAGGCACTGCTTGGGATGATATTAGGTTTTCAACCGGCTTCTTCACCGTTTCAACAGTTACAGAATTCAACATAAATAATGGTTCTGAATCAATTTTTGGAAGGAAAATTGATTCAAGTTGGAGGAATACATCCTCATTTTATCTTTTCACAAAATCAATTGTCAAGCAAAAGCCCATCATCCTCTTCGAATGACGTTTCTTCCTCGCTGTCGACAACCGTCTGGATCGCCTGTCTGACGGTTTGTCCGGGGAAGCCTCTTCGCAATAAAAATGCGAACAATTTGTGGCGTTTCTCTGCCGTTTCTCCCTTTAGCGAACGCCATTTTTTGCCCGCAGCCGTTATTGCGGCCTGCAATTCCGCTTCGTCATCCAAGCTCCCAACGGCATCTGCGGCGGCTTGCGACGAGACGCCCCGCTGTCTAAGCTCCTGTTTAATCCAGAGCCGTCCCTTCAGGCTATTCTTCATGCGCCCGGAAGCAAATTGCCGCGCATACTGTTCATCATCCACAATATGCTCGTTTTCTAAACGTTCAAGCGCATATTCAATATTCGCTTCTTCAAACTCCTTGCGCAGCAGGTAGCGGTGAATTTGCTGTTTGGTACGCGGCTGCAAGCCTAAATAGCCGATTGCCAATATGTAGGCGCGGTATCGCTCATCCTCCATGCGAATTTCCGCCGCCTGCCGCTCGCTTAGCGTCATGCCTTTCATCAGCCTATACTTGATCAGGATATCTTCATGCACCGACAAAATAGGCTGCTCTGCTTCGCCATACAGATGGTACAGCCTGCGCTGCTTTTTGTCCAAGCTGACCGACAGCACCGTCTGTTGCTCTTCTTCCTCTGGATTGTTTTGCCGCTTTTCCTCTGGCTTGATCACACGCACCTCCACTTAGCATATGAAACAAAGCTTCGCCGTTCCGAAATGGAACGACGAAGCTTTGTTCAACACCGGTATAATCATTCCGGACAGCTTAGCCCAGATCCTCGAAGTCATCCTCTTCGTCCTCATCTGGCTTGAAATTCGCTTGAGCCGCTGCCGCTGACAAGCTGTTGGCTTCACGAATCTGTCTTTCAATATCATCGGCGAGGTTCGGATGATCCTTCAAAAATTGCTTGGCGTTCTCGCGTCCTTGTCCTAGACGTTCACCGTTGTAAGAGAACCATGCTCCGCTTTTCTGTACGATATCCATCTCGACGCCCATATCGACAAGGGTACCTTCCTTGGAAATGCCTTCCCCGTACATAATGTCAACCTCGGCTTGCTTAAACGGAGGAGCCACCTTGTTCTTTACCACTTTAATGCGCGTGCGGTTGCCGACCATATCATTGCCTTGTTTAAGCGTCTCGATACGGCGTACATCAAGCCGTACGCTGGAGTAGAACTTCAGCGCGCGTCCGCCTGGCGTAGTCTCAGGGTTGCCGAACATAACGCCAACTTTCTCACGAAGCTGATTAATGAAGATCGCAATAGTCTTCGACTTCGCGATGGCGCCGGACAATTTGCGAAGCGCCTGAGACATAAGACGCGCCTGAAGCCCGACATGGGAATCGCCCATATCCCCTTCAATTTCCGCCTTTGGCACCAGAGCCGCAACCGAATCGACTATGATGATGTCGACTGCGCCGCTTCGAACGAGCGCCTCGGCGATTTCAAGCGCCTGCTCACCCGTATCTGGCTGAGACAGCAGCAGTTCGTCTATGTTGACGCCCAGCTTGCTTGCATATAGAGGGTCCAGCGCATGCTCCGCATCAATAAAAGCGGCTTGTCCGCCAATCCGTTGCACTTCGGCGATCGCGTGCAAGGCTACTGTCGTTTTACCGGACGATTCCGGTCCGTACACTTCGATGACACGGCCGCGTGGAAAGCCGCCGATGCCAAGCGCAATATCAAGAGCAAGCGAGCCGCTAGGTACGGTTTCCACTTGCATGTGTGTTGATTCACCCAGTTTCATAATCGAGCCTTTACCAAATTGCTTCTCAATTTGACGTAGTGCCATTTCTAATGCAGCGCGACGATCCGACAAGAAACTCACATCCTTCATCATTTATAATGTAATGATACCCTGTTTCCGACGATTTGCCAAGCACTTTTTCGAACATACATTCGTATTTTTTCCAAACCGTCGAAAAACGCAAAAAAACCGCGGCAAATTAACTTTGCCACGGTTCTTCCGTCGTTTAAATCAAGTATAGCGCTCTTGCGGGCGCGTGGCAAGCTTTTCCTTCCCCTGCCGCGCCCGGTGCCTATGCAGCCGTTTAACGCAGCCTCAGCCACAATTGATACATGACCGCTTTGACCGCCCTAAGCCGGATCATTGTCCGGTCGCCGCTCAGGTTTAACGTGTGGACGACAGTCGGTTGGCCTCGCTCGGCAATTCCCGCATAGACCAGCCCGACGGGCTTTCCTTCCGATTCGGCCGGACCGGCCACTCCCGTCAAGGATACGCCAAAATCCGCATCGGCGGCGAGCCGCACGCGCTCAGCCATTAGTGCGGCTGTCGACTCGCTGACCGCTCCTGCCGCTCCGGCGCCCTCTAGCTGCGACATTGGAATGCCCAGCAGCTGATGCTTCATTTGGTTCGTGTAGGTGACGACGCCGCCGGCAAATTCGCCGCTGCTTCCCGGCACGCTCGTCACAAGCTCGGCAAACAATCCGCCGCTGCAGCTCTCCGCGCTCGCCAGCTTGCGCCTGGATAGGCGCAGCAGGGCAATCAGCTGCTCCTCTAGCGGAATATCCCGCTCCGCATAAAGAAACTCGCCCGCAAGCGCCCTGATTTGCGAAACCGTCTCGTCGATTTTGGGATTCGCTTCGCCTTCGGAGGGAGCCTTTGTCGACACGCGAATGGCCACCTCGCCCTCTTTCGCATAAGGGGCGATCGTCGGATCGGTTTGCCGCTCAATGAGGTCAAGGAGCTTCGCCTCCAGATTCGATTCTCCAATGCCCGCAAACTTGAGAATACGCGAGTAGAGGGGCTGCAGCTCGCCCTGCATCTCCCGCAGCCAAGCGCTCCCCGCTCCCTCCATCATCGGCTTCATCTCTTTAGGCGGACCCGGCAGCAGCAAGTAAAGCGTCCCGTCCTCAGAAACCCCGTTGCCTACCGCAAGACCGGCCGTATTCTCGAGCGGATGGCTGCTTTCAAGCATCAGCGCCTGCCGCCGGTTGCTCTCCACCATCGGAATGCCGCGCGAGCTGAACAGCCGCTCGATAACGGCCATGGACGGCTCGTGAAGGATCAGCTGCCGCCCCAGGCAGTCGGCAAGCACATCCTTTGTCAAATCGTCCTGAGTGGGCCCCAGGCCGCCGGTGAATACGAGCAAGTCGGCTCTGCTCCGTCCGATCTCAATCGCTTGTCTAAGCCTTGCGGGATTATCCCCGACGACGGTTTGAAAATAAACGTCGATGCCCAGCTCGGCCAGCTTTTGCGATAGAAACTGTGCGTTCGTGTTTACGATCTGGCCAAGCAGCAGCTCTGTGCCAACGGCAATAATTTCCGCTTTCATTTCTTCATCCCCCTATAGTCAAAAGCATCCTTCCGCAATCGGAGGGATGCTGACTTTGTGTTATTCCACAGGTATTAAATGCTTGTTTTTAACAAAATAATCGATGCCCGAATAGACGGTAATGACCGCCGCCGCCCAGCTCACGATAACATCGAACGGAAAATCGATAAAGGCGAACGGGAAATTGTTGATCAACAGAGCGATAATCATCGTAATCTGCACCGCGGTTTTCCATTTCCCCCACTTGCTGGCCGCCATAACCGAGCCTTCCAGCAAAGCGATCTGACGAAGTCCCGTCACCGCAAACTCGCGGCTAATAATGACGATAGCGATTAACGCGTTCAGTTTGTCCATTTCCACAAGCGAAATCAGGACGGCCGCAACAAGCAGCTTGTCGGCAAGCGGGTCCAGCAGTTTGCCGAGATTGGTGACGATCTTGTTTTTCCGAGCAATGTAGCCGTCAATCCCGTCCGTGCTTGCCGCTATAATAAAAATGAGCGCCGCTACCATCTGATTATATGTAATCGAAAAATCGTAAAAGCTTACCGACCCCAAATCGATGCGAATAAGCAGGAAAAACATGATGATTGGCACTAAAAATATGCGAGCTAACGTTATTCGATTGGCCAGGTTCACGCGATTCCCTCCTTAGCTAGTCCAAGCGCATCCGTATGAGTCCCGCAAATCGCGCGCGTCAGCAAAAAACCCGCTTTCATATATCACCCAGATCCTTCCGTATCCCTAATCTAACCAAGTATAATACAACCCAAATCCGCTGTCAAAATGAGCAGGCCGAAAGGCTTCGTCTCGGACATCCGTACGAAACGAAGCCTCGCGGCGATTAGGAGCGGTAATTGGTAAACTGCAGATCAACCGGAAGGTCGGCTTCGCGCAGCATTTTGATTACGGCCTGCAAATCGTCCAGGCTTTTTCCGGTTACCCGGATTTGATCGCCTTGAATTTGGCTTTTTACTTTCAGCTTGGAATCCCGAATGAGAATGTTGATTTTTTTGGCTACATCCTGCTCGATGCCCGATCTCAGCTTGATGCGCTGACGCACCGTGCCGCCCGAAGCTCCTTCGATTTTGCCGTAATCCAGATTTTTAATCGGAACGCCGCGCTTCATCATTTTGGATTGCAAAATATCGATCACGCTTTTCAGCTTGTAATCATCATCCGAGGCAACGACAAGCTCATCCTTCTCCAGCTTGATGCTGCTCTTGCTCCCCTTGAAATCAAAACGGGTTTCAATTTCCCGCTCCGCTTGCGTAATCGCGTTGGCAAGCTCCTGCATGTCAACTTTGGATACGATATCAAATGCGTTTTCCGATGCCATGTTTCGTCCTCTCTCCTTTGTTTCTATCGTTCTATTGAGCAGGCTGCTCCGTGCTCTCGGCGTTCGTTTCTTCAACCGGCTGGGCCGGCGTCAGCAGCAGCTTTTTGCTGCCTGCCCGATCCCCGTCAGGCACAAGCACGCCGTCAACCGTAATGATGCTTAAATCGGCGCGGCCGACATTAATATATAGAGGCTGCGTCAAATCAAACGGCAGCACCTCTCCATCCTCTGCGTTGGCGTAAAACAACTTCTCTCCCGAACGGCTGCCCTTGCGCACTTCCACCCAATTGCGTCCGCCCGACACTTTAATTTCAAGCTTGTGCGTTCCGGCAGGCCCGATATCGTATTGATCTACCGTGCCCGATCTCGTGCCGTACGTGACCGTCGTTGCAGCCTGCGTCGGCGTTGGAGACGGTGTCGGAGCCTCGGGAGAGGCATTGTCCCCGCCCGTGTTGCTGGTCGCCGTAGGAGGCGCGGAATTTTCAGTAATCGGAGTGGTTTGATCCACTTGTTCCGGCTCCTTGTCTTCCCTGTTAATGAAAAACACATATACGACTACAACAATCAGAATCAGGAAGGACCACATGACCACGTTAAAGCCGATCTTCCCCAGCCGTTCTGACGATTGGGATTTGACGCGGCGCGGCGCTCGGACCGGCAGCGGGTCCACGCTTGCTTCAACAGGAGGCGCAGGCATCTCATGCTGGTACAACCGCAGCACCTCGTCGGGGTCCAACCCCACCGCTTCCGCATAATTTTTGACAAAGGCCCGTACATAAAAAGACCCGGGAAGCACCGTGTGATCGCCGCTCTCAATCGCTTCCAAATACCGCTTTCTGATTTTGGTCGTTTCTTGTATATCATTCAGCGACAAGCCCCGCTCTTCTCTCGCCTTCTGAAGCATTGCGCCCAATTCAGACATAAGACAGCCTCCTTTCCTCTAGAAATCGTCCGTATAGCTTGTCGTGAACGTCTCGTATGTAATTTCCTCATCCGGCGTGTTGCGCAGCTCCACGATAATATCGAAATGGCTGTAATCGAAGTTCGACTCCTTGATAAAAATATCCGGATGCTCGATTACCTTCGTAGATGGCATCGCCATAATTTCCTGAAGCAGACCGTAGTGCTTTTCGTTGGAGCGGATCGTGCTGACGATTCCGTCAATAATAAAAATGTTGTTCGGGTCCATCTCATCCTCCGACAGCTGGCTGCGAACCGTCTGTCTCAGCAAAGTCGACGAAACGAACGTCCACCGTTTGTTCGAGCATACGCTGCCGGCAATAATCGATTCCGTTTTGCCTACCCGCGGCATGCCTCTTAAACCAATAACCTGATTTCCGTCGCGCTTAAACACCTCGCCAAGAAAGTCAACAAGGATGCCCAGTTCGTCGCGGGTAAACCGAAACGTCTTGCGGTCATCGGAATCACGTTCAATATATCGGCCATGACGAACAGCAAGAATATCCACAATTGTAGGCGTTCTCAGCTTGTTCACCGTAATATTGTCGACCTTCTGGAGCATTTTGCCAAGCAATTCGATTTTCTCATCGTCATTCGTTTGCAGCAGCATGCCGCGAGTGCGATCCTCCACGCCGTTGATCGTCATAATGTTGACCTCTAACATGCCCAGCAAGGATGCGATGTCGCCGAGCAAGCCCGGCCGATTTTTATGTATTTTGTATTCCATATACCATTGTTTCGATTCCAAAGCCGTCACCATCCTAAACCTGTTTGTCGCCATTACGGAATACGTATGTATAATGAATGACCGTCATAAAACATAATTCTACAATTTTCGTCACATTCCTGCAACCCGAAATAAAACAATAAAACGCAATGGGCCGACGCCATCGCATGGCGGGAAATGGACTGCAAATGTAAATTAAATTTCTTTCAGATTGCCGTATTTGCAGAAAAGCCTCCTGATGGAGGAGGCTTTTCCGCATTGCGCTAGTTGTCATGCTGCTCGTTGAATCATTCTTCCTTACGTGTGCTGGACAAGCTTCACCATTAATTTGGCAAGCGTCTTCCGATCGGACTCGTCGCCCGCATCCCATAGCTGTTTCAGCACGCGCTGCTCCTCATTTTTGGGATCGACCTTCTCGTCGAGAAAGCTGCCGATTTCAAACGCGAGGTTAGCGATGGTTTCATCCGTCAAGCCCATCGTTTTGCCCTGAGCCACCCGGTCCGCCAAAAAGTGCTTCCATGTGGAAAAGTTCGATAAGACAGTTGACATAAGTTCTTCGCCTCCTAATGGTATGGAAAGAATCATCAACAGTCATTATGATGCCACATGGGATGATAAAATATTCGGCAAGCCGCTACGATAGCTGTGTCTTTCCATCAGGTATGCCAGCCGCCGTTGGGACTAATGATTTGTCCTGTAATGTACGAGGATTCCGGCAATGCCAAAAAATAGACAAGCGATGCAATTTCATCGGTCGAGCCAAAGCGCCCCAGCGGTATTTCCTGCTTCATGGCCGCTTTCTCGTCGGAATCAAAGCCGTCCATCATCTCCGTCTCCACCGCACCGGGAGCGACCGCGTTTACCGTAACCCCGGTAGGCGCAAGCTCCTTGGCGAGCGCTTTGGTGAATGCGTTCATCCCGCCCTTGGTGGTGGAGTACAGCACTTCGCAGGATGCCCCGGACATGCCCCAAATGGAAGAAACGTTAATGATGCGGCCGTATTTTTGCGCGATCATCTGCGGCATGAACAGCTGGGAGCATAAAAACATGCCTTTAAGGTTAACGGCCATTACATCATCCCATTCCGCCTCGGATACATCCATCAGCATGCCGTAATGGGAAATGCCGCCGTTGTTCACCAAAATGTCAGGCAGCATGCCTTGCCCGGCCAGCTTGTCACGCATCCGCTCAAGCTGCTCCCTCGAGCGCAAATCCGCGGAAACCGTCAGCACATTGGCGCCTAGCGCCATACAAGTGCGCGCCGTTTCGTTAGCCGCCTCATGGGAATGCAAATAATGAATGACGATATTGACGCCTTCAGCGGCAAAACGTTTCGCGATGGCTGCTCCGATGCCGCGGCTGCCGCCTGTAATCAATACCGTCATTTGCTGCAGCGTCTTCATTGGCCCGGCTGCCTGACGATGGAAACGGCAAGCTGATTGAAATCGAAATGCTCGCGCAGCCGCTCATTGACCTCAGCCAAGGTGCAGCTCTCGTACAGACCAAGAATGTCAAACATGTCGCTGTCGCGGAACCGGTATTTGGTAAACTCTCCGGCAATCGCCTCCGGCGAATTCAACATGCGCAGATAGCCGCCAATCTTTTTGCGCTGCGCCCTTTCAAAAGCCTCTGCCGGAAGGCCCGCTTCAGCTATCTGTTCCACATACTGGCGTATTTGCCGCAGCAGCTCGTCTGGGTCTGGAGTGTCGCCGCCAATGACTGAGAATGAATAATCCGTGCTCGAGTTAAATTCGTGGCCGAACGAGTCGGAAATTAAATTCTGCTCATACAGCTCCTGATACAGCTTGGAGCTGGGTCCAAACAGCGCCTCAAGCATCAGCTTTGTCGTAACCTCCAGCCGCAGCAGCGCTTCTCCCTTCAGACCGGTCTGTTTGTCCTTAAAGCCAAGCATGCACTTGGGCAAGGACACGGGAAGCTCCGTTACCTTATAAGGAATTTTTACCGAGCCGGGCTCTTCGTCGAAATAACGCTTAATCTCGCCTTGCGGTTTGAACGCTTTGGCAGACTGGTTGTCGCGGACAAGCTCGAACACCCGCTCAGCCTCTACCCCGCCCACGACAAACAGGAGCATATTTGACGGATGATAAAACGTTTCGTAGCAGCTGTATAACGTTTCCTTGTCAATTTTTCCGATCGATTCCGCAGTGCCCGCAATGTCGATATGCACCGGATGCTTGTGATACAGCGCGTCGATCAAACCGAAGTATACTCTCCAGTCGGCATTGTCGCGGTACATATCGATTTCCTGCTCGATAATGCCTTTTTCTTTATTGACGTTTTCATCGGTAAAATAAGGATTTTGCACAAAATTAATAAGCGTTTCCAGATTTTCGTAAATTTGCTCCGTTGCAGAAAATAAATAGACGGTGCGATCAAAGCTTGTATAGGCATTCGCCGAAGCGCCTTGGGAAGCAAATACGGCAAAGATGTCGCCGGTCGGCTCTTCAAACATCTTGTGCTCAAGAAAATGCGCGATGCCGTCGGGAACTTGAATCGCCGCTCCCTCGCCTACGGAAAAATGATTGTCGACCGATCCGTATTTGGTGGAGAACGTAGCATAAGTTTTGCTGAAGCCTTCCTTCGGCAGCACGATAACTTCAAGACCGTTGTCGAGCACCTCGCGATATAACGTCTCCTCTACATTCGGATAGCTTAATGGCTGCATGAGTCAAGCCTCCTTCCTGTCGCGTAAAAAGTAAACCGTGTCGAGATGAACCTTCTGCGCGACGCTGACGATATCCTCTGCCGTAACGGCCTGCACTTGCTCCAGCAAAGCGGCAGCGCTGCGCTGCTTGCCGGTCAGCACGCTGTTAAAATCGTATGCGATCATCTCGTAAGCGGAATCCTGAAGTTCGCGCAAATGATTCGCTATCATGGCCCGCGTCTGATCCAGCTCAAGCTGCGACAGCTTGCCCTGGCGCATGCTTTCAAGCTGCTCCTCAATAATGGCAACGGCCTTTTCGTAATTCTCGAATTCAATGCCGGATTGAATCGTGCAAATGCCTTTATGTCCATCAAGTCTCGAAGCCGCATAATAAGCAAGGCTTGCCTTCTCGCGCACGTTCAGAAACAGCTTGGAATGCGGGTACCCGCCGAGTATGCCGTTGTACATAAGCGCTGCCGGATAGGCGTCATCATCATAGCCGATATTCATGCGCAGCCCCATATTCAGCTTGCCCTGGGTTACATCCATGCGCTCGATAACCCGCTTCACCTCGCCTGGCTCACGGTGCACGAGCGGCTTCCGATAAGACGAAGGGCTGCCCGGCTCCAGCTTAAAGGCCGTTTTTACGAGCTCTTTTACCTCAGCCAAGGATGTATCGCCTACGACATACAGATCAAGCGCGGCTCCCTCCAGCCACTCCTTGTATTGGTTATGTAAGCTGGCAGGCGTAATCGCTTCAATGGCGTCAAGCTTGCCAAGCGGATGCAGCCTGTACGGCTCTCCCTCGCACATTTCCTCCAGGCAACGTTCGGCAGCGTAACGAATCTTATCATTTACAATCGCTTCAAGCCGCTTCCGCAGCGTTTCTTTCTCAGCCTTCACATACTTGTCGCTGAATTGTCCGTCCGTTACAAGCGGATCGGTCAGCGCGTCTCCAAGAAATTGCAGCGAGGCTGCAAGCATCGACTGATTGGCCTTCACAAACCGATCATTAATGACGTCCATTCTGAATTGTACAATTTGGGAATCTCCCCGTTTATATACATCAAAGCCAAAGCCTGCTCCGTACAGATCGTCAAGCTTCTCGCGAAAAGCTATCGTCTCGGGCGTTGCCGCCGTACCGCGTCTAAGCACAAATGGGATCAGCGCCACCGGCGTTACCGTCGCCTCACTTAACGTCAATCCTGCAAACAGTGAAATCGCAAACGTCTTGAAGCGTTTGGTAGGCAAAACATGCAGACGAATCCGCTGCAGCTCTCCTCTTTCAAATTCGGTCACTGATGTTCGCTCCTCTCTAGCCGCGTATGATAAAGTAAATCTATTCCAAACGGCATATCCCTATACCATTTTACCTTATCAGAAATGGAAGAAGCAACCGCTGCTGCGCGCAGTACGGCTGCTTCCTTCTTGATTTGCTGACTGGCTACAAGCAGAAAATATGCTTGCCGATCGTCTTGATTTGTGTTCTCGTCCAAATCCAAGCGGATGTCGCCGTATCCGGATTAAAATAGTACAGGCAGCCGCCGGAAGGGTCCCAGCCGTTAATGGCATCATCCACCGCTTGGCGGGCCCTTTCGTTAGGCGTCAGCCAAATTTGGCCGTCGGCTACGGCCGTGAACGCCCGAGGCTGAAAAATAACCCCATAAATCGTATTGGGAAAGCTCTGTGATTTAAGCCGATTCAAAATAACCGCCGCTACCGCGACCTGCCCTTCGTACGGTTCGCCGCGAGCCTCGCCATATACGGCGTTCGCCATAATTTTAAGGTCGTTTTCGGTAAGCCCGAGCCGATTGGATTTCGAAAGCGAAGAATTTCCTCCCGCTGACGCGCCGCCGCCCGAATTTCCGGTATTTCCGGCAGGCGTTCCGGTACCACTACTACCGCCGCTGCCGCCGCTCGGCTTCCATGCCTTCGTCGCTTCCCAAAGCTTAAGCTTTGTTTTGTCTCCGACAACGCCGTCCACCTTCATGCCGAATTTCCATTGAAACCAGGTAACGGCATCCTTTGTAGCCTGACCGAACTGTCCGTCGATTTTCCCATTGAAATAACCGAGATAGGAGAGCCTGCCTTGAAGCTCATATACGTCCGTTCCTGATGAGCCAACCTTCAGGGTAGCTTTGCCAAACGTCTCAGCCGTTTCATTGTACCCGCTGCGCATCAGCATAAACGAGCCAAACACCAGCAGCATGACCATCGCTGTTCCAACAAGTAAACGAGTTTTCATGAAGGGATCTGCCTTTCTCTTGCAAGTTAGTTCGCTTAAGGTAGCGTGACCTGACTTTAGTATGAGAAAGAGCGATCCCTTCTATGCACAACTTTTTCGCTTTTTGGGGCCATCTGGCAATCTACTCGTTTATCAAGAGCTGATTCGGCCAGCCTGGAATTGCTCCGGCGTAATCAGCACCTCACGCGGTTTGCTGCCTTCATACGGTCCAACGATCGATTTCGCTTCCATCTGATCGATTAGCCTTGCCGCTCGGGTGTAGCCGATTCTCATACGCCGCTGGAGCAATGATACGGAAGCCTGCTTGGCCTCCACAATAATCTGAACCGCTTGGTCAAACAGCTCGTCCAGTTGCTCATCGCTGTCCGGGCTATCCTCCTCGACCTCGGGCACAAGATCCTCCTTGTACTCCGCCTCTGCCTGATCGCGGGCGTAATTGACCAGCGTTTCCACCTCCTGATCGGATAGAAACGCTCCTTGCACCCGAATCGGCTTCGACATGCCGACCGGCAAGAAAAGCATATCGCCGCGTCCAAGCAGCTTCTCCGCGCCGACCATATCAAGTATCGTTCTGGAGTCGACCTGGGACGATACGCCGAAAGCGATGCGAGACGGGATGTTCGCCTTTATAACGCCTGTAATGACGTCAACGGAAGGACGCTGCGTCGCAATAATGAGATGAATGCCCGCCGCACGCGCCATTTGCGCCAGCCTGGCAATGGAGTCCTCGACATCGCCGGCGGCCACCATCATCAGATCGGCAAGCTCGTCTACGATAACAACGATGTAAGGCAATACGGCAGCGGGATTGTCCGCCATCAAGGTGTTGTATCCTTCAATGTTGCGCGTGCTGGACTTGGAAAACAGCTCGTAGCGGCTTTCCATTTCGACAACGATTTTTTTGAGCGCAAGCGATGCCCGTTTCGGATTGGTCACAACCGGCGCCAGCAAATGCGGGATGCCATTGTAGACATTAAGCTCGACCATTTTCGGGTCGATCATGAGAAACTTTACCTCATCGGGCGCGGCTTTATACAGAATGCTGGTAATAATGCCGTTGATGCAGACGGATTTGCCGGAACCTGTTGCGCCCGCAACGAGCAGATGGGGCATTTTAGCCAGATTGCCTACAATCGTTTGTCCCGAAATGTCTCGGCCAAATGCAATCGACAGCTTCGAGGATGCATTCTGGAAGGTGCTCGTCTCCATTACCTCGCGCATCGTGACGACTGATACCTCCATGTTGGGAACCTCAATGCCGATAGCCGACTTGCCCGGTATCGGCGCCTCCATCCTTACATCCTTGGCCGCAAGGGCAAGGGCGATATCGTCAGTAAGGCCGACGATCCGGCTGACCTTGACGCCCGTAGCCGGCTGCACCTCATAACGCGTCACTGCCGGACCGCGTACGACATCAAGCACCTTAGCGCGCACGCCGAAGCTTTCCAATGTGGCCTCCAGCTTGCGCCGCGAATCGTACATATCATTGTCGGCTGCGCTTTTGCCCATCAAGCTTGGTTTATTAAGCAGCGAAAAAGGCGGCAATAAATAAGGCTTTTCCTTCTGCTGCTCCGCTTCTCCGATGCCTGATGCGCTCTCGGCCTCTTTATCGCTGATGAGCGCCTCGGACATTTCTGCCTCAGCCGTTTCTTCATCTGCCGCGTCAGCGGTTTCATCCGGCGACGGGTCGCCGCCTGGCATGCCGGCTTCATCCGATGCCGGCTCGTAGTCCTCAAACAGATCGCCGTCATCGTCATCTGGCACATCCGGCTGCAAAGCAGCGGAACGCAGCGTCATATCCGCTTTAATCGGCTGAGTGCCGTCTATGCCTTCGGCAACCATACCTGCGGCAACAGCCCTGCTCTCTGGGGCATTCTGCGCGAATACGGGCTCTGCGCCGGACTTCTCCCAGTTGTTCGCGCGCGGCGCTTTTCGCTGGTCGCCCCCGGAAGCAGCGGGCTCATGATGTTCAACTACCCACTCATCATAATCAACCTCATCCGACGAGCCATTCGCTTCCGTCTGCTTGCTTCCTCGAAGCCTCGAGAAAAACAGCGACCAGCTTCGTTTCTTGGGTTCAGGGCTCACATAATCCTCGTATTCGTCATCCATCAGGTCATCATCATCATCTTCGTCGTCATCGTCTGGCTTGCCTGCAGCTTTGGCCGTGCTGGCTGCCGCTTGACGGCTTGCTGTCCACTGCACCCATTTGTCCCTCATAAGCATAATGGCGCGAACCACCTTGCGCAGAACGAGCCTGATTAGCTCGACATACGATTTGCCGGTCATTAGCATTATGGAAATGGCAAACATCACGAACATGATCAACTTCGCTCCGTAGTAGCCGAACAAGGAAAACAGGAGGGAATATTGAAGCGCGCCCAGATAGCCCCCGCTTATCGGCTTCTCCCGGATCGGCAAATCATTGGACGTCGCCACGTAGATGAGCTGGGTGCGCAAGTCAGTGCTAAGCTGGCTCCAGATCAAGCCTCCCGACAGCTCGGCAACGGGGCGCAGCTTCAGATCGATTTCCGATATGGAGCTCATAAGCGTAAACGCCAACACGACGATCAGCAGACCGGTCCGTTTGCTCGTCCAGCCCTTGGGCCATGCGCGCTTCACCATCACGTACAAGCCGATAAAAATGCCGACAAGCGCCAGCACAAAATAAAACTTGCCAAGCGCCAGGCCAAACAGCTTTGATAAAGAACGGCCGACCGCCGCTTCTCCCGACAAAGCGATAATGGAAATGGTGATTAGCATAATGCCGTAAACTTCATATTTCAGGCTTGTCCCGATTGATTTCCTTCTTTTCTTCCGCTTCGCCAAATCAGTCACCTCTGGTTCAACATTATACCATAGGCGGTGAAATGTTCCTATGCGACAGAAGTAAGAACATTCGTTCTATGTTGCCGTAAAAGAGATCACAGAGCCGGGCGCAAGCTCCGGCCGCAAATAGTCGTGAAGATTGCATTCCAGCAGACGGACGATTCTGCCCACGCCCGGAGCGAGCGGAACCACCTGCATTTTTACGCCGGCCGCCCAAACCTCATGCAAAGGCTCCGGCTCGTTATGAAAACCGTCAAGAACGAGCTCCAGCGGCATGGAAGTGTATAAGGTCATACGAGAGCCGTCACCTCGTTTCTGCGCATTCTCGCTGCGTCGATCAGTTGATTGAGCTCCTTGATCGCATCTCCCAAGCCCCCGACCCGATCGATCAGTCCATGCTTGACTGCATCCTGTCCGATAACCGTCGTCCCGATGTCTCGCGTAAGTTCTCCCGTTTTAAACATTAATTGCTTGAAAATCTGTTCCGTTACATTGGAATGGGAGGTAACGAACCTGACTACGCGCTCCTGCATTTTATCCAAATACTCGAATGTTTGCGGTACGCCGATGACTAGCCCGTTCATGCGAATCGGATGAATCGTCATGGTAGCCGTCTCGGCGATAAAAGAAACGTTGCCTGCTACTGCTATCGGCACGCCGATGGAATGTCCGCCCCCGAGCACAAGCGTAACGGCAGGCTTCGACAGCGACGAAATCATCTCGGCAATTGCGAGTCCCGCTTCCACATCCCCTCCGACCGTATTCAGAACAATCAATACGCCTTCAATTTTCTGATTTTGCTCGGCAGCGACAAGCTGCGGTATCAGATGCTCATATTTTGTCGTTTTGTTCTGAGGAGGCAGCACCAGATGTCCTTCGATTTGGCCGATAATAGTCATGCAAAATAGGTTCGACTCAACTGGACCGGGGACAGCGGTCTGCCCTAGCTGTTGAATCGTCTCTACAATACCGCTGGTTGCGTTTTTTTTGATATCATCCGGATTTGGAGCCGGCTGCTCGGAAGCCGTATTCATTTGCGGTTGCCACATAAGCCTATAATCCCCCTTGACGTTGTACATGCTCGTTATAGTATGGGGTGGGTCGGCGATTTTATACGGTTATTGTGGATGCTAAGCCATATAAACGCAAAAACCTCCTGCATCCGCAGCGGCAATTGCGGCGTGAACAGGAGGTTTCTGAGTGAAGGACCGTAAGCCCATTGTGAGGGCCAAACGAGCCATTGTATTTAAGTATGGAATTATACTTCCATAATTATTGGTAAAATCATCGGACGGCGTCGTGTCTGCTCATACAAGAATCGACCAAGCGCATCCTTTACATTCGTTTTGAGTGAAGCCCACTCATTTACTTTATCGTTCATCAGTCGAGTTAACGTGGATGTTACGATCCGGTTAGCCTCGTCGAGCAAACCTTCCGATTCACGAACATATACAAATCCGCGAGAAATAATATCAGGTCCTGACAATATAGCTCCATCCTGCTTGCTGAGCGTTACAACTACGACAAGGATGCCATCCTGGGAAAGCAGCTTGCGGTCCCGCAACACGATATTGCCTACGTCGCCTACGCCAAGTCCGTCGATCAACACGTTGCCGGCTTGTACTTTCGAGCCTTTGCGCGCGCTGCCTCCCTGAAACTCAACCGTATCGCCGTTGTCGATAATAAAAATGTTCTCTTTATCTATGCCGATCTGTTCGCCAAGCCGACCGTGCTGACGCAGCATCCGGTACTCGCCGTGAATCGGAATAAAATATTTAGGCTTAATCAGGTTGAGCATCAGCTTGAGCTCTTCTTGACTTCCGTGACCGGAAACGTGTACGCCCGATACCGAGCCGTTGCCGTAAATAACGTTGGCGCCGAGTCTGAACAACTCATCTACCGTGCGGCCTACATAACGCTCATTGCCTGGGATCGGCGTTGCAGCAATAATAACGGTGTCGCCAGGCAGAATATCCACTTTGCGGTGAGTCGAACGAGCCATGCGCGTAAGCGCCGACATCGGCTCGCCTTGGCTTCCTGTGCACAAAATAACGACACGGTCGGCAGCAAGCTTGTTCACTTCCTCCGGCTCGATAATCATGCCTTCCGGAATGTTCAAGTAACCCAGATCGGAAGCGATGGATACGACGTTAACCATACTGCGGCCTACCACGGCGATTTTGCGGCGCGTAGCGATCGCGGCGTTAATGATTTGTTGAATCCGGTGTACGTTGGAGGCGAAGGTCGCAACAACGACACGCTGGGACGATTTGCGGAAAATATCCTCCAAATTGTCGCCCACGTTAGCTTCCGAAGGCGTATAGCCTGGACGCTCGGCATTCGTACTGTCCGAAAGCAGCGCCAGAACTCCGCGTTTGCCGATTTCGGCAATTCTTTGCAAATCGGCGAACTGCTCATTGACCGGAGTATGGTCAAACTTAAAGTCGCCTGTATGGACGATCGTGCCTTCCGGCGTGTCGAGGCAAACGCCTACCGAATCCGGAATGCTGTGGTTGGTCTTGAAAAATGTTGCGTGTATGGAGCCAAGCTGGATTTCCGAATCGGCATTAATCAAAATCCGCTTCGTTTCACCCAGCAAGCTCGCTTCTTTAAGCTTGCCTTCAATCAATCCAAGCGTAAGCTTGGTCGCGTAAATCGGCACATTCAGGTTCTTGAGCACATACGGCAGACCGCCGATGTGATCCTCATGACCGTGGGTAATAATGATGCCGCGAACCTTATCGCGGTTCTCCGTCAAATAAGAGATGTCGGGAATGACGATATCAATGCCGAGCATGTCCTCTTCCGGGAATTTCAATCCTGAATCGACAACTACAATGTCGTTATTGTACTGAATAACGTACATATTCTTTCCGATCTCGCCTACTCCGCCTAGCGCGAATACGAGTAGCTTATCTTGGTTGTTCTTCTTTGACAAGTGTATCAGTACCTCCTTAAAATTTGCGAAGCAGCCTCAAATGAGAGCCCTATACTCCGGTATTCATGTTCTTATTTATGCGAAGCAAAAGCTGCCTCGTAATATCCGATGGGTCAGTGTTACTCCGAGCTGCAACTTGCATATGCGCTTCTGATACCAGATGCCGCCCTGGCGAATCGCCTCTTACTAAAATTTGCCGCACACAGTCACTTGAGACCATTATACATGAAAAAAAAGAAGGAATACAAGTGGAAGCCGATAAAGCTCATTCTTCCCTGCACTCCTGCAAAAAAATAAAGCCGATGCTGGCCGCATCGGCGCAAGTCCATAATCGATAAATCCATTAAAAAAGAATTTTATGCAGAAACGCAGCTTCAGGCTCGCTGACTGTAATTAGCGGCAGTCTGACGCCTCCAACCGGCAAGCCTTTGAGGCCCAGCGCATACTTTACCGCCACTGGATTCGGTACCGGATGCGGACACGCAAACAGCCCTTTGAAAATCGGGTGCAGCTTGGCGTTAAGCTTCGCCGCCTCAGCAGTCCGTCCAGCGATATAATGCTCTACCAGCTCTTTCATCTCTTTGCCGATAATATGGCTGGCCACACTGACGATACCGTGTGCGCCGACTGCAAGCGCAAGCAAAGTATGGCTATCCTCACCGCTATATACCTTAAAGCTATCCGGCGCGCCTTTCACGATCAGGGTGAGCTGATCCATATTGGCACAATCCTTCGTCGCCACGATGTTAGGAATTTGAGCTAGACGCAAAGTCGTATCGACGGAAATATTAACGCCTGTCCGGCCTTCAACGTTATAAAGCATAATAGGCAGCGAGGTCGATTCCGCAACGGCTTTGAAATGCTGGTATAATCCTTCTTGACTCGGGCGATTGTAATAGGGGGCTACGAGCAGGATGCCGTCCACGCCAGCCAACTCCGCTTCTTTCGTCAGATGGATCGTATGAGCGGTATTGTTGCTGCCTGTTCCGGCAATAATTTTACAGCGTCCGGCTGCGTGCTTGACGGAAAAACGAAAAAGCTCCACCTTTTCTTCGTCCGACAGCGTTGGCGATTCGCCAGTCGTGCCCGAGACGACAAGACTGTCGCTTTTCTGCTCATCTATTAAATAATCAATCAAACGTCCGGTGGTCTCCCAATCAATTTGCCCTTCCGAATCGAAAGGAGTAACCATTGCGGTAATCAGTCTGCCAAAATCCATCATAATTCCTCCCAAGTATAAACGGCTGCTATTTTATCGATGAAGCTCGAACTTTGAATGCAGGGCGCGCAGCGCTCCTACCATATCCGCTTCGCGAATAAGCACCCATATCGTCGTGTTGGAATCGGCAGATTGCATAATGGAAATGCCTTGCTCGGTCAACGCCTCCACAATTCGGGCCATGACCCCGGGCTCCCCGTTCATGCCTCCGCCAATAACCGATACTTTGGCGCAGTGATTGACGACGGATGGAGCATAACCGCCATCCTTCAACACCTGCACTGCACGATCGGCATCTTTATCAAACACGGTATAGACTGCTCCGCTCGGCGTAACGTTAATAAAATCGACGCTGATCTGATGTTTGGCCATCGACTGGAAGACCTGCAACTGGACATCGCTTCTTCCTTTGATCGCCTTTACCGAAATCTGCGTAATTCCGCTTACATGGGCTATGCCTGTCACATGGCGATCCTTCACGGACAACTCCGATTTCCCTGCGGAATGGTCGGTTACCAACGTACCCTCATCCTCGGAAAAGGTAGAGCGAACCCGAATCGGCACCCTCGCATGCTGGGCAATTTCTACGGCACGAGGATGAATAACTTTTGCCCCCTGCCTGGCCATATTGCAAATTTCCACATAGCTGACGACGGCAAGCGGCTTCGCTTCGGCGACAAAACGAGGATCAGCGGTCAATATACCGCTAACATCCGTATATATGTCGACAAGCTCGGCGCGCAGCGCAGCGCCGAGCGCAGTGGCGGACGTATCGCTGCCGCCGCGGCCAAGCGTCGTCGTCTCGCCCTTCTGGGTGCTGCCCTGAAACCCGGTAACGATTACAACATCTCCGGCTTTCAAATGGCGCAGCGTACGGTCGGGATGAATTTCCTTGATTCTCGCCTGACCAAAGTGCTCATCCGTCACGATGCCCGCCTGCCCCCCTGTCAGCACAACGGAGGGAATAGCTTTGGATAATAAAAGACTGCATAAAGCGGTTGCGGAAATAAGCTCTCCGCAGCCCATCAGCATATCTCGCTCTCGAGCAGGCAATACGCCGCCTTGACTGTCCGCTAGTCCCAGCAGCGTATCGGTCGCATACGGGTCTCCCTTGCGGCCCATGGCCGAAACGACAACCACGACGCTGAAGCCGTTGCTAAGCTCCCTGGCAATATGTGAAACGACAAGCGCTCTGGCATGATCCGTCGATAAAGAGGTGCCCCCGAATTTTTGAATCAGGATGCGCATAACATTCTCCTTCATCACGATACCAGGAAAAGACGGCGATCTCACATGTCATTGACCAAATGCGAAAAGTTCGACGATGTGTGCAGCGATACAAGCGGCATCTGTCAGTCGTCCCTCGTGCATGGCGCAAGCCGGCTTTCGACTGGCTGCGAAACAGGCAAGCTGACGACTAACAGAAACCTGACTTTCGGTGGCAACGTCACGCAAGCGGGCATTGCTGGCAGGCCCAATGATAGGCGGACTTCCGCCCATGCCAAAACCAGCAATTGCTTGACCTTTTCCCAATCGTAGTTGATTTTCGGCTTGCGTCAGTTGTGACGTTGAATCAAAAGCGGTTGCAGTTGTTTTCCTTGAAGAGCAGCCTCGCACGTTTCCAGCACAGCGTCCATTTTAGCCACTAGCGAATTGGGCTTCTGAACAGGATTGTCCTGACCAAACGGCACGAAATAGATATGTTTGGCTACAAGCAGCTTTGCTATATTCGCGGCATTCAAGCCGAGACCGTCGTTAGTGGAAATCGCCAAAACAATCGGTCTTCCATTGCGCATCTGCGCTTTGGCGGCCATCAGCACGGCACTGTCAGTAATCGCATTGGCCAGTCTGCTTGTCGTATTGCCCGTACACGGGGCGATTACGAGTACATCAAGCAGCTTGGAAGGACCAAGCGGCTCCGCCTGGACAATGGTAGAAATAAGCTCGTTTCCAGTAATGTCCTTGAGCTGCTTCTGCCAATCCGCAGATTTTCCAAATCTTGTATCGGTCGTCATCAGCGTATGGGACACGATTGGCACCACGTTGGCTCCCGCATCGACGAACCGCTGAATTTCCGGCATGACTTCTTCAAACGTGCAATGCGAGCCGGACAGCGCATAGCCTACCGTTATTCCATTCCAATTCATATCCCATTCCCCCGCTTAATCGTTTCTTCCAAAATAAGCTGCGACAAGCAATCCGCCATGATACGACCAGCTGTTTTCGGTGCGACGATTCCGGGGAGTCCGGGTGCGAGCAAAGCCTTGACGCCTCTCTTCTCGGCAAAGCGGAAATCCGTTCCGCCAGGCTTGGAAGCGAGGTCAATAATGACAGCCCGCGATGGTAAATTAGCGATAATTTGTGCTGTGACTATCATAGTCGGAATTGTATTAAAAAGCAAGTCAATATTGCTTACATTCTGCTGCAAACTGCTGATGTAGAAAGGCTCAAAGCCCATCTCGGCCGCCCGTGCGAAGTGCTCGGAACGCCGTACCCCTACCTTGACTTTGGAGCCCAGTCCATGCAGGCTGCGCGCCATTGTAAAGCCCGTTCTGCCGAAGCCCAGCACCATCGAATCGGAGCCGTGGATCGTAATGTCGGTGTTCTGAATCGCCATCATCAGCGCGCCCTCGGCTGTCGGAATCGAGTTGTATATGGCAACATCGTCACGCTCAAATAACTCGATCAGATCGAGTCCATTCTGCTTGCAGAGCTGATGCAAATACGGCTTAGCCATGCCTGTAAACACTTTGCAATGCTTTGGCAGCCTCGCTAAATGGCTATCCGTCAGCTGCATTTTACGATTGCTGAATACGGCATGCACATAGCCATGCTCATCCGTGCCTACCGCAGGCAACAGCAAAGCGTCGACCCCATCAAACAATTGCTCTTCAAAATCCGCCTGCACAGCCCCGTCCAGCGGGGAATGCAAGCCATCAAAGCCGGAAATCGTGACGACAGCATCCAGTTCAGTCAGCCTGCGTATGACTTCAAGCTGTCTTGCGTCACCGCCCAGCAACAGCACTTGAACGCCTGTAAGCATCCAGCTTCACCCCTTTCTCGAAATATAAGCATTTATAAGCGAATCCTTTATAAACGGCTTCTATTTCTGCGCGAAACGTTCCTATTGCCGTCAGGAAACAGCTTTGGCCGTTTTCGCTTGCTGCTAGCTCTAAACCATCTTATGCTTGCGCCCAGAGCGGGGTGAAAAAGAAAAAAAGATCGGGCAGCTGACCCGATCTTCGAAATAGTCTTATACGCCGGTATGACCAAATCCGCCTGAACCGCGTACGGTTTCAGGCAGTTCATCCACCGCAACCGCAGTAACCGCCGGAACGGTCTGAAACACCATTTGGGCAATCCGCTCTCCGCGCGCGATAACAAACGGCTCCTGGCCCAAATTAATGAGCAGCACCTTTACCTCGCCGCGGTAATCGGCGTCGATCGTGCCCGGCGAATTGAGGCAAGTAATGCCGTGCTTGTACGCCAGACCGCTGCGCGGCCTGATTTGTGCCTCAAGCTCTCCAGGCATAGCCATGGCAAAGCCGGCAGGAATCAGCTTGCGCTCGCCGGGCTCCAGCGTAACGGACTCCGTTACTGCCGCCTGAACATCAAAACCGGCTGCCCATTCGGACATTTTTTGCGGAAGCGCGATATCTTCATTGCCCGGAAGCCTTTTAAACAATACCTGGTACAAATTGATCCCTCCTGATTTGACCGATCGCTTTCTCGTTTGTGCCCACCATCGCCACCGCGAACGGAACAGACAGCATACGCCGCGTCACGTCCTGAATATCGGCCATCGTAACGGAATCGATCCGCTGCAGCAGCTGGTCCAGCGTATAATGCTGGCCGAGCATAAGTTCGTTTTTGCCTAACCGGTTCATTCTGCTGCTAGTGCTTTCCAAGCTGAGAATAAGGCTGCCTTTCAGCTGCTCCTTGCCGCGATGAAGCTCCTCATCGGACAAGCCCTTTACGGACAATTCGCCAAGCTGCTCCATTGTCAGGTCCAGCACCTCCGACGTTTGCTTGGGCGCGGTTCCTGCATAAATGGTAAACAGCCCCGTATCTGCGTAAGAGGTGTGATAGGAGTAAACGGAGTAGGCAAGTCCCCGTTTTTCCCTTATTTCCTGAAACAGCCTGGAGCTCATTCCGCCGCCAAGCGCATTGTTCAGCAAGATCATCGCATACAGCTTCGAATCGGAAATCGAGCAGCCGGGGAAAGACAGACAAAGATGGTTTTGCTCCGTTTTTTTCTTGAAATAGATGGAATCGCTTTTGAATACAGGCGCAGCAAGCGCGGCTGCCGTTCTCTGCGAGTTGGAAAATTGGCCGAAATACTGCTCCAGCAGAGCAAGCAAGGCCCCCTCCTCCACATTGCCCGCAACGCTCACCACGGTGTTTTCCAGCGTATACGTATTTTTCATGTATTGTCTGAGCTCATCCGCGCCCATCGCCGTTAACCGCTCTTCCAGTCCAAGAATGGAATAAGCGAGCGGGTGGTCTCCAAATGCGGCGCGCGACGCTTCATCATGCACCTTGTCGTCGGGCGTATCCTCGTACATGGAGATTTCCTCCAGAATCACGTTTTTTTCCTTCGCCAGCTCCTCGGAATCCAGCTGCGAATGAAAAAACATATCGGACAGCGCATCTACGGCAAGCGGAAGATGCTCATCCAGCACTTTGGCGAAATAGCAGGTGTACTCCTTCGCCGTAAAGGCATTGACGTTGCCGCCGATACCGTCGAACAGATCCGCTATATCCTTAGCCGTGCGCTTTTCTGTGCCTTTGAAGAGCATATGCTCGATAAAATGAGAAATGCCGTTATTGTCCGGCGTCTCGTTGCGCGAGCCGTTTTTGACCCAAATGCCGAAGCTGACCGAACGGACACCTGGAATGTATTCCACGACAACTCTCAGGCCATTGCTGAGCTGGTATTTATTCATTAAAAATCCCCCTGACTGCACTTGGAAATGACACGACTTTAGCCGTTCCCTGCTTTAAACAACAATAGATCTACTATAGCAGAAAGCTTACTTCCTCTCAACAGAAGCGGGAACGCGCGAGGAGGAGAGCGTTTCGCTTACCGTGCCTGCAACCAACCCCTTTGCCTTGGCCGAAGCGATAATCCCGCGCAGCGATCCTGCGGTTGCCGCAGTTGGATGCATAAGAATGAGCGCGCCAGGTTCGAGCTTGGTCGTGACACGCCGTAAGACGGTATCAACCGATGGCTTTTGCCAATCAATCGTATCGATCGTCCATAACACCGTTTTCAGTCCCTGCTCGCGGGCCACCTGCACGGTAGCCTGATTGAAGGAGCCGGAAGGAGGAGCAAACCATTTGTTGTCCACGTTCATTGTACTTTTTAGCAAAGCTTCCGTCTTGGCAATTTGCTCATACGCTGCCTGGCGTCCCAGCGCTTTCATATCGGGATGCGAATAGGCATGATTCGAGAGCTCGTGTCCAGCCTCGGCTATTTTAGCCGCAACATCCGGATTGCCTTTTAGCCATGAGCCGTCCAGAAAAAAGGTCGCTTTGGCCCCGGCTGCGGCAAGCGTATCCAGAATGCTGCCGATGTACTCGTTGCCCCAGGCGACATTGATCATCAAGCCAACCATATGTTTGTTTGGATTGCCCCGATAAATCGGATAGGGACCCAAGTCATCGAGCATCAGCTTTGGCTGCACTTCATTATATATGTAATTGATTTCTTCGCCGGGACGCTCCATCGTAGCTGCCAGCGTCTTCTCTACGTCAACCTCCAGACCGTTATAGCCGGGAATGGCTTTCCATACTCGGTCAATGACGGCATCAACGGGAGCGACTCGACGCTTTTCCGCTTCAGCCTGAATCTCCGCCAGCAATTGCTTTCGATGATCCGGCTCAACGCTTAAGGCTGCGGCGGACGCTGCCTCCTTGTTATCCTTCAGCCCGGCTATGTAGCGAGACACATTGTCGTTGCGATAAACAAATGCAAACAGAGCAAGCATGCATACAGCCGCCAGCGAGGCTTTCCTCCAAACATCCAATGGACTTCCCACCTTCATCCATAGCCTGCGCCCTTCAAGGTTTAATGCGGGACGCGTACATCTATGTGTATGTGAGGCGGGACGAGTTTATGAAGCCAAAACAAAAAGAGACAGATCGAATCTGACTCTTTCTTCTCAAGCTATAGGACAAGCTGCAGCATTATTTTTGCTGGGCTGCTTCCTCCATCAACAAAACTTTTGCAGACAAATTGATTCTGCCTTGTTGATCGATTTCCGTTACTTTAACTTTGATCTGATCGCCTATTTTCACGGCATCTTCCGTTTTGGCTACGCGCTCGGTGGAAAGCTGCGAAATGTGCACAAGTCCATCCTTGTTCGGCAAAATCTCGACGAACGCGCCGAATTTTTCTACGCGCTTAACGGTACCGACATAAACCTCGCCAACGACAACCTCTTTGACGATGCCTTCGATAATCGATTTGGCCTTCTGGTTCATTTCCTCATTCGAGGAAGCAATAAATACCATGCCGTCCTGTTCGATATCGATTTTAACGCCGGTTTCCTCAATAATTTTATTAATGATTTTGCCGCCTGCGCCGATGACATCGCGGATTTTGTCCGGGTTAATGCGCAAGGTCAAAATTTTAGGAGCGTATTTGGACAGGCTTGTCCGCGAAGCCGGCATGCTGGCAATCATTTTATCCAAAATGTGCAGACGACCTTGACGCGCTTGCTCAAGCGATTGCTCCAAAATCTCACGGCTAATGCCTGCGATTTTGATATCCATTTGGATTGCTGTAACGCCTTCAGCCGTGCCCGCTACTTTAAAGTCCATATCGCCGAGATGATCTTCCATCCCCTGAATATCGGACAAAATGGAGAAATGCTCTCCGTTTTTAATCAAGCCCATCGCGATGCCCGCAACCGGAGCTTTAATCGGTACGCCGGCATCCATCATCGCGAGCGTGCCAGCGCAAATGCTTGCTTGGGAGGTTGAACCGTTCGATTCAAGCACCTCGGATACAAGACGAATCGTATACGGGAACTCTGCTTCGGATGGAATCACCTTCGACAATGCGCGCTCTCCAAGCGCGCCGTGGCCGATTTCGCGGCGTCCTGGAGGACGGAGCGGACGAGCCTCGCCTACGCTAAACGGAGGGAAATTGTAATGGTGCATAAAACGTTTCGTTTCTTCCGGCGAAATGCCGTCCAAAATTTGAACGTCACCCATTGCGCCAAGCGTACAAATGCTAAGCGCCTGCGTTTGACCGCGCGTAAACAGACCCGAGCCGTGCGTACGCGGCAGCAATGCCACATCGCAATCGATTGGTCTGATTTCTTCAAGCTTGCGTCCGTCAGGACGAATCTTGTCATGCGTGATCAGTCGGCGTACTTCTTCCTTCACGATGTCGTACAATACTTCCTTCACATCGCCTAGCAGCTCCGGCGTATCCGCATATTGCTCCTCGAAGTGGGCAACCGTTGCGGCGTTGACAGCGTCAATCGCTTCCTGCCGCGCATGTTTTTCTTCGATTTTAATCGCCTGTACAAGGTTGTCCGAAGCAAATGCACGAACGTCTTGATTAACCTGCTCATCCACGGCGTGCAGCTTAACATCCATCTTAGGCTTTCCGGCAAGCGCCTGCAGCTCTTCGATTTTAGCGACGATATTTTTGATTTCCTCATGCCCGAACATAATAGCTTCCAGCATCACCGACTCCGGCACTTCATTCGCTTCCGCTTCAACCATCATGATAGCGTCCTTTGTGCCGGCTACAACGAGGTATAGATCGGTTTGCTGCTCTTGCTCCACAGTTGGATTAATCAAAAATTCACCATTGATGCGGCCAACGATAACGCCGCCGATCGGTCCGTCAAACGGCACATCGGAAATTGACAATGAAGCGGACGTACCGATCATTGCCGCGATTTCAGGCGAGCAATCCTGATCAACGCTCATAACCAGATTGACAACCTGAACATCGTTACGGAAGCCCTCAGGGAATAACGGGCGAATTGGACGATCCGTTAAACGGCTCGACAAAATCGCTTTTTCGCTTGGACGCCCTTCACGTTTAATAAAGCCGCCTGGAATTTTGCCAACCGCATACAAGCGCTCCTCGTAATTGACGGTAAGGGGGAAGAAATCCAGATCCTTAGGTCCAGGCGAAGCAGTTACGGTACAGAGAACGACTGTGTCGCCATATTGCACCGTTACCGCCGCATTAGCCTGCTTGGCCAGACGGCCTGTCTCAATGGACAGCGGTCTTCCGCCCAGCATCATCTCAATACGTTGTACCATCATATCCCTCCTGTTAGTTCATTTTGGTATATGTATTACATAATCGTCATAACCCGCCGGTCCTTGCCTATTACAAAAAGCAACCCGTTTCCGCTTATCCGTTTATTCCCGGACGGCAGGACAACCAGGTTGCTTCTCATGACGCATGTTTTAACGGCGAAGGCCGAGTTTTTCGATCAATGCGCTGTAACGTCTAACATCGTTGTTCTTCAGGTATGCAAGCAGCTTACGGCGCTGACCTACCATCTTGAGCAAACCACGACGGGAGTGGTGGTCTTTCTTGTGCACACGCAAATGCTGTGTCAAGTTCACGATGTTTTCAGTCAGGATAGCTACTTGAACCTCAGGAGAACCTGTGTCCGACGCATGAGTCTTGTGCGTATCGATCAGTTCATGCTTACGCTCTTGTGTAATTGCCATCCTAATTCACCTCCTTCTTCATAATCGCCATTAGCCTCGCCGACGTTGGTGAAAGCGTCAGGCCAAGCTAAGGTTAAGTTGCGGGAATCGATGCGCTAGGCATATATATCCACAACATTGCAAAGTATATCATACTAGTCCTATGCTTGTCGAGCGCTTCTGCAATTATTCGCTTAAATTCGCAAGCAAGCTTCTCGCTTCCATCGAATCTGCTTCAATTTGCCGAATCAACTCATCTATCCCGCTAAATTTTCGTTCGGGACGGAGAAACGATTTAAACGCAATGCGGATGCTGCTGTCATATAAATCACCGTTAAAATCAAACAGATGAGCTTCCATGACCGGTGTAGGCTCTCCTCCGAACGTTGGCTTCAGGCCGTGGTTCATTACTCCCGGATAGGCCACCCCATCTATCCACGCCACAATGGCATATACGCCAAGTCTTGGCGCCACGTAAGCATGCTGCAGCTGCAGATTCGCAGTCGGAAAACCGATCGTCCTGCCGCGCGCGTCGCCATGAACAACGGTCCCCGTTACCTCGTAGGAGCGGCCAAGCAATTGCGAAGCCATCTGCACGTCGCCTTGCTCAAGCAGCTCACGTACATAGGTGCTGCTGATTTTTCTATCATTCTCGTATAGCGGCTCCACAACATGCACGGCAATATCCGGCTTGGCCAACTGGCGCAGCGTGTCGGTATCGCCGGAGCCGCGATGGCCGAATCTAAAATCAAAGCCGACCGTTACCTGTTTGACGCCAAGCACTCGCAGCACATCAGCCATAAAACGCTCCGGCGTTACGGATGAAAACTCCGTATCAAAGCGCATGATGAATACAAGATCCACTCCGAGCTCTGCGAACAAAGCCGCTTTCGACTGCAGAGGAGTCAAGCAGCGATAATATTGATCGCCTTGCCCGAGCACCTCTTTCGGATGCGGATCAAAGGTCAGCACGGCAGACAACATGTCCGATTCCTTTGCCCCTGCAACCGCCTGGCGAATGACATTCTGATGTCCGCGATGCACGCCGTCAAAATGACCGATTGCCAATGAAATCGGCTTGCCAAGCGACAACAGCGCCAAGCCGTTTATAGGATAACTTAAAGGTATAATTTCCAAGCGTATACACCTGCATTCCTGTTAGCTTCCCGAAACGTCCGTCAGTTAGTCCGTTACAGCCGAAAATACTTTAACCGGCTTTAGCAGCGCTGCTTCCGTATCGATCTGGAATATTCCCAAAAAGGAGCTTCCTTCTTCATATAATCGAACCAGCTGCCCGTGCTCATAGGTCGCCGCATCGAGCGACGCTTGCTGCAAAGCAAGCTTTTGCCCTTGCAGCGCAAGCTTGGCAGACTTTTCGCTTACCGCCGCCTGCGGCAGATGCAGGATCGCCTGATCGGCGGGAATCAGCCGCGGCTCCAATTGTCCGGCTTGCTGCAGCCGTTCAATGTCCTCAAGCGATAAGCAGCTTTCGCCGGTTATGCCGCCGGACATCGTGCGGGTCAGCTTCGCCATTGTGGCAGGTACGCCCAGCATGCGGCCAATATCTACACATAGCGTGCGGATGTATGTGCCTTTGGAGCATTCGACTTCAAAGGTGATTTCAGGCTGCTCTAAATCAAGCTTCAACTCGCGAAGTCCAATTCGATGAATCGTCACCTTCCGCGCTTTGCGCTCGACGGTTTTGCCGTCCCGCGCAAGCTCGTACAAACGTTTGCCGTCCACTTTGACCGCCGAATACATCGGAGGAACCTGCTCGATCGTCCCTGTAAACCTTGCAAGCGCGGCTTCGACGTCAGCCTCCGTTACCCGGACAGAGTCAAGCCTTTCGATAACCTGGCCTGTCATATCCTCCGTGTCCGTCGCCACACCCAGCTTGAGCACGGCTTCATATGCCTTGGGACGTTCTTGCACATACTCCACAACACGGGTAGCGCGCCCAAGACAAAGCGGCAGCACTCCTGTCACCATCGGATCAAGCGTTCCGGCATGGCCAATCCGCTTCATCTTCAGAATACGTCTCACCTTGGCGACGACGTCGTGCGAGGTCCAGCCTTCCGGCTTCCATACAGCCAAAATTCCGTCCACGTCCTACTTCAACGCCTTTCTTACGGCATCCACCAATTGTTCAATCGCTTGCGGCAATGGCACGTCTAGACGACAGCCCGCCGCCCTTACATGACCTCCGCCGCCAAACGACTGCGCGATTTCTGCAACGTTCGCTTTGCCGGCTGACCGAAGGCTGGCTTTTACGCTGCCATCCTCCGCCTCCTTGAACAAAATGCCGACTTCAACGCCATCCACATTAAGCGCATAATTGACGATTCCCTCTATGTCTTCGGGAACTGCGCCGCAGTTTTTCAAATCGTCTCTTCCGATATAAACCCAGCCTATTTCCAGATTGTCGGAAAAGGCCATCCGGTTGAGGGCAAGCTTCAGCAGCTGCAGCTTGGCCATTGTCATCTTCTCAAGCAGCAGGTCGGCAAGCTCATTGCCCGCTACGCCAAGCGCAAGCAAGCAAGCGGCAATTTCCATGACTCGAGGACTCGTATTCGAGTAACGGAAACCGCCGGTATCGGTCAACAGACCTGTATAGATCGCCGTTGCAACGCTTTTGTCGAGCGCTATGCCTGAACGTTCGATCAGGTCAAACAATATTTCTACGGTTGCGGCAGCATTCTCGCGAATGACATTTACCGTTCCGAATCCGTTGTTTGTTGGATGATGATCGATATTAAGCAGCATCGCTCCCGGAGCGAAGCTTTGGGCAACTTCGCCGATTCGCTTGAAATCGGCGCAATCGACCGCAATAATGCGATCAAAGGTTTGCTCGGGAGGAGCCAGCTTGTAATGAACGATTGCTTCTACCCCATCCAAATAACCAAGCCTTGATGGAACTTCGCTTTCATTGATGAGTACAACCGATTTGCCCAGCTGCCGGAGCATCCAGTCAACGACCAGCGTCGAGCTGATCGCGTCCCCGTCCGGCTGAACGTGAGACACGACCAGAAAGCGGTCGGCGTTCTGCATAAAGGCCAGTGCTTCGTCAAGCTGTGCCAAATAGCCGCTGTTTGCCGTCATCGCTTCTCGTTCCCGCTGTTGATATCGTCAAGGAGAGCTTCTATCCGGCTGCCGTATTCGATGCTGCTGTCAAACTTAAACAGCAGAACAGGGGTATGACGCAATCTCATGCGCTTGCCAAGCTCCGTACGGATAAATCCCGTTCCGCTAGCCAGCGCCTTCAGTGTCGCTTCCTTCTGTTCCTCGCTGCCAAGCACGCTTAGAAATACCTTCGCCTGCGACAAATCGCTGGACGTTTCCACGCCTGTAACCGTAATAAATCCGATGCGCGGGTCCTTTAGCTCTGTCTGAATAATTTGGCTGAGCTCTTTCTTTATTTGTTCGCCGACGCGGCCAACACGAATTTTTGCCATACTGCAATCACCTCTCTACGGTTTCCATCACAAACGCTTCGATGACATCGCCTTCCTTGATGTCGCTGAACCTCTCAAGCGTTATGCCGCACTCGTAGCCTTGCGCCACTTCCTTGGCATCGTCCTTGAAGCGTTTGAGGGAATCAATTTTGCCTGTGTATACGACAATGCCGCTGCGGATAAGACGCGCTTCGGCATTGCGCGTAATTTTGCCCGATGTGATCATGCAACCGGCAATCGCGCCTACCTTTGTCACTTTAAAGACGTTACGAACTTCGGCATGGCCAATAACGACCTCTTTGAAAATTGGGTCCAGCATGCCCTTCATCGCCTGCTCAATCTCATCAATGACGTTATAGATGACGCGGTGCATACGAACGTCAACTTTTTCCTGGGCGATCGTCGCTTCGGCTTGCGGATCAGGACGAACGTTGAAGCCGATAACGATTGCGTTGGAGGCCGAAGCAAGAATAACATCGGACTCTGTAATGGCGCCAACGCCGCTGTGAATAATTTTGACGCGAACGCCTTCGATGTCGATTTTCGCCAAGGAGCCTTTAAGCGCCTCGGAAGAGCCTTGCACGTCAGCTTTGATGATAACGTTCAGGTCTTTGATTTCGCCATCTTTAATATGATTGTACAAATCGTCGAGCGTTACACGCGTATTGGCGCCCATTTCCGATTGACGCTGCTTGATGGAGCGGCGATCGGCGATTGCGCGGGCTTTGCGCTCATCCTCGAACACCATAAACGGATCGCCCGCAAGCGGCACTTCAGTCAAACCGGTAATTTCCACCGGCGTAGACGGTCCCGCTTCTTTGAGACGGCGTCCCTTGTCGTTGACCATGGCGCGCACGCGGCCAAAGCAGTTGCCGGCAACAAATGCGTCGCCGATTTTCAATGTGCCGTGTTGAACGAGAATTCTGGCAACCGGACCTTTACCTTTGTCCAGCTCCGCCTCAATAACTGTCGCGCGGGCGCGTTTATCCGGATTCGCTTTATAATCGTTCACTTCCGCTACGAGCAAGATCATTTCCAGCAAGCCTTCAAGGCCGATGCGCTGCTTCGCCGACACTTCAACGAAAATCGTGTCGCCGCCCCACTCTTCGGGAACAAGCTCATATTCGGTCATTTCTTGCTTGATTTTATCTACGTTCGCTTCCGGCTTGTCAATTTTGTTGACCGCAACGATAATCGGAACGCCGGCTGCTTTCGCATGGTTAATGGCCTCGACTGTTTGCGGCATGATGCCGTCATCGGCTGCTACGACAATAATCGTAATGTCCGTTACCTGAGCGCCGCGAGCCCGCATCAGCGTAAACGCTTCGTGGCCAGGCGTATCAAGGAACGTAATTTTCTTATGGTTGATCTCGACTTGGTACGCACCGATATGCTGCGTAATGCCGCCAGCCTCGCCGCCTGTTACATTTGTTTTGCGGATGGCGTCAAGCAACGTCGTTTTACCGTGGTCAACGTGACCCATAATCGTAACGACCGGCGGGCGAGCGACCAGATCGCCTTCCTCATCCGTCTCTTCAACCGTTTCGAATGAATCTTCCTCTACCGGAATTTTCACTTCCACTTCAACGCCGTAGTCGGTAGCAATGAGGTGAATCGCATCCATATCGATTTCCTGGTTAATAGTGGCCATTACGCCTAGGAAAATCAGCTTTTTGATTACTTCGGAAGCATCCTTATGCAATAATTTCGCCAAATCGCCAACGGTCATCGTACCGCGTACGATAATTTTTTTAGGCGTGTTGTCGATTTTTTCGCGTGGAGGCTGCTGCTGCTGGTTTCTGCCGCCGCGGCCCTTAGGTCCGCGATTGCCGCCGCCTCTGTTTCCGCCGCCTTGTCTGTTGTCATCAAAGCGCTTCTGACCCGGTTTGCCCGAATTCGAGAATCGTTTGGAATCGTCATTGCTGCGGTTTTGCCCTTGGCTCGAACGGTTGTCGAAGGTACGGGCTTGCCCTGAAGCGGCCGGACGATTGCCGGAATCCGTTCTAGGCGCGCTGGAACGATTGCCGCCGCCTGCGCCTTGGCCGCCTTGCGAACCGCGGTTCTGATTGTTGCCGGACGGGCGATTGCCGCCCCCTTGACCTTGGGCTGGACGGTTGCCGGACGGGGCTGGACGATTGCCGCCTCCGCCTTGCTGTCCTTGACCTTGACGACCGCCGCCCCCTTGACCTTGGGATGGACGGTTCTGACTGGACGACTGAGCCGGACGATTGTTTTGCTGTCCAGCTGCTCTAGTATCATTGTTCGATTGGTGGTTGGAAGTTTTTGTATTAATAGAATTCACAGGCCCCTGTCTGTCTTGATTCGTATTTTTTGATTCTCGCGACGGCTGCGCCGCCGGTTTGTTCTGTGCCTGAGCAGCGGCGGATACGGTTGCGCCAGTAGAATCCTGCGCCCGCTTCGCTGCGGCATTGGCTTTAATGTTCCGAAAAAAACCTTCGACTTTGTTGACCATTTCATTTTCCATGACGCTCATATGATTATTGACCGGCAGATCTAACCGCTTAAGGATGGTAATAATTTCTTTGCTGCTCATGTTAATTGATTTGGCGTATTCATAGACACGCAGTTTATCTTTATTGTCCTGTTTATTGTCCAATAGGATCCACCTCCGTATTTTGGCTCAGATGATTCGCAATCATTTTTCCGAATGACACGTCGGTTACCGCAAGCACAACACGTTCTGGCTTTCCGATCGCCCTTCCTAGTTGCTCCCGGTCGAATGCTTCGGCGAGTTGTATTCCGTAGGTGCTGCATTTATCATGAAATTTTTTTTTTGTATTTGGCGATGCGTCTCCGGCGATGATAACAAGCTGGGCTTGTTTGCTTCGCACAGCTTTGAGCACGATTTCGTCGCCGGTAATCAGCTTACCGGCCCTCATCGCCATACCAAGGGCGGAAAGACATTTATTCTGCTTCATGTCCTGCCAGCTCCTTTAGTGCGTTAAATTGCTCCTGGGCGGCGACAAAATCACGCTCAAGCTGATCATAAATATGCTCGCCGACCGGAGCCTTTAAAGCCCGGTCAAGCGCCTTTGACTTTTTCGCCAGCTTGAAGCAGCTTACTTTACCGCATAAATAAGCGCCTCGTCCTGCTTTTTTGCCAGTCAGGTCAATCTGGACCTCTTCGGCCGGTGTACGCACAACCCGGATAAGCTCCTTTTTGGGCATCATTTCCTGACATGCGACGCATTTGCGAAGCGGCACTTTTCTCGTTCTCACCGCACACCCCTCCTCTGTAGTCTATATTGACAAGCTAACGGCTGCCGAGCTAGTCGATTGAAACGGAATCCTGATGCATGACCGCAGTCAAGGATTTTGGTCTGCCGTACTCCTGTTCAGCCTGCGTTTCGCTCTTAATGTCGATTTTCCAGCCCGTAAGCTTGGCTGCAAGCCGCGCATTCTGGCCTTTAATGCCGATGGCCAATGACAATTGATAGTCGGGAACGATAACTCTGGCCATTTTCTCCTGCTCGAATACGATAACTTCAAGCACCTTTGACGGGCTAAGCGCGTTCGCTACATATTCATCCACATTCTCGGACCAGCGCACGATATCGATTTTCTCGCCCTTAAGCTCGCTCACGATCGTCTGTACACGCAGCCCTTTTTGCCCTACGCAGGAACCTACCGGATCGACTTCGCTGTTGCGGGAATGAACGGCAATTTTGGAGCGGAAGCCCGCTTCTCTCGCAACCGAGCGAATCTCGACGACGCCGTCATAAATTTCAGGAACCTCCAGCTCGAACAGACGCTTGAGCAATCCCGGATGCGTTCTGGACAAAATAATTTGCGGACCCTTTGTCGTATTCTCAACCTTTGTAATATAGGATTTGACGCGATCGCCATGCTTGAACTTGTCTGTCGGCATCAGCTCTGTAAGAGGAAGCACCGCTTCCACCTTGCCAAGGTCAACGAACAAATTGCGAACATCCTGACGCTGTACGATCCCGTTCACAATGTCTTCTTCCTTGTCGATAAAGGCATTATAAATAAGTCCGCGTTCCGCCTCGCGAATACGCTGCGTGACAACCTGCTTTGCCGTTTGCGCGGCAATGCGCCCGAAGTCGCGCGGCGTCACTTCAATTTCGGCTACGTCGTCGATTTGGTAATGCGCATTGATTTCCCGCGAAGCTTCTACCGTAATTTCCAGTCTCGGGTCAAGCACTTCTTCCACTACCGTCTTGCGCGCATACACTTTAATAACGCCGGTGTGGCGGTTAATGTCGACGCGCACATTCTGCGCCGTATTAAAGTTCCGCTTATAGCTTGAGATAAGAGCAGCTTCAATCGCCTCGAGCAGCACATCCTTGGCAATGCCCTTGTCTCTTTCAATTTCCTGTAACGCTTCAATAAAATCCATACTCATTGGAACACAGCTCCCCCTTTCAATATATAAAACGATCGCTTCGCAAACGCTGTCGCTAGAAAACGATAGCCAGCCGCGCGCTTGCAACTTTGGCATATGGAATGACATGTTCCTTCTTGCCCGTCCGGACAATCGCGTTGTCCCCGTCAAACGCAAGCAGCAGCCCCTCAAATTCCTTGGCGCCGCCAATCGGTTCGTATGTCGTTACAAACACATGTTTGCCAACGGCTTTTTTGACGTCCTCCTGCTTTTTCAGCGGTCTTTCCGCCCCAGGAGAGGAAACCTCCAAAAAGTAAGCATCCGAAACCGGATCGTTTTTGTCAAGCTGTTCACTTACGTATTCGCTAATACGGCCGCAATCGTCAATATCGATGCCGCCTTCTTTATCTACGAAGATGCGAAGAAAATAATTGCTGCCTTCCTTCACATATTCAATATCAACCAGTTCAAATCCGTTACTGCTAAGATATGGAAGAACCATTTCTTCAACGGCGGTTTTGATTTTGGATGTGCTCAAATTCAGTTGACCTCCTGTTAATAAACGCTAACCTTTTTACCCGGATACAAAACGTAAAGAGTGGGTTTCCCCACTCTTCTACAAGTCATTCCTTATCCTCATCATTGCCAGAAAAATTATAACATAACCACCCATGAGTGACAAGAAATCTTTTCTAGCCCTACCGTGATCAGGCTTGCTAAAACAGCGAAAGCTGGTTGGATTCCGGCAGCCCGCGGAAGCAGCCCATCCCGCCAAGCACCTCGATAATCGTCTTAGAAGCTTTCGATTTCATCTGGAAATCTTCGATTGACAAAAACTCGCCGTAATCTCTAGCGGCGGCAATGTTCTTCGCCGCATTGTCGCCAATCCCCGCAATCGCCGCAAACGGCGGGATAAGCGATTCGCCCTCGACCAGGAACTTGGTCGCATGCGATTTATACAGGTCTATCGGTTTAAACGTAAAGCCGCGCGCTGTCATTTCCAAGGACATTTCAAGCTGGGACACCATGTTTTTTTCCTTGGGCAGGGCGCTGAAGCCTTTTTGCTCGATCTCGATCAGCTTGCGCAGGATGGCCTCATAGCCTTGGCATAAAAGCTCAAGATCAAAATCGTCGGCACGGACAGTAAAGTACGTCGCATAATACTCAATCGGATGATACAGCTTGAAGAAGGCGGTGCGCACTGCCGAAATAACATAAGCGGCGGCATGCGCCTTAGGAAACATGTATTCGATCCGCAGACAGGAGTCGATGTACCACTGCGGCACTTTGCAGTTTTTCATCTCCTCGATCCACTCCGGCGTAAGCCCCTTGCCTTTACGTACGCTTTCCGTAATTTTAAAGGCAAGTCCGGCATCCATGCCCGCTTTATAGATCAAATAAAGCATGATGTCGTCCCGGCAGCCGATAACGGTTTTAATGTTGCAGGTTCCGTTTTTAATGAGCTCCTGGGCGTTCCCGAGCCACACGCCTGTTCCGTGAGACAAGCCGGATATTTGCAGCAAGTCGGCGAAGCTGGAAGGCTGCGTCTCCTGAAGCATCTGCCTGACAAACTTTGTTCCCATCTCCGGCACCCCGTATGTCGCAACGGAGGAGCGAATCTTCTCGCCAGGCACGTTCAGCGCTTTGGTCGAGTTGAACATGCTCATAACCTGAGGATCATTCATCGGAATCGTAGTCGGATCAATACCGGTCAAGTCCTGCAGCATCCGCATCATCGTCGGATCGTCGTGGCCCAGAATATCGAGCTTGAGCAAATTTTCGTCAAATGCGTGATAATCAAAATGGGTCGTTTTCCACTCGGCATTCACGTCATCCGCCGGATATTGCACCGGCGTGATATCCTCTACCTCTATATAATCCGGCACGACGACGATGCCGCCGGGATGCTGCCCCGTGCTGCGCTTGACGCCCGTACAGCCGCTGGCGAGCCTGGAGAGCTCCGCTCCGCGCCACTTTTTCCCTGTTTCTTCCTCGTACTTCTTGGCAAAGCCGTACGCGGTTTTTTCCGCGACTGTGCCGATCGTTCCCGCCCGAAACACATTCTTTTCGCCAAAAATTTCTTTCGTGAAGTTATGCGCTACCGGCTGATAATCACCCGAGAAGTTAAGATCGATATCGGGAACCTTATCGCCCTTAAAGCCAAGAAACGTCTCGAACGGAATATCCTGCCCCTCGCCCTTCATCCGTTGTCCGCATTTCGGGCAGCTTTTGTCGGGCAAATCAAATCCGCTCGGGATGCTTCCGTCAAGAAACCATTCGCTGTATCGGCACTGCTTGTCAAGGCAAATGTAATGCGCCGGCAGCGGGTTTACTTCAGAAATGCCGAGGAACAAGGCGACGACCGACGAGCCCACGGAGCCCCGCGAGCCTACCAGATAACCGTCGGCATTCGACTTTTTCACCAGCTTCTCGGAAATCAAATAGTTCGCCGAAAAGTTGAACTTAATAATCGGCACAAGCTCTTTCTCCAGGCGATCGATGATGACCTGAGGCAGCTCCTCGCCGTAGACGGACTTGGCCGTTTCATAGCACGTATTCCGAATTTCCTCGTCTGCCCCTTCTATATTGGGCGCAAACAGCTCCTTAGGAAACATATCGTACGGCTCGAAGCGGTCGGCAAGCATGTTGGTATTGGTCACGACGATTTCAAATGCTCTTGCTTCGCCGAGAAACGCAAATTCCTCCAGCATCTCATCCGTTGTACGAAAGTGGGCGTCAGGCTTGCGCATGCCTTTAAGGGGGCTGAAGCCCGTAATGCCTTGAATCGTAATGTCGCGATACATTTTGTCCCGCGGATTAAGGTAATGGACATTGCCGGTCGCGATAATCGGCTTGCCGAGCTCATCCCCGATTTGGCATACGCGGCGGTGCGCCTGTTCAATCTCGGCCCGACTGCCTACAAGCCCTTTCTCGACCAGATGCATGTAGAAATCAATCGGCTGCAATTCAAGCGCATCGTAATACCGGGCAACCTCCAGCGCTTCCTCATACGACTTGTTCAGCACCGTCTCAAAAAACTCGCCCTTTTCACAGCCTGAAATAACAAGCAGGCCCTCCCGGAGCTCCGTCAGTTTGCTCTTCGGCATGATCGCTACACGCTTGAAATACTCGGTGTGCGACATCGAAATGAGCTTGAACAGATTTTTTTTGCCCACGGCGTTTAACGCGTATACGTTGCAATGAAAGGGACGGGTATTGGACAGGTCCAAACCGACGTAATCGTTCAGCTGGTGGAGATTGGTAATGTTACGCTCCGACGCATCGTTAATCAGCCCAAACAAAACGCCTCCGAGAGCGAGGGAGTCATCAACCGCGCGGTGATGGTTTTCCAGGCTGACCTTGTATTTGTCCGCAAGCGTGTTCAGTCTATGATTTTTGAGCGACGGATGAATAAAGCGGGCCAGCTCCAGCGTATCCAGCACCGGATTCCTTAATTCCGGCATGCCGAGCCGCTTCAGATTGGCCTGTATAAAACCGATATCGAAGCGGGCGTTATGGGCAACGAGTACATGATCGCCGATAAAGGTCACGAATTCGCGAAGCATCGGCTCAAGCTCTGGCTGGCCTTGGACCATATCATCGGTAATGTTCGTGAGCTGGGTAATGTGATACGGTATTTTTTCATGCGGATCGATAAGCGTTGAGAAACGGTCGATCTCCTTGCCTTCCTGCATTTTGACGCCGGCCAGCTCGATAATTTTGTTATTGATGACGGATAGGCCGGTCGTCTCAATATCGAACACGATATAGGTAGCCGTAGCAAGCGGCTCCGGGCGCGACTCCAGCACCATCGGAATGGCATCGTTCACGACATTTGCTTCCACGCCGAACAGCACCTTTACTCCGTTCTTTTTGGCCGCTTTATTCGCATCGGGATAACATTGCACATTGCTGTGGTCCGTAACCGCAATCGCCTGATGGCCCCATTTGGCAGCCGTTTTAACGTAGACGTCGATTGGAGTGACTGCATCCATGGCGCTCATAGTCGTATGAAGATGGAATTCGACGCGCTTCTGCTCCGCTTTATCCGTACGATCCACAGGCGCTTTTACTTCATGAAGGTCGTTAGGCATCATCACCAGCTCGGGTTCCTGCATAAAGCGGTCATATTCAATACGCCCTCGCGCCTTGACCCACTTGCCGTTGGCAAGCTGGCTAAGCACTTTGACGTCTTCCTTCGTCTTCGCAAACATTTTCATCGCAATCGAATCGGTAAAATCGGTCAAATTAAACGTAAACAGCGTGCTTCCGTTGCGCAGCTCCTTAACGTCCAGACCGAACACGGTGCCCTGCACCGCAATCCTCTTCTCTTCCTCCAAAATGTTCATCAGCGGCACGGGATCTTCCTTGATATCGTAGCCGACGGCAAGTCGAACCTCGCCCTCGTCTTCGGGCTCCTCGGCAGCGACGCTCTCCATCATCTGCTGAACGATTTCCCGCTGCTCGGCCCCTTGCCTTAATGTAAATTCATCGTAAATTTCTTGTCTGGCCTCGCTGACGATCATTTTCACCCTGCAGGTCCGGTTAAAAAATTGATTGTAATAACGAATAATGGCTTCATCCAGCTTGCGCTTCCGGGCAAGCTCCAGTCCCATAGGGTCCAGCAGCGAAAGAGTAAGGGTATCTCCTTCGGCTTCAATGCTCGCTTTTTGCAGCCAGCCGTTAACGGCGGCTACCTCCGTGCCCGCCCATTCCACAAATGAGCCCCAATATTGAAGCAGCACGGACTCGGTCAACACGACCTCGTCGTATTGAAGCACAAAGGAGGTGCTTGCAATATGCTCAAACGTTCTGGCTACCGATTGACAAAGGGCTCGATAGGCCTGTAAAGGAACCATGGACGTTTTGCGGATGCAAAACGTCCATTTCCGGTTGCTGCTGCTTACGAGCACTTGATCGATATAACCGTCTTGAAAAAATTGATTGATCATCTCTTGCGGCAGCTCCGACTGCTTCAAAAGCAGTTCGAAGCGCTGCCGCTTATCTGCGGTTTGGGTCATGTCATGACACTCCTTAAGATCCGAACCGAACCAGCCTCAGTTCTTAATAAGCGCGTGCAAATACGACCGTATGAGCGGCCTCGTCTCCGCACACCAGACAGGTGGATTTTTTCGCTGAAGGCTCAAACGGGATGTTGCGGCTTGTCGCGCCCGTTTCTTCCTTCACTTGCTTCTCGCACGCAGCGGAGCCGCACCAGCCCGCTTCTACGAAGCCGCGCTGCTCCTCCAGAAAGCTTTTCATTTCATCAAGCGTATCTACGGAACGAGAGTTGTCAATGCGGAACTGCTTGGCGCGTTCAAACATCGCCTGCTGCGTCTCCGCAAGGAACGTCTCGATTTCAGCTACCAGATTGTCTTGCTGAACGACTCGCTTCTCGCCGGTAATGCGGGACACCAGCACAACCTGTCCATTCTCCATGTCGCGTGGTCCAAGCTCCAGACGGAGCGGCACGCCGCGCATTTCATACTCGTTAAACTTCCAGCCTGGGCTGACATCGGAGCGATCGTCCACTCGAACGCGAATGCCCGCTTTTTTAAGCTCGGCATACAGCTCGTCCACGCGGCCGACGACCTGCTCGCGGAGCTTCGCAGGACCAATCGGAATCATAATGACCTGTGTCGGAGCGACCTTTGGCGGCAAGGCCAGGCCGCGGTCGTCGCCGTGCACCATAATAAGCGCGCCGATCAGACGTGTGCTTACGCCCCATGAAGTGGTATGGGCAAATTGCAGCGTATTTTCGCGATCAAGAAACTTGATGTCGAATGCCACGGCAAACTTTGTGCCAAGATAATGCGAGGTACCGGCCTGAACCGCTTTTCCATCCTTCATCATCGCTTCGATGGAATAGGTTTCCACTGCGCCGGCAAAACGCTCGGAAGGCGTTTTTTCCCCTCGGATAACAGGAATGGCGAGAAACTCCTCGACGAACTGGGTATACACATCCAGCATCTGCATCGTTTCCTTGCGCGCCTCGTCCTCCGTCTCATGCGCGGTGTGGCCTTCCTGCCACAAAAATTCGCTTGTCCGCAAAAACGGCATCGTCCGCTTCTCCCAGCGAACAACATTGGCCCATTGGTTAATGAGCACCGGCAGGTCGCGGTACGATTGAATCCACTTTGCATACATATGTCCGAACATCGTCTCCGAGGTTGGGCGGATCGCAAGCCGCTCCTCCAGCTTTTCTCCTGCGGCCTCCGTTACCCACGGCAGCTCCGGGTTAAACCCTTCGACATGCTCCTTTTCCTTCTGGAAAAAGCTCTCTGGAATAAACACAGGGAAATATGCGTTGCGGTGACCGGTTTCCTTGAACCTGCGGTCCAGATCTCGCTGAATGTTTTCCCATAGCTCATAGCCTTCCGGGCGGAACACGATACAACCGCGCACCGGCGAGTAATCCATAAGCTCCGCTTTTTTAATTACGTCAATATACCATCTGGAAAAATCCTCGGATTGCGGCGTAATTTCCGTCACAAACTGTTTGTCCTTTGCCATAAGCGACTGACTACTCCCCTCTTATCAACCGTAAAATATCATTATAAGTAACGACCAGCATGAGCAGCATGATGAGCGCAAACCCCACGAAATGCACCATGCTTTCCCGATTAGGATCAATCGGCCGTCGGCGGATTGCTTCAAGACCTAAAAAGATGAGTCGACTTCCGTCAAGCGCCGGAATAGGCAGCAAGTTGAAAATACCCAAATAAAGACTAAGCAGCGCTGTCCATGAGGTGAGCTGCACGATTCCCTGCTGTGCGATTTGGCTCGTGACTTCCATAGTGCGTACCGGACCGCCAAGATCGTCGAGCTTGAACTCGCCCATAATAAGCTTCTTGAAGCCGTCGAATATCGCGACCGTCATGTTTTTCATCATGAGCCCCGATTTCGTAAACGTCTCGGTAAACGTCGCAGGGCGTGTCGGATAAGCGGCTGTAATGCCGATTTTCCCCACACCCTCGTCGTTCGGCAGCGGCGTAAGCTCCACTTCCTTCGCGGAACCGTTGCGGACGATTTCAAGTTTGACGGGTTTATTCGGAGATTTGCCGATAATCGCGACCATTTTATCGTAATCGAGCCCGATTTTTTCGCCGTTCACGGCTACCAGTTCGTCTCCTTGTTTCAGATCCGCCTGGGATGCCGGCGCTCCCTTCGTAATTTGATTGACGAGCAGCTTATCCGGCGATTCCATCGGAATACCCGCCATCTGCACGTACAATGCCGACAAAACGAAGGCAAGCACAAAATTCATCATCGGACCGGCAAAAATCGCCATCGCACGCTGTCCTACCGTTTTGCTGCCAAACTGCCTGTCGCGAGGGGCAATCTGCGTATCCTTGCCTTTGCTGACCATCAGCGCCTGTGGATGGATGGAAAACTGTTCTTGCTCGCCTTCTACATCAAGGGTTACCGACAGCCTATCTTCCAAATCTACTTGGACGATTTCGCCGCGAATGACCTCGCTTCGCTCGTCAAGCCGATCGAGATAAAGCCTTGTCACCAGATTGTCCTTAAGTCTTACAGCAATGGTCTGCCCGGGCTGCACCTCGATAATTTCTGGGTCCTCGCCTGCCATGCGCACGAAGCCGCCGGCGGGAATAAGCCGCAGCGTATATCTTGTTTCACCGCGCTTGACCGACAGAAGCTTTGGTCCAAAGCCGATAGCAAACTCGCGCACGAGTATCCCGGCACGCTTGGCGAAAAAATAATGACCCCACTCATGTATCGTTACGATCACGAAAAACACAAGCACCGTCATAAATACGATTTGTATCATATCCATTCCGTTGAAGCCTCCTGTTCGTTACGGCCTGTACATAGATTATCATTATTCTCCCGCACGTTACAAGAGAACCCCCATTCAACGCAACGGCTATATGGATCGTGCAGCGCGGCGCGCCCAAGCGTCAATCTCGACAATAGACTCGACATCAGGCACGCTGGACACCGTATGCTGTCCAATTACCGTTTCAATCACTCGCTCAATGTCTAGAAACGTAATCGCTCCGCTCAAAAAGCGCTCTACCGCCACTTCGTTCGCCGCGTTAAACACCGTTGGGGCGGATAGTCCCATTCGGCCGCACTCGAACGCGAGTCTCAGACATGGAAAACGGTCATAATCCATTTCCCGGAACTGCAGCTTGCCGATTTCCGCCAGTCTTAAACGCTCAGTAGGGGTCGCAAGCCGCTCAGGATAAGAAAGCGCGTATTGAATCGGAACACGCATATCCGGAACGCCTAATTGCGCAATTACGCTATGATCGGTAAACTCGACGTAAGAATGAATGATGCTTTCCGGGTGAATCAGCACTTCGATTTGATCGTATGTAAGATCGAACAGCCATCGCGCCTCGATTACTTCGAGCCCTTTGTTGACCATCGTAGCCGAATCAATCGTTATTTTGGCCCCCATCGACCAATTCGGATGGCTTAGCGCCTCGGCCACCGTTACACCGGACAATTCGGCTCTCGTGCGGTCACGGAACGAGCCGCCTGAAGCCGTAAGCGTAATTTGCTTGACGTCCTTTCGGCGTTCCCCGTTTAAACATTGAAAAATAGCAGAATGCTCGCTGTCTACCGGCAAAATCGCCACGCCGCGGCGCGCCGCTCTTTCCATCACCAAATGGCCGGCCGTTACAAGCGTCTCCTTGTTGGCCAGCGCAATCGTCCGTCCCGCATCGATAGCAGCCAGCGTTGCGGGCAAGCCTCTGCTGCCTACAATTGCCGTTACGACAACATCCGCATCCCCTCCGGCGGCAGCCTCAATGAGACCTTCTTCGCCATAGACCACCTTAATCTCCGCAGGCAAAAGAAGGCGGGCTGCTTCGGCATCCGCCCTCTCCGCCAAACAGACCAGCGAGGGCCGGAACGCTAGCGCCTGCTCCACCAGCAGTCCGACATTCGAGCCGGCAGCCAGCGCCACGACTTTATAGCTGTCGGGATGATGGGCAATCGTATCCAGCGTTTGGGTGCCGATAGAACCGGTAGAGCCTAGAATGCTTATTTTTTTCAAGCTTGTTCCTCCTCGTTTATACAGGCAAAAGCTCCGTTAGCGTAAGCAGCGGAAACACGATAATCCAGCTGTCGCAGCGATCCAGCACCCCGCCATGCCCGGGCAGCAAAGCCCCGGTATCCTTAATCCCCCGTACTCGCTTGTAAGCCGATTGAATCAAATCGCCGAATTGCCCTGCTACAGCGGCCAGCAAGCCTATCAACAGCGCCTTAGGGAACGAGATAAGCTCCGGCGAGGCGATTGCAAACACAGCGGCAACGATTAAAGAGAACAGAACGCCGCCAAGCGAGCCTTCAATGGTCTTGTTCGGGCTGATAGCCGGCCAAAGCTTGGTCCTGCCGATCGCCTTCCCGCTAAAATAAGCGCCGATATCGGAAGCCCATATACAGAAAAAGGTTAAAAAGGTCCAAAACAACCCGTGATTCTCAATCAGGCGAACCTCGATCATCGCAGAGAAGCCGTAACCTACATATAAAGCGCCAAGCAACATAAGCGCGGCGCCGTCAATGGTCGTTTTATTTTTTGTAATGACCGTCACCGCCAGCAGAAGGAAAGCCAGCAGCCATAATAGCGTTTGCGCCGAAGGAATGTCAATTCCCCATGTCGACCAGGGCAGGACGAACAGTAGCACGCCCGCAAATCCAAGCAAGGATGCCGGATGCGACCATGCTACACCATTCATACGCACATATTCCGAAAAACCAATCAGGGCAAGCAATACCAGCAAGGAGGTATACAGACCGCCCCCCGCAATCGCCAGTCCGATAAAAAAGGCACCAGCCAAAACGCCTGTAATAACACGTTGTCTCAATACAGTCACACTCCGTTACGTGAGGCTACAATCCGCCATACCTGCGCGCGCGGCGCTGGTATTCGGCAATCGCCTGCCTGAAATGCGTTTCGGTAAATTCAGGCCAGTACACATCCGTAAACCAAAGCTCGCTGTACGCAAGCTGCCACATCATAAAGTTACTTAGACGCAGCTCCCCGCTAGTTCGAATAAGCAGATCCGGATCGGGTATACCATTCGACAGCAAATGGCCTGCCATAACTTTATCGTCAATATCCTCAACCGCTATACGTCCGTCTGCCGCATCGGCTGCAATTTGCTTGATGGCTTCCAGCATCTCCTTGCGGCTGCCGTAATTCAAAGCAAAATTAAGTATAAGGCCCGTGTTCCCCGCAGTCTTGGCAATCGCCTCTTCCACTGCGTGCAAAGTGTAGGAGGGGAGATCCTCCTTATGACCCATCATGCGCACCTGCACATTATTGGAAATGAGCTCGTCCAATTCGATTTCCAGAAACTGCTGAGGCAGCTTCATCAAAAAATCGACCTCAGCCTTTGGCCGTTTCCAATTCTCAGTTGAAAAAGCATACAGCGTCAAATATTTAACGCCTAGTCGATCTGCTTCTACTGTGATGCGCTTGACCGCCTTCATGCCCGAATGATGGCCAGCCATTCGCGGCAATCCGCGATGCTTGGCCCAACGTCCGTTGCCGTCCATAATGATGGCCACATGCTCAGGCACATTATCGGCGGACACAGACACTTCAGGCTGCTGGGACGATTTACCAAGTTTGGCCCATAGTCGCTCGATCATCCAACTTCCCCCCAACCGAAACTAAAACCAAACCCCACCAAGCGGAGGGGCCACAGTACAACTATACTTCCATAATTTCTTTTTCTTTGGCAGCAAGTACCTTGTCGACCTCGGCAATGAACTTATCCGTAGCCTTCTGAATATCCTCTTGATGGCCGCGGGACTCGTCTTCCGAAATAGCCGATTTCTCCAGCTTTTTGATCGAATCGTTCGCGTCGCGGCGAATGTTGCGAATAGCTACTTTAGCTTCTTCGCCGAATTTTTTCGAAGTTTTAACCAGCTCCGCACGTCTTTCTTCTGTAAGCGGAGGGATCGAAATACGGATGGCGGAGCCGTCATTGGACGGGTTAAGGCCCAAATCGGATTTAAGAATCGCTTTTTCCACCGCACCGATCAACGTTTTGTCCCAAGGCTGAATCATCAGCGTGCGGGAATCTGGCGTATTGATATTCGCTACTTGATTTAGCGGTGTAGGCGCGCCGTAATACTCGACTTGAATCCGGTCCAGCAAAGCTGGATTCGCTTTGCCTGCACGCAGCGTAGTCAGATCGCGCTTCATAGCCGTAATCGCTTTATCCATGCGATCTTCAGCATTTTTTTTAATATCCTGTGGCATTATTTCGCACTTCCTTTCACGATTGTACCGATTTTTTCGCCAAGCACGACACGTTTAATGTTGCCTTGCTCCGTAATCGCGAACACAATAAGCGGAATGTTGTTATCCATGCACAGCGATGATGCTGTGGAATCCATAACACCAAGATTGCGGTTCAGCATATCCATATAAGTCAGCTCTTCGAACTTCTCAGCCGTGCTGTCTTTAAAAGGATCAGCCGAATAAACGCCATCCACTTTGTTTTTCGCCATCAAAATAACTTCTGCCTCGATCTCGGCCGCGCGCAGCGCCGCTGTTGTATCCGTCGAGAAAAACGGATTGCCAGTGCCTGCCGCAAAAATGACGACGCGCCCTTTTTCCAAATGGCGGATTGCCCGGCGTCTGATGTACGGCTCGGCGATTTGCTGCATCGCAATCGACGTCTGAACGCGTGTCGGCACATCAATTTGCTCCAAAGCATCCTGAAGCGCAAGCGAGTTCATCAACGTAGCCAGCATACCCATGTAGTCGGCGGTCGCACGGTCGATTCCTTTGGCCGATCCGGCAATGCCGCGCCAAATGTTGCCGCCGCCAACGACAATCGCCACTTCAACGCCAAGCGCGACGACTTCCTTTACCTGATCCGCAATGGAAGAGATGACGGAAGCTTCAATGCCGTAGCCTTCCTGTCCCGACAATGATTCACCGCTTACCTTCAATACGATACGTTTATATACAGGCTGTTCCAACGTGTTTACCTCCATCGCGCACCCCAGCAACTGAGGCCGTTCAAATAATTTCTTGTACATGCATAAAAGCAGGCGGGGCGGACGCCCCGCCCCGCCTGTGCGTTCGGATTAAAGTTTCGCTTGTGCCATAACCTCTTCAACGAAGTTGTCGACTTTTTTCTCCAGACCTTCGCCAAGCTCGTAACGAACGAAGCGACGGATGGAAATGTTCTCGCCGATTGCGCTGATTTTTTCGTTCAGCAGCGTCGAGATCGTTTTGTCCGGGTCTTTAATGAAGGATTGCTCAAGCAAGCAATATTCTTCGTAGTATTTGGAAATGCGGCCTTCAACCATTTTTTCAACGATTTTTTCAGGCTTGCCTTCGTTCAAGGCTTGAGCTTTCAAAATTTCGCGTTCTTTTTCAAGCTCGTCTCCTGGAACTTCTTCGCGACGAACAAATTTCGGGTTAGCTGCAGCGATTTGCATCGCTACGTCTCTTGCAAACTCACGGAATTGATCCGTTTTGGCAACGAAGTCCGTTTCGCAGTTAACTTCAACGATAACGCCGATACGTCCGCCAGCGTGGATATAGGATTCAACTACGCCTTCTGTAGCAATACGGCCCGCTTTGTTCGCAGCCGCAGCAAGACCTTTCTCACGAAGCAAAGCGATCGCTTTGTCGATGTCGTTGTTTGTTTCATCCAAAGCTTTTTTACAATCGAGCATTCCTGCTCCGGTTCTTTCGCGTAGCTCTTTAACTGCACTTGCACTGACTGCCATTGAAAAGCCCTCCTAGTCGTTTTTAACTCATTCACCGCCGAGCCCGCTATGCAGCGTTCGATTACGGTATCCTATACGTTTCGGATAGAAATAAAAGACTGTTATAAGCCTAGCTTATACATGCTTATATTTTCAAAAAAAGGGCAGTGAGAGGTTTAACACCATCTGACCACCCTTTGTTTGCTTTCATAAAGGAAACGTAAAATTAAGCTGTTGTTTGCTCGCCTTGGTTAGCTTCCACGATTGCGTCAGCCATTTTGGAAGTGAGCAGCTTAACTGCGCGGATTGCATCGTCGTTGCCTGGGATGACATAGTCGATTTCGTCCGGATCGCAGTTGGTATCTACGATACCTACGATTGGGATACCCAATTTACGAGCTTCTGCTACAGCGATGCGCTCTTTGCGAGGATCGATGATGAACAGGGCGCTTGGCAAGGATTTCATGCCTTTGATGCCGCCCAGGAATTTCTCCAAACGATCTTTTTCTTTGCGAAGAATGATAACTTCTTTCTTAGGCAGAACCTCGAAAGTGCCGTCCTCTTCCCATTTCTCAAGCTGCTTCAAACGATCGATACGCTTTTGAATCGTTTGGAAGTTAGTCAGCGTGCCGCCGAGCCAACGTTGGTTGATGTAGAAGTTGCCGCAACGCTCAGCTTCTTCCTTAACGGAGTCCTGAGCTTGTTTTTTTGTGCCGACGAACAGCATAGTGCCGCCTTCAGCTGCAACGGATTTAACGAAGTTGTACGCCTCGTCAACCTTTTTAACTGTTTTTTGCAAATCGATGATGTAAATTCCGTTTCTTTCTGTGAAGATATAACGATCCATCTTAGGGTTCCAGCGACGAGTTTGGTGACCGAAGTGTACCCCAGCTTCTAGAAGCTGTTTCATGGAAATAACCGCCATTTCTTCAACACCTCCTGTTATGGTTTTTTAGTGCCCTCCGCCAGTCGCATCTTTTATCAAAACTTTCGCCGGGCGAAAGCACCATTTGACAAAATTGACCTGCGTGCGTTTTTAACACCGTCAATTAATATATCACAGAAGCGCAGCATCTGCAACCGCCGATTGCAAAATGTCGAAAGCTCCCGCTAGTCGACGGGGCCGCCGGCAATCAATTCCGCCTGCTCCCGTGTAAGCGGCTGACTCGTTACCACTTGAATCGCTTCCTCCACCGTCATGTCGGGCTTGAACAAAAACAGGCCCGCCCGCACTACCTTTCGTTGCTTGTTCATTTGCTGGATAAAGGCGGGCCCGCTTGGAACGACCTCTCTTGCCGCGAGCAGTTCGGCAGTATCCGTCAGGTTCATGCCGGGCTTAATGCGCAGCACAAAAGCAGCCGCGGTCGGCTCTACCGTCGCTGAGGTCTGCTCTGGCGGGGCCGACTGGCTTGGCTCAGGCGTTGCAGCAGGCTTCTGAGGAGCTTCCGTCTGAGGAGCTTCCGTTTGAGGAGCTTCCGTTTGCGCTGCTGCAGCCGGCGCCTCGGTCGTCTCCGGCAAGAGGTCTTCCTCAGGGCTTGGTTGTTGGACGACCGCTTGCGCGCTCGCCGCGGGATTCGGATCAGGCTCCGCCTGCTCCCCGATAACCAGCTCTACGGCGCTTCTGGAGAGCATGAGCTGAAACAGCAGCGCTCCGATAATAACGCCAAGGCCCAGCCCCATAAGGAAGGAACGCGTTTTAAGCATTAGCGGCCGCCTCCTGCTTGGCTAGCTGCATAATCAACTGCACTTCGCCTTTATTCATGCCTAGCTTTTTTGAAATCATTTCTATCGATTTGCCCTGGTCGTAGAGTTTGAACAATTCCGCATAACGCGACTGGATCGTTATGGCCGGCTCAGGAGCGGGAGCAGGAATGATAGCGGGGGCTATATTCTCCTCTTTTGAAAGCTTAGGCGGCATGGCTTGCCGGACGACGCTATCCGCCGCAGCTTGGGCAGGAGGCTCAGCCAGCTTTCGCTCAAGCTCCTCGCATTTTCGTTCAAGCTCGCTTATTCTGCGCTCCTTGTGATCCGCCTCCACTTTGGCCTCATGCTGTGATTTGGCAATCAGCGCGATAAGCTCCTCGTGCTCTTTCTCCATGTTCTCCATAAACTGGTCCAGCGCATTTTCCATGTTCTGAACCGCCTGCTCGGGCATAGCGGCTTGCTGAGGTTTGCGCGGCATGATAAGCGCCCCGACAAAAACTACAGCGCCCAGCAGTAAAATATAAATCAAATAAGGCTGCATCGTCTACATCCTGCCCTTCCGCTAAAAGCAGCGGCTTATAGTTTAATGTCCAAATGATGTCCTTTATACGGGTGAACGGGAGCCGCCTCGGAACTTTGCCCAGACTCCTCCTGAGCATGTTGCCTTGCTTCCCCAGAGCGGCCCTGTTTCTCCTGATTGCGCTCCTGATCCCCGCGTATTTGCTGGCCGGAGGCCTGTTCAACGGCCGAGTTCTGCCGTCTTAGCTGTTCCGTCTGTTTGGCAGCTTGCTCGGCAAGCATGGTTTGATCCGCTACCGGCTTATGAAGCGCCTGCCCATGCTGCCCGCTAAACTCCTGCGTGCGCGGGACCGACATTTGCAGATCAAGCGGTTTAAAGGTCATACGGGTTCCCTCCTCGGAATGTCGCCTTTACTTGCTACGCCAAATGCGGGTTCATCACGATATCGCCTTCCGAGTAACGAAAAATAATCCGCTGAGCGGAATCTTTAACAAATCTGGTATATCGGCCAATGACAATTTTTGTGCCGCCGTAGACGGTTCCGTTTACGACAATTTTGGAAACGTCGCTGTCTTCCAGCGACTTCTCAATTTCCAGCAAACGGCTTCTGAACTCATCGCGTTCGACAATCGATTGCCGCTTGGTCGCTGTCAGCTTGATCCGCATAGCCAGTCGATCAGGGGCCAATTGGCCCGCGGCGGCGAGCTGATCCAGGATAACAAGCGCCTTTTCCGCTTTGTCGAGGTTTGCCGCCGTCTCTCTCAGCTTCGCGCGCAGCTCAACAAGCTCATTGCGCAGCTCCGGCTTAACACCCGCCTCGATCGTCGTTGCCGTCGACATCGTATTGCCGACAGTCCGCGCTTCAACAAGCTCGCCTGCTTGAATCAAGCCGCCAACGACGAGCCCCTTGGCTCCCGCGCAAATGACGCTGTGCCCTGCGCGCACATGGGAGTGCATAATGCTCTGGGACACCAGCACATCCTCGCCGGCGCTTACGTTGCCCTCTTGAATAAACGTGCATTTCACGTTGCGGCCTGCCTTAACAAAGCCCTTTGAGCCTGCCAGTATGCCTCCGGTAATTTCAATGGAGCCAGCGGATTCGATTTCGGCTCCCTCCACTCCGCCGATGATGCGAATATCGCCGGATGCACGTACTCTGAAGCCGCTTAGCACATTCCCGCGAATGACGACCGTGCCTACAAAATCAATATTCCCGATGCTGTAATCGACATCTCCGTTCACCTCATAGACGGGAAACACATTGATTTTATCCTTGTCGGTAAGCGAAATCATTCCATCGATGGCAGAGTACATGGCCGTTTCCTCATCATTGACGACAACGTTTTTACCAACCTTGAACCTGACCGTTTTGCCAAGCTTGGGCGGGATCAGCTCTCCCGCGATGGTCGTCCCGGCGGGGCCGAGCGTGGGCGCAAAACGTTCCGCGATCATTTGGCCGCGCTTGACGTTTTTCAGCTTCACGACTTCCTTGAAATCCACTGTGCCGTCATCGAGCTCCGTCGGCTGCTTGTTTTCACCGCTCATGTCGTAAACCAGCTTGACATAACCGTCCTTGCCAGGGGCAGGAACGCTGCCCTTGGCGATTATCGTCTGCTCCTTGTAATAGGCAAGCGGATTTAAGGCAATCTGCTCCAGTACAGCTGAATCCAGCCCGAACGTGACACCCTTGCTGCGCGCATAAATTTCCAGCTCCTTGGACGTACAGGAAAAATCGTCGTCCATACGGCTGAAGGTTAAAAACGCAGACAATTTGTCAGCCGAGGTCTGGATGCGCATGTAGGAATCTAGTTGTTGGCTGTCCATCATACTCCTCCTTTCGAAACCTTATCGTCATGCAGTCAGCAAAGATGTCGGGATTAAAGCAGTAAACCTATTGTTGCATCAATTGATCTTTATACTTAGCCAATGCTCCACGCAAGCGCAAAATCGCTTTGGAATGGAGCTGGGAAATTCGCGAAGGGGATAGCGACATTACTTCAGCAATTTCGCTTAGTGACAGCTCTTCATAATAAAACAGCGACACAACGGTTCGTTCCTTTTCCGTCAGTCTCTCGATGCCTTTAATAATCGATTCTTTTAAATAAAACTCGTGCACCTTATAATCGGGATTTTTTGCTTTGTCATCGACCAGCAACGACATTCTGGTTTCCGATTCCTCATCGCGGATCGGGTCCTCCAGGGAACATACGGTCGTGACCGCTATGTCCTGGAGCATATTCAAAAACTCTTTTTCCGACACCTGCAAATACTCGCTAATCTCTTGATCCGTTACCGTGCGCAAATACTTTTGCTCCAAGTGCTGGTAGGCTTCCTCTACCTTTTTGGCCTTTTCGCGAACAGAGCGCGGAACCCAATCTCCCTGCCTCAACCCATCAATAATGGCTCCTCTAATACGCCAAGAGGCATAGGTTTCGAATTGCAGGCCGCGGCAATAATCGAATTTTTCGATTGCATCAATCAGCCCCATGACTCCGTTGCTTGCCAAATCGTCGCGGATGACATTTTTCGGCAAGCCGATCGCCATACGATTTGTTACATAATCGACAAGCGGCAAGTACTGCTCGATCAGCCGCTTTTTCGCTTCAATATCGCCATGCTCCTTCCACGCTTGCCATTGCTGGAAGTTTGTCAAATGTGGCGTCTTCTGCTCAATCATCGACTCACTCTCCTGTCAGATGACGAATGGCTTTGGCCAATTCCTCAGGTTCTGTATTTTTGGTTGATAGCAATTGAGGAGGATTCAAGGGACGAAAACCCGCTTCTTCTTTGCTGTTGCGCTCATCGGCGTTAACCGCTCCATCCTGCAGCTGCGCCTTCAGCAACTCATTCAGGTCTTCGCTCTCATCCGGCGTCTTCATGTCCAGCTGCGTGCCTTTGCCCGCTTCCGAATCGCTTGGCTCGAGCTCGCTTACCAGAGCAGGCGGCTGCAAAATCTGCTTCCAGATAAATCGAAAAACATAGGCAAGCAAGAAACACGAAAAGAAAGCATATACGCTTCTTAGCAGCACAACGGTGAGTGGATTGTTGGCGAACGAAAAAGCGATCGTCAGCACGAAGCCTACTATACCTATCACAACGTTCCATCGCCAAGTTCCAAGCATATTAAATCTCCTTTGTACCGAACTGCACGCTTCTTATCGACAACATGCCGGTCAAGCTATTGAATTCAATGGTGCGGCCGTAGCTGCCGCCTGTATCCTGCGCCAAAATCGGAATTCTGAAGCGGGCAAGCATTTCTATGCAGGATTCCACGTTGCGCGGTCCGATTCTTAAGGAATCGCCTTGGCCGGTCATTGCGAACATTTGCGCTCCGCCGGCCATTTTAGCCTTCATGCGTTCCACCATCGCTCCGGCCGCCAGCATTCGGTCAAGCAGCTCCGGGATGGCCGTATCCGCATATTTGGCCAGATTAACCTGATTTTCCCTTGCAATTTGGGAGGATGGCAGCATCACATGAGCCATCCCTGCCACTTTTCGCATCGGATCATACAAGGTTACGCCTACGCAAGAGCCAAGACCGGTAGTTTTAAGCGAGTCGCCGCTTAATGCGATATTTAGATCTGCCATACCAACCTTAATAAGGTTTTGTTGTATCATTCGGTTATGACTCCCAATGCCCTGAATATTTTCTCAAACGAATCCGGGTCCGGTATGAGGAAGAAATGCCCCTCGAGCGACTGATGGTCCTCAAGGAAGGTCGTTTCAATCAGCATGGCCGAATCGCCCATCTCTCCGTATTGCATAAGACCATAGCTTAGAATGGCGCCAGCCATGTCGACCGAAATAGCCGGGACCGAAGGAGCCATCGACAGACGTGTGAAATCCGCAAGGGAGGATAAGTAGGAGCCAGCCAAAATATTGCCGATTTCGCATAACGCCGACAGCTCCATTTCCGAATATCCTTCTTCCTGCTCATGAGGGATAGAGAGCATTTGCCGCATGATCCGTTTGGCCGCTTCCTCCTCGATAATAAAAAACATGTTGCCAGGCGCCTCGCCCTCCACGCGCAGAAAAACGGCAATAACGATTTGCTCTGCGCCTCCGACGCGATCGGCCACTTCCTCAAAGGGGAGCAAGCTCACCTTCGGAACGGCCATGTCGACCGGTTTGTCGAGCAAGCGGGAGAGGGCGGTGGCAGCGTTGCCGGCCCCGATATTGCCCACTTCCTTTAATACGTCAAGCTCAAACGCTTCGAACTTGCTGAATAAGCTCATTGCTATACCTCCAGGCTTTCGAGCTGGATGATTTCGCTTTTATTAAGCACTTCCGGCAAATTCAGCATGATCAGCAGCCTTCCCTCGCCCAATTTGGCAATGCCGCGCAAGTATTTCGCCTTGACGCCGCCAACGATTTCCGGCGGCAGCTCAATGGTGTCCGTATCGATATCAATGACATCATTGGCCGAATCAACAATAAAGCCTACCTCAATCTCTCCAACGGCCACAACGATGATTCTGGAGTTTTCCGTAGACGCCGTCTCCGGCAGATTAAATCTGCCGCGCAGGTCGAGAACAGGAACGACAACCCCGCGCAAATTAATAACTCCTTTAATGAAAGCAGCCGTTTTTGGTACGCGAGTAATCGGAGATAATCTTTCAATCGTTCTTACTTTGTCGACTTCAATGCCGTACTCTTCGTTGCCAAGCGCGAACACGATTACCTTTAACTCTTCTCCCATCGTGAAAACCTCCTATTTAATGAGTGCATTCGGATCAATAATTAAAGCAACGTAACCATCGCCCAAAATCGTAGCGCCAGAGATCGCTTCAATATTGGTTAAATATTTGCCCAGCGATTTCAGTACGATTTCGCTTTGGCCGATAAAATCGTCTACCATCACAGCAGCGAGTTTATCGCCTTTGCGGATAACGACTATTTCCGTTTCTTCCTCGTCTGACTCGTCGAAGTCCGGGGATTCCATTACCTTGCTAAGCGACACGATCGGGATGACCGAATCTCTAAACTCAATCATTTTGTTGCCATGGACGTTCAGCACCTTGCTCCGTTTCAAGACGCCAGTCTCTACAATGGATGAAAGCGGGATCGCGTATTTTTCCGAGCCCAGCTTGATCAGCATCGCCGAAATAATCGATAGCGTAAGTGGAAGCTGAACCGAAAATCTGCTGCCGTGTCCAAAGGAAGAATGCAGCGTTACATTGCCGCCAAGCGCCGTAATTTTCGATTTCACGACGTCAAGACCAACCCCGCGCCCGGAAATATCGGAAATTTTCTCCGCCGTGCTGAAGCCTGCTGCAAAAATCAAATTATTGATTTCGTCGCTGCTTAGCAGCTTAGCCTGCTCCTCCGTCACGACGCCATTTTTAATCGCGGTTTTAAGCACCTTCTCTTGGTTGATGCCGCGTCCGTCCTCCTCAACCTCGATAAACACATGGTTGCCGGAGTGATAAGCCCGCAAGAAAATCTTTCCAACCTCCGGCTTGCCGGCAGCAATCCGCTCCTCGATCGTTTCAAGACCGTGGTCTACAGAGTTGCGAAGCAAGTGAACGAGCGGATCGCCGATTTCGTCGATTACGGTGCGATCCAACTCTGTTTCGGCGCCAGTAATGATCAGCTCGATTTTTTTGTCAAGCGATTTCGCCAAATCTCTGATCATCCGCGGAAAGCGATTGAATACGGAATCGACCGGTACCATCCGGAGTTTGAGCACGATATTTTGCAAATCGGAGCTAACTCGGCTCATATGCTCAACGGTTTCCGTCAAGTCGTTACGTTTGATTTCGCTAGACAGCTGCTCCAATCGGACACGGTCAATCAACAGCTCGCTGAACAGGTTCATCAGCGCATCCAGGCGCTCGATATCGACGCGAATCGTCCGTGAAGCAGCCGCTGCAGCCGCAGGCGCGTTCTGGCTTCGTGGAGCTGCCGCCGCTTCTCTTGACTGCTGCTCTTGCTTAGGCGGGGCGGCTTCAAGCACAACGGCCTCCGCTTGCTTGGACACCTCAAGCGTCTCGGCTGCGGCTGCAGCCTCCGATGTGCTCAATACGGCAAGCGATTCGGCATCCAGCGGCGTAACTACAGCCGATTCAATTTCGGAAATGCCCATGATTTGCTGCTGAAGCTCTTCATGCTCCACATTGGATACGATGAATACGGAGAAACGGAAATCGAATTTGTCCTGTTCGATATCTTGAACCGACGGATCGGACTTAATCACATCGCCGGCCTTCTCAAGCACCTCAAACACCATGTAGGCGCGTACCGCCTTCAGTAGACAGCTTTCGCGAATGGCTACCTGGACGTGAAAGACATGTAATCCGGATTCGATCGATTGCTGCAGTACGGAAGACTGAAATTCGTCGAGCAGCATGCTTGAAGGGGCGCCTGTCGCAACGGCAGGCGCAGCAGCGGGAGCTTTGCCGGCGTCCGCAGCCTTGTCCGCGCTATAGTCGCTTTTTAGAATCGTTTGCAGCGAGGCAACAATCGTCGTCACATCGGCTTTGCCTGTGCCGCCGCCTACGATATCCTGCACCATCGCTTCCAGCGCGTCCAAACCTTTGAATAGCGTATCAAAAATAAAGCTGTCCATCTTGAGCTTGCTGTTGCGCACGAGGTCCAGCACATTCTCCATCTCATGCGTCAAAGCTGCCAGATCCTCAAATCCCATCGTTGCCGACATTCCTTTCAACGTATGGGCGGAACGAAAGATTGATTGAACGATGCTTAATTCCTCCGGCTCGCTCTCGAGCCGTAGAAGATTCTCATTCAACGATTGCAGGTGATCATTCGACTCATCGATAAACATCGATAGATAGGCATTCATATCCATTTCCCGGCACCTCCTGTTCGTATGGTCGAGCAGCATTGCTTACATTATTTCTGTACGGCATTCGTCAATTGTCCGGCAATGTGCTGCAACGGGAGCACTTTGTTTACGACGCCAAGCTCAACAGCTGAACGTGGCATACCGTATACGACGCAGGTTTCCTCTGCTTCCGCAATGGTCGAATCCACTCCCGCCTCGGTGAGCAGCTTCATCCCTTTTGCTCCGTCGCTGCCCATGCCCGTCATGATTACGGCATGCCGTTTCAGCTCGCTAAACGAGAGCAAGGATTCGAACATGACATCTACCGAAGGGCGATGTCCGTTCCGCTGCGGCTGCTCCGTGAGGCGAATCGCATAGCCCCCCGGCTCCTTGACAAGCTCCATATGGTAGCCCCCAGGAGCCAAGTAGACGACACCTGCTGCAACCTTCATTCCTTGCTCGGCCTCCACTACTTTTAACGCGCTGAAGCTGTCCAGGCGCTGCGCCAGCGATTTCGTAAATTTAGGCGGCATGTGCTGGACGATAAGCACAGGCGCCGGAAAATCGCCGGGCAAGGAAGTGACCACCTCGTGCAACGCTCTCGGCCCGCCCGTTGACGTACCGATCGCCACCAGATGCCGGAACGGACCGGATGCGGCTGGTTTAGCCGAAAGCTTGTCTTTACCGTCCTCCAGCTTGCTCCCTGACACAATCGGGACCGCAGGAGCAGGACTAACCGCAGGTATGCGTCCGGTTGAAGCCGGCGCCGCTTTCGGAGCTGCAGCCGGCGGTTTCAAAGCTTGTTCTTTCGTATGTAGCGGGGCAGCGGCAGGACGCAGCGGTTTGTTTGGTTTAACCGGCCTTTCCCGCTGCACTTCAGGCTTGACAGGAGGCGGCGCAACGGCCTTTCGTGCCTCGGCCTGCTCGTCAATAGCTATAACGGGCTGATACCGTTTGGTTTGTACCGCGATGCGCAATTTCTCCAGCAGCACTTCGCCGACTTGATGAATATCGTTTGAGGCAACAGACGGCTTGCGGATAAAATCGAAAGCTCCGAGCTGCAGCGCCTTAATGGTCTCTCTTGTGTTCTCCTCGCTGATGCCAGACAGCATAATAACTGGCGTCGGCTGTGCTTTCATAATGTGCCTTAACGCTTCAATTCCGTTCATCACCGGCATTTCCAGGTCAAGCGTTACTGCATCAGGCTTACATTCATTGATTTTTTCCAACGCTTCCTGTCCGTTTACAGCCGTTCCTACAATCGTAAAATTCGAGTCTTGTAAAATAAGATCCGTAATAATTTTACGCATAAAGGCCGAGTCGTCCACAACAAGTACGCGATAAGGAGCCATCTAGTCAACACCTCACCTTCAAAGGATTATTTTGCGAGTCTGAACATTTTATGAAGAAACCCTTTGACGCCGCCGCGAGCCCTTTCGGTCTGCGGTAATTCCAAAAATGTTTTAGCCATCTTTTCAATCGCTACCGATGCGGCTCCGTCAGGAAAAGCAAGCGCAAACGGAACTTGGCGTTTGACCGCCTTCGGGACAAGCGGATCATCCGGTACAATCCCCATTGAAGGCAACGGGGCCTGCAAAAAGCGTTCAGCAACCATGCTGATTTTCTCAGCCGTCTGTCTGCCCTCTCGCAGATCCGCCGCTCGATTGACGATTAATTTAAAAGAAATATCGTAATCCATGCTCTTCACCATTTTGATTAAGGCGTAAGCGTCGGTAATCGAGGTTGGCTCAGGCGTCGTGACCACAAAGGTTTCCTGGGCTGCCGCTATAAACTTCACCGTTTCCTTCGACAATCCGGCACCCGTATCGAATAAGATAACATCGTAAGCGCCATGCAGCTTGCCGATTTCCCTTTCAAATCCATTCAATTGCTCTGGCGTTAAATCGAGAAGATCCTTAAAGCCGGATCCTCCTGCAATAAAATGGATGCCGCCGGGCCCTTCCTGCACGATCTCCCAAATGGTCTTTTCCTGTTTAAGCAGATGATAGAGATTGTAAGTCGACCTGATGCCCATCAGCACATCGATGTTGGCCATGCCGATGTCTGCATCAAAGACGAGTACCTTCTGTCCCATTTTTTGCAAGGTCAATGCGAAGTTTAGACTAAAATTTGATTTGCCGACGCCGCCCTTGCCGCTTGTCACCGTCAATATGCGGGTTTGACGGCCTTCAGCCTGCTGCTCCCGTTGTTTGATCAAATGACGCAATGCCTCCGCTTGGTCATTCATGGACTCTCGCTCCCCAGCAGCTGTTTAATATACGTATCTGCATTAAACCGCTCTATATCGTCAGGAACGGTTTGTCCTCCTGCAACATAGGTAGGAATAAGCTCAAAATCCATAATCAGATTAAAAATGGCGCCATATACGGAGGTTTCGTCAAGCTTGGTGAACAGCACCTTTTTAATGCCGTATTTGCCAAACTGTGCCGCGACGGCGGCCATATCCTTCGTCTTGCCCGTTAAGCTGAGCACAAGCACCGTTTCACCGGGCTCCGCTCCGTGAAGCAGGCTGTTTACCTCGGACACATGCAGCTCGCTGCGAAAGTTTCTTCCCGCCGTATCCATGTAAATAAGCTCCCGCCCCTCCAATTGCTTGAAGGCTTTCGGCAGATCCATCGGAGAAAATACGACCTCCATCGGCACATTCAAAATATTGGCATAGGTTCGGAGCTGATCGACAGCGGCAATCCGGTACGTATCCGATGTAATAAAGCCGACCTTACGTCCTTGCTTAATCGTCTGCTCGGCTGCCAGCTTCGCAATGGTCGTCGTTTTGCCTACGCCCGTCGGTCCGACAAAATGGACGATTCTGGCTTGACGATCAATTTCGCCACGGTCGAAAGGCTGCAGCCATTCCTTCAATTTATCGGCAGCTTGCTCCCAAAGCTGCTCTTTGGACCATTCGGCCTGCTGCTCCTGCTGGGCGGTCATCAGCCACTCGATCAGCTGGTCCCGCCATTTGGCGTCAAGCTCCTGATCGTCAAGCCGCTCCCGCAATTCCAGCAGCGCTCCGGTCATGGACGCTTGCTCCTGTGATTTTTTGGCCAAGGTCGCCATATACTGCTTCAGATCGCGGATTTCGTTAATAATAAATTGCTCGCGCTCCTCACGAAGCTTGTCGGACGAAGCGGGAGGCGTTGCCGCTACAGGAGCTGGCAGCGGCTCCAAAACCGCCGCTGCCGTTCGTTGTACGGTCTGGACCATTTGCTCCAGCGATTGCTCCGGACGTGGCGGCGGCGCGGCTTTCGGAAGCTGCGGAGCTGCGGCAGGCTGCTGACCGGATTCAATAGCAGCGATAACTTCCATTTTCTTTTTGCGGAACATTCCCATAAAGCCGCCGACTTTGATTTCCTTCGTATTGAGAATAACCGCATCCTTGCCTAGCTCGCTGCGGATCATGGTCACCGCCTCGGGCAACGCATTGACTACATAACGTTTTACTCTCATAAGTTCACCACCCCGACGCTTTGCACTTCAATGTTCGGCTCAAGCTCGCTGTATGACAGAACCGGCACATCCTGCATCGTTCGCTCGACAATTTGTCTTAAATACATGCGAATGGTTGGCGAAGCAAGCACAACGGGCTGTTGTCCAGATTGAATCTGCTTGCTCACATGCTCGTTCAGTCGCTGGTAGATCTGCTGCGTTGACACAGGGTCAAGCGCAATGTAGCTGCCTTGATCGGTCTGCTGCACGGATTCCGCGATTTTCTTCTCCAGCTGCGGTCCTACGGTAATGACGCGAAGCGTATCGTTTCCGGATGAGAACTGCTGGGTAATTTGTCGTGATAAAGCTTGCCGAACGTATTCGGTCAATATATCCGGGTCTTTCGTATAATGGCCGTGATCGGCCAGCGCCTCGAAAATCGTGACCAAATCGCGAATCGACACTTTCTCGCGAAGCAGCTTCGCAAGCACCTTCTGAACGTCGCCGATCGTAAGGATGGATGGAATCAATTCGTCGATCAGCGCCGGATACGACTCCTTCACATTTTCTACGAGCACCTTTGCTTCCTGTCTGCCGATCAGCTCATGCGCATGGCGTTTGACAACCTCCGTCAAATGCGTCGCGACGACCGATGGCGGATCAACTACCGTATAACCCGACAGCTCGGCACGCTCTTTCATCTGCTCGTCGATCCAGATGGCCGGCAATCCGAAAGCAGGCTCCATCGTCTCGATGCCAACGACCGATTCATCCTCAAAGCCCGGGCTCATGGCCAAATAATGATTCAGCAGCAGATCTCCGCGTGCGACGAGATTGCCTTTAATTTTGATAACATACTCATTGGGCTTGAGCTGGATATTGTCGCGAATCCGGATAACTGGAACGACAAGCCCAAGCTCCAGAGCGCATTGTCTGCGAATCATAATGATCCGATCAAGCAAGTCTCCGCCTTGCTGCGCGTCGGCCAGCGGAATCAGTCCGTAACCAAATTCAAATTCAATCGGATCAACTTGCAGCAAGCTAATTACGCTCTCTGGACTGCGAACCTCTTCAATTTGCTGTTCCTCTACAAGCATATCCTCCTGCTCCTGCTGCTTGTTGATCGCTTTATGCATGTACCAGCCGCCTACCGCCAAAATAATGGCAAACGGAAACGTCCGCATAATGCCGATCGGCGTAAAGCCAAGCAGGCCGATCGTACCGGCAGCTACGTAGAGCAGCTTAGGATATTTGAACAATTGCGAGGTTACATCCTCCGCCAGATTGCCGTCGGAGGCCGCTCTTGTCACGATAAGACCTGCCGAGGTCGAAATGAGCAAAGCCGGAATTTGGCTGACGAGACCGTCGCCAATCGTTAGAATCGAGAACGTTTCGAGCGATTCCTGGAATGAAAAGCCGTGAACCGTCATGCCGATTACAAAACCGCCAATGAGGTTAATAATGAGCATGATGATGGCGGCAATGGCGTCCCCTTTTACGAACTTGCTCGCGCCGTCCATCGCTCCGTAGAAGTCGGCTTCGCGTTCGATCTTGGAGCGGCGCTCTTTCGCTTGCTGCTCGTTGATCAGACCGGCATTCAAGTCAGCGTCAATACTCATCTGCTTGCCCGGCATCGCATCGAGCGTAAATCGGGCTGCAACTTCCGCAACCCGCTCGGAGCCCTTTGTAATCACGATGAACTGCACGACCACGAGAATGAGAAAGACGATAAAACCAATCGCAATCTGGCCGCCGCCAACCCAGCTTCCGAACGTTGCTACGACTTCCCCCGCTTCGGCATGCTGCAAAATATTACGGGTTGTCGAAATGTTGAGCGCCAGCCGGAACAAGGTTGTAATGAGCAGGACGGCCGGGAAGATCGAGAAATCCAACGCTTCCTTTGTATTCATCGCAATTAGGAGAATCATAAGCGCAATGGAAATGTTCAAGATAATAAGTACGTCGAGCAGCAGGACCGGGATCGGGATGATCATCATGAGGACAATGCCGATTACTCCGAATAGAATAATAAAATCTTTAAGTTTCATGATGCAGCCTCCTCCCGCTAGATTAAGACGATTTCACACGGCCCTTTAGTTTATATACATGAGCGAGAATTTCCGCAACAGCCTGGAACAAATCCGGAGGTATGGCGTCTCCGATTTCCGCGCGCTCATAAAGCGCTCTTGCAAGCGGCTTGTTCTCCATCATGATGATGTCGTGCTCGCGCGCCACTTCCCTGATTTTTAATGCGACGTGGTCCATCCCCTTCGCAATAATCGTAGGAGCCTCCATCTTTGAAGCGTCATATTTCAGGGCGATGGCGAAATGCGTCGGGTTTGTAATGATGACATCCGCTTTCGGGACCTCTTGCATCATGCGCTGCATCGCCATGCGGCGCTGCCGCTCACGAATCTTTCCTTTAATAAGCGGGTCGCCCTCCGACTTCTTGTATTCATCCTTAATATCTTGCTTGGACATCCGCAAGCTTTTGGCGTGCTCGTAGCGCTGGTACATATAATCGGCGAAGGCGAGCACAGCGAGCACCGCTCCCGTCTGAATGCCAAGATTCAAGGCAAGTCCTGCTGTAAAGGTAAAAATCTGCTGGATCGGTAAGCTGGCCAGCATGAGAATACGTTCCCATTCTTTGGCGATTACGCTGTAAACCAGGATGCCGATTATGAGCAGCTTCAAAACGCTTTTCAAAAATTCGACCAGAGTTCTGGCAGAAAAAATCTGCTTGAAGCCATTAAGCGGATTTAACTTGCTTAGCTTCATCTGAAGCGGCTCGCCAGTCAGCAGAAAACCGAATTGTACGATGTTGCCGACTAAGCCGATCACCATAGCCACAGCAAAGATTGGCATCAATATGAGCAGAAGCTCCCACGTCACATCATTGAAAAGCGTCATGACGTTGCCGGCCGTCAGGTCCATGAGCAGCCAATCCTCAAACAAATTCCCAAATAACATGAGAATATGCTGCTTGAAATAGTCCCCGAGCATCATCAGGGTCAGAAATATAGCCAATAAAACAAATGAACCCGGAAGATCGTTGGACTTGGCAACCTGTCCCTTTTTTCGCGCATCAGCTTTCTTTTTGGGCGTTGCCTGTTCCGTCTTCTCTCCGCTGAACAATTGAAGATTCATCTTCAAGCGGAATTGGCTCATAACCGATACCTCCGTTACCCTTCAGGCGGCCCCTGGATGATCCCGAGCAGCTGCTCGAGCGAATTGAACATAATGGAAAACAGCGTTTCAAACAAACTGGCGATGCCCGGCATCAGCAGGATCAGCAGCACCATGCCGATAAGAAGCTTCAGCGGTATTCCGATTACAAAAACGTTGAACTGCGGCGCAGTTTTTGTTAAAAAGCCCAGCCCTACGTCCGTAAGAAACATCGCTACAACTAACGGAGCCGCGAGTTGAACCGCGAGCAAGAACGTACTTGCTACCGTTCTGGTCAAAAAGTCCGTTACGCCGCCGCTCATAAGCCTGCTGAACAATTCGTTGTCGATCGGAATCCATTTGTAGCTGTCCATCAACCCAGTAAGCAAGAAATGATGTCCGTTCATCATTAGAAAAATAACGATGAGCATCATATATTTAAAATTGCCGAGCAACGGAGCAGAGACGCCGGTATGCGGATCTACGATGTTTGCCATCGCAAATCCTACCTGCAAATCCATAAAAGCGCCCGCCGATTGCACGACGGAAAAAAACAAATAGACGACATACCCCATCAATAAGCCAATCAACAATTCGCGAATGACAACTAACACATATTCGGCGTCCGGCACGATCGTCTGCTGCATCCCATAGGTTAAAAATACGATAAAGGAGATAAAAAAACCGAGACCGATTTTAAACACATTCGGAACGCCACGCGACGAAAAAACCGGAGCTACGACGAAAAATGCAGTTATTCGACAAAAGATTAGCAAAAAAATAGGAAACCCTTGTACGATTGCATTCATTCACTCACAACCTAACCGATGTATTGGTGAAGATTATTCAGTAGATTGTAGGTGAAATCGACTATCGTATTTAGAATCCACGGACCAAAAACGATTATGGAGATAAACACGGCCACAATTTTCGGAACAAACGCCAACGTCTGCTCCTGAATTTGCGTAGTGGCTTGAAAAATACTGACAAGCAAACCTACGATCAAAGCAAGAGCGAGCATCGGCGCACTGGCCTTCAAGACGACGTAGACGGCTTCTCCCGCCAAACCGATGATGAAGTCAGCACTCATTAAGCTCTCCTCCTTGTGTCATCCCGTGTTGAAACTGAGCAATAACGATTTGACGATTAAATACCAGCCATCTACCAATACAAACAGCAAAAGCTTGAACGGCAGCGAGATCATAACCGGCGGAAGCATCATCATCCCCATGGCCATCAACGTACTGGCCACAATCATATCAATGACAAGAAACGGAATAAAAATCATAAAGCCCATCTGAAATGCCGTTTTCAGTTCACTGATCGCATAGGCGGGGATCAATACCGTAATCGGAATGTCTTCATAGCTTTCCGGCTTCTCCGTCTGGGTATAGTTCATGAACAACAGCAAATCCTTTTCCCTCGTATGAGAGAACATAAACTTCTTCATAGGCACGGCAGCCTCTTCAAAAGCCTCCGTTTGCGAGATTTCACCTTTCAAATAGGGCTGCAAGGCAACCTCATTCACCTGTGCAAAGGTAGGAGCCATAATAAAGAAGGTGAGAAACATCGCAAGACCGATCAGCACCTGATTGGGCGGCATCATCTGGGTTCCAAGCGACGTTCTGACAAAACCGAGCACGATGACGATTCTTGTAAAACTGGTCATCAGCACCAGAATGGCTGGAGCGATACTGAGCACGGTGATGAGCAACAAGAGCGACAGCGCACTCGTTCCTTGCGCTTCTCCGTCCCCGCCGCCGATGTTGATCGATACGTCCGGTATCGCCTGGGCAAATGCCTGACCGGAGAGCAGAACAACGCCAAGCTGAACAACCAGCAGCGACAACCAAAACTTATTTTTCATCATCCATCAACCGTTCGTTTGTTTTTGAGTCCTGCAGCAAGGTTTCCAGCTGTTGCTTCCGGTCAGCCTGCTGATCGAGCTTGCTTTGCAGCAGACTCTGGAAGGAAGAGCTCTGGTTCCACTGCTCCTTGGAAGGCTCGGGCTGGTCCGCCCCCTCTCGCCTTTTCAGCTTGCCTAGCATGCCTGAGGCGAGATTCATCGGCCAGATTGCGTCCGGCTGTCTTTCCAACGCAGCGATAACAGAGCGAGCTTCCTCCTCATCGTCCACTTTATCAATTAACGTAACATTTTCCCCAACTCCAACTATGTACACCTTGCCGGCAATTTCCACAACTTGCAGCGAGTTGTTCTGTCCAAGCGCCACTCCGCCAAGCGAGCGCATGGAGCGATTGGCTCCCCATGAGCGGTTTCGTACGGATAGCCACTTGATGAGCAAAACGATAAGGGTAATGACGATAGCAAGCGAAACAATTACCCAAAGGAGACTGCCTGTCATGTTTGGCGATATAAAGCTCTCAATCTCTTCATTCTGGTTAGCCTGGCCGCTGCCGCCCGTTTCGGCGGCAGCCAGAGCGCCTGGCCCAATCGCCATTCCAAGAGCAACTGCCGCCAGAATGTGCGAACATTTACGCAACATGGGCTGAGCCGCCTAACCGAGCGTCTTCTTAATCGCTTCTATTACACGGTCAGCCTGGAACGGTTTAACAATAAAGTCTTTGGCTCCTGCTTGAATCGCGTCGATAACCATCGCTTGCTGCCCCATAGCGGAACACATAATGACTTTGGCATTGCCGTCCAGCTTCTTGATTTCTTTAAGAGCCGAAATTCCGTCCATCTCCGGCATCGTAATATCCATTGTCGTCAAATCCGGTTTAAGTTCCTTGTATTTCTCGACCGCCTGAGCGCCATCTTGGGCTTCACCGACGACCTCGTAGCCGTTCTTCGATAAAATGTCGCGAATCATCATTCGCATAAATGCTGCGTCGTCTACGATAAGAATGCGGTTTGCCATCTTTGTTATCCTCCTAGGATGCTATTGTAATTTTTGAATCCGGTCCCATTGGCTTACGATATCCGTTACCCTTACCCCGAAATTCTCATCGATAACGACAACTTCGCCTTTGGCAATCAGCTTGTTGTTGACGAGAATATCGACCGGTTCACCGGCAAGCTTGTCCAGCTCGATAATCGATCCCTGAGACAGCTCCAAAATATCTTTAATTTGCTTCTGGGTCCTTCCTAATTCTACAGTGACTTTAAGCGGTATGTCGAGAAGTAAATTGAGGTTCGTCTCGTCCGGCATTTGATATTGCTGATTTCCGAAGCTTCCGAACTGAACCGGCTGCACATTTACGTTTCGATTGACCGCCTGTCCATACGTATGCGGCCCTGGCGGCTGCATGGAGTAATCGTAGCCCTGCGGCGGCGGCTGATAGCCCATCTGCGGCATTTGCGGCATTTGCGGCATCTGCGGATACCCCATCGGCGGCACTCCCTGCGGCGGGTACATCGGTTGGCCCATTTGCGGCGGCACCGCGTTCATATGGGCTGCTGCCGCTGCTGCTTGCTGCATAGCCTCTGCCTGACTTGGCATCGGCGGTGCTGCTGCCTCGACCGGAGCCGGCGCTGGTGTAGGCGCGCTGACCGCTTGCGGCTCTTCCTCAACGTTGCCCATCAGGATGTCGACCATCTGCCTTGCAAACGAAATCGGCAGCAGCTGCATGATGGTGGAATCGATTAAATCCCCGATCGTAAGACGGAATGAAATTTTTATGAACATTTCAACCGGCGGCAGATGATCCATTCCATCTCCGTTGTCGACATTAAGAATATCAATGCCCGGAGGCGATATATTAACAAATCGATTAAAAATGGTAGACATCGAGGTCGCGGAAGAACCCATCATCTGGTTCATTGCTTCCTGCACCGCGCTAATATGAATCTCGTTTAATTCCTCGTCTTTGACCTCACCGTCTCCGCCAAGCATAAGATCGGCAATAATCTGCGCATCCTTCGTTTTGATGACGAGGGAATTGATTCCTTGAAAGCCGTCCACATATTGAACGCTGACAGCTACATGAGGCTTGGGAAAAATATCGCCAAGCTCTTCTTTCATCACTAGCGTGACTTGAGGGGTCGTAATATCAACCTTTTTGCCCAGAAGTGTGGAAAGTGCAGTTGCCGCGCTGCCAAAAGTAATATTGCCGATTTCACCCAGAGCGTCTTGTTCCAGCGAGGATAAAAAATCGGACAATACAGCTTCGCCGGCAGGAGCTGCCGCAGGTTCCGGCTCGCCAGCAGACTGACGAAGCAACGCATCGATTTCCTCTTGCGACAAATAGTCCTTACTCGTCATTCTCTTCTTCCACTCCTTCGCTGATAACCTCATCCAACTGTACGGCCAAACGATCCTTGACCGATCCTGGACTGCCGATAAACTTCAGCTTATCGCCCACTTTAATGGACAGCCCTTCGCCAACCGATTTATTTAAGGATATGACGTCGCCAACATTCAGCCCTAGAAACTCCTTAATCGTGATGGCGGATTCACCTAGCTCCGCCACGATCGGCAGCTTCGCCTTCTGAAGCCGCTGCTCCAGCATTTCAACCTCTTCCGGAGCCCGCTCTTTTTTCTGAGAGACGAACCAATGATGCGCTGATAGTTTACCCATAATCGGCTCTATGACGACGTGCGGGATACAAAGATTGATCATCCCTGTCGTATCGCCGATTTTCGTGCTGAATGATATTAGCGCTATCGTTTCGTTTGGCGATACAATCTGCATGAATTGCGGATTTGTCTCAAGCGCCTCTAGCCTTGGCGACATGTCGAGAACCGTCTTCCACGCCTCTTGCAAACTCTCAAACGTACGGCTGAATATTCGCTCCATCACTATCGTTTCTATCTCAGTCATGTTGGAAATTTTCGAAGGCGCAACGCCTTGTCCACCGAGCATGCGATCAAGCATCGCATAAGCTACATTGGGGTGAATTTCCAAAACCATTCTACCTTCCAGCGGTTCCGCTTCAAAGATGTTCAGAATGGTCATCTTCGGTATTGAGCGAATAAATTCGTCATACGGCAGCTGCTCGACCTGCACGACATTAATCTGAACGAACGTGCGGAGTTGCGCTGAGAAATAGGTTGTTAAATATCGCGCGAAGTTTTCGTGAATGCGTGTCAAGCTACGGATGTGATCCTTCGAAAATCGAACAGCGCGCTTGAAATCATACACACTCACCTTACGGGTAATCTCTTCCTTTTTTAAATCCTCGGCATCCATTTCTCCGGAGGACAAGGCGGCAAGCAGCGCATCAATCTCATTTTGCGATAAAACATCAACCAAATATCTCACCTCCTTCGAGGAATGTCGGTCAGCTCGTTAAACCTCAACGATTTGAATGTTCGTAATTTCGACTTTGATCAGCTTGCCTTTTGTAACAACAGGCGTAATGAGGTTCAGAAGCTTGGATTCCAGCAGATCTTCTCCTTGCGAGCCTTCCAGTTCTTCCACCTTCAAGTCGGCCAGGACGCGATTCACGATCGGTCTGATCTCAATATCGATTATTTTGTCAAAATCCTCTTTTGCCTTTTTGCTGTCCAACTGAAACGCAAAGCTTACTACAACAAGGTAATTCAAGTCCTTGAGATTGCGTTTGACGTCTTTAAGCTCCGACGTCACTTCCACCCGCTCGGTTGCCGATAACTGCTCCACCTTGATCGGTTCGGTTCCCGGCTCCTTCGTGTCCACAAACAATGTTTTATACAAGATAATGGCAACGATCGCAATCAACGTAATAGCTAACAAAATGGTAATCAACCATGGCAACATCTTTTTCATGCTTATGGCCCCTCCGTCTGCTCATGTATCTGGGCCGCTGCAACGAGGCCTATGGATTGCAGAAACTGACTGTTCAATTGCTTCAGCTCTGCGGTCTTTTCCTTTACAACGAGCTTTTTGCCTGTCGTAAGCGTTATAACCGTGTCGGCTGACTCTTCTATCACTTCAATTAACAGAGCGTTAATCGTAACCTTGGTACCGTTTAAACGCGTTACGGTAATCATCAGTAACCCCCCTCGCGCCTAGGGGAGGCGAGAAGCCTCCCTGCGGTTATCCCTTACTATCGTTTCAGATTGACGACCTCTTGAAGGATTTCGTCAGAAGTGGTAATGATTCGGGAGTTGGCTTGGAACCCCCTTTGCGCCACGATCATTTCCGTAAATTCAGCCGTCAGGTCAACGTTCGACATCTCAAGCTGACCGGAAATAATAGCGCCTGTGCCAAACTCCGGATCACCCGCAAACGACAGAAAATCTTCAATCGCGGCATCAGGGTTGGCATTCGCCGTTACCCGATACATATTGCCGCCAAGCTTTTCGAGACCGCTCGGGTTAACAACCCTCGCCACGCCGATTTGTGCGACAGCCTCGGTTCCGTCTGCGGTTACGCCCATGATCGTTCCATCTTGTCCAATGGAGAACGCTGTAATGGCTTCGTCGAGCACGATAGGCGCTCCTCCCGAATCCAGTACAAAATAGCCGTCTCCGGTAACAAGCTGCCTGCTGGAATCAAGCGTGAAATTTCCGGCGCGCGTGAGAAGCATTTCCGATTCCTCGTTCGCTCTGACAACGAAGAATCCGTCTCCGTCAAGACGCAAGTCTGTCGGCTGGTTTGTCGTCATTGCGCTGCCGGCCGTATGCACGGTGTCGATGGAGCCGATCGAAACGCCTAGTCCGATCTGCTTGGCATTGATACCGCCGCGTACGCCATCCTCCGGCGCCGTTACGCCGGCAACCGTCTGGCTGAGAATGTCTTTGAACATGACCCGTCCGGCCTTGAAGCCCACCGTGTTGACATTCGCGATATTATTGCCGATAACGTCAAGCTTCGTCTGAAAACCGCGCATGCCTGATACGCCTGAATACATCGATCTTAACATGTAACGATGTCCCTCCTGATTGTAAGCGGAATAGTTGAAAGTAGTTTGGCCAAATGTCGGGCCAGCGCTTCTAAACGGCTGCTTCAGTCGGTCCGCAGCCGAGGCCTCCTTCAAAAGGTCCAGCCTATGGCAAAATAATCGCGCTGTCGATTTGGGTAAAAAGATTGCTTTTCATTTGTCTTCCGTCCATGGCGGTAACGACCGTCCTGCTCGGTACATTCACAATCATAGCGATATCCCGGTAGACGATGAGCGAATCCTGGGCGCCTTTGGCAGCCGCTTCTTCGACCGCATGAACAATTTGCGACAGCGATTCAGGCTGAAGCTGTATGCCTCGCTGCTTCATGCGAGCCTCCGCATGCTGGCTGAACTTCAAGCTTTCAGCCTCAAGCATGGTCTGAAATGGCTGAGCCGAACGTGAGGACGGCCTGGCTCCTTGCAGCGGCGCTGCCTTCATCGGAAACATATGACCAATTCTTATTTGCTCACTCATGCCTCTCCTGCCTCCTCCGACGAACCATCCGAAGACGAAGGCGATTGTTCAGGCTGCTCTCCTAAGCTGCCTTCGGCCGCGATGGAGGAAATATAATCGAGCGGAACCTCCGCTCCGCCTACAGCTGCATACAGGCTGCCATCCTTTGACAAGATAGCCTCTACGATGCCCTGATAGGTGTAGGACTGACCTGCTGCATCCTGTTCGTTCCATTGCACCGCTTTGCCGATCAGACTTGATGCCGAGCCGATATTTTGCCGAAGCAAATTCAGGGCGGTATTCATATTGGTCAATTGCTCTACGGAAGTAAACTGCGCCATTTGGGCAATAAACTCCTTGTCCTGCAAAGGCTGCATCGGGTCCTGATTGCGAAGCTGAGTAATCAGGATTTGAAGGAACTGGTCTTTGCCGAGCGTATCGCTTTTTTCGCTTTTTGCCGCATTTTGCACATTTTGCGTACTGTAATTGGGCCAAATGGAGCGTGTGGAAATTGCGTCAGCCAACTTTGCTCACCTCCTGTCCTGCATGCTCTCCCTTGCCGCGCTACGCCTTGACGTTGATAGCTCTACCGAAGCCTAATCCGTGAGCTGCGGCCTGTTCGACCACTTCGGCTTCAAAAACCGAATCGACGGACCCGTTATCGCTGCCGGAGGCCTGTCTTGAAGTATGCTGCTGCTGTCCGCCATTGCCTCTATGCTCTCCAGCCAGCTGGGATGCGGATTGCCCTTGCGACACCTCAAGCTTGTCCACGTTCAAGCCCTGGGACTGCAGAGCGAGACGAAGCTGAGCCATCTGATTGTCCAGCATATCCTTCGCCATGGCTGTATCGGTCTGGAATACTGCAGTCAATAAACCGTTCTGCATCGTGATTTTGACATCTACCTGTCCCAAATGCTCAGGGAACAGCATCAGCTTCGCTTCCGAAAGTCCGTTCAGCGTCGAAACGTCAAATTTTTGCACGATCAGTCCCGTCATCGATTGCGCAAAGTCATCGGCGGCTACGTAGGTTGCAGCTGCCGGAGCGCTGTTTGCGACCAGTTGAGTAAGCGCGCGTTGGCTGTCAAAAGCATGAGCTCCTGCCGTAAACGTCACAACCTCGCCTGCAGGCGATTGAAGCTGTTCCTGACCCGCCATAGCCGAATCCGCTGCTGCTTGGCCATTCCAGATCAAAGGATGCACAGCTTGCGAATTCAAGCGTTGCAGCAATCCTCCAGCGTCTTTGGAAGCCGTCTCGGACTGCGCTACAAACAGCTGCTGCGCGAATCCTTCGGCTTTTGCCGATTTGGCCTGATCCGCCTTCGGCTCGCCAGCCAGCGTTGCTGCCAGCGTCTCCACTTGCTTGCCTAGCCAGGTAAGCGGGTCCTGCTGCGTATGCTTGGCATTCCCTTGCTGCAGCAGCGTTTGCAGTTGAAGCAGCTGGTCCTGAAGCTGATTGCGCAATTGAGCCGCTTGCTCTGTCGCCGGAATCGCCTGTGCCGCCTGTACGGAATCCGAAGCGCCATCTACCTGCATTTGCGTCACGCGTTGAATCGGCACGCCGAGCAGCGCCAGCAAAGAGCTTAGCTGGTCCAGAGCTGCCTGTAATTGGTCAAGCTGCTCATCGGATACGTCCGTTTCGGCCTCCTGCTGAGCATCGCCCGATTCCAATAGCCCATCAATTAGGCCGTCAATCATCGCCATCAGGTCCTCAAGAGAAAGCTGAAGCAGCCCGTCTGCAGATGCGTTTCCCTCGCCGGCAGCGACAACCATTACGGGAGCCGTTTGGGTGTTTGCCGCTGCAGCGCCTCCGCCATTCATTTGCTGAACAAGCACCTGCTGGAAAGCTCCGTTTTCGCCTGCTTGACCTTTTACATTCCCGCTTGGAGCAACCGTCTGAGCGGCAGTGCCAGCTGATTGCGTTACGACCATTTCCATATTTTTCACCTCCTTTCTCTACCAGGAGTGTCCAACCGCTAGCTTCCCGCCATCAGCTTGGTTACGAGCTGTGCGGTTACCGAATCGTTGATAGCCGACATTTCGGCTAGAATGGACGATCTGATCGTATTGTCAACGGCGTTCAAAATACGCTGCACCTTGCTTGGGCTCACATCTACCATTTTAATCAGCAGCTCGGCGGCGCTTTTGGCATCCATCGACCCGAATGTAGCGGCAAGCTGCTCCTGATCGAGCACGGACGAAGCCGCTTTGGCTTCGTTAGCCTTATTGGCATTGACCCTCGCCTGCAAAGCCGCGATTTGCAAGTCCTTCGCAGCAACGTTGTCCTTAAGCTTCATAACCGCGTCTGCCGCCGTCTGAGGGTTCATCTTCTCCAATATACGCACCCGGTCATCCGGACGCATATTAGCCAGTACGAGCACCATTTCATCAAGCGACATGCTTTGCAAAATCGGCGCGGCCTTGCTTGGCGTTATTTTGGCCATCATGCTGGACAGCTCTTGAATTTTCGCCTGATACTGCTCTGCATCGAGTCCTTCATCCTCGTCGGTCGTCTTCAATGCGGAATTGTCGGCTTGCAGCGTCTTGATTTCCTGCTCCAGCGACGCCTTCGTCTGGTTAGCCGCAGCGAGCTCCGATTCCACGGAAGTCAGCTTGGACTGCAAATCGGCAAGCTTGGCCGAAAGGTTGGCGTTTCTTAAATCTGCGTCGTTCAGCTCGCCTTCGGCAACCTCTGGCGCAGGAAGCACGTCTCTCAGACCCGGCACGGATTGTCCCACCTCGAGCACCTTGTTGCGAAAATCGATATTAAATAACGTATACAGCACACCTAACAGCACGATTGCAAACAAAATCGGCGTCATTAGAAACATCGTTCTTTCAATTGCGCTGTAGCCCTGTTTCTCCGTTTCAGGTTGAGCCACTTTCATCCACTCCCTCTAGCTGGTCATACGCATCAGTTCACGGGGCCGATAGCATGAAGCGGACACTTGCCAATTCGTCCAGCTCATTCTGATCCTTCAACTGCATCGAATGGCGGAAGCGCTCATGAGCATGCTCCTTCGCCTTGAGCCAGACCTTCTCGTCCTTCATTTTGTCGGACAGCTTGCCGCGCCTGCGCTCCACCGCGTTCTGTGCCTGAACGACGTCCGCAAGCTTGTTCACAATGCAGGCAGCCAAATACTCGACATACTGCTGAATCATCTGCAATTCCTGAAGGGAAACCGCCTGCAAGGAGGCGTCGATGAGCCGCTGTTCCCACTGATGCTGCTCGGATCTAAGCTGCTCGAGTGACAGCTCCTCAGCCGCCAATGCTCCAATAGCGGAGGAAAGAAGCCATTCCGCCTGCATTTTTTCGCTGGCCTTTAGATCAACAACCTTCTGAAACGAATAGCGAAATGATGCCATGGACAGGTTCAGCTCCTATGAAAATTTGTCAGTAAATGTTGTTGAGCCTCTTCCAGACTTACCTTTTCCGTCGTTTTCTGCCTTGTAAAAGCATGGATCGCATCAATAGAAGCAAGCGCGTTATCAATTTCCGCATTCGATCCTCGCTGGTACGCCCCAATATTAATCAAGTCTTCCGAATCTTTATAAATAGCGAGCAGCTTCTTTAATTCGTTCGCCGCATCCTGCTGCTCTTCCGTCACAATTTCCTTCATGACGCGGCTTACGGATGCCAGCACATCGATGGCAGGGAAATGTCCCTTGTGCGCCAGATGCCGGCTAAGCACGATATGGCCGTCCAATATGCCGCGCACGGCGTCGGCAATCGGCTCGTTCATATCGTCGCCGTCGACGAGAACCGTATAGAATGCTGTGATGGAGCCTGTCGGGCCTGTACCTGCCCGTTCAAGCAGCTTAGGCAGCGCCGCAAAAACCGAAGGCGTATAGCCCCTTGTCGCAGGCGGCTCGCCGATGGCCAATCCTACCTCGCGAAGCGCCATCGCATAGCGGGTTACCGAGTCCATCATCAGCATAACGTTTAAACCGCGATCGCGAAAATATTCTGCAATGGACGTTGCGATCAACGCGCCCTTCATGCGAATAAGCGCCGGCTGATCTGACGTAGCGACGATAACGACGGAGCGGGCAAGACCTTCCGGTCCCAGATCCTTCTCCATAAACTCCAGCACCTCGCGGCCGCGCTCTCCGATCAATGCTATGACGTTGACGTCAGCCGACGTATTGCGGGCAATCATGCCGAGCAGCGTACTTTTTCCAACGCCCGAGCCTGCAAAAATACCGACACGCTGGCCGCGTCCGACCGTGAGCAAGCCGTCGATCGCTTTTACGCCGATGCTGAGCGGTTCAATGACGCGTGGACGCATAAGCGGATTGCTTGGCTCGTTGTGGGTCGAATAATGCGGCATCCGCCGTGGCAAGAAGGAACCGTCAAGCGGATTTCCGAGCCCGTCGAGCACTTTGCCAAGCAGCTCCGAGCCAACCTGCACCGATAATGGCTTGCCGGTCCCAACGACATCGCAGCCGGGGCTGATCGCATGCAGCTCGCCTAGAGGCATCAGAATGACCTTATTGTCGCGAAAGCCCACGACCTCCGACTTGATCGGCTTCGCGCCTTTTGAAGGGTAAATTAGGCAAACATCGCCGATGCTGGAATCCGGTCCTTCCGACTCGACCGTAAGGCCAATAACCTGCGTCACCTTGCCGTTTACGCGAATGGGATCAATCGGTTGAAGATGCTCGATATACTTCAGCGCATCAAGCTTAATGGTCTTCATCCGCACCGCTCCGTTCTTCGCCGCTGTGATGTGCCAGATGGATCAACTCGCGTTTAATTTCGGCAAGCTGGGTATCCAGTCGCGCGTCAATGCTGCCAAAGGCGGAACGAATGACGCAGCCGCTGTCCTTGACCGTGGAATCCGGCAATATTTGCAGCTCGGCTTGAGAATCGATCGACAACAGCAGCTCTTCCCTCGCTGCCTGCACAAATGAAAGCTGCGACGGCGACACGCAAAGCGTAATAACGCCTTGCTCTCTCCGTCTGGACAAAGACTTGCGAATGAGTCCGATGGCAATTTCCGGCTGCAGCGTCAGCTGCTGATCCATAATTTTTTCGGCAATCGCGCTGCTTAATTCAACGAGGAAGGGTTCAGCCTCTTGAATGATTTGTTCTCTCATTGCATACGCCGCTTTGAGCACCGAGGACGCTTCTTCCAGCTTCTGCTCCCATTGCTCGCGCATTTCTTGCTCGGCTTGGAGCGCGCCCTGCGCATATCCTTGCTCAAAGCCCTCTTGTCTTGTCGCTTCGGCCGCCTCTTCATCCTCGGCGCGCTTCTCAAGCCACCAGACCTCTATTTGCTGCTCGGCTTCGGCAAGCAATCGCTCGCTCTCCTGTGACGCTTCACGCAACCGTTCTTCGGCGAACGACTGGGCGTCGCTAATAATTTGATCCCGCAGAGAAATCGTTTCTTCATCCGGCGCAGGCTCGCTTTCGCTCACATGCTCCTCCTGCGTCTGCTGCTCTTGCTGGTGCTGATAAAAGATCTGCAGCTGGCGCAATTGCTCAACGGAAACAACGCTTGCGGATTTAATCAAATTAGACAATGATATCGTCTCCTCCGCCACGTGCGATAATGATTTCTCCCGACTCCTCGAGTCGACGGATTGTAGCTACGATGCGGGTTTGAGCTTCTTCTACGTCGCGAAGGCGAACCGGGCCCATGTATTCCATTTCTTCCTTGAACGTTTCGGCCATCCGTTTGGACATGTTGCGGAAAATCGACTCCCGAACTTCATCGCTCGAAACTTTAAGCGCAAGCTGCAGATCGGCGCTTTCGATATCGCGAATAATCCGTTGAATGGAACGGTTGTCGATGTTGACGATATCCTCGAACACAAACATCCGTTTTTTGATTTCTTCCGCCAGCTCGGGGTCCTGAATTTCAAGCGCATCGAGGATCGTTCTTTCTGTACCGCGGTCGACGCCGTTCAAAATCTGAACGATCGAATCGATACCGCCTGCATTCGTGTAATCCTGCGTTACCGTTGCCGACAGCTTCTGCTCCAGCACGCGTTCCACTTGCGAAATGACTTCCGGGGACGTGCTGTCCATAAGCGCAATCCGCCGCGCAACCTCCGCCTGCTTTTCCTGCGGCAGCGAGGACAAAATGTGCGAGGATTGATCGGCTTGCAAATAAGACAAGACAAGGGCGATGGTCTGCGCGTTTTCGTTCTGAATAAAGTTCAGAATTTGGGTCGGTTCCGCCTTGCGGGCGAAATCGAACGGCCTTACTTGCAGCGTCGCAGTCAGCCTGTTAATGACCTCAAGCGCCTTTTGTTCGCCGAGCGCCTTCTCAAGAATATCCTTGGCGTATGTGATGCCGCCTTGCGTGATATATTCCTGTGCCATGCAAATTTGATGAAACTCGCTTAGAATCGTTTCTCGATCCATGCTGTCAACTTTGCGGACGTTGGCGATTTCGAGCGTCAACTGCTCGATTTCCTCTTCGCGCAAATGTTTGAAAATTTGAGCCGATACCTCCGGACCAAGCGTAATAAGCAAAATGGCCGCTTTCTGCCTGCCAGTCAGTCCTTGCATCATTTTAGACATTTAAACCACTCCTATTCGTCCACGAGCCATGTGCGGAGAAGGTTAACGAACTCTTCCGGTTTGCGCTTAGCGAGCGTTTCAAGATTTTTGCGGGCTTGATTTTCATTTCCTGTGCTTTCCAGATCCAGCGTTGGATATTCAACCTTCGCCGGCTCTTCCGGAATCGCCTCTTCAATTTCCTGCCTTTTCCGTCTGCGCATAATAACGTACACGAGTCCGCCGATAATAGCGAGCGCGGCTGCCCCAAGTCCGATAATCCAAGGCATCGACAAGCCTGCGCCTTGATTCGCATCTGCCGATGCTGCAAACGTTCTGGAAATAAGTGCAACTTTTCTCGCAACCAATGCGTCATCGTTTACATCTTGTCCGGAATCGGCAAGCTGCGCTCTTACAATTCCAGTCAAATAATTTAAAATTGCTTCTCTGCTGCCTTCCTCATTCAATTCTGCAGCCTCGATGCCGATACTAATATTAAGATCCTTTAAAACAAACGGCGACGACACGATGCTGTTGTTGATCGTATCGATTTCATAGTTGCGGACGGTCGAATTCGACTCGGAGGTGCTGTCTCCTGCGGAGCCCGCCTCGTAACCGGGAACATCCGTTTCTCCGGTGCCGGTAACTCCGCCCGGGGTAGCGTTGCTTCCTGTCGCCGTGTTGCTGTTAATTTCCTCGCTTCGAACGACGCCGTTGTTATTGTTGTTCTCAAGCGGCCTGTAGAGCGTTTCTTCGGTACGCTTCGCGTCGAAATTCATCGTGCTGGACACTTGGATGACCACATTGTCCTCTCCGACGATAAGGCTTAGAAACTCTTGAATATCTTTTTTGAGTTCCGATTCGTACTTGCGCTTGATTTTGAATTGAGTGTCAGCGGCACTGGTGCTTCCAGCCGCAACAGCTCCAGCTTCAGAGTATGTAAGCTCGCCTTGCGGGCTTGAAATCGTAATATCAGCAATAGCAAGCTTGGGAACAGCAGTTTTGACAAGGTTGTAATACCCGTCTACCTCCTGCTGACTTGGACGGTAACCCGCCATAAATTGCAGCATGATGGATGCGGAAGCCTGTTCTTCGTCTTCAGGCGACAAAAACACGCTTTCCTTGGGCAGATTAATCAGCACCTTGGAGCTCTGCACCCCTTGCATCGCGTTAAGCAGCTGCTGCACTTCTCCATTCAACGCGTTCAAATATTTAACGTTGAATTCATTTTCCGTCGTTCCGAATTGCGTCGAGCTTGTGTTAAAGGCGTCAAACCCGATCGATCCGTTTTGAACGAGACCTTGCGAACCGATATCGACTTTGACCCGCGAAGCTACCTTGCTTGGAACGGAGATGCTTTTGCCGTTGTCACCAAGCTGATATGGGATCCCGCTCCCATCCAGAGCGTTCATAATGGCTGCGGCATCCGTAGAATCCAGATTTTGAAATGCAATCTCGTATTCTGTTCTGGAAAATACAACCGTTAATAATACGATCGTCAGCACAATGGCTGCCAACGATGCGCCTAACCATATTTTTTGCTTTTTGCCCATTTGGCTCCAGAATTGCGTAAGCCTCGTTCGATATTGGGCGATTCTTTCGTTCACGTTGTCACCTCACCCAATCTCTATGCTAGGTCCAAAGGTCTATCAAATTTGCATACGCATCATTTCTTGATAGGCTTCTACTACTTTGTTGCGAATTTGGGAGGTTAGTTGCAGGCTTAACTGCGCTTGCTCCGACGCAATCAATACTTTTGTCACATCCACTTCGCCGACCAAGTACTTATCGTTAAGCTTATGGACATTTTTTTCTTGGGCGCTAACCTGATCAATAGCGGTTTGCAAATATTGGCCAAAAGATTGAGTGAGCTCCGCGGGCGTCGCTTGCTGAATGGTCTTGGCATCCGTCAGTTTAGGTTGCACGGCTGATCCGATCGACAGCGGCTGAATCATTATCCATTCCTCCTATGCTTGTATGCTTATTTGCCTATTTCCAACGCTTTGACAAACATCGATTTGGTTGCATTAAGCGCGGTAACGTTCGCTTCATAGGAGCGTGACGCAGCAATCATATCAACCATTTCCTTCATGACATCGACATTCGGCATGCTAACGTAGCCTTCTGCATTCGCGTCGGGATGCGTAGGGTTGTAGACCAGCTTGTTAGGCGACTGATCCTCCCGAATACTCGTGACTTTTACGCCCTGAGCTGCCGAATTGGCATTCATTTGCTTGGACAATATGCTTGAGAAGGAGGTCTGTATCGGCTCGACGACAACCATCTTTCGTTTGTAAGGCTGAAACTGCCCATTAACGAAGCTGCCCCGGGTTGTTTCGGCGTTAGCGATATTGGAGGTGATTACATCCATCCGCAATCGCTGCGCGGTTAGGGCCGAAGCGCTAATATCAAAGCCAGTTGATAGCTTCACCTTTAAACTCTCCCTTCGATTCCTGTGCGAATCATTCTGAAGTCGTGGTTAATTTGTTGCACATACAGATTGTAGCTTAGCTGATTCTTGGCCAGCAGCGACATTTCGCGGTCAATATCCACATTGCTTTCATTGTTATTCATCGCCGTTGTTTCATCCGTTATCAATTGGGGTAAAGGTACAGTAGCCGTTCCTCTGCCTATCGGGATGTGTCGTTCATTTGTAAGCGAACCGGAAAGCCTCTTTGCCGATCCGGCTCCCATCGATTGCTCGAGCAGATCCTCAAATACAACCTCGGATCGTTTGAAATGCGGCGTTTCTGCGTTGGCCAGGTTGTTAGAAATGACGCGCTGTCTCATTTCGGCTGCCTGTACGGCCCCTTCCATCCGTCTGAAGGATGCGCCATTCAACAAATTCATCTAGTTTCACCACTTTCACATAGAAGATCACTTTCATAGTATTCAACAAATTCGGCGTGTTTCCTTCTTTGTTTGACAGCAAAAATGAAAAAAATGAGATGCATGTGTCGAATTTTGCTGACATCCTAATATTCTACAATTCCCTAATTTATTACAATAAGAAAAAAGCCCTATCTTTATTATAAGATAGGACTCAAATGGGATAAATGTCCCATAGCTTTATTTTTTCAATTTATCCAGCTCTTGCAGCAGCTGTTGATTCAAAATTTTAATATAGGTACCCTTCATCCCCAGCGAACGTGTTTCGATAACGCCCGCGCTTTCCAGCTTGCGGAGCGCGTTAACGATGACGGATCGCGTTATACCTACACGATCAGCGATTTTGGAGGCGACTAGCAAACCTTCCTTGCCATCCAACTCCTCAAAAATATGCTCGACCGCTTCCATTTCGCTAAAAGACAAGGAACCGATAGCGACAGCTACCACCGCCCGACTGCGCACTTCCTGTTCGATTTCATCCGCTCGTTCTCGCAAAATCTCCATTCCGACTATCGTCGAGCCGTATTCGGCAAGCACCAGATCCTCGTCATCGAATTCCCCGTCCAGCCTAGTAAGCACAAGCGTCCCGAGCCGATCGCCGCCGCCCTTGATGGGAACGACTGTCATAATCTCCTGATCGCCAAGCTTGGCGAACGCTTCATACACACCTGGGTCCGGACGCACATTCGTCATCGACTCCTGCATTTCGAGAAATCTTTCGTTGCTGTCTTGAGGAAAACGAAGCTCCTCTGCGGAAAGCGAGCGCATGAACTCATGGTCGTACACGTCTACTGCCGCGCAACCAAGCACTTTTCCTCTCCGACTGAGCACGAACACATTCGTTTGTATGGTCGTGCACAGCACTTCCGCCATTTCTCTGAAGCTGAGGGTTTTGCCAGCCGCTCGCTGCAGAAGTCGGTTCAGCGTCCTTGTCTTTGTAAGTAAACTCATTCCTATGCCTCCCAAAACTCTTAACAACTACAATATATATTGACTCAAATCGCGATTTTGCGCAATACTGCCCAATTTTTCCCTTACGTACTCCGGGGTTATCGTCATGGAATCCAGCGACAGCTCCGGCGCCTCGAACGACAGGTCCTCGAGCAGCTTCTCCAGAATCGTATGAAGCCTGCGGGCGCCGATATTTTCCGTGTTCCGATTCACATCGGCTGCAATGGAAGCAAGCTCATGAATCGCCTCCGCCGAAAACTCGACTTCAATGCCTTCCGTTTTCAGCAATGCCGTATATTGCTTCGTTAAGGCGTTCTGCGGCTCAGTCAAAATGCTGATAAAATCTTCCAGGCTAAGGCTCGTCAGCTCGACCCGAATCGGGAATCTTCCCTGCAGCTCCGGAATCAGATCCGAAGGCTTGGATACGTGAAACGCCCCGGCCGCAATAAACAGGACATAATCCGTTTTAACAGGGCCGTATTTGGTCATGACCGTAGATCCCTCTACGATTGGAAGAATATCCCGTTGAACGCCTTCTCTCGACACGTCAGGACCGGAGCCTCTGGAAGGGCTGGCAATTTTGTCGATTTCATCGATAAAAATAATGCCTGACTGCTCCGCCCGAATGACCGATTCGGCAATGACATCATCCATGTCGATCAGCTTGTTCGCTTCCTCCTGCGTGAGCGCCTTGCGCGCCTCCTTGACCGGAAGCTTGCGCTTTTTAGGCTTCTTGGGCATCAACTGGCCGAACAGCTCCTGCATGTTCATTCCCATGCCCTCAGGCCCTTGGCCGCCCGCGAGCATATCCATCATGTTCGGCGTCGTGTCCTCGACCTCGATTTCTATAATCTCCTGCTCCAGCTTGCCCGCCGCAAGCTGCTCGCGAATGTGGGAGCGCTTCTGGGACAAGCCCTGATCCGCTTCCTTCTCCGCTTCAGGCTCTTCGGTTTGCTGCTGGCCTCCGAACAGCATTTCGAACGGATTTTTTTGCGTCTTCGCCTTAACCGCAGACGGCACCAGCAACGAAACGATACGTTCGTTCGCCAGTTTTTCGGCTTTATCCTTCACCTTCTCGGTCCTCTCCGCCTTCACCATGCGTATAGCGGTTTCAACCAGATCGCGCACCATCGATTCCACGTCGCGCCCAACATAACCAACCTCGGTGAATTTCGTCGCTTCCAGCTTGACGAATGGGGCGCGCACCAGCTTCGCCAGCCTGCGGGCAATTTCCGTTTTGCCGACGCCGGTCGGTCCGATCATCAAAATATTTTTCGGAACGATTTCATCGCGCAATGCTTCGTCCAACAGGCTTCTCCGGTAGCGATTGCGAAGAGCGATGGCGACCGAACGTTTGGCTTGCTTCTGGCCGACGATATACTTATCAAGCTCCGCTACGATCTGCCGCGGCGTCATGTCGTTGTTTTCCATTGAATAATCCCTCCGCTTTTCGGTTACTTCCATGGCCGCACCATCTATACGATTTCTTCCACAATAATATTATGATTCGTAAACACACATATTTCCGCCGCAATTTCAAGAGCCGATTTTGCCATGTCTTTTGCTTCCATTTGGGGGGCATGACGCTTCAGCGCGCGAGCCGCGGACAAAGCAAAGCTGCCGCCGGAGCCAATGGCAAGAATGCCGTCATCGGGCTCAATGATTTCACCGTTGCCGGAGATCAGCAAAAGACCGGTTTTATCCATAACAAGCATCATCGCTTCGAGCCTCCGCAGCACCCGGTCAGAGCGCCAGTCCTTGGCAAGCTCTACCGCAGCGCGCTGCAGATTGCCGTGATGCTCTTCAAGCTTCGCTTCAAACTTTTCGAACAGCGTGATGGCGTCGGCGACCGAGCCCGCGAAGCCGGCAACGACCTGCCCGCGGTAAAGCCTGCGCACTTTTTTCGCCTGATGCTTCATAACCATACTGTTTCCAAATGTAACCTGGCCGTCTCCGGCGATTGCCCCTTTGCCTTCATGCCTGACGGCGCAAATCGTCGTTGCGTGAAACTGCATCTCCATCGCTTTGCCTCCCTCGCTTCAAAAAAATAATGACTAGCCTAACCTTCTATTACGGGCTCGCCTGACAAATGTTCCCGTTTAAATCTCTCGACGCCTTCCAGCGCGCGATTGGCGATCATTTCATTTTTTTCCTTTTTGTTGCGGATTCTTTTCTCCAGCGGCGGGAACAGGCCAAAGTTGGCGTTCATCGGCTGGAAATGCTTGAAGTCGGCCGTTGTGATATAATTCGCCATGCTTCCAAGCGTCGTTTCGGCCGGAAGCACGAGCGGCTCCAAGCCCTTTGCCAGCCGTGCGGCGTTGAGCCCTGCGAGCAGACCTGAAGCGGCTGACTCGACATAACCTTCAACCCCCGTCATTTGACCGGCAAAAAAGAGCGTCTTGCGATTTTTAAGCTGGTACGTAGGCTCCAGCACCCTCGGCGAATTAATAAACGTATTGCGGTGCATAACCCCGTAGCGGACAAACTCGGCGTTCTCAAGGCCTGGTATAAGCGAGAAGACGCGCTTTTGCTCGCCCCACTTCAAGTGGGTTTGGAAGCCGACCAAATTGTACAGCGTGCCCGCCGCATTGTCCTGACGAAGCTGAATGACCGCATGAGGAAGCTTGCCCGTGTGCGGATTGACGAGCCCTACCGGCTTCATCGGACCGAACAGCACGGTCTGCTTGCCGCGACGCGCCATAATTTCAATCGGCATACAGCCCTCGAAATAAATTTCCTTTTCGAATTCCTTCACCTCAGCGGTTTCGGCCGTCGTTAACGCCTCGTGGAACGCTTCAAATTCTTCCTCCGTCATCGGGCAATTCAAATAAGCCGCCTCTCCCTTATCGTACCGGGAAGCGAGGTACACTTTGTTCATATCGATAGAATCCTTCTCCACAATAGGCGCAGCAGCATCATAGAAATAAAAATACTCTTCTCCCAGAAGCTCGCGGATTTGCGCGGACAACCCCGGCGCCGTCAGCGGGCCAGTGGCGATCACGACAATGCCGTCCTCCGGAATATCCGTAACCTCTTCATTGCGCACCTCAATCAGCGGATGCTCGCGCAGACGATTCGTCACTTCTCCCGAGAAGCCGTCCCGATCGACGGCAAGCGCGCCTCCTGCAGGAACCGCATGCTGATCCGCACAGCTTAGAATGAGCGAGTCCAGTCTTCTCATTTCTTCCTTAAGTACGCCTACTGCGTTGCTAAGGCCGTTTGCCCGCAAGCTGTTGCTGCATACCAGCTCCGCGAATTGGCTCGTATGGTGGGCAGGCGTTTTCGTTACAGGACGCATCTCGTACAATACGACAGGCACTCCTTGCGATGCGATTTGCCATGCCGCCTCACTTCCCGCAAGACCCGCTCCGATGACTGTTACTTTCTCTACATGTGACAAACAAGGTCAATCCTCTCTTATTGGGTTAACTAGTGCGATTGCTATGATTAAACAAAATCAACAAACATACCAGAAGCCTCTACCGGCTCCATAGCCCGAAAGGTCATAGAACGACGGTGTCCTCCCTGAGGACAGGGAGGACGTGGCCTGCTTGCATTAATCTTGCTCTTCTTCTTCAACCACTTCTTCGGTATACGCGCAGTTCGGACACAACAGCTTGACGCCGCTGCGATTCCGCTTCTCTACAAGCTTCGCATCGCTGCATTGCGGGCAAGGCTTGTTTGTCGGCTTATCCCACGATACGTAGTCGCAGCCCGGATACTGGTCGCAGCCGTAGAATACGCGCCCTTTTTTGCTGCGGCGTTCAATGATTTTGCCCTCCGCGCATTTCGGGCAGGTTACACCGATATCCTTCACAATCGGCTTTGTATTCCGGCAGTCAGGAAAACCCGAGCAGGCGAGGAACTTGCCAAAGCGCCCCATTTTATATACCAGATGCCGTCCGCATTTCTCGCAAATTTCATCGGACACTTCATCTTGTATTTCAATTTCCTTCATCTCTTCCTCGGCTACTTCGAGCCGTTTCTCGAACGACTCATAGAAGTTGGCAAGCACTCTGACCCAATCCTCTGTGCCTTCCTCCACATGGTCGAGATTGCCTTCCATATTGGCGGTGAATTCGGCATTCAGAATTTCCGGAAAAAATTCCTCCATTAACTGAATGACCAGATCGCCAAGCTCGGTAGGCGTAAACTTCTTCTCTTCAATCGCGACATAACCGCGTTTTTGTATCGTTTCGAGCGTAGGCGCATAGGTACTCGGACGGCCGATCCCAAGCTCCTCAAGCGTCTTTACGAGACGCGCCTCCGTGTACCGCGGCGGCGGCTGGGTGAAATGCTGCTTAGGGTCGATCGCTTCCGCTTTAATCACATCGCCCTGAGCGAGCGGCGGCAAAAACTTATGCTCCTCAACCGTGCCATCGTCATTGCCTTCCACGTACACCTTCATAAATCCGGCGAACTTCACTTTAGAACCTGCAGCGCGGAAAGTCGTATCCCCTGCCTGCAAATCCACGGTCATCGTATCCAGCACGGCCGATTGCATCTGGCTGGAAATAAACCGTTCCCATACAAGTTTATACAATCGAAGCTGATCACGGCTAAGAAACGGCTTCATCGAATCGGGATCACGGTAAATGGACGTTGGTCGTATCGCCTCGTGAGCATCCTGCGCATTGCTGTTTTTCTTCGTATAGTTGCGCGGCTGCTCCGGCACGTAGTCAGCGCCGTACTTTTCAACAATGTAGCCCTTGGCTTCTTCCTGGGCTACCGGAGAAATACGGGTGGAGTCGGTTCTCATATACGTGATCAAGCCGACCGTTCCCTCTTTGCCAAGCTCCACGCCCTCGTACAGCTGCTGGGCTACCGACATTGTTTTGGCCGCTCTAAAGCTAAGCTTGCGGGCCGCTTCCTGCTGGAGCGAGCTCGTTATAAACGGCGGCGCGGGATTGCGCAGACGCTCCTTCTCGCGCACCTCTGACACGGTAAAGGAATCGCCTTTCATTGCGGCCAGCACCTTTTGTACCTCCGCCTCGTTGCCTAGCTCCTGCTTCGTGCCGTTTATCGCATAATACTTCGCTTCAAACGGGATTTTCTCGTGATTCAGCTTGGCGGTAATCGACCAGTATTCCTCCGCCACAAAAGCGTCGATTTCATTCTCCCGGTCAATAATCAGCTTAACCGCAACCGATTGCACGCGTCCTGCGGAAAGTCCCTTTTTCACCTTTTTCCATAGCAAGGGACTGATCTTATAACCAACGAGACGGTCCAGAATACGGCGCGCCTGCTGCGCATTAACGAGATCCATATTAATTTTGCGCGGCGTTTTAAACGCGTCCTTCACTGCCTGCTTCGTTATTTCATTAAATACGACGCGGCACGTCTCCTTGTCGTCAAGCTCCAAATAATGAGCCAGATGCCAGGCAATCGCTTCCCCTTCGCGATCGGGGTCGGCTGCGAGAAAGACATGTTTTACTTTCTTGCTGGCATCCTTCAATTCCTTGAGGACGCTTCCTTTTCCCCGTATCGTTATGTACTTGGGATTAAAATCATTTTCAACTTCGACGCCGATCTGGCTTTTCGGCAAATCGCGAATATGACCCATCGACGCTTTGACAATATATTTGCTTCCTAAATATTTGCCAATCGTCTTCGCTTTGGCGGGTGATTCCACGATAACGAGCGAATCTGCCATGGCTAGCGCCTCCTCTCTGCAACATGCTAGATAACCGTATATATAGAGCCCGGCTGCAGCTCGATCTTCCGTTTTATACATAAATTTAGCAGAAGTACGTTCAAATGTCCAAACGGAATCGCCGAACGCTCATACAATTCGTTAATAGACAACGGCTGCTCCCGCAATAAATGAAGCAATTTAAGCTCCTCAGGCTCCATAAGCTCGACCTGCGGAAGGCCCGATGCCGTCGGCAAGCGCTGCTGTCCGACCGCCTCCATTTCCGACTCCAGCCAGCTTAGCTCCTCGATAATATCCTGGGCGCTGCTCACAAGCTTGGCCTCGCCGCGTTTGATCAGCCCGTTCGGACCTTCGCTCTTAGGCGAGCTGATTGGTCCGGGGACCGCAAAAACTTCACGCGACATGCCGTATGCATGCTCGACCGTTATGAGCGAGCCGCTGCGTACAGCGCCCTCCACGACGACCGTACCTGCCGACAAGCCGGCGATGATCCGGTTGCGAAGCGGAAACTGGCCTGGATGAAGCTTCGTTCCGATCGGCGTCTCGGAGAGCAAGAGACCGGCTTGCGCCATTTTGCGATAGAGAGGCAAGTTTTCCTGCGGATAGCAGTAATCAATCGGCGATGCCAGCACGCCAATTGTGCTTCCGCTCTCCAACAAGGCGGCCTCGTGCGCGCAGCGGTCAATTCCTTTTGCCATTCCGCTGACGACGGTAACCTCCCTGCGTGCAAGCTGTTCAGCAAGCATAGCTGCCGAATGCCGGCCATAGGCCGTAGGCACTCGCGTTCCCACAACTGCGACCGATGGGCGTGCAAGCAGCTCCGCTCTCCCTTTCATATACAGCACCCATGGCGGCTGGGCGATTTCCTTCAGCCTTGCAGGATACTCTGCATCCACAAAAGTCAGGACTGACGATTCCGCCTTCACCATTGACTGTTCATGCGCTTTAAGCGCCTCTGTCCATGGCTTGCCGCCGAAGCTCGCGATAATGGCGTTAGCCTGCTTGATCGGCAGTCCGCCTCCAGCCAGATCGCGGAATGACCATACCGGCTGATGCCACGCTTCGTTGTCGAAGGCCCACTTTATCGTGTGCCAGCCGACGCCAGGAGCCTCATGCAAGACAATCAGCATTTGTTTGCATAAATCCGAATATTCAACCATCGTTCCCAACCCCTTCAATTGATTGGGCGGGCTCGCATTCCTATCTATTGTGAGGGACACAAGCGCAGAATGCAAGTCAGCCATTAAATTTCTGCATAAAACGGGCCTAAATATGCAAAAAACGATGAGCGTATTCCCGTACGAGCGTCGGCATCCCATCCTGCATAAATGCAAAAAAGCAACCCTCCAACTCCCGTTAGCCGGGTTGCTGGAAGGTTGCTTACCTTCTTGCTTATAAAAGCTATTGTTGCTGATGCGTGATGCATTTGTCAAGCAGGCCTTTTTCCTCCAGAACGCTTACAAGGGTTGAACCCATGTCGGACGGAGTTGGCGCAACTTTAATGCCGCAAGCCTCCAGGGTTGCGATCTTTTCTGCAGCCGTGCCTTTGCCGCCGGAAATAATAGCGCCAGCATGTCCCATGCGTTTGCCCGGAGGCGCCGTTGCGCCGCCGATAAAGCCGACAACAGGCTTCGTCATGTTCGCTTTAATCCACTCAGCCGCTTCCTCTTCCGCCGTTCCGCCGATCTCGCCGATCATGATCACGGCATACGTGTCCGGATCATCATTGAACTTGCTCAGAATGTCGATGAATTCGGAGCCTTTGACCGGGTCGCCGCCGATGCCGACTGCGGACGATTGTCCGATTCCGCGCGTCGTCAGCTGATGAACCGCTTCATACGTAAGCGTGCCGGAGCGGGAAATTACGCCGACATGTCCTGGCGTGTGAATGTAGCCCGGCATAATGCCGATCTTGCATTCGCCTGGCGTAATAACGCCTGGGCAGTTTGGACCGATCAACGTCGTTTTGCTGCCGTCCATGTAACGTTTAACTTTTACCATATCCAGCACTGGAATGCCTTCGGTAATACAGATAACCAGGTCAAGCCCAGCGTCAACCGCTTCCATGATCGCATCGGCAGCGAAAGCTGGCGGTACATAAATAACCGAAGCGTTCGCGCCTGTAGCTGCAACTGCTTGAGCTACCGTATTGAAAACCGGAAGGGAGACAAGCCAGCCGTTCTCAAGCGTAATATCGACGTTAGTTCCGCCTTTGCCTGGCGTTACGCCGCCAACCATTTGCGTACCGTATTCCAGAGCGCCTTTTGTATGAAATAAGCCGGTAGCGCCGGTGATTCCTTGCGTGATGACTTTTGTATCTTTATTGACCAAAATGCTCACTCTTAACTCACATCCCCGTAAATGAATTCGTATGCGGCTTGCCGCACAGCCAGCTATGCTACTTTACAAGAGCAACGATTTTCTGGGCGCCGTCCGCCATGGAATCCGCAGCTACGATGTTAAGGCCCGAATCTTTCAAAATCGCTTTGCCAAGGTCTACGTTAGTGCCTTCCAGACGAACTACAAGCGGACGGTCAAGACCGACTTGCTTAGCGGCCTCTACGACACCGTTGGCAATAACGTCGCAACGCATAATGCCGCCGAAGATGTTAACGAAAATGCCTTTAACCTTCTCGTCGGACAAAATGATTTTGAACGCTTCCGTAACTTTCTCGGCTGTAGCGCCGCCCCCTACGTCAAGGAAGTTGGCAGGGTCGCCGCCGTAGTATTTGATAATGTCCATCGTCGCCATCGCGAGGCCGGCGCCGTTAACGAGACAGCCAATGTTGCCGTCAAGCGCAATGTAGCTAAGGTCGAATTTCGACGCTTCGATTTCCTTCGCGTCTTCTTCTTCCAGATCGCGCAGCGCCACGATGTCTTTTTGGCGATACAGTGCGTTCGAATCGAAGTTAAGCTTTGCGTCAAGCGCGATAACTTGTCCGTCGCCTGTTACGACCAGCGGATTGATCTCGGCGATCGAAGCATCTTTCTCAACAAAAGCTGTGTATAGCGAAACCATAAACTTAACGGCTTTGTTTACCAGCTCATTAGGGATGTTGATCGCATAGGCCAATTTGCGCGCTTGAAACGCTTGCAAGCCGACAGCTGGGTCAACAATCTCTTTGAAGATTTTCTCAGGGGAATGCTCGGCAACCTCTTCGATTTCCGTTCCGCCTTCTTCCGATGCCATCATTACGACACGGCCGGTAGCGCGGTCGAGGACAACGCCGATGTAGTACTCTTTCTTGATATCGCAGCCTTGCTCAATAAGAAGGCGCTTAACTTCTTTGCCTTCCGGGCCAGTCTGATGCGTTACGAGCACCTTGCCCAAAATTTCAGATGCATATGCGCGTACTTCGTCCAGGTTTTTGGCAACCTTAACGCCGCCCGCCTTGCCGCGTCCGCCGGCGTGAATTTGCGCTTTCACGACAACGACCTGCGTTCCAAGCTCTTTTGCCGCCTCAACAGCTTCGTCGACCGTGAAAGCCACTTTGCCCTCCGGCACAACTACACCATACTGTTTAAGGACCGCTTTGCCTTGATACTCATGGATATTCATTGTTGAAATCCTCCATTTCACAGACTAAGGTTCAGTCATATGTACACAAACCTCTATTATTGTAGCACCTTTCCCCTTTTGTTACCTTAGTTTCACAAACAAATAATACGTCTTTTTTGATATGGGTTTCATCTCATTTTGAGATCAAAGGGGAGCGCTTCACGTTCCACACCGATTAGTATGGCTGATTCCATCCCACTTTACGCCCTATTTTCACAATCGTGTTGTTTGCATTGACATTTCAAAAATTGGTGATTTATGATAAAAGTATCATTCGTCCAAATTACTAGATAATCGTGAGGAAGCACCTTCGGTTTGCAGACAGGGGTGCTATTTGTCATGTTCAGTTTAGTGCAGAGCGCAAGCGTATATGGCGTGGAAGGTAAAAAAATCGCGGTAGAGGTTGATATCGCAAGCGGATTGCCCCAGATCAACATAGTGGGGCTTCCCGATCCGGCAGTCAGGGAATCCGTGGAACGAGTGCGCGCCGCGATTAAAAACAGCGGCTTCTCCTTTCCCTTGGACCGGATTACGGTCAATCTCGCTCCAGCTGATTTGCGGAAGGAGGGCTGCTCCTTCGATCTCGCCATTGCGGCCGGCATTCTTGCCGCAAGCGGGCAAATCGCCGGCGAGCCGCTGCAGTCCGCCCTGCTGATCGGTGAGCTGTCGCTCGACGGACATATTCAGCCCGTATCCGGCGTACTCGCAATGCTGGCGGAAGCACGGCTTTGCGGATTTACGCGCGTTCTGCTTCCGCTTGGCAACGTTCGTGAAGCAAGCTGGATATCCGGCATGGAGCTGTTCACCATTTCCCATCTCCGACAGCTGCAGCGCGGACAAACGGACTGGCAGACGCTGCGCCAATCGGCCATTGCCGCAAATGGGGCAGCAGGAGAGCGCCTAGAATACGGTTGCTCCGCCAGCATAGGGGGCGATTACGGTGAAGTAGCAGGTCAAAGGCATGCCAAGAGAGCGATGCTCATCGCTGCGGCGGGGAGGCACAACATCCTGCTAAGCGGGCCGCCCGGCACCGGCAAAACGATGATGATCCGGCGTCTGCCGGGCATCCTTCCGCCGCTCGCGGAATCGGAAGCGCTTGAGGTGACCAAAATTTACAGCGTGGCCGGCAAATTGCAGGACAACGGCGCAGGCCTGATCCGGATGGCTCCGTTTCGCGCACCGCATCATACGATTTCCACAGGAGGCATGATTGGAGGCGGGCAGGTGCCAAAGCCCGGGGAGGCGACGCTTGCCCACCATGGCGTGCTCTACCTGGACGAGCTGCCCGAGTTTCCGAGGCAAGTGCTTGAGGCGCTGCGTCAGCCGCTTGAGGATCAGATCGTGTCCATCGCCCGCGCCAAAGCCGTCTTTCAGTTCCCTGCCCGATTCATGCTTGCCGCATCGTTCAATCCCTGCCCTTGCGGCTATTACGGGCATGAATACGGCGATAAATGCTGTACCTGCAGTTCCCAGGCGATCGCCAAATATCGCGCCAAGCTTTCCGGTCCTTTGCTGGACCGCATGGATTTGCACGTCGATGTCGCAAGGCCCCGGCTATCCGAACAAAGCGACGAGCCGGCCGGCATGACGACGGCCGACATGCGACGTAACGTGCTGTCGGCGCGCGGCTATATGGCGGAACGACTGTCAGAGCGCGGCCTTTCACCTCATTCGAGCTTATCCGGCTCGCTGCTGCGGCAAACGGCGCAGCTGACGGCCGAAGCGGCTGAACTGCTAAACCACGCTTTTGAAGCTTTGGGCATCAGCATGCGCGCTTACGACCGTATGATCAAGCTGTCCCGCACGATCGCCGATTTAGATGCAAGCCCCGAGGTACAGGGAAATCACGTCGCAGAGGCGATTCAATTCAGACGGATCGGGCGGGTCTGAGCGCCGATTTTCTTAATAATGGCCCCGCAGCAGCTGCGTGCCGCCAGGCAGGGGACACGCGTTTATAAACCGCCAGTCCGCCGCATTCTCCGTACGTGTGGGGCCTCCCCCAGCGGCGGGCCCCACACGGCGCAAAAGGCCCTTTCGGGGGCGCGCGGTCCCGCTAGAATGCAGCCGGATAGTGCCTGCATTCCGCATCCTCTTCGCCCGCCGAAGGACCCAGCAGCACGGCAACAACATCGAAGCGCATGGCCATCCCTTGCAAGCCGGCGCTTCTTACATACACCAGCGCCGTCTCGCGCAGCTTGCGCTGCTTCCGGTAATCAACCGATTCCGCCGCCGTTCCGAACCGGCTTTCGCCGCTTCGAGTTCGCACTTCCACGAAAATGAGCCGTTCACCCTGCTTGGCGACGATATCGATCTCTCCTGACCTGCACCGCCAATTACGTTCGATAATCTCATACCCTTCTCTCCGGAGCAGCCGTACCGCCGCTGCCTCGCCAAGCATACCCGTCGCCTGCCGGCTGCGTTTCCCGCTTTCCTTGGAGGCACCGCTCTTCCCGTTTTCCCGTCTATCCATTGGCAAGCCGCTTGGCCTTGCGGTCCGAATCATAGACGAAGCTTAATATTTCCGCTACCAGCGTGTACAGTTCGGCCGGGATTTCCTGATCGACGTCCAGCTTCGACAATACCTCCACCAGGGAGGCATCCTCCTGAACCGGTATCCCGTTTTCTTTGGCCCGCTCCAAAATTTGCTCGGCAAAAGCGCCCTTCCCTTTGGCAACCAGTACGGGCGCATTGCGCTCGCCGGGCTCATATTTAAGCGCGACCGCTTTTTTGATATGCTGCTGATTAGACTGCTCTTTCATATTCGGAAATCTACTCCTTTGTAGCGAGAGGACGAGAAGCCCGCCAAGTCGGGCGGCCCTTGCGGCCTTTTTCCTTCGCCATGCTCGGCCGTCTCCTGATCCGGCTTAGGCAGCGGGGTCGTGCGCAGCGACAACAGCTGATAGCCTACTTGCTGCAAACGCTCCGTCACCTCGGCGCGGGCTGTCTCGGCCAATGCTGCCGTAGCCGGGTGGTCGTTCCAGAGATTAAGGCTCACAACTTTATCCATCACATTCACATCCACCATCGTCTCGCCAAGCGTCTGCATGGACAATTGGAACAACAGCCGACAGTTCGAGGCATCGAGCTCGCCTTTGCGTCCCCTCCGGGTCTGGATATGTACGGAAGCCGTCTGATTGCCCTCCTGATTGCGAAGCGGAATAAACATTGTCACATGCGTCAGCATAGCGCTGTTTCGTTCTGGCGTAAGCAAAAGCTGCTGGCCGGATATTTGCTGGATAAGCTGCTGAGCCGTTTCCTTAACAGCAGCAGGTGCTCCCTCTAAGGACAGCAAGCTGAACAGGGCGCTTTTCAGCGAGTCGTGCCGGGTCAGCGGCTCTGCAGCGGACACGGGTTCTCCATCCAGCGCAGCCGCAAGCTGCAAGGCGGTTAACGCATTCGGCCGCTCGCCCGCTCCGCGCAGCTCGGCTTGCCGCAACGGGGCGGCTTCATCCGCCGCCTGCTGTGCTCCCCCCGCTGCCTGGGTCTGGGCAGCAGTTGCAATTTCCCCGCCGGCGCGCCCTGACGCTCCCCCGACAGGCTGACGCTGTTGGGCGGCTGCTTGCTGCTCCACAGCCTCTCCAGCGTCTCCCTCGCCGAGCTGCTGAGCAGCCGGGGAGTGCGGCGGCACATCGGCTTGCAGCAGCTTCGTCAGCTGCAGCTCATGATCGACGCCGAGCCATTTCATCATCTGCCCGAGCCAATTATTGGGCCGACCTGCGCTGCCATCCGCACGCTCTGCTCCGCCCGGCTCGCCTTGCGCTGCCGCTCCGCCGGGAGATGCAGGCGCCGCCGTCTCTGTTTTCGCCGCTAAATCAGGGGCGCCAGGCGTCGCTCCTCCTTTTGCCGCTGTCGCGCCTTGCTCGGACGCAGCCTTCCCGGCAGCAGCCAGCGCTCCCTGATCAGCAGACCCTTTGCTCAGGCCCGCCGCTGCCTCCGGCTCTAACGCAACCTTTCCTGAGGCGGCCTGCGCGACTTGCTCCGCTGCCCCCTTCCGCGCATTTGCGGCTCCGCCCTGCTCAGAGGCCGCTTTACTAGCAGCCCCCTGCGCTTCCTGCTCCGCTTGCCCCTTCATGGCCCCAGCAGCACCTGGCTCGGACGCGCTCTTGCTGCCAGCAGCTGGCGAAGCTTGTTCCGCTCCAGCCTTGGCGCTCGCTTCGTTTGGCCCGGCAGCCGTTCGCATAAGCGCTTCTCCATCGCTCAGCAAGCTCTGTACGCGCGCCACGGCCTGTTGAAGCTCCGCATCCTGGCCTTCCAGCGAAACGCCTGCCGTCAGAGCGGCAAGCTGCTGCTGCAGCTGCGTCAGCAATATATGCGGCGGCGGACCCGACAAAACTTGCTGCATGCTGCCGATCGTCGCTGCCGTCATGGGCAGCCCGCGACGGAAGGCCGCGGCCGCGGCCTGCATCCACTGCTCGGCATCTGCGCCTGCCGGCATAGCAGCCGCAGCCTGCTGGAACGCCTGCGCAATTTCGCGATTTAAAATCAGCCCGTCCTTGCGCAAATCCTTGACAATTTCCACAGCCCACTTCTGCTCCGGCAATGAAAGCTGCTTCGCCCATTCCTTAAACGTATCCTCGGGCAGTCCAACAGCGCTTGGCTCCACCTGCTTGAGCGTAATCGCCGCGCCGCCGCCCTGCGGCTGCACTTGCAGCATGGCGCTTTGCCCCGCCTGCAGCGGCGTCTCCAGCTTCGCCCTTACCTGAACACCGCTAATTTGCACGAGCGCCTCGTTATTGTCCATAACTTGCAGCACTACGCCGCGAACGACTTGCCCCGTCTTCAGCTCAAGCTGGCGGGATTCGGAGCTAGCCGTCTCACCAAGAAAACTTCTCATCATCTGACCGATATTCATTCCGCCTTCGCTCCTCCGCTGCCGATTCCTCTATATCCTATTACATATATCGGCTGCAAGCCTCCCAAGTTACAGCATCCCGCCAATAATAACAAAAGCCCGCTTCCTGGACGCTGAGCGAATCAGCATTCCGGAAAACGGGCATTCCGCTCCCACACGAACGAAGCGAGTTTTTTTTACTTTTATCGCTTGCGCCTATCGTTAGAAAAGCAGAAGCTGTTCCTCTGGGAACAATTTGCCGAGAAAGGAGCGGCGATGCAGCTTGCTCGGGCCATGCTCAAGCAGCCTCTCCCGGTGCAGCTTCGTCGCATAGCCCTTATGTATCGCAATCCCATACTCAGGGTATTGCCGCTCCCACTCTCCGGAGCATAAACGATCGCGCGTTACCTTTGCTACAATGGATGCAGCAGCAATCGACTGGCTGCGGGCATCGCCTTTGATCAAGGCCAGCTGCGGAAGCGCCAGATCCACTTTTTCCGCATCCACAAGCAAATAGTCCGGCTGCAGCTTCAGACCCTCCACCGCATGCTTCATCGCAAGCCTCGCAGCTTGCTTGATGTTGATTTGATCGATTTTTTTCGCATCTACACAGGCTACCGACCACGCAACGCATTGCTGTGTAATAAGCTCATACAGCGCGTCGCGCTTTTTCTCCGACAGCTTTTTGGAATCATCTACGCCCTCGATGACGAGTCCTTGCGGCAAAATGACGGCTGCCGCCACCACGTCGCCAAACAGGCAGCCTCTGCCTACCTCATCGACACCGGCAATTGAGGCTATGCCCTCTTGCCACAGATTCCGCTCGAATTCCAGCATGTCGATTCCCTCCGTGTTCTGCCCGCTCAATAGGGCGGAGCCTCCAGCGTTATCCGGCCGAGCTTGCCCGAACGCAAATCGCGCAAAATAATGCCTGAAGCCTTCTCCAGATCGACGCGCCCTCCGGACACAAGACAGCCTCTGCGCCGCCCGATATCCTCCATGACCCGAACGATTTCATCCGAGTCGTGGCTGTCCGAGGGCGGCTTGTCCAGCTCATAGCGCTCAGCAAGAGCCGTCCAATAACGGTCTGTCAGCTCCTGCATAGCAAAAAAGGCGATATCGTCTATATTTAAAATCTGCTCGCGAATCGCTCCCGTCATAGCCAAGCGGTAACCGACCAGCTCGTCTTCAAACTTCGGCCACAAAATGCCCGGCGTATCCAGCAGCTCCATTTCCGTTCCGACCTTAATCCACTGTTGGCCTTTCGTCACGCCCGGACGATCTCCGGTAAGCGCAATCGCGCGTCCGGCAAGCTTGTTGATCAAGGTTGATTTGCCGACGTTGGGAATGCCGACGATCAGGCCGCGAATCGCCCGGGGATTGATGCCTTTGGCGATCTGCCGGGCGATCTTGTCGTGCAAAATTTCCTTCGCTTTAAGCGGCACTTCCGCCACTCTCGTCCCGGTATTCGAGTCGATGGCAATCGATTCATGTCCCTCATTGCGGAAATAGTTCATCCACTGCTCGGTTGCCCGAGGATCGGCCAAATCGGCTTTGTTTAAAACAATCAATCTGGGCTTTCCGTTCAAAATCTCTTCTATCATCGGATTGCGGCTCGATAGCGGAACCCTTGCATCCAATAGTTCAATGGCAAGATCGATCAGCTTAAGCTTGTCCTGTATTTGCCGTTTTGCCCTAGTCATATGGCCAGGAAACCATTGAATGGTCATTCAGTCACCTCATTTAGTCCAATGCTTAATAAACTCAAGCTTGTTCAGCGGCCAGAAAATCAGATCCGCCCGGCCTACTATTTCCTTGTCCGAAACGAAGCCGATCATACGGCTGTCCGTACTGTTGCTCCGATTATCGCCCAATGCAAAAATAGAGTTTTCAGGTACGGTCATCTCCGTAAATTGCGCGTTCGGATAATTCTCGCCCTTTGCGTTATAAAGCTCTCCGCGTGCATGCGCCGCTTCAATCGCTTCTTTAATATAGGGCTCATCGACCTTCACATCGTTAATATACAAATCGTCGCCTTCGATACGTATCTGATCCCCGGGAACGCCGATTACCCGTTTAATGAATTTACGATTTTGCTCCGGTACGTCGAATACGACCACTTCTCCGAATTTCGGCTCGCGGATCGCATAAATCATCTTGTTCACGATCAGACGCTCGCCGGTCTCGAAATTAGGCATCATCGATTCACCGTCGACAATAAACGGCGACAGCAAAAACTGCCTGATCAAGAAAACGAGCACAACTGCTATGACCAGCGCTTTAATCCACTCTACAATTTCTTTGTATGCCCCGCCCTGCTTGCCTGGGCCTGCCGAACGGCCCGTTGATCTTTGCAAACGGCTTAGGTCGCCTGCCGCTTCCGAACCTCCGGCTTGACCGTCATTTCGCTGTTGTGTGTCCAATAGGCTCGCCTTCTTCCGCATGCATATTTAAAAAAGCGAAAAGGAGCTTGTTTGCGCAAGCCCCTCTTGACGTTTCATCTTAACGAATCTCTTTAATTCTAGCAGCTTTACCGCGAAGACTACGCAGGTAGTACAGTTTCGCGCGACGTACTTTACCACGACGAGCCACTTCGATTTTCTCGATTTTTGGCGAGTTCAGCGGGAAAGTTCTTTCAACGCCAACACCGTAGGAAATTTTACGTACTGTAAAAGTTTCGCTGATGCCGCCGCCGCGACGTTTAATTACAACGCCTTCGAACAACTGGATACGCTCACGAGTTCCCTCGATAACCTTAACGTGAACTTTCAGCGTATCGCCTGGGCGAAAGCTAGGAAGGTCTTGACGCAGGTTTTCTTGCGCAATAGTTTGCAACAAATTCATTTGATTCACTCCTTCCACCATAGACGTTCTTATGAGCTCTACCTGCTCCCAAGCGGAACAGGGTCATCGCTGATAGCGGACCGTCCGAGTTTACGAACAACAATTGACATTTTATCATAAACGGCAGCTGATATCAACACGTTTTTTAAATCTATATTTCATGTATACTGTTTATGACATCTTTCCTATTTAAACCAAGAAAATGCGACAACAATCGAGGTGGCTAAATGGCAACAATGAATTCCAGAGCCTGCAAAACATCAATTGGACTCTTGGGCGCAATGCTCCTGTTCGGCGCGGCGTTCTCCCCCTCTGCAACCGCCTCTCCGCTGCAGGCAAGCGCGACAGCAAGCGTCAATACCGTCACGCAGGCCGTACAAGCCAAGCTCGGCGGCATCGCTATCGGCGATTCTGCAGAGAAGCTCCAGAAGCAGCTCGGCAAGCCTGCGCGCATGGATGTAAGCGAGCAAGGGTTCACTTGGTACGTGTACAACAGCGATCTCAGCAAGCTGATGATGTTTGGCGTTTCGAACCAAAAGGTCGTCGCCCAATTCTCCAACTCCTCGAAGAGCTGGACAGCGGACGCATCGGGAATCAAGCTCGGACAGACGCTTAAGGAGGCCAAGAAACGGGCAGGGTCCGTGAAAAACAGCGAAAATGCGGACGATTATTGGGCATTCGTCAAAAACTCCGAAAAGACAGTCCTTTTTATCGATACGCACAGCAGCAATAAAATTGTCGGCATCCTAAAAACCCAGCTGTCGGCCATTCCCAAAGCCGGAGCTGCGTCTGCTTACACCAGCAAGCTTCAAAAGCCGTACGAGCTGCAAATTTTTGATCTCGCAGGCGCCGAGCGCAAGCTACGAGGGGTGTCAGGGCTAGCATGGGACAAGCTCGCAGGCGCTTCAGCCCGAGCCCACAGCACCGATATGATGAAAAACGACTTTTTCGATCATGACAATCTAAAAGGCTTAAGCCCGTTCGACCGCATGGAAAAGCAAGGAATTTCGTACCAGTTTGCAGCGGAAAATATTGCGGCAGGCTATGAAAATCCGATTTTCGCCCACTACGGGTGGATGAACTCTACGACTGGCCACCGCGAGGCTCTGCTGGACAGCAACCTAAAAAGACTGGGAACAGGTGTCGCCTTTGGCGGCTCTTATGAAATCTATTATACCCAAAACTTCTATACGCCATAATCGCGCTTTACCAACAAAAAAAGGGCATTCCGTTCAGCCTGCCGCGGCCTGATCGGAACAGCCCTTTTTTCGTTTTCGTCATGCCGTTGCTTCCTTCTTCAGCGTCACGTTCTGGCAAGAACATCCGCGCAGGCTATTCCGACTGCGGCTGTTCAGCCAGCCATTTGCGTTCCTTGTCCGAAAGCTCCGCATGCTCCAGCAAGTCTGGACGGCGCTGGAGCGTCCGCAGCAGCGACTGCTGCCGCCTCCACACCTCAATATTCGCATGATGGCCCGAAATCAGCACATCCGGAACAGCCCAGCCGCGAAACTCGGCAGGTCGGGTGTAGTGCGGATGCTCCAGCAAACCCGTGCTGTATGAGTCGGTAACGGCAGACGTTTCATTTCCGAGCACGCCAGGGAGCAGCCTTACTACGCTATCAATTACCGTCATAGCCGGGATTTCTCCGCCTGTAAGCACATAATCGCCGATCGAGAGCTCGTCGGTCACCAGATGCTCCCGAATTCGCTCATCGTATCCCTCGTAGTGGCCGCAAACGATGACGATATGCTCCTCCTTCGACAGTTCCTCCGCCTTCTGCTGCGTAAACGACTCGCCCTGAGGGCACATAAGGATGACGCGCGGACGTACGCCCTCGTCCACCTGCAAAGCCTCTACTGCTGCAAAAACCGGCTCAGGCTTCAGCACCATGCCTCCGCCTCCCCCGTAAGGATAATCGTCCACCGTATTGTGCTTATTGGTCGAATATTCACGAAAGTTGATTGCCGCAAGCGATACAATCCCTTTTTCCCGGGCTTTGCCCAGAATGCTCGCTCCGAATACGCCGTCGAACATTTCCGGAAACAGCGTCAGCACATCTATTTTCATCTCTTAGATCAGTCCTTCCAGCAAGCGGACCGTAACCAGCCGCTCCTGCTTGTCCACGCCGAGCAGCACATCGTCAATGACAGGCAGCAACAGCTGGGCGCCTTTTCCTTTTGGACGGTCAACGACCCATACATCATTTGCCCCGGGACTCAGAATATCCGAGATGATGCCAAGCTCCTCGCCTTCCTCCGTGACGACGCGGCAGCCGATTATTTCATGATAATAATATTCGCCGTCCTCGAGCTGCTCGCGGTCCCGCTCCGACACTTTTAGCGTCCAGCCTTTGTAAGCCTCCACAAGATTAATATCGTTCAAGCCTTCAAGCTTGATTATGTATACGTTTTTTTGCACGCGCGAGCTAGCGATTTTCACTTCCAGCGATTTCCCCGTTTGCTCGTTGATCAGCTGCAGCCGGCTTCCCGGAGCGAAGCGGGTTTCACCGAAATCCGTCTGCGAAAGCACCTTCAGCTCGCCTCTTAGCCCATGAGTATTCACAACCTTGCCGACCGTAAACCATTTTTCTTCCATGATGACCAGCCCTTCATTTAAGGTATATCCGTTATTATACATGCAAAAGCATCCACGATCCAAGGCAAACGACAGGCATGCCTGCTCCTTCCCGTTTCTCAGCCCTCTTGCAGAGCGGAAGCTTGTCAATGTCCGTTCCATTCGTTGGCGAATGATGCGACCCATCAGCGGACCGTTCATTATGTCTTGCCATGCAAAAAAGAGCCGGGATTATACAATCCCAGCCCTCTCAAGCTTTCGCGCCGATTACGACACAATGTCGACGATGCAGCGCTTAGGCGACTTGACGGAAGCCGATGTCACGACCGTCCTCATCGCTTTCGCTATGCGTCCTTGCTTGCCGATGATTTTTCCGATATCCTCGGGGTGAACCGAAAGCTCGTATATCGTGCTTCGATCGTCCTCCTTGACCAGCACCTGCACCTGATCAGGATGATCAACCAACGCCTTCGCTATGACAAGAATCAATTCCTTCATCTCAAAGCCCTCCGCTGTTCAACAGTTATTTCTGTTGCTTAAGCTCATGGAACTTTTTAAGAACACCAGCTTTGGAAAGCAGGTCGCGAACAGTATCAGAAGCTTGAGCTCCTGTCTGCAGCCATTTCAACGCTTTTTCTTCGTCGATCTTAACTTGAGCCGGTTGTGCAACCGGGTTGTAAGTGCCGATCTCCTCAATAAAACGTCCGTCACGCGGCGAACGGGAATCCGATACGACTACGCGGTAGAAAGGTGCTTTGTGAGCGCCGATTCTTTTCAAACGAATACGTACTGCCATGGTATTTCACCTCCTTAAAATGATTAATCTCCAGCTGAACCATTCTTTAGCCGAATGGGAACTTCATGTTTTTGCCAAGCATGCCCTTCAGGCCCTTCTTCCCGCCTTTAGGTCCCTTAGGCCCCATCATCGACGAAAACTGCTTCATCATTTTCTTCATATCGTCGAACTGCTTGATTAAACGGTTCACCTCGACGACCGTCGTTCCGCTGCCTGCGGCAACCCGCTTGCGGCGGCTATGATTAAGCAGCTCGGGATGCTGCTTCTCTTCTTTCGTCATCGAGCGCACGATTGCCTCGACGCGACCGATCTGCTTCTCGTCAACCTTCATGTCCTTGATGCCCTTCATCTTGTTCATGCCGGGCAGCATGTCCATAATCTGGTCAAGCGGGCCAAGCTTGCGAACCTGTTCCATCTGCTCCAGAAAATCGTCGAAGGTAAACTCCGCCGTGCGCATTTTGCGCTCCATTTCCTTCGCTTTCTCCGCATCGATATTCGATTGCGCTTTTTCGATCAGCGACAGCATGTCGCCCATGCCGAGTATACGCGAAGCCATCCGCTCCGGGTGGAACGGCTCTAGGGCGTCGATTTTCTCCCCCATCGCCGCAAACTTGATCGGACAGCCCGTTACAGCCTTGACAGACAAGGCCGCGCCGCCTCTCGTATCGCCATCAAGCTTCGTCAGCACGACGCCGGTAAGCTCAAGCTGCTCGTGAAAGCTTTTGGCAACGTTAACGGCATCCTGCCCCGTCATTGCGTCAACGACAAGCAGCACCTCGTCCGGGTTCACTACTTGATGAATTTGCTTGAGCTCTTCCATCAGCGCTTCATCGATATGTAGACGTCCTGCCGTATCGATAATCACGTAATCGTGTCCGTTATCCTTGGCCTGCTGCAACCCTTGGCGAGCGATTTCGACCGGCGAGGTCTGATCGCCAAGCGAGAAGACAGGAGCCTTGATTTGCTCGCCAAGCACCTGCAGCTGCTTGATAGCCGCGGGACGATAAATATCGCAAGCAATCAGAAGCGGCTTGCTGTTCGATTTCTGCAGCAGCTTCGCCAGCTTGCCTGTCGTCGTCGTTTTGCCCGCGCCCTGCAAGCCGGCCATCATAATGACCGTAGGAGGCTTATTCGCCTTCGCCAGCTTGCTCTGCGTGCCGCCCATAAGCTGGGTCAGCTCTTTGTTAACAATGTCGATGACGACCATGCCCGGCGTAAAGCTCTTGGACACATCAAGGCCAATTGCCTGCTCTTTGACCTTTGCAATGAAGTCCTTGACGACTTTAAAGTTAACGTCCGCTTCCAGAAGCGCCAGTCGCACCTCGCGCATCGCTTCATTTACGTCGTCCTCCGACACCTTGCCCTTGCCGCGCAGCTTGCTGAACACATTCTGAAGCCGGCTTGACAAGCTTTCAAATGCTGCCATGCGCCGTCACCTCCGTTCATCTATTCCATTCTGCCTAGCCTGTTAATCATATCTAACAGCCTTGCCTTATCCTGCTCGTCAATGACGAGTCCGCCGATGCCTTGCGCAAGCTGATCGGTCAGAAGCTGCTGCTCCGTATGCCGCGAAAGCAGGCTCAGCTTGCTTTCATAGCCTTCGAGCACTTGCTCGGCACGCTTGATATGCTCATATACCGCTTGTCGGCTTATCCCCGACTCGGCTGATATTTCGCCAAGCGAATAATCGTCATGAAAATAATATTTAAGAAAAGTCCGCTGCTTCTCTGTAAGGAGCGGCTCATAGAAGTCGAACAGCAAATTGATTCGGGTTGTCTTGGACAAGGCGTCTGCTTCGTTTGCTTGCATCCTTAAGCCCTCCTGCCGTCTTGCGTGAGCAGCAGCCGTCAAGGCAAATGCCTTTACAGCTAACAACGTTTCTTATCATAACCGATGCCGGAAGTGCTGTCAAGTATTTATCCTTGTCACCTTTGCAGCTGCAATCGCGGCAGTCTCTCCGTGTACCTGAACGGTCCAAAAGCGGCAAAGGCCATCCAAGTCCGCTGCCCCATTTGCAACAGATCCAGATGGCCCCCTCCTCCTGTGGCAGCCTATTCCGCCGCACGCTCGGACTGCTGCTCCTCTTCGCGCTGAATCAACCCTGCAAACAAAGCATGAATGAACTGCTCGGAATCGAATTCCTGCAAATCGCCCATTTTTTCCCCCAGTCCAACGAGCTTCACCGGAAGGCTCAGCTCATTGCGAATCGCGATCACGATGCCGCCTTTAGCCGTTCCGTCCAGCTTCGTAAGCACCAGACCGGTTACGCCGCTTTTTTCGCCGAACAGCTTGGCTTGGCTAAGCGCATTTTGTCCCGTTGTGGCATCCAGCACGAGCAGCACCTCATGCGGCGCATCCGGCAGCTCGCGTCGGATGACGCGGAATATTTTGTTCAGCTCTTCCATCAGATTCGTTTTGTTCTGCAGCCGGCCTGCCGTATCGCACAGCAGCACATCGACCTTCCGCTGCTTCGCCGCTTGCACCGCATCGTACATGACAGCCGCCGGATCAGAGCCCGCCTGCTGCTTGATAACCTCTACGCCAACTCGCTGTCCCCATACCTCAAGCTGCTCGATCGCGCCGGCGCGGAACGTATCTCCGGCAGCCATCAGCACGCTTTTGCCTTCGCTTTTGAATTTATGCGCCAGCTTGCCGATCGTCGTCGTCTTGCCGACGCCGTTCACGCCAACGAACAAAATAACGGTAATTCCGCTTGCTGCCATCTTCAGTCCCGCTTCGTCGTCGCCCTTCATCAACTGAATCAGCTTCTCCGAGAGAACAGGCTGAAGCTCGGCCGCATTTTCGATTTTGCGTTTTTTCACCTCAACCCGCAAATCCTCTATGAGCTGCATGACGGTATTCACGCCGACGTCGGCGCCGATCAGAATTTCCTCAAGCTCCTCGTAAAATTCTTCGTCAATTTTTTTGCGGCGGGTAATCAGCTCCTCGACCTTCTCGACGAAGGCCGTGCGGGTTTTACTGAGCCCTTCCTTAAATACATTCGTCACCGCTTCCGTTTTTGCCGCGATGCTTTCCTTCAGCCTCTTAAAAAAACTCATCTCTCTTTTTCCTCCATCCTCGCATACACAGACCTGTCGTCACTTTTAAGCGGATACCGCTTCCTCATCGTCAAGACGCACCGAAACCAGCTTCGACACGCCGCCTTCCTCCATCGTTACGCCGTACAGCACATCCGCTTCCTCCATCGTGCCCTTGCGGTGAGTCACGACGATAAATTGCGTTAAACCGGAAAACTCGCGCAAATACTGTGCAAAACGCGATACGTTCGCCTCGTCCAGCGCAGCCTCCACCTCGTCAAGCACACAGAATGGCACCGGCTTGACCTGCAGAATGGCAAACAGCAGCGCAATGGCTGTCAGCGCACGTTCGCCGCCCGACAACAGCTGCAAATTTTGCAGCTTCTTGCCCGGAGGCTGGGCGACGATATCAATTCCCGTCTCCAGCACGTTGTCCGGTTCCACCAAAATCAGGTCCGCCCGTCCACCTCCGAACAGCTTGGCAAAGACCGTAACGAAGTGGCCTCTGATCGCTTGAAACGTCGTTTTGAATCGCTTCGACATCTCGTCGTCCATTTCCTTGATGACCTGATAAAGCGTCGTTTTGGCTTCAATTAAATCGTCCTTCTGGGAGGATAAAAATTCAAACCGCTCCTTGACCCGCTCAAATTCCTCGATCGCCCCAAGATTAACCTCTCCAAGCGCGGCTATTTGGCGTTTCAAATCACGCACGCTCTGCTGCGTCCCGGCAATGTCCTCCGGAATCGGGTACTGCTCCTTGGCCAGCTCATAGCTGAGCTCGTAATCCTCGCTCAGCTTGCGCAGCAGATTGTCAAGCTCGACGTCCATACGATTCGCCGCAATTTCGGTCTGCCTTACTTGCTCCTCCACCTGCCGAAGCTGTGCCCGCTGCTCCTTCGTCTCGCTTTCGCCCTGATCGAGCTCCTGCACGCGCAGCGCGCGAGCTGCCCGCTTCAGGTCCGTCTGCTCCGAGCATTGCTGCTTTTTCAGCCGCAAATGGTTAAGCAATTCGATCTGCTTCACCGTTTCTGCCCCATGGCGCTCCAGCTCCTCCTCTTGCTGCTGCATCAGGTTCCCCAAGGCGGAAAGCTCCTCCTTGGCGCGCTGAATGTCGGAACGGACGCGGGCCGCCTGATCCTCGAACGACTGCTTTTCCTGATCCGCCTTTGCGGCGGCGATTTTGATGTCGGTAAGCTGTCCTTGCAATTGCTCCTTGGCGCTTTCGCTCTCCTTGCGCCGCTCCTCGGCAAGCCTGATGGCCTCCTGCAGCCGTGCTTCATCCCGCTCAAGCTCGGCAAGCCTCTGCGCGGCGGCGGCGGCGGCGGCTTGCGCCCCATCCTGCTCCGCCTTATGCGAGCTGCGGTCGGCCGTGTACAGCTGCTTCTGGTCGGCCAAGTGCCTGGCTTCATTGCCAAGCTGCTGCAGCTCGGCCCTAAGCTGCTGCTCGTCAATCCGGCTCTGCTCAGCCTCCGCGCGCAGCTCTTCGATTTTGTGCGTGCGGATGGACTGCTCCTTGCGCAGATCGCTGAGCTTGTCGCGGAGCTGGGCGGCCATCTTGCGCGCATCCTCGATTTCCTGATCCAGCGTTTCGATCTGGCGCTGTCTGCCGAGCAGGCTTGCTCCTTTTTTCTGCAAGCTGCCCCCCGTCATCGAGCCGCCCGCATTGACGATATCTCCCTCGAGCGTAACGACGCGATAGCGGTATTGGCATCTTGAAGCAATTTTATTCGCCTGCTCCAGCGTTTCCGCAAGCAGCACGTTGCCGAGCAGATTCGCTACGATTGCTTCGTACTGGCTGTCTGCGCCGACAAGGTCGGCCGCTACCCCCACAAAACCTTCCATCGACTCCACACTGCGCCGATCATGCTCCGGCACCTGACGACCGCGAATAACATTCAGCGGCAGGAAGGTGGCCCGGCCCAGATGACGCTGCTTAAGGAACGCGATCGCTTCGCGGGCGGTGCGCTCGTCCTCCATGACAATGTGCTGCAAAGCGCCGCCAAGCGCAGTTTCTACTGCGGTTTCAATGCGCTCCGGCACCCGCATCAGCTCGGCAACCGCGCCATGAACGCCGCGTATGCCGCCGCTGCCTCTGCGAGCAGCCTTGAGCACTTCCTTAACACCCTGCATAAAGCCGTCGAGCGCATCCTGCATTTCCTTCATGGTATCCCGGCGCGACACATGACTGTCGAGCTTCTGGTCCCACTTGCGAATCGCCTGACTCACCTCTTCGATGCTTGCGGCAATCGATCGCGTCTGTTCGGTTTCCGTCAAGGTCTGATTGCGTGCTTTTTCCAGCCGTGCAAGCGTCGATTCGAGCACCTCGGCAAGCTCCGTTCTGCGGCGCTCCAGCCGATCGTGCTGCTCCTCCCACTTGCCCTCATCCTCGCTAATCCGCTGCATGCGCCGCTGAAGCGTTTCCTGCTGCTGCTCCGCATAGCGTATTTCGTTGCGATGCTGCGCCATCGCGCTGAGCACTTCCAGCAGCTCCGCCTTCAGCGTCTCCTCGGCGCCCGCAACGGTGCTTCCCGTTACGCCCAGCAGCTTGTCTTGCTCAGCCGCGATTTGAGCGCGCAAATCCGCCAGCTCGAGCTGCAATGCGGCTGCCTTGGCCCGAAACTCCGCTTCCTCGCGGGACAAGGCGACAATGCGCTCGTCCTGCGCGGCAAGCGACTGCTCAAGCTGTCGCTTGTTCTGCTCCAGGTTGCGTTTGCGTTCCCTCAGCACCTCGCCGTGACCTTCGCACTTCTCGAATTCCTCGCTGATGTGCAGCATCAGCTCGTGAAGCTGCTCAAGCTCCTGCTCAAGCTCGCGAAGCTGATGGCGATCCTTCTCCAAATGCGCATCATGCTTGCTGACGACGGCGGACAGTTGGAGCTCCTCTTGCTTCAGTCGCTCCAGCTTAACGCTCGCTTCCTGCCAGGAGGCATGCAGCTCACCGATGTTATGTACATACATCGAAATTTCTTTCGCCTGGAGCTGCTCCTTCAAATCCTTGAAGTGCAGCGCCTTCTCCGACTGCTTGCGCAGCGGGGCCACCTGGTCTTCAAGCTCTGTAACGAGATCATGAATCCGCAGCAAATTGGTTTCGGTTTCGTCAAGCTTCCGCTTTGCTTCGCGCTTGCGCGACTTGTATTTCACAATGCCGGACGCTTCCTCGAAAATACCGCGCCGATCCTCCGAGCGCGTACTTAAAATTTCCTCAATTCGGCCTTGTCCAATGATGGAGTAGGCTTCCTTGCCGATGCCGGTATCCATAAACAGCTCGGTAATATCCTTCAGCCGACAGGGCTGCTTGTTAATTAAATATTCGCTGTCCCCGCTGCGGTGAACACGGCGAGTAACCGTCACCTCATGATACTCAAGCGGCAGCGCGCCGTCCCCGTTATCGAGCGTCAGCGAAACCTCGCTGTAGTTGACGGCTTTGCGGGCATCGCTGCCGGCAAAAATAATGTCCTCCATCTTGCCGCCGCGCAAGCTCTTCGCGCTCTGCTCGCCCAGCACCCAGCGAATGCCGTCCGATATATTGCTTTTGCCGCTGCCGTTGGGTCCGACCACGGCCGTAATGCCCGTGACAAATTCCATTTCGGTCCGGTCGGCAAATGATTTAAAGCCCGATAGTTCAATTCGTTTCAAAAACATAAACTGGTTTTCACCTCACCGCCCATTGTACCACATCCGCCTGTTGTTGATAACCGTCCTCAAGGCTCTGGCGGAACGGCTAACGGCTCCTTCATCAGGCTCATGCCGCCGCTTTTCCCAAGCTTTTCACCCTGCGGCAAGGGAGCGTTTTCTGATCATTTGGAAAAAGGCTGCAAACGCCCGTCAGCAACAAAATGCTGATGGGCGTTTGCAGCCTTCAGATTAGCCCTGCTCCTGCGACAGCACCCGCCAGGCCTCCGCCGCGGCGCGCTGCTCCGCTTCCTTCTTCGTTCTGCCGCTGCCCTCGCCGTAAGGCTTCTCGCCCAAATACACCGCCACAACAAACTCGCGGTCATGCGCGGGCCCGCGTTCCTCGACGATCCGGTATTCAACCGGTCCAAGTCCGTGATGCTGCGATCTCTCCTGCAGCTTGGATTTGGAATCCTTCATTAGCAGTCCATAATCGTTCGCATCGACAAACGGAAACATATGCTCCTGCAAAAAGCTTCTCGTCCGGTCAATGCCGGCATCGAGAAAAATGGCTCCGATAAACGATTCGTATAAATCCGCAAGCAGCGCTTGACGCTGCCTTCCGCCTAGCTGCTCCTCGCCGCGTCCGAGCAGGACATGCTGACCCAGCTCCAGACGCTCCGCAAATTGGGCCAGAGACGGCTCGCATACGATCGAGGCCCGCATCCGCGTAAGCTCCCCTTCCGGTCTTTGCGGATACGCGGCGAACAAGTACTCGGACACGAGCAATTGAAGCACCGCATCTCCGAGAAACTCAAGCCGCTCATTGTCCTGAACGGAACCGCGCTTATGCTCGTTTACGTAAGAGGTATGAGTAAATGCCTGCTTGAGCAGCTTCGTGCGGCTAAAGCTAAGGCCTAGCCGCTGTTGAAGCTCCAGAAAGGAATCACGCTTCATATACTTTCATCACGATCGTCGCATTATGACCGCCGAACCCGAACGAATTCGAAAGCGCGGTTCTCACATCCGCTTCGCGCGGCTTGTTCGGAACATAGTCCAGATCGCATTCCGGGTCTTGATTATCCAGGTTGATCGTCGGCGCGATAACGCCGCTTTTCAGTGTAAGGCCAAGGATGACGGCTTCCACGCCGCCTGCCGCGCCAAGCAAATGTCCGGTCATCGATTTGGTCGAGCTCACCGCCAATTTATAAGCATGCTCGCCAAACGCTTTCTTGATCGCCGTCGTCTCGGAACGGTCGCCTACCGGCGTGGACGTTCCGTGCGCATTGATGTAGTCGATCTCCGAAGGGGCAATTCCCGCATCCTTGAGCGCTTTCGTCATACAACGCGCCGCTCCGTCCGGATCAGGCTCTGTCATATGATGAGCGTCGCCGCTCATGCCGTAGCCGATGACCTCGGCATAGATTTTGGCTCCGCGCGCCTCGGCATGCTCCAGCGATTCCAGCACCAGCACGCCGGCGCCCTCGCCCATGACGAAGCCGTCGCGATCCACGTCGAATGGACGGCTGGCCTTGGCCGGCTCATCGTTGCGAACGGACATCGCCCGCATCGAGCAGAAGCCTGCCATGCCGGTCGGACGAATCGTCGCTTCCGCGCCGCCCGCGATCATAACGTCCGCATCGCCGCGCTGAATCATTTTGAACGAATCGCCGATCGAATGCGTTCCGGTCGCACAAGCGGTCACCGCCGTGCTGTTCGGACCCTTTGCGCCCGTAAGCATCGACACTTGGCCGGAAGCCATGTTCGCAATCATCATCGGGATAAAAAACGGGCTGACCCGCTTCGGTCCCTTCTCGAGCAAAATATTGTGCTGATCCTCCCATGTGCCCAGACCGCCGATGCCCGAACCAACCATTACGCCTACGCGCTCCGCATCGGCATTCTCGCCGATCCGCAAATCCGCATCCTCGATCGCCAGCTTGCTTGCAACGGACGCAAACTGTACGAAACGGTCCATCCGGCGCGCTTCCTTCTTATCCAGGCCGTAATCTTCCGGATTGAAATTTTTAATCTCGGCCGCAATTCGTGTCGGATATTCCGAAAAATCGAAAGCCTCCACGACGGAAACGCCGGAATTGCCCGCCATGAGATTGCCCCAGAACTGCTCGAGATCGGAGCCGAGCGAAGTCATAACGCCCATGCCTGTTACTACAACGCGTTTTTTCATTCCAATCACCTCTGCACCAAACAATTTAGATGACCACGCTTGCATCATCTTCGTTCGCTTCACCTTTATATAAAAAGCTTGTTCGCTTTCATTATCGTTTATTGAAAATGTTCCGGATGGAGAGAAGTCCCGTTTGGTTAACGGGACTTGTCCTTCTTACGTATGAGATTGTATGTATTTAACTACTTCTCCCACAGTGGTGATAGTCTCTGCATCTTCGTCAGAAATTTCCATATCAAACTCGTCTTCGAGCTCCATGACCAATTCAACGACATCAAGAGAGTCAGCGCCGAGGTCATCTTTAAAAGAAGCTTCAAGCGTTACTTCAGCTTCGTCTACGCCAAGTCGGTCGATGACGATACGTTTTACGCGATCTACTACATCGGACATCCGGTTCACCTCCTCTACGGTATTATACGAGAATTAAAGACAAAATGCCATATGCAACCGCTGCAATTCGTGAAAAGCCCCAAATGACGGGGGATAGCGGCTACATGTACATCCCGCCGTCCACATGAATCGTCTGGCCCGTCATATAAGCGGACGCGTCGGATGCAAGAAAACGAACGGCATTGGCAATATCGGCGGCATCGCCAAGCCTTGCCAGCGGAATCTGGCCGGACAGCGACTGCTTCATATCCTCGGGCAGCTTGTCCGTCATTTCCGTCTGGATAAAGCCCGGAGCGACGCAGTTCACCGTAATGCCACGGGAAGCAAGCTCCTTGGCGCTGGACTTGGTAAGCCCGATTACGCCCGCCTTGGCGGCGACGTAATTGGCTTGGCCGGGGTTGCCGAGCACGCCGACAACGGAAGAGATGTTAATGATGCGGCCCGAGCGCTGCTTCATCATCGTGCGGGTTACCGCCTTGATGCCGTTGAATACGCCCTTAAGATTCGTTTCGATAACTTCATCGAACTCCTCTTCCTTCATGCGCATGATTAAATTATCTCTTGTAATGCCTGCGTTATTCACAAGAATGTCCAGCGCCCCGAATTGCTCGAGCGTTTCCTTGACCATGGCATCGAATTCGGCCGATTTGCCGACATTCGCTTTCACTACGATCGCGCGCCTGCCGAGCGCTTCAACCTCTTTCGCCGTCTCGGCGGCCGCCGCCTCGCTGCCCGCGTAATTAATGGCCACATCGGCTCCGGCTTCCGCCAGTGCAATCGCAATCGCCCGTCCGATGCCGCGCGACGCGCCCGTAACGAGCGCTTTTTTGCCTTCCAGGCTGGCAAACATGTCAACGCCTCCTTTACTTATTCATCAAAGACCGCAAATCGCCTATAGCGCGTCGATTGCCGCTTGGCCGTTCACGGACACTACGCTTACGCTTTTATCGATTTTTTTGATTAGCCCGGCGAGCACCGTACCGGAACCAATTTCAACAAACGTCGTTACGCCTTGAGCGATCAAATAACGGACGCTGTCCTCCCATAGCACAGGCGAATACACCTGCTCGACAAGCAAGCCCCTTATTTGCTCCGCCTTCGTCACCTCGGCCGCCAGCACGTTCGCAACGACCGGAACGGCGGCGTCGGCAAACGCAACCTGCGACAGCGTGCCCGACAGCCTCTCGGCTGCAGGCTTCATGAGGGAGGAGTGGAACGGACCGCTGACCTCAAGCGGAATAACCCGCTTCGCGCCCGCCTCCTCCTTGCCGCGCTCTACGACCGCCTGTACGCCTTCCGCGCTCCCCGATACGACGATTTGTCCGGGACAATTGACATTGGCAAGCTCAACGGCATGACCATCCGCAGAGATCGCCGCGCACAGCGCTGCCAGAGGCTCGCGCTCGGCGCCCAGCACCGCCGCCATCGCCCCCTGCCCGCTCGGCACAGCCTGCTCCATAAACTCGCCTCTGGCGCGAACCGTACGAACGGCATCCTCAAACGACAGCACATTCGCCGCCACCAGCGCGCTGTATTCGCCCAGGCTGTGCCCCGCCACATAGTCGGGCTTCAGCCCTTTGTCCGCAAGCGCTTCAAGCAGCGCCACGCTTACCGTCAGCAAAGCCGGCTGCGTATTGGCCGTCTGTTTAAGCGCATCGTCCGGACCGTTGAAAATAATGTCGCTGAGCGCAAAGCCAAGCGCTGCGTCCGCTTGCTCAAACAACGCGCGGGAGCGCTCGTTCGCCGCGAATACATCCTGCCCCATGCCAACCGCCTGTGCGCCTTGACCCGGAAATACAAAAGCTGTTTTCCCCATGAACGTTCCTCCTGCCCTTCACTTATGCCTTATCTGATCCATTTACCAGACGAGAACCGAAGCTCCCCAAGTCAAGCCGCCGCCGAAGCCGACCAGCACCAGGCAATCGCCCTCGTTCACGCGTCCTTGCTCGACCGCTTCAGCAAGCGCAACCGGAATGGACGCAGCAGACATGTTCCCGTAATTATGCAAGTTGATCATTGCTTTGTCTTCGGATAAATTCAAGCGATTCATAGCCGATTGGATAATTCGGATATTCGCCTGATGCGGCACAAGCAAATCGATGTCCTCTTTGCTCATTCCCGCTTTTTTCAATGCGTCCTCAGCCGCGCTGCCCATAATGCGGACCGCGAACTTGAACACCTCGTTGCCCGCCATATGGATGTAATGCCGTCTGGATGCAAGAGACTCCTCCGTCGCCGGAACGCGCGAGCCTCCGCCCTCAACCTTGAGCAGTTCGCCGCCGCTGCCGTCGGCTCCCAGCTCAAACGAGCGAAAGCCGCGGCCTTCCGCTACCTGCCCAAGCACGACAGCGCCCGCGCCGTCGCCGAACAAGATGCAGGTGTTGCGATCCGTATAGTCCGTAATGCGCGACAGCGATTCCGCGCCTACGACGAGCACGTGCTTGTACATGCCCGAAGCGACCATGTTCGAGCCTGTCGCAAGGCCGTAGATAAAGCCGGAGCAGGCTGCCGACAGATCGAAGGCCGCCGCTTGCTTGGCGCCCAGCTTGTGCTGCAGCAGGCAGGCGGTAGACGGGAAGAACATATCCGGCGTTATCGTAGCCACGATAATCAGATCGATGTCCTCCGCCGTCAGCCCTGCCGCTTCAATCGCCTGGCGCGAAGCGTGCAGCGCAAGATCCGACGTTGCCTGGTCGGCAGCGGCCATGCGCCGCTCCTTAATTCCGGTACGCGTAACGATCCATTCGTCGTTCGTGTCCACCATTTGCTCAAGCTCTTGGTTCGTAAGAATGCGTTCAGGAACGTATTTGCCCGTTCCGATGATGCCTACAGGATACAAACTCATAATGACACACTCATTTCCCGTTGATTTCGGCCGCGATCGATTCAATCAGCTTGCCTTGAATGGCGATGCGCGCTTGCCGCACCGCATTTTTCACCGCAACCACATCGGACGAGCCGTGACATTTCACAACCAATCCGTTAAGACCCAGCAACGGAGCACCGCCGTGCTCCTTGTAATCCATCTTCTTCTTGAGCGTTTTGAGCCTAGGCAGCATGATAGCCGCAGCCAGCTTCGTCAAGAGCGAGTGTCCGAAAGCGCCCTTCAGCTCCGTAAAAATAGTGCCGGCCGCGCCTTCCATCGCTTTCAGCATAATGTTGCCGGCAAACCCGTCGCATACGAGCACGTCGCAATTGCGGCTCAGCACATCTCTCGCTTCGACGTTGCCGATAAAATGGATCGGCGCTTCGCCAAGCAGATCATAAGCGGCTTTCGTTATCTCATTGCCCTTTTTCGCCTCGGTGCCGACATTGAGCAAGCCGACTCGCGGCTTCTCCAGCCCGTGAACCTTCGAGCGGTAGATGCTGCCCATAATCGCATATTGCAGCAAATGCTCGGGCTTGGCGTCCATATTCGCGCCTAGGTCAAGCGCAAGCACGCCCACGTCGTCCATAGTCGGCATCATAGGCGCCAGCGCCGGACGCTCAATGCCGTCCAAACGTCCCACAACCAGCAAACCTGTCGCCATCAGCGCCCCCGTATTGCCCGCCGAAAGCATCGCATCAGCCTGCTTCTCGCGCAGCAGCTGGCCGGCGACGACCATCGATGCGCCCTTTTTTCTGCGTACAGCCTTGACAGGCTCGTCATCGGCCCCGATGACATCGTCCGCATGACAAATAACAATATTGGAAGGCTTAGGCCCCGTAATATGAGCCTCGATTGCCGCCGTATCGCCGACAAGCAGCAGCTCCGTATCCGGCCACTGCGCAGCGGCCTCCAGCGCCCCTTTGACGATCAAAGCCGGCGCATGATCTCCGCCCATGGCATCAATTGCGATCCGCACGTTCGTTTCCTCCTTCGGTGCCCTGCTCTCCCGCGGACCGGAAGATCACAAAATTCCCTTGAAACACCATTTCATCCCCTACATAGGTAAAAAGCTCGACCTTTGCCTTGCTCCGCTCGCCGGAGATGGATCGCACATATGCTTTTGCAATACATTTCTCCCCAAGCTTAACCGGCCTTATAAAGCGGATATCCGCCGTAATCGTAAGGGCGATCTCATCGTCGATAACGGCGACGGCCAACGAGTTGGCTTGCGCAAACACATGATGGCCGCGGGCGATGCCGGTTCTTGAAAACACATGCTCCTCGCGAATTTCAAAAACGGAGATCCCGCTTTTATCCAGCTCCAAATCAACGATGTCGCCGATCACCTCATGCAAGGGCAGCGACCTGACGGAATCGTAGGAGCGCTCCGCCATCAGCTTGAGCCGTTCCCTAAGCTCAGGGATGCCAAGCTCCATCCGATCCAGCCGTACGGTCTGGATGCTGACCTTGAGCAGTCGCGTGAGCTCCCGATCCGTTATAAACGGATTATCTTCGATTAACCGGGCAAGCTGCTGATGCCGCTGCCGTTTGGGCATTCGTTCGATGACCGGCACCACCTTCCCTGCGAATATGAAAACAGGCTCGGGGAGAGGCGCCTACTACCGCCTTTCGCCATGCGATCCTGTATGTATATGACTTGATATTATCACCTGGTACTAAGCAAGTATATATAAAAATAAAGCCAAGCGCAATGGACAGCGCAAAACTTGTTGGGTAATGCAAAAGTAGCACCCCATCCAAAGATGAAGTGCTACTCAACTAAGTACTGCGGACCCAAGCGGTATCCGCTGCAGGGCTGCGTCAAGCGCAGCCTGGGAGATTATTGGGAAATAATCTCTTTCGTTTTGTAATATCCACAAACTTTGCATACGTGGTGAGCCAGCTTGTGCTCTCCGCACTGCTCGCATTTCACCATGCCCGGAATCGCCAGTTTGAAATGCGTACGACGTTTGTCGCGGCGTGTCTTGGACGTTCTACGTTGAGGTACTGCCATGTTTAACACCTCCTTCAAAAAATCAATCGCGCTATTCCTTGAATAAATCTTTCAGCGCTGCGAAGCGGACATCGATCTTGCCTGTATCGCAACCGCATGTTTGCTGATTTAAGTTTTGTCCGCAGGACGGACAAAGCCCTTTACATTGTTCGCTGCAAAGCGGGGCGTACGGTATGGAAAGCTCAACCGCCTCATTCACATAAGGCTCAAGATCCAATTTATCCGACTCCACTTCGACAAAATCGCTAATTTCATCCTCCGTAAACTGTTCGCTTACGAATGTGGTATCCGCCGGCTTGAACATCTCGGAGAAAGGAATTTCGATGTGGCTGCGCACCGGTTCCAGACAGCGCGAGCAAGCTTGCTCCAAATCGATGGCGAGCACGCCATCAGCCGCGATAAAGCCCTCATGCCCGGTTACCTGAAGCGATACGTGCAGCGGTCCTGCACAGTCTGCGTCTGCGCGTCCCTTGAATAGGGCGCTGACGTCAAGCTGCTGGTCGATTGACGTTTTCAACGCTTTCGACATCGTTTCTTGTACATGAAACTGCATTCCATCACCCCAAACAAACAAAGATTATTATATCTAGCAGCCTACCGTTTTGTCAACATTTTCACACGCGTTTGCTTGACGCCTTCCATTCAAACGACACGCCACTGCCCTGCAACTCTGCTTCGTAACCGTATGTAGCAAGCATTAAAGGCTTGCGCTATGGTATAGTAGATACAATTTATGCGGAGGGGATGGACCAGATGCGCGCGGTTGGACTCATCGTCGAATATAACCCGTTCCATAACGGACACCTTTATCATTTGCAGCAATCGAAAAAAATAACGCAATCGGATGCGGTCGTCGCGGTCATGAGCGGCCATTTCCTGCAGCGCGGCGAGCCTGCGCTGCTCGATAAATGGTCGAGAACGCGCATGGCGCTGGCAGGAGGCTGCGATCTCGTCATAGAACTCCCTGTCGCCTACGCCACCCAAGCCGCCGAATGGTTCGCGTACGGCGCCGTTTCCCTGCTTGAGGCGACCGGTATCGTGGACAGCTTCTGCTTCGGCACGGAAAGCGGCGAGCTGGCCCCGCTGGAAGCCGCGGCGGAGCTGATGGCGGCGGAGCCGCCGTCCTTCAAAGCGCTGCTGGCCGAGCTGCTGGCGACCGGAATCAGCTATCCCGACGCCTATAGCAAGGCAGTGTCCGCTTACCTTGCCGCACAAGGCTTTGAAGCGGCCGCTTCCTTTCCGTTTGCCTTGCCCAATCATACGCTTGGCCTGCATTATCTCCTCGCCCTCAAGCGTTTAGGCGGCACAATGAAGCCATATACGCTTGCGCGCGAAAAAGCCCAATATCACGATAGCACTGCTAGCGACAGCCGCATTGCCAGCGCAACAGCGATCCGCAAGCTGCTGCTTGAGCAGCGGCAGCTTGCAGCGGCAGCCCCCTATGTGCCCGCTGCGACGATGAACCTGCTGGAAGAGCGGCTCGCCGCAGGACGCGAGCTCGTCAGCTGGCAGCAGTTCGAACATCCCCTGCTGCACGCGATTTTGACCCGCTCGGCGGAGCAGCTAGCCGCGCATCACGGGATGACGGAAGGGCTGGAGCATCGTATTTTGCAATCGCTGCCCAAGCTGGATGCTTTGCGAATGGATGCCTTGCTCGCAGCGATCAAAACGAAGCGCTATACGCGAACGAAGCTGCAGCGGGCGCTATTGTCCGTCTTGCTGGGGCATACAAAAGCAGACCTGACGACGGACAAGCTGCGGAGCGGCGCAGCTTATATCCGCGTGCTCGGCTTTAGCCCCAAGGGGCGCGAGCTGCTCGCCGGCATGCGGCGGACCGCGCGTCTGCCCGTACTGCTCAGCGCGGCGCGGCCTCCCGAGCGCTACCCTTTTTTGGAGCTTGACGTCCAAGCCAGCACCGCATACATGCTCGGCACGCTGCCGGCATCGGCTGCTGTACCCGCGGAGCTTTTTCGGGATTATACCGACAAACCGGTTATGTGGCCCTCTGCAGAAGCATGCAAGGTCAAGCCTGTTACGCGCCATCCGCAAGTGTAGCAGCCTGAGCAAAAGCGTCGCCCCTGCCTCACTGTGCGGGAAAAATGAGCGGCAAGCGGCAGAAGCTTACTAGGGCGTGTCTGAGAACGCTAGGGACAGCAAATGTTGCCGAATTTTCGTTCCATGCAAGGCGCGTTTGTGAAGGTGTACCGGGGGTACATCAAGCAAACGGAACGAAGCAGGGGGCGAAAAGGCGGTGTAAGGTGCCTCTGAACGGGTTTTCAGACACGCCCTAGGCTGCCGCGCTTTCGCTGAAGGAGCGTATCGCCTCTTTGGCTTCTGACAGCGTGTTGACCGCCACCACCTGCATTTGCGTGCCGATCCGCTTGGCCTTGGCGCTTGCCTCCTTATAATTGGCTGACGGGACCAGAAAAAGCTCTGCCCCTTGTTCGCTGGCTATGACAATTTTTTGTTGCACACCGCCGATAGGACCGACCTCGCCTGTTGATGTGATCGTTCCTGTCGCGGCAATCCGGTGGCCGTCGGTCATATCGCCAGCCGTCAGCAGATCCAACGCTTGAAGCGCAAATACCAGCCCCGCTGACGGCCCGCCTATTTCGCCAGCGGCAATTGAAATCCGGTTTCGGCCATCCTCCGGCTCGAGAGCCCGGAGCTCCGTCAGCTCGGAAATGCCCAGCACGCGCAGCATTTGCTCTGCCGTGAGGGAAGGCTGGAAGGCCGACGCATACACCTCAACCTCAGCCTGGCCGCCGTCCCGTTCCACGATAAGAGTCGCTTTGTCCGCTGAGCCTTGCAGGCGTTTCAGCTCGGCCAGCAAATTGGCAATCGTGCCAAAGGGCTCGCCGTCCTTCCATTGAAGCAGCTTGTCGCCTGCGACAAAAGCCGACGCGGTTTGCAGCTGCTGCGGCCGAACGTCGGAGACGATGATCGCTTCCGTTACCGATTTGTAACCGATGCCTGCAGCGCGATAAGCGGCCTCGACCGCATTATTTTGCGAGCCCTGCATGACAACGCTCAGCCGTTCCGCGTATTGCCTGGGCGTGTAGTTGCCCAGCACCTCACGTTTCAGGCGCACATCCAAACGAGAGTCGAATTGCGCCTTGACAACTCCCATTAAATTCGGCTCCGTCAGCTTGACGGCCGTAAGCAGCAGTGCTCCTTCGCCAGACTCGTCACCGTCCTCCACCGTGACCATCGGCGCCGCCGGAACGGCCAGTCCCGGCTCGTATACGACGTAGGGGGTAGGGGCGTAGAGCAGCCCCCACATGGCCGCCGCAGTCAGCAGCGCCACCAGCAGCAGCCGTCGTAAATAGCTTTTTTGGGCTTGCAACTCTCACCCCCCTTTCCATATGCCTCGACTTATGCCGTTAGGAGGCATGCCTTGGCTTCTCTATCGATTTCGACTTAGCCATTATAACTTTTTATTGCGATAACCGCATTATGTCCGCCAAACCCGAACGAATTCGACAGTCCGATGCTCAGCTTGGCAAGGCGGGCGGCATTAGGCACATAGTCCAAATCGCACAAGGGGTCCCTCTGTTCATAATTTATGGTCGGGGGAATGACTCCCTCCTGCAAGCTTTTCACTAGAGCAATCGCTTCAACCGCGCTGGCCGCTCCAAGCATGTGGCCTGTCATCGACTTATTGGCCGTGACGGGAATGTTGTACGCATGCTCCCCGAAAAGCCTTTTGATCGCCAGCGTTTCCGACAGATCCCCGATTTTCGTGCTAGTGGCATGTGCGCTAATGACATCCACTTCATCCGGGCGGATGCCGGCCTCGTTCAGCGCCAAACGCATGGCCTGGTACGCTCCGGCCCCTTCAGGATGCGTGGCGACCACATGATGGGCGTCGGAGCTCGCTCCGTACCCGATTACTTCCGCATAGATGGCAGCATTTCTGCGCAGCGCATGGGACAGCGACTCCAGCATGACGATACCGGCGCCTTCCGCCATAACGAAACCGTCTCGTCCCGCGTCGAACGGCCGGCTTGCGCGAGCGGGCTCATCGTTGCGCGTCGACAAAGCCGTGGCATTGCCGAAGCTGGCAAGGGCAATTTCCGTAATCGCCGCCTCTGCTCCCCCAGCAACGACGACATCCGCATGTCCGCAGCCAATAAGACGAAAGCCTTCTCCGATTGCGGTATTTCCGATGGAACAGGCCGTTACGGGCGACATCGATGGACCGCGCGCGCCAAATCTTATGCTGATCAAGGCTGCAGCCATATTCGTTATCATCATCGGCACCAGCAAGGGACTGACGCGTTCGGGCCCTCTTTTTTGAAGCAACGACTCTTGATCGGACAACGTCTGGATGCCTCCAACCCCGGAGCCGACGTATACGCCAACCCGTTCCAGATCGAGCTTCGCGGCGTCCAAACCGGCATCCTCCCACGCTTGCTCCGCTGCTGCCAGTGCAAATTGTCCAAAACGATCCATGCGCCTCGCTTCTTTTCGCCCAAAGCGTTCATCGGCTTGGAAATCCCGAACGAGCCCCGCTACTCGTGAATGGTGTCTCGAAGTATCAAACGCATCAATCGGCACAACTCCCGAAACGCCTGCTTTCAATTGCTCCCAATAGCTAGATACGCTATTGCCTAATGGCGAAACCACGCCTAATCCTGTAATGACGACCCTCTCCATTGTACAGCCTCCCCATTCGTAATTGGACCTATCATGGCATTTAAGTTATCCTATTACAAGTTGTCGTTTATCCTAGTATAATCGGCACTAGGTTAAAGAGCGGCAAAGGGGAGCAAATATGAATCATCAAACAAGATTGCAGGCATTATCCAGCTTTCTAAAGGCTCAACGGTCAAAAATCGAACCTGGCCGCGCAGGTTTTCCGGCAGGCGGCCGGAGAAGGACTCCGGGGCTGCGTCGTGAGGAAGTCGCACAATTAGCGGGAGTCAGCACCACCTGGTATACCTGGCTTGAACAAGGACGCGACATTAAAGTGTCCTCCTCCGTGCTCGATTGTGTAGCGACGGCGCTCGAGTTAACCGTGGACGAGCGTAACTATCTATTTGCGCTGGCGCTGGACAATACGTCCGGAGCCACGCCGATGCAGGAGCAATTGACCGACATCAGCCCTTCACTAAAACGAATTTTGCAAGAATTAAAATATTGTCCCACCATCATTACGGATCGGCATTTTACCATTGTGGGCTGGAACGAAGCGGCTGCGCATGTTTTTATGGATTTCGAGCAAATACCGCGCGATCGGCGCAACTTGATACAGCTATTGTTCGCAAGGAAGGAGTTCAGGCGGCTGGCTGTAAACTGGGAGCATTTCACAAAAGGCTTTCTGGCGATTTTTCGCGCGTATTACGGGCAATACGTAGAGGATGAATGGTATGAGCTATTTCTGGAGGAAATGAAAGCGGCACATCCGGATTTTATTTTTTTATGGAATCAAATCGAGGTAAAAACAGCGCCTGAAGTGCTGATCGAATTCAGGCACGCCAAGGTCGGCCCTATGCAATTCCATTTGACCTCCTTGCAGGTGCAGGGGACCACGGATTTACGCTGCAGCATTTATACGCCCGTTCAGGAATCAACAACGGAAACCAAGCTAAGACAGTTGATCGAACGCCTTTGAGCTATGGGCTTTGGTCTATGTTGGGCAAGCTTTGCGTACTAATAGCATAGACGGTTGCCCGTCCATATCTATTCTGGCGCAAGGAGTTGAAGGCATTGGCCAAAACCGTCCTGCTGGCGTTCGTATCCATTCTGCTTGTCGCAGCGATCATTGTATCCCCGGATATCGCATTTCAGGCCTCGCTACAGGGATTGACGGTCTGGTGGAACATCGTGTTTCCCGGCTTGCTGCCGTTTCTCGTGCTATTCGAGCTGATCGCCGCCTTCGGGCTGGCGCATGCGTTCGCGGCGCTTATCGCCCCCGTTACGACCAGGCTGTTGCGTCTGCCGGGGGAGTCGGCCCTCACCATCATACTCGGGTGGCTCGGCGGCTATCCGGCGGGAGCGGAAGCAGCCGCTTCCTTGAGAAAGCGGCAAATCGTAACCAAACAACAGGGCCAGCGTCTGCTAGCCCTGTCCCATATGCCTAATCCGCTTTTTATCCTCGTCGTGCTCGGCGCGGGATTTTTACGGCAGCCCGTTGCCGCCATCCTGATCGGCGCCTCCGTTTGGCTGTCAGCGATCCTGCTCATGCTGCTCACAGCCTGGCTCAATGGCCGCAAGGACCATGCAAGCATTGACGCCACAGCCCCGTGGGAGCTAGACAGCAGTACAGCATCCCCCCCAGATGGCGCTGTGTCGCGCGCGGGTTCTACGTCAGATAGATACGCTCTGCGCAATCAAACCGCATTTTCCTCAACAGGAATTCTCCCCGCGACTCCCATTGACAGTCCAAAAGGGAATGTAAATGCCTCAGCCATTCATCCCTCTAGACGCATGGGACTGCTTGCAAGCGCAGCTCATGCGATGAGCCTTGGCCGCGAGCAGGATGGCCGCAGCTTAGGGAAAGCGCTTGGCGATTCCGTTACCGCAAGCGTGCAAAAGCTCATGGTCGTCGGCGGTTTTATGATCTTCGCCGCCGTCCTTGCGGCCCTCGCCGCTCCGCTGCTCTCGCCGCTGCTTAACCGCCTGAAGCTTGGCTTTGCGCTTCAAGCTTTGCTGGAGGGCCATCTCGGCGCCTATGCGGCTGCGAGCTGGGACGGCCCTGGCGCCGGCCTGCTGGCCAGCGCCGCCGCCGTTGCCGCCGTGCTCGCCTGGACCGGGCTCTCCGGCATTATGCAGGCCGGCTATTATGTGGCCGGCACGGACCTTCGCCTGCTCCCGTTTGTCGCCGCTCGCGCCGTGCATGCACTGCTTGCCGCCGTATGCCTGCTGCTGCTGTGGCAGCCCGCGACCGCGCTGCTCCGCCGTTTTTTGGCGCCGGAAGCCGTGCCTGCCTTTACGGGACAGGAACGATTATGGCCCCTCGGAAACGAGCTGGTCGTACGCGCCTCGAGCTTGCCTTCGCTATGGCTTTATTCAGCGGCGACCTGCCTGTGCATCATTGCAGCCGTCATGCTCCTGACGCTTCCCATCCGGCGCTCGCTAAAGTCAAAATGAAGAACGAAACGCTTAAGCTTAGATAGGATCTTTATACTTCGCCTTCATTCGCTGCTCTACGCTGTGCGGCACAAGCTCGCGCACCTCGCCGTTAAAACGGGCGATTTCCTTTACGATGCTGGAGCTCAAATACGAATATTTCGGATTGGTCATCATAAAAACGGTATCAATTTCATCATCCAGCAAATGGTTTGTAGACGCAAGCTGCAGCTCGTATTCAAAATCCGTTACCGAACGGATGCCGCGGATGATGACATTGGCTTGCCTGCTTTTCATAAAGCGGACCAGCAAATCCCGAAAGCTGTCGATTTCTACATTCGGAATGTCCTGCGTGACCTCCGCAAGCATCTCTTTGCGCTCCTCGACGGAAAACAGCGGATTTTTGCTCGTATTATTCAACACGGCTACAATCAAACGATCGTACTGCCGAGCAGACCTTCGAATAATATCCAAATGCCCATACGTCACCGGATCAAAAGAACCCGGATACACGGCTACTCGTTCTTGTTTAATTGTTGTCATCGGCTGCACTCCCATTCGCGCTATCATCATCGTTGTAATCATATATGGAAACGGCGGTGTCGCCGTACTTGGCATACTTGAATTGAACAAATCGGCCATGCCGCTCCGGATACGCATGCTCCGCATCGTGCTCGATCACGACAATTGCGCCTTGCTCGAGCAGATCGAGCTCCGCCAGCTGGCCCAGCATTTCATCCATATTCACCAGCTTGTAGGGGGGGTCCAAAAAAACAAGCCGAAACCTCCGGCCCCGCTTCGCCAGCGCTTTTACGGCCCGCTCCGCATCATTTCGGTAAATTTCGGCGGCGTTCCCCATCCGCACCGCTTCCGCATTGTGACGAATCGTGTCGACGCTCACCTTTTCTCTATCGACAAAAACCGTTCGCTCTATTCCTCTGCTCCACGCTTCGATGCCTAATCCACCTGTCCCTGCAAATAAATCGAGCGCCATTCCTCCATCAAAATAAGGCCCAATCATGCTAAAAATCGCTTCTTTCACCTTATCCGTCGTCGGTCTCGTATTCATTCCGGGAACAGCCTTCAGCGCGCGGCCCCTTGCCTCGCCTGCAATGACTCTCACAGCTGCTTGCCCCCTTCTCTCTCATTCCCCGCCTATCGTACCATACATTCCCTTCACGAATAAAGCGCAGGACGCAACGTCAAAATGATTTTTTGGCTCCCCATGTATAATTTCCCTGCAACCGGACAACCTAATATCATCGGCGTCGAGAGATGCCGTAGACAACCGCGGAGAAGACTTACGTTTCCCCATAAGCTCTTCGTCCGGTTTCTCCTCTCCCATGAAAGGAGTCCTAGCAATAGGACTCCGATTTTTTTTGTTTTCCCCTTATTTCATGCGGGTTAATTAATTTTTCTTCTCGTTCCATTTTAAAGTTGTTGGCCGATTGTTACCCAAATTTTCAAAATAAACAGCATGAATTAATGTTCATGTTAAGTTAATGAAAATCAAAAAAAGCCGCAGGAACACCTCCCCCACAGCTCTAACTCTGTATGATTTCAATGTTTCAAAACCGCCAGCTTGTGCTCTATGCTCTGAGAATCTATTAAGTATTTTATCCCTCAAAGCGCGATATGTTAGTTAAGCTCTGCCTCACTCACGTATCAACCATTCTCAAGCAAGATCGTACGTTCTATTTCAATCGTTTAATTTCTGTTGTATGATTGCACTAACATAATACTAACATCTCATGCTGGGGGTCATTTAGTGGGTCGTTGGAGTTCTAAAAGAAATGTAAGAAATGTAGTAAAAGAACCTGTACGTCAATATAATCATGGGCACGGTCAGGGAAGGCGTCATCCCCGCAATTCCAATCATAATAGTTCATGGTTCGGATGTTTGTTTTTATTGATAATTGGATTATTATTGATAGGAACCTATATTATTTACATTTATTAAACGCTTTTCTTAAATCAGCAAACGAAACTAGGCTATTGGATCACGCCTTCCGCCATCAGTACGGTTTCGCCATCGATTAACAGAGTAACCAGCTGCCGGGCCAAATAATCGGAGGGCTCCACTTCCTTATTAGAGAGAGAATCGAAAAAAACAGTCTGTTCATTCCACTTAAAGGTTTGGCTGCGATCAGGTTCGCCAAGGATCAGCTTGTCATTGTCAATCTTTATGAGCTGTAAAGCGACGAGCTGTTCATTCCCAGCCGTTGTCAATTTAAAGGCTTTGCTCAAAATGACCGTCATTTGCGCCCGAGTAATGAACGATTTAGGCTGAAATGTCCCATCTGAAAAGCCTTTGAGAAAGCTGTAGTCGACAGCAACATTGACATGCCCAAGCATTTCCTGCGATATCTCGGCGTTATCCGCAAACGATGCAGGTGTCGTTGACAGATATTTCACGAGTATTTCCTCATACCGCGAATTGACGACCAGGCGCGCTACCCATTCCCTGCTGGCGACTTGCCTTCTTGATCAATGGATTGTTGATAAAGGTCAGCATACGTTTTTGAATCCTTAATTAACTCGTCGCAGAAGAACGCTACATCATTACCCGTCACTTCAAGCACCCCTTTTCCCAAAAGCGCGCCCTCCTCAAAAAAATCGATAATGCCCGATAGCAAACCCGTTGTATCGGTTAACTCGACAGGACCGACCTTAAAGAAATATTTTTGCATTTCTTTGTACACAATCTGATAATCCTTTGGCAGTGCTTTGACACGCGCCATGTGCGCTCTCCACTTTTTCTTGCCTTCAATGATATCTTGTATGCTCATATGGTCCCCCTATTTGCCTAATTTTTTTGAAATATTGTGGTTGAGTTGCTCGCGCCACTTATCCCGGTAAGATTTTGCTCCTTCTACATGTCGCTGCCCGTAATCTTCTCCCAAAAATTCATTGTTCCCGCTCCTTTAATTCGTTCATCTTAGACGAAACGAACGCCCATTTTTCCCAGAACCTTTGCAGCTCCTCGCGGCCCACGTCATTAATCGCAAAAAACTTTCGCGGCGGTCCCATATCGGAGGGCTTCTTGGTGATTTCCACCAGCTTGTTTTTTTCCAGCCGGATCAGGATGGTGTACACCGTTCCCTCAACAACATCCGTGAAGCCGAGGGCGTTCAATTTCCGCGTAATTTCGTAGCCATAGGTTTCTTTGCGGCTTATTATTTCAAGAATACAGCCCTCAAGCACGCCTTTAAGCATTTCCGTCAGGTTCTCCAACGCCATCACTCCTTGCTATTCTGCACCACCGGTATTCAGTAATACTTACTACAGCTATAAAGTATCACGCAGTAGATGAATTGTCAATAACTTGCTCTAACACGAACTTTAAAAAATAAGACGGCGGCCATTTCGCTGGCTGCCGTCTTATCCTCACTATCAATCTCCGTTCTCTATTAAACCGGGGTTATTTTCTATTTTTCTCTTTAAAAAATTCATTTTTGCGCACCATAAAAAAAGGGATGTTCCCGCTTCCGGCAAAAAGATAGGCGAATGGTCGGTCTGTTACTGATTGCGCTATTCTGCTATCAATCCCGTCCATAGCATACTCTGACGGTATAATTCCTGCTGCTTTTCCAAATCGTACGACACAGGTACCGTGCGTGCGGTTTGCGTAGCTTTAAAAAAGGAGCCGGTTGTCTTGCTGACTTCAGCAGAGGTAGCCAGGTAGATGGAGGTACGCGCGCCTTGCTCAGGCGTTTGCATAAACAGCTTCATTAAGGGCCTTATAAACGAAGGCACAATTCTGGCCGATTGTGGCGTATAGATAACTCCGGGATGCAGAGCATTAACGGTAACTCCGCTGCCCTCTGTCTGCTTGGCCAAATGATAGGTCATCATAAGAACGGCCGTTTTTGCCGCTCGATAGGCATTCATGCTGTTATATGTACGCAAGGAAGGATGAGCCGCTTCGCTCAGCACGAATTGCTTGGCCTGCATGATCGAAGCAACATGAATAATTCTGCCCCCACCGGATGCTCTCACCAAATCAAGCAGTAGCTGTGTCAATAAAAAAGGAGCCAAATAGTTGACTGCAAAGGTTTGCTCGAAACCGTCTACGCTTGTTTTGTAACTGCCGAATAGCCCGCCAGCGTTATGGATCAAGACATCCAGCTTGCCATAGCGTTCATGAACTTGCTGAGCCAAACGCCGGATGTCCTTTTGGGAAGACAAGTCGGCAACAAGCAAGTCCACGTTTGCATTTTGGGCCTGATCTTGGATGGCTTGTTGTGCTTCTGCTCCCCGTTGCTGATCCCGGCATACCATCAGGATATGATGCCCTTGCATGGCCAAACCTTTTGCCGTCTCATAGCCTATTCCTGAATTCGCTCCCGTTATTAAACAGATTTTTGCTCTCATCGCTGCTTCCTCCTCCATTTCCTCTGAAAATTACTGAGTAAAGGTATTTCCCCTTAACATACCATAACGGGTCCATTCATTGATAGATCACGAAAAATATTATTTCCCTTTTACTCATGCAAGTGTTAACTATCCTGGTGAACGCCCTTTTATTCGTTTGCGAATGTTTTTTGGGACATTATACACGAAAGAAGAGCAGCCTTCTGCTTATGCATAATGGCTGCTCTTTCCATCAGACAAAGGTGTCGCAAGGGGCATCTTCTTGGCGCTGCTATTTCTATCTCTCCTATTTAGGTATCGCGTTTAATTCCTTGTTGATCACATTCAAAAGCTCGGGAGGAATGTTGTAAAAAGTGAGCTGGGCCATTTTTTCAATAGACATGACCGATCGGGTGACTTCAAAAAATGGATTATCCGTTACATGGGCAAAGTATTTCACAAACACCGCTTGTGCTTGCTCATTTTCAAACAATTCGTCAATCGTATCAAAGGTCGAATAATATCCTTCTCTCAGCTTTAACTCCTCCGTATCGCTAAGATCAAACTGCTCAAACCAATTCACCACATGCGCACCCGATTCAGGCTTTACATATTCGTAGGCAGGGTTCGCCTTAGACACCAGCTGCAGAGTCATTTCATCGGTATACAGGGAACCGGATTCGCCGTACCCTTCAACCTTAATCAAATTGTTTCCTTCGTACAGCGTAACCTCATGAGCTACCTTCACCTTCGCATCGCTGCGCATTTCGGCGACAAGCTTCCCGTTGTTGTACATACGAATATGCCGCAGATTGGTCAGCACCGTTATTTCGTTCTGCGCCTGATGACGCTCTGCGAACCGCCGGCCGGTTAAATGAACGAACGGCTCATCGCTCCAATAAGCCTTATACAGGAAAAAAGCATCCTTCTTCAGCTTGCGGTCAATGGTCACAAGCCCTTTCTGATTCCGGCCTCTCACTCCGCCTTCATGGCGATTCGCGCTGCCGAAGTCGAACATGTTCCAGACATACCCGCCTTGCACAAACGGACGGGACGCAATGGAATCAAGGGCATTGTGATGGAACATCAGCTGATATTCCTCTGAATAATCCTGCACCTTGGGCGTATAAGAATGAAAACGCGGATTGGTGTCGACGCCATACTCCGACAGGATAAGCGGTATCTCGGGGTTGGCCCGATGAAAGGAATCGAACCGATCCCCCAAATCTTTGATTTCTCCGTAATACCAGCCATAGTACAGGTTGTAGCCGATCATATCGGTATAGCTGTTAATTACGCTCTCGTCCGCCACCCCGTTGATGTTCGCCTGTACGGTCATTCGATTGGGGTCCAATTGCTTGGCCAGTTGCACAAGCTTCTGAATGTTTGTATGCGTGTGCTCGGTTTCCACCGCAATGGTGATTTCGTTCTGTACGCCCCAGCAATAAATGGAGCAATGATTGTAAGCCTGCTTGATCAGACGTTCAAGCTGCTCAAATGCGTTGTGATTGTGAGGATCTTTTGTGGATGGAATACTGATATACGGTATTTCCGCCCACACCAGCAAGCCGTAGCGATCGCATAACCGGTAAAAGTAATCATCGTGCTGATAATGGGCAAGTCGCACGCTATTCGCTCCGACCTCACGAATTAGTGCCATATCAAGCTCCATCTCCGCTTTCGTAATGGCATTCCCCTTGCCTCCGAAGTCCTGGTGCCGACATACTCCATTAAGCTTGAGCGGCTTGTCATTCAGCAGGATTCCCCTGTCTGTCGTCGCCTGGATCGTACGAAAGCCTATTTCGACAGAACGGCGATCCTTCACTTCTCCTTCGGATTCTACCGTGACAACAGCTTCATATAGATACGGCTGCTCTGTTCCATGCCATAGCACAGGATCAGCGATTTCCTGCACAAGCTTAAAGGCCGTATTTTTCTCCAGCGTCACGTCTGCGCCAATCTCGCAGACCGTCTTGCCTTCCTGGTTTCGCAGCTCCAATTGTACGCGGCCGGATTCCCTTGCAGCCCTGTGATTGATGATTTGTCCTTCAACGGTTAGCTCAAAAAGACCTGCTCCGATTCTTTTTTGTGTCACATAGACGCCGTCCCGGCCGTTGTCCATCACATCGAAATGAAGATGATCCAGCAGCAGCAGCTTGACCTCCCGATATAAACCGCCGTAGAAGGTAAAATCCGCGAGCAGCGGCAGCACCTCGTTATCATAGCCGTTATCTACACGAATCGAGATCAAATTTTCACCCTCATGCAATAGCCGGTTTAGAGCTACCCGGAACATCGCATAGCCGCAGCGGCTCTCGCCGGCAAGGTGACCGTTGACGTACACCTCTCCCTTATTGCCTGCAGCGCCGATTTCCAAATAAATCTGCTTGCCCATATGCTCGCTTTCAAGCTGAAATAGGCGCTGATACCAGCATGCTCCGCGATAATAGGCTTCGCTTTCCCCTTGTCCATCCGAAGCGTTCCAGCTATGCGGCAAAGTGACATGTTGTCCATCCTGTATGGGCTGAGCGGCGAACGACGGATCGTCAGCCTGTTTAAATATCCAGTTTTCATTATATGGAAGCTCTTTGTTCATCATCCGTTTATCCCCCAATACCGTTGGTTCGTTATTTCACCGCGCCGATCGTAATGCCCTTGATAAAGTATTTTTGAAAAAACGGGTACGCAATCAGGATCGGCAGCACGCCGATAACGGCAATCGCCATTCTGACCGACGTGCTAGGCATTTCCGCCAATTCCCCGCTGGCAGCGTTAGAAAGATTGCTGTTGTTTGACAAAAACTGAATGTCCGTAATAATTCGATTCAAAATATTCTGAATACTGAACAGTTCCGGATTCGTCACATACGTCATGCCGTTAAACCAGTCATTCCAATAAAGGATTGCCGAGAATAGACCGATTGTCGCCATAATCGGCATGGACAGCGGCAGTACGATTTTATAAAACGTCTTGATCTCCCCTGCCCCGTCAATATTCGCAGCCTCCATAAGCGCAGGCGGGACCGAAGTAATAAAAAAGGTTCTGACCAGCAGCACGTTAAAGCCGTTCATAAGCAAACCCGGGACAATCAGCGCCCATATCGTATTTTTAATTTCAAACACTTGTGTATAGATGAGATAGGTTGGAACTAGCCCGCCATTAAACAGCAAGGTGAAAAACACCAGAAACGCCCAGAAGCCTCGCATCGGAATATCCTGCCGGGACATAGGATAGGCCAGCATAGAGGTCATGGCCAGACTGGCTGCCGTACCGAACACGGTTATAAATACCGTAATTCCGTACGCTCTCCCTAGCTCTCCCCAATGCTCCCACAAATAGTGGTAGGCCTTGCCGCTCAGCTGTTCCGGCCAGAAGGAATATCCGTTTTGTATAATGCTGGTCTCGCTTGATATCGAGGAAATGATCAATAAGGCAAACGGAATAAGGCAAGCAATCGAGAATACCATAAGGACCAGGTTCGAAATCCATGTCATTTTTCTGCTTTCATGTGCCATTTTCGTCACCCCGATTTAGAATAACGCATTGTCTTTGCTGAATTTTCGAACGGCATAATTAGACAGAATGACCAGCAGAAATCCGACAACAGATTGATATACGCCGGCTGCCGAAGACATTCCAATATCGCCTAAATTCATTAATGCGCGGTATACATAAGTGTCAATTACATTCGTAGTGTCCGCCAATATGCCTGAATCCATCGGAACCTGATAAAAAAGGCCAAAATCCGAATGAAATATGCGGCCGATGGCAAGCAAGGTCATCATGGTAATAACAGGAGAAATCAACGGAATCGTAATGGAGCGGATTTGCTGTAGTCGCGATGCGCCGTCAAGCGTAGCCGCTTCATAATATTCAGGATCAATGCTAATGATGGAAGCCAAGTAAATAACGCTCAGAAATCCGATTCCCTTCCAAATGTTGACGATCGTCAGAATATATGGCCAATATTCTTTGCTTGAATACCAAGAAATCGAATCTATGCCCAGTAAAGGCAGAACGGACTGGTTAATGAAACCCGTGTCGCTGCTCAGCATGGCGTATACAAGGTAACTGACAATAACCATTGAAATAAGGTGCGGCAAAATAATGATGCTCTGATAAAAGCGTTGAAAAAATTTCTTTCTGATTTCATTCAGCATGATGGCTACCGCTACGGCGCCGATCGTATTAATAATGATGAACGACCCATTGTATAAAATCGTGTTGCGCGTAATGATAAAAGCGTCTCTTGTCTTGAACAAATATTCGAAGTTTTTAAAGCCCGCCCAATTGCTACCGAAAATGCCTAACGAATAGTTGAAATCCTTGAACGCTATAATCATCCCGAACATGGGCAAATAATTGTTGATCATTAAATACGCCAAGCCCGGGAGCATAAGCAAAAATAACGGGGCAAAACGTTTCCATCTTTTCACCGCCATCGGCATCGTGTTCACTACCCTTTCGTGTGCAAATAAAAGCTTCCGGGCCAATCGCGATCCGACCCTGAGTGCTGCATTGGACCGGATCGCCGTTCTCCCTTTCTATGCCTTTACAATCTAGCTGCTGACTGCCCAAGCGTCCAATTGCTTCTGCTTCTCGGCAATGATTTTATCGATGCCTGCGTCCTTCAGTTTCCCGATAAATTCAGGCAGTGCCTTAGCGGGATCAAGCGCTCCGCATTCGATCGCAATTCTGTATTGGCTAAGGACATTCGTTACAGCGGCATATTCTGTTTTGACCGTTGACGAATCGAAGGTAAACCCTAGACCTTTGGATTTAATCGCCTCATCGTTAAATTTTTTCATTTCGTCCCACAGATTTTCATTGTCGCCTTTGAATACGTAAGACAAGAATTGGTTGCCGAACAACCAGCCCATTCCCGCGTAACCGACACTGGCGGCGTCCACGCCCTCAGGATAGTCGATGACATTGTCCGATACCTTGACATAATGTTTGTTCTCAATGCCCCAGTCGAGCAGATTGACAACCTCTTTGTCCGAGTACATCAGATTCAAAAATTCCATAGCCTTGGCAGGATTTTCCGAGTTTTTGGCGATACTCCACATTACATTGGTGACGGTGCTTGTTTTGGCAACAGGAGGGAGCATTTCGACGGAAACGATTTCCTTGCCGGTTTGGCGGCTTTCCTGTTCATCAAAGCCCGGTTTCATGACAGACAGCGAGCCAACGCCCTTCCCTGCTTTAATAATATCGGATTTGGATTCCTTCACAGTCACGGCGTCTTTCGCGATATAGCCCGCCAAATACCATTCCCGCATTTTGTTCAGCGTTTCAGCGTACTCCTCCGTTTCGAACCAGTTGACGACCTTTAAATCCTGGCCGTTGTTAAGCAGAACGCCAATATCATCTCCCAGTGAATCGCGAGTGCTGAAGGAAGTGATAGGGGAAGCGCTTACACCGTTTATGAGCGGGATCGCCGTAGGCTCATTCTCCTTGATCGTTTTTAGGATAGGCTCGAGGTCATTTAAGGTTTTTACCTGCGTCAAATCAATGTTGTATTTATCAACCGTTTCCTTGGGCAGCATAAATCCGTATTTCTGGGCCAAGTCGCGAATGGTAGGCACGGCATAGGTTTTACCGTTAATTTTTGACGCGTTGGCGTAGTCCGGGCCTAAAGCTTCTACAATGGCGGCTCCTTCCTTCTCCAGCAAACCATCAAGCTCGGCCAGCTGCCCTTTCGCTACCTGATTGGCATACGTATTGCCAAGTATCGGCATAAGGTCAAGCTTTTCATTGCTGGTAAGCATCAGATTGATCTGATTTTGCCAAGCGCTATAGCTGATCGGCAGCAGCTTGACCTTTGTGTTGATTTTGGCCTCGGTAATTTTGTTAAGCTCCTGCTCAATAAGCGATTGATCTTTGGGTACGCTCCCGAAGCTGAAGTACGCCATTGTAAGCTCGTAAGGCTTCTCGCCAGGCTTGTTCTCAGAGGTTGCAGCTCCTTCACCTTCCTGTGCGTTTTTCCCTGAGCTGCAGGCGGTTACAATCAGCATTAAAGCAAGTACAGCAGCGATCCAGGTTAATTTTCTGTTCATTCCAATCCCCCATTACCTTGTCATTTTAATCCGATCAGGCAGCTTGTTTCCTCCCACCGCTGTTTCGAATCTGACCTAAGTTTACCTATTTGCGATCTTGCCTTCTAACACGTCATCGACTTTCCGCTAGTACAGAATCGACCTCATTTAGTCGGTTTTCAAACAGGATTGTCGATATTCCAGCGGGTTTTGATTCATGTTTTTTTTGAATATTCGCGAAAAATAGGAGAAATTGGTGATTCCCACTTGCGTTGCAATGGCGGACACCGGCAAACTCGTATGGCAGAGCAAATGCTTGGCCATTTGGAGTCGCTGCTCCAAAACATATTCCGTCACTGTGAGCCCTACATTTTTTTTGAACATACGATCAAGGTAGTCAGGATTCAAAAAAATGCTCTTCGCAATTTCTTCACGGGTCAATTCGTTGTCCAGATGCTGTAAAATGTATGCCCTGACTCGATCGACTACCGTTTCTGTGCGCGAGGAGGCCTGCACATGCTCGATGGCTTTATGGACAATGAATATACACCAGCTTAACGTTTCTTTCACCGAACGGACTGCATTTCCAGCCTTCTCTACCGATTGTTCATCGCTAAATAACCGATGGGCATGAATGCCCTTGCCGTGCAGAAAAGAATAGATCATTTGCAATAAATCCTGATGAAATTGATGAAGGGCGCTAGCATTAACATTCCCCTGTTTGACCATTAGGTCCAAATATTGCGCGATTTCATGGCATAGCTTTTCGGATTGATTATCCTGCAATAATATGGACCATTTCAAAAGCTCGGGCGCAGCGGACGGCTTATCCGGCGCAGGCTGTCCGCCATGCAACAGCATCACCTTTTCAAAAGTCACATTATTTCGGTCAAGCATTCGCAGCTCATCGCTTATGGCAGGCAGCTTTTCGGGATATTCCGGATAAGCGATGTAACAGCTCATTTCACAATAGAAATACTGTCTGCATAAATCAATCAGTTGCTCGCATTGTTGCTTTAGCCGACCAGATTCCCGCTCCGACCATGCATCAACAGACAGTATTGCAAACAGGCCTCCGCGGCTCCAGGAAAGCAGCTGACCGTAGTCGTAATCGCTTAATAGAACCTCTTCCGCCGCATTGCGGAACGCGTATTCAAGTATTTTCTCATCTCGCGCGTTCAGCTCTTTATGCCATTGTTTGACGACAAACCATACGGGAAGATATTTTTTATGCTCGGTAAAAATAATGTTTCGCTCTTCGGCGGCCTGCTTAATCGCTTCCCGCTGCGAAGGAATCGTTCGGTTTAAAAGATCCAACCAAAATCGTTCGATGACAAACGGCTGATGCTGCACCCAATATTGTCCGTATTGGCTAAATTTCGATTTTTCTGTGTGCTCCGCTTTCTTTTGTATGGCTTTGCCTATAACGTCCTCCAGCTCGGGAATGGGAACCGGCTTTAATAAATAATCGAAGCTGCCTAGTTGAACAGCCTGCTTGGCGTAATTAAAATCGGCGTGGCAGGTCAGAAAGATAGATTCGGTGTCCGAGGCATGCTCCTTAACCCAGGCAAGCAGCTCTAAGCCGGTTCCCATTGGCATTTCAATGTCGCACAACATGACATCGATAGGTCCCTGTCCAGTAAAACATTCCTTCGCTTGCTCGATATTGTAGGCTGTATAAAGATCCGTCACGCCTAATTTTCCCCAGTCGATTGCCGACTTGATTCCTTGAACCGCATGTAATTCATCGTCTACGATCAGCACGCTTGTCATGACTATCACTCACCTTTTAAATTGTTGGGATAAAGCGGGAGCAGCAGCTCCACAACTGCGCCGTTGTTCCTGTCATTTGATAACGCGATCGTCGCCTTATTCTCATAAAGCAATCTCAATCTCTCCTTCGCGTTCCAAATACCGATATGATCACCTTGTTCATCCTGAATACGTTTGCCCGCTTCCAGCTGCCGTAAAATCTCGTCTGGAAAACCGCTGCCCGTATCGGTAATGACGGCCTGCAGAAGCGGCTCCTTGGCGTGCTCGAGCAAATCTATCACAATTGCAATACTTAACGTGTTCTCTGCATTCGCTGCATGTTTGATTGCATTTTCCACAAAGGTTTGAATGATGAGAGGCGGAACAGGCGTACTCAGCAAATAATCCGGCGCCTCCAGCTTGAACTCCAGCCTGCTAGGAAATCTTAATTGTTGGATGCGGATATAATTTCGTACGTGCTTTAGCTCATCGCTCAGCATTACAAACTCCAGATTGCTGCGAAACATATAGCGAAAGTATTGGACGAGACTTAACGTCATTTCCTGAATAAGCTCAAAATTGCGCACCAAAGCCAGATTATAAATAATGTTAAGCGAATTGATAAAAAAATGCGGATTAATCTGCAGCTGCAAATGCTGCAGCTCGGCTTTTTGTTTATTAAGCTGCTCCTCGTATACATGAATGCGTAAATCCTGAACCTGCTTGATCATTTGATTAAAAGTTGCGTTAACGAGATGAAATTCGTCAGAGGTTGGATAGGATTCAATTCTTGTGTTCAAATTCCCTTCGCCGATTCTTCTCATTGCGACAAGAATGCGATTCAACGGCTTCAAAAACATTCTGCGAAAAATGAGCAGGCATGCCGGCACAAGAATAATGGCGGCTATAGGAATGGCATACGATAATCGTCTGAGATAAGGCAGATTTTCCAAAATCTGATCATTCGGAATAAGCGCAAGCAGGCTGAAATTTCCTTTCGCCGATTTCTGGCCGACTACAAGAAACGATTCCGACGTACCGGATAGATAATAATCTTCAAGATCATGCTTTAAATCTACGTTATACTTGTCAACGACTTCTGAATTGGTCAGCGGTTCGCCATTATCCCGAACAAACAACGAAGTGCCGCTGTTGCCCAGATTCAATAGGCTGAGAGGGACAGACAGCTTGTCCATACTAAGCCATGCACCTACAAAAGCGTCGCTGGTGCGAAGGATTCTAAACAAATAGAATTGATTGTCAATTTGTTCGACATACCAGTGTCGATATGCGAGCTGCTCCTTGTTCACCTGTTCAGCAATCAGTCTTCTAATATACCCCCTCGCTTCATCTCTGTCCGTCGAATTGTCAAAATCCTGAAAAGCCTCAATGTATTCTTCGCCTTTAATGGAATATACAAATATGGAATTCACCGGCCGATACGTGGCGATGTCACCGCTTAATTTGTTGTCCAGGCGAACCTTGGCCAATATACGCTCTTGCTCGTCAAGACGATAGCCTATATCCTGCAGATCTTTATCGTTTACGATCAGATTGGTTAAATACTTGTCAATGTCGTTCAATTGATTATCGATTTGCTCCATGTACATCAGAACAAGGCTGCGGCTATAATCTCCCACTTGATTGTGAACCACACGAATGGCATACAAGTTATTGTATATAAGCAGCAGAACAGTGGGCAAAGTAATGAGGATTAAACCTGCTATCAACTTGAATCTGATCGAATTTAACGAAATTCGCGTAAGCCCTTTCATCACCTGGCTCAACTCCTGTTTGGTCTAATGAAGTATGATCTCCATTGTCACCTTTTCTTATGAGCGAGGCAACTTCATCACCCCTACGATTTCGACTTTTTACTGTCACAGGGTCGACCTATTGATGCAAGCCAAGCGAGCGAGGAGGCTGCGAACTTCCCTTTCTGTCTTAGCCTTTTTTGCGAATTCGGGAGAACCAAGCAGGAATAATGCGCGGCGCCAAGATTGAAGCCGATGTAAGTGATTTTTCAGACGAATGCTCGCCAATTTCACGCCAAGCCTTATTCCTTGTTTGTTTACAGCCGGTAGTTCGAGGAGTAAGATTTATCAATGTAAGCTCACAAATTAATGAATCCTTGATCGCTTAATTCTGCGAAGCAGAAACGGGGGAACCAAAGGAACGGCTTGCCGTCCCAGGGGTGAATCGCTTGATTTTTTTATCAGCGTAAGGTTACTTTCAGACCTGAATCCGTCAGCTAACCTCGTAAGCGTCTCGAAAGAGGAACTCATCGCGCTTTTTGCTATATAGCGAACGTATTTTGCTGCGTCTGTACGTTCTCTATATTTCTCGAAATGAAACGCATTGCGCCACTCGTACTGGCGACAGCCGTTTCAATTTGAAAAGCCGCGGGAAGGTCCCCACTTTCCTGCGGCTTTTTTTTGCCTTGCGATAGTGAAATTAAGGTTTACAGTAAAATGGGAATGGGCTGCAATCATTTTAAACAATGGAGTGGATGGCACCATGGCAGCTTTGAAACGTTTTTTAATCGGCAGACCTTTAAAGTCTACCGAGCTTGGCGAGCAAAAACTAAACAAGAAAAAAGCGCTCGCGATTTTATCCTCGGACGCCCTCTCGTCCGTCGCATACGGGCCGGAGCAAATGTTATTGGTGTTGATTACGGTTAGCGCAGCAGCGTTCTGGTATTCGATTCCCATTGGCATCGGCGTTTTAGTATTGCTGACGGCATTAATTCTCTCTTACCGTCAAATTATTTTTGCATATCCGCTGGGCGGGGGAGCTTACGTCGTGTCTAAAAATAATCTTGGCGTATACCCCGGCCTGGTAGCAGGCGGCTCGCTGCTCGTTGACTACATTCTGACGGTTGCCGTCAGCGTATCGGCCGGCACCGATGCTATTACATCCGCGTTCCCGTCGCTGCATGGCTATACGGTTCCTGTTGCCGTCGCGTTTGTACTTCTGCTTACGCTGCTCAATTTAAGGGGGGTTACCGAATCCGCATCGGTCCTGGCTTACCCGGTCTATCTGTTTGTTCTAGCGCTAATGATTTTGATTGGAGTCGGACTTTTCCGCATCATGACTGGCGACGTCGCTCCTGAGCTTCACACGCCGATCGGAACGCCTATTGCCGGAATCAGCTTATTCCTGCTGCTGAAGGCATTTGCTTCCGGCAGCTCGGCGCTGACCGGGGTCGAGGCGATATCGAATGCGATTCCGAACTTCAAGAGCCCTGCCCCTAACAACGCGGCGAAAACGTTGTCCGCGATGGGCCTCCTGCTCGCCTTTTTATTCTCGGGCATCGTAGTGCTTGCGTACATGTACGGCATCAGGCCGCTTGAGCAAGCAACCGTCGTTTCACAAATCGCCGAAGAAACGTTCGGACGGCATTTTATGTACTTTTTCATCCAAGGAACTACCGCACTCATCTTAATACTTGCCGCAAATACGGGATATTCGGCTTTCCCGCTGCTTGCCGTGAACCTTGCGAACGATAAATTCATACCGAGAATGTTCACCGTTCGGGGCGATCGGCTAGGCTATTCGAACGGCATTATTATCCTGGGACTGCTGTCTATTCTGCTTATCTTAGCGTTCCAAGGGAACACGGAGCAGTTGATCCCGCTCTATGCCGTCGGGGTATTCATTCCGTTTACGCTGTCGCAATCGGGGATGATGGTGAAATGGATACGCGAGAAGCCCGCTGGCTGGATAACCAAGCTGATCATTAATACGGCGGGAGCGGTTATCAGCTTGACGGTTACGTTAATGTTCTTTATTACCAAATTCGCGCAGGTATGGCCGGTGCTAATGTTCCTGCCGCTTATCGTCTATCTGTTCCACCGTATTAAAAAGCACTACGAGGCGGTAGGCGATCAATTGCGTATCACAACGTGCGAACCGACTGTGCCGATCGAAGGCAATGTCATGATTCTGCCGGTATCCGGCATCACACATGTGGTGGAGCAGTCGCTGAATTATGCAGAATCTCTTGGACCCGAGCAAATCATAGCGGTTTACATCCCGTTCAACCGGGAAGATGAGGCGAAGTTCGAGGAGAAATGGAGCCAGTGGAAGCCTGAGGTGCGCCTTGTCACACTGCACTCGCCATACAGGAGCATCATTCAACCACTTGGTAAATTCATCGATATGGTGAAGCGCAGAGCAGATGAGTCCGGCTATCAGATCACCGTCGTCATTCCTCAATTCATACCGAAGAAGGGCTGGCATAACCTGCTTCATAACCAAAGCAGCTTCATGATCAGGACATACCTGCTCTATCGCAAAGATATCATTATTACAACTGTTCCTTACCATTTGAAAAAATAAAATCATGGCGGGAGGAGGCGTCCAGCCTCCTTCTTCTCACTTCAGCTTCTGGCCGTGCGACAAGCAGCTGTGCAAGGAAAGGCGTAGGCCGTTCCCCTGCCTGAGCCGTCCAGCTTGTCCGGCTACCTTGCGTTGCTGACTCTCATTATATCCATAAACGGGACCTTGATCACTGCGCCATCACTGGACACATGCACAAGCTTGGTACGGCTGTCCAACTCAGTGATGCGGCCCTGTATCGGAGCCTCAGCCTCCCAAACGTCAAGCAGCAGCTTGGTTCCTTCGTGTTTGGCTTCGACCAGTTGCTCGCCGATCTGCTCCAGCTCAAATTCGTCTCTTGTTGGGCGCTTCTTGCCCTTTGCCATAATAAACTCCCCCTATACAAGAATATATGTTCTTATTTTACATGAAAAGTGGTTTGGAAGACAATGGCTTGATCAAATTAAACCTCACTCTTCCAACTCTTCCGGCAATCCCCTGTGATACATCGTCATCGCGCTGTCATGCTTTTCTAACGTTTGTATAATGACAGGATGCGGCTGATCGTAATTGATCCGGTAATCTTTTTCTCCGTATTCTCCTCTAACAGGGAACGCCAACTTTTCTGTCTCGATTGAAAACTGCGCATCTACGCCTTCTTTGTTTCCCCTTGCGTCCAGACGAATCCATTTGCTTATTTCGGCTATATAGACCGTATTTAATGCATGAATGCAATACCCGTTCTCCGGTTTGTCATACAATGTTAATTTTTGATAACCTATTCCCGACGGTATACCCATGCCGCGTAAGATAGCCGCCAATAAATGCGATTTTGCATAGCATATGCCATGCCCTTTATCCAGCACTTCCGAAGCCTTTCTGGTGACTACATCACTCTTGCAGTCATATGTATGTTGAATCTGATCCCGAACAAATTCAAAGGCTGCCTTTATTCTGTTTATATCGCTCGCTTGCGTAAACGTGCTTATGATATCCTGTATGCGTTTATCCTCGAAGTCAATATATGCAGACGGCTTCAAATAAGCATGTAAAAATGATTGATGCTTCATGCTTTCGCTCCTTTGCTGAATGCTTTCTATAATTGCAAAAAAAACGTTCCAACTATACAAATACTTAAATGATCACGTTTCAGAGACTTGCGCATACGCTGCGCCTCGCTCCATGCTCCGATAGGCGCTCGGCGATACACCGTTGGATTGCTTGAACATTTTGCTGAAGTGAAACTCCTCCACATAACCGCATAGCTTCGCTATTTCCTTCACCGGATACTGAGTAAATTGCAAATAACGACAAGCCTGTTCATTGCGCAGGTGGTTGAGATACTCTTTGGGCCCCATTCCGGTATGCTGAATAAACAACTTTCGCAGATAAGAAGCCGATATGCTGTATTCCGCTGCCAGTCGCTCAATTCGCAGATTTTCTTTGTACCGGTGCTCCAAATGACGCTTGATTTGTTCAAAAGCGGCAAATGCCCCCGAATCCGCTACCTTCCAGTCCGGCTGGTCCATCTGATGCAGCTTATGCAGCAGCATCTGCAGCTTGGGAAGTGCCATCGTTTCGCCGGCGGCAAGACCGGAGAACCACTCCTGCTGAATATGAAGGAAGCTTTGCCCAATCTCCTCTGCCTGCGTTTCCCGATACTTGCTTAGAAACGGGATTCTCAGCTTGTCAACGGGGGTTATGCCTTTCCAGACTGCCGCTTCATACCTGTATTCGGCGCAATCAAACAGAACCATTGTCATTCGAAGCGGAGACTCCGGCTCCGAGCGCATGGACATTTCCAGTCCGGGTCTTAAATAGACGAGCATGCCTGCCTGAACGTGATGTTCGGCATTCGTCAGAAAAGTCCCTTTCCCTTCATGAATCCAATACAGGCTGTGGACCTGAACCAAATTGCGGATATCCTCCCACCCGGGGTAGGTGATTTTATCCAGTACGAAATGAATGTGAAGAACAAGATGGTTGGTTTGATACACGAGCCCCGCCGCCCCCCCAAAAAAATCAGGATCGTTATTGACATGCATTCATTGTTTTCTTCCATTCCTGCATGCGCGTTCTCATGCTATGATCCATACTATCAGCTTCACTGTCATACCACCATCTTAACGGAAAAAGCGGAGGAGGAACAGCACTTTGAGAACGTTTAGCGAGCATCAGCTGCGTCAAACAGAAAATCTTGACGGACCTTGGGACTTTGTCCAGGATTCCGGAAATCGAGGCTTACAGGAAAAATGGTTTGAGCGTTTTCCACATGACGTACGCGCTATATTTGTCCCATCCTGCTGGAACAATGAGCTGTCGCTGTTTGATTACGAAGGCGTGGCTTGGTACAGGAAAAAGTTTCAACTTCACAAAGCCGAACATATCCGTTTGATTTTTCATGCGGTGCTTGGCCACGCCGATGTGTATCTGGACGGTCGCCTGCTCGGTTACCACTACGGCGGATACACGCCCTTCGATTTCATTCTTCCATCCATGGAAGAAGGCGAGCATGAGCTCATTATACGCACCGACAGCACACTGGATCGCCTCACGATTCCGACCGAGCATGTCGACTGGTTTCACTACGGCGGCATCATTAGATCCGTCGAACTTCAGCGCCTGCCAGACTTGTTCATTCAACAATTAAAAATCGATTATAGCCTCCAAGGTGACGATGCAGACATTTTCATACTGGCGACACTTGCTTCTCTGTCCGCGCATGATGCCTCTATCGCTTTGAGCTTCTCTGAAGGCGGTGTTACGTTTCATTCCGAGCAGGTTTCCATAGCAGCCGGCCAGACTCTCGAGCATAAAGTGAACCTGCGCTGGACAAACGTCCGGCTCTGGAATGTCGGACAGCCGGAATTATATACGATACGGGTCCATACGGATGTCGACGACAAGATCGAGCGCATCGGCTTCCGCACAATCGAAACGAGGAATCATAGAATTCTGATCAACGGAGCGCCCGTTTATTTAAAGGGAGTGAACCGGCATGAGGAGCATCCTGAATGGGGATTCGCTTTCCCGCCAAAGCTCATGAGCAAAGATCTCGATATTATCCGGGAACTCGGCTGCAATACCGTTCGCGGCTCCCATTACCCGCAAAGCCCTTATTGGCTGGATTTGCTGGATGAACACGGCCTCCTATTCTGGAGCGAGATTCCGATATGGGGAGCGTTTCTGCCCAATGAAACGGTAAAGGAGCCACTTTTTCAGCAGCGTGCGCTTACCATGCTGGAAGAGATGGTCAGCTTGCATTTCCACCATCCTTCTGTCGTCTTTTGGTCGGTTCACAATGAAATCGATTCCCGTACACAAGATGCATACGAGCTAACGGAACGGCTGGTCTCCCTCGTCAAAAGCCTTGATGCTTCCCGGCTTGTTGCTTTCGCCACCATGCATCCGCTGGAGGACGTTCTGCTTCCTCTCTTCGATGTCATCGGCATCAATAAATATTATGGCTGGTACGAAGGGGATACGAGCCAATTCAAGGAGATGCTGCGGCTGTTTCATGAGCGGGCAGCGTCCATGGGAGCAGGCGAAACTCCCGTACTGATGACAGAATTTGGCGGCGCTGCGATATTCGGCGACGTAGGCTGGGAACCAAGATTGTTCAGCGAAGACTATCAAGCGCAAATCATCACCGAAGCCTTGACCATTTTCAAGGACGATCCAAACATTGGCGGCACGTATATTTGGCAGTTCGCAGATATCCGCGGCGACCTGAGCAGCAATAGCTCCTATTTCCGGGATCGAGCGCGCAGCTTCAACAATAAGGGCTTGGTCAATGAATATCGCAAGCCCAAACAGTCCTATCGGGATGTGCGGCGCATCTATACGTCCTGGACGGAATAAAGGGCCCCTGGCACTCGTCGTTGCCGCTACACAGCGAAAGCTGGCTAGCGGCAACGATAAACGCGCCGTCCAAAAGCATACGCCCGCTATAACCAATAGTCCTTGGGCTGCACAAGCAAGCCCAAAGACTATTTTTACGTATTAGATGACGTTTAATTGTTGCAGCTGCAATGCGTGAACATGGTTGAATTCGGCCATCTTTTGATCGGCTGCGGCGATCTCAAGCCCCGTGATGCGTATACCTTCCACATCGCTGCATACCATTGCGCTATCGGCAGCAAGGCGTATGTTCTCCAGCACAATGTCTTTCAATCGCTGCTCCGGCAGACCTCTGATCTCTACGGCAATCCCTGCGCCCTTGCCTGTAATGTTGCGAATCGTAATGCGCTTGAAATCGGAAGGCTTGACCGACCTTGGCGCGACCGTGCTATATCCGTAATACATATTGATTTGAACGGCTTCTTCCCGTACATCGTTAATCTCGATGTTCTCAAACCAGATATTTTCGACGAATCCGCCTCTTCCTCGCATCGATTTCAACCGAATGCCACGATCGCCTCCGCTGATCCGGCAGTTATGGGCATATACATTTCTTACTCCGCCGGACATCCCGCTTCCGATAACAAGCCCGCCGTGCCCCTCCTTCATCGTGCAATTCCGTATGACAATATTTTCGCATGGCTTGTTCACTCTCCAGCCATCCTCGTTCATGCCGGAGTTAATGGCAATGCAATCGTCGCCCGTCTCAAAGTAGCTGTCCTCTACGAGCACGTTGCTGCAGGAATCCGGATTAAGACCGTCCGTATTCGGCCCATGGCTTACGACTGTAACTCCCTTGATCCATACATTCTCGCAATAGACGGGATGTATCGTCCATTGAGGGCCGTTCTTGATCGTAATTCCTTCAATGAGAACATTTCTGCAATTGATTGGATGAATAAAGGAGGGTCGCAGGGCATCCCGCTCAGTTCCGAATACGCGTTCCTGAACGGGTATGCCGTCGCTCTCCGCATAACACAAACGATTCGCCGCTTCCTGCTGCAGCTGCTTCCAATGCCACCAGGCCTCCCCGCTGCCAATCAAGCAACCGTCGCCCGTTATCGCGATATGCTCGCACTCATGCGCATACACGAGCGGAGAATAGTTGTAGCATTCCATCCCCTCCCAGCGAGTAAATACGACGGGCAAATAATCGTCGAAGCGATCGCTGAATGTAACGACCGCCCCTGTCTCGAACCGCAAATGAATATAGCTCCGCAGATGAATCGGCCCCGTTAGCCAGTCTCCTTGCGGCACAATAACCGTGCCTCCGCCTTGTTTGGAGCACGCCTCAATCGCTCTCTGAATGATGCCATAGTCAGACTCCATGCCAACGCTATGATCCTTGTAATCGTCGACGCGAAAGGTTTGATTTGGAATCGATGGAGCTGGAATTTCAGCCATTGCAAACGGCGTTTGATACATACGATTCGTCATATTGATGTGTAAGCCACCTTTTTCCTGAATTAAAAATCTAACATATGCGTACATCGTTCCGCACGCAAGCCTGCGCCTGCTTCCTCGTTCATTTCGAACTAAGCTGGAAGCCTCTTTGTCTAGCAGAGGCATCATAGGCTCAGTTGTCTTCCGCCCGGCACTTCAACAATATCCTGGTCTACCGTGAGCCACACCGAGGCTGCTCCCGGATTCCATACCAAACGACGCGAAGCTGAAAATCTAAGCTGCCTGAATGCACGGAAGTAGTCGATGATTTCCATATTCGTCGCATACCATATGTCCGTTCTGTGGCCAGTCAACCGGCAAAAACCCTCGATCAGCTCCCAATTGTTGTCAAGCTCGAATTCATAGCTGTGACCCCAAACGTACATCATATACAGGTTCTGTTGTTTGCTAAATGCCAGAAACTGCTCCGCTAACGCCATCATCCCTTCTTTGTGATGGCATGTCGGCTTCCACTCATACGGATTATCGGGCATGTCGAAGCTCCCGGTACTCTTGACAACTCTTGCATATTCAATGCCGAGATGCGGAAGCATCTCTTGAAGCTCGGAATTGTAGGAGCCGTTAGGATAAGACATGCCGCGTACGGCATATCCGCAGATCGTTTCCAGACTGTCCCTGTCATCCATAATCTCCCGTATGATTTGCTCTCTCGGACATCTCGCCATGGAAGGATGCGTAAAGGTATGAGCCGATACTTCATGTCCGCTGTACAGCTTTGCAATCTCCTCCCTGTCGAGCCTGTCTTTTATGCCGAGCAAACCAGAATTTAAATGAAAGGTGCCTTTTAATCCATACTGATTAAAAATAGAGACGAGTCTCCTGTCAGCCGTCCTGCCATCGTCATAGCTCATCGTCAATACCTTATGTCTGCCCTCCGGAAACACCACGTTTATGACCGGCACGAAGGCGCCTCCCTTCCCTTTTGCTCAACGGAGCAGCGTAACATCAAGCCTTGATGGAGCCTAATAAAGCGCCTTTTGAAAAATATTTTTGCAGAAAAGGATAAACGATAATGATCGGCAGCGAAGTGACGACGATTGTCGCCATTTTGACCGATTGCGCAGGCGGCGGGGCCTCCGAATAAATGGAGCCGTCGTAGCTTAATCCGCTAGCCAATACGACGATCTGCCGCAGCCACACCTGCATCGGCCATTGCGTAGAATCATTCAAATACAAAACAGCGCTCATATAGGTGTTCCAATACGTTACCGCATAGAATAACGAAATGGTGGCCATGACAGGCAGTGAGCAAGGAATTACGATTCGAAACAAAATGCCGACATCGTTGCAGCCGTCGATTTTGGCCGACTCTTCCAGTCCCGCAGGCAAGCTCTGAAAAAAAGTCCGCAAAATAATCATGTTAAATACGCTGATCGAGCTAGGAATAATGAGCGCCCATAAGGAATCGATTAGTCCTGTCTCTTGCACCACCATAAACGTGGGAATCATTCCGCCGCTGAACAGCATGGTGAATACAAAAAGAAACATGATCACTCTTCTTCCGAAAATATCCTGGCGAGACAAGCCGTAGCCTGTCGTGACCGAAAACAGCATACTCCATAATGTGCCGCCGACAGTAACGATGATGGAAATTAGCATAGCCCGCATAACTGTATCGGTTGAAAAAATATAGGTGTAGGCATCCCATGTGAATTGCGTCGGAAATAACAAAAATCGTTTGGCCGCTATTTCCGCATTTGTCGCAAACGAACTGCCTAAAACATGGATAAATGGAAACACGCACAGCAAGGCGATGATCGCAAGGAGCAAGCCGTTTACCCAATGAAATACACGACTGCCCAAAGCATGGTCTCGCAACATTATTTTCGCTTCCTTTCCTGATTAATAAATGCCGTCCTCGCCGTAACGCTTAGCTAGCCAATTAGCGAACATAACCATCACAAGCCCAACAAAGCCCTTGAAAAAGCCGATAGCGGTTGCATAGCTATATTGACCTTGCAGAATACCAGCCACGTACACATACGTATCGAAAATTTCGGCTACTTGCCGGTTCGTGGAATTAAGCAGCAAATAAATATGCTCAAAACCAAGCTCCAAAATATCGCCTATCTTTAAAATCAGCAGAATGACGATGACATTCCGAATCGCCGGCAGCGTGACGTGCCACATCTGACGAAAGCGGTTGGCTCCGTCCATTTTGGCGGCCTCGTATAATTGCGGATCAACGGCCGCAATCGCTGCAAGAAAGATAATGGTTCCCCAACCCGCCTCGCGCCAAATAACCTGTACAATGTACATGGGACGCAGCCAGCCTTCACTAAGCAAAAAATTCATTTTCTCGAATCCCATGCTTGCCAGCAATCCGTTGATAAGCCCGCCGTCGAGGGTGAGCAGGACATAGCTGATCGAGACGACGACCACCCATGACATGAAATGGGGCAAATAGATAAGCGATTGAATCGTGCGCTGGTACAATTTCGATCGCACCTCATTCAGCATTAAAGCCAGCACGATTGGAATCGGAAAATAAAAAACGAGCTGCAAAGCAAACAAAATCAACGTATTTGAAAAGATCATCCAAAAATCGGGAGAGGCAAACAATCTTTCAAAATGCTCAAGGCCTACCCACTCGCTCCCGCTTATTCCCTTGTACGGCTTATAGTTTTGGAATGAAATGATAAGGCCGTACATGGGGATATATTTATATACGATAATATACAGAAGACCTGGAAGGATCATAAGATAGATCCATCTATTGCGTATCAGATTGTCTATAATCGGCCTTCTTCTAGGCAGTACGCTCTCATTCATCAGCCATCTTCCTTTTCCTATGAAGCGCTGGTGGGCATAGCGTATTTAACGTGCTGGGCCCGCCGTCGCTTTTAATCATCTCTTGGAACGTATCCGCATTGCCGCAGGGCGATATTAAGGGTTCGCCGCTTGATACGAAGCATTAAGCTCCTCTATCGCTTTGCTGCCGCCTTCACGGCTCCAGCGGTCTATTTCGGCCTGAAAACCCGCTTCATCCAATTCTCCAAGCATATAGTTGAAGGTCGCATCGTTAATGATTTGTCTCAGTCTATCCCTGTTAAGCGTCAGTGTATCGGAATCTAGCGTAATGGTCGGATCAGACACGACATACTGATCGTTATCGGCGAATAACGCCATGGCCTTGTTTGCCGGCTCATATGACGAAGTGCCGGATAAACGTCCGTTGGTTTCAGGCTCGCCAAGCTCGAAAAACATGTACGGGTACACTTCCCTGTCGATTTTCGCCTGATCTTCGATCGGTACGGCAACTCCGTCCACTACGTTATAGTGTTCGCCTTCCATCCCCCAAATCAGAAGATTGGAAATTTCCTCGGACATGAGCTGATTCATAAAGCTCAGCACCTGAAGCATCTCCTCTTCGGTCTTGATCGCTGATTTCGGGAACAAATAAGAGTAATTGTAGCCATTAATCGCCCATACCGTATATTCACCGCTTGGGCCCTTGATCTGATTAAAAACCTCGAATTCCGCCTTGGGATTCAGCTTCACGGCATCGTTATAAAGCTGCTGCACAGCGCACATACATCCGACATATACGCCGGCCGTACCGTTTGTCACCATGTTGAGCTGGTCAACCTTGCTCGTTACCGGGAAATCCTTATTCATGTAGCCGTTTGAGCGAAGGTCCTTCATATAATCCATTGCTTGCTGGTATTCCGGGAACATGAAGGCCGGCGTCAGTTCGCCATCCTTGAAGCCCCACTCATTAGGCGCTCCAAACCAGGATGCAACCGTTTTAAATGCGCCGAATGTCAAATCATCGCGATCGGCCAGCCCGATTGTATCGTTAACGCCATTCCCGTCCGGGTCCCCCTCCGTAAATTGCTTCAGCATCTGGAAAAGCTCTTCGGTATTGGAAGGAGCGGCCAATCCCAGCTTATCCGCCCAATCCTTACGGTACACGATCCCTTGACGGGACAACGGTCTGCCTTGGTACAAAGCATAAGTTTTGCCGTCAACTTTCAGATTGCCCATTACTTCTTCCTTCAGTTTGCTTAAATTCTCGAACCGCTCCAGGTAAGGACCGATTTCCCAAAACTGCCCGTCCCTGATCGCCTCTTTAATCGGGCCGTCCAAGGTGATGCTGGACACTGCCGGAAGGTTGCCCGTCGCAAATGCCGCATTTAACCGGTCTACATACGTGGCTGCTGGAACCCATTGAATTTCCAAATTCACATTTAACCTTTCCTCCAACGCCTGCTCAAGCTTCGGATCTGGTGTCTCCGCCGTTTGCAAAATCGACATAAACGAGATTGTGGGCCGTTCCTCCTTCACTCCGGCTTTAGGCGTTGTCCCCTCTGAAGACGTCCCTTTGTCGGTTGAGCCATCACTGCAAGCGGTTACCAGAGTAAGCATGAGTGCCAGCGAGCCGATCATCATCTGTTTGGGTCTGGACATCTTTTTTTCATCTCCCTTTGCGTTTTAATGGTGGTAACGTCTCGATCATACAGGGACGATCGCGGTATCGCATACAATCCAATCCTTGTAGAACGCGGAATATTCGGTTATCCAAAAAAATGATTATAGCTGCCATCGCTTGATTCTAGCGCATGGTTATGACAGTGCATGCTCGGCGCGATATTGTCCGGGCGTCATGCCCTCGATTTTACGAAAGGATCGGATAAAATTATGCGAGTTGCTGTAACGCAGCTTTTCGGCAATTTCCTTGACTGTCATGCTGGTGCCTGTCAGCCACTGCTTGGCAACCTGAAGCCGGTAGGCGGCGAGGTACGCGCTAAACAATTGGCCGGTTTCATTTTTAAACACGCTGCTGAGATAACTCGCGTTGTAATTCATGCTTTCTGCGCAGCGCTCCAAGGTCAGATCCTCTTCTACATGCTGATGAATAAAATCTATCATCTGCTCGGAAAGACTGTGGTATTGGCATTTTCTGCGTTCGTGAAACACGGCAATAAGCGGCAGGATTGCCTTCTCGCGAAACCAGCTCTCAATTTCCCCGCTCATTTGCAAGGAAAGCAGTTCGAGGTAAAGCGAGCCCTTATGGAAGCCGAGCTGTTCAAGACTGATCCCCGCTTCTTGCTTTAAGAGCAAGATACGATTTAGAAGCCGCATAATAAAAATGTGATAATCGGCCGGAGATATGACTCCGTTGACAACCTCCCGCATCCACACAGCTAGCAAAAGGTTCGCCTCCTCCGAATCGGCAAGCTTGATGGAATCGATGAGCTCATTTTCTATACGCAACGGATATTCATGGATGACTGTCGGCTTTTCTGAAAGGCTGGAATAGGGGACAATTACGCTTTTTCCGAGAATCAATCTATGGCTTAAAGCTGCCAGCCCTTCTTCATACGCTCGGGACGCCTGACTGATATGATGAAATTTCGAGCTGATGCCGATACTGACAGGAAGGTGCAGCAGCGTCTCAATCACTTTTTTTAGCGACTCGGTCAGCTTGTAATCGGCCTCCTTGACCTCTTCGGCATCATTTTGTGCATGTCCTCGCACTACGACTAACGTTCGATCAAACCAGACGGATGGAAGCCGCTCCTTGCTTGAAATCAATTCTTCGACAATATTGGAAATGGCAAACAACAGCAAGTCCAAATCCTTCGACTCGTAACGCGTGTTGTCCAGCGTATCCACTTGCAGCGTCAATACAGTCATGCTTCGCCAGCCTTGCATTTGAACGTCCCAGTCAAACTGCAATAGCCTCTCCTCAATCTCTGACGGCTTTAACGCTCCGCTGTACAAACGGCTCAAAAACAAGATCTGCATATGTTGTCTATGCTCTCGTGTTTGCATTTCCAGCTCGGAATGGGAAGAAAATAATTGCTCGATATAGCTCTCAATCAACTGAATCTCATTTTTGGGCGGAGCAAGAGAAGCAGATTTCCTCTCGGCAATCGATTGGACCAGTTTATTGACCGGAAAGTACAAGCTTCTGGATATGAACCATACGAATATCATCGATACTGCAATGGTAGCTGCTACTACCAGCAAGGCGAACCATTGAATCTGCCTTGATTTCTTCGTCAACTGATCAACCGGTACTACAGAAAGATAAGTCCATTTATTTAGCGAGGATTTAATGTATGTTGCTGTAAAAGTCCTGTCGTCGGCTGAGAACTGAAATTGCCCGGAGGGCTCCAAGAAGCCCGCTTTTGTAGGAAAGAGCGGATGCTCGGAAAGCCGGGTTCCGATTAAATCCTGATTGCCATGAACAATAATTTGCTGCTGCTCGTCAAGAATCATCGATTCATTCTCGCCGCTTCCGGTATGAAGCCGTTCAGCGATAGTGCAAGCCGGGATGTTGAGGAAGGCAAGCGCATATTTATCCGTGCGGTAGTGCGGGAGCTTGCGGATGGCGCTGATCGTGTAGGAGCAGCTGGAGCTTTGGAACAATTCCTTAAAATCTCTGTGTCTAAGCAACTGCCATGACGATACGTCAGGCAAATCGAAAAAGCCCATTAATGTATCCGAATCAGGATTCGCCTCTAAGGGTTGAATACCGTCATTGCGAACCAGCCAGTTCTGACGATTGTTCAGAAGAATAACCTCGTCGACCTTCGTGTCGTAAGTCTGAAGACGGGTAATTTCTTTTCGCAATTGAGTGAATAATTGAAAATGCTTCGCCTGAAGCGGACTGTAAAGCGCCTCGTCCATCACCGCCGATTCGAGCAAGTTTGTTAGAGCATGGTCAGCCATCATAAAAATTTGTTCGACATTCGCTTTGACCTGTTGAATGAGCTGCATTTCTGCATCATTGTTCTGCTCCTGAATTTCGCGGGACGAATGGGCAGTCGAAAAAATACCTACGAATAAAACCGGAAATATACTGACAACGCTACCAAAAACGATCAATTTTATCAGCAGGCTTTTTGTTCGCAATTGAATAATCTCCTTCATGTGTTAATCGAGTAACGGGATGGCAAGCAGAGTACGGCCTAACCCTTATCGTAACACGCGTCTTTCTAGCCCTGAATGGAAAAAAACGATTCATCCATGTATAAATCAATCATGTCCAAGGCTGTCCGATCAAACAAAAAAACGAGAGCCTTTGAGTAAATGGCTCTCGTTTTTTATATAAGTAGAAGGCCGATGGCCTTCTACTTATTTTTTGCGTTTCGCATTCAAATGGATACCGTCGTCCTATTGCAGAGAAATATCATCGGCATAGAACATTTCATCTAGCCTTGGCGTATATTGAATGCCCGCGCCAATGCCGTAAAGCCCTTGCATTTGATGCAAATAGATGGATGGACGGTCAATAGCGAACTGCTGCTGCACCTTCTGGTACTGCTTTTCCCTGTCCTCCAGATTCATATTGCTTAGTGCCGATTGCAGAAGACTTTCTACTTCCGGATTGTTGTAATCCGTCTCGCCTGCCGCGTTGGCAGCCAGGAAACGGTTGTAATTGTTGGAGGCGTCAAACAGCGAGTTGCCTACCCCGAGAAGGAACAGCTCGTTAAACGATTTGGAATTCAACTTTTCGCTAAAGCTGCTTGCCTCTAAAATTTCCAGATTGACTTCAATGCCGACCTGCTGCAGCATCGCTGCCACAACTTCAGCAATTTCCTTGTATTGAACGGATGCGGAGAAGGTAACCTTGGCGCCCGTTTCATAGCCCGCCTCTTTAAGCAGCGACTTTGCTTTCTCTTGATCGTAGACAAAGGTTTCATACAGGCTTGGATCGGCTCCAAAGTTGCCAGGCGTTACCGAGGTTCTCGTCGCAATGCCGGCCCCGCCCACAATGCTATCGATGATCGCTTGATTATCAATTGCCAGATCAATCGCTTCGCGCACTTTCGGGTCAGCTGTAATCGAGCCTTCCGTCATTCGCATAATGATGTGAAGCACGCGTTGGATTTTAGCCTGAGCAACCGACAATCCGTCGCTGCCTTCAATCCGCGCGACATCAGTCGCCGGCACGTTCGACACAATATCGACACCGCCTGTCAGCAGCTCCGATACACGGGTAGAGGCTTCAGGAATGGTGCGGAAGACAACTTTCTCCCATTTCGGCGTTTCGCCAAAATAGTCCTCATTGCGCACTACCTCAATCCTGTCATCCTTGGACCATTTCGAAAACTTGTACGCTCCTGTGCCAACCGGCTCCTTCAGAAACTGCTCAATGCCTTTTTCGGCAATATATTTCGAAGGAAGGATGCCTGCTCCCATCCGGGACAAGCGGTTCAGCATAATCGGATCGGGATACTCCGTCACAATATCGACGGTATGTTCGTCAACCACGTTTACTTCCTTGAAATGCTTGTAGTACGTGTTCTGCTTCAGCGTGCCGTCCTTGGCCACACGCTCCAGCGAGAACTTCACGTCCTCTGCTGTGAACGGGTCTCCATTATGAAACTTGACTCCTTCGCGCAGCTTAAAGCGCCAGGTCGTGTCATTCACTTGCTCCCAAGAAGTCGCGAGCACCGGCACTTTCTGCTGCTGCTCATCATTTTTAAGCAAATAATCGAACACGTTGACCAGAACAGCCTCGCTCATCGTATTGTTGTTGTTGTGAGTGTCAAAGCTTTCAATATCTGTTGCATTCGCAATTGTCAGAACCGTTTTGGACTTGCCTTCGCCATTGTCCTGCGTTTCGTTTAACCCCTTCTGCTCTGCCTCTTTACTGCAGCCCGCCAATACAAGCATAACTACAATAATGAGTGCCAAGCCTTTGCCGTACCACCGTTTCATCCTTAACCAGCCTCCCTTATTCTCTTCCTGAATGGTTTCTAATTCGTTAAGCGGCTGTGCAAAATATATATAGCTGCATCGCTTAAAGATTAAGGTTCAAACCTTAGACCAAAGATATCATAAGAATACCCATGAGTCAACTTGGTTTTATGATTTATTTATAGTTCCTTTATACGTGATGGCATAGGCCGCTTGATCGTTCATCGCCATAGCCGGTTGCTCTTGCGTCACCAGCCACTGGCTTCTGATCATGGACGCGAGCTCAGTCGCTTCCTCGGTCTCAAGCGAAACTGACCTTAGCGCCATCCCCTCTTGCGCATAATCGCGCTCAGCCTGCAGCCTGTACCGGAACAGAAGCAGCCGCTTCAGCCCATTCATATGCAGAAAACCAAATTCATAGCCGTCCCGAAAGACGGCTTGCCAATCAACCTTCATGTCCTCCGCAAGCAATGCCCGCTCCTCGAAATCCATGCCCGGATCGGCCGTCCGCTCCCTAATCGAGTCGAATCGGCGCTCGCCAATGCAAGCGAGAAGCGCTTCATCCGCCTCTCCGCTCGACCGGCAGTTTTCCAGCAGCAGCGCGATGGGCAGCGCCAAGCGCTGCTTGGAAGGCGGAGTCAGCATCGAGGGGCGCTTCAATAGCTCTTCCTGATTATGCTCATTCATGCGTGCCTTCCTCCTCCAAATAGACTGTCAGCCAGCTGCTTATTTGCTCAAGGGCATCAACCCGGTAAGACGGTTTTCCGGCTTTCATAAAGCTATGATTCGAACCGGGATAGCGAACGAGCCGCGTCGTTTTCCCTAACCGTTTCAGTGCGGTGTACATTTGGTCCGACTGGCCGACCGGACAGCGGAAATCCTGTTCGCCATGCAGCAGAAGCAACGGGGTCTGAACGTTTTTCGCGTGAGCGAGGGGCGACTTCTCCCACAGCAGCCCCGGCTGATCCCACGGGTTTCCGCCGATGATACCCTCTGTATAGGAAATGCCGATATCGCTCATGCCGTAGAAAGACATCCAGTTGGAAATACAACGATGCGATACAGCGGCGCGGAAGCGATCGGAATGGGCCACGATCCAGTTCGTCATAAGCCCGCCATAGCTCCCGCCCGCCACTGCGAGACGTGAAGCATCTATAAAGGAGAAGCGCTCTAACGCCGCGTCTACCGCCATCATTACATCCTGGTAGTCGCCGCCGCCGAAATCCCCCCTGCACGCCTTGGCAAAGGCTTGTCCATATCCGAAGCTGCCGCGCGGATTCGTAAACAGAACAGCATACCCTCTCGCTGCCAGCGTTTGAAATTCGTGACTGTAAGCGGGACCGTACATGGCATGCGGCCCCCCATGGATTTGCAGCACAAGCGGCACCTTTTGTCCGGGCGCAAGCTGCCCTGGCTTCATTATCCAGCCCTGTATGCGATAGCCGTCCTCCGACTCGAACCAGAATGGCTCAGGGACGCTGACCTCCGCCCCCGCCATCGCAGCGTCGTTCCAGGCGGTCAAACGCCGCTCGGCTCCCGTAGCCGTTTGAATGCCGACCAGCTCGCCCGGTGCGTCCACTCCCATTGCAGCCGCTACAAGCCAACTGCCGTCAGGCGAAGCGGCAAATTGATGAATGTCGCGTTCGCCGGTCGTCACAGCAACCGGATTCTCATCCTGGACAAAGCGGTAAATATGCGCCTGGCCTTCCAGGCTGGCGATGGCAAGAACCGCATCGCCGTCCGGTGAGAATACCGGGCCAGGCATAGCGACGCCTGCTTTGACATCGTTCAGAATAAAATTGCCGAGCTGGTGCCTCGTTTCCGGACTTAACGGCACAGGCGCGCCTCCGGACGCCGCCAGCGTATAAAGCCGATTCTGGGTTCCGCTGCCAAAGCTGCGGTCCTCGGCAATCAATGCAAAAGAAGCTCCGTTTGGTGCGTAAGCAAACTGGCTAATATTGAGCGTCGAGATCGTCCGCCGTTCCATTGTCCCATTGGCTAGCTGAACGGTGAAGATGTCGTTAAAGGGAACCAAGTCGGAATCCAGGTGCGGATGTTCAAAATATTTGGCCAGAAAGGCAATCTCTTCGCCAACAGGCGACCAGATCGGCTGAGCCGCGTTAAAGGCCCCCTTCGTCAGTTGCAGCGCTGCGTCGCCATCCAAGCGAATGACAAACAGATGAGAATAGAGTCCGTCCCACCAGCCGGAGCCCTCCGCTTTTGGAATGGTGCGCTCATATGACCTGCCACGGCTTGCCGCCGGCTCAGCCGGTACCGGCGCGGGCTCGGCTTCTGCACGGCTCGTATAGACAACTCGTCTGCTGTCGGGCGACCAAGCAAAGCTGGTAACGCCGCGCTTCGCCTCCGTCAGGCGACGGGCTCCCGCTCCTTCCGCATCCGCTACCCATATCTGTCTGCCGCCTTCAGCCGTTCGCAGAAAGGCCAGCTGCGAGCCGTCAGGCGACCACTGGGGCGATGCATCCTTGCCGCCTCCCGCAACCGGCTTATCGCCGCTGCCGTCTAGCGCCGCTATTCGAATAGAAGTCAGGTAGTCATTGCCTTCCCGATCAATTTCCTTCAATGAATAGGCGAGCTTGTTGGCATACGGATGCACGGACGGCTCGCCTGCTAACCGATAGTCGTACAAATGCTCAGGCTTGATAGACTGGACGCTCATGGACCTCTCCCTCCTTCTCCGCTGCATGATGGACCTCGCATAGCGCTTGTTCCAGATCGGCGATAATATCCTCCGCATCCTCAAGGCCGATTGACAGCCTGATCAAGCCATCCGTTATTCCGAATTGCAGCCGCTCCTCGGCAGGAATGGCCGCATGCGTCATCGTGGCTGGATGCTGAACCAGCGTTTCCGGATCACCGAGACTAAACGAGATCATCGCCATTTGCAGCCGGTTCATCAATTGCTTGCCTGCTTCCAGACCGCCATCGACCTCAAAGGACACGATCCCTCCCATGCCCTTCATCTGCCCCTTTGCCAGCTCGTGCTGCGGATGAGACGGGAGTCCCGGGTAATACACTTGTCTGATCAATGGGTGGCCGTCCAGAAATTCGGCGACACGCTGGGCGCTGCTGCAATGGGTACGTACGCGAAGCCCCAGGGTTTTCATGCCGCGCAAAATAAGGAACGCCTCCCAAGCATTCAAATTTTGGCCAAGATCTCCGGCAATTCGGCTGCGAATATAACCGATTACGTTTCGGGAGCCCACGACAAAGCCCGCCAATACGTCGCCGTGACCGTTAATGTATTTGGTCGCGCTATGGACAACGACAGCTGCGCCCAGCTCCAGCGGCTTTTGCAAACATGGCGTCATAAACGTGCTGTCCACAATAAGCGGAAGCTGGCTCGCTTTTGCAACCTCCGCCAATCCGCGCAAGTCGAGCACGGTCAGCAGCGGATTGGAGGGCGTCTCGACGAAAATCGCTTTTGTATTCGGCCGAATGGCCTGGCGAACAGCTTCAAGGCTGGAGCAGTCAACAAAGGAATGGGCGATGCCGAACCGCGGCGCCAGCTGCGTTACAAAATTATACGTGCCGCCGTATACATCCTTGGTCACGATCACATGATCGCCAGCCTGCGCAAAAGCAAGCAGCGCCGACGAAATCGCCGCCATGCCGCTGCTAAGTCCGATGCAGTCCTCCCCGCCCTCCAGCAAAGCAAGCTTGCGTTCCAGCGTTTGAACCGTCGGATTGCCGTACCGGCCGTAATACGTTCCCTCGCGATTGCCCGCAACGACCTGCGCAGCCGCTTCGGCATCCGGGAACGCGTAAGCTACGGCCGGAATAACCGGCTGCGACACCGCCCCCGTTACAGCATCCGGCTGCTGGGCCGCATGAACCGCCAGCGTATCAAATCTCCAGTTGTCGCATTTTTTCATCTGCTCTCCACCTCTCCAGCGCTTGCTTCTTTGTCCAGCTGCACGTCCAGGCTCTCGCCCAGCAGCGGAAAATGGCAGGCCGTCCAATGTCCCTGCCGATGCTCCGTCAGCTTCGGAGCAGCCTTTCGGCACAGCTCCGCCGCATACGGACAGCGGGGATGGAAAGCGCAGCCGCTCGGCGGATTCGCCGGATTGGGCAGCTCCCCGCTCAGCAGCTTCCGCTGTCGCCTCATCTCGGGATCGGGAATGGGGACAGCCTCCAGCAACGCTTCAGTATACGGATGAGCCGGACGGCTGAACAACTCTTCCTGCTCCGCAAGCTCTACGATTTTGCCTAAATACATGACCGCAATCCGGTCGCTAATATGCTTGACCGATGGCAGGCCATGCGCGATAAAAATATAGGTTAATTGAAATTGCTCCTGCAAATCCTTGAGCAAATTCAGAATTTGTCCTTGAATGGACACGTCAAGCGCAGACACCGGCTCATCGCATATGATGAGCCGCGGCTTCAGCGCGAGCGCGCGCGCAATGCCGATTCTCTGACGCTGGCCCCCGCTGAATTCATGCGGGAAGCGGCCCGCATGATGCTCGCCGAGACCAACCGCATCGAGCAGCCGGAGCACTTCCCGCTTTAGCTCTGCCCCTTTGGCCAACCCATGCACCTGCAGCGGCTCCGCGACAATGTCAAACACGCTCATACGCGGATTAAGAGAGGAGTAAGGGTCCTGAAACACAAGCTGCAAATCGCGCCGGACTTGACGCACGTCCGATGCATTCATCTGCGACAAATTCAACCCGTCGAATATCACCTCTCCGGCCGTCGGCTCAAGAAGCTGCGCTACAAGCTGTCCCATCGTCGATTTGCCGCAGCCCGACTCGCCGACGAAGCCAAGCGTCTCGCCGGGCATGACCGAAAAGTCCAGCCCGTCCACCGCCCGAACATGCTGCTTGTTTCGCGAGAACCAGCCCGAGCTAATCGGGTAATGCTTTTTAAGCCCCTTTACCTGCAGCAGCGGCTTGTTTGGCATTTGCTTCTTCATAGACTCACCTCTTCCGCCTTCATGCAGCTAACGCGATGTCCTGCCGCATGCTCCTCAAGCCGCGGCTTCACTCTCGCGCATTGTGCATCGGCATACGAGCAGCGCGGATGAAAGGGACAGCCCTCGGGCATATCCAGCAAGCTCGGCACGGAGCCGGGAATGGAATTCAAGCGGTTTCGCCGCTCGTGCATGCTGGGCATCGAGCCGAGCAAGCCGATGGTATAGGGATGCTTGGGATTTTTGAACAGCTCGAATACGGAAGCCTCCTCCACAATTTCACCGGCATACATCACGGCCACCCTGTCGGCCATTTCCGCGACGACGCCAAGATCATGCGTAATGAGAATGACGCCTGTATTCTCTTCTTTGGCCAGCGCGGCGATCAGCTCCAGTATTTGCGCCTGAATGGTTACATCGAGCGCCGTCGTCGGCTCGTCCGCGATAAGCAGCTTTGGCTTGCAGGCGAGCGCAATCGCGATCATGACACGCTGCCGCATGCCGCCGGACAGTTGATGGGGAAAGCTTCTGGCCACCTTCGGCGCGTTCGGGATGCCGACACGCTCCAGCATGGCGATGCTCTGCTCGTTTGCCGCCTTGCGGCTCAGCCCTTGATGGCGGCGAAGCACCTCGCCGATCTGATAGCTTATCGTGAAAACAGGATTAAGCGAGGTCATCGGCTCCTGAAAAATAATCGAAAGATCGTTGCCGCGCCGTTGCCTCATCTCACGCCGGGAGAGCTGCAACAGATTGCTGCCATCAAACCAGATTTCCCCTCCGGCAATAACTCCAGGCGAAGCGATCAAGCCCATAATCGACAAGGAGGTAACGCTTTTTCCGCTGCCTGATTCGCCTACGATGGCTAACGTTTCTCCGCGCTGCAGCGCAAAGCTGACACCGTTGACCGATGGAACCAAGCCCTCCTCCGTTCTGAATTGCGTTCTCAACTGCCTGACCTCAAGTAAATGCTCCATCTCGTCTATCCTCCCATGAACCCGTTTAATCCTTCGTCTTCATCCGAGGGTCCAGCACATCGCGCAGCCAATCCCCTAAAAAGATGACGCCAAGCACCGTAGCCGTGATGGCGATGCCCGGAAAGGTTGCCACCCACCAGCTTGTCGCAATATACTGCCTCCCGTCGCTCAGCATCCCTCCCCAGGATACGTCCGGCGGCTTGATGCCAAGTCCAAGAAAGCTGAGCGATGCTTCCATAATAATGGTTGTTCCCACATTCATGCCGGAAATGACGATGAACGATGAAACGACGTTGGGCAAAATGTGCCTGAACAAAATGCGTCCGTCTTTTGCGCCGACCGCTCTGGCCGCTTTGACGAAATCACGTTCCTTGATGCTCAGCACTTCGCCGCGAACAACGCGCGCATAAGCTACCCAATTGGTGACCCCGATGACAAAAATAAGCGTGGTCAGGCCCGGTCCGACTACCGCCAGCACGACCAGCATGAGCAGTATAGTCGGAATAGCCAGAAACGAGTCGGCCACCCTCATAATGAGCGCATCCAGCCATTTGCCGTAAAAACCGGAAACAAGACCCAGAACCGCGCCAATTGCGCCAGAGACCAAAACCGCGCCTAGTCCGACGATTAGCGAAACCTGGGAACCGTATACGATCCTGCTGAAAATATCCCGCCCCAAATTGTCCGTGCCCAGCAAATGCGCGGAGCTACCGCCCTCCATCCACATGGGCGGCTTCAAGCGCAATAGCGGATCAAGCTCAGCGGGATTATGCGTGGCCAGTACGGGAGCAAGCAATGCGACCAGACAGACGACCAGCACGATAAAAGCGCCAACGGCGCCGGTCTTGCTCCTGACAAGCCCTCGCAGCAGTCGTTTGATACGGCTCGCCTTCCGGCGTTTGTCCCGTAAACCCTGCTCCAGGCCATACGCGGACGCTTCTGATTGATGTGCCATATGTGCTCCCCCTGACAGCTAGTTGTACTTGATTCTTGGATCGAGAAAACGGTACGCAATGTCCGTTAATAAATTGCAAATCATCACAATAAATGCGATGACAAAAACGGCAGCCTGCACGACCGCCATGTCGTGATTATTCACGGATGCAACAAGCAGCTGGCCCAGTCCCGGCCAAGCAAAAACCGTCTCGATAATGAGCGTGCCGCCAATCAAGCTCGTAAACTGCAGACTCATCACGGTAACAACGGGAATCAGCCCGTTGCGCAAGGCATGCCTGCCGATTACGACGGCCTCAAGAAGTCCTTTGCTGCGCGCCGTTCGAATATAGTCTTGATTGAGAATTTCAAGCATATTGGAGCGAATGAGCCTCGTCATCTGCGCAGCCAACGTCACGCCTAGCGTCACGGCGGGCAGCACAAGATGGTCGATGCCGCCTCGTCCCGATACAGGAAACAAGCCAAGCGTAACGGAAAACAGCAAAATCAGCATAATGCCCATCCAAAAATTCGGCATCGCCTTCCCAATGACCGATAAGCCGGATATGAAGAGGTCGATAAACGTATTTCGTTTGACGGCCGACCATATGCCAAGCGGCACCGCCAGCAGAACGGCGAGCAGCATCGCCGCGGCGGCGAGCTCGAAGCTGGCCGGCATCCGCTCCAGAACAAGCGGCAGCGCGGGTTGTCCATAATGAAAGGAATTGCCGAAATCGCCTTTTAACGCGCTTGAAATAAACAACGCATATTGCGTATACAGCGGCTTGTCCAGCCCCAGCGCTTCCGTCAGCACCTGCCGATCCTCCGCAGTCGCGGTCTCGGGAAGCATCAGGGCAACCGGATCTCCGGTCACGCGTACCAGCACGAATACAATCAGCGAAATAAAAAACAGAACCGGAATCATTTGCAGAATCGATTTAACGATATATTTTCCCATGCAGGCATCCTCCTTTCCGCTTTTGTGACGCAAGCGGCCAAACCGGCGGCAACCCCTGCCCTGATGGCCGACGATGCCCCTTCGGTTCCCGCCATTCGTTTAATCGTTTGCTGCATGCGCCAAGTAGCGGAGCGCGACCGCCGACAGCATCGCTGAGCCAAGCGGCAGCGCAGCCTCGTCCAGATCGAAATAAGCGTTATGCAGCGGGAAACGTGTACGGGCGTCGCCGTTGCCAGTTCCCAGCCGGAAAAAAACCCCGGGCACCGCCTCGGAATAAAAAGCGAAATCCTCTCCGCCTGTCGACGGCTTGATGCTGCTCCAGCATGTGCGGCCGAACAGCTCCTCGCTGGCGGCTGTCACTTGGTCGACCATCGCTCCGTCATTTTGGACGACAGGATAATTCATATGGTAATCAAACGCGTACGCTGCGCCAAAAGATTCCGTTACTCCGCGGATAATCCGCTCCAGCAGCCCCGGCATTTGCGCCCTAAGCGTTGGAGAGAGCGTGCGGACGGTGCCAAGCATCTTGACCTCGGAGGCTATAGCCGCTCCGATGCTGCCGCCTTCGATTTTGCCGATCGTCACCACGACCGGCTCTAGGGGATCAACCATCCGGCTCGCAATATTTTGCAGCGCGGCAATGACTTGCGCCGCTATCGCAATGGCGTCAATTGCCTCATTCGGCCGCGCCGCATGTCCCCCTTTGCCGATAATCGTAATGGAGATGCCGTCTGCCGAAGCAAACGCAACCCCTTTGGTAATGCCGATGGTTCCGGTGTCCAGTCCCGGGAAAACATGCAGGCCGGCGATGGCGTCCACCTTAGGCAATTCCAGAACGCCATCCTCCATCATCGCCTTTGCTCCTGCAAGTCCTTCCTCGGCCGGCTGAAAAATAAATTTAATATTGCCTTGCTCAGGCTGTCCAAGTCCGCTCAGCAGGCTGGCAGCCCCCATCAGCATGCTGGTATGCGCGTCATGACCGCATAAATGCGCCTTTCCCTCGGCAAGCGACCGGTAGTCTGCCGCCTTCATATCGTGAATCGGCAACGCATCCATATCTGCCCGCAACGCGATTGTCGGTCCTGGGCCTTTTCCCCTAAGCAAACCGACAACGCCTGTTTGCCCGACCTGTGTCTTCACTTCCAGACCCAAGCTGTGCAGATGGTCGGCAACAATTGCCGAGGTGCGAAATTCCTCGAATCCGATCTCGGGATGACGGTGAAAATCCCGCCGCCACGCCACAAGCTGCTCCTTCATTCCGTCGGCCAGCTCCAATAGATGTTGATAAGACAAAACGTTGACCTCCTCTAGCTTTCTGTAAAGGCTCGCGCGTAAATGGCATCCGCCGATTTCGCAATGTGCTGCCGCATCAGCTCGCGCGACCATTCATGATCCCGCTCCTTGATTGCGCTCAGCAAAACTTTATGATTTTCGTTATTTACAAGCCTGATCGTCTGATCGTAGGGCATCAAGTCAAGCGCAGGATTAATTTGCGTCCGAATGCTGCGAACCGCCTTTTCGAAATGCAGGTTTCCGGAAGCTTTGGCAATCGTCAGGTGGAATTTGACGTCCAATGCGCGAAAAAGCTCACGCGGACAATCCTCGGCAGCGCTCAAGTCCAAATAGCCCTGAAGCTGCTCCATTTCTTCCGCCGTAATCCGTTTTGCCGCCAGGCAAGCGGCTTCCGGCTCGATCAGCAGCCTGAACTCAAACAGCTTTAGCATCCGGTCCCAGTCGCGCATGATCTCATTGCGTGTACGCAAATGGGAGTTCATCGTAACCGGCAGGACGAATGTTCCCCCTTTGGCGCCCACTCGCTTTTCGATCAAGCCTTTTTCCTCCAGCTGTCCGAGCGCCTCGCGCACCGCCAGGCGGCTTGCATTGAAGATGGATGCCAGCTCGCGTTCGGTCGGCAGCTGCTCCTCGGACATCAGCTCCTTCAGAATAATCGCTTCCTCCAGCTGCTCCAATATAAAATCGCTAACCTTTTTCGAATTCACTTTTTCAAAATGCAACGGAAATTGCTGCTGCATCGGCTCACTCCCTTACTCAACCCGATAATGTTATATGGTCCAAACCTTATACCTTTATAGTGACAAAAAAAGCAAAGCAATTGCTTTACCCATCTATTTTACTATGATAAATCGGGTTTGTATATATGGCAACACATTCTGTGAAAAAAACAGCAGCTTGCTGCTTCAGTGCTGTTTCATATAGAAAGACAGCCGATCAAAATGATGGGCTGTCTTTCCTCCGTCTTACAGCGAATAACGATCGAGAACCGTTAATTTAGCGTTTGGAGCGCTTCGGCGCTGAACGGAATTAATTCATTCGTCCGGCCCTCCTGAATTTTACGAACCCAAGCCGGATCAACGAGCAGCGCCCTTCCGACGGCCACCAGATCAAACTCCTGCCGGTCCAGCTTTTCCAACAAGCTTTCGATGCCGGTATTTCCTGCTCCCTTTCCTTCGGTAAACAGGGAGGTAAACTCTACATCGAGGCCAACCGAGCCTACCGTAATGGTTGGTTTGCCGGTCAGCTTTTTGGTCCAGCCGGCGAAGTTCAGGCTTGAGCCTTCAAACTCCGGCTCCCAGAAGCGGCGCGTCGAGCAGTGAAATAGATCGACTCCCGCTTCCAGCAGCGGTGTTAAAAATTGCTTTAATTCATCCGGATTTTGGGCCAATTTAGCGGCATAGTCGCTCCCTTTCCATTGGGAGAGCCGCAGCACAATCGGAAAATCCGGCCCTACAGCCTGTCGGCAAGCCTGAATAACCTCCACAGCAAACCGCGTACGCGCCACCAGGCTGCCGCCGTAGCCGTCCGTGCGACTGTTCGTTTTCTCCCAAAAGAACTGGTCGATTAAATAGCCGTGCGCGCCATGAAGCTCAAGCCCGTCAAACCCGAGCCGCTTGGCATCAGCCGCGCTTTGCGCGAAGGCATCAACAATGCTCCTGATTTCGGATTCCGTATAATCGTTGACATGGCCGCGCGCTCCCATATGCCATATTTGCGGGATAATTTTGCCGCCTGCCCCATGCACCTCAGCCACGACATGTGCCCAGCCGTTTAAAGCCTCCTCGCCATAGATGTGCGGGATGTCCTTTTGATTGGAAGCATCGGGATGATCCACGATCGTTCCTTCAGTCACGATCAAGCCGACGCCGTTTTCGGCTCTGCGTCGATAATATGCGGCCACATTTGCTCCCGGCACCCCGTCCGGGGACATCCCCCTCGTCATCGGCGCCATCACCGTGCGATTGGACAAAGAAAGACTTCCCGAATGAAATGGGGTGAATAATGACTCTACAGATACGGATTGGCTCATAATAGCCTCCTTATTTCAATCTTTTGTTGTTGTTCGTTGCCATAGAAGATTCAAATTAAAAGCCTGCTAAATAAGGTTTCGGCACGGCTGCTTCTTTGTTGAGGACGGCAGCGGCTTCCAATGCCCAATACGGGTTTCGCAACAACCCCCGGCCTACTGCAACCAAGTCTGCCTCCCCATTGCCGATGACTGCATTCGCCAGAGCCGGCTCCTCGAGTCTGCCTACGGCTATAACAGGAACGCCTAGCGCTTGTTTAATCGCTTTAGCAAACGGAACCTGGTAAGCGGCATGGCTGCCTGGGCTGCCCCCTGAGCCGATCGGCCCCTCCCCGCCGGACGAGATATCGAACATATCCACTCCGGCTTGCCGATAAGCTTTGGCGAAAGCCACGCTATCTTCCAGGCCATAGCCCCCATCCACGTATTCCCTTGCCGAAATCCGCATGATAAGCGGCATCTCCTCAGGCATTTCACCTTTCACCGCTTCCACCACTTCACAGCCAAAGCGGGTCAGATCCTGCCCGTATTCATCTTCCCGTTTGTTTGTAAGAGCCGAATGGAACTGATGAATCAGATAGCCGTGTGCTCCGTGTATTTCAATGGCGTCGAAACCAGCCTTAACGGCGCGGGCTGCCGCACGCCGGAACTTCTCGACGAGCCCCTTCACTTCTTCGGTGGTTAAGGCCCGTGGCTGCTTGGAATGTTCATCGAATGCTATCGCCGAAGGAGCCACCGGCACCTCGGCATCTGTCGCTTTGCGTCCGGCGTGCGCAATCTGTATGCCCACCTTGGCACCATGCTGATGGCACGCATCGACAATTCGCTTAAGCGCAGGAATCTGATCGTCGGACCATAAGCCAAGATCAAAATCAGAAATGCGACCATCCGGCTCCACATCCGTCATCTCAATGATAATAAAGCCTGTTCCTCCTATCGCTCGGCTTACGTAATGGATATAATGCCATTCGGTTGCGATCCCGTCCCGCTTCTCTACGGAATACTGGCACATGGGCGGCATCACGATTCGGTTGGTTAATTCCAGCCCCTTGAACGCAAAGGGACTATGTATATTCTTCATTGGCATACATTCACTCCTTTTATCCTCTACCTAAAAATATGTATGCACACGCATATATAATAGCATGGATATAGCAATTGTCAACTGCCAAGGAGCGGAGCGGCGATTCCCGCTCTCTCCGTCTTTATTGCTTATGAACCATTGTTTTCCATTCGGATTGGACGCCGTCTTGGCTGAGCGTCGCTTGCAGAACCTCATTAAAGGTTTCAAGCGCTTTGTTTAATTTGTTTTCACCCAGCTCCGTAATCTGCGTATAAATGCCTCTGCGGTCATTTTCGCAGACGTGTCTTTGCAGCGCCCCGCAATTTTTGGCCTCCATCCTCCCGACCAGCCTGGAAATGGCGCTTTGGCTGAGCCCGACCATATCCTGCAGCTGCTGCAGCCGCAGCTTCTTTTCATCGGTAAGCGACAAGAAATAAAGGAGATAAAACTCCTTCAAGGACAACCCGTATTTTTGCTCAAGCGCCCGCTCCAGCTCATCGTTAATTTTGGCTTGAAAATGCGTCATGGACAACCAATTGTCCAACAGCTCGTTATTGGTTTTCAATTTCATCACCCGCCTGATGTCTATAATAATAGCATACCTGAAGGCGAAAATGGACATCTGCTGCGTCAGCCTCTCATCCCTCTTCTCAACGTCAGCCGGTACATTGCGTATACAACAGCCAGAAAACCGCCGTACACAGCAAGCAATAGGAGCCAGCTGCTTGAGCCGGCCTGGACGCTGTCGCCAATGTACGTATAGACCACGATAAACGGAATCTTGCCCAAAAAAGTAGCCAGCAGGAATGCTCTAAACGGCAGTCCGAACAGGCCGGCATAGACATTGATCAACGCTGCCGGCACAATCGGTATGAGCCGCGCAATCAGGATGGACCAAAAAACGCGATCGCGAAAAAAGTGGTCCATACGCTGCAATTTGTCCGATTGCTGCAGCCAGCGTATCGCCCGCTCCTTTAACAAATACCGGACAACGAAGTAGACGATCGCCGAAGCTGCCGTGTTCGCAGCCAAATTAATGATGCCGCCTTGAACGAAGCCGTACTTGGCTCCGATGATGCCGCCGATGAGACCAAACGGGACGCCCGGAATCGTCGCGAGCAATACGGCAAGGCCGAATGCGGGCGCGGACGCTGCGTCTTCCTGCAGCCAGGCCATCCAATCCTGCCAGTACAGCCATGACATCAACAAAAATGCCGAAAGGCCGACAAGGGTTATCGCTTTGCCAACACGCAAGCCGTTCGCCCCCTTGTCCGCTCGAGAATCCGCCGCGCATGAAGAGCCGCGCGAGCAACCTTCCTAGAGCTGAAATTTTTTGGGCTGCACGGGATCAATGCGAACGATTTCATGTACGGGAATCCACCATAGCTCATCTCCGTTCGACACTTTAACATAGCCATCCTCCACTGCCTCCAGCACGCCGTGATGCTCCGCCATCGTTTCAAGCTGTAGTGTAACGACTTTGCCGATAAAAAGATCAATACCAAATGCCACTGCCTCTCCTCCGCTGTCTTATATAATAGACCATTCTGAACGCCTGCGTCCTTCAAGCTTCTAGTTCTATCATAACAAGCACAGCTCTTTCTGCAAACCTATCGCTTGCTTTTATTTTGTCGAATGCATGGGGTTTTGAGCACAGCGTTAGGCCAGAGGTCAATGAATGAAGTTGCGAATCACGATTGATTTTGATAATATAGAACGAACGTTCAGTATAATTATTAAAGAACAAGGGGTTGAGCAGGATTAATAAAAAGCAGCAGCAAAGCGAGCAAACGAAAAAAAAAATTGCGGATGCGGCCCGCTCTCTATTCGCTATGAAAGGCTATAAGGGCACATCCATTGAAGAATTGGTCGCGGCAACCGGAGCCAGCAAGGGCAACATTTATTACCATTTTAAAAGCAAAGAGGGACTTTTCCTCTACTTGATCGAGGAATGGGATGCCGAATGGGAGGAAAAATGGCTAGTGAACGCCGCCCAGCATCACACCGCCGCCGACAAGCTGTATGCGATCGCCGAGCTGCTTGTGCTTGATGACTTTAACCATCCGCTTACCAAGGCGGCGGACGAGTTTTTTAATCTTGAGCAAAAAACGAGCGAGGTTGAGGATCGGATTATCAAGCTGGTAAACCGTCATATTGAATGTAATGAACGCTTGATACAAGAAGGCATCGATCGCGGCGAATTCAATGCGGGAGAGGTCCGGCAGCTGGCCGTCATTCTGGAAAGCCTGTTGTTCGGGCTGAGCTACATGGCCAAACGGGGAGACAGCATCGACGAGAGGCTTGAGCTGTATCGGACGGCGATGAAGGTGCTGCTGCATGGACTTGCCCAATCGGCAAACTAACTACGTAGAGGCTGGAATAGCTGGGAAGGATTAATGACTCATGGCACTATTATTGCGTAACCGGGGAGCGGTCTTGCTCCTTATGTTCAATATTTTACTTGTGTTCACCGGCATTGGGCTTGTCGTGCCCGTTATGCCAACGTATATGAGAGAGCTGGATTTAAACGGGAGCATGCTCGGGCTCATGGTTGCCGTGTTTTCGCTTGCGCAGCTCCTATTCTCGCCGCTTGCAGGCAAGCTGTCCGATACTTTCGGACGCAAAAAAAATATTGTCCTCGGCATGATACTGTTCGCGTTGTCGGAATGGATGTTTGGCGTAGTAAGCGAGCCGCCCCTTCTCTTCGCTTCCCGTATCCTCGGCGGCATCGGGGCCGCTTTGGTCATGCCCTCCATCATGGCTTACATCGCTGATGTAACAAGCGACGAAGAACGCGCAACGGGAATGGGCTACATTAATGCGGCAATTACAACAGGCTTTATTATCGGACCGGGCATCGGCGGTTATTTGGCTGAATTTGGCGTTCGGGTTCCTTTTTTCGCCGCTGCGGCGGCGGGCGGTTTGGCAGCGCTGATTACGTTTATTATTTTACCCGATTCCAAGTCGCAAGCGGCTAAGCAGCCGCGCTCCAAGGAGAGCGCAAGCGCAAGCGGCACGCTCGCTCAGCTTTTGCAAACGTATAAGCAGCCTTATTTTCTAAGTTTGCTTATCGTGCTGATCGCATCCTTTGGCTTATCCAACTATGAAACGGTGTTTGGACTGTTTGTCGACCACAAGTTCGGCTTTACCGCCAAAGACATCGCTTTTATTATTACCTTCGGATCTATCGCTGGCGCTGTCGTACAAGTGACGATTTTTGGCAAGCTGCTGAACCGCTTCGGCGAACGGGCCGTTATCTCCGCTTCATTGTTTGTCGCAGCCCTGTTCATTCTGCTCACCATCTTTGTGCACAGCTTCTGGCTAATCGTAACCGTCACGTTTATTCTGTTTTTGTCCATGGACATTTTGCGACCCGCAATCAGCACGCAAATTTCCAGAATGGCGAACGAGCAGCAGGGCTTTGTGGCGGGACTCAACTCCGCTTTTACCAGTTTAGGAAATATTATCGGGCCGATTGCCGCTGGCTTCCTGTTCGACGTCAATATTAATTTTCCTTACGCGGCGGCGGCAATTGTACTATTGTTAACCCTGCTGCTTTCTATTCAAGCCGGCCGCCGGGAGAAGATCGCACTTGAACGCAGCCCGGAATAAGGCTGGCCGGAGTCAGAAGCGGATACCCATAAAGCGGCAAGTATAGTAAAATGAGCTTGATCGCACACAGTTTACTTACGGGAGGATTGGCTTCTGGCTCGCAAACGCAAAAAAAAGACAACTGTCCGCAATCAGACATTTGTAGGCATTATTGTATTCGTACTATTGCTCGGAGGATTCTGGCTGAATCCCGACGCTGCCGTGCAATTCGTTCAACGTACGGGCATTGACCTGCTTGACGGCTGGAGAGGCTCGCAGCAGTCATCGCCAGACTCCTCCTCTGCCGATGTCGTTCTTGATTTTCCGGTGGACAAATACCCTGAAACGGCGGAGCATATCCGGCAAGCGATCGCAAAGGGCAAATCGGCGATATGCACCATTGATCGCGAAGGAGCCGAGGACAACCGTGCTGAATCCTTAAAGGGCATGCCCACCAAAAAAGGCTACGACCGCGATGAATGGCCGATGGCAATGTGTCAAGAGGGAGGCGTGGGCGCAGATATCGCCTATATTTCGCCTTCGGATAATCGCGGCGCAGGCAGTTGGGTCGGCAACCAGCTTGAAGACTATCCGAACGGCACTAAAGTGCTGCTCATGCTCGAATAGCGGCTTACTGCAAGATTTCCAGGATATAGGCGCTTGCCCTCTATTCCTCTTGCGTAGCGATCCACCATGTATTGCCGCCGGGGTCCAGAACGCCCCCGCGGCGATCGGGATCATCCTGACGGACCGGCTCCTGTATAACGCTGCCGCCCGCCTCAAGCGCACGCTCGAATGCCGCCCTCACATCCGGCACATACACATGCAGATGAGACGGCGCGGGCGGCCAGCCTTCAAGCGCCTCACCGAGCATGATAACCGAATCCTGCATTCGAAGCTCCATATGCATAATGCTGCCGTCCGCTCGCTCGTAGCGGCGCAGCACCTCGGCTTCAAACGTCTGTTTGGCGAACTCTGCGACACGCTCCGCTCCCTTTACGATCAAATATGGCGATACGCTCGGATAGCCCTCCGGCTTCCACTGCACACTCATTCCCATTCCTCCTCTTTCCTAATGACCTTCCTTTTTCAGTATGCTTTATTCTACGGCTCCGGCCGGAATACCTGCTCGCCTCCATCGTCAATATAGGCATTTGGCGCGGTTTAAGCGCCCCCGTAACAAACACCCAAGCACAGCGGCATAAATCCGCATAACCTGCATCATAACCGAAACGAGGAGGTGCTTGAAAATGTCCGGATACGTTGGCGGTGCTTTTAACAACGCAGGCTCCATCCTGGTTCTTTTCATCCTGTTGGTCATTATCGTTTGCAGCTGCATGGGCGGCTTTGGCTACTAATTCTCCCTTCCTTGGACAAATGAAACGTATTAAAATATGAAAAACCGCTGCTCTCCCTATTCATGAAGGAGAGCAGCGGTTTTTTACAAGCTGCCGGTTTATTGCGGCGGTTGCCCGCTAACCCTGCGCAGCTCGTTGGCAAGCCGGTTAAATTCCTTGCGCGCCTCGGCGCTGTTTGCCGCCAAATAAGCAGCGCTTAAAAACTTGATAATTTTGTTCGCGTCCTCCACTGACATCATGTCCTCTTCCTCCTCGCCTGAGCCGTTATTTCCGCCGCTGCCGGGTGCTGGTCCCGTTGTCTGCTCCTCTACATACTTTACGCCAAAATATTCGCAAATGCCTTGTGCAAGCTCGCGCGCGCACTCGGCGCGATACGCGTCGGACAGCAGCAGCGCGGCATCCGCCGCATTGGTCATAAATGCGCATTCGACCAAAACAGCCGGCATATGGGTATCACGCAGCACGGCAAGATCGGTACGGGTTTTGACGCCACGGTTGGGGAGCGGTGTGCCCTGAATAAGCTGTCGGTGAATCAAGGTGGCCGCCCTCAGCCCCTCCCTGCTGCCCGTATAATAAAAGGTTTCAATTCCGCGCACATCGTTCCAGCCGTTGCCGAACGCATTGGCATGTATGCTTATATAAAAATCCGCACCGGCCCGGTTGGCGGCGGCTGTCCGGGTATTCAGCGGCGTATCCTCGTCGGTTGGCGCAACGAGCAAGGTGCGGAAGCCGCTGCGTCGCAGATGGCTGTCCAGCAGCGCCGCGACTGCGCGATTAAATTCATTTTCCTTCATGACCCTCCCATCCGGGAACGGGGGAGTTCGTTTACCGGGTGTCGACATTCCATGCCCGTCACAAACAGCAATCAAATATGCCATTGTACTCGCTCTCCTTCTCAATCTGAATTGGCATACCTCGTCCTTCAATAAACCGACATAGTTTTTTAATGTTGCGTTAAGGTTCGCTGCCTATAATAAAACCTATCAACCCCACCGTTGATGATATAGATCTAGGACATGGGCCCACTGCAAAGTGGGTCATTTTTTTTGTAACCGGACCGCCGCCTGAAACGTTATATAGGAGTATACTCGTTTACGAAGGAGGCGTTATACGGTGGAAACATTCGGCAGAGGCTGTTTATACATTATCGTTGGCGTCATTGCCGTCATGGGTTTAGCCATTATTTTCGGCGGGACCGTTACCATCCCTTGGTTCATTCTCATCCCGTTAATCATTCTCGCTTTTTGGGCCGCGTCCCGCAAAAGCAAATAACGATAGCAGGCACTCGGGAGCGACTGCGGCGCAGAGTGTCTGTTTTTTTGCCTGAAGCAACCCTTACTCGAGCATCACGACTCTTGCCCCCGGCTCCCAGTGTACGCTTAGCCCTGCTGCAGCAGCCAAGTCCCGCACCTTGACATATCCGGTTCCCTCCGACAAAATCGTCTCCAGCGCACGGCCGTTAACGGTCGCTTGCGTTCCCGTCCAGCTTACGGCTGCCCCTGCGCGCACGCCCAATGGACGCGCCGCCGCCCACGTCGATCCATTATGCAAATAACCGTCAGCCGCATACAAATCCTGAAAAAGAACCGCCACCTGCTCAGCCGTTTTCAGCTTGCTTGGCCATACTAACGTCTGGGCTGCAGCCGTATCAAAACGCTTTAAGCTGTACATCCTGATGATCGATTGAAGCTTGCCGGCATAGCTCGGGTCGGTCGCATAACCGGCGGCTTGCAGCATTTCCGCTTGCTCCTCCGGCGTTTGCGCCCGCAGCACCTTGACATACCTTGTTCCCGCCAGCAGCAAATCCAGGTCTTTATAAAAATGATACACGCTTTTGTAGGCGCGAAAAGCGGCGCTGCCCGCCACCGCACGTCCGTCAACGTGCTCCCATGTGCCCTTCACTACGGCTTCCCCCTGCCAATAGCGGTTCGGCTGGCCGCTGCCGACCTTGATGCCGCCCAGGTTGTTCCAGGGGTGAATAACGCCTCCGGTTTCCAGCACATTCTGCGCCAGTCTGACCGAAGGAAACATCCGGGAGCCCTCCCGTTTGACACGAATGACAGTAGGAGCCAACGCCCCGATAAATTGATCTCTCGTTAACGTTGCCATCGTTTATCCCCCATTCTGCATCGGATCGCGCTTTTCAGACCTCTCCCTATCTATTTATGCGAGATTCGGGATTAAGGCAACGGACAAACCGGAAACGAATCGCTGACCAGCAGGCATCGGACATTGGCAGTCAGCGCAAACAGGCCAATCCCTGCTCTCGAAGCGGGACTGGCCTGTATAGGTCCTTCATAAAATGAACTTATTTTAGAAATCCATCGCGCAGGCCCAGCCTGCAACGCCTAAAACCCGTAAAACCGCCGCGTATTGCCGTTCAGCACGCTTGCGGTTTGCTGCTCAGGCAGCCCTTTAACTTCAGCGAGGCAAGCTGCGGCTGCCGCCGCCATCTCCGGACGCGTTCGCCTTCCGGCGAATGGACCTTCAAACGGCCATGGGCCATCGGTCTCGACCATCATCAGGTCAAGCGGATAACGAGCCGCAAGCTCGCGAATCTCGGCCTCATACACGATATCTGGCGTAACCGAGATAAAGTAACCCTTCTCTTGCATGCGTCGACAGACAGCCTCCTCGCCCTTGAACCAGTGGAAATGCGCACGACGCACGCCGTGGCGCTCCAGCAGCTCGCATGCTTTGTGCGCATCCTCATAGACCGCATGCAGAATAATCGGGCGGTCAAGCTCCGCGGCAAGCTCGGCAAAGCGGTCAAGCAGCTCCAGGTATGGCTGCTCATTGAAAGGTCGGCCAGCGGCTTCCGCTTCCGTGCGCTTGTAGTAGGGCAAACCCACCTCGCCTATGGCAAATGGCTCACCCGCTCCGTGGCGCTCCCTGATCCAGACAAACAGCTCGTCCAGCTCGCGCTGAGAAGGTAGCGGCTGCTCGGGATGAAAACCGTAGGCCGGATGAACGCGGCCCGGATACCGCTTTGCCAAATCATGCTGAATCCGGCTCGAGGACAGATGCATCGAGACGGCAACGACCGCTTCGACGCCGCTCTCGAAAGCGGCTTCAAGCAAGGATGCTCGCTCGTTCTCCTCATACAAATCCAGATGAATGTGGGCATCCATGCATGTCATCTCCAACCGGCTCATCGCGCAGCCTCCTCCATATTATCCTTTAACAGCGTATAGATGTGCTGCTTCAGCTCATTAAAGCGGGGCTCCGTCCACAGCTGCTCTCCGCGCGGCCGCGCAAAAGGCACGTTGATTTGCTCCAGCACGACGGCCGGTGAAGCGGAGAGCACAACGATGCGATCGGACAGCATAAGCGCTTCCTCGATGCTGTGGGTAACGAGCAGCACCGAGCGGCGATTCTGCTCCCAGATTGACATTAGCCATTGCTGCATATGCAGCCTGGTCAGCGCATCGAGCGCGCCGAACGGCTCATCAAGCAGCATAAGCTGCTGCGGGGCGAGCAGCGCGCGCAAAAAGGAGATGCGCTGCAGCATGCCGCCAGACAGCACATGCGGATAGGCGTCGGCATAGCCGTCAAGGCCGATGCGCTCCAGCCATTGCCGCGTCTTTTCATGCGCCTCCCGCTTATCTTCTCCGGATAATACAAGCGACAACGCAAGATTATCGGCAACGGTCTGCCAGGGCAGCAAAGCCGCATGCTGAGGCATATAGGCGATATGTCCGCGCTCCCCTGTCGTGCGTCTGCCGGCGATCGAAATATCGCCTCTATCCGGAGTTTCCAGCCCGCCAATAATCTTGAACAGCGTCGTTTTGCCGCTGCCCGACGGTCCGATAAGCGATACGAATTCGCCTGCTCCGACTGAAAGCGACAAGCCGCCAAGCACCGCTTTCTGCGCTGTTTTCCGGCCATAGCTTTTATGAACGGCCTCGACGGACAGCATCTCATCGTTTCCCTTGCCTTGTGTACGTTCCTTCATTTGACGTCCCCCTCTTTCGCCGGCTTCCAGCGCAGCCAGAACCGTTCTGCAACCGTAACGGCGCCAAACATGAGCAAGCTGAACGCCACGACGATAAGAACAGCGGCGAATCCCCGGGCTGGCTGGAAGCCCTTGAACGAAATCAGCATAAAGGCGCCAAGTCCTTTATTCGTGCCAAGCCATTCCGCCACAATGGCGCTGAGCACGCTGTAGGAGGCGGAAATTTTCAGGCCCGAGAATAGAGGCGCCACAGCGCCAGGCAGCTCGACATGCCAAAACATCCGCCATTTGCCGATGCCGAGCATTTGAAAATAATGCCGCAGCTGGGGATCTGTATGGGTAAGACCGCCGAGCAGGGCAATTGTAATCGGGAAAAAGCATACAATCATAAGCAGCAGCAGCTTGGGCAAAAAGCCGTAGCCAAGCAGCATCGTCAATATAGGAGCGATGGCAATAACCGGCACGTTTTGCGTGAGCACCAGCAGCGGGTAAATGCCTCTTCGCACGCCAGGTATCAGATGCAGCAAAGCGGCGAGCACAAAGCCCGCCGCCGCTCCACCCGCGAAGCCGAGCAGCGTAAGCCGCAGCGTCGCTCCCGTATGCTCCATTAATCGTGGCCACACCTTCACCGATTCCTGAACGATCGCTAACGGAGACGGCAGCACCCACTCCTGTACCATGCCGAAATCGACAGCAGCCTGCCAGCATAGCAGAATAGCCGCAAGCACGACAACGGGCGGCCACATTTTTATCCACGAGCCGCTAGAATTACTGGCCATCCGGATACTTTTCCAGCAGCCGGTCCATGGACGCTCCGCTGCCCGGATTATAGTAGATTTTCACCTGCGAGATGACGGACGGACAACCCAGCTCGGCCATCGCTTCACTCATCCTTTGTACAACTTCAAGCAGCTCGCCAAGCTCGCCCTCCATCGTCGTTTCCAGCGGAGCAACCCGATACGGCACCCCTGATTCCTTGATTACATCGATTGCCTTGTCCACATAAGGAATCACGCCAGCCCCTCCGGGCGTTGTAGGCAGTATTTGAATGCTTACCAATGCGTTTGCCATCGATTTCCCCTCTTTCCCGTTGACTCGCGACGCTGCGGGTGCAGCGCCGCGGCTCTATCTGATGATATCGAAGTACTCGCATACAGGCGGTTACTCGGGCAAAAACTCGTTCGTAAAGGCCTTGTCCGCCTCCAGCTCCTTTTCAAGCAGCTTATGCTCGTACATCCAATTTGCGTAGTTTTCCCATACGCTCAGCTTTTGCTCGCCCCAACGCGCCGCATCGTCCTGATATTTCGGGCTTAGCCATTTTTGGCTTGCCCGCACCAAGTCCGCATTCAAGTCCGGTTCGGCTGCAATGAGCACCTCCGCCGCATCATCCGGATGCTCGATCGCGTATTGATACCCCTTGGCCGCCGCCGCCGAAAACGCTTTGACAAGCTCAGGCTTGTCCGCAATCATCGATTCGCTGGTCGTCAAAACCGGCGTGTAATAGTCCAGCTTGTCGCTATAGTCGGTCAAATAAAGCATATTCAGCTTTTCGCCGCGCAGCTCGGCCTCTACGCCTGTCCAGGCGTAATAGATCCAGGCAAAGTCTATGTCGCGTTTAACTGCCGTAAAAAAGTCGCCGTCGCCGATGCTGATCAAACTCACCTTGCTTACGTCAGCGCCGCGCTCTTTCATCAGCGACTCGATCACGGCCTCCTCGACAGGCGCGCCCCAGCCGCCGTAGGTTTTGCCTTCAAACTTTTCCGGAGCGTCGATGCCCTTCTCCAGCGGAGAAGCAAAGCCTGACGTATTATGCTGAATGACAGCCGCAATCGAGACGAGCGGGACGCCGGCAATGCGCGCCATCGTCAGCGACTCCTGATAGCTCACCCCGAATTCCGCTTCTCCGGAAGCGACCATCTGATCGGCCCCCGTCTGGCCCGGCTGAATAATTTCCACTTCCAGTCCCTGCTCGGCAAAAAAGCCCTTGTCTCTTGCCACATAAAGTCCGGTATGATTCGTATTGGGCGTCCAGTCGAGCACAACCTGCACCTTCTCCGGCGCCGTTTCTCCTGCCTGCTGCCCGTTTTCAGACGGCTTGTCGCCCGCCGCGCCGCAGCCGACAAGCGCCAAGGCCAGCGTCAGACCTGCCGCCGCTATTTTCCATTTCGATTGTCCTTTCAGGCTATCCAACATCATGTTACCTGCCCCTCTCCTGTTTGTCTCTCCTCTGATGCTGACTACTCCCGTCATGCAGACACGGCTGAAGCCGCCCTATAACGGCAAAGCTTACGTTACGCATAGATTCATAAGTCGGTGTGTTACGCGCGCTGTTCCCGTACTTGGATAGTAGAACGAAAAAAACGCCCTTCCGTTAAGAAGGACGCCACGATTCGGCTGCACGAGTACACGCTTTGCATCTCCGTACAACACGATAGAAATGCAGAGTAAACGATGCTTATTCTTCCTACGCTGGCATTATCCAGATCAGGTTACGGGTCGGAATCACCATTAAATTCCCTCTCAGCCAGTATTGCCAGCTCCCCGGTGCTATGAAGTTTCATCAACCTTGTCTATTGTAAACAAAATATTGCGAAATGACCAGACATTTTTAAGAGGCTGCCGGCAAAAATACGATCGCGCTTCCGCTCAGCTTCCATTCACCTCATTGACAAATCGCTCTAAAATGGTCACATCCGTCAAATTAGCATTACAAGCTTCACCGTTCATGCAGACGTAATTGCCGATCGCCTTGTAGTAGTCCGGGGACGCCTGGGCCGGACGCTTGCGCGTAACCGCCGAGAAAAAGACGATTTCTTCGTACCGGCTGCACAAGAAGCAGAAGCCTTTTTTATGGGTAGGCGTATACTTGCCTTCTACCCCGATAAACTGGCCGTTCGCATGATAGACCATATACAGCTTGCTGGTCGCGACATCGATCCAATGCAAATACGTCACAAAGCGGTAATCAAGCGCCTTGAGATCCGGCAGCTTCAGCTTTTTGTTTTTGGGAAACAGCTTTTCAATTTGACGCTCCGTAATGGCAGGAAAGACAACCAGTCTGGCCTCCAGCTTTTTCGCATAACGGACGAAGTCGTCCGACGTGGCGAGCGTGGTCACTTCCTGCAGCAGGCTTCGCTGCTCCTCGTCCGCCTGGGGAAACAACCCCTCTATTTTCGTATGGACGCTGTACGTAACGGATTCAAGCACTTTCAGGTCATGGACCGACCGCTGCGCTTGCTCCAAGATGGCGGCCTGCTTTTTAATAAAATTGTACTGCTCGTTTCTAATGAAGAATGGCGTCATTTCCGTTCAGCTCCTTATCGCTTGCGCGTGATGGTTGTTCATTCGCGTTAAGGGCAAAACCGGCATTAGAAACGATTGCATCTTAGCCAGGCGATTAATAAGTCTTTCGGCATGGCCCCATGCAAAGTATCGCCTCTGCTGCAGGCTTTGCATGAGTTAAGCCAATCCGGCAATCTCGAATTGCCATCGTTACCACCCTCCCCAATACTCCGTTCCATCTATTATATAAAAATCGCAGCGACGGCTCAATGGCTGCTTTCCCTGCCTTGCACCTGTCCGCCCAGCGCTAAGCGCGCGCATCTTTAGCGACTGCTCCCACTTTGCGATATTTTTTGCGTACGCCGATTACCAGCATCACAACCGGTATAGCAATCTGAAACAGCGGCTCCAGTCGCAAGGTATGATCGTGACTGAGCCAAATAAAGTAGCTGATGGATGGAATAGTGAGCGTCAACGCGTAAATCCCCGCGCCAACGGGAGCAACAAGAGTATGACTTTTCGCACCGGTCACAAAGCCAAGCGTTAGCACGGCGGCAAAATAGAGCAGCGTAAGCTTGACATACAGGCCGATAAAAAGCAGCAGCGTCACCAGGATGTCCAGCCGCTCCAAAAAATTGGCCAGACGGATGAGCTGAACCACCTCAAGCAAAGGCAGGACAGACAGCGCAGACAGCTCGGGTCCCAGCACGCACATGGTCAGCATGTTCATCAGAATGAGAAAGACGGAAACGATGATTTGCGCGCGAACGGTTGCCCCGCCAAGTCTGGTTTTGTCGCCCACGTATTTGCAGAACACCAGCATGACGATGAATTGGCTAAACGGAAAAGCAATCAGATCAGTGAAGGAGGCGTATGCGACAGGTGCCAGCCCATGCTCCATGACCGGAAGCAGCCTGTGCACGACCGGCAGTCTGGCAATGACGATGAGCAGAACGAGCAAACTGTAGCTGAACACCACAATCGGCATCAGCAACTGGGCGACGCGGGCGAACACCTCTACCCCCTTATGTACGGTAAACGCTGCCGCTCCCAGAAAAATCGCCATAATAAAGGGCACCGGCGTTGCCGGAAGCAGCGCAACCGAGGTCAGCTCGCCAACGCCGCGGATGTTGAGCATCGCTTCGTAGCTGAACCAGAGCACATACAGCAGCGCTACTGCTTTGCCCAGCCATTGGCCGAAATGCATCACATACAGCTCGCCCAAGCCCGCCGCCGGAGCGCGGCTGTACAGCTTGATATAGACCGCCGTAACAAGCACGCCAAGCAAAGCGGACAGCGTCACGGCGAGCCATGCGTCCTGATGCACCTGCGAGCCCAGCTCATATAAAGGCGTGCCGCCGATGATATACAGCATCATTAGTATCACAAACTGGTTTTTTCCAATCTGCTGCATAGTGTCCCCCTCTATGAACGAGCCTGCTCTTGCGCTTTTTTAAAATTGTTGCCGCTCATTCCTGTCGTTTGAATGTTGACCTTGACCGATATGACAAGCTCCATCCGATTAAGCTGCTCTGCCCATTCTCCCTTCTGCTTTGCCCAAAGCTTCGGAGCTCTTTGGTGGATAAGGTTGCCTAAGCCCACAATATCCGTCCCGTTGCTTTTGACCGATTTCCATCCATTTTCCATCAAGCGGACAATTTCGCTTTCAATGGCGTGCTCGACCTTCGCCAATGCGTCCGGCTCCTTTAAATCCATTTCGCAGGAGTACTCCATCAACTGGGCGCTCGCCTCCATATTCACGCGAATCGTCCACTTCTCCCCCGACCACACCGGCGTCAGCTTCGTCTTGGCTCTGAAAATTTTGACCGAGGACAGTGGAGACGTATCCGGAGCCTCATTGCCGCAGGCGAATGAAACGGTTGTATGCTTGATCCGGTCTCTCAGCCACATGACGCCGAAACTTTCCTCCCGGCTCATCCACCCGACCAGCTTGCTGCGGTTGATCAGGCCTAGCTGACTGAGCCTTACCTTGGAGGGAGCATTCGTTAATGCTAGCTTATCGGAGCTGTCCAGGCTTTCATTCGAGCCCCCGACGGTCAGACTCGGAATACCCGCTGCTTGAGTGGAGCCGAGCAGATTCACGATGACGTCATGCATCGTCATTTGCGGAAAATCCGAGCTTTGCTTGTCCTCATGATCCATCAGCCGCTGAATGGCGTTGCCCGGTATTTTTTCCAGCGGTATCAATTGCTCCAGTATTCGTCTTGCGCTGCCCTTGGCCAAAAACACGCTGACGGTTTCACGCGAATCCGTATTTCTCAAGTAGACGTCGAACAGCTGCTCCAGCCCGTGGCGCGCCGCCTCCTGACCGATCACAATCATCTGGTTATGCGCAAAATATAGACGCCGGGTCGTTTCCTGGCTGGCTTTTTTGGTGGCTGCGCGAAAGCTGTTCCCCGAGGTGGAAAATACGTTGACCGGAGCCGCCCCTCCGCCAGAATTCGTCTGACTGGAAATCATCTGCGGAATGACGACCTGATACGTCAGCGTCCACTTATTATCCTTCCAATCCACTCCGGTTGCCGAGACGATGCCGATTTCATTCAGTTCCACCCGGTTCCAGCAGCCGCCAAGCAGCAAGCATGCCAAGCATGCCGTCAACATTCGCTTCATAGGCCTCCCCCTCTCATGACGGTTTGCCGGAATGGCGTTGGCTTGGCGGCTTGCTGCCAGTAGGCCTGCGTTTCGGATTTCGAAGCTTTAGATCAAGCGGCCGCAGCACAATCGACCACCAAGGCCTGCGTACAAAAACGTCGCGCCAGATTCCCTGCCGCTTGCCTCCCGGCGCAAGGGGAGATAGATAGGGCACTCCAAACGATCGAAGCGAAGCCAAGTGGACAAGCATGACGAGCACGGAAATAAAAATGCCAAAAAATCCGAACATGCCTGCCGCCAGCATAAATGCGAATCGAATAAGCCTCGTTGTCGCCGCCATATTGTATTCCGGCATAACAAAGCTGGAAATGGCGGTAAAGGAAACGACAATGACCATACCCGCCGAGACGATGCCGGCTTGCACGGCGGCCTGGCCGAGCACCAGCGCGCCTACGATCGATATGGCCGGGCCGATGACCCGCGGCATTCTTAATCCGGCTTCCCGCAGCACCTCGAACGTCATTTCCATCAGCAGCGCCTCGACAAGCGCCGGAAAGGGAATTCCCTCGCGCTGAGCGGCCAGACTGATGAGCAGCATGGTTGGCAGCATCTCCTGATGAAAGGTTGTAATCGCTATATAGAGAGACGGAAGCAGCATCGCTAAAGCGTAGGCGACATACCGGATGATGCGAATGAAGGTTGCGATATCATAACGCTGGTAATAGTCCTCCGAGGATTGAAAAAACGAAAAAAAGGTCGTCGGCGCTATAAGGGCTATGGGGGTGCCGGCCACTATAATCGCGACACGCCCTTCGAGCAGGGCGGCAGCGACGGTGTCCGGCCGTTCGGAATTCAAAATCGTCGGAAAAAGCGTAAAGGTCTCATCTTGAATAAACTCCTCTACATAGCCGCTTTCAAGAATTCCGTCGATATCGATGTCGGCAAGCCTGCGGTACACCTCTTTTACAATTCCTGCATCCACCACGCCGTGCAAATAGACTACAGCTACGTCGGAATGCGTTTGCCGGCCAATCTTATGAATTTGCACATGCAGGTCGGGCGTGCGGATAATGCTGCGGATCAGACTGATATTCGTACGCAGATGCTCAACAAATCCGTACTGCGGTCCACGGATGACGCTCTGCGTTTGGGCGATGCCGACATCGCGATGCTCGCCTCCGCTCACCTCCGCCATCAGCACGCCTGCAATGCCGTCCACCAAAATGATGCATAATCCGTCCGCCATCGCCTGCAGCGCTTCCTCGGCATGCTCCGTTTGGCAGACCGAGCCGACGGAAATGACGCAGCCGCGCAGCGCCTCCAGCAATCTGGAGCCGCGTCTGTCCGCCTCGTTCGGCAGCTTCAGCGACATGAGCGGCTCCATAACGCTAAGGTTGATCATTTCCATATCGACCATTCCCTCAATGTAGGCTGCCGCCATCTCCCGGTCAGGTGCGGCATCGCTCCGGAAGCTGCGGATAATGACATCGGAGCTGTCCCCGAAGGCGTCGCGCAGCGATTCAATATTTTGCCGCAGCGACGTGCTGAACGACATTAGCGATTGTTTGTGGTTTAAATTCATAGCAGGCACCCTTCGCTTCCATGTTGACTCTATTTTGGCGCAATATGGATAACATTATGTACCGCTTCCCCACAATGCGGGCAAAACAAAAAGCGATGCTTACGCATCGCCCGCTTGCAGCCGTATCCTTATGCTATAACAGACCCATTATGACGAAAGGATTTTGGTAATGTTGTCGAAGCTTTCCTTTACGCTCTCAAGCTCGCCCTTCAATGTCACGTCCTGCTCGACAATAATATATTTAACGGAGCCAAGCTCTTGAGCTTTGGACAAAATCGCAGGAATATCCATGACGCCAGTGCCGATCTCCGTGAAATCGGATGGATTGATCGCGCCTATGAACGACTCCATCGTTACGGGCTCGGTTGTGGATTCCAGCATGTTGACGGGCGCTGCCGTCGCGCTGAGATCCTTTTGATGGAGCAAGCCGATCCGGCTGCCCACCTTGTCCATGTAGCTGATCGGCTCGACTCCGCCGCGCAGCGCCCAGAACGTATCCAATTCCAAATGCACAAGCTCGGGGTCCGTGTTGGCAAGCAAAATATCCATTGCGGCCTCGCCTTCGAACGGCTGAAACTCATGGTGATGATTATGATAATAGAACTGAATGCCTGCCGCCTTACATTTACGGCCCGATTCATTCAGCCATTGGGCCAGCTCAATGGCGTCCTGCTTCCCTTTGAAAAAGGCGATGGGCATAACGACGCCTTCGCTTCCGATTTCCGCATTGTACCTTATAACGGCATCCCAGTCCAGGTTAGGGTGATAGGCGACATGACTGGTGACGACACGCAGACCCAAGCTGTCCATTCGGCTTTTCAGCTGCTCGGACGTATATTCCAGCTCGAAGCGCCCATCCGAAAGGGTGCTATGAAAGGCAAACTCTACGTTTTTATATCCAATTTCCGCCACTTGCTTGAGCGTGCCCATAAAATCCTTGGCCAGCGATTCCCGTACGGAGAACAGCTGCAAGCCTACCGGTATGTTGATCATCGTCTTTGCCTCCCGTTTTTCGTTCATGCTTGAGCAGCCGATCCAGGCGATCTGCCAGATTGTTCAGCATTTCGCAACGGCTGCATCGATAAAATGTAATGCATTACATTTCACGGCTAAAAAATGCCGATTCATTTGTAATCGATTACAATTTATATTATAGGAGAGCCCTTTTTGAATTGCAATCCCCTATTTATTTCGTTTTGCACGGATCTCATATTATGGATGAATCGTCGAGCTTCGGATGACCAGCTCATACTCAAGCTGCTGCTGTCCCGTTGCCTGCACTCCGCTCTCCAGGCTTCCGATTAAAGCCTCCATCGCCAATCGGCCAAGATCGTATGTGGGCTGGCGCACAGTCGTAATGTTCGGCGTACACATCGTCGATTCAATCGTATCGTCAAATCCCACAACCGCTAGCTGCTGCGGAATGGCTATGCCAAGCTCCTTGAGCGCGTTCACGCAGCCAAAAGCGACGACATCGTTGGCGCAAAAAATGGCGGTTGGCGGCTTTACCTCGCCCATCAGCTGCAACGCGCTTGCATATCCGCTTTCGTAATCGTAATCGCACGTTTGAATCATCGACTCCTCTACCGTCAGGCCCGCATGCGCCATCGCTTTTCGAAACCCTTGCTCGCGCAGCATGGCCGAGGTTTCATGCTTGCCTCTCAGCATGGCGATTCTGCGATGGCCTAAGTTGGCGAGATGAACTGTCGCGTCGAAGGCTGCCCGCTCATTGTCAATAGTGACGCAATAGGCTTCAGCCCCCAGCTTGGGCTCTGAGCACTGAACGATCCGATACTGCTTCGCAAGCTGGTTTAGCTCATCTGGCTCAAGCGTGCTCGTCAGCATAACGATGCCGTCGACGATTTTCGTTTTGAGCATATGGAGCAGCTCCTCCTCCTTCTCCCTTCTGCCGGAGGTGGAGCATACGAGCACATGATAGCCATGCCGCTGCGCCGTTTCCTGCATTCCTTTGTAGACGCCGGCCATGATCGGAAATACGAGGCTTGGCGTCATGACCATGATTCTCCTGGTCTCCGCTCTTCTGAGCTCGCGTCCCAAATAATTCGGTTCGTACGCCAGCTCTTTTATCACCTGAACAATTCTGGCTTTCGTGTTTTCTTTGACCAGCGGACTGTTGTTCAATACTCGGGACACCGTTGCCACCGATACGCCGGCAGCTCTGGCTACATCCTGTATCGTCGCGTTCCCCTTCATATCGTCCTCCTCCTTCCTCAACGCTTGCTGTGCCCTATTCTAACACGGCAGCCGGCCGGAACAGAAGACACAGGACGAAAAAGCGGGCAGCGGACCTTGCTGAAGCAGCGTTTGTAATTAAAGCAGCTGATCTGCAATCATTTAGTACAGCAGTCGCCACAAATAAAACACCGCGTATGCCTCCCAGCCTCTCCAATGCGCAGACAAATCCACTAGCTCGGACTTGAAAGGCTTGCGATCGAGCCCGAGCACCGACTTCACCGCCAATTGCAAACCGACGTCGTCAATCGGAAAAGCATCTGCAAAACGCAAGCAGCGCATCAGCACATAGTTAGCCGTCCACGGCCCGATGCCGCGAATCTCCGTTAGCATGCGCTCCGCCTGCCTCATGCTTCCCGCTTCGAGCAAAGCCGACTTCGTTAGCTTTCCGCCGGCGATGAGTTGGGCAGTATCGATCAGATACTCCCTTTTCTTGACCGTTAATTGCAGGCCGTCCATGGCGCCAACCGTTAAATCCGCCACCTTCTCCGCTGCCGGAAACATGTAATAGGTGCGACCGCCATGGACGGCCGCATCCCCGTAACGCTCCACCAGCCGCCGCTTGAGCCGATACGCGAAAGGCAGATTGATTTGCTGGCCGATAATGCCCCAAGCCAGCGCTTCGAACAGCTCGGGGATGCCCATCACCCTAAGTCCTGCATACGCCTTTGCCGCTCCCTGCAAAACCGGATCTCGCGCAGCCAGCTCATAAAAAGGTCGCATATCCCGCTCTAAATCGAACCATTCTCCGACATAAGCGGCAATCTCCGCCAGCACATCGCTCCGCCCTGCAGCAACGCTCGTCAGCAGCTTTACGTTCAGCAGCCGCTCCTTGCCGCTTATTTCAATAAGGACAGGCTTATTGGCGAGTCGAATCGCGCGGATAACTCTCTCACCCTCAATCTCATACAAGCATTCAAGCGCCGATCTGGACAAATAGTTTACATTCTGCGAATAGCTAAAATCTGGCGGACCCTGCAATTGAAGTCCGTCTTCAACCTCCTTGATCGACCATGCTCGTTTCACCCGCCATCCCTCCTTCGTCACCAGTGTAACGAATCCGTTCACAATAAGCGATGCCCCGCCGTTACGTTATCTTGCTGTTCTATTCTCGCAAGCGTGTCTCTTCTTCCAAGGTCGTGTATACTGTTTGCAGAGGTGAACGCAATGCACAATGAGCTCTCAGCATGGCAATGGAAAGCGATTGAAGCCTGTGACGCTGACTATGACGGACAATTTCTGTACGGCGTCATAACGACCCGCATCTTTTGCCGGCCTTCCTGCAGGTCCAGACTTCCGCTCAAAAGCAATGTGGTCGTTTTTCATGACGCTTCCCAAGCGCTGTCCCTGCAGTTCCGCCCGTGCAAACGGTGCAAGCCGGACGAGCTGGAGCCTCCTGCTGAGGAATGGATCGGGCGCATTGTGGAATGGATCGATCAGCATTACGCCGAGCCGATTACGTTGCAGAAGCTGGCGGACATGGCCCACGGCAGTCCTTATCATCTGCAGAGGCAGTTTAAGCGGATCAAAGGGCATTCCCCTGCGGAATACGTGCAAACCGTTCGGCTGAAGGCCGCCATGAGAAGCTTGCTTTCCTCCCCGCAGTCCGCTGCCGAAATTGCGCGGACGGTGGGCTTCTCCAGTGTGCCCCATTTCAATAGCTTGTTCAAACGGAAGCTGGGAGTAACGCCCGCAAGCTTTCGCATAAGGCATACGTTCCATGACAATCGCAACGGAGGCAATCATGAGTAAATCGACTGTACCAACCATAAGCTATACGCTTTTTGAAAATGGGCCATGGCGTTTTTATTTGGCTGCAACGCAGTCGGGACTATGCTACGCCGGCACGCCGGACGCGCCATTATCCGAGCTTGAACGCTACGTGCACAAGCGTTTCCCCTCCGCTTGTTTGCATGAGGATGCTGCCGCACTGGCCGAATCCTTGAATCAGCTTGAGGAATACTTCGCGGGGACACGGCAGACGCTGGAAATCGCCTTCGATCTCTCGGGAACTCCTTTTCAAGAGGAGGTATGGCGCACGCTGGAGACCATCCGCTATGGCGATACTTGCTCTTACTCGGATATAGCAGACGCCGTCGGACGCCCGACAGCTGTCCGTGCCGTTGCTTCGGCGATCGGCGCCAATCCGCTGCTTATTGCAGTGCCCTGTCATCGTGTCATCGGCAAAAAAGGAGCGCTGACCGGCTATCGCGGCGGACTTGATTTCAAACGTTTTTTACTTGCGCTTGAAAGCGGAGCGCCATCCCCGGCACGGACGCTGGACGCTTGATTGGCGCCAGCCGGTCCATCCCCCTTTGCTTTAAAACAACCAGGGAGCTGCCGATGCAGCTCCCTCACGCTTTATTTCACTTGCCATCCCTCAGCCTGCTGCTGCAAGCTCCATAATCCGGCGTATACGCCCGGCCGGGCGGACAGCTGCTCGTGTGTTCCGCTCTGCACGAGCTTTCCTTGCTCAAGCACAAGAATTTGATCGGCATGCTGGATCGTTTTCAGCCGATGCGCGATAATAATGACGGTTTTATTCGCGACGAGCTCGTTAATCGCCTGCTGCACGGCCGCCTCGTTCTCCGGGTCAAGCGAGGCTGTCGCTTCGTCCAGCAGCACGATGGAAGCATCCTTCAGCAGCGCTCTTGCAATCGATACCCGCTGCTTCTCCCCGCCCGAGAGCGTCGATCCGCCTTCGCCAACAGGCGTATCATAGCCTTGGGGCAGCTGCGAAATAAACTCATGGCAGCACGCCCTTCGGGCGGCAGCCTCAATCTCCTCCTGCGTAGCATCCATTTTGCCGATGCGAATATTGTTGCCGATCGTGTCCTGGAACAAATACACATCCTGGAAAACCATTGATAGTTGCTGCAGCAGCTTTTCGGGGCTCGCTTCACGCAAATCTTGTCCGCCGATGCTGATCGTACCGCTGTCCACATCCCAAAATCTGGCGATAAGCCGGGTCACGGTGCTTTTTCCGCTGCCGGAAGGCCCAACAAGAGCCGTTATCGTCTGCGGCTTGATAGCGAAGGAAAGCTTGCTTAACACTGGCGTATCCGGGTTATAGCCGAATGACACCTGGTCGAACCTGATAGCTCCGCTCGCATCGACCGGAGCCTGTCCCTGCATCGTCCGCTCCCGTTGCACATCCATAATCCGCTGTGCGCTGTAGGCGGAATAGCGCATTTCCCCGTAGCTCAACAAGACGACCGTCAACGGGTCGAAAACCCTCGTGCCGATGAGCAAAAACAACAGAAATACCGGCAGTGTCAGCGTGCCGCCCACAATCAGATAGCTTCCGATGCCGATCATGATCGTCATGCCTGAACGCGTGAGCAGCATCGCGCTTAATATAATCGGACCCATAATTCCTTCCAGCCGGATCGAGTCCCGCTTCAATCGATCGAACGACTGCCGAAGCCGCTCGAAGCGTTTGCCGCCAAGATTGTGCGCCTTAATTTCGCGTATGCCCGTCAAATACTCCTGCAACCGACTGGCCGCTTCATTTTTCGCTTGCACATGCTTCTCGCTGAGCCGGGCTTGCAGCGAATCCGTCGCCCAAAGCAGCAGGATGCCTATAGGCAAAGCCATAAACATAGCCAGCGCCATCCGCCAGTCCAGAAACAAAAAGCCCGTAAAAGCAAGCAGCGGAAGGACGATAGCGCTAATCAGCTGCGGCAGGTTATGCGAGATGGTATGCTCCACTTGCCCGTAATCGCTGAGCAGCAGATTCGTCATATCGCCCGGATCGCGCTTGCCGAAATAGCCGAGCGACAGATGACGGATATGCTCGGCAAGCTTTAACCTTCCGTCAGCTGCCAGCTTGTATGCCGCACGATAAGATTTATCATAGAGCAGCGAATAAGCCCCATAGGAAACGAACAGCCACACGACCAGAATGGCGCATACGCTCCATAGCCGGGTCGTGTCAAGTCCGCTGGCGGGGTCCGTAAACGATAAGTAGAACGTATTAAACAGATCGACGAGCAGCGCAGCCGGCACAACCTTGATTATGCCCTCAAGCAGCGCCGCCAAAGCGGAAGGTCCCAACGTACGGACATTGCCGCCGGAAATATTATAAAAGTATCGATTCATCGCGCTTCCCCTCCTTGCCTGCTTCTGACATGCGGCCGCCTAGCCTCCACGATGCGGAGCTTATGTGCGCCTGCCACATGCTTTCATACAGCCCGTTTTTACTGCGAAGCTCCTCGTGCCTGCCCTCTTCCGCAATAGCTCCCTGCTTGACGACGAGAATCTGCTCCGCAGCCCGAATCGTCGACAGCCTGTGCGCGATGATGATGACCGTTTTGCCTTTGACAAGCTCATTCAGCCCCTGCTGAATGTTCTTTTCATTTTCGGCATCGGCGTAGGCGGTCGCTTCGTCAAGCACCAGAATGGGAGCGTTTTTGAGCAAGGCTCGCGCAATGACAACCCTTTGTGCTTCGCCACCCGATAAGTAGGTTCCGCCTTCGCCGATTTTCGTCTCGTAGCCTTGCGCCAGCTTTTCAATAAATTCGTGACAGCATGCCGTCTTTGCCGCAGCTATTACTTGCTCTCGGGTAGCGGAGGAATTGCCCATGCGGATGTTGGCTTCAATCGTATCATAGAACAGGTGCACATCCTGAAAGACAAACGAAACCATATCCATCAGCTTGGCCGTACCGATCTCTTGAATGGGAACCCCGCCAATGGCAATCCTCCCATCCTGTACATCCCAAAAACGCAACAACAGGCTGGCAATTGTTGATTTCCCTCCTCCGGAGGGACCGACAAGCGCAGTCATTTCACCTGCCCGGGCAGTAAACGAAATCCCGGAGAGCACCGGCTTATACGACTTGCTTTCCTTCGGCTCGTAGGAAAAGGAAACTTGGCTGAAGCTGATCTCGTAATGCTCGGGCACGCGCGGAGCGGCCGGCTCGGATACGACCTGCTGGGCAAAAACCGATTCGATGCGCTTATGGCTTTCCACAATATCGCGCATGCCGCCGCCTATATGCAGCAGCTTGAGCAGAGGCATCGAGAGGCTTGGGGAAACGATCAGAAAAAGAATAAACGTGATGGCAAACGATTGACTAGCGGCATTGGAGCTGGCTAGCAGCACGCCAACCGGCACCACAAACGTGAATAGGGAGCTTATGATCACAAAAAAGAGACTGTAGTTCGTTTTGCACAAATCGGTAATCCGAAGCGACAAATCCCGGTATTCTTCTACCGCTTTGCGGAAGGTAAGGAACGACTCTGCACGTACGCCGAATATTTTGATTGCGGGCATGCCCCTTACATACTCGACGCCGGTCGCATTCATTTCCTCCACCGAGTATTGAAATTTCCGGTATGCCTCCTGACCTCCCTCGCTGGCAAACAACCGCGACTGCAGCCACAGGCCTAGACCGATCGGCACAAGCAGCACGAACGCCAGCCGCCAATCCATCCAGAATAGATAACCGAGCAGAAACAGCGGCATCATGATTGCGCTAACGACGTCCGGCAGTTGATGGGCAATAAATTTTTCTATCTTTTCGACGCTTGCTTCAATAATTTTTTTTAATTCCCCCGTTGCCGTTTTGGTGTGATAGCCCATTGGCACCTTCGCAACATGCTCGGACAGACGCACACGCAGCTCGTACAAAATAGTAAACGCGGCAATATGCGAGCACATTCCGCTGACATACAGCGTAAGCAGCGAACCGACCAGCGTAAAAAAGGCAAATAAACCCCACTTGACAATGAGCTCCTGGTTTGCGCCCGACGGGCTGCCGGCATGCTTAAGCAGCTCCAGTACAATTTGATACACCGATATAAAAGGCGCAACTTGCAGCAAGCTTGAGATGACAGAAAAAAGGCTTGCAGTCGTCAGCAGTCCTTTTTTTTCACCTGCGATTTGCAGCAGGCTTTTCACTTCCGATTTGGTGTCCACTTCGATTCCTCCTATGCTACTATATGTTCCTCCGCAATGACCGAGCGTGGCCATGACCTCAGCATCATCCGTGCGTTAGCCGGATTTCAACGAAGATAATAATAATCATTATCATTGAAAATGTAAAAAATAAAGCCTTTCACATTCTCCCCGTGCAGCGCTCGTTCCCTACTATCGCATAATGCTGCCGGCCGACGCTACCCAAATCGGGAGTATGCAAGCACAAAAAGGATTTTATAGTTGAAAAAATTGAGACGGGCTCACTCCGTATTTTCTTTTGAAATGCTCGGAGAACTGTCCGGCTTTGCCAAAGCCCGCGGCAAAGGCTGCCTCCGTAATACGCCGTTCTCCCCGCTCCAGCAGCCGTACGGCTGTCTCAAGCCGCTGATTGATGACATACGCGTGCACCGGCATGCCGAACATTTGCTTGAAGCCCCTCTTCAGCTTGAATTCGTTCAGGCAGACCATCCGGGACAAAGCTGCAAGGCCAGGAGGGTTTGCCAGGTTGGCATCCACGATCAGCTTGGCCTCATGCAAGCTTGCCATATCCGACCGCGATAAGCCTTGCAGAGCCGCGGCTTCCCGCTTCTCCAGCAGCGACTCATGCAAGTATGCCGCGAAAAGCTCCAGCACCTTGCCTTCCAGATAAATGCGTTTAATATCGCCTTCATAAGGGCAATGAACAAGCTCATGGATAATTCGCTTCATTGCGGGAGTTGAGCGGCTGTTTATGTACATGCTTTTGCTGCCGGACAAAGCTGCACGAAGCGTATCCAGCGGAAGATGACGCAGCAACCCCTGCAAGCTCGCCTGATTCAGCTTGAGCGTCACTCCTTGAAATCTTCTGCCCGCCTCATAATTGCAGCTGCTGCTCAGTCCATGATTGTCGTATACGGTTACTTCTCCCTGGTCCAGGCCGAATTCGCCCTTCCTGCCTTCCACGCTCCAGCGCAGGCTTTCACCGATGCAGAAACCAAGACTTATCGTATGGCCCCCTTCCCTGCTGCTCATCGTCATATTCTGCCGATACGCAATATCGCATACAATGAGCTCAAACGCCTCATTTGGCCTTATTCTCCGCCAGTAGCCGCGCCCGATCTCCTCCGGCATTGCCATATGCTGTTCGAAGCGTGATTGCATATCAACCCCGTTCCCATACAGATCGTTCAGCCTTGAGGTCAACTCGCAGTCATGATTGTTCCTATTTTTAATTACTTGCCAATATCCTTTGTCGTTCATGTAAATACCTCGTTTCGGGCGATAGTTGCATTCATATTACGGCATATAGGAGAATTATACTTCCGTGGCCCGCGAATCCTGCGAATCGCCAATCGATTTCACATGCCAAACGCCATGCGGCGACCAACGCCAACAAACGCTTGTTCTTTGAACGATGGCATGAGACAATTACAAACAGAAAAAACCGCTTACCCTCCAACGGCGGCATGGCCTGTCTTGGATGAAACGGAGGACTGTTATGCACAGATACGAAGAAAAGCATCAGCTAGAGCGTACGGCTGCCCGTATTTTCCTGCGCTTATATAATGTGAACCATTCCGGCAAGCTGCGGCTATTGTATCAACGCGAGAAGCCCGACGCCGTATTGCAGCGTCATGATCAGAGTCTGCTCGGCATGGAGATCACGCATTTATTTTATGATTCGGAGGAAGCGAAGCTGCTGCTTGGCCGCTCCAAAGGACGAGTGGACAGCAAGGAAGTCGTCGAAATGCTGATTGCGGAGCTAAACAAGCGTATTCAGATCAAGGAAGCGAAAATTAGCCAATACGAGCGGGACTATCCGATCGCCCTGTTAATCCGCAACGTTTCGGAAACCTTCGGCATGTCGGACATTTTGCGGGCCAAGGAGCAGCTATACAAGCCCCAGGGCCGCTTTACGAACGTATGGTTTCTATCGCGGGATAAAACGGATGAGTGGCTGCTGAAGGATTTGCAGCAGCTGTAACGATGGACCTAACCGCCCATATGCGACATTTCTACTTTGGCGGCCGTTTGCGTATTCGTTGCCCGCTCCTCCGAATAACGGTCGGTCCGGGCAGCCCATACGTCATAAATGGCGCGCCTAATGTCCAGACTGGTGCTTCCATTACGCAAAAGCGTCCGCAAATCGAAGCCGCGCGAGGCGAACAGGCAGGTATACAGCTTGCCTTCAGCCGAAATGCGCGCGCGCGTGCAGGAAGAGCAGAATGCTTCACTGACTGAGGAAATAAAGCCGATCTCCCCGCTGCCATCCGCATAACGGTATCTCGACGCTACCTCGCCTTTATAGTTGGCTGCAACAGGCACAAGCGGCATATGCTCGCTTATCATGTCCACGATCTGCTTGCTCGACAGCACTTGCTCCAGTCTCCAGCCGTTTGAATTGCCGACATCCATATATTCAATATAACGCAAAATGTGGTTTTTCTCGCGGAAATAAACTGCCATTGGCACAACATCCTGATCGTTCACGCCTTTTTGCACGACCATGTTCATTTTCACCTGCATACCCGCCGCCGCCGCCGCATCCACCCCGTCAAGCACGGCCTGTACACCGCTTCTGTTCCCGTTCATCTGCCTGAAACGCTCATCATCCAGCGAATCCAGGCTGACGGTGACACGCTTCATGCCGGCTTCGGCGAGCCGGGTGGCATATTGGGGCAGCAGCACGCCGTTCGTCGTCAACGCAATGTCCTCTACGCCCTCAATGGCCGTTAGCTGCCGGATCAAATCCGGCAAATTTTTACGAAGCAGCGGCTCTCCCCCGGTAATTCGCAGCTTCTTGACGCCCAGCGCCACAAACTCACGCACGAGCAGCGTCAGCTCCTCGAAGCTTAGAATTTGCTCCTGGGACAGGAACGCATAATCCTTGCCGAACAGCTCTGCAGGCATGCAATAGCGGCAGCGAAAATTGCAGCGGTCCGTAACCGAAATCCGCAAATCTCTAAGCGGGCGATTTAATTGATCTCTAAGCTGATCCTCCATGCCTCTCACCCCGTTATATGAAAAGCCAACATCCAACAACTCATGCAACAAAAAGGAGTTGTCGAATGCTGGCCAGCACTCTGCGTAATCGCATAATTTGTCTTTTCATTATGGATTTCACTTGTCGTTTTGTCAATGCGTTCCCATCGCTTCTGAATCGAAATTCGGCCCTAATTCGGGTTGAAGCAGTCCCTTGCGAGCCGCATAGCCACGCTTTATCCCGCCCCCGATCGCATCCTTATGCGTTTTAAGCTCATTGGGCGGATGAATGTTACGAATTTTCAACGCTTGCTTGAAGCCGGATAACGATAAGGATGTTTATTCCGGCTGCAATTGCTGCGCCATTACCCGCCATACGTACAAACACCCAAGCAGATGAACGGGACGCTGCATAAATTACAGTGTAGTAAAGATCAGGGAGGTGCTTTTTCAAATGTCAGGTTATGTAGGCGGCGCATTCAACAACACAGGTTCGATCCTGGTTTTGTTCATCTTGCTGGTCATTATCGCATGCAGCTGCGGATTTTTCGGAGGCTGGGGCTACTAATTAACGTTTTGGCGTGAAAATAAGGGAAGCGCGGGTAGCCGGACAGAGCTAAACCTTCTGTCCGGCTGTTTTTATGGGGGCGATTCTTTCGAGCTTGCTTGGCCCGTATACCTCGTTCATAGCGAGCTCAGGCATATGAATGTAGCCGATATAGCAATCGCAGCAGTCCATTCGGCACAGTCTGGGGCGGGACAAGCCCTCCAAACCGTCCCTGTACAGATGGCCGATAACGGCACGATCCTTATAGCAGCGTTTCACGATGCCGGATGCCTGCACATAAAAAACCTGCTCCCCCGCCTCGCAGCGATGTCCCTTGCTCTCGTAATCGTGCAGGTTAAGCTCAAAATGCGGGTCAATGCTTTGTAGGAACGACCTTTCTTCCTGGGAATAGTAGGCCTTTACATCTTTAAACGCGTTAACCCACATATAGACATCCTCCGGCAACTTGGCGCGCAGCGAGGAGATGGCGCCGAACGCTTCCCTGACGCCCACAGTGCCGACGCTAAAGGGAAGGCGCCTCTCATGCAGCGTCATGCAACGGGAAAGAAAGGCCGCCTCGCTTGTCTGCCCAGGGTGGTAGGTCGCCCAGAAAGCCGTTTTTCGTGCATCCAATCCATCGGTCCAATCGAGCCGTGCCGACAAATTGGTTTGAATCGCCACCTTCTCCACATGCTCCATGTGAGACAGCTCGCACATGGCCCGTCCGTACCAGCGATGAACAAGCCCCTCCCCGTAAGGGTTAAAAAAGATGGACAGCCTATGGCCGAGCCCCGCTTGCTCCCTCACCCAATCGACAAAAGCTTCGACCTGCACGCGATCGCGGGCCAGCGTCGCCGCGCTGTCCCTGTTTTTGCTAAAGGGGCAATAAGGACAGTCATAGTTGCAGGAGGTCAAGCTGCCGCGGAAATAAAGAGTCGCCCTCATGCAAGCACAAAACCTTCCATTTGCGCTCTGACCTCTCCCGAAATGAGCCAGTGGCCAATCGAATCCGACAGTGCCATGCCGTCCGCCGTCAAGGCAAGCACCCCATCCTCCAGCACCGCCCAATCGGCTCCGATCAGGTTCATGAGCTCAGGATAATCCTCCAGCGCGCGGGTGCCGAAGCGTTGCTCGTACTCGGCTAGCGCCAAGCCTTCCCGATGTAGAATGGCTTTAAGAATAAAGCGCCGCTGCCGCTCCTCCCGATTCAGAATGTAGCCGTAGTCAGCCGTACGATAGTTCTCCGCAGCTACGTAATCGGCAATAATGCTTTCCGTGGCGCGTCTGCTCACTCCGTAGCGCGAAGCGTAATGCACGTTCGCCGTATAGGAGCGGGCTCCGCAGCCTAAGCCGACCATCCCCTCCTCCTGACAGCCGTACGGGAGCGTCTGCTTCCCGCTCTCCGCCCCTTGGCGAGCAAAGCGTCGCATGGAATATTGCGTATAGCCTGCGGCCAGCAGCCGGTCTCGCGCCTCGACGTAACAGGACATCCGGATGTCCCTGTCGCGCTGTGCGAGATCGCCGGGCTTCACGATCGTATGCTCTCTCGTATACAGCGGGTAGAGAAATATTTCCTCCGGCTCATAGGCAAGCGCACGCTCAAGCGAATAGATCCAGGAAGCAGTCGTCTGTCCAGGCAAGCCGTAAATCAAATCCAGATTCAGTACGGGAAAATCGTAACTTTTCAGGACAGATAGCGCACGCTCCACCTCGAGCGGCTTTTGCGGACGATAGATCGCGGCAGCCTCCGTCTCGACGAAGCTTTGGATGCCCATGCTGACCCGGTCGGTTTGGCGCTCCTTAAGAATGTTCATCCGCTCGAGCGTAACCGTCTCCGGTGACGTCTCCACGGAAATGGATGCCTTTTTTACATCAAGCCCCATCGTATTTTGGGCGATATCGAATAGGCGCTCCAACAAATCAGGCGCAAGCAGCGTCGGCGTTCCTCCCCCGATTGCAAAGCGCGCAAACGGCTTATGCGTCGTAAAGTCGGCCCATTGCCTGGCTTGCCGCTCCAGCGCGTCCACATAAGTATGGTGTACGTCCTGACGCTTGTCGGGAAGCGTGAACAGGTTGCAGAAGCCGCAGCGCGCACCGCAAAACGGAATGTGCATATACAGAAAAAAAGTCTCCGCCGCTTCCTCCTGCCATAAATCCGCAAGCGGCAGCTTGGGCTCTAGCGCACGATACGCTGTTTTGTGGGGATAAGAGTACAAGTAGGATCGGTACGGCTCAAGGCTGATCTGTCCTTTCCATTTTTGCAGCGCATCCCTATCCGTCGCGACAGGTGCCTCAAAGCTTGCCATAAGCGCACATCCTCCCTTCGTGTTGACTCATTAAATGATGAATTCGCGATACGGCACCGTCCAGACGACCTCGTGCGCAAGCCGGTGCCCCTCGTAGCCGTCCTCTCCGTAGGCTGTGCCATGATCCGAGAAGGCCAGACAAAATGCCGGACGTTGGCGGGCCCGCAGCGCCTCGAACAATCGGCCGAGCTCGCCGTCCACATACCGGAGCGCAGCGCGTTGCGAATCAACCGTATCGACGCGAGCTCCCGGTACAAAATAGTGATTGGGGCCATGAATAGCCGATACGTTTATAAATAGAAACAGCTTCTCATCTTCGGGAGTTTGCTGCAGCAGCCCCAGCGCATGGTTCACCTGATGCTCAGTCGAGCGCGGGTTCGTTACGCCAAACGTCATGCGCCAATAGCTCCGCTGGAAGTAGCCCGGCAGCACCTTGGCAAGCGGAACCTTTTTCGTAAAAAAGATGACGCCGCCGATACAAACCGTCCGGTAGCCCTCTGCAGCTAGTCCGGATACGATGTCCGGCGTATCGAACAGCCACGTATGGGGATGTGTGCGAAAGCCCGTATTCTTGGAATGGAACAGACGGATATGCTCCGATTTGTTCGTCGTTGCGGGAGTCGGCAAAAAGCCCCCAAAAAAGGCATGATGGGCCGCATAAGTAAAGCTGCCCGGCGAATGCCTTTTCTCCCAATAGCCCGTTCCGCACAAGTTCGGGCAATTCTCCTGCTCCAGCACCGCAGCATCGTAGCGAAGCGTATCGAGCGTGATCATGACAATATCGTGGCTGCCCACGATTTTATTCATATCGGTCAACTTAAGCTCACCTTCCTGCCTTTCTAAAGCCGGGACGCGGCGGCTTGCGCCGCAATCCTTCTCATTTCCCACGTATATGTATCGTCTCCCTTGTACGCCACCCTGTACAGCAAATCCCCAAACGGATTCATATCGACAATATGGGGAGACAGGGAGCCGCTGCTCAGCAGCACGTCAATACCCGCTACCTTCGACTGCGGAAATACGGCGAGCGCCCGCTCGGCACAGCTCCGGACAGCATGACGCGTGTCAGAGGACAGTCCAGCTTCCTCCACGCTCATTCGTTCGCTGCGCAGATGAAGATTCGTAATCGGCGTCCGGCTTGCTCGAACGACGCTGTGGCAAGCCTCGCCCGCCACAACCAGCTGCCGAATGTCGAAGCTGCGCTCGCCAACCGTCGCCTTGGGGACCCACTGCTCAACCTGAGCGCCGTGCCGCAGCAGCCAGTTCACAAGCAGCCGCACAATAGCGGGATCACTGTAACGGCGGAGCTTGATCGCATTGTACAGCAGCGGCGGCCGTGCCGCATACCGCTCGATTCCAAGCGTCGTTACCGCCTCCTCCGCTCCGGTCGCCGGATTGAGCTGATAGGCAAGCACGCCGCTGGCTCCGGAACCTGCCGCAAGCTTCACGAACACGCGAAACATGCGGCGTTCCTTCATTGCTCCGCGCAGCGCTTCATAATCCGGCAGCAGCTCGGATGATAGCAGCAGCGCGGGAACGGGCACCCCCGCCTGGTGAAGAAGCGCCTGCGTGCGCCTCTTGTCGAACATCGCGGCAATGTCTGCTGGCGCATTAAGCCAATTGGGCAGCGGCCACAGCTCCTTCGCTTCGCGCTCCAGCTTGCCGAGCAGGCGGCCAAAGCCCCGGAACCATTGGGACGGGTGATAAAGCCGTCCCTCCTGCTCGGTTAATGCAGCGGCAGCTCTTGCCGACATCGGCTGCGGATCAGGCCGTCCCGCATAGGGGAGCAGGCGCTCATCGTCAGTCGTGCGGCCAGCCGCATCGGGCGCGCCGAGCGCGATTAACGCGCGCTCCACCTCAAACAGCTCGCCTGGCGCATCCAGACGTAGCAAAGGCTCATCCCCCTGCTCCCGACAATTCCCAAGCGCGCTGAGGGCCGCCTCTAGCGATCGCTCGCCGGTTAACAGCTCTTGATAAGTCAGCACCTCTGCCGGCGCGAGGCCAAGCGACAGGCGCGCCCGCTGCAGCCCTTCCGTCCGCTTATTGCCGGGATTGCCAATCAGAATCATTGTGCCCATCTTTACTCCGTCAACGAAGGATAACGGTACTCCTCATCCTCTCCCTGATCCTCGCTAATATCCACATTCATCCCTGAATCGCTCCAGCGCTTCATCATCCCCTCCGACATATAGTGGTAGCTTAAATCCAGCTTTTGAAGCTTCTTGACGCGCTCGCTGACGATCAACGCTTGAGCGCCCTCGTCGGTGAGCGTTCCTTCCGACAAGTCCAAGGTGTGCAGCTGATCCAGAATCGGCATATCTGCCAGAGCAATCGCGATTTCGTCCTGAATTTCGCTATCCTTCAAGCCTAGATAACCAAGCTTCGGAAATTTGCCGGGCACGGCTACCGCCAGCACATCTTCCAGCGTGGCATCAAAGCCGTAATTGTCTACGCCCAAATACAGCTCCAGCTTCTCAAGCTCGGGAAAGTGCCCCCCTGCAAGGCTTGCAAGCACGTTTTTGCCAAGTCCTCCGCAAATGATGATCAGCTCCTGCAGCCGCTCATGCGCGGCAGGCTCCAGCTCCAGTCCCGTGCTTCCTTTTATCGTCAAGGAGCGCAATTGCGGATAAGCGCCGAGTAGCGGTCCCAGATTGCTCTGGTTAATCCACGAAACCTCGCATTCCTCAAAGCTCATATCCCCGATAAAAAGCTTGCGAAGCGAAGGAAAACGATCCTTTAATCGCACAAGCGCCTCGACGATCTCATCGGAGCTGTTCTCATAGGCGCCGCCCCAATCCCCGATAATCAGGCTCTCAAGCGAAGCGCTTTGCTCGTTTGCCGCAAGCTCCTCGATAAGCTTGGTCATCTGCACTCCGCTTTCATACTGATCATAATCGATGGATAATTTCACTTCGGACATGTTCATGCCTCCCATTGTTCATTAGGCTGTTGTCGAAAATATCGTCAACTGCAGCCATAGCATTATGTAAGCAGTCTTTTTACGTTCATACCCTTTCAGGATAATAACAAAACACCTGATTTGTCAAAAGCTGTCTGAATCCTTGTAATTAATTCTCCAGACCTATGACATGGGCAGATGAACAGGTTCAGAAGACTCACCCATCGGCTGTCGGCCGAGAGAGCGTGTTTCAAATAAGAACGAGTCGCTTTTACGCGATTCCCTCATGATCCGGCAACCAGGCGTAAACAACTGATGTCGTCCTCTGGCGGCAAAGCTAACGTTTCGCGATGAATGAAAAGCCGCTTACAAACATGAATCATTCAAACTTTTAAAATTAAAAAAAAGCCAGCGAGAACCCGCTGGCTTACCTACATAAAGCTTTCATTGCTCCATCCTTGCAAACGATTCGCAGTAGGCGATCAGCTCGCGATAAGAAACGGCATGCAGCATCAAATCATTCACCTGTGTCGCCGTTGCGCCCGGCAACGAGCGGAAACGGGCAAACAGCTTGTCCAGACCCCTATCGTTCATTGGAGCCCAGAACTGCACCAGGTCTATATCCGGATTGTCCGCTTTCGCCTCGGCAAGCAATCTGGTCAACCCCTGAATGAATAAAGGCTTGCAGCGATACTCGCTGGCCAAATAAACAAGCTCGATCTGGCAAATGTGCCGATCCTCATAGTGCCGGGCGCCAGTCCCATAAACGACGCCAAACGCTCCTAGAGGCTCGTAGCCCTCCTCGTCAAGCACAAGCATCGCTCTGCCAAGCACAAGCGGACTGGCAACAAAGCTTAGCTTGACCGCGAAGGAATAAGGAAGGTTCAAATCGGCATGATGCGTCAGCACATACCTTGAATAAGTTTCGTAATCCATTTCCAAATGACAAACCCGGAAAAGATAAGGCATTATTTCGCTTGCGGCTGCGCTCGCAGATTATCGTTTGCAATGACGATTTTGCCGAAGCCGCTGCCTTTTTTGACATCCTTCTGGCCAAACCCAACTGGTGGAAACATTGTATTCACCTCCTCTGGCTTGGAAAAAATATGTATCTTTTTGTCTAATTATAATTGATTATACCGTTTTAGTGTAGTGCTTATTTCATTGATTGGAGCGCCGAATACGGTTTCAGGTCCTAACGCGCTCTCCCGCTCGTGCAATGGAGCAGCGAGCTTGCTGTACAGCCTGAGCAAATAGCGATTGTCGGTCAACGCCGCCAACCGCAGCTCCTTCACGTCCGGATGCTCGGAAATGATTTGATCCACCATAAAGGAGAAGCCCAGATAAAATTGCCTGCCGCTTCGGTAAGCCTTAGAGAAGACGCCGACATCGATAAAGACTACTTCCTTATCTTCAAACTGCTTTTCTCTCGTTCCCAAAAAATAAGCCGAAATTCCTATAACCGCCTGCCTATCGTTTACGCTCATCATCAGATGGCCATGCGTCATATAGTCGCAAAGCAGCGTCAACGTATCCATAACCGTAATAGATGGATGAAGCTCATGACGCTGCTCCAGCATAAACAAGCTCGCCGCTGCCAGATCGTCATCGGTTACACAACGCATTTGTCGGATAGCTGCCATAATTCCCTCCTGTTTCGTTCACTTCCGTCCTGCCGGCTGCAAAAAGGGATGACCATTCCGGTCATCCCTTCTCCCTTCTTTATGGCTGCCAGACAGCGCCGGCCCCCTCCTCGAAGGGCTAGTTATGAAACTCCCGGCCGTCATGCACGGCGGATACATAACCGGTGCGCACGACGAAATCGCCGAAATGCTCGCCGTCCTCACGTTCCTTGGCAAAGCGCTGAATCATTGGCGTAAGCGTGCCTACGATTTCTTTCTCATCGATGTTCTCACGATACATTTTGCTCAACCGTTCGCCCGCGAAGCCGGCGCCCAAATACATATTGTAGCGGCCGGGAGACTTGCCGATAAAGGAAATTTCCCCGAGCGCAGGTCTTGCGCAGCCGTTCGGGCAGCCAGTCATGCGGATATTGATTTCCTTATCCCGCAAGCCAGCTTCCTCGACTACTAGATCCAACGTATCGATCAGACCCGGCAAATAACGCTCAGCCTCTGCCATTGCGAGGCCGCATGTCGGCAGGGCCACGCAGGACAAAGCGCTGCGGCGGAGCGCCGACAGATGAGCTCCGTCAGTCAGCCCGTACTGCGCCGCAAGCTCATTGATTTTGCGTTTTTTCTGGGCGGATACGTTCGCAATCACGACATTCTGGTTCGCAGTCAAACGGAAATCGCCGGTGTGAACCTTAGCGATTTCGCGCAAGCCGGTCATCAGCTTATGCTCGCCGCTGTCGATAATGCGTCCGCTTTGGACGTATACGGTCAGATTCCATTTGCCGTTCGTCCCCTTGATCCAGCCGTAACGATCTCCGCTGTGCTCAAAATGGAACGGACGCGCTTCTTCGAGCTCCCATCCCATGCGGGTATGAAGCTCATTGACGAACCAATCGAGACCATGGCGGTCGATCGTATATTTGAAACGGGCGTTTTTACGCACAGAACGGTTGCCGTAATCGCGCTGAATCGTTACGGTTTTCTCTGCAACATCGATAATTTGCTCGGGCTTGCAGAAGCCGATCAATTTGCCCAGCTGCGGATAGGTTGCCGTGTCGCCGTGGGTCATGCCCATTCCGCCGCCAACCGTAACGTTAAAGCCAACGAGCTTGCCTTCCTCGATGATCGCAATGTAGCCCAAGTCCTGCGAATACACGTCGACGTCGTTGGAAGGAGGAACCGCAAGTCCGATTTTAAATTTGCGAGGCAAATAAACAGGACCATAAATCGGTTCAACCTCTTCATTGTCGAGACTGTTGACGACCTTCTCTCCGTCCAGCCAAATTTCATGATAGGCAGGTGTGCGCGGCGCCAAATGATCGCTAATTTTGCGCGCCCATTCGAAAACCTCGCCATGCACCTCGGATTGATAAGGATTCGGGTTGCTCATGACGTTGCGGTTAACGTCGCCGCATGCGGCAAGCGTCGTCAGCAGCGTATCGTTAATCGTTTTAATCGTTTTTTTCAAGTTCCACTTTAGAATGCCGTGCATTTGGAACGCCTGGCGTGTCGTGACGCGCAACGAATTGCTGCCGTACTTTTGCGCCAGCTCGTCAAGCACAAGCCATTGCTCCGGCGTAGCTACTCCCCCTGGAGATACGATCCGCAGCATGAACTGGTAAGCTGGCTCCAGCTTTTGCTTCTCGCGCTCGTTGCGCAAGTCGCGATCATCCTGCATATAGCTGCCATGGAATTTCATCAGACGATTCTCGTCCTCAGGCAGGCCGCCTGTAAGCGGCTCGGCAAGCTTCTCCACAAGCTCTCCGCGCAAATAATTGCTTCGAATTTTAATATGCTCTACTTCGCTCGGCGGACCGCCAACCGGCTTCACCAATTGATCATTTGCCATCGTACAGCCGACTCCTCTCGTTTGCAACAAATGCTGCTTCTGTTGCCCGGCGCTCAACCGCCGGGCTCCCTATTCTAATAAACGTCGCGCTGGTAGCGCTGCTGCTCCTGAAGCTCGGAAAGCTTGGCCGCCGCATTCTCCGGGCTGAGACCGCCTTCTTGCGCGATAATCGTAACAAGCGCCGAATGGACGTCATGCGCCATATGCTTCTCATCGCCGCACACATAAATATGTGCGCCTTCTTCAAGCCAGCTGTACACCTCTGCGCTGTTCTCCAGCAAACGCTGCTGTACATACACTTTGTCTTCCGTATCGCGCGAGAACGCCACGTCCATGCGCGTCAGCGGTCCATCCTTGATCATCCGCTGCCAGTCGGTCTGGTACAAGAAGTCCGTAACGAAGTGACGGTCCCCGTAGAACAGCCAGTTTTTCCCGGTCGATCCCAGCTCTTCTCTTTCTTCCATGAACGCCCGGAACGGAGCCACGCCTGTACCTGGTCCGATCATGATAACCGGAGTGTCCGGATTTGCGGGAAGCTTGAAGTTCGGATTGTTCTGAATGAAGATCGGCAGCGTATCGCCTTCCTGAAGCCGCTCAGCCGTTTGCACCGAGCATACCCCGTAGCGCTGGCGTCCATGCGATTCATAACGAACCGCGCGAATCGTCAGATGCACCTCGTCAGGGTTCGCTTTAAAGCTGCTTGCGATGGAATACAGACGTGCCGGAAGCTTGCGCAAAATACCTACAAATTCCTTTGCCGTAGATTTCCACGGGCCAAAGTCTTCAGCAAGATCGAGCAAATCCCGTCCCTCGATGTATTGTTTCAATTGCTGTTCATTGCCGGGAGCCAGCAATTCTGCAAGGCTGCTGTCCGGCGTCAGCTCCGCTGCCTGCTCCAGCAGCGGCTTCGTGAGCACCGTAATTTCATAATGATACGTGAGCGCCTCGCGCAGCGAGCCTGAATCGCCTTTTTTGTTAAAAGGTACAATCTCATCCGCGCTCCAGCCAAACTGCTGAAGCAGCGCTTCAACCAGCTCCGGATGATTCTCCGGGAAAATGCCCAGGCAATCTCCTGGCTCATAGCTGAGATCCGAGCCCTCAAGCGACAGCTCCAAATGCCTTGTTTCACGATCGGAGCCGCGCCCGTTCAAATTAATGTTGGCCAATACTTCGGCCTTGAACGGATTCGTCCGGGAATAGGCGGAAGCGGCCGCTTCTGCGGCCACCGCTGCGACTGCCTCTGCAGGAGCGGAGGCTGCTGCTGCCGAACCGTTGACACGCTCGTTAAGCGCAGCGATAACACGCTGCGTCCAATCCGCTGCCGGCTCATCGTAATCCAGGTCGCAATCGGCGCGCTCTGTCAGGCGCTTGGCGCCAAGCTCCTCCAGACGCTTGTCGAAATCCTTGCCGGTTTGGCAGAAAAACTCATAGGACGTATCGCCAAGAGACAGCACTGAGAAATGAGTCTCTTCCAGCTGCGGTGCCCGTTTGCTGTAGAGAAACTCATGGAACGAAATCGCGTTGTCCGGCGGCTCTCCTTCGCCATGCGTACTCGCTACGATGAGCAAGTTTTCCACCTTTTTGAGCCCGTTCGGTTTAAACTTGTTCATCGCAGAAACGGTCGGCAGGAAGCCGTTCTCCTCGAGCTTGCGGGCCAGAGCTCCGGCGAGCCGCTGGCTATTGCCCGTCTGCGATCCGAAAAGCACGGTAACCTCGCGGGAAGCTGCCGGCAAGCTGACGACCGGAGCCGGCTCCTCGATGACCGCTGTCGCGGCCGCCGTTTGCAGCACCGCCGAGGCCGGAGCCGCGGAAGCAAAACGTGCGGATAAATATCCGCTTAGCCACACATGCTGCGATTCTGTTAAAGTTGGCAGAAGCCGATTAAGCAGCTCGACCTGTTCCTGATTAAACGGACTGTTCGTTACTTGAAGTTGCAACAAAATCCACCTCGCATCGACATAAAATCTTCTTTTTTTACCAAGCTCGCACTTAAACATTCAACTATTATCCTAACCCAATTGGGCGAAACGATCAATGCGGCTATTTCAGTCATGGCGCCGCTTTTCGGCCCATTTCTCCAAAAACTAGAAAAACCTTTGCATTCTCACGCCGTTCTCACTATTTCATTACTGAAAATGATTAGTGCCATTAGAAATTGTGATAGTTCAATCTCCCCGTTCCAGCCCTCCAGACCAGAATTCCCGCGAAAATACGCCATTTACAATAGAAGAAACTTATTATAAAATTCATTATAAAGAACTTATTGTGCTTTATAACAGCCAATTTGGGAGGTTAGGTCATGAGGTCTACGATGAAAAAAGCGGTTTTGCTCACACTGCTTATCAGCCTATGTCTCTTTCCCGCATCTGCCTTTGCATCGTCCAAAAGCTCCGGCTCCAACGAGAAAAACCATTTTTTCAGCAATCTTTTTTCCATTTTCTCTCCGCCTAAATCGACCGGCACCACTAGCAATCCCGGCAAGCAGCATGACAGCGCTTCCTCTTTTCTCGATGACTTGTTCGGCTGGTTCGACGACAAAAAGGACTGGTTCAAGGATTGGCATGAATGGGAGGACGATCATAAGGATTCGCTAAAGCTCTGGGAGAAATATTATTGCTGGTAACATGGCGGCGAGTGCTTCGCTGCTAAGCGAGACGAGCAAGCCAGGCACAAAATGGCAAAGAGCCCAGGCTGCGAGCCTGGGCTTGGTTATGCGCTAATGCGTCCGTTTGTAATACGTTATCGCAAGGGCCAGCGCCAGCACGGCGCCTTTCACGATATCCATCGCGTAATAAGGCACGGACATCATAATCAGGCCGTTTGATAAAATACCGATCAGCACCGCTCCCGCGAACGTGCCCAATGCGTTGGGCTTGCCTGCGCCAAGGACAGAGTAGCCGATAAACGCAGCGGCAACCGCGTCCATCAAATACGGTCCTCCCGCGTTAACCTCCGCATTCAGAACCCGGGCTCCAAGAATAACGCCCCCGATTGCAGCGAACAGCGCTGAAATCAGATAGGCCAGCAGCCTGTAGCGGCTGACTGCAATGCCAGAAAGCTTGGCCGCCTCCTGATTTCCGCCTATCATATACATATAGCGACCATGCTTGGTATAGGTTAGAAACAAATGAACGACGATTACGATAATCAGCATAATAATAATGATGCCCGGCACCTGACCAAGCTTGCCGAATGAGGCGGGAATCGTACCCGTAGCGAAATCGCCATTAGGCATGATCATGTTTTGCGAAACTGTTGCGCCGCGCGTATAGGTAAGTGCTACCCCTTGAAAGATAAACATCGTCGCAAGCGTCATCAGCATATCCTGAATTTTAAAATTAATAACCAGAAAGGCGTTAATCAAGCCGACAGCAAGGCAAAAAATGATGGCAATCGCGATGCCAAGTCCAAATTGCATATCATGCCAGACAAACATGGAAATGACGATGGCATTGGCCAGCGACGCCACCGATCCGACTGACAGGTCAAATCCGCCAACGGTTAGCGATACGGTCAAGCCGATAGCGATTATCGTAACAATGGAAATCGAACGCAGTATATTTATGATGTTGGTTCCGTTTAGAAAATTGTCGGTAAAGGCGCCGAATACGACTATTAGCAATAAAATCGTAATCAGCGTTCCGTATTTGTACAGAAAATCAAAAATTTGAAACGTTGGTTTGTCTTTTGCGGCGTTGACTGCCTTCATGTCAGCAGGCCTCCTGTACTGTATAGCAATATTTCTTCTTCCGTCGTGTCAGCTGTTTGCAATTCTTTAAGCACCTTGCCGTCGTACATGACGTAAATTCGATCTGTCAGCCCGAGCATTTCCGAAATCTCGCTGGAGGCGTACAAAATACATTTTCCTCTGCTGGCAAGCTCGGCGGCAAGCTCGTAAATATCCCGCTTCGCGCCAACGTCAACCCCTTTTGTAGGCTCATCGAATATATACACGTCCGCATCGACAAGCAGCCATTTGCCGATCGCAATTTTCTGCTGGTTGCCTCCCGACAGGTTTCTTACCCTCGCCCTTTGGTTAGGCGTTTTAATGCCCAAGCTGCCGATAATGCCTGCAGCCGCCGCTTTTTCCTTGGCCGCACTGAGCCATGATCCCGTTCGGGTGAAATCCTTTAAGCCGGCAACGGTCAGGTTGGTCGATACGGACTCTTCGACGAAGATGCCTTCCCTGCGTCTCTCCTCCGGAACCAAGGCGAGACCGTTCTTAACCGCTTGATACGGACTGGCTTGGCGCAGCGTCCGTCCATGTAAGCGAATGGTGCCCGTGGAGGTTGACGATGCCCCGAACAGCGCGCGGCAAAGCTCTGTTTTGCCCGCTCCTACAAGTCCACCGAGTCCGACAATCTCACCCTTGCGGATGTGCAGATCGACGCCCTTCACCTTGTCCTTGTCCTGGATGCCAATCGCTTCGAACATCACTTCACCCTGACTCTCCCTGCGCTCGGGGAACTGTCCATCCATGCGCGAGCCCAGCATATGCTCCACGACAGCATGCTGGTCCAGCCGCGCCAGTTCTTCCCTGATCACGAATCGGCCATCGCGCATGATCGTAATATCATCGCAAATCTCATAAAGCTCCGGCAGGCGATGGGAAATAAAAATAATGCCTACCCCTTCCGATTTCAACAAACGAACAAGCCTGAACAATTGCTCGGTTTCACTGTGGCTCAGTGGCGCGGTCGGCTCGTCCAAAATAAGAAATTTGCATTTCAGCGACACAGACCGTGCGATAAGCACCATCTGCTTCTCCGCAAGCGTAAGCTCCTGAACGAGCTTTCTGGTCGAAACGCCAACCCCCATCCGATCCAGGACGGCTCGCGCCTCCTTATGCAAAGCGGCCCAATTGACTAGCTGCTTGCCCTTCATGCCGTGAACGGTCTTCTCAAGCATGATATTCTCGGCAACGGAAAGATACGGAATGAGCGCTGTATCGACTTCCTGATACACGATTTGAATGCCGCAATCCTTGGCGTCCTTGGGAGTGCGAATATGGACTTCTTGACCGTCTATCCATATGCCGCCCGTATAATGATTGTAGGCCCCCGCCAGCACCTTCATCAGAGTCGACTTGCCAGCGCCGTTTGCCCCGATCAACGCATGAACTTTACCCGCGTACGTATGGAAATTGACGTCAGTCAACGCTTTTACGCCTGGAAAAGCAATGGATATCTCCTTCATGTCAAGCCTGCTCGTACTTGCTGCCGTCAACAGCTCCACCATCCCTCTCAAACAGGATTGAGCGCCCCCATCCTGACGGATAAGGGCGCCTCAATCGTCCATCTATTTCATCTTGCCTCTTACTTGCCGTTAGCTGCTTTCAACGCTTTCATCCAATCCTCTTCAAAAGCGTCCGTCGTGCCCCAGCCCGGGATAATCGTAGCCAGCGAAACCATGTTAACCGGCTCGGATGATGCTTTGAGCGCCTCTTGCGTAATGAGCGCAGGCTCCAAATTGTATGCCGCAGGCGTTTCCTCTCCGGCGATTTTTTTGGCCAGCAACCGGATGTTGACCGCTCCGATCATTTTTGGATCAACGGCCGCCGTCGATACCCAAGGACTGTTCTCTTGCTGCATCATTTGAAGATCCGCATTCGAAACGTCAATGCCGTAAATCTTAATTTCCGTGCGTCCTGCTTCGGCAACCGCTCTTGCAGCGCCGATTGCAAAGGCATCCCATGTCGCAAAAATCGCGTCGATTTCGCCTTTCGGATGTTTGGTCAGCATAGCCGCAACCGCATTTTGCGTATCAACCGAAGTATTTTCGTTCGCTACGCCAAAGCGTTCAACCTCTGAAAGACCAGGGTATTTCGCGAGCGTCTCCTGATAAATCTTGTTGCGACGAACCATTGCAGGAAAGCCGTCAACCCACAGGTAGACCAGTTTGGCTTGATCGCCGGATTCCTTAACCAATTGATCCAAAGTTTGCTGGGCAAGCAGCTCGTCGTTCTGCGAAGTCAAGGTTACACCCTCTACTTCGGAAAGCTCGCCAACCGAATCAAAGGCGACTACAGGAATTCCCTTCTCCTTAAGCTTCTTCACGTCCTCAACCGTTGCCGGGTCATCGCCATGAGAGATCAATACGCCGTCATAGTCTCCGTTCGTCGCTTGAGCAATCGCGTCATGGAATTTGGCAGCATCGTTGTTTGCCGAGAATGTATCGACCTTAAAGCCAAGCGACTCGCCTTCTTGCTTGGCGCCAGCCAAGAATTGCGCAGTATGGTCGTCGCCGCCGATTTTGCGGATAACCATCAGTTTGATATCGCCTTTTTCTTTAATCGCCTCAGGCAAATTTTCTACCTGCGCCGCTTGTCCGTTGTTGCCCCCGTTGTTTGATTTAGCTTGTCCGCAGCCTGTTGCAACGATCGCAATGGCCATAATAAGCGCGAACATCAAACGAAACTTTCTGTTAATCATCGTCTACTCTCTCCTTGTTGTCTGTATAAAGATCTATTACAAGTAATCCTATAGGATATTAAACAAACCGTCAATAGATTTGTTTACTTCCATCTCCGCACACGCAAATAACCCGCCAAAGCTGCGGGCTTTATGTGAAGTATATCATTAATCCGCTCTGTCTGACCAGTGTGAACCCGATAGAAGTTTTCGTTTTTCTTTAATTTGCTGTAACCTATCTTGTTTAGTTTTCGTTTAGTGCTATATAGTATAATACGAATTATATGAAATTACATGTAAGGGAGAAGATTACATCTTGGAAGAGGTAAATGGCCCACGCAAACAACGTTACCAAAAGTCGCCCGGATTGAAAAAACGTACCGCACTCATGTTTTCCCTAGCAACAGCCATTTTAATCGTCGTCATTTGCACCTTGCTGTACAGCATTTTGTCCAACTCAAATGAGGCAAATACCGGAATAGCGGCATCAGGCGAAGACCCGCTTACAGCAGATGCAAGCGGTCTGGAGTACGAAGCCAGTCCGGGGCCAGCAGCCAGCGACAACATCATCGTAGAGGTTACGGACAATGAACTGCCAACCAGCGGAGAAGCCGATAATGCCTGGGCTGAAAGCGAGACGGCACCTACCGCAACCGACAGCCCTGTCGTTCATGACAATGAGCCTGTCCAAGCGCTGCCTTCCGCCACCAGCCAACCGCAAAGCGGCAGCAGCGAGCAATCGCCAGCGCAGTCGCCTGTACAGTCGGCGGCGCCATCGGAACAGCCGGCTAGCACTGCATCGCCTGCGACTTCGACGGCATCCGTAAAATTGCCTGCTACGTACATTGTGCAGAAAGGCGATACGTTAAGCTCCATATCCGAGAAATTTTACAAATCCAAAAATCATGTTTCGCTGATCGCAGAAACAAACGGCATCGCTTTTATTAACGACATGAAAGCCGGGGACAAGCTTACCATCCCAGCACTATCCATTAAATCCGGCTCAAGCGGCGGTACAAAGCAGGAAACACGGGATTATTCAAAAGTTACACTCCCTGCTTCCTATATGGTACAAGCCCAGGATACGCTTTCGAGCATTTCCTTGCAGTTCTTCAAATCCAAGCATTACGTAGATTACATTGCCGAAACGAATAATCTCGATAAAAACGCCGTTCTGAAGGCGGGCAGTATCCTGACCATTCCTTCTCTGGAAGGCTACAAGCAAAGCACAAGCACCGACAATAGCGGAAGCGCGGAAGAGGAAAAAACGGTTGACCATGTCGTCAAAAAAGGCGAAACGTTGTACAGCATTTCCGAAAAATATTACGGCACAAACAAACATGCCATGTTTATTGCCGACTACAATCATATCGTCAATGTCGACGACTTGAAAGCTGGCACTGTACTAAAAATCCCCCAATCCTAATACAGGATTCGGGGATTTTCCTCTTTTAGAGCCTGTTTATTTTTTCAATTTCGCTCCTCTGACGAAGAAGAGATAACACAGCACAGCCCCTACATCCGCAACCGCAATAACGATTCCCATCGGCAGTGCGTCGCGTTCGCCGGCAAGTCCAACGAGCGGAGCCACTGCTGCTCCCAGAATGAAGGGCAGCAATCCCAGGAAGGCGGCGGCGCTGCCCGCAGCCTTCCCTTGGCTTTGCATCGCAAGCGATGAGGCTGTTGCCGCCACTAACCCCACGCTGGCAACGACGAAAAAGAGCGTAACCAACAGCGCCGCCAACCCTCCGTCCATCACCACGACGAGCAGCAGACTAACCCCCGCTGTCGCGGCAATGCCTAACCCGATCGCCAGCAAAACAGATTCCTTCACTTTGCCGGCCAACCTGCCGGCTACCTGGCCCGCTGCAATTATGCCGACGCCGTTCATGGCAAAAATCAGACTGTACGCCTGCTCAGAAACCTCGTACAAATTTTGCAGCACAAAGGATGAGCCTGATATATAGGCGAACATCGCTGCCATAACCAACCCCTGAGACAAGCAATAGCCGATAAACAAACGATCTTTGAGCAGGCGACTGAATGTCGAGAACGTCTCTCTCAGCCCTCCGGATTGCCTGCGTTCGGCAGGCAATGACTCCGGCAAGCCCGAGACGACGGCTATCAGCATAATAACCCCGTAAACGGTTAGGGCAACGAATACGCCGCGCCATGACATGAATTGCAATAATTGCCCGCCGAAGATAGGGGCAAGAATCGGCGCTGCCCCATTAATGAGCATAAGCGTTGCAAAAAACTTTGTAAGCTCCGTACCTGAATACAAATCTCGGACAATCGCCCGTGAAATGACGATCCCTGCGGCGCCGGACAGCCCTTGAACGAGCCTGAACACAATAAGCAGCTCTACCGATGGCGCGAATACGCATAAGATGGAGCTTATGCTATAAATAATCAGTGCAATAATTAACGGCTTGCGTCTCCCCAGCACATCGCTGAGCGGACCTGCGAACAATTGGCCCAGTGCCAGACCGAGCAAGCAGGCGGTAAGCGTTAGCTGTATCATAGAAGCCGTTGTATTAAGTTCCGAGGCCAGCGTAGGCAAAGCCGGCAAGTACATATCCAGCGACAGCGGCCCGAAGGCTGCCAGGCTGCCGAGAATCAAGGCGCGCTGCGTCCGTCTCGATGGTACGGCTGCGACGGAATCTGCTAATGGATTCATAGAGATCAACACTCTTTTCTATATCATTCTATGCCTGAGTGGCCACGTTGTATTGCGCTTCATGCAAACGGCTGTAAATGCCGCCCGCTTTCACCAGCTCCTGGTGATTCCCTTGCTCGGCAATGCCGCTCTCGTTCACAACGATGATGCGGTCAGCGTTTTTAATCGTCGTCAGACGATGTGCGATAACCAGCGTAGTGCGGCCAACGGAAAGCTCCGCCAGCGATTTCTGAATCGCCTGCTCGGTTTCTGTGTCCAGCGCCGATGTAGCTTCGTCCAGAATAAGAATCGGAGGATTTTTAAGAAACATCCGCGCAATGGACAGACGCTGCTTCTGACCGCCGGACAGCTTGACGCCGCGTTCACCGATAATGGTGTCCAGGCCTTGAGGCAGCTTCGCAATCATCTCTTCAAGAGAAGCTCTCCGTGCCGCCTCCCATATTTGCTCGTCTGTCGCCTCCAAATCTCCGTATGCAATATTTTCACGAATCGAGCCTGCGAACAAAAACACATCCTGCTGAACAATGCCGATATGCTTGCGCAGCGACTGCAGCTTCAAGTCGCGCACGTCCTTGCCATCGACGGTAATGCTGCCCTCCTGAACGTCATAAAAGCGCGGCAACAGGCTGCAAATCGTTGTTTTTCCCGCGCCGGACGGTCCGACAAACGCAACCGTTTCCCCTGCTTTAATGGATAAATTGATGTTGCTCAAAATTTGGCGTCCAGGCTCGTAGCCAAACGTTACCTGATGAAAGGCAATGTTGCCGGTTACCGAGTCAACGGACACGGCGCCGGGCTTATCCGCGATCTCCGGCTCCGTATCAAGCACCTCCAAATAGCGCTTAAAGCCGGCAATTCCTTTAGGGTAGCTTTCAATGACCGCATTAATTTTTTCGATCGGACGGAAGAATACGTTGGATAAGAGAATAAAGGCCATGAATTCGCCCATTTCCAATTGTCCCTTGATGAAAAACCAGGCGCCGCATACCATCACAAAAATCGTAACGAGACGCATCATCATATAGCTGACTGAAATGCTCTGAGCCATCGTTTTGTACGCAAGCAGCTTGGTCGACCGGAAATTCTGATTGTCCTTCGCAAACAGCTTCTTCTCATGCTGCTCGTTCGCGAACGATTGCACGACGCGAATCCCGCCTACATTTTCTTCAATTCGGGCATTAAAATTGCCGACATCGCCGAATAGCCTTCTGTAGGTGGTGGACATTTTACCGCCGAATTTAATGATCAGCCACGACATAACCGGAATAATCGTAAACGTAATGAGCGCAAGCTCCAAATTAATATACGCCATAAGCGAGAACGAGCCGATTAGCGTCATCACTGCAATAAAAACGTCCTCCGGCCCGTGATGGGCAATTTCCCCGATATCGTTCAAATCGTTGGTCATTCTACCGATCAAATGGCCGGTCTTGTGATTGTCGAAGAAACGGAAGGACAGCTTCTGGATATGCGAAAACATTTTACGGCGCATATCCGTTTCAATATTAATGCCCAGCATGTGCCCCCAGTAGGTCACCACATAATTAAGCACCGTATTAAGCGCATAGATAGCCAGCAATCCGGCGCATGCCGCTACGATGATCTTCCAATTTTGCGTCGGCAGCAGATCGTCTATAAGCTTGCTGATGGCAAGCGGAAAAGCGAGCTCCAGCATACCTGCAATAACTGCGCAGGAAAAGTCGAGCAAAAACAACCCTTTGTAGGGCTTGTAATAAGAAAAAAAACGTCGAAGCAATCCGCTCACTCTCCATTGTCGGTTTTCGGTTGATCCTCTCGTTCCTCGCGAAGATCGAATAAATAGACGTATTCCTCGATAATTTGATCGACAGCTTTGAGCTCGCTGCTTATCATCGGATAAATTGCTTGAAACTCGGGCTGACCCAGCTGCTTGGCGAGGGTTGCGCGTTTCACTTGAAGCTGCTCGAGAAAAACAAGTATTTTGCCTCTGCGAAACGTCTGCGCTCCGCCGCGCCCCTGCTCATTCCCGTCGCACGGCTTGCCTGACCTTCTGCGCTGCTCTCCCTCCCGAAACCTCCCGCGTCCTCTTGTCTCGTCCGCCGCCAGATGTTCCGAACTTGCATCGTTAAAACGACCTTCCTCCCTATGCCTCATAGTCATGGCTCCTTTCGGGAATTTTGCATGCAAAAGAATGCATACAACTACTTATGTATACAAATGTATACAAAACACGTAATTTTGTCAATTCGTATTTCGGGATTCCCGTATAAGAAACAAGGACGTTCCCGTAAGGAACGTCCTTGTTTCTTATCCATATTCGCGCAAGTACGCCGATTTGTTCTCTTTGTTTGCATGCCCTACCGATCCATCTATTGCCGGAAGTATGCTCCTCACGGCTAACGTTAGTATTGCTCCAGCCTGTATGTATAGCCGCAGAAGGAGCAGCGCAGCAGCATGCTTTTGTCGCCGATTATAACGGAGAGTCTCTCATCATCTTCAATTTCAATATACTCTCTGCCTTGCTCGTCGCAATCGCCTGTCGCGTACAATCTCGTTTTGTTGCCGCATTCGCATTCAAAGCTAAGCATCCGTCTTCACTCCATTCCCGACCTGCCGAAGATGCCCAGAACGGGCGCGCTGAGGATTTCCGGCCACAAGCAGCACAACGGAAATGACCAGCAGCCCGGACGCCAAACCGGCCAGAACATCGGACAAATAATGAACATGAAAATATACGCGGCTTGCGGCCATCAGCAAAATGATCGCTGCCGCACCGCAGACAATAACAGCGCGCCAAAGCTTGCCGATACCGGGGATGCGAAGCAGCAAAAGCGCGATTAAGCCGAACATTGCGCAGCCGAGAGTAGCGTGGCCGCTCGGGAAGCTCGCCCCGCTTACTTCAATGCCCCAAGCAAGCTCCGGTCTCGCGCGGTTAAACAACGCTTTAAGCAGCAGATTCATTCCGTATGCCGCTCCCACTCCTCCGATCAGCAGAGCCCCGCTGCGCCAGCCCGCTTTCCATCCGAGACCCAGTGCGCAGATTAGCGTGATTGCGATTACGCCGATCGTGCTCCCAAGATAGGCGAGCAAGCGCGACAAGGCCGTAAGCCCGTCGCTTCTGACGGCTGCCGCCAGCGTTTCGGCATAGCGGTCGATGGCATAACCGCCTTGATCGGGAAGCCATGCTGCCAGCCCGATCAGCGCGCTGGCGCTGACCAGCAGCAATAGGAGTGCCCCTTGTTGTCTTTTTTCCATTTTTCCATGCTCCGTTTCTTTTGATTCATTGCTTCAATCTGAAAGCTTCGATATAATTATCGATGACATTTATTATAGTACAAAATCAACGTCAAGGAAGGGTTAAATCGAATATGTATGTAGCAGACCAATGGAACGATTATGAAGTGATAGATACGGGAGATGGAGACAAGCTTGAGCGCTGGGGACCATACACGCTTCGCCGTCCCGATCCGCAAATTATTTGGCCGATCGCCAAGGAAAGCCATCAATGGAAAAACGCGGACGGCCGCTATCATCGCAGCAATTCGGGCGGGGGCCAGTGGCAAATGAGCGAGCGCTTGCCTGAACGCTGGACCATTTCTTACGGCAAGCTGAACTTCCATATCAAGCCAACCAATTTCAAGCACACCGGTCTGTTTCCCGAGCAAGCGGTCAACTGGAGCTGGATGATGGACAAAATCCGCAATGCCGGCAGACCGATTCGCGTGCTCAACCTTTTTGCTTATTCCGGAGGGGCAACCGTTGCCGCAGCTTCGGCAGGAGCTGAGGTATGCCATGTTGACGCAGCCAAGGGAATGGTTCAGTGGGCGAAGGAGAATGCGCAGCTTTCCGGACTGGAGTCGGCGCCGATCCGTTACATTACGGATGATGTATTCAAATTCGTGCAGCGCGAGCAGCGCCGCGGCAAGCAGTACGATGCCATCATTATGGACCCGCCTTCCTATGGTCGCGGACCAAACGGCGAAACCTGGAAGCTGGAAGAAAACCTGTATCCCTTCCTGCAGTCCTGTACGACTATTTTATCGGATAATCCGCTGTTTCTTCTCATTAATTCCTACACGACCGGTCTCTCTCCGTCTGTCCTGCACAATCTGCTGCATATGACGATGCATGCCAAATACGGAGGCGAAATCAACTGCGGCGAAATCGGCCTGCCGATCACAAACTCCGGCCTTCATCTTCCTTGCGGGATTCTTGGCCGTTGGGAGTCGCGCTAATGTCCATTGACATTCTATTCGAGGATAATCATGTTCTGGCGGTCGTCAAACCGCCGGGCATTTTGTCCCAAGCGGACGACACCGGTGATGCCGACATGCTCACGCTGCTAAAGCAGGATATTAAGGAACGCTTTGGCAAGCCGGGCAACGTATACCTCGGGCTCGTACACCGTCTTGACCGCACGGTAGGCGGCGCTATGGTATTCGCCAAAACGTCGAAAGCGGCCTCCCGCCTCTCGGAGGCGATTCGCAGCCGCCAGTTCGGCAAAACCTATATGTGCGTCGTACAAGGCGCGCCCGAAAGCCCGAAAGCCAAGCTTACGCATTACATTCGCAAGGACAGCAAGCTGAACCAGGTAACCGTCTATGCCAAACCGGCACCCGAGGCCAAAGACGCAATTCTCGACTACGAGGTTGCCGCCGTTGCCGGCAAACATGCCCTGCTTGCCGTCCGTCTGCATACCGGCAGACCGCATCAAATTCGGGCGCAGCTCGCTTACATGGGCTGTCCGCTCGTCGGCGATCTGAAGTACGGCGCGAAACCGACGCCTCATGTATCCAGCATCGCCCTCTGGTCCACATCGGTCACCGTGCCTCATCCCGTATCCAAGGAGCCTCTTAGCTTCCGCTCCCTCCCAGCAGATTCGGATTCGCCCGTTTGGTCATGGTGGACGAAGCATCAGCTGGAGCATGCAGCCGCCATGCTAATTAGCCCTCTCTAAAGGAAGGATGAATCGACGATGCGCCGCAACCGTCACCGGACATGGCAATTGATATTGTTAGCATTGAGCGTGGCCGGCCTTGCCTTTATCCTGTTCGGCAATGGAAAGCTGGAGCTTCCTTCGTCCCCCGGACCGCCGGAGCAAACGGAGGAAACGGAGGAAACGGCGGAAGCTCCTTCCTCTGCCGCACGCCCCTCGCAAAGCCCATCACCAGCTCCCACATCAACGGAACCACCTCCAACGCAGCCACCTGAGCCGGAATATTCGGAGGCCGTCTGGATCGGAGTAGGCGATGTGATGATGCACAGGCCGCAATTGCCCGGCTATTACGACCGTCAAACGGACAGCTACAATTTCGACTCCTATTTCACAGAGGTCAAGCCGATTCTGGAGCAAGGGGATTGGGTGATTGCCAATTTGGAGACGCCAATTGCCGGGAAGGAGTTTGGCTATACCGGCTATCCAACCTTCAATGCGCCGATCGAGCTTGCCGAGGCGTTAAAAAATGCCGGCTTCAACCTGATTACGAACGCCAACAATCACTCGCTCGACAAGGGCGAACAGGGCGTCCTTCAGACGCTTAAGCATTTGCGGGAGCTTGGCCTTCCTTCCGTAGGCACAGCGGACTCTCAAGAGGCGGCGGATACGCTGCTGATAACCGAAAAAAACGAAATTAAAATGGGGCTTCTCGCGTATACGTATGGCACAAACGGCATCCCGATACCTGCCGGAAAGCCTTATCTGGTCTCGATGATCGACGAAGAAAAAATAAAGCAGGATATAGAACGATGCAGACAAGCGGGGGCAGACCTGATTACGGTGTCGCTGCACTTCGGAAATGAATATCAGACTGTTCCAAGCGATGAACAGAAACGTCTGGCCAGATCGCTTATTGCTGCCGGAGCAGATATTATCGCAGGCTCTCATACCCACGTCGTGCAGCCCTATGAAGTGCTAGAAACACCGGACGAATCGGGTAATGTCAAAAAAGGCCTTATTATTTACTCCATGGGCAATTTTATTTCCAATCAGCGCGGCGAAACGAAAGATTATGGCGTTATTTTTAAAGTCCATATTCGTCACAACAAAAGCGATAAGGTTACGGAAATGACCGAGGTTGAAGCCATCCCCACCTGGGTGCATCGCTACAAGCCGGAGCAAGCCTATAAATATCGCATATTGCCGATAGAGGACACGCTGAGCGCGGCCGATGACAAGCTGCTTACGGAGCCGGAATATGCGGAGCTCGAGCAGACCTTCGGTCAAATTCGCGACCGGCTGGACTCAATGCTTCCATAACGCGCTTGCAGCTAGGCGTTAGCGACCTTTCCAAGCAGATAAACGAGCAATTGCTGATTATGCGCAGAGATGCGGTCCAGCGATTGCTCAAGCATTTGAGTGCGAAGCGCCGTACCGCGCTTTGCCTCCTCCTCTCCCTTTAGGGAGACCGACACCCACACTATTCTACGGTCATGATTATCCCGCGTGCGTACAATCAGCCCATTCCGCTCCATCCGGTCTAACAGCGTCGTAATCGCCGCAGGCGTCGTCGATAAATGCTGCAATAAATCCGACGGCTTCATTGGTTGATGCGCCAGCATAAGCTCGAGGACGTTCAACTGCCCTTCCGTAAGCGGAGCGAGCGACTGCTCCAAATTCATCTTCCATTCCTTCGTAAGCTTGGTCCATAGACGGTTAAATTCAACAGACATCATAGCCGAGCACCCGCTCTCATTGAAATCGTTTTACTACCTCTCATTATATCCAACCCAAAATGTCGAATGAAAGGTTAACGATATTAATAATTTGCGTCAGCAACCGCTACGATTATGAACAAAATGACACCGTTAGACATACGATGTGGCATAGGCCCATATTTTGTCTGCCATATGGGACGTTGGAAGGAGGTCGCTCCGATGAACGACAGAAAAGCTGAGATTATCCAGAAAATCAAACATTACGACATCATAAAAGACCCACAGTGGCTCGACCGCCCGGATGAGCTGGTGCCGCTGTGGGTCATGCTTGATGCGCTGTTGCAGGTCATCGAGCGGTTTGATCCGCCTAACCGCCCTTATGATTGATGCTGAGCTGACGTTTGTCCCTGCGTATGCATGATAACATCGTTTTTGTCGACCGGGAACAGCAGCTTGCCTACGCTCTTCCGCTCTTCGATCGGCGCCTTCTCGGAAGAAGCCGCCATTCGGGCTCCATTAGCGGTAATGACGGTCATATCGCAAGCCTCGCGGCAGTAGAACGCGGCTGCAAGCGCAGCTCCGTTAGGACGAACGCGTTTGCCTTCTTTAAACTCGAAGGTTTGCACACCTTTGCCGCCTCTGCCTTGAATCGGGTAATCCAGCAGGAGCGAGCGCTTCGCATACCCGATGTCGGAAATGACGAGCAGTTCGCCCTCATCGTCGGCCACCCATAACGCTGCGACAAGCTCGTCCCCTTCTTTGAGCTGCATACCTTTTACGCCGGCAGAAACCCTGCCCATTGCGTTCACTTCGGATTCAGCGAAGCGGATGCTCATGCCCAGCTTGCTGACCAGCATAATTTGCTTCGTGCCTTCACTGACTGCGACATGCAGCACCTCGTCGCCGCCCGCCAGCTTGCACGCTGCAACCGCCGTCGAGCGGGTTGTCGCGTATTCCTTCAGCTCTGTCCGCTTAACCTGCCCCTTCCTGGTGACAAATACCAGCGACTCCAATGAGGCCGCGATATCGCGAACCGGCAATACGCTCACGATGGCGTCATCCTTCGGAATCGGAACGACGTTAACGATCGCGGTCCCTGTGTCCTTCCATTTAAATTCGGGGATTTGATGGACAGGCAGCAGGTAATATTGCCCTTTGCGCGTGAACAGAAGCAAGTTGTCAATGGTGTTGACTTCCAGCAGCTCGCGAATAAAGTCGCCTTCCTTTACGCCGCCGCCTTGCCGCTCGCCGCCCGATCTGGTAAAGGAAAGCATGCTTGTCCGCTTCACATAGCCGTCCTGACTCAGCGTCACGAGCACATCCTCCGGAGTAACCAGCACCTCCAAATTCACTTTGAGCTCCTCAATTTCGCCGCGCAGATCGGATCTGCGGTCAATGCCGAATTTGTCCCGAATTTCCGTCATCTCGGTTTTAATTACGCCGATCAGCTTTTTCTCGCTAGCCAAGATCGATTTCAAATACGCGATCTTTTTAAGCGCTTCCTTAAGCTCCTTCTCCAGCGTCGTAATTTCCAGATTGGTCAAGCGGTACAATTGCAGCGTCAGAATGGCGTCTGCCTGTCTGGCCGTAAATGCATATTGGTCCATTAAATTGTTCTGGGCGTCCGCGCGGTTTTTCGATGCTTTAATCGTCGCGATAACCTCGTCGAGAATATTCAGCGCCTTAACCAGTCCTTCAACGACGTGGGCCCTATCTTCTGCCTTTTCCAAATCGTATTGGGTCCTTAACGTGACAACTTCCTTCTGATGATCAATATAGGCAGCGAGCATTTGCTTGAGACCCAATTGCATCGGCGCTTTGTTCACGATGGCGACCATATTGAAATTGTAAGTTACCTGCAAATCGGTTTTTTTCAATAAGTAGGCCAAAATCCCTTCGGCATCGGCATCTTTTTTAAATTCGACGACGATACGCAATCCATTGCGTCCGCTTTCGTCGCGAACCTCTGCGATTCCTTCCACCTTTTTCTCAAGCCGAATGTTCTCGATTGACGTAACAAGGCGCGACTTCACGACCTGGTACGGGATTTCGGTAATGACAAGCTGGCGTTTGCCGCCGCGAAGCTCCTCAATTTCCGTTTTGGAGCGTATGTATATGCGTCCTTTGCCAGTCTCATAGGCGTCGCGAATGCCTTCCTCGCCCATAATGGTGCCGCCTGTCGGAAAATCCGGGCCCTTGATGTAAGTCATGATCTCCTCAAGCTGCATAGAAGGATTGCCCATCAAAGCAATGCAGGCATCTATCGATTCCCGTAAATTATGCGGCGGAATTTCTGTCGCAAAGCCTGCGGAAATGCCGCTTGTTCCGTTCACAAGCAAATTAGGGAACCGCGAAGGGAGAACGACCGGTTCCTTTGTCGTATTGTCAAAGTTGTCCTTGAACAAAACCGTTCTTTTTTCGATATCGCTAAGCAATTCCATCGCAATCGCAGATAAGCGGGCTTCTGTATACCTCATTGCCGCCGCCGGGTCATCGTCCTGAGAGCCCCAGTTGCCATGTCCATCCACAAGCGGATGCCCCATTTTCCAAGGCTGCGCCATGCGCACCATTCCCTCGTAAATCGACGAGTCTCCATGCGGATGGTAGTTGCCCATCACATCCCCGACAGTTTTGGCCGACTTGCGGTATTGCTTGTCCGGCGTATTGCCTGCATCGTACATCGCATACAGAATACGGCGCTGCACCGGCTTCAGACCGTCGCGCACATCAGGAATTGCGCGATCCTGAATAATATATTTGGAATAGCGTCCGAAGCGATCGCCTACGACCTCTTCCAGAAACGCCGGTAAAAACTGCTCCAGCATACTCATTCGTCAATCCCTCCTATTCCTCGTATTCCATAAAGTCGACATTTTCTACGATCCAACGCTTACGGGGGTCCACCTTGTCTCCCATCAGCGTCGATACGCGGCGTTCCGCCTTGGCGGCATCCTCAATCTGCACTTGCAGCAGCGTCCGCTTCTCCGGGTCCATCGTCGTTTCCCAAAGCTGCTCCGGATTCATTTCCCCCAAGCCTTTATAGCGCTGCAGCTCATAATTTTTGCCGTATTCCTTCAAATAGTTCTGCAGCTGCTCGTCCGTCCACGCGTAACGAACCGTTTCAAGCTTGCCCGACTTGCGGGTCAGCTTATAAAGCGGAGGCTGGGCGATATAAACGCGCCCCAGATCAATTAGCGGCTTCATATAACGGTAGAAGAAGGTCAAAAGCAGCACCTGAATATGCGCTCCGTCCGTATCCGCATCCGTCATAATAATAATTTTATTGTAGTTGCACTCTTCGGCCGAAAATTCCGGACCGACGCCTGCTCCTATAGCGGAGATAATAGCTTTATATTCATCGTTTTTCAGAATATCGATCAGCTTCGCCTTTTCCGGATTCATCGGCTTGCCCTTAAGCGGGAGCAGCGCCTGATACTTGGAATCTCTTCCTTGCTTGGCCGAACCGCCGGCAGAATCTCCTTCGACGATGAACAGCTCGGTGCGCGTATAGTCCTTCGACTGCGCAGGCGTGAGCTTGCCGTTCAGGTTCGAGCTCTCGCTGCGTTTTTTCCCGCTCCGAATTTCCTCGCGCGCTTTTCGTGCCGCTTCGCGAGCGCGCGAAGCCTGAACCGCTTTTTTCAACAGCATTTGCGCGACCTGAGGATTCTCCTCCAGAAACACTTGCATTTTATCCGTTACGACGGCGTCCACCGCGCTGCGCGCAGAAGCGCTTCCGAGCTGGTCCTTCGTCTGCCCGACAAACTCGACTTCCGACATCTTAATATTGATTACGACCATCATGCCTTCGCGCAAGTCGTTGCCTTCCAGATTTTTGTCCTTGTCCTTCAGCAGCGACGCCTTTCTGGCATAATCGTTCATAATTCGCGTATAAGCGGTTTTGAAGCCCGTCTCGTGCGTCCCTCCGCCTCTTGTCGGAATGGCGTTGACGAAGGAAGCAATTGTCTCGGTATAGCCATCGTTATATTGCAGGGCGACCTCAACCTCGATATCGTCGCGCTCGGCATGGAAATGAATGACCTCATGCAGCACCGTTTTGTTTTCATTAAGAAACTGGACGAACTGTCTTGCACCGCCTTCATAATGAAAAACATCCTGTTTGCCGCTGCGATCGTCTTTAATCGTAACGCGCAACCCTGAATTCAAAAACGCGATTTCCTGAAGCCGTTCCGCCAGCGTATCGTAATTCAGCGCCGTCCCGTTCTGAAAAACTCTTCCATCCGGCTTAAACGTGACTTTAGTTCCTGTGCGATTCGTTGTTCCTACCACATCGAGACCGGTTGCAGGCTCACCCACATGCTCCTTGCCGCGTTCGTCCACCCAATATTCGAAGCGCTGCTTGTGAACCTTGCCATCGCGAAAAATTTCGACTTCAAGCCATTCGGACAATGCATTCGTTACCGATGCGCCGACGCCATGCAAACCGCCCGACTTCTTGTAACCGCCGCCGCCAAACTTGCCGCCGGCATGCAGAATCGTAAACACGACTTGCGGAGTCGGAATCCCCGTTTTGTGCATTCCGGTCGGAATGCCGCGCCCATTGTCATGAACGGTTACCGCTCCGTTCTTATGCAGCGTCACCTCGATAGCCGAGCAGAACTTGGCCAAATGCTCGTCGACCGCGTTGTCGACAATTTCCCAAACCAAATGATGCAGCCCCGAGCTGCTTGTGCTGCCTATGTACATGCCCGGCCGCTTGCGTACCGCTGTCAAGCCCTCAAGCACTTGTATATCATCGGCTTCATAATTCCGGTCTGCAGCCGCTGTATTTGCAAATAGATCCGTTTGCTCTGACATGAGCGCCCCCCCAACTTACTTAACGTTTCCGTATCTTCAAGCTATTTTAAAGCAAGTCGCCGTGTTCGTAAAGTGTTCGATTATGTTTTAGCATGGTTGCCCGTTTGAACAACCCATTTCCGTCGTCAGATGTTAGCATCATTTGCAGATTCCAAAATTTTATGTACAGCGAGCCGAAAAAGAGAGAATGCCGGTTAGGCATCCTCTCTTCTGGCGGCAAAGGTTAACCCTTTATCAACGCGTTCATCCATACTATAATGACAAATAAATGTATAACGACAAGGACGGAGATTGTCATGACGAACAATAAACCCATCAATTGTATGAAATGCACCTATTTCTATGTCACTTGGGACCCAAAGTCTCCGCGAGGCTGCAAGGCGTTCGGCTTTAAAACAAACCTGATGCCAAGCGCGGCCGTAATCGCCAGCTCGGGACGCCCCTGCCTCCATTTCACTGAAAAAAACGGCGGTCACCAGCGATAAGCATTACTTGTACTTCGACCAGCTTTGATCGCTATTCTCAAGCAAATAGGCGAAATCGTTCTCTCTTCGCTTCTGCTCCTGCTTCTTGCGTTCATCCTCTTGCTTGCGCAAGTTTTCCTTGCGAGCGGCGTCTGCTTGCTTCATTTCGTCCGCCTGAGCCTTTAGCTTCCCAAGCGTCTCCGCGCTCAGCAAGTCGCCAAGCGACAAGCCCGCGCCTTCTTTATTCGCCGGCTGGCTGGATGACGGACGCACAGGCTGTTTTTTCTGCTTCTTGCCCATAACAATCACCTGCCTTCATAGGTTTACGCTCCATTATACACGATTGAACGGGAGGTTACCTATAAATTAACTCAGTTTAAACAAGCTGAGCTCCTCCTGCAGGCGGGAAGCCATCTGCTGCATCGTATCGGACGACTGTTCGATTTCTTCCATGGACTCCAATTGCTGCTGCGTAGCGGCGGCTATCGATACCGTCTCGTCATTGGTTGCGCGCGACACCTCGGCCACCTCGCCGATAGCCGCAGTTACCTCCTCCATCCCCGCTGAAATCTGCTCGGACGCCGCGGACACCTCTTGAATCTGCTCGCTCATATGACGAATGTCCGATAAAATGCCGCTAATCGTCGCATTCGCTCCCGAGATGGAGATCATTCCCCGATCCGTTTCCATAGCCATGCTCTCGATAGAGCTTACCGATTCGCCAATTAACGTACGAATGCCCCCAATCAAGCCCGTAACCGATTGCACCGAGCCTGTCGTCTGCTCCGCGAGCTTGCCGACTTCAAGCGCAACGACTCCAAAGCCGCGGCCTTGCTCGCCTGCACGCGCTGCCTCAATGTTCGCGTTTAGCGCCAGCAGCTTCGTTTGTTTGGCAATATCCATAACGGTTTGGACGATTTTTTCAATTTGTCCGGAATCGTGCTCCAGGCGCTTGATCACTTCCGACGTTTGCAGCGATGACGCTTTAATGCTGTTTATTTGACGCACAGCCGCTTCAAGCTCCCGCTCTCCCTTCATCGCGTGAGCCGACGCTTGAGCGGCCCCGTCTGCCGCCTCAGACGCCGCTTCGGCGACGCGGGTAATCGCGATTGCCATTTCGTTCATGGCCACCGCCGTTTCCTTCGTCGATGCCGTCTGATGCTCTGTGCCTTCCGATACCTTCGTTACAGAAGCGGCAATTTGCTTCATTGCGGAGGTGGATTCCCGGGAAATGGCGGACAGCTGCTCGGAGGATGCTGCCGAATGCTCGGAAATTTGCTGACTGCTTCTCATGAGCGCATTCAACGATTTCAGCATATGATTAAACGCAATCCCGGCTTGCTGAAGCTCGTCGCGCGTCTCCAGCTTGAGCTCCTCTGCCAGGTCGCCTTGCGCCATCCGTTCCAGTCTCTCCTTGAGAGCGGATACGGTAACGATAACATTGCGATAGAACGCCGTGTAAAACAATAAAACAAGCACCATCGTCAGACCGATTAACGTCAGCATCGTGTTGCGCTCCGCCTTCATCCGGTCGGACCGTTCCTTCAAAATCCGCTCAAGCTCGTTGTAAACGTCGCCAAACAGCTCGGCGCCCTTATTGACCGTCACCGTTCCCTCGTTGAAGAAATCCGAGCCCTTCATCGTGTAAACGCTTGTATTTAACAGCTGGCTGTCCAGCAGCTCTCGGAAGCGGTCGCTTAGCGTCAGCATCTCGTTCCCGCGCGTCAGCAGTCCCTCGCTCAGATCATCGCGCATGTCCCGAACGACATTCAGCGATTTGTTCATGCCTTCGAATGCCGTCGTCATGCTCGACTTTTCCAGCAGCAGCCTGAGCTTCGTATCCTCGTCAAGCTGTCCGCTCGTCAATACTCCGTTGCCCAGCCCCCTAATGACGGCTGCATTCTCAATGAGAACAGGTAGCTGATTGACCATCAAATCCATTAAATAATAGCTGTCCAGCTCCTTGTCCAAGGATAGTCCGGATTCGTCCGCAACGTCAATGATGTAATGCTCCAAATCGTTGACCAGCATGGAATGCCTGCTGAAGCTGTCCGATGCTTTCATAGTAACCAAGCCGTCTTTAAGGCTCGTCCATTCTGTACGAATCGCCACCCATTTTGCATGTATGGCTGCGATTCCGGCATAGCCCTTCTCCAATTGCTCTATGGCCGCCATGCTCGCATCAATCTGCTTCGCCTTGTCTTCCACTTCCGATTTAGCGTCGGCATTTCCGTTCAAATACCCGTTAGCTAAGCCCCTATGCTGCTGCACTTGCAGGATAAGCGGCATAATCTCCTGTATGTATTCCGCCCCTTGACGCTCGGAAGACAAAAAGCTCAGCTCCTCCTGATTATTCGCTACCCAGATGTAAAGCAGCCAGGCAAGCGGTATAGCGAACAATACGCTGACGAGCGCAAACTTCTTTCCATAGCTCAATCTTGCCATAATAGCGGTAAATGGTTTTAATAGGTAGTTTAACATCTGCTGTCGCCATCCTCGTCTGTGTATAATGCCTTCATAAAATTATCGGTGCAAAACCGTAAAAAATTTATAGATTATCCTTTTATATTTAGGAAATTTGAACTATACAGGCTGAACTAAAGCTTTTGCATACCGAACGCTGATCAGACTAAGATGCGAAGATGTTTCTGCGCCAAAAAGTGGGTCAATAATTGATCCAGCGGAATGTGGCACGTTTTTGGAAGCTATCTGGAGGAAAGTTAGTAAGAAATGTGACTGTAGATCAGCTTTGGGGGCTCTCGGAAGCAACATGAGCGAGAAATGTGACTGTAGATCGCATTTTAGGGCTCTCTGGAGCAAAATGAGTAAGAAAAATGAATGTAGATCGCATTTTAGGGCTCTCGGGAGCAAAATGAGTGAGAAATGTGACTGTAGATCGGCTTTTGGGAGCTCTCGGGAGCAAAATGAGTGAGAAATGTTACTATAGCTCGGCTTTGGGAGCTCTAGGGAGCAAAATGAGTGAGAAATGTGACTGTAGATCGGCTTTTGGGGCTCTCGGAAGCAAAATGAGTAAGAAAAATGAATGTAGATCACATTTTAGGGCTCTCGGGAGCGAATGAGTGAGAAATGTGACTGTAGATCGCATTTTAGGGCTCTCTGGAGCAAAATGAGTGAGAAATGTGACTGTAGATCGCATTTTAGGGCTCTCGGAAGCAAAATGAGTGAGAAATGTGACTGTAGATCGGCTTGGGAGCTCTCGGGAGCAAAATGAGTGAGAAATGTGACTGTAGATCGCATTTTAGGGCTTTCGAGAGCAAAATAAGTGAGAAATGTTACTATAGCTCGGCTTTGGGAGCTCTCGGGAGCAAAATGAGTGAGAAATGTGACTGTAGCTCGGCTTTGGGAGCTCTCGGGAGCAAAATGAGTGAGAAATGTGACTGTAGCTCGCATTTTAGGGCCTCTGGAGCAAAATGAGTGAGAAATGTTACTATAGCTCGGCTTTGGGAGCTCTCGGAAGCAAAATGAGTGAGAATTGTGACTGTAGCTCGCATTTTAGGACTCTCGAGAGCAAAATGAGTGAGAAAAATGACTGTAGCTCGCATTTTAGGGCTCTCGAGAGCAAAATGAGTGAGAAAAATGACTGTAGATCGCATTTTAGGGATCTCGGGAGCAAAATGAGTGAGAATTGTGAAGATCAAACGCCTGGGGCAGGGAAAAAATGATTCTACATAAGTTCGGTTTCTAAAATGCTCGTTTCCATTGGAAGCATGCGTTCAATTTATATATCGATCAAGGTGAAACGGCTGCGCAGCGGGTTGCATTCCAAAAAAGATCTCTATGACCGCCAAATTTTAGCGATGATAGAGACCTTATCATAGTCATTTGCACAAGCCGTCTATTCGTAAGCCAAAAATAGCGCCTTGGCCGCCGTCTGCGCCGCAAGGCGCGCCTGCTCTACCGATTCCGCGCTGCTAAGCGCCACAGCCATGCGCCGTCCCGGCTTCGTTTCGGGCTTGCCGAACAGTCTGACCTGCGTATTCGGGACGGACAGCGCCTGCTCGATGCCGCCGATGCGGAAGGTAGCCGATTCCCGGTCAGCCTTGAGCGTATAGGAAGCGCCGGGCGTCAGCAGCCGCAGCGTCGGAATTGGAAAACCGAGAATGGCTCGTACATGCAAGGCAAACTCCGACATGTCCTGCGTGATCATCGTCACCATGCCGGTGTCATGCGGCCGCGGCGACACTTCGCTGAACAAGACGCCCTCCTTGGTCAAAAACAGCTCGACCCCATACAGCCCAAAGCCGCCAAGCTCCTCTGTAATGCGCTGTGCGATGGACTCCGCTTCCTCCAGCTGCTGCTGCGACATCTGATGAGGCTGCCACGATTCTATGTAGTCTCCATCCTGCTGAACGTGGCCAATCGGCGCGCAAAAGGTGGTTCCCGATACAGAGCGAACGGTGAGCAGCGTGATTTCGGATTCAAAGGTGACGAAGCCCTCCACAATGATTCGTTGCTTTTTGGCGCGTCCACCCTCCATCGCGTATGCCCAGCACGCTTCGATTTCGGCCTCGGACCGGCATACGCTCTGGCCCTTCCCCGATGAGCTCATAATGGGCTTGATGACGCATGGGAAGCCGAGCGCCAAGGCAGCCTCCCGAAGCTCGTCAAGCGAATCGGCGAAACGGTATGGCGCTGTCGGCAGGCCAAGCGTCTCCGCAGCCAAGCGGCGAATCCCTTCCCTGTCCATTGTCAGGCGCGCTGCCCGGGCAGTCGGAATAACGCGATGTCCTTCCTGCTCCAGCTCGACAAGCGTTTCGGTGGCAATCGCTTCAATTTCCGGAACAATGTAGTCTGGGCGCTCCAGCTCGATAATTCTGCGGATTTCCTTCCCATCAAGCATGTCGGTCGTGTAGCTCCGGTGAGCAACCTGCATCGCCGGCGCATGCTCGTAGCGGTCTACGGCAATGGTCTCGACACCTAGCCGCTGCGCCTCAAGCACAACCTCCTTGCCCAGTTCCCCCGAGCCTAGCAGTAAAATTTTGCGGGCGTTCGTAGTAAGCGGTGATCCATACATAACAACAAAGAACCTCCTGGAAGCGAATCGTTCGCGAAGCCGACGCATAATTGCGGCGCCGCGGATCGATACTTTTTTCTTCCATTGTGGAGGTTCCTTGCGTAAAAATCAACATTTAAAACCTGAAACGTCAACTATCCTGCCGCTTATATGAAGCGGTACTGAGCCTCAATCAACCCGTTATAGACGCCTTTCTTGGCGATTAACGCATTGTGGTTGCCTTGCTCAACGATTTTTCCGTGATCCAGCACAATAATTTCGTCGGCGTGGCGAATCGTCGAAAGCCTGTGCGCAATCATAAAAGAGGTGCGGCCTGCAAGCAATTTTTTGAGCGCCTCTTGAATTTTAAGCTCGGTCTCCGTATCGATGCTCGCAGTCGCCTCATCCAGAATGAGAATGCGCGGGTCCGCAAGCAACGCTCGCGCGAACGACAGCAGCTGCCTTTGGCCCATGGACAGCACGTTGCCGCGCTCCTCCACCTGTGTGTCATAGCCATCAGGCAAGTTCATAATAAAGTCGTGCGCGCCTACCGCCTGCGCCGCCTTCACGATTTCATCGTCCGTTGCGTTCAGCTTGCCGTAACGAATGTTGTCGCGGATCGAGCCGGAAAAAATAAACGTATCCTGCAGCACGATGCCTACCTGAGAGCGCAAGCTTTCAATCGTAACGTCACGAATGTCGATTCCGTCGATCAGCACGCGTCCTTCCACCGGATCGTAGAAACGGCAGAGCAGATTGATGATTGTACTTTTTCCCGAGCCCGTATGCCCGACCAAGGCGATCGACTGACCGGCTTTTACGTCAATCGTCACGTTTTTAAGCGCCGGTCTTCCCTTTTCGTATTCGAATACGATGTGGTCGAACGTCACATTGCCTTTGATGGAGCCAAGCGGCTTCGCATGTCCTGCCTCTCCGACCGTCGGGTCCTCGTCGATAAATTCGAAAATTCGCTCCGACGACGCCATCGCAATCAGCAGCTGGGAGTACATCTGACCGAGCCGGTTAATCGGCTCCCAGAAATTTCCGATATAGTTGGCATACCCGACAAGAAGACCGATCGTTATCGCTTCCTGCTGGATCAAATGGGAGCCGTACCAGAACAAAATAAACGTGCCCAGCGCCGCGGTAATTTCAATGACAGGGCCAAACGACTGATTGAGCGCAGACGCCTTGTTCCATGATTTTACGTTTACAAAATTCATTTGATTGAAGAAGCCCATATTGTCCTTCTCTTGCACGTAGGCCTGCGTTACCTTCATCCCCTGAATACTTTCGTTCAAATGGGAATTGATGCGTGATTGCTTGATCCGCACATCCTGCCATGCAAACCGAATCCGCTTGCGCAGCGTCGTAGAGACCAGGAACATCAACGGCACGGTAATCATGACGGCAAGCCCCAGCTTGAAATTCCAGGCCAGCAATATAATCACGATGCCGACGAGCTGAACGCAGTCCATCAGCAGGTTGACGACGCCGTTCGTGAACAGATCCTGCAAGGCGTTAACATCGTTCGTAACGCGGACGAGAACAGAGCCTGCCGGACGTTTGTCATAAAAGCGGAACGAAAGCTTCTGAATGTGCTGGAACAGATGGCTTCTTAAATCGTAAATGACCTTCTGCCCGATAATATTCGTGTATTTGATACGGTATGTGTTAGAAGCCCACTGAATGATGTAAAGGAAAAGCATAAGACCGGCTATCAGCAGCAGGTTCTGAACGCTGGTTTCTCCGTTCTCGGGCGCAATCGCCGTGTCGATCGCCAATATAACGAGCGCGGGAATCCCCAATCTGGTCGCAGTGCCCAGCAGCATCATGAATATGACGGGCATCAGCTGTTTTTTATAAGGCTTCATATACATAAACAGCCTGCGGAGCTGCGCCCAGTTAAACGGCTTTTCAATCAATTCGTCGTCCTGATAAATAAAGCGTTCATTTTTGTTCGTAGATTTTGCTTTGGCGCTCATGATACCGTACTTCCCCTTCCTCCAGAAGACGCTTTCGCCTCATAATCGGCATATTGAATGTTATACGTATCCCGGTATGGACCGCTGCGTTCGATCAGCTCCGCATGCGTACCGCGCTGTACGATTCGTCCCTCATCAAGCACGACGATTTCGTCCGCATGACGCAGCGAAGAAATCCGGTGCGCGATGATAAAGGTCGTACGGCCTGCCATCAGCTCTCTGAAGCCTGCTTGAATTTCATGCTCCGTCTCCATGTCCACTGCGCTGGTCGCATCGTCGAGAACGAGAATGCGCGGATTTTTGATCAGCGCCCTCGCAATCGCAATCCGCTGCTTTTGACCGCCGGATAGGCCCATCCCGCGCTCGCCGACAACCGTGTCGTAGCCGAGCGGAAGCTCCATAATGAAATCATGCGCCTTCGCAAGCTTCGCCGCCCGTTCAATTTGCTCCTGTGTCACATCTCTTACGCCGTAAGCGATATTGTCTCTTATCGAAGCGGAGAACAAAAACGTTTCCTGAAAGACCGGCGCGATGACCTGGCGCAGGCTTTGCACATCGAGATTGCGAATATCGATGCCGTCGAGCGTAATCGAGCCATTTTTCACATTGTAGGCACGCATCAGCAGCTGGATAATCGTCGATTTGCCTGAGCCTGTCGCCCCAAGAAGCCCGATTACCGCCCCCGGAGGCGCGTCGATTTCAATATCGGTCAAGGCCGGCTTTTTATCCGGATAGCTGAACGTGACATGCTGAAAGCGGACATGCCCTTTTACCATATCGGAATGAACGACGATGGCGTCCTCAATGTTTTTGACATGCACATGCTCGTTCATTAGCCCGATTACGCGCTCGCCTGAAGCTTTGAACTGCGTATAGTTGTTGATATGGAAGCCAAGCCCCCACATCGGTCCGATGATGTACCAGATCAAGCTGAAAAAGGCGACAAACTCGCCCAGCTTAAGGGACCCCTGAATGACCAAAATCCCGCCGGTAATGAGCAAAATGACTGCGCAGGAGTTCGCAACAAGCTCCATGACCGGAAAAAATCTCGCCCAAATGCCCGAAGCCCCTACTTGATTCGTCTGATAGGCTTCGCTGCGAATCGAGAATTTGGACACCTCGTGATTCTCGCGCGCAAACGATTTGACTGTACGGACCCCCGTAATGTTTTCTTGTACGGCTGTCGTCAAATTGCTCATCGCCTGACGCATTTCCCGGAAAGCCGGGTGAATCTGCTTCTCGAAACGAAGGGCGATAAAGATAAGCACAGGAATCGGCAGCAGCGTGATCAGCATCAGCTGCCAATGGATGGACATCATCATGATGCCGCCAAAGACGACCATCAGCACCATGTTTAAAATTTGCGCGAAGCCAAAACCGATAAAGTTGCGGATCGCTTCGAGGTCGGCCGTCAGACGCGACATCAGATCGCCTGTTTTGGCTTTGTCGTAATACTGAAACGAAAGGGTTTGCAATTTGTCGTAAAGCGCATTTCTCATGTTGAAGGCTACCCGGTTGCCCAGTCTTCCTCCCGTTAAGCCGTGCAAAAACTGCATGATTGCCTTTAACGTTACGACACCGACGACGAAAAAAGCCAACATCGGCACAAGCTCGAATTTGCGCGGCGTAATTACATCGTCAATGAGGTAGGCAAGCAGCCTCGGATATGCAAGTCCGATCGCTGTCGCGCACATTAAGCATAAAATGGAGGAATACAACAGCTTGCGCTCCGTCCAATAAAATGCTTTCAACTGCCTTAACACGTCCAAGTGGTTCCATCTCCCCGTTGCATTTTTTTAAGCATGAATGAATATTAGCAGTATCGGTTAACGGTAGCAAACGGGATAAATATGCGTATATGTGTTTGAAACCGCTTTTCGAGCCGCTAGCATTATGAGAAACCGTTAATCCTCTCAAATAGTCTTAAATCGTGACAAAAATGTGCCAATTGCTCACTTTTTGCACGAGAGCACACAAAATCAAACAACCATCTACACGCAGAAGCAAGGCGGAAAGCATGGAGCAAAAGACTGAAAATCGGCGTCAAGCCGCATGATGCCTCGCTTTATCCGCCGCGACAAAAAATGCTTTTGCAGGACGCGCCTGGCGTCCGCAAAAGCATTCAGCGATAAAAAATATAGAAACAACTACTTTCATTGACATTTAGATATGAATCAATTGATTGTAGAGCTGCTCAAGCTGCTCTGTTTCCGCTCCGCCCGCCAGTGATTGCTGCTGCCCCGCTATGTAGCCGAGCATATCATCGCGAAGCAGCTTGCATGCATGGGCTGATGCCTGTGTCCACAATTCGCTGTACAAACCCGTCCATTCTGCCGTACGCTCGTTCATCCAGCCGGTGAGAGACGGAGCAAGCAGCGCTTCCAGCTCTTTGCGGAGCTGCTGTTTGCCTTCGCCTTCAAAAAACTGCCGCGGCGACTTGAAACGGCTCGATAGCAGCTTACTGTCTACCGCAGCGGTTTCCCAAGCCTTTGGCGGCTCAGGTGTCGGCAGCCCGGCCTTGGCGTATGGAAGCGGCGTGTAGCCGCCGATGTCGCCGGCGATCCGGTCCGTGCATGCCGCGTACTGCTTGCCAAGCAGCGTGTGTATGCCGCGCTCCATTCGAAGGGAAGTGGCCAGCATTTCCTGCGACAGCTCCAATTGCACCAACCGCTGAAGCTCCAGCCAAGACGTCCATAGCGCCTTGCGTAAATCGCGTCCGTCATCCTGAAGGGAGGCCGGATTAAACGCCAGATTGTAAAACTCGCCCAAGCGGAATTGGAGACGCTGCACGACGTAATACAGCAGCTCGCCAAGCTCCTGCACCAGCTGCTCCGGCAGCTGCGAGCCTGCTAGCGCCGCCAGCTCCGCTTCTGCCCTCTGCGCGGCTCCCTGCAATCTTAGCTGCTCCGCAGCGCGCGCATCGTCATCGCCCCGCGCGCTTGACAGCCAGCCCGAAAGCGTTGCAATGGCCCTTCGCAAATCCAATTCGGCCGACGCAGCGGCCAAGCTTCCCAAATCCTGATGTATAAACGATAAAAAGGATTGCTCAAACGCTTCAATTCCCGATTTCGCCAGCAGCTCCGCGTCGCCCTCCTGCTTGGCGTCAAGCGCCTGCAGACTGGAGACAGGGAACAGCCGCGGATGGCGGATGGCATGCTGCAGCAAATTGCTCTCGACATGCCCGAGCACGCCAGCCAGCTCCTCCTCATCGGCGGCCAGATCGGCGGCATTGACGAGGAAAAACATTTTATCCAGCTCGAACTGATCCTTCACTCGTCCAAGCTGCATGAGAAACTGGCGATCGGCCTGCGAGAAGGCATGGTTGTAGTACGTGACGAACAGGACGGCGTCCGCGTTTTTAATATAGTTGAACGCGACGCCCGTATGCCTTGCGTTGACCGAGTCCGCCCCCGGCGTATCGACGAGCACGATGCCCTGCGCGGTCAGCGGACAATCATAGAACAGCTCGATCTCGCTGACGAAGCAGGATTTAGACTCCTCCGCCACATAGCGCTCATACTCGTCCTGATTGACGGACAGCTCCTGGCCCAGCAGTCTCTCATGCTCCGCCCAGCCCGCTCTTGCGGCGCGCAAAAAGCTGTAATGCGGTCGCCCGCCGGCGCCAATCGATTCGGGAGCGAGCTTGTCGATCGAGCGCATAAGCGCATCCGCATCCTCCTGCGGTGTTTCCCCTAGCAGCGCAAGCGAGTAACGGACGTCATCCAAAAGCCCCTCTCGCGCTTTCATGACGATCCGGGCGGTTCCGTGCGGCTGAGCCTCGGTTGGCGGCACCAGCCGGTTAATCGCCGCAGTCGTCGGATTCGGCGACACCGGCAGCACCGGCTCGCCGATCAGCGCGTTGGCGAGCGAGGATTTGCCCGCGCTGAACGCGCCGAACAGCGCGATGGTAAAGCGGCTGTCCGCGAGACGGCTCGCCTTCTCGCGCATCGCGAGCGCCGTTTGCGCCAGCGCCTCGTGCGGCGCAAGCAGCTCCGCCGCGGCGGCAAGCCGCGCAGCAGCGGTGCGCTGCTGCGCCAGCGCCGCGCCGCCGGCGAGGCCGCCTGCGGCGGCTCCGCGCGCCGCTGTGCGGGC